>NZ_JAUSUD010000021.1 GCF_030813355.1 Metabacillus malikii
CCACACCCGTTCCCATGCCGAACACGGAAGTTAAGCTCTTCAGCGCCGATGGTAGTTAGGGGCTTCCCCTTGTGAGAGTAGGACGTTGCCAGGTAGATATTTTATTGTTCCGCAGTAGCTCAGTGGTAGAGCTATCGGCTGTTAACCGATCGGTCGTAGGTTCGAGTCCTACCTGCGGAGCCATTGCTTCCATAGCTCAGATGGTAGAGCACTTCCATGGTAAGGAAGAGGTCACCGGTTCGAGCCCGGTTGGGAGCTTATGAAAATAGAATGGCCCGTTGGTCAAGCGGTTAAGACACCGCCCTTTCACGGCGGTAACACGGGTTCGAATCCCGTACGGGTCACCAACTAATTAACTTATGGATTAAGATAGATTATATTTGGAGGATTAGCTCAGCTGGGAGAGCATCTGCCTTACAAGCAGAGGGTCGGCGGTTCGATCCCGTCATCCTCCACCATTAGAAATTTTGTATTAAAATAATAGGCCGGTGTAGCTCAACTGGTAGAGCAACTGACTTGTAATCAGTAGGTTGGGGGTTCAAGTCCTCTCGCCGGCACTGTTTTACTATATGGAGGGGTAGCGAAGTGGCTAAACGCGGCGGACTGTAAATCCGCTCCTTCGGGTTCGGCAGTTCGAATCTGCCCCCCTCCACCATTTAATTGTTTCAGATAAACGAGTAGGAACGGGTAACCATTTCATAATTTGTTTGTCTTTATTTATGAATAAATTACTATAAAATGGTCATATTAAGTAATACATAATCTTAAATTTGATGGGCTATAGCCAAGCGGTAAGGCAACGGACTTTGACTCCGTCATGCGTTGGTTCGAATCCAGCTAGCCCAGCCATATTTGAGCCATTAGCTCAGTTGGTAGAGCATCTGACTTTTAATCAGAGGGTCGAAGGTTCGAGTCCTTCATGGCTCATAATTTGCGGAAGTAGTTCAGTGGTAGAACACCACCTTGCCAAGGTGGGGGTCGCGGGTTCGAATCCCGTCTTCCGCTCCATATTTACATATTTGGGGCCTTAGCTCAGCTGGGAGAGCGCCTGCTTTGCACGCAGGAGGTCAGCGGTTCGATCCCGCTAGGCTCCACCATATACTATTAATACAACAATGTTTAAACCATAATTTGAAATTTATGGTTTTTTTATTTGTCTAAAAAATGTGAATTCGTAATTTGGTAATTAGTGTTATACAAGACCATAGTATTCTTACAGTTATACCTCCACTCTTAAGTCACTCTTAATTAGCGTTATATTTGTGTTGTTTTAAAAAAAACACCAACTGTTGCCAGAAATTTGTTAAAATAATTATAATGGGATTATTTTTTCAGATAAGACATATTTTTCATTTATAAATAAATGATTAATTATATGAGATTGTTGTTCGACTTATAGGAGAATTATTTCTATGAAAGTCCGGCGCATCGCTATGTTGAAACGCTAGATGAATAGGGGCCTTCGAGACTTATAGATGAAGAATGAAAATACTTATGTATATTGACAGCTATTTTTACAATTCTGTCAAAAAGCAAGATAATTTTTTTATATCATCAAAAAGTGAAACTATATGAGACGTTAATCGTATATAAAGAGACCCGCAAAGTGCGGAGGTATGTAGAATGGAAATGTTAGTAAAGAAAAGGATTAAACAGGTAAGAAAAGGAGATCAAAATGCTTTTGCGGAGATAGTTGATATTTATCAAGATAAAATTTATCAATTATGTTATCGCATGCTTGGAAATGCTCATGAAGCTGAAGATATTGCACAGGAGGCGTTTATTCGGGCATATGTGAATATCCATACTTATGACATGAGCAAAAAATTCTCGACGTGGTTGTACCGTATTGCAACAAATTTATCAATTGACCGTATTCGTAAAAAAAAGCCTGATTATTATTTAGATGCAGAAGTTTCTGGAACAGATGGACTAACTATGTATTCTCAAGTTGCAGCTGATGTCGTATTACCTGAAGATGAACTTGAAACTGTAGAGCTTCAAAAAACAATACAAAATGAAATATTAAAACTACCTGATAAGTATCGGGCTGTTATTGTTCTAAAGTATATTGATGAGCTTCCCCTAAAAGAAATTAGTGATATTCTTGATATTCCTGTTGGAACTGTAAAAACTAGGATCCATAGGGGTAGAGAGGCATTAAGGAAGCAATTAAGGCATTTATAATGAGGTGAGATATATGAGTTGTTCTTCTGAATTTGTGCATCTACTGCATAAGTATATGGACCAAGAACTCACAACACAAGAAGAGGAAATGGTGAAGGACCATCTTCATTCTTGTCAAGAATGTTATCAGCATTTCCATGAACTAGAAAAGACTGTTGCTCTTGTGCAAAGTACATCACATATTGAAGCACCGAGAAACTTCACTCAGTCAGTAATGAGCAATCTTCCAAGGGAAAAACGTACAGTTTCCTGGAATCGTTGGGTAAAGGGGCACCCACTCCTTTCTGCTGCATCTTTATTTATACTACTAATGACGGGAAGCTTGTTTTCAGCTTGGAATGAAGACCAAAACTTTAGTGTTTCCAAGCAGTCAAACCTTGTCGTTGAGAATAGTCAAGTAATTGTTCCAGAAGGAGAAGTAGTAAAAGGAGATGTAACAGTAAAAAATGGTTCTTTAAGAATAGAGGGTACAATTGAAGGAAATGTTACCGTAATAAATGGAGAGCAATACCTAGCTTCTGCAGGACATGTAACTGGTGAAATAGAGGTTATTGATGAAATGTTTGAATGGCTTTGGTATCATATGAAATCACTATCCAAAGATGTCGTAAATGTACTAAACTAAGGAATAGGGTCATCGGTTCGGTGACCTTTTTCATTGTATATAAAATACTGTTAGGTAATAATGTTATTTAGTGACATAATTGTCAAAAAAGTATTTTGTCTTTCGAAAAGCGCAGGGGCTTGCCCATCGACATACAACTTGGAGCGCATAGGCTAAAGATTTAGGAAACGTTGTTGAATTCTTAGGGAGATGACCTGAAGTTTGTTTAAAAGTTAACTACCGGAGTTAGACAAGCTCACCACCTACCGTGGAAAGCGAGTGTTGTAAGAGGAGACCAATCGATAACGCCAACTATGTATAAAGAAACATTGTCTACGAAACAACCTAATAGTTAAAAATCTTATGCCTTTGTGCATCATGCTATTGGAATGATATAATAAGCAAGAATTAAAAAGAATGTTGTTATACAGCCGTTAAGTCCAACAGAAAGAGGTTGGGACTTAGTTTACATACTAGAGTTTTACTCATGGAGGACGAGTGAATGGGATATGAAGAAATATTACATTACCTCGGCATAGCTGTTGATATTCTCCTTGTGTGGTACGTTATTTATAAACTAATTATGGTTGCAAGGGGAACGAAGGCTGTACAGTTATTAAAAGGAATAACCGTAATAATCGTAGTCCGTATGTTAAGCCAATACTTAGGCCTAAGCACCTTACAATGGCTTATGGACCAAGCTTTAACATGGGGATTTTTGGCAATTATTATCATTTTCCAGCCAGAGCTGCGCAGAGCATTAGAACAGCTAGGAAGAGGAAGGATTTTTTCACGTGGTGGTGTATCAGGTGAAGATGAAGTAGATGTTGCAATAGAGTCAATTTTAAAAGCAACCGAATATATGGCTAAAAGACGGATCGGTGCTTTAATGTCTGTTGAAAAAGAAACGGGGATGAATGATTACATAGAGACGGGGATACCGTTAGATTCAATGATTTCCTCGGAACTTTTAATAAATATTTTTATTCCTAATACTCCGTTACATGATGGAGCAGTCGTTATCCAAAGGAATCATATAGCTGCAGCTGCATGTTATTTACCACTTTCTGAAAGTCCATTTATTTCTAAAGAACTTGGTACAAGGCATCGGGCTGCTCTCGGAATTAGTGAAGTTACAGATAGCTTAACAATTGTTGTTTCGGAAGAGACAGGCAGTGTATCTGTTACTAGGAATGGTGAGCTTCATCGAAATCTAACACAAGAAGATTTACGAGAAGTATTGGAAAGAGAACTTTTATTGGTTAATAAACCAGTTTCCTCAAACCGTTGGCAATGGAGGGGAAAGAAAAATGGATAGATTAATTGAAAATCGATGGGTGATGAGAATCATTGCATTGTTCTTGGCATTAATGTTATATGCATCAGTAAACATCGAGTCAGATTCGTCAAGTAACCAATCACAGTCACCTTTTTTCTCTTCATCAACGACTGATAAAGCTACTGTTACTGAAGTCCCTGTCGTTACATATTTTGACCAAGAAAATCTTGTTGTGACAGGAATTCCAGAATATGTTAAAGTCAATTTAGAAGGGGATAGAAGTGCACTAACAAAGGCGCGGCAAACAAAGGATTTTGAAATTTATGCTGATTTAAATAATCTCTCAATTGGTACACACCAAGTAAGATTGAAATACAAAAACATACCTGGAAATTTAACAGCAACGATAAACCCTTCTGTAATAACGGTAACAATAGAAGAAAAGGTTGCAAAGGATTTCCAAGTAGAAGTTGATTTATTAAATGAAGATAAGCTTGAGGAAGGCTACACTCCAGACCAGCCGATAGTAAACCCAAATAGTGTTAGGGTTACAGCTTCTCAGAATATTATTGATCAAATCTCCAGTGTAAAAGCAGTAGTTAATTTAGAGGAAGGCACTGAGACGATTAATCAGGAGTCGAGAATTACAGTATATGATAAAGATGGTAGAATTTTAGCTGTTGAAGTTGAGCCATCCGTAGTTGATGTTACTGTTCCAATCAAGAGTCCAAGTAAGTCACTGCCATTTAAAATCAACCGTGAGGGCGAATTGGGTAAGGGACTTAGCATTTCTAGTATAGACCCGGAAGTAAAAGAGATTACTGTTTTCGGGCCGTTGGATGTTATCGATGAACTTCAATTTATTGATGGCTTAAGTATTAATCTAAATACTATTACAAAGGATACAGTCCTTGAAATTGATGTTCCAATACCAGAAGGAGCTAACAAAGTAACACCTGAAAAGCTTAAAATAAATGTAGACGTTGATGAACAAGAGGAGAAAAGCTTTAAGGCTCAATCAATTAAACCAGTTGGATTATCTAACGGGAAGATTATTGATTTCATAGACCCAGACTCTGGTAAAATTGATATTACCATTCTAGGTGCATCTTCCGTTATAAAGGATATTGATGCATCAGACATAGAACTTTATATAAATTTATCAGACATTAGTGATGGTGAACATGACATAGATGTATTCGTTAATAGTCCACAAAATATCACATGGGAACTACAAAAAAAGAAAGTAAAAGTGAAAATATCTTCAGATTAATCGTTGAAGAATTCAAAGGAGCGAAATAAATGGGTAAGTATTTCGGAACAGATGGTGTAAGAGGAGTAGCAAATAGTGAATTAACGCCTGAGTTAGCATTTAAAATTGGCCGTTTTGGTGGATATGTATTAACAAAAAATATTGAAAAGCCTAAAATTATCATTGGCCGTGATACACGTATTTCAGGACATATGCTAGAAGGTGCACTAGTAGCCGGATTACTATCAATCGGAGCTGAAGTTATGCGCTTAGGAGTTATTTCAACTCCTGGAGTAGCATATTTAACTAAAGCATTAGGAGCACAAGCAGGGGTAATGATATCAGCTTCACATAATCCAGTGCAAGACAATGGGATTAAATACTTTGGTCCAGATGGATTCAAGCTAACGGATGAACAAGAATTAGAAATTGAATCACTAATGGACAGTGAGGAAGATACTTTACCAAGACCAGTTGGTGCACAACTAGGTCAGGTAAATGATTACTTTGAGGGTGGTCAAAAATACCTGCAATATTTAAAGCAAACTGTAGATGAAGAATTTACTGGGGTACATATTGCACTTGACTGTGCTCATGGAGCAACATCATCACTAGCTACACATTTATTTGCAGATTTAGATGCTGACGTATCGACAATGGGTACATCTCCAAATGGACTTAATATTAATGATGGCGTTGGTTCTACACACCCTGAAGCATTGGCTGAATTCTTAAAAGAAAAAGGTGCAGATATAGGACTTGCCTTTGATGGAGATGGGGATCGCTTAATTGCCATTGACGAGAACGGGGACATAGTAGATGGTGACCAAATTATGTATATTTGTGCGAAACATCTCAAAAATGAAGGACGCTTAAAAAAGAATACTGTTGTATCAACAGTGATGAGCAATTTAGGTTTTTATAAAACGTTAGAAACTCATGAAATTAATAGTGTCCCTACAGCAGTAGGTGACCGTTACGTTGTAGAGGAAATGAGAATTAATGACTATAACCTAGGTGGAGAACAGTCTGGACACATTATATTCTTAGATTACAATACTACAGGTGATGGACTTTTAACTGGTTTACAACTAGTAAATATCATGAAAATAACAGGTAAAAAGCTATCAGAGCTAGCTGGTGAAATGAAGAAATATCCTCAATTATTAATAAATGTCAAAGTTACAGATAAACATCATGTGACTGAGAATGAAAATGTAAAGAATATAATTGAGACTGTTGAAGCAGAAATGGCGGGGAATGGACGTATCCTCGTTCGACCTTCTGGAACGGAACCATTAGTTAGGGTTATGGCAGAAGCGCCTACAGAGGACAAATGTAGAGAGTATGTTGAAAGAATCGTGGAAGTAGTTAAACAAGAAATGGGTATGGAATAAAATAAAACGGCGGGGAGACCCGTCGTTTTTGGTGTATAAGCAGATATTCATTATTAACATAAAAATAATTGATTCATATAATGCACTAAATCGTTGTTTAATAACGATTAATTGTAAGTGGTTGGAAAAATTGATTGACGATTTAATTTGATTTGGTGTATCATTAAATTTGTATTTTTACGAATACTAGAAAGGTGGGTAGTAAGGTTACACAACTTAAAAGCGCCTGAACTAAGTGTGAACGGATAAATAACACTTAGTTGACGAGGATGGGGGTTATCGAGTTTTCGGCGGATGCCTCCCGGTTGCATGGTTACAACCGTAAGTTCTCCCTTAAAGCAAAGAGGTAACTTTTTGTACAAAGGGGAGAATGTAGCCTTCCAAATTATAAACATGTGTGAGGGGACAGTGAATGTCTCCGAAAAACAAGACAACTGTCCCTTGGAACACCAATGGGAGGAAACAAATTATGTGCGGAATTGTAGGATATATTGGACAACAGGATTCTAAAGAAATCTTATTAAAAGGTTTAGAGAAACTTGAATATCGCGGATATGACTCTGCTGGTATCGCGGTTATGAATAAAGATGGCGTTCACACGTTTAAAGAAAAAGGGCGTATAGCTGAACTGCGTCAAGCAGTAGATTCAAATGTTGAAGCACAAACGGGTATTGGACACACTAGATGGGCAACACATGGTGTACCAAGCCGTATAAATGCACACCCACATCAAAGTGCATCAACACGCTTCACGATTGTGCATAATGGTGTAATAGAAAACTATGCTATTTTAAAACGTGAATATTTACAAGATGTTCAATTAACGAGTGATACGGATACTGAAGTAATTGTTCAAGTAATCGAAAAATTCGTGGCAAATGGCCTTGGGGTTGAGGAAGCTTTTAGTCAAGCGTTATCGATTTTAAAAGGTTCATACGCAATTGCCTTATTAGATGAACAAAATCCAGATATGATTTTCGTTGCGAAAAATAAAAGCCCTCTATTAGTAGGTGTTGGTGATGGATTTAATGTAGTTGCATCTGATGCGCTGGCAATGCTACAAGTAACAGACCAATACCTAGAAATTATGGATAAAGAAATTGTTCTTGTTGAACGTTCGAAGGTTACAATTAAGGATTTACAAGGAAATGTGGTTGAACGTACTCCTTACACAGCAGAGCTTGACGCAAGTGATATTGAAAAAGGAACATATCCTCATTACATGTTGAAAGAAATCGACGAGCAGCCAGTAGTCATTAGAAGAATTATTGAAAAATACCGTAATGATGATGGTGGGCTAACTGTTGATCAAGATATAATTAACGCAGTTAACGATGCAGACCGAATTTATATTATTGCAGCAGGAACAAGTTATCATGCTGGTTTAGTAGGTAAACAATTTATTGAAAATTGGGCGAAAATTCCTGTGGAAGTTCATATCTCAAGTGAATTTTCTTACAATATGCCTTTACTTTCTGAGAAACCTTTATTTATCTTTATCTCACAAAGTGGAGAAACAGCAGATAGTCGTGCAGTACTAGTTCAAGTTAAAGAGTTTGGACATAAATGTCTAACGATTACGAATGTCCCTGGTTCAACATTATCACGTGAATCAGATTACACACTTCTGTTACATGCTGGTCCTGAGATTGCAGTTGCATCAACAAAAGCATATACAGCACAATTGGCTGTATTATCAATATTAGCTGCAGTAGCCGCATATGGAAAAGGTCGTTCACTAGAATTTGACTTAACAAAAGAACTTGGAATTGTCGCAAATGCAATGGATGTTCTCTGTGGTCAAAAAGAAGAGATGGAAGCTATCGCAAGTGAATACCTCTCAACTACAAGAAATGCATTCTTCATTGGTCGCTCTGTTGACTATTATGTTGGACTAGAAGGAGCGTTAAAGCTTAAGGAGATTTCCTATATTCAAGCAGAAGGTTTTGCAGGTGGAGAACTTAAGCATGGAACAATTGCATTAATTGAAAATGGTACACCAATTATTGCTCTTGCTACACAAGAACATGTTAACTTAAGCATTCGTGGAAATGTAAAGGAAGTTGTAGCTCGTGGTGCGAATCCTTGTATCATCTCTATGAAAGGATTGGAAGAGGAAGATGACCGTTTCGTCATTCCTAGCATACAGCCACAATTAGCTCCACTTGTAGCTGTTGTTCCATTACAAATTATCTCTTATTATGCTGCTCTACACCGCGGTTGTGACGTAGATAAGCCACGTAACCTTGCGAAAAGTGTAACAGTAGAGTAAAAATATCTTTACTAAAGGTAATATTTATATAGCTGTTACTTTCCTCTTCCCCATGCTAAAAAGTCGGTACCTACTGCTAAATAGTTGGTATCCAAACTGAAAAGGAAGCGGGAAGAGCTGCGGGCAAACAAATATGTATGTAACATTTACTCAACTGCAAAATCAATCAAAAATCGGGCTGGATCCAATCGTGATTCAGTCCTTTTCTTTTCGTCCATTACTCCTTCAATCCCTTGTTGAATAAGGGTTTCAATCGTTTCTCCAATACAAAAATCCGTAGGATTTCCAATCTCTATTCAGTGTGTTTCCCAACCGTAAAACCGTCTCAAAATGGCCTCGTTTTCCGTCTTTTCTCCTGATTCATTCCTCCATTATCGGTACGAACTATTTAACATTATCCGAATATTTGATACAAGCCAGACAGCTAAATTCGGGTCATTTTCGGGAAGAACTATATAACATATTGGAAGGAAGAAAAAAGGCGAGATAAGAGGGTCTTGGCTTAGAGCCGCAAGGGATTGAGGAGAGTGAGAGGAAGGCGGGGAAGGACTTTTTTGCAGGACAATAAATGATGAAGTTAGAATTATTATTTCTAATCAATTTGACTATATCAGTAATGGTATGTGGAGATGCAAAGAATCGCTGTTTGATCATAAAGATTCTCCATAAAATCTCGATATTTTCTTAGTAGGATAATAAAAAATGAGGTGATTTTATGGAATGGCTACAATTATTGATCTTATTAATTTGTCCCTTGATGATGATTTTTTGTATGAAAGGGATGTTTGGTCACAAAAATCATGACCATCATTCAAATTCTTCAAACAATTTGAATGATAAAATGCTAAATCTTGAGTTGGAGAATAAAAAGTTAAGAGAAGAAATTGAAGCTCTTTCTGCAATGGTGAAAAAGGAATCATGAGTAAAAGGCTGTTACTTAAAGTAGCAGCTTTTTACTTATCATTTCTAATAATTTAAGTATCAATTATAATTTTCTGCATAAAATCTCGACAGATTTGTCGTAATTTTATGGTTGAACGATTTGATAGGCAAACTTAGAGGTGAGGACAAGATGGATTATTTACAGCCACTAGATAGAGTAGCAATTGAATTTGGACCATTTACAATATACTGGTACGGTATTATCATCGGAATAGGTATATTATTAGGTTGGGTATTTGCAACAAGGGAAGCAAAAAAATTAGGGCTTTCTAAAGATACATTTTCTGATTTATTGCTTTGGGTTATTCCAATCTCAATAGTAAGTGCTAGGATTTACTATGTTCTTTTTAAATGGGACTATTATTCTCAAAATCCTGGGCAAATATTTGCGATTTGGGAAGGTGGCATTGCCATACATGGAGCTTTAATTGGTGGTGTTGTAACAGCCGTTGTTTTTGCCAATAAAAAGGGAATTTCATTTTGGAAATTGGCTGATATTTCCGCACCTAGTATTATTCTTGGGCAGGCAATAGGACGTTGGGGAAACTTCATGAATCAAGAAGCACACGGAACTGAAGTAACGAGGGGCTTTTTAGAAGGTATAAATCTGCCAGATTTTATTATTAATCAGATGTATATAAATGGTTCTTATTATCATCCAACATTCTTGTATGAGTCATTATGGAATTTATTGGGGTTTGTTCTATTACTAATTGTAAGAAGACTTAATATAAAGCGTGGTGAACTTTTTCTTATCTATGTTATTTGGTATTCGATAGGGAGATTCTTTGTAGAAGGTTTGAGAACTGATAGTTTGATGTTAACAGACTCTTTGAGAATCGCTCAAGTCGTCTCATTATCATTAATTGGAATAGCAGTAATCTTAATTTGGTTTAGACGTTGGAAAGGATATGCAAAGTTACAGTACGGAAAAAGGTCAAATTAATTTCCACATAAGGGATTGGAGGTAATTTTAAGTGAAATTAAAGCATTTTATTGTTATTGCTTTAACTTTTTTAGCATTAGTTGCTTGTAGTGCAAATGAAGACAACGCTTTCGAAGAAAACGAAGAAAAAAATATTAAGGAGTTAGTGAACGATTATAGTCTACGAAACATTAAAGATCAGTCAGCATCTATTACTTCACATGAACTCATTGCAACTGATCGTAATGGAAATAAAGCAAGCTATGATTTGCCGAAGGAGGAATTTTTCGTTTCCATTGCTCCTTATATTGAGCAAACCCATCCTTGACAAATTCATAACTTGACAGGTTGTCAAGGTGAGTTGGTAAATAAAGAGTTTGATGTTTATATTGAAGACATCGAAGGGAATGTATTAGTAGATGAAAAATTAAAGTCCCAGTCAAATGGCTTTATTGATATATGGCTACCAAGGGACAAGGAGTATCGTATAGAAATTAAGTATGACGATAAGAAAGTAGAATCAGAATTCTCCACTTTTGAAAATGATAATACTTGTATTACAACCATGCAACTAATGTAGTAAAGCAATAAGTTGGAAGCCTCGTTTGAGAGGTTTCCTTTAATTTTGATATAAATTATGTGAATTTTTAAATATATCCTTCAGATAATAATATTTAAACTAAATCAAAATAGCCATTTACACATGATTCGGAATATTCCTAATTGATAGAGGGGAGTTAGAGGTTTTAAATTACAGGAGGATAGGAAATGTATGAATTCTTTAGCAAAATAAGCTATATGCTCAGTAAACCATTTTATAATATGGTCAATACAACAGAAGGAATTCCTATTTTATTTGCTTTCGTTTTAGGGATTGTGGGGGCCTTAACACCCTGTCAATTTACTGGGAACCTAGGTGCTATTACATTATACGGAAATAAATCAGTACAGAAACAAATAGCTTGGAAAGAAATTATATTTTTTATTCTTGGTAAAATCTTTGTTTTTACTATTCTAGGTATTACTGTGTGGATGCTCGGAAATGAGTTTAAATCCATCTTAGCCCTATACTTTCCATGGTTTAGAAAAGTTGTTGGACCTATATTAATCCTGATTGGTCTTTTTATGCTCGATGTTATTCGATTCTATAAATCTTTCGTTTTAGGATCAATACCAGAGAAATTTATAAAAAAGGGTAATTTAGGTGCTTTTCTAATGGGAGTGAGTTTTACCCTTGGATTTTGTCCTACTATGTTTGTTTTATTTTTCGTAACATTAATACCTGTAACATTATCTGTGTCATATGGAGTCTTTCTTCCTGCTATTTTTGCAATAGGAACATCTTTACCACTTTTACTAGCTCTTTTCCTCATTTGGTATTTTGAGTTAAGTGGGAAGTTGGTTAAGAAAAAAGGTAGAAAGATTGGTGTAATTGTTCAAAAATTAGCGGGAATGATCATGCTTATTTTAGGTATTTTAGATACACTGACTTATTGGTAATCTTGAAAAAATCTTATGGTTAATGAATACAGTGAAGGTTAATTGGTGGGACTAAAAAAGGGTCATTGGGAAGCGGTCTGCATAAAATGCTTTAGTAGAGGTTTTTTCATGAATTTAGATTAATGATCTAAATTATGATGTCAGTGAGGCGATTAAAGTGTGTATAACTAATAATTTTATGGAACATCAGGCTTATAAAATAAGCGAGGAAATAAGAAAACATTCGTTATATAAAGTGGTAAAGGTAGAAGTGTTTGGGGTAAAAATTTTGAGTTCCCGCAACAAGCTGAACAATGGAATGGGAAGGATTTTATTACGAAAATAATCCTACAGGATAGGAAAGGTGCTTTATTTTCCATAAAACCTGACTATAGCGGCTTGAGATTTGCAAAAGGAGAAATAACTTATAAAGAATACAATAAAATACAGAAAAAAGAGGATGTAAAAGGAGTTATTTATTTATCGGGCATTGTCGCTTCTTTTATGTTGGCAATGTTCATATTGATGAAGTTTTTAACTTAAAAGCTATTTTATATTTATTAAATTTTATTCAAGGGATATCCAAAGTTTGGGATATCCCTTTTCAAATTAAATATGCTCATCATGATTGTGTTGCTGTTCTGTATTTTGTTGTTTTTCTTGTTGCTTGACTGGATCTGGAGTATACACACTTGTGATTGTATCAGGTATTGCTGTAATAACTAAAATAATTGAGATAAGGGAAGAGATAAGATAAACCCAAGCCGCAGGACGGTTTCGTGACCATTTCAGTTTGGCGACTCTTATAAACCATACAGACAAAATCAATGAAATAATTAAAAATACTAAACTTATACTTGGTGGTAAAGACAACAAACCTGTACCTATTGTAGTAAGACCGAGTGCAATTAAAAGAGTATGTAGCCAGTGGTGAGACGAGGCTATAATGGCAAACAATACTGATCCCACAGCTTTTAAAAGGGGTCTTTCCTTTTTATTCTTTGAATAGTTATGATCTTTGATCATGCACTTCCTCCATCAATTTATACTAATGATACAAATAAAAACAAAGGGGACGATTGACATGAGAGTAATTGGGCTTAACCCCCTTTCTTTTTAATTTAATAAATATATAAGTGTCGCAATTACACCGATTCCAATTAACAAAGTCCAAAACTTTGACTTAATGGAAGTATTTTGAGGATGATTGTCTTGCTTAGAGTGGTGACCACCACAACAACCCATTTTATAACCCCCTGTCTTTTTCAAAGGTAATTTTTATCATGTCTATTATTAATAAAGGATGTGGAGAAATTGTGGATTCTAAATGAAAAAATGATGAATTCACAAATTGTTCAAACAGCCTTTTGGTATTTATATCAAACTTAACTTGGCAAATTGTACTTACATGATTTAAAAACTGAAAGGATAACTTTGATAAATTAAAATAGCATCAGCAAATTTTTTGGGGTCATTTCTATAAGTAAATTAATATCTACCCAAAGAATAATATCGAACAACCATTATAAATTAGATAAACAAGCGGAGTTCAGAATTTATAACCTTTTTAAGGTGTAAAAGATGTTTTATGCACAAATTCTGCAAACTTTTTGGATAAAATATATTGTATAAAAGAAGGAGGGAATAAAAAATGCAGAGAAAAAGTAAACAATCAATTCTATTTATTTTGTTAGCATCACTATTGTTAGTTCTTGGTGCATGTTCAAACACAGAAGATGAAACTCAAAATACCAACGAGAAAACAGAAAGTACAAACCAAGGAACAACAACAAACGAAGAGGAAAATGAGGAATCAGGTAATGGAGAAGAAGAAATGGAGGGAATGGATCATGCTGGAATGAATCACTCTGGTTCAAGTGAAGTACCAGAAGGTTTAGAGGAAGCGGAGAATCCAACCTATCCAGTTGGTAGCAAGGCAATAATCAATGCAAGTCATATGCCAGGAATGGATGGAGCTGAAGCCACAATCTCTGGAGCCTTTGACACGACGGTTTATACAGTTACATATACGCCTACAACTGGCGGAGAACCAGTCGAGGATCATAAATGGGTCATTCATGAGGAACTTGAAAATGCGGGTGATGAATCGTTTCAAACAGGTGATGAAGTGGTATTAAATGCAGAACATATGGAAGGTATGAAAGGTGCAACTGCAACAATTGATTCTGCTGAACAAACAACAGTCTATATGGTAGATTACACGGATACTGAAACAGGGGAAAAGGTAACGTATCACAAATGGGTAACAGAAAGTGAATTATCTCCAGTAGAATAAAAACGAGGAGGCGGTTCTCTTGTTTATATACGCAAAACAAGAGAACCGCCTCACGTTTTGTATTAAAATACGAAGTTAGAACAAATTAAATCTATATTCCATAAAAATTGGGTAATATAATTAATTTTATTTTACTTTTCACAAATCAGTCACTTTACATAGGGTACGGGGGTATACTATAATGTAATCGAGGAGGAGGAGTGAGATGGATCCCGAATTAGAAAATGAGATGATTTCAGAGGATAGTTGCTGTACACCTTCACATGGGAGAATGAGTCATCACTCAGAAAAAACGAAAAAGAACCTTGTGACCCGATTGAACAGGATTGAAGGTCAGATTCGGGGCATAAAAAGATTAATCGAAACGGATACTTACTGTGATGATGTGATTACTCAAATCTCAGCTTCACAAGCAGCTCTTAATGGTGTTGCTAAAATTCTTCTTGAAGCACATATGAAAGAATGTGTAGTCAATCGAATTCAAGAAGGTGACATGGAAGTTTTAGATGAAGTATTAGTGACCATACAAAAATTAATGAAAAAGTAAAAGGGGACGTTAAATATGGAAAAAGTAACTTTAAATGTAGAAGGTATGTCTTGTGGACATTGCGTGAAATCAGTAGAAGGAAGCGTTGGAGCACTTAATGGAGTTTCAAGTGTAAAAGTCGATCTGGAGAATAAAAAAGTAGACGTTGAATTTAATCAAGCTGAGGTAACATTAGATAAAATCAAGGAAACCATTGATGATCAAGGATACGAAGTAAAGTAAATTGAAGATGGGCTGTGCTTAAAGCACGCTCTCTTTTTCAAAAAAATATACCCTAGGTAGGTATGAGGTGATGGGGATGAGCGAAAAAGTTATTGAAAATCAATTCCAAGTAACTGGCATGACCTGTGCAGCCTGTGCAACAAGAATTGAAAAAGGGCTGAAAAAAATGGATGGAGTCAAGGATGCCAATGTAAACCTTGCTTTAGAAAAAGCCATGGTCCAGTTTGACCCTGTTATGATGAGTCCTTCAGATATAACGAAAAAGGTAAGAGATCTTGGATATGATGTTGTAACAGAAAAAAGGGAATTGGTACTAACTGGTATGACTTGTGCAGCCTGTGCAACAAGAATTGAAAAAGGTCTTAATAAAGTCGATGGTGTTCTGCAAGCAACTGTTAATTTGGCTTTAGAAAAGGCATCTGTAGAATATAATCCATCAGCAGTTACAACAAAAGAGTTAGTTCAAAAGGTTGAAAATCTCGGCTACGGAGCGATGGTAAAAAGCGATGAAAATGAAAAAGAGGCCGTAGATTATCGTCAAAAAGAGATTGAAAAACAGACAGGGAAGTTTATATTCGCAGCTATTTTATCACTTCCGTTACTGTGGTCTATGGTAGGACATTTTAGTTTTACTTCTTTCCTTTGGGTGCCAGATGCATTTATGAACCCATGGGTACAAATGGCCTTGGCAACACCTGTACAATTCTTTATTGGAAAACAATTTTATGTTGGAGCCTATAAGTCATTGAAAAATAAGAGTGCCAATATGGATGTACTCGTAGCTCTTGGTACATCGGCTGCTTATTTTTATAGTGTTTATTTAGCAATAGAATCGCTTGGAAGTAATGCACATTCAGTTGGACTTTATTTTGAAACAAGTGCTGTCTTAATCACATTAATTATTCTTGGAAACCTATTTGAAGCAAAAGCAAAAGGACGTTCATCAGAAGCGATTAAGAAATTAATGGGACTACAAGCAAAAACAGCAACAGTCATTCGAAATGGAATCGAAACCACTATTCCTTTAGAAGATGTTGTGGCTGGCGATATTTTATTAGTAAAGCCTGGTGAGAAAGTTCCTGTTGATGGAGAAGTTTTGGAAGGGACCTCAGCACTGGATGAATCAATGCTCACTGGTGAAAGTGTCCCCGTAGATAAAACAGTTGGAGATAGTGTAATAGGGGCAACTATTAATAAAAATGGATTTTTGAAAATTAAAGCGACAAAAGTAGGAAAGGAAACAGCCCTATCGCAAATCATTAAAATTGTAGAGGAAGCACAAGGATCAAAAGCTCCAATTCAACGGATGGCTGATCAAATTTCCGGTATCTTTGTTCCAATTGTGGTGGGAATAGCGGTTATTACATTTATCATCTGGTATTTCTGGGCTGATCCAGGAAACTTTACTGCAGCCCTAGTAAACCTAATTGCCGTTCTTGTCATTGCATGTCCATGTGCTTTAGGTCTAGCAACACCAACCTCCATTATGGCAGGAACCGGTCGAGCTGCCGAATATGGGATTCTATTTAAAGGTGGAGAACACCTTGAAATGACTCATAAAGTCAATACAGTCATTTTAGACAAAACAGGAACGATCACAAATGGTGAACCTGTTTTAACAGATGTGATAACGGAGCAAGATGAGACAGAGTTCTTATCTCTTGTTGGTTCGGCTGAAAAACAATCAGAGCATCCTCTTGCACAAGCAATTGTTGAAGGAATCGTAGAGAAATCCATCCAGTTCAAAGATGTTTCTGATTTTGAAAATATACCTGGATATGGAATCAAAACGGTAGTGGATGGAAAAGTGGTTCTTGTAGGAACTCGTCGTCTTATGAAAAAATACAATGTCGAGATTGATAATGTATTAGATAAGATGGAAGATCTTGAGAAACAAGGGAAAACAGCTATGTTAGCAGCCGTTGATGGAAGATATGCAGGGATTGTTGCAGTAGCAGATACAATTAAAGAAACATCTACTTCCGCCATTAAACGGATGAAAGACATGGGACTTGAAGTGATTATGATTACGGGTGACAACAAAGATACGGCAAATGCAATTGCAAAACAAGCTGGAGTTGATCATGTAATTGCCGAAGTTCTCCCAGAAGGGAAAGCAGAAGAAGTGAAGAAACTTCAAGCTCAAGATAAAAAAGTGGCCATGGTCGGGGATGGAATTAATGATGCCCCAGCACTTGCTACTGCTGATATTGGTATGGCTATTGGTACGGGTACAGATGTAGCGATGGAAGCAGCCGATATTACCTTGATCCGTGGGGATTTGAACAGTATTCCAGACTCCATCTTAATGAGCCATAAAACAATGCGAAATATTAAGCAAAACCTTTTCTGGGCCTTAGCTTATAATTCAATTGGCATTCCAATTGCGGCGTTTGGATTCTTAGCTCCATGGCTTGCCGGTGCTGCAATGGCATTTAGCTCTGTTTCGGTTGTACTCAATGCTCTACGATTACAAAAGGTCAAACTATAGGAGTGTCGTATATGAAAAAATGGGTATTATCTGCCCTGGCTTATTTAATAGTCGTTGTGGGTGCTTATTATGCTTATTCAATTGTAAGTCCTCCTGTAGAGGATCAAGAACACACAAATATAGAACAACATAATGAATAGTTAACTGATTTTAAGAATGGCCCCTATTTGGATAGAGGCCATTCTTGTTATAAAAAATGCAAAGTTTTTTCATAAATAAATGAGACACTAAAAAGGATGTTTATGAGGTAGGTGGAACGAATTGAATACGAATGAAAAAATTAAAAGAAGATATAATAGAATTTCAAGTATATATGAAGTTATGGATAAGATGATTAAAGCAGAGTGGAGATTGAATTTACTATCTAATATATCTGGAAATGTTCTTGAAGTGGGAGTCGGGACGGGGGCTAATTTCCCCTTTTATCCAACCTATACAAAATCACTAACAGGTGTTGACTTTAGTAAAGGGATGCTAAAACAGGCCCAGGAGAAATTAGTAAAAGGTAGGTATCCATTTCCGATTCGATTAATGGAAGCAGATATACAGGAATTGCCGTTTCCAGACGATATGTTCGATACAGTGGTCTCTACTTGTGTATTTTGTTCCGTTCCGGATCCTCTTTTGGGTTTAAAAGAGTTGAAAAGAGTTTGTAAACCAAATGGACAAATACTGCTGTTGGAGCATGTGAGAAGTGATCAAATGTGGGTTGGTATTGTAATGGATTTGTTAAATCCTTTAACGGTAAGATTATGGGGAGCCAATATTAACCGGGAAACGATCAACACGATCGAACGATCAGGTCTCAAAGTTGAAATGAATAAAAATTTAATGGGGTCTATTTTTAGAGAGTTATCGGTTAGTCCCAATAAATGACGTTTGGAAGAGCCATATTATGTTTAATAATTATAAACGATTTACGACTTTGATAGGATAATTAATCTTCAAAAGGGGATGATATTTTCTGTAAAAATCAAAAGGAGGATTTTGGAAAATGCCTGTGACCTATGAAGAATGTATAAAAGCATGTTTGGAATGTATGGAGGCATGTAACGGATGTTATGATGCCTGTTTAAAAGAAGAGGATGTAAAAATGATGGCAGAATGTATCCGTTTGGATAGAGAATGTGCGGATATGTGTGCATTTGCTGCAAAGGCAATGCAATCAAACAGCCCATTTGCAAAACAAATTTGTCAACTTTGTGCAGAAATTTGTGAGGCATGTGGCAATGCGTGTAAAAATCATGAACATCATGAACATTGTCGTAAATGTGCAGAATCTTGCTTTAGATGTGCAGAAATTTGCCGTCAAATGGCTTCTTAACATTTCATTGTTCAAAACGAAAGGATTGGTGGTATTCCAATCCTTTTATTTGTCACGATTATAAACTATTCATCATATTTTTTGCCTTCTCAGTATCCTGCATCATGCCCCCATCCCCATGACAATCATTATACATTTGCTCTAATTCATTTGTTGATAATTCTGGGTGCATTTTTTCCATAAATGGTTTCATTTCTTGGAAGCCATCCGTTTGAGCATAGGCAAATCCTGCCCCGCCTAGCAGAATGGCTCCTGTTAATAGCCCGATAGCTAATTTCTTTTTCATTTGTTTCATCTCCTTCTTAATTATATTTTTATATTAACGTAAAAGTTTGCAGAGATTATGCAGAAACTTTGTGGAACTTGTTAAGATTGTACATGAATTTATTGGATACATATTTATCATGAACTAATAATAAGCGGATCCACATCTTCGCCTCCACCGACTGTTTCAATTGTGATTACTACTTGATGGGGTAAGCATACAATAGCAGGACCTGGTTTTGAAATATAGCCTGTATTTACACAGATTTGTTCAGGACATGTAGAAGATTCAATCCGAATCTCCTCGTTATGCAACTCCACGGTATTTGGATTACATTCAATCTCAGGTATGTTTAACCTTTCAGTACCTTTATGTCCAGTTAATGTGACCCGTTTCACTTCCTCATTTCTACTGGAAATAACAGCGACATATTCTGGATTTTCAGTTGTTGCCTCTACTTTAGCCTGCTGATAGCTAAAAATAGAAACGGGGATAAATGAAATGACTAATAATAAAACAGTAATAATAATGTCCCATCTTTTAATCATTTGAAGTGCGTTTTTCAAAGGGTTCATCTCCTTGCAATTCAAATATGGATAGGCCTAAGACTTCCACTTATATCCGACACCCCAGACGGTTTGTAAATAGTCATCTGCTGGAAAACCTGCTTTTCTTAGTTTTTCACGTAAATTTCGGACATGAGAGTCAATCGTGCGATCCTCGGTTGAAACATTATATCCCCATACCGATTCAATCAGATGATCCCTAGAAAAAACCCGATTTGTGTTGGTTAAAAAGAGGTTCAACATCCCAAATTCTTTCGGAGTTAAAGAGATTTCTTGATTTTTATAAAAAAGCTGATGAGAATCTTGAATTAGGGTAAGTCCTTTAAATGAGATTTGCTCTGGTTGTTTTGTACTTCTTCTTAGGACAGCTTCAATTCTAGCTACTAACTCTTCTTCATCAAAAGGTTTAGATATGTAATCATCCGCACCTATATTAAGACCTCTTATAATGTCTGCTTTGTCGCCTAACGCTGTGAGCATAATAATTGGAATATCCCAATTTTTCCGTACTTCCTGACATGCTTCTAACCCACTCATATCAGGCATCATAATATCTAATAAAATAAGATCAACCGTATTGGACTCCAAAAATTTTAGAGCTTCTCGTGCAGATTCTTTTTTAATACACTGATAGCCCAGAGGGGATAAGTACAACGATAATAAATCAAGCATCATTGGTTCATCATCTACAAGTAAAATGGTTTTCAATTTTGATCCTCCTTGAAAATTAATTCGAATGTTGTCCCAACATTCTCTTTACTTCTCACTTGAATATCGCCTCCATGGGCAAGGATAAGTTCTTTGATTATTGCAAGACCAAGCCCTGTACCTCCGAGAGAACGTGTTCGGGATTTATCCACTCGATAAAAACGGTGAAAAATATAGGGAAGATCCTCCTCTGGAATTCCCTTTCCATTATCTTTAATGGAAATATAAATTTCCTTTTTTTGTTTCCAAGCTGTTAAAGAAACGGTCGAACCTCTGTTTGAGTATTTCATGGCATTATCTAATAGATTCATAAAAATTTGTTCAAGTCTTAATGAATCAGCTTTTAATAACAGATTCGGTTGGCAGTTTATAGTAAATTTCATTTCATTCTCATGAAAAATAGGAGAGAACTTTTGATCCATTTTAGTGAAAAATTCGTTTAAGTTGATTAACTCTTTTTCAATGATAAACGTATTTTGATCTATTTTTGCAAGTTCAAATAGCTCTTTGATTAATTTGGCTAAACGATCTGATTCTTCCACAATAATAGATAAATATTTACCCTGTTCTTCTTTGGATAAATTCCTTTTTTTTACAATATCAGCATAGCCCTTTATATAAGTAAGAGGAGTCCGAAGTTCATGTGAAATACTAGCTAAAAATTGACTCCGTTCTTTTTTAAGATAGTTTAAATCTGTCGCTAATAACTTGATTGATTTTGCTAGATCCCCTAATTCATCTTCTGATGTATGAGGGAGAGGAACGGAAAAATTACCTTTACTAATTTGTGATGTTGCTTCTTTCATTTTAATAAGAGGTCTAGTAATCCCCCTCGATAAGAAACAAATGATAATAATCGTAAAAATAACTGAAATCAAGCCTGCAATCAAAAAGTGTTCATTCAAGGAATGAATTAAAATACGTACCAACGCAGTATCTTGAAACATATAAACATACCCGGAAACTTTTTGATCAATTTGAATGGGACTAACTGTCGCAATATATGGTTCCTGCTCCCATTTTTCTTCTAAAACCTGTCCATCATTTGGAATAGGGGTTAAAGGGGCTTCTATATACCTTCTAAAGTTTTCAACCGGGGCCGAAGAATCTAGTATCTCCCCTGACTCATTTGTTATGATTACGTCTGTATTGGATTCAGATTCCATCAAAACGACATGATCAACCATTTCATCATCGAATTGCTTTTCAAGAATAGCCTTGTGAGAATTCCCCCTCGATTTTAATGTTTGTAGCTCTTGTTCTATTCTCGAGTCCACAATTTCGGCATGCAAAAAGAAAAACATAAATGTAATTAAACCAAAAATTACAACAAAAAATAAGATGCCTAGTTTTACTGAAAGTTTCTTCATTACGATGATCATTCTCCTATTTCCATGTATGCTTAGCCTACGATAAAATTTTGAAGATTTTGTGCAGAAATTGTGTAAAGGTCGGTACATTATTATTTTACACCAGAAAGATAAAAAAACCGCTGAAGCATCAGCAGTTCTAATATTAGTCTTCTTTATAATAGTTGCCTTTTATAAAAAGTATCTACTCAATTTAATGATGTTCTATATGATTTTGTTCATTAGGGGCTTCAATATCGCTAAAAATCGGGTCTAATTGGTTAAGTAAAATAAAAATAAAACTATATAGAATAATGATAAACAGTGGATGATTATAGAAAGTCGCTTCTTTATTACTGACCTCTTTTTGTATCAAATGAAGGAGAATTAGTAAAGTAGATAGAAATAGAAAAATCATGATCTTAACAATTGCATCACGATACTCTACCGTGATCATTTCCCCAAGCATGGCTCCCATCATGCCTCCCATAATCCCGGATAGCATCCCGTCAAGAACAGCTATAATGCTTACTGGTAAACCAGTCAAAAATCCAATCAGAAAACCTGCAGCCATTCCTAAAATGGTAGCAATAAAAAAGTTGTCCGAAATTACAATTCCTACAATAACTCCTACAGTGAGACCGACACTCATACCAATTGACATAGCTATCATCATGCCAGTCATATTAGTGAATTTCTTTCTATGGTAAGTTACCTTATAAATAACAAGAACTGAGAGCGAGAAAATTGATATAAGAATTAGAAAAAGTGATACTCCCATTTTTTACTCCTTTATGTCTTGTCCGATATTATTAACTATATGTGATTGATGGCTAGGAATATTCAAAGTCTATTTATTAAATATAGGTTATAGTGTCCTTAAAATGTTATTCTGTTTGAAATTACTTTCTTATCTCCATTTTTCTTTTTTCTAATGTTTCCCTGTTAAAAAGTCGGTACCTAATGCTAAATAGTTGGTATCCAAACGTCAAAGGAAACGGGGAAGAGCAGCTAGCAAACGAATATGTATGTAACGTTTACTCTACGGTATAATCAAGAAAAATTAAGGCTGGCTCCATTAGTGATCCAGTCTTTCCTTATTTATTCAATATCCCATCAATCCCTTGTCCGTAGCGTGTTCAGATGATTTTCATATCGCTTTCTATGCAGTTCGAGTGCTGAGGTAAGATGTGTTTTGCTCTTTTTTTATGTTTTTTTTTCTTAATTCAATCCCCGTTCAGGGAACATTTATTTAATATTATTAAAATATTCTATACAAGCCAGAGTGGAAAAAAGAAATAATGGGGTGTTTTGGGGAAGAACTTTAAAGCAGAATGGAAGGAAGAGGGAGGGAGAGATAAGAGGGGTGGGGCTTAAAGCCGAAAGGGTTTGAGGGGGAGGGTGAGTTTGGAACCAAGAAAAAGACAGTTAAATAGCTGTAAACAACCATTGAGAAAAAAACTTGCAACATATATATAAGTAAATTATTATATAAGTAAATACTTATTAGTAATAAGAAAGTGAGGTGTAAAATTGAAAACGACGACTATTGAAATAGAAGAAGTTGCTGTAATACTTAAACTATTAGGAGATAAAACTAGGCTTACCATGATGAAAATTCTTGATGGGGGAGCATGTTGTGTATGTGAATTTGTTGAGATATTTCAAATGACACAACCAGCTATAAGCCAACATCTAAGAAGGTTGAAGGATATGGGATTGGTTCAAGAGGAGAAAAAGGGACAGTGGGTTTTTTATTCAATTAATGAGAACAATGTCTACTATCCATTTGTAACTCAGATTCTTAACCAATTACCTAGCCAGAAGGATAAGTTAAAGGATTTAGAAAAACAAGGGAAACGGATTTCTTGTTGTTAATATTGGGGGTTTTACATTTTGTCAGAAACACTTATTTTAGCTCTTATTATCTTTATTGGAACATTGATTTTAGTTATTTGGCAGCCTAAAGGGTTAAATATTGGTTGGTCAGCTTGTGGAGGAGCTGTTATAGCTTTATTAGTAGGAGTAGTGGGGTTTAGTGATGTTATTGAAGTAATTGACATTACATGGAATGCTACGTTATCTTTCGTTGCAATTATCCTCATTTCGTTAATATTAGATGAGATTGGATTATTTGAATGGGCAGCACTACACATGGCACGGGTAGCAAAAGGTCATGGAATAAAGATGTTTGTATACATCAGTATTTTAGGTGCTATTGTAGCGGCCCTATTTGCAAATGATGGTGCGGCATTAATTCTAACACCCATTGTACTTGCAATGGTTCGAAACTTAAAATTTAAAGAACAAATGATATTTCCATTCATTATGGCAAGTGGATTTATAGCTGATACAACTTCGCTTCCGTTTATTGTAAGTAACCTAGTAAATATAGTCTCTGCAGACTTTTTTGGTATCGGGTTTGTAGAATATGCTTCACGAATGATAATTCCAAACTTATTTTCGTTGATTGCGACGATTTTGGTATTGTTAATTTACTTTAGAAAAAGTATCCCTAGAAATTATGATTTATCAAAATTAAAGGAACCAAAAGAGGCTATTAAAGACATAAAAATGTTTCGCTTATCATGGTATGTTCTAGGTTTATTAGTAATCGGATACTTTACTAGCGAATTCATCAACTTACCTGTTTCTATAATTGCGGGAACCATTGCCATTTTCTTTATCATAATGGCAAGACGCAGTGTTGCTGTTAATACGAAAGAAGTTATTAAAGGTGCACCATGGAATATTGTATTTTTCTCGATTGGAATGTATGTGGTGGTATATGGTTTAGGTAATGCTGGACTTACATCTGCACTGGCAAGTGTCATTCAAACAGTAGCTGATCAAGGTTTATTTGCGGGAACTGTTGCAATGGGATTTATAGCTGCTTTTCTTTCATCCATCATGAATAATATGCCGACCGTCATGATTGATGCTTTAGCTATTGCTGAAACAAATACATCTGGTGTGTTAAGGGAAGCACTTATTTATGCGAATATAGTTGGCTCGGATTTAGGTCCAAAAATCACACCAATTGGTTCATTGGCAACGTTGGTATGGCTCCATGTACTATCACAAAAAGGTGTTAAAATTTCATGGGGAACTTATTTTAAAACGGGGATTATTTTAACAATTCCAATCCTATTTATTACATTATTAGGTCTTTACCTAACACTTACTCTATTTTAAAAAGGAGAATTATTATGTCTAAAAAAACAATCTATTTCTTATGTACTGGAAATTCTTGCAGAAGCCAGATGGCTGAAGGTTGGGCAAAAAAACATCTTGGAGATAAATGGGAAGTTAAAAGTGCAGGTATTGAGGCACATGGTTTAAATCCTAATGCAGTAAAAGCAATGAATGAGGTTGATATTGATATTTCTAACCAAACATCGGATATTATTGATCCTGAAATCTTAAACAATGCTGAATTTGTAGTGACTTTATGTGGAGATGCTGCGGATAAGTGTCCAATGACTCCGCCGCATGTAAAACGTGATCATTGGGGATTTGATGACCCTGCAAAAGCTCAAGGAACTGAAGAGGAAAAATGGGCTGTATTCCAACGAGTTCGTGATCAAATAGGTGAAAGAATCAAGCGTTTTGCTGAAACTGGAGAATAAATCAATTTTCTAACCAAGAGGTCCGTCTCTTGGTTTTCTTCTAAGAATAATATAGGTATATGCTTATTTAATATTAAATGGAGGTTTTTTTAGATGAAAAAAGTTGAGATATTTGATCCAGCAATGTGTTGTTCAACAGGAGTTTGTGGTCCATCAGTTGATCCAGAACTAACAAGAGTAGCATCTGCGGTATATTCTTTAGAGAAAAAAGGATATGATGTGAAACGGTACCAATTAACAAATGATCCTGAAAAATTCGCTAAAACACAAACAGTGAATAGTGTATTACATGAAAAGGGGCCAGATGCCTTGCCTGTTGTATTAGTAGATGAACAGGTTGTTAAAGTTGGAACCTATCCAACAAATGAAGAACTTGCAGAATGGCTAGGAGTAAAAGCTGAAGAGCTTACTGAAAAGCCGAAAGTCCGACTTTCATTAAACATAAAAAAACAGTGAAAAGAAAGAAGTGAAAAACATGTTTCAATCTTTCAAACCTAAAAATGTTGTGCAGACACAGTTTTTATTTTTAACTGGAAAAGGCGGAGTTGGAAAAACATCAACTGCATGTGCAACAGCCGTAGCTTTAGCGGAAAGTGGAAAAAAAGTTTTACTAATTAGTACAGACCCAGCATCTAATTTACAGGATGTTTTTGATTTTGAATTAACAAACTCGCCTAAAGCAGTTCCAACGGTAGAAAATTTATTTGCCAGTAATTTAGATCCCGAGGCATCAGCAAGTGCATATCGTGAAAAAGTAGTCGGTCCATACCGTGGAATATTACCAGATTCCGTTGTAGCTACAATGGAAGAGCAACTATCAGGAGCATGTACAGTCGAGATTGCCGCATTTGATGAATTTACAACTTTACTTACAAACACAGAAATTATAAACCAATATGACCATATCATTTTTGATACAGCACCAACGGGCCATACGTTACGTCTATTACAACTACCAACAGACTGGAACGGATTCTTAGAGGAAAGTACGCATGGTGCTTCTTGTTTAGGTCCTTTATCAGGACTTGCTGATAAGAAAAATTTATATTCGGAAACTGTTGATGTTCTTTCGGATTCAAATAAAACAACACTTATATTAGTAACAAGACCTGATATATCATCTCTAATAGAAGCAGACCGGGCATCAATAGAACTCAAAGAGATTGGAATAAAAAATCAAATACTTATTGTTAACGGTCTGCTTCTGAACTATATGAAAGACGATGAAGTTTCATCAGCTTTTTATCAAAGGCAAAGGAATGCTTTAAAGCAGATACCAGCTAATCTAAAACAGACAGTAAGCTATTCATTACCGTTTGTTTCATATTCTCTAACTGGGGTTGAAAATTTACGTTATTTATTTAAAGAATACGTTATTCCAGTATCAGAGGAAAACAGTGAGAACGAGATAGTAAGACTACCAAATCTAAACGATGTCATTAGTGATTTCTCATCAACTAATACAAGAATAATTTTTACTATGGGTAAAGGGGGCGTTGGAAAAACAACGGTCGCTTCAGCCATTGCAGTTGGTTTGGTGGAACAGGGCCATCGAGTTCATTTGACGACAACTGATCCTGCAGCTCACTTGCAGTATCAATTTCAAAGCGACCAATTAAATCAAAATCTAACTATTAGCAGCATTAATCCTAAAGATGAAGTAGAAAAATATAAAACCGAAGTGTTGGCGACTGCTGGTAAGGATTTAGATGAGGAAGGTCTGGCTTATTTACAGGAAGATTTAAACTCACCTTGTACAGAGGAAATTGCAGTCTTTCGTGCATTTGCCGAAGTAGTTGCCAAATCTGAAAATGAGATTGTCGTCATTGACACAGCTCCTACAGGTCATACATTACTCTTATTAGATGCAGCACAGTCATATAGCAAGGAAATTGCTAGGTCTACTGGCGAAGTGCCAGAAAGTGTAACAAAACTACTTCCAAAGATTAGAGATTCCAAGGAAACATCTGTCGTAATCGTTACCTTAGCTGAAGCTACACCTGTATTTGAAGCCTCCCGATTACAAGATGATTTAAGAAGAGCAAATATTAGCCCAAAATGGTGGGTTATTAATCAAAGTCTATTTGCCACTGATACCAAAGACCCTGTGTTAAGAGGGAAAGCAATTTCTGAAAAAGAGTGGATTCGTGAGGTCAATAATCATTTAGCCGATAGTTGTGCGATTATACCTTGGTTGTATGAAGAAAAGATTGGGTATGAGAAACTAAAAGACTATATAAATTAATGATGTAGAAAAATGATGGAGGTACTACAATGACAACAAAGAATTATCATGAATTAATCAAGGATAGAATTTACATCGGTGGTGCAGACGATGTAAATGATTTATTAGGGAATGAGAAAATAGATGTTGTATTTGATTTAAGAGCTGAGGCTCCGATAGAAGATGTAGTTTATAACCGTATTCATAGCCCTATTGTTGATGATGCAGCAGACCAAGAAGAATCTATTAAGAAATCTATTGATCATGTAATAAAAGCATATAACGAGGGTAAGAATATTTACTTCCATTGCCAAGGAGGAAGTAATCGCACTGGTACTGTTGCAATCGGAACATTATTAGCCTTAGAAAAAGCAAGTACAATTGCTGAAGCAGAAGAAATTGCTAAGGCAGCAAGACCAAAAATTAATGTGAAGCCAGAAATGAAAGAGGCTTTAAAAAGAATTTATCCAAATGGATAGGGGAGAAACCTTAATGAAAATTACAGATGCTGCGAAACACTTATTAGAAAATGTATTAACGGAAAATGGTGCAGAAGGTATACGCCTTTATTCAGTTGCTGGATGCTGCGGACCACAATTTGCGTTATCTTTAGATGCACCACTTGAAACTGATATAATTGAAACTATTAATGGTATTAAAGTAGCAATTGATTCACAGGTTGCTACAACTGAGGAGCTAACTTTAGACAAAGAAGAAAATCAGAACGGTGAAGGTTTAGTATTATTAGGTGCAAGTGGTTGTTGTTAGGAAAAGGTAAAAAGGAGTAGTTAGCTCATTCATGAGTTGATTACTCCTTTTTATTTTAGATTTTGCTAAGTATCCTTAGAGACACTTGCTGAGGAGATTCGGAATCAATTTGACACCGGTCCAATATAGTGAGGAAGCTCAATAAGGTAAGGTTTGTAGCTGTGCAACTGCATAAATAACGAAAAATATAACAGAGGTTATCCGGATATTTTGTGATAACCTTTTATTTTGTATTAAAAAAATTGTTATTAGAATCGGATACCATAATTCAATTTTACATTCATTCAAATAACCACTTGAATGTTAGCAAGTAAAAGGAGTATACTATATTCAAATAAACACTTGAATGAGAATGGAGTGAAAAAATGAATAAAAAAGATACCTGTGAGATTTATTGTTATGATGAAGAAAAGGTAAATCGAATACAAGGGGATTTACAATCAATTGACATTGTTAGTGTATCCCAAATGCTAAAAGCTATTGCAGATGAAAATAGAGCAAAAATTACCTACGCTTTGTGCCAAGATGAAGAACTATGTGTGTGCGATATAGCAAATATTGTAGGTGTTACTGTAGCGAATGCTTCTCATCATTTACGTACCCTCCACAAGCAAGGGATTGTTAAGTTCAGAAAAGAGGGAAAACTAGCATTTTATTCATTAGATGATGACCACATCAAACAGATAATGATGATTGCGTTAGCACATAAAAACGAGGTGAAAACCAATGTCTGATCAAACAGCAAAACTAAATGAACAAGAATTGAAAGCCTATCGTGTTCAAGGATTTACTTGTGCCAACTGTGCTGCCATTTTTGAAGATAATGTAAAAGATCTTCCTGGTGTTCAGAATGCGAAAGTAAACTTTGGAGCATCTAAAGTTTATGTTCAAGGGAATACAACGATTGAGGAATTGGAAAAAGCAGGGGCGTTTGAGAATTTAAAGATTCGGGATGAAAAAGAACAAAAAGTAGAGCGTGAACCATTCTGGAAACAGAAAGAAAACATTAAGGTATATATATCTGCCATTTTGCTTGTAGTCAGTTGGTTCTTAGGTGAGCAATATGGTGAGGAGCATATACTACCTTCGATTGGTTATGCAGCGTCTATTTTAATTGGGGGGTATTCGCTATTCATTAAAGGACTTAAAAATCTAAGCAGATTACTCTTTGATATGAATACGCTAATGACCATTGCGATTATAGGAGCTGCCCTTATTGGTGAGTGGGGTGAAGGAGCAACCGTTGTCATCTTATTTGCGATCAGTGAAGCGTTAGAGCGTTATTCAATGGATAAAGCTCGTCAATCAATTGAATCATTAATGGATATTGCTCCAAAAGAAGCATTGATTCGCCGTGGAAATGAAGAAATGATGATTCATGTTGATGAAATTCAAGTTGGAGACATCATGATTGTAAAGCCTGGCCAAAAATTAGCAATGGATGGAATCGTTATAAAAGGAACGTCCACGTTAAATCAGGCTGCTATTACTGGTGAAAGTGTTCCGGTAACGAAAACGATAGATGAAGAAGTTTTTGCGGGAACCTTAAATGAAGAAGGGTTACTTGAAGTTAAAGTGACAAAACGAGTAGAAGATACCACTCTTTCAAAAATCATTCACTTGGTAGAAGAAGCTCAAGCAGAACGGGCACCTTCTCAAGCGTTCGTCGATAAATTTGCGAAATACTATACACCAGTTATTGTGATCTTGGCTCTTTTAATTGCGGTTATTCCACCGTTATTTGGGGGAGATTGGAGCGAATGGGTTTATCAAGGTTTAGCTGTATTAGTAGTTGGTTGTCCATGTGCCTTGGTTGTTTCTACTCCAGTTGCGGTTGTAACTGCAATAGGAAATGCAGCAAAAAATGGAGTGTTAATTAAAGGTGGCATCCATTTAGAAGAAGCAGGGCATTTGAAGGCTATTGCTTTTGATAAAACAGGTACATTAACTAAAGGGATTCCTGCTGTAACAGACATTATGATATATGGTGGAAATGAAAATGAACAGTTAACCATTACAGCAGCGATTGAAAAAGGATCCCAACATCCATTAGCTTCAGCTATTATGCGGAAAGCAGAAGAAAAGGGATTAGACTTTAATGATGTAATAGTTGAAGACTTCCAATCTATTACAGGTAAAGGTGTAAAAGCCAAGGTAAATAACGAAATGTATTATGTTGGAAGTCCAGCACTTTTTGAAGAATTACACGGAAGCATTGAAAGTGATAGAAAACAAAAGATTACTGAAATGCAAACCCAAGGAAAAACCGTGATGGTACTAGGAACGGAGAAAGCGATTCTTTCGTTAATCGCCGTAGCCGATGAAATTAGGGAAACATCAAAAGAAGTCATTGGTAAATTGAATAATATTGGAATTGAAACGGTAATGTTGACAGGGGATAACAAAAGAACTGCATCAGCAATTGGGAAACAAGTTGGAGTTACTGATATAAAAGCTGATTTGCTACCAGAGGATAAGTTGAATTTTATTAAAGAACTTCGAGGAAAACATCAAAGTGTAGCAATGGTTGGGGATGGTGTGAATGATGCACCAGCACTTGCAGCTTCCACTGTTGGTGTAGCGATGGGTGGTGCTGGAACAGATACAGCATTAGAAACGGCTGATATTGCCTTAATGTCTGATGATTTAAGCAAATTGCCATATACAATAAAGTTAAGTCGTAAGGCTTTAGTAATCATCAAGCAAAATATTACCTTCTCTTTAGCGATTAAATTAGTGGCATTATTGTTAGTTATGCCTGGTTGGTTAACGCTATGGATAGCGATATTTGCAGATATGGGTGCAACATTACTTGTGACATTAAACAGTTTGCGATTGCTAAAAGTTAAAGAATAGAATCATATGTAAAAGGGATAGCAAGACGTTAACGGGCAGAATACTTGAAGAAAAGAATTTTAATATTATACTTGACCGTGTACCTTAGTACACGGTTTATTATGTTTATAGGGGTGAATAATTTGAGTTACCGAATTAGTGTGTTTGCCGAAAAATCCGGTGTAAATAAAGAGACAATTAGGTATTACGAAAAAAAATCATTATTAAAAGATCCTTCCCGAACGAATGAAGGTTATCGGATATATTCAGATGATGATGTTAAGCGTGTAAAATTTATTAAAAGACTGCAAAATCTTGGCTTTTCATTGAGTGAAATATATATATTACTTGGAGTTGTCGATAATGATGAAGTTCGCTGCAAAAATATATTTGAATTTGTATCAAAAAAAGAATTAGAAATTCAAGAACAAATTGCAGATTTAAAGCGTATTGAGTCAATGTTAAAGGACTTAAAAAGTCGATGTCCAGATCAAAAGGCAATACATCAATGTCCTATTGTTGAATCTTTGATTTTTGATTGATTTTTAAATAGAGGAGGAAGAAAAGGTGAAAAAATATCGGATTAAAATCAACGGAATGACCTGTACAGGCTGTGAACAACATATTTATGCTGCTTTAACCAACATAGGTGCTTTAAATATCGAAACCAGTTTTAGACGTGGTGAATCGGTATTTGAAATACCAGATGATGTTAATGCTGAAAATGTAAGACAAGCAATTAAACAAGCAAAATATCAACCAGAAGACATAGAAGATATTTCAACACAGAAGCTAAAAGATATAGAGTTAGATATTAAAAGTGATTACGATTTACTTATCATTGGTTCAGGCGGGGCAGCTTTTTCTGCTGCCATTAAATCAATTGAATATGGGGCAAAAGTGGGGATGATTGAACGTGGAACTGTTGGTGGAACTTGCGTGAATGTTGGTTGTGTTCCATCAAAAACACTTCTTAGAGCAGGAGAAATCAATCATATAGCAAAAGCAAATCCATTTATAGGGTTACAAACATCTGTTGGAGAAGTCGATTTAGCCTCTTTGGTGAAGCAAAAGGATGAATTAGTTAGCGAACTTCGAAATCAAAAATATATAGACTTAATTGATGAATATGGTATTGATTTAATAAAGGGTGAAGCAAAATTTATTGATGAAAATACAGTTGAAGTAAATGGGGAGAAACATTCTGCTAAACGCTTTTTAATTGCAACAGGTGCTTCACCATCAATACCAACAATTTCAGGACTTGAAGAAGTAGATTATATTACAAGTACAACACTACTTGAATTAAAAAAGATGCCTAAGCGATTAACAGTAATGGGTTCAGGCTATATCGGGTTGGAACTTGGGCAACTGTTTCATAATTTAGGTTCAGAAGTAACTCTTATCCAAAGAAGTGATTGTCTTTTAAAAGAATATGATCCAGAGATTTCAGAAGCTGTAGAAAAGGTTTTGACAGAACAAGGTATAAACCTTTTGAAAGGGGCAACTTATGAGCGTGTAGAGCAAGTTGGAGCGGTAAAAAAGGTTTATGTAACGGTAGATGGCAAGAAAAAAGTTGTGGAATCAGAACAACTACTTGTTGCAACAGGAAGAAAACCAAATACGGATTCTTTAAATTTAAGTGCAGCAGGGGTTGAAGTCGGAAAACGAAATGAAATACTGATAAATGATTATGCCAGAACAAGTAATCAGAAGATTTATGCAGCAGGAGATGTAACATTAGGGCCGCAATTTGTATATGTAGCAGCCTATGAAGGTGGGGTTGTTGCTGATAATGCGATTGGTGGGTTAAATAAAAAATTAGATTTATCAGTTTTTCCTGCTGTCACATTTATAAATCCATCCATTGCAACAGTTGGTTTAACAGAGAAAAAGGCAAAAGAACAAGGCTATGAAGTAAAAACATCTGTACTATCTTTAGATTCCGTTCCAAGAGCATTAGTAAACCGTGAAACGACAGGTGTATTTAAGGTTGTTGCTGATGCTAAAACATTAAAAATTCTTGGAGTTCATATTGTATCTGAAAATGCAGGTGATGTGATTTATGCAGCGACATTAGCAGTTAAGTTTGGTTTAACCGTGGAGGATTTAAAAGATAGCCTTGCACCATATTTAACAATGGCAGAAGGACTAAGACTAACTGCTTTTACATTTGATAAAGATGTTTCGAAGCTATCTTGTTGTGCAGGGTAAATGTGAATAAATTAATATCATCGGAGGTATGTATGGATTATTGTGAAAATATGAGACAAATGATTGGGAATTCTTCACTAATTATTGTTCGCCCAAGTGTAGCTATTGTTAATAAGATAAAAGAGTTAAAATTATTTGGTGTCTATTCAGGAAAGGAATTAATAAATCGTGTCGAGGAAAGTGGAGATGAGTATCAAACGGTTGCAATTGGTTATTTATGTACCAAGTACGAAGGAGAAATAACACCTGAAAGCAACCAAGGAATAGAGGCACAATTTTTTGGATTAGATCATTTACCTGACGAGATTGACCCTTTTACTAAAGACAAGTTAGTTGGGGTAAAAGGTCAACTTGAAAAATAAAACTCACTTATTAGGCCAAGGGGCGAATGCTTTACTTTATAATAGCATTGCCTTTTTTTGTTTACGTAGAATATTGTGAAGTATCACACCTTAAAGTAATGGGGCGAGATAGCTTATCCTTTTTATATTTATTTCTTCTTGTTTCTTTATTCTTTTTTCTATTATATGTAGCTGTTACTTTCCTCTTCCCCATGCTAAAAAGTCGGTACCTACTGCTAAATAGTTGGTATCCAAACTGAAAAGGAAGCGGGAAGAGCTGCGGGCAAACAAATATGTATGTAACATTTACTCAACTGCAAAATCAATCAAAAATCGGGCTGGATCCAATCGTGATTCAGTCCTTTTCTTTTCGTCCATTACTCCTTCAATCCCTTGTTGAATAAGGGTTTCAATCGTTTCTCCAATACAAAAATCCGTAGGATTTCCAATCTCTATTCAGTGTGTTTCCTAACTGTAACGCCATCATAAATTGCTACAATTCCATTCTTTTCTCCTGAATTCTTTCTTCCATTACGGAACATCTTTTTAACATTGTCCGAATATTCTATACAACCCAGAACGGTAAAAAGGGGCGGAAATCGGGTGTTTTGGGGAAGAACTATAAAGCAGAATGGAAAGAAGAGGAAGGGCGAGAAAAGAGGGATGGGGCTTTGAGCCGCAAGGGTTTGAGGGGAGTGAGAGGGAGGGAAAGTGAGGGAAGGACTTTTTAGCAGTTGAATAAAAAAGCATGAGCAAAAGTGTGAAAGAAAGCGGGGATAATGATTCCTTAACCCTTAAATCTACTACCGTTATTATTATTGCGGAATCAGTGTAAAATCGTTACACAAATGAGGAAAAAGCATGGGAAAAGCGGGAATGTTATTAATATTTAAGGAAATGTGGGAAAGGGTGAGGAAAAGGTGCGAAATCAAGGGTTTGAGGAGGATAGGGTGAGGAGCGAAAGTGGGAACGGTATTATTAATTGGGGACATAGTAGAGGATAAGGGTTAAGGAATAAGGGAAATAATGAATATGTTTCTTAAAAATGGTGCAAAAATAGGATATATGTTAGTAAATCTAAATTAACTTTTTAAAGGGGGAATTTATTAATGGGCTTTCTTCTAATTGTTGATGTTTTTAATAAGCAAGAGGCTTATTATGTGGATGATGCTGATGGGGTATATGAAAGAGTTAATTTCCTTTTAAAAAACAACAGAAATAAAGATGACCTAAAAGTATTTAAAATACAAGAAGAGATTCCTGTTGAATACTTTTTGAATGAGGAATATAGGGATTATTTAAGGCGTATTTAACTTATCAAAAACCGAGGAATGAAGAAAGTAAGAAAAGGTAAACCTTGGGGCAAAAAAAGTCACCTGATTGACGGTTGTAGGAGATATGGTGTTAGAACATCAAGAATATCACGATGGACTGAATATGCTTGTCAAAGATGTAAATGCAGAAATAGATGGTAGAGATTTAATGGAATATATAGAAGAGGAATTAGAAGTTGAAGGTTTTAAAGACATTAGCTTTAATATTGGAGATGGACACTGGATAACTGTACACAAAAAAAGATAAGGCAAGAGATTAAGGATTGAGTAGCGTACCGATGATAAGCCATTCGGTTCTTTTTTGTGTGCATTAAAAAGTGTCGAAAAAGAGAGAGGATGGTTTGAGTTAAATTGGGGAGATAAGTGTGAATAAGAGGAAAAGCGGGGAAGAACTTAATTTCAAAGAGACATAGTAGGAGATAAGGGTAAAGGGAAAAGGTCGTGATAACGGTCTCAGCAAACGTGATTATTCAGACATCTTGTTTTCAATAACAAAAAAGACGTAGAAATAAGATAGAGTTACTCCTATTTTTACGCCAATTATTAATTATGAAATAAATTCTATCTGAACAAAATCATAGTCACTATCATCATTTTCATAATATTCTTCTGGGACATCTCCTTTTGGAAGATGTGTAATATTTATTGATGTATCAATTTCCAAATCATGATAGAGCTGAGTTAATTCTTTATGTAAATTATCAAGTTGTTGACGTTCAGTTTCGCTAAGTCTATTTTTATAGGAATCAGATACATCTGCAGTTCCTTTCAACTTAGCCTCATTTTCAGAAATAATAACCTCAGAATAAGGGTCAATATCAATTTCCTTTTCCTTTATAAATGGAAATTGATGAAAAATCAAATCCTTTAACATTCGAAGTGGAATATTGAGATAATCACTAAAGATTTCTGAACGTAATGTGTCTTCAAAATCAACACTTTCAAGGTTTATATATTCTCCATCCCAAGTTGCTACAATCTCATCATGTTCCTCATACAGTGCGTCTTTTATTTCTTCCAATAATTGCTCATCAATTCTCTCCAGAAACATAAAATAACTCCTATCTATAATTAATTCCATTCTACTAAGACCTGCATTAAGTTAAAATGGTCAATATTTATATTTTTATTTTTAGTCAGATTGAAAATTATATACATTCTGGTGGCTCCTTAAAGGGTAATCAGAACCATAGGACAAAAAATAAGTCATTTTTGTATTTTTGGGGTAATCGGAAAATAGTGTGGAAAGAGGGTTAAAAAGTACCCTCTTCCATAGCTTTAATTAGTGTGGAAAAATCAGCACCATAAATTTCTTTATACACCCATTCATAACCAGTTTGTGACCAACCTGGGAATTGACCAGGTAACATTTTTCCAAACGTAACTTCCACTTCTTTGAATTTCTTTTTCTTTTTAACTTTACGATAGCCTTGAGTAAACAAAATCTTTGCTCTAAGGGCTTCAAAAGAGTAACCACGACCAACATGGTTCATTGTCTTAATTAAACGATTTAGGGACTCCTTATAAGCGTTTGTAATGGGATAATTGAAATAGTTAAATATTTCCTCTTCCCAATTATTCATAGCCTTCATCAGATCTTCAAAATAAGTTATTAATTCTTTAGGTATATTTGAAAGCCAATTTTGATAGAGTTTATAGGCATCGTTGATTGATTCGGCTTCATAGATGTTAAAGAATTGCTCTTTGAGTTCATAAGCCTGTCCAAGCAATGGAAAGTTTTGAGTCCATACTTGTAACTTTATCTGGTCATCAAAGTCTGTTAAGTCTTTACTCCTTGTAAGAAGTACATAACGATCTCTCATAAGTTGTCTGCGTTCTTTTACTGACACATTTTGACGGTTAGCTTTTCGGATTTTCTCTAAGGCTTCATTGGCTAATTTAACGACATGGAATTTATCAATTACGATTTTGCATGTGGTATCACTGTGTTAACCGCACTCTTATAAGGATTCCACATATCCATTGCTACAAGTTCAATTTTATCAATGTTTTGGATCTATGAAAGGTAGCTGATAACAGTTTCTTTATTTCGTTTTCGTAAGATGTCAATTACTGACTTGTTTTCAACATCTGTGATGACACAACGATAGTTTTTAAGCAAATGGATTTCATCAATACCAAGCCATTTAGGAGTTCTAAAATCAGTTTGGGTTTAATCTCATCAACGTAGTCATTAAAGATGTTTCGTACAGTTTTCTCATCAACGCCAATCTCTTCTGCAACACTGGTAAACGTTTTTTCAAGGCTTGCTTCCTGAATCCAATTAATTAGCCTATTAGTAACAGAACGATTGACATCCATATCTGGAAGATTTTCAAAAAATGTTTCATTACATTCCCTACATTTGTATCGTTGGCGATTGACATAAATACCGACACGTTTTGCGTGCATTGGTAAGTCATAGAACAATTGTCTTTTCTTTAGTGTTTATATAAATTTGCAACAGTACCACATTTTGGACAATGAGAGGGAGACAAAGAATTAGTCTCCACCAGAAATCGGTAATCATCCTCACTCTCTTTCATATCCAGAATATTAAGTTTCTGGATGTTAAGTATATTGTTTAACATTTATGTTTCCTTTCTTTACGTAACAAAATAAAAAAAGCAGGCTAATATCTTATCGTTTTTTCATTATTGCCATGGTCAGTGAAGATTGTAATAAATAACTTATTCTAATGCTTCCTGTATATACTTATATAATGCGGCATCCATCCCAAACTGCAAACCATTATTAGGGTTTTCTGCATGGAATTTTTCAGTTTGTTTTCTTAAATCACGGTCATGCCCTGTGAATGAGTAGACAATGTCACCCCATTTTTTTGCTAATGCTTGTACCTTACTACTCTTAGGCGGTGTTCCATTTTCTTTTTCTAATTGTATTCTTTTCATAATCATTTTAAATTCCTGTTCTACTTCTTTTAAAGTATCTTCATCATATTGATCATAATAATGTTTCATGATGTCTAATTGCTCTTTTGTAAAGTATTTTTCTTGATACATTTTCATTGCTCCTAATAGTTTTGTTAATCCCTCTACGGACATTATTTTTTTACTATGAATTGTTTTTAAAGCACTCTCTAATTCATATAGTAGATTTTGTTGAACTTTTATATCTCTTTTTATACGTGTTATTTGGGTTTCAATAATATTTGTGGCAAAACCTTTTTCTTTTTTCGTAATGACAGACTTTATATCATCTAAAGATAACCCAATTTGTTTTAAAGCTAAGATCTGGTGTAGCTTGGACAAATCCAATTTTGTGTAAAGCCGATGTCCAGACTCTGTATATTTAGAAGGCGAAAACAAATCAATTTGATCATAATATCTTAAAGTTCTTATCGTTAAGCCTGTTAATGATGCGATCTCTCCTACTTTCCAGTATTCTTTCATACATAATTCACCCTTATAAAATGTATTAACCTTTACTTCAAAAGTCCTTGAATTTCATTATAATTGAAGCGATATGCCCTTCCACAGATTTGACAGGCTGTATTAATAGGCTCTTGATTATTAATTGCTTGTTTTAATTCACCCTTACTTAAAGAATAGAGCATCCCGTAGAACATTTCTTTGGAGCATCCACAGAAAAATTGGATAGGGCTATATCCTATAACTTTTACATCCTTAAATAGCCTACTTAGCTTTTCTTCAATATTGTTCTTGCTATATTTATTCAAACTGGCAAAGAATTCTTGATTTGAATTAACCGTGTGTTCTACTTCACCAATAAGGTCTGGCGTAGCACCAGGAAGCAATTGAGCATATACAGCATTGCTGAATTGAATACAATTGTCATTTCCAAATCTAATATTGGCTTCTATATATGTTTGAATTTGCTCACTCTGAATAAAATAATGTGAAATATCATCGTCAATGTTTCGGTATGGCATATCAGTTATACCAGTAAATTGATTCATAGACGAGCCTTTTATCACACGAATAGTTCCCTTATGACCAATAAGGCGATCAAGCGATATTTTATTAATATAATCAGCAGGGGCTTTCAGTAATTCTCCGTTGAGATAACCACGGACATTTCCTTTTGCATCTGCATCGGCAAAAACTTTAAATTTGGGGTCACTCATTGTCATTTGGAGACTTATTCTTTGAGCCCCTTTTAAGGATCCTGTAATTATGCTCATTACTGAAATGGTTTTTCCTAATGTAAGTTTAAGAATTTTATTCGTTTCTTTGTTAAGGCTAAGAATTTCATTAATTAATTTTGTATTATCAACAAAATACAAACGAACTTGATTGTCATAAATTAGTGTCTTAACAATTGTATTTTCCATTTTACTTTTCCTTTCTATTATTCATTGTTAAGTACACTATAAAACATAACCTTACGTAAGGTTCAAGTCCAAATACAAATTTCATGTATTATTGGTTTCCACATGATTATCCGTTTTAGTTGTTTTTTTACATCAAAATTAAAAATTGTTGTTTTCCACACGAAAATCCGATTACCCTATTTTTGTTTATGATCGTCCAAAGTTTTATTTGTTTTTTTGCACCAAGTCTTTATCAAATTTCACTTTTTGTATCACTGGGTTATCCTCGGAATAAATCTCAACTATTGCTGTGATCCAATTGTTTTTCTCATTAACCTGACGATTACCGAAAACCCACAAGCCAACCTCTTCTAATTGTTTAATCTGCTTTGTTAGATCATTCTCCAAATCAAATCTTTGGCTGATCTCAATCATATTCCAGATATCTAATACATCCGCAACTAAAGATTAGGATTAAGGAAGTAGCATCCTATGATTCAACGGGAATTGAAGTTAATTTGAGTAAGATCAACTACATTTACGGAAGCAATGGTACGGGGAAAACTACTATATCTGAATTGCTACGAAATAGCGATAATCAAAAGTTCTCTTCTTGTAATATAGAATGGAAGCAGGGCAGCCCTGATTTTGATATGTTTGTTTATAATAGAAATTTTGTTCAAGAGAATTTCAGTACCCACAACGATATAAAAGGTATCTTTACTCTCGGAAAGGAATCTACTGAGATATTAGCCTTAATTGATGGGAAATTGAAAGATGCAGAGAAACATCAGGACCGGATTGGAAATTTAGAAAATAACATAAAGCAAAAAAAAGAGCAGTTAGAAATCTTAAAAACAAGTTTTATAAATCAGTGTTGGAATCTAAAACAAAAATATGATGAAAGTTTTAAAGAGGCATTTACAGGTCTTCGTAATAATAGAGAGAAATTTATGGAAAGGTGTATGGATGAGGCCGTAAGTAACAATAGTCAACTGTTTCGAATCGAAGAATTAAAAGGCAGAGTGGAATCCGTATTTAATAGCCCTCAAGAAAAAGTTGGAGTAATCCCAATTATTGACTATGATAGTTCCTTGGAGCATCAATCAATATTTAAAACAAAAATAATAGGCAAAAAAGATATTGATGTTGCACAATTAATTTCTAAATTAAATATAAGTGATTGGGTACAACAAGGGCACATACATATGGAGGATACAGATGGCATTTGTCCTTTTTGCCAACAAGAACTTCCTGTAAGTTTTAAGGAGAAAATGGATGAGTATTTTGATGAAACATATAGCGAACAAATACAAAACCTTAATTCTTCAATAGAAAAATATAAAAGTGATACTCTAAACCTTTTTGAAAGGTATATATTTCTTGTTAACGAAGACACCCCTTTCGTTAATAAAGAGAAAATAGCTTCCCTATTTGAAATAATGAATTCAACTTTTAAGGAAAATATTCAGTTGCTCGAAAGAAAGAGCATTGAACCAAGTAGAAGTATTGAGTTAAATTCAATAACAAGCTACCTTGAGCAAATAAAATCAGAGGTTGAACAGGCAAATGTACAAATTTCAGAGTTAAATAGGGTAATTGACAATATCAAAGAAGAAAAGGAAAGGTTAATAAAAGATATATGGCGATTTATCGTTGAAGAGAATAAGAGTAATTATGAAAATTACATAAGTAATTCTGGAAGAGAAAATACAGCTTTAGAGGGAATGAAAAGAAGTCAGGATGGGCAAAAAGACCACAAAAAGAGACTAGAAGAAGAGGCGATTGAGCTACAGAATCAACTTACCAGTGTTTTACCTTCTATTCATGAAATTAATACGCTTCTTAAATCATTTGGCTTTACAAATTTCCAGTTAGCAGAATCTGGTGAACAGGGTAATTACAAGATTGTAAGGGAAAACGGTGAAGACGCCAATGAAACATTAAGTGAAGGAGAGAAAACCTTTATCACCTTCCTGTATTTCTATCAGCTCATTAACGGAAGTAATGATCAGGACAAAGTAAATACAGCAAGGGTAGTTGCGATTGATGACCCAATTTCTAGCCTAGATAGCAATATACTATTTATGGTAAGCAACCTGATAAATAATTTAAAGAAAAAGGTAAGAAGTAAAGATTCGAACTTTAAACAATTGATAATATTGACCCACAATGTTTATTTCCATAAGGAAGTTTCTTTCAATAAAGGCATGAGTAATAAAAGGCAGCCTGATGAAACATTTTGGATCATCAGGAAGATGGGTAATATATCTCACATTAGTGGGTATGAAGAGAATCCTATTAAGAATTCATATGAACTACTTTGGAAAGAATTACGAGAAAATCCTAATTCAATAACAACACCAAACATTATGAGAAGGATATTAGAAAATTACTTTAAGTTCTTCGGGAATGTTGATGTAAATGAAATTGTTGAAGGGTTCCCTGATGAAGATAAAGTGGTTTGTAATTCTTTACTTTCATGGGCTAACGATGGATCGCATCATGTGAACGATGATTTATATGTAAGATAGTAACCAAGAACAAAATACAATCTATTTTGAAGTATTTAGAAAGATCTTTATTTATTCTAATCATGAGTCTCATTTCAATATGATGATGGGGAACATTGTTAGTGAAGTGGAGAAGAATGAAGCAAAGGTTGAGGCTAACAAGGAAATACAAGAGGCATTGGCCCAGGTTGCTGCTGGTAAAGAATAAAATACTAGGAGGGGAACCGTGATGTCAAAAGCTGTCCATTACGACCTTACAACCTTCGAAAGTACAATACAATCACTCGGAAAATATTTGAATATAACAGAAAGAGAAATTAGTAAATATATCGCTAATAATAAGGATAATTATGATAGCGATGAGTTCATTGAATTGTTTCAAATAACTGATGAACAATTGTTATCAAGTGAGCTTATAATGTCCTCCCTCCATGTTACTACTAATAATGATGATTGTTCGAGTATAAAAAAATACGGGCTAATTAATTTGCAACAAGCTATATCCTTAGACACTCCATTAAATAAATACCTACAGAATCATGGTGTTCAAATAGATTTAGTAAATAAACAAATTCATTATAAAGGGGGAATTTACAATATATCGAAGGATTTTCGAGGTCTTTCAGGACGGAATTCAGCAGAATGGGTGAGTTTTAAATTATTTGAGGATTACCAAATTAATTCGTTCTTTTCCAGTGAAAATGTACTAAATTATGGAGGAAACGTGAATGAAAATCCAGAATTCCTTTATAATTTAGCACAACTTCTGAAAGATGGAAAAATAAAATATGATTGGATGAATGACACCAACAAAAAATGCTACATAATCAAGTTCGAAGCACCTCTTAGTAATATTAATAATTTTTATCATAGGACTTATACAGAAAACCTAGAGGAAATTGAAATTGATTTGATGAATAGAAAATGGATTATCGAAAAATCATTATCAATATTAAATGATGGAATTTTTCATGGTGGTTATACTAACGAAATTCATTGTGAATTGAAACCAAGTGTCTCTGTACCGTTTAGTAATATTATTAAAATATATACTCCAAGCGAATATTTAAAGGAATACAAAGTAAATAAAAATGAGTGAGAAAATCATAAAAGCTATTTTGAGGCCCATTTCACCATGGGTTTTAACTGAAAAAGTATGTAGTTAATACCAGTTTTCTTATTTATATTTTTTGGGCTGGATCTAATAGGGGTTCAGTCTTTTTTTTGTTCAATACGCTCCCTATCCCCTGTTCAATAAGGGTTTTCAGTTTTGTCTTTCCAATACAAAAACCTATAGGATTACCAATCTCTATTCGGTTTGTTTCCTAACTGTAATACTGTCTCTTTATTCAATCGTAGAATCAATATCAAATAAATTTCATTCAAATATTTACTTGAATGTTAAGAGGGGAAAGGAGTATAATATATTCAAATGAACACTTGAATGATAAAGGAGTGATAATAATGAGTAACGATACCTGTGAAATTTATTGTTATGATGAAGAAAAGGTAAATCGAATACAAGGGGATTTACAATCAATTGACATTGTTAGTGTATCTCAAATGCTAAAAGCTATTGCAGATGAAAATAGAGCAAAAATTACCTACGCTTTGTGCCAAGATGAAGAACTATGTGTGTGCGATATAGCAAATATTGTAGGTGTTACTGTAGCGAATGCTTCTCATCATTTACGTACCCTCCACAAGCAAGGGATTGTTAAGTCCAGAAAAGAGGGAAAACTAGCATTTTATTCATTAGATGATGACCACATTAAACAGATAATGATGATCGCTTTAGCACATAAAAACGAGGTGAAAACCAATGTCTGATCAAACAGCAAAACTAAATGAACAAGAAATGAAAGCATATCGGGTTCAAGGATTTACTTGTACAAATTGTGCAGCTATTTTTGAAAATAATGTTAAAGAATTGCCGGGTGTTCAGAATGCGAAAGTAAATTTTGGAGCATCTAAAGTTTATGTTCAAGGGAATACAACGATTGAAGAATTGGAAAAAGCAGGTGCGTTTGAAAATTTAAAGATTCGGGATGAAAGAGAACAAAAAGTAGAACGTGAACCATTCTGGAAACAGAAAGAAAACATTAAGGTATATATATCAGCCATTTTGCTTGTAGTCAGTTGGTTCTTAGGTGAGCAATATGGTGAGGAGCATATATTGGCTACGATTGGATATTCAGCGTCTATTTTAATTGGGGGGTATTCGCTATTCATTAAAGGACTTAAAAATCTAAGCAGATTACAGTTTGATATGAATACACTAATGACCATTGCGATTATAGGAGCTGCCCTTATTGGTGAGTGGGGTGAAGGAGCAACCGTTGTTATCCTATTTGCGATTAGTGAAGTGTTAGAGCGTTATTCAATGGATAAAGCTCGTCAATCAATTGAATCATTAATGGACATTGCTCCAAAAGAAGCCTTGATTCGCCGTGGAAATGAAGAAATGATGATTCATGTTGATGAAATTCAAGTTGGAGATATTATGATTGTAAAGCCTGGTCAAAAATTAGCGATGGATGGAATCGTTGTAAAAGGAAAGTCTACGTTAAATCAGGCTACGATTACAGGTGAAAGTGTTCCAGTAACGAAAACAATTGATGATGAAGTCTTTGCAGGAACGTTGAATGAAGAAGGATTGCTCGAAGTTAAAGTAACAAAACGAGTTGAAGACACCACTCTTTCAAAGATTATTCATCTTGTAGAAGAAGCTCAAGCAGAACGAGCACCTTCTCAGGCGTTTGTTGATAAATTTGCAAAATACTATACACCGGCAATTGTGGTTTTGGCTCTATTAATTGCGGTTATTCCACCATTATTTGGAGGAGATTGGAGCGAATGGATTTATCAAGGCTTAGCCGTATTAGTAGTTGGTTGTCCGTGTGCCTTGGTTGTCTCTACTCCAGTTGCTGTAGTTACTGCAATAGGAAATGCAGCAAAAAATGGGGTGTTAATTAAAGGGGGTATCCATTTAGAAGAAGCAGGACACTTAAAAGCAATTGCTTTTGATAAAACAGGAACATTAACAAAAGGGATTCCTGCTGTAACAGACATTGTGATGTATGGTGGAAATGAAAATGAACTGTTAACCATTACAGCAGTGATTGAAAAAGGATCCCAACATCCATTAGCTTCAGCTATTATGCGAAAAGCAGAAGAAAAGGGATTAGACTTTAATGGTGTAATGGTTGAAGACTTCCAATCTATTACAGGTAAAGGCGTAAAAGCCAAAGTAAATAATGAAATGTATTATGTCGGAAGCCCAGCACTTTTTGAAGAATTACACGGAAGTATTGAAAGTGATAGAAAACAAAAGATTACTGAAATGCAAATCCAAGGAAAAACCGTGATGGTACTAGGAACGGAAAAAGAGATACTTTCATTAATTGCCGTAGCTGATGAAATTAGGGAAACATCAAAAGAAGTTATCGGTAAATTGAATAATATTGGAATTGAAACGGTAATGTTGACAGGGGATAACAAAGGAACTGCAACAGCAATTGGGAAACTGGTTGGGGTTTCTGATATTAAAGCTGATTTACTCCCAGAAGATAAATTGAATTTCATTAAAGATCTTCGAGGAAAACATCAAAGTGTAGCAATGGTTGGGGATGGCGTGAATGATGCACCAGCACTTGCAGCTTCCACTGTTGGTGTAGCGATGGGTGGTGCTGGAACCGATACAGCATTAGAAACGGCTGATATTGCCTTAATGTCTGATGATTTAAGCAAATTGCCATATACAATAAAGTTGAGTCGTAAGGCTTTAGTAATCATCAAGCAAAATATTACCTTCTCTTTAGCGATTAAATTAGTGGCATTACTGTTAGTTATGCCTGGTTGGTTAACACTATGGATAGCCATATTTGCCGATATGGGAGCAACATTGCTTGTAACTTTAAATAGTTTAAGGTTATTAAAAGTAAAAGAATAAAGATAATATTTTAAGCTAAGATGATTATTTTCTAATTTCTCAATAGTGATATTTTGAATAAAAAGTGTTTTAACGATCTTGGCTACCTTCTTACTTCTTTATGCTTTTTTCTATTATATATAGCTGTTACTTTCCTCTTCCCCATGCTAAAAAGTCGGTACCTACTGCTAAATAGTTGGTATCCAGAGCGGGAAGACCAGCGGGTAAACAAATATGTATTCAATCTTGATTCTATCGTAAAATCAATCAAAATTCGGGGGGCGGGTCCAGTAGGACTTCGTCCCTTTTCTTTTCTAAAAGGCAAAGTAAAGGGAAAACAGCGGAAGTGGTGAGAATTCCTCCGCTGTAGTGTAAATTTGTACATTTTAGTTTTCACTTTTAGTAGAGTCGTCTTTTTTACGAGATGCTAAACCTATGACCCCGCCAACTATAATAAATACAATGTTTAAAATGATTTCAAATCCTTGAAAGGCATCAACATAATTAACTAAAAACCAGCTTTTACCTCCATTTGTTAGATGATTAATTAGCCCTCCTACTCCTTGGATAAGGAATAGTAAACTAAGTCCACTAATAATTTCTTTCATGATGAACACCTCATTAAAATTTTTTTAATTTAATATGCCTCTAAGACCGATGTTGAAAAAAACTGCACCTACTACTCCTATCGCTACTAAGAGTGAAGAAATTGGAGCTTCATTTAATTTTGACCTGATTTTATTTAGAAATTGATGTAGTTTGTCTTTAAGCACAATATTAACTCCTAAAAGCAGTAGTGAAGGAAGCACCATTACAAGATTGTACCCAGTTATAATTAAGATAGAAGGAGTAGGCTCTATTGCTAGGTGATCCATTAATAAAATTGAATAAAAGTAAGGCAATGCAGTTACAAATTCAATTAGAAAAACAATGCTTCCTAATATGATCATCCCTTTGATAGTTGTGTTTGTGGGTATAATTGAAATTAAACGTTTTTTTGTAGTATCTTTTGGTTTACTGAAGCTAATTAGAACAAGAACCATTCCAAAAAGGATATAAAACCAATTGATAAAGTCAATTTCAGATAATTGTTCGATTCTCGTCAATAGTGATTCTCCACCAAAGTATAGTGATAAACCCATTACAAAGTAGCCTAATTGCGTAATAGATAGAAAAACAAGCAAGCGAGAAGATAATTGATTAGGTTGTGTCAATAATAAATAGGCTGTTACAGCGAGTACACCAGGACTTAATATGTCAACTAAGGCACAAATGGAAATAATTATTAAGGCTGTTGATATGTCTATTAATGAAGATGGCATCATTGCTTCAATCGTTTCTATCAATTAAATAGTACCTCCTTTTTAATATGTGGTATTATTATAATACAATGTGCTAAAAAATATAATAACACACTGTATTAAATAAGGGAAGTGGTTTTAATAATGCCAAAGATTGTTAATCATGAGCAAAAGAGGAAGTCGATCGCAGAAGCTGCATGGAATATTATTAAGCAAGAAGGGTTTGAGAAAGCATCAATACGCAGAGTTGCAACTGAAGCAGGGATGTCCTCTGGTGCGTTAAGACATTATTTTTCAACACAGGATGAAATGTTATTATTTATCATGAATTATTACCTGGAAGAAGGAAAAAAACGTTCTCAAAGTAAAAATTGGTCAGAAAACCCATTGCAAGCAGTTGAGGAAGTTCTATTAGAGCTTGTGCCAATTGACGAAAAAAAGAAAATTGAAACGAGTGTTTGGTGGATCTTTGCACTTCGCTCACTTACAAGTGATACATTAAAAGAAAAAAAAGATGAAATGACTAACGGAACGTATGAATTAGCGAGTTCTATGATTCAGATGTTAGTTTTACAAGGGCTTTTACCCGAGTCAATTAATGTAGAATTAGAAACAAGTAGGCTATCAGCATTGATTGAAGGTTTGTCAATTCATGCTCTATTAAGACCTGATGTGTACTCCTCAGAAAAGGTTAAGGAAGTAATCCGTTATCATTTAGAAACACTTTGCAAAGTATGTAATTAAAAAGTTAATAAAATGAGTACTCAATCAAATTGGGGGTGATTATGATTGAAAATAAAAAACTGAATCAATTTACATTGATAGATGTTATTGAAAGGAAAATACATTTCACAAATACAAACGAGGGCTTTTGCGGAATAAAGGTGGGATCAATACCTAAGTAGTTCAGATAACGTGGGGAAAATGGTAAATATCAAATAGAATTCTACACTAAAACACATCAAAATCAACGCACTAAATCGCACATTAAAACGCTTGGATAAATCCAAGCGTTTTTCATCTTAAATTTCAATTTTTATTAAAGCACGTCATTTTAGTTATCATACATCTGGAACTCTTTTGTGTATATACCAGTCTCCATTATCATCCTGTTTCAATACAAAGTAAATAAATTCATCTTGACCAGTATATTCTTTATATTGATAAATATTAAATTGATGTCCTTCATCCTCTGTTACATTTTTAGCATCAGTAATTATCACTTTATCTGCAACTGATTTTCCGTCTTTCGATACTATAAAATCTTAAATTACCTTTCCAGGACCATTAGTATAATCTGTTACTACATTTTTGTTTTTAGCATTTTGACATCCCGCCAAAGCAAATGTAATAAGCATTATGGTTATAAGGTGAATTACTTTTATATAATCTTTTTTTATTTTTATTCCCCCATTAAACTCTCTTTCGCAATGTTCTGCAAGTTTATAAAAATATATAAACTAATATTAATATAATTTTAATAATTTCCTATTTTTGGAATATAAACACGATTGTCATTAAATGAACTATCTTAGATATATTATATCTTTCAAATCAAATACTTTATCTGTTATCCCTATAGACAACCCATTTTTCACCTTGACAATAGTTATTGTCATAGTGTTATTTAATGTGCGATTTTAACTGCTAATTTATGTATATTTTAACGTAAAACACCGATATATAGGCAAAATAAAGGACTAAATCATAATGCGATTTAGCCCTTTATTTACTATGCTATTTAGAATGTTTCTCCACAAAGTCTGAACTACTTAATCAATACCATGCTTCTTATTTCTCTATTCTTTTTTCTACTATATATAGCTGTCTTATTCCTCTTCCCCATGCTAAAAAGTTGGTACTTACTGCTAAATAGTTGGTATCCAAACGGCAAAGGAAGCGGGAAGAGCAGCGGTAGTCTATTATGTAATCAATCGTTATTCAATCGGTTTTTCTCAATAAAAATCAATATTAATTCAAGGCTGGATCCATTAGTGATCCAGTCCACCAATACCATGCACAAAGTATATTCTACTGAAGTTTATGGAGGTCTATGGCGATGATTCTTGACAATAATGATAAGGCAATATTAAGAGAATTGCAGGAAGATGCTTCTATATCAAATCTAAATTTATCAAAGAAAATTGGTCTTTCACCATCAGCTTGCCTTGCAAGAACAAAAACCCTTGTAGAAACAGGTGTTATTAAGAAATTTACTACTATTGTCGATGAGAAAAAACATGGTATTGAAGTAACAGCATTAGCTCTTATAAATTTATCACCCCTAAAAAGGGAGACCATTCATTCTTTTTTAGAGGATATACACAAATATCCACAGGTCAATTGCAGAGCGATTTGACCAATTAATACTATTTTTATTAAGAGAAACAATTTCTCCTATTCTACAACCTGTTGAAAACAAAACACGCTTCCCTCAAATGTTCAATTTCTCTCTCCGTTAAAAATTTCGGAATCCGTTTTCCTTGTTTAGGTTCTTTAATTTTTGCAGCTGGATTTTTTTGAATATGCCCTTCCTCGTGTGACCAACGAAATAGTGATTTAATAAATCGAATCCGATGAGCTAAACTTGATGGTTTTAAGTGTACACTGGATTTTGCTAGGTATCCTTTCAACTGATCGGTTGTTACTGATCCAATACTTACATCATTAAAGTGATGGATGAGTAACTTAGATTGGAGTCTATACGCTTTTAATGTCTGTGGAGAGAATCCTTCAATCCTCTTATCCGATTCATAAAGTTCCCAGGCTTTTGTTAATTGCAAAATCAATTCCTCCTTAAGGATTGTGTTAGAGGAATTATTGCCTTGAATATAGAAATAAACACGTTGATATTGAAGTAACGGGCAGGATTGTACATTAAGGGTAAGTTAGATAGTCCAAGTTTTTACTGTTATTTTAAGGTATTATAGGTATATAAACGGGGGTAGTAGGGATTTTTGATACTTTTAAGTATTAAATGTGAGGAGAAGTTTATAGGAAGTAGTCATTTCTAAGTATCCTTAACAGAATTAGAAAGTAGTGGGATAAAATGAAGAATTACGATATTATTTTTTTTGATATAGATGACACGCTTTTTGATTTTACTAAATCGGAGCAAGCAGCTTTTAATAATGTCTTTAATCAATATAATTTATTAAATGGCTTAAACCTGTACGAAAAGAGTTACCAGGAAATTAGCAAAGTGTTGTGGAGAGATTTAGAAAATGGAAAAATGGACCTTGTTGAACTAGGTTCAGAGAGATTTAGGAGATTATTTTTAGAGCACGAACTTGAAATTGACGCAGTTGTATTTAATCAGGACTATTTAAAATTTCTCGGAGAACAAACGCACCTCGTTCAAGGAGCAGAAAAAGTTATTAAGGCTCTCTCGCATAAACGCTTAGCCGTTATTACGAATGGTTACTCGATTGTGCAAACATCAAGAATTAACAATTCTCCGTTCGAAGGTACATTTGAACATATTATTATCTCTGAATCCACTGGATTCCAAAAACCACAAACAGGAATATTTGATTATGCTTTTCATAAGCTACAGATTACAGACAAATCAAGCGTACTAATGGTGGGTGACTCGTTGACTTCTGATATTCAAGGTGGAATGAACTATGGTATGGACACTTGTTGGTTCAATCCTAAGTATAAAGAAAATCATACATCTTTAAAACCTACTTATGAAATAAATAATTTAGAAGGCTTGTTAGAAATTATAAAATAAGTGCACTCTGTTGTTTCTAAATCCGTCCTGACGCTACCCCTATATAAAAGAAAGTGTGAAGAAATTCACTTAAAGTAAAGGGTGTGTTAGTTATAGTAAGATAATACAAAAAGGGCTTAGAGTGACAATAACTTTAAGCCTTTTTGACTGTTAAATATACTGTGATTTGGGTTGTGAAATTTATGTTATTGGCTGTGTGATTAAGTCTGTGATTTAACGTTTTGCACCTCACAAGTAAACCGGTTACTAAATTGATGGTTTTTGTGTTTCATTGCATCCATATTAGAAGCGTATAATTCGTAACAGGACATAACTCTTCATCTCAAAGCATATGTCTACTATGTCTCTTAATAAAATTAAGGTTCCTTATATAAAATAAGCGTTCCTTAAATAAAATTAATGTTCCAAATCCGAAGATTTTTCCGGTTAAAGAGGTTGGTAGATGAAGTAATAAATCAGCAGTAAATGTTTGTTACATTGGCTAAACTTATTGGAGACAACATGCTTGACTACATAAGCCATATAGTATGTAGGTGTTTTTTGGACGTAATAGAATATTGTTTAAGTATTGATTAATATAATAATAAACATAATGAGCAAGCGTGATTATGAAAGAGGTTTGGGAGAAAACAGTCAAAGATGTTTCTTATATGTATCTCCTAAAAAATCATATTGCATAAATATTACTAACTTTCAGGTTGAAAATAATTCTTAAGAAAATATAGCTGATGTAAAATAAGGTCAGACTTATGCTCTAAATTTTACTTTAAATATGTAAGTGAGGAAGCAAAATGGAACGAATTAACTTAATGGGCTGGATACTAGAAGTGGATATTAATAAGACAGAGGAGTTTTATAACAAAAATATTGACCTGTGCAATTGTCTGTACTGCAAAAATTATATGGAAGCATGTAAATATTTTAATCATTCTATATTGAAGGTATTTAATATGCTGAGAATTATTCCATCAAAACCAAGTCATTTATCTGAGTTTGGTGAAGTGGATGGTGGTTTGTGCTTATATGCTGGAAGTTATCATGTAGTTGGTAAATTAATAGAAGGTGTGTATTGTACAAACTCTGATTGGAATGAGACGAATACTGCCAGAATTGAGAACTTCACGATTGGGTTTCCAAAAGAGTTAGAGTTTGTACATAACGAGCTGCCACAACCTATGCTGCAAATTGATTTCGAAGCGCGGATCCCTTGGGTGTTAGACGAAAAGCCTTAGGATTAATATGCAAGGAATAGGTAATGATAAAAAAATATTGAATCAAAGTTGAAGGTGGAAAATGAGCATTTACAATAGTTGCTTGCCAAAAAACAAGCATGATTTTGAAAGTTTAGATAAATTGAAGAACTTAGATAAGGAAAGGATAATTCCATTATTACCTGAACTCATCGTATGGGTTCAAGATATGAACTGGCCGATATCAGAAGAAGTCGCCAAAATTCTATTAATGTATCAGATTGAAATAATTCCACTTATTAAAGATATATTAAGAACTAATGATAACGTTTGGAAATACTGGTGCTTAGAGACTTTGGTTAAAAGATTAGACGAAGAATCAAAAGAGTTACTTAAGAATGATTTAGCTAGGTTGAGTGAAAGACCAACAGCAGGAGAAAGATTAGAGCAACTTGATGTAACTGCTACGGAAATTTTGAAAACATATACAAAACTTTCATCTTAATGTATGTATGTGAGTAACGTATTTGCGAAGAGATACTATACCGTCTAAATCATATTTCATTACTTCACTTTTAAGGCATATCGAGAAAATATACTTTTAGCAATTTAAAAAATCAATTGATTATTGTAAATGTTGCTACAACTATTCAGGCAGGTCCATTAGGTACTTGTCTTTTTTATTATCTAATTCTCAAGATCACCTAACTGAATAGGTCTTAAATAGGTCTTATACTATATCAGCTTCTGTTAAACATTAAAGATTATACTGTAGCGATAAACGAAGAGAATTGATTCACAGGGTGTTGACCTAAAACATACACCTTGACATCTAATGAAAAAAAACATATAGTTACTCTTGGTAATAGTTAACCAAGGTAACTATATGAAGGAGAGTGGAAGGTCAAAATGGAGGGTTACTTTCAACGATATTTAAGTTTATATAGACCATTAATCACTTCGTTGAATGAGCTGTTGAGTTCTTATCAACTTTCTTATTCTTTATGGCAGGTTGTTTTTTATATAAAAAATAACGGGCCTTCGACACTTGTTGACATATCGTATCATTATCAAGTTGAAAAACCTACCATAACAAGAAGGGTTCATCGCTTGGAAGAACTACAATTGGTTAAACAAGTTCCGGGTAAGGATAAGCGAGAAAAGGTTATTCAGATTACAGAATTTGGAGAAGAGATTTACCAACAATGCAGAGAAAAAATAACTGAATTAGAAAGCAAGGTGATGGAAGGCATATCTCTAGATGAGCAACAGACTGCTTATCAAGTACTTCCTAAAATACAAAATAACCTAATAAGTAGAAAGGGAAATAATCGTGATTAAACCAAAATTATGGACAAAGAATTTTATAATTGTATCTACTATCAATTTTTTTCTAACAATGGTTTTTTATTTATTAATAGTAATTATGAGCGTTTATGCTGTAAATGAATATCATGCTACTACAAGTCAAGCTGGGCTTGTCACGGGAATTTTTATAATCGGAGCATTAATTGGAAGACTGTTTATAGGCAGGAATATCGAGCGAATTGGACGTAAGAGAACCTTATTTATTGGTTTAATTCTATTTAATATCACAACACTACTTTATTTTGTTCATTATGGTATTCAATTTCTTCTTATCAATCGTTTATTACATGGAATTACATTGGGAATGGCTAGCACTGCAACAGGAACGATAATAGCCCAAATAATACCGACAAGTCGAAAAGGGGAAGGGATCGGTTATTATAGCATGAGTGCCACTTTGGCTACAGCACTTGGGCCATTTATTGGTCTCTATATGAGTCAACATACAAGTTTTCATATGATTTTTACTTTCTGTCTTGCTTTAGGCATCATCAGTTTTATAACAGCATTCTTTGTAAATGTACCAGCAATACAAGGTACATTGAATTCTATCGATTACAGGGGATTTAAATTCTCTAATTTCATTGAATTGAAGGCAATACCAATTGCGATTATTACTTTAGTTGTTGCTTTCTGTTACTCTAGTGTTCTATCATATATTAATTCTTATGCTATAGAAGTTGACCTTGTTCAAACAGCAAGTTTCTTCTTTTTAGTCTATTCAATAGCTGTATTGATATCACGCCCATTTACAGGACGTTTAATGGATGTAAAAGGTGCAAACTATATTATGTATCCGGCATTCATTCTCTTTACAGCAGGAATGCTACTTTTAAGTACAGCTCATAACAGCATTGCGTTATTATTATCAGGTATACTAATTGGACTAGGATTTGGAAATATGCAATCTTGTACACAGGCAATTGCGATTAAGTTAACGCCACCTCACCGAATTGGGCTTGCAACATCAACATTCTTTATATTTCTCGACGCAGGACTTGGATTCGGTCCATATTTGCTAGGATTCATTATTCCGTTTATCAACTACAATACGCTCTATGCTGCTTTAGGTATTGTAGTCTTAGTATCGACTATCTTATACTTTTTACTGTATGGGAGGAAAGAAAAATCTTTGATCGACGCTGTTGCTCATGAGTAGGGAAAGTACTTTTCTTTTCAAAATGTACGATTTTGAGCATTGAGCATTCTTTTTTCTTGCAATAGCCAAGAAATATTTTTATACTTGGAAATTTATAAATAAAAAATTTTCCAAAATATATAAAAGTGAGGGTGACAATTCGGTTTATGTCACCCTCTATTATCGTTTATTCCTTTTTTAATGCTCTTAATATTTTGAGTTCTTGCGCTAATTTTGATTCGATTTCTATTTCTGCTTTGTTAAGTATATCAGTAGAGTCCATATTGGATTGAATACCTAAGTCTATTATTTCGTCCCAAATTTTTTCGGCCTGATCATCGAGTGGGGTGAGGAATGGTTCTTCTGCTTTCTCCATTATGGTTTCGTAGAGTGTTTGGACCTTTTGATTACCAAGAAATTCATTTTTATATTCAAAACTTATAGGGTTACCACGTGCTGGAATGTATGCAGAAACTGTATTTTGAACGCCCGTTAACAGTTGGTAGTTTGCATAAAATTTAATAAATTCCCAGGCCATTTCCTTATGATTACTATTACCAGGAATTGAAAAGAAGGAGCTATTATTCCAACTGTATACATTAAAAGGAAGTCTTGTCGAACGCCATAACCCTTTTTGTTCAGGTGCAAATCCATTTATCTCATCTGATCCATATGTCCCTTGATAAATCATTGCAATTTTACCCTCTTGGAGTGCTTGCTTTCCTTCAGGCATATATAAATCAAAATGTGCAACTAATTCAGCCTGATACGCACGTTTAGATAGGTCTAAAGCTTTACGTAATGTTTCGTTATTTCGATTGTATTTGTAATCCTTTGTAAAAAAGCCTACTTGATTTTCATAAAGATTCATTAATTCATTAGGCCTTTGCATTAACCAAATTCCATCCTTAGCTAAGGTCTCAGCGATGGTAAACCAATTGTTTGGGTCTTCCATAAAATTCGCTAATGCTTCAGGTTCTGAAGGGAAACCATATTTCTCCATTATATCCGGGCGGTAAAATGTAACACGTGGAGAAGTTGAGAAGGGAATAGCAAATTGCTTTTTTTCATCAACCGATGTACCCGAATTCCATAGTGCAGGTGGGTAGTCCTTCGCTAGTTTATCAGCATGAAAAGGAGCTTGATTAAGGTCTTGAAGACCTTCTATATCTTTGAAATTTTTAATATGTGCACTATCAAATGCCATAATGTCTGGCACATTACCGTCCACAAGTGCATTCATATATTCTTCTTGGTAGACACCAAAGTCAAATGCCTTGACATTGATTTCAACATTTGGAAATAGTTTTTGAAATTCAGTAATTGAGTACTCCCAACCACCTTCATACCAAGCCCATAATGTTAACTCGATAGACTCCTCTTTTTTTTCTATTACTTTTTTTTCAGGTTCCTTAGTTTCTTGTTTAGTTGGTGCACAACTACTAAGAATAAAGGTAAAAACACAAATGAGTAGGATGAGCATTTTGTTCATTGTGAATCCACACCACGCCTTACTTTAGAATTAGCTATGTTGCTTAATGTAATGGATTAATTTATCTGCTGTTAAAGGCTTACTAAAGAAGTAACCTTGGAATTCATTACATTGGAATTGACGGAGTGTATCTAGCTCCTCGATCGTTTCCACTCCTTCAGCAACAACATTTAAGTTTAGTTCATGTGCCATTAATACAATTGTTTTTACGATTGCTTCTTTTCTTTTGTTTTGATTGATATCTCGCACAAAGAATTGGTCAAGCTTAATCTCTTGTATAGGCAGATTTAATAAGTGATTTAATGATGAGTAACCAATTCCAAAATCATCTATTGAAATAGAAATGCCTAAACGATGAATTTGTTTTATTTTTTCGATAACATGGTCTATTTCACGAATAAAGATGCTCTCCGTTATTTCAAGGTTTAAATATTGTGGCTCTAATCCGGTTTTTTCCAAAATATCTGTTAATGTTTTTATCAAGTCAGTTTGGTGAAAGTTTTTAGCTGATAAATTTACAGCAACAGGTACTTTTGCATAGCCTTTATCCTGCCAAAACTTCAATTGTTTACATGCTTGATTTATACACCATCTATCGATATCAACAATTAGGCCTAGATCTTCTGCTAGAGGAATAAAGGTTGCTGGCGAAATGGTCCCGAATTTGGGGTGATTCCATCTAATAAGCGCCTCCATCCCTGATATTTTTCCTGTACTAGAATTGATTTTTGGCTGATAATACAATTCGAACTGATTATCTTGTAATGCCTCATGGAGACCATGATCAAGCAGCATTTTTTCAGTAAATGATTCTTCCATCCGCTTTTTGAAAAATCGTGCTTGTTGGCCGCCCTCTTCCTTGGAACTGTACATGGCCATATCAGCATTTTTTACAAGGGTACCTATATCTTCTCCGTCATCAGGAAAAATACTAATTCCGATGCTTGCCCCAATATATAAAGTGTTATCCTTTAATTCGATAGGAGCCTTGATTATTTGAAGAATTTGATTTGTCGTATCTGAAATATCATTTACGTTTGTAATTCCATTGATAATTGCTACAAATTCATCTCCGCCTAAGCGGAAAACTTTCATGTCATCGTGCTCTAACGATTTAATTCTGTTAGAAATGATTTGGAGAAGCTTGTCTCCAGCTTCGTGTCCTAATGTATCGTTAACTTGTTTGAAACGATTCAAATCTAAAAAGAGAATCGCAAACATATCCTTGTTCCTATCGCTTTTTTTAATAAGCTCTGCAAGGAACTTTTGGAAATGTAGACGATTTGGAAGCTTTGTTAAAGGATCATAATATGCAAATTGGTACAGTTCTTCTTCAGATTTGATTAGGTCCCTCGCTTGAATTTCTAACTTCTGATTAATTGTGTGAACCTCTTGAAACATGCCCTTTAAATTTATCGACATATCCTTAAAGTTATCAATGACGATTTTTAATTCTTTAATAAATGTTTTAGGCCAGTTGATAGACTCCATTTTTTCTAATTTACTTGGTAATCCTGTAGTTGCTTCCGATAGCTGTGATAAGGTACGAACAAATAGCCTGTTAATAACAAAAGCAATGATGAAAAATACGCCTGTAAACATTAATATAAATTGAAATTGATTTAAAAAGTCTTCATAGATTATTTCCTGAAAATGGTAAATTGGAATCAAAATAAAAATAGTTAACCCAGTTAATTCATTGTACTTCTCATAAGTAAGGTAGCCGGATGCCCATCTTTCAAGTTCTGTTGTATGTTTATTTTTAGGAGGCAATGTCTCATACAGTCGACCTGCTTCCATTGTCTGTGATGTTCTTCCAAATCTAGATACCTCCTTTGATGATTTATTCGGGAGATTTGATGTAACTATATTTTGTTGCTTATCAGTAATGACGACGTGATAGTTTGTTTCATTCGTGTATTTTCGGATAAGGTCCTTCAGGTAACCAATATGAATTACTCCATTTAATTTGAGATGGAGTATATCTTCACTTGACCATTTGGAGAGATCTGATTCAATGCTTCCTACACTTGTTTTGGCTAGTTGCTCAGAGGATACCCTTGTTCGTTCATAAACATTTACTGTGCTGACCCCACCGCTAATGACAAACGGTACGATAACCGCAATAATTACCATATGAAATAGTATTTTATATAAATTAACTAAATAACTACCTGAACTATCCTTTTCCAGCCAACGGTTTAGAGGGAAGTATGTAATCATGATATCGGCAATTAATGCATTAAATAGTCCATTTGTTACCATAAATGCGATAGAAAAAGGGATTGCTTCAAGTAAATCCTGTTCAGGTGAAATTTGATTGTAGACAAGAAAGGCTAATGGTCCAAAAACTAACCAAAATATAAGGTCAGGAACAAATAGGCTTGAACCTTTTAGTTTTTTTACTATGAGACCGACAGTGATTACTTCTAGCAGAGGTAAAATCTCATAGGCTGAACCGTTTAAAAATATGATTGGAATAAAATAGGTAAAAAGTACAGTGGGAAGTGCAAATCGAAGCCCGAATAGCCCGATTAACAACAATAAGAAAATGCTACCAAAATTAAAGGTAATGCCTAATATAAAAGAAATATTAAATAAACTAAAAAGAATAGATAAGAGAATTAAGATTGAAGCAATGATGAGCCTTCCGTTATGGTTGTTCGTGTTCATAGCATGCTATCCTTCCATTGAAAAGCTATATTATCAATTTTGATCGTAATGTTTCGATGAACATGTACTAAATATCATGATATATATTATATCATGAAGTCTAGCGCTATTTTCTATACTATATCATAGTAAATAATTGAACTATAAAGTTAGAAGCGATGCATTAACACAGCTCAAATAAGTTGATCCATTAAGTAAACAATATCAATAAATATATGACAAGCGATTAAGTGATAGTAGACATACATTTTCTTTAAAGATTGAACGACACTGACCATTTCTTGTAAAGTATCTTGAATTAAAGACATTCCAATAAGATGGCTGAGAGAATAATTGAAGCAAATTGGAAGTCTTGGATAATGTATATGCGAGACTAGTTCCATGTTGCATTAAATTGCACCACTTTTGTCAGCATCAATATTTTAAAATAATTAAACAATCTCACTATTAATCCGATATAAACAAAAGAATGTATATTTAAAGTATAGAATGGAGGTACAACATGGAAGAAAGAGTTCGCAGAAAAGTAAAATTAAATATAAAAACTAAACTATACCTAAGTTTTATTTCGGTCATTCTGTTGTTTATCGTAGCAATCGTGGCTTCAACAACAATGAATAATCGTATTAGTCAGTCAACATCAGATATATTTTCGATTAACCAAAAGCTGAAAATCGTAGAGAATGTAAATATGTTTGCAAAAAATGCAAACGCAGATGCTGCACAATATTTGTTAGCGCCGGAGAATTTACAGGGTAATTTTAAAGAGCGTTATCTTTCTGATGTAGAAACGGTCAATCAACAAATTGCATCATTAAAGAAGATGGTTGACGATAAAGATGAGCTCAAACAAATTGAAAACTTTACAAATGAATGGGATGCATTCCTGAACAATGTTGAATGGCTATTTACTCAATATGAGGCAGGAAATGTAGTAAGTGCTCAACAATCTTTTACAAAGAAATCATTCGACCCGGTTGCATTTGCGTTACTTTCCTACAATATAGAACAGGACAAGCTTGTTAATGAGAAGGAAGTGGAAATTACTGAAGCGATTACGACTGTTAAATATGTGAATGTAATCATTCCGTTAGTGGTTATTGTAATTGCATTAATACTTTCAAGTATACTAGCGAATCGGATTACACGAAATATTAAAGTTGTACAGAACAATGCGATGCAAGTTGCAAGTGGAAATCTTCTAGTCGAACCAATTCGAATAAATAGTAATGATGAATTAGGTCAATTAGCAGCTTCCTTTAATACGATGGTTACTTCGTTAAAAGAGTTAATTGGTGGGGCAGACCAAGTATCTAGCCAAGTTGCTGCATCGTCGGCACAGTTACAGGCAAGTTCAGAGCAAACAAGCATAGCTACAGAACATATCTCTTCAGTTATGCAGGAAATGGCTTCAGGTACTAGTCAACAGGTTGAGGGTATTGCAGAAAATCAACAGCTTATTCAAAATGTTTCAGACGGGATGTTAGACATAATGAAACGCTCAGAAGGAATGACTGAAACGATTCATTCTAGTAATGTTATTTCTGAAAAAGGGAAACTGGATTTAAGTAATGCAACAAACCAAGTTAAGAAAATTGAAAACAGCACAAATCGTATGAGTGAGGTTATTTTAAATTTAGACAATCACTCTTCAAGAATCGGTGAAATTGTTTCTGTGATTACAAGTATAGCTGAACAGACGAATTTATTAGCGTTAAATGCAGCAATTGAAGCAGCAAGAGCAGGTGAGGCTGGGAAAGGCTTTGCTGTTGTAGCTAATGAGGTTCGGTCACTAGCAGAACAATCTAGGAACTCAGCAGAGGAAATCAAGAATGTAATCGAGACCATTCAATTAGAGACAACAAAGACAGTTAATGAAATGCAAACAAGTAAAGAGGAAGTTGATAAAGGTATAAACCTTATCAATATTGCCGAAACATCCTTCAAGAAGCTAGAGGAAGCGATTAAAAGCATTACGAAAGAGAATGAAGTTATTCGCGATATTACGATAAGAGTTAGCAAGGATACAAAATCTACAAGTGACCATATGGTAGTTGTTTCAAAGATTGCAAATGAAAATGCAGAAGGCACAGAGATGATTTCTTCAGCAACAGAAGAGCAAATGGCATCAATGGAAGAAGTGGCTGCCTCAGCTGTAGCACTTGCGAAACAAGCGGAAGAATTAAGAGACTTAATTGGGAAGTTTACGTATTAGAGAGGGGGATAAACATGCTAAGAAGAATTATATTAATAATCTTACTAATACCATTATTTCTAGTTGGGTGTTCCTCATCTAGTGAAAGTAGTAAGGTCACACTGGAATTTTGGACAACGACTGCGGAAGCTGAGACAACTGCGTTATTAGATATTGCTAAGAAATTTGAGAAGCAGCATCCTTCTATAAAAGTTGATGTTAAGGAAGTAGAGTTTGGGAAAGCACAGAATCAATTTAAAACTGCAACATTATCAAATCAAGCGCCGGATATATTAAGAAGCGATATTGCTTGGACAACAGAATTTGCGGACTTGGATATCTTGTTGCCGTTAGATGATAAAGTATCTGAGGAAGACAAGGAAGACTACTTTGAATCGGCATTTAAATACAATATGTATGAAGACCATATCTATGGGATTCCTATGGTTACAGACTCACCAGCGCTTATTTATAATAAACGAATGCTTAAAGAAGCTGGATTTAACGAAGCTCCTAAAACAATGGATGAACTACTGATGATGAGCAAAGCATTAACGAACGAGAATCAATATGGCGTATTCATCTCTCCTGATTCCTATTATGCCTTACCATATGTATGGGCATTTGGGGGTGGGATGATTTCTGACGACAAGGAAATTTTAATCAACAATGAAGGATCAAGAAACGGGATAAACTTTATGCTGAAACTAATGAATGAAAAGGTGGTACAGCCTGAACTACAATTTGACAATTGGAATCAGGTGATGATGGATGATTTCAAAGCGGGAAAAGTAGCAATGATCATTAATGGGCCATGGGCAACTACTGATATATTAAGTGGTGCAGAATTTAAGAACGCTGAAAATTTAGGAATTGCACCAGTACCTGCAGGACCTGCGGGACAAGGTTCTCCTGTTGGAGGACATAATCTCGTTATATCAAATTATACACAAGCACCTGATGAAGCATATCAATTCATAGAATTTTTGAATAATAGAGAAAATCAGGCATATCTCGCTAAGGAATTAGGGATACTGCCTACAAGACAAAGCGCATATGAGGATGAAGAATTACTCGAAAATCAAATCTTCCAAGGCTTTAAATCACAGCTGGAAGTTGCAACATCCCGCCCTGTAATCCCTGAAGGCCCGCTATTGTTAAATGATTTTTCAACATATCTACCAAAGATATTGTTGAAAGAAGTATCGACAGAAGAAGGTTTGAATCGTATCGAAGATTCGTGGGATTACTTGATAAATTAAACAAAGAGGGTGCCTCAAAAGTCAGATTTCACACACGCTAATTTTTGTTGTGTTTGAGAAGTCCGCCTTAGTTGGGTCACCCTCTTTATCTATATATTTACCATTCTAAGCAAGTGCAGATTATGGTACAGGTCAAATCTAGAATGATTTTTAGTTCCGGTAAATAGGAATGATGGAATAGGTATATAGATAGATTGATGGAGAATGAGGTGTAGTGCTATCGTAAAGTAAACTCAAATAAAGCGAGTGTTAATAAATGAAAAAACCATTACTATATTTGATTTCGGCATTAACTATTGCTTTGACCGGTTGTGTATCAAACGCAGCTAGAGATTATAAGAATGATAAAGAGGTTCAATCAAGCATTACAAATCAAATTGTTGAAAAAGGGAAGGAGACCTATTATATAGAGTTAGAGCCTGACATAGACAATATAAAATTCGGAGTACATATGGGAATTCCATTAATAAATGATAATCAAATTATTGTCCCAGTTAAAACGAAAGGTAAGCCTGTATATACTTTTAAAGCGAAGGTGAATCTTGAAGATAATGAGCAGACTAAAGTGATTACTTCAATTGATATTGGTAATGGTGGGTACGGTATGGGTGTGTTTGAAGAGTACCTTTTATCAACTATATTTTCGAAAAAGCATGAGAAAGTCTTCGAGGAACTCAAAAATAGTCAGAGTTGTGTAATAATTCATCGTATTGAAGTATCACCTAAAAGGTTTGACGACCTAGAAACTAGTAAACAAATGAAAAAGGAGTTTGCAACTGATTACGAAGAAGGAAGATTTGCTAATACGAAGGAATACGATGGCTTATTAGAGAAATATATGAAGGAGAAAGATGTTCATACCAATGAACCTTATTACCCAGAGGTTACAATCGAATTAACATCAGGGTCAAAAGCCAATTTTAATGAACTAGTACATTATGTAGAGAAAACTACAAATTTGCCTTATGCAGAATACTCAATTTCCATGTATTCTACTTTAAATCGTGATGAAAACTATCACGAAATAGTGTTAAAGAATAGAGAAAATGAGAGTAAGTAATAATTGTCTAATATGCTAGAAAAGGGAGATAAATGAATGTCGGAAATAGAGAAATTTCCATTACTATCTGGCCATATTTCTATGGATTTAGTTAATACAGAAATCGTTAGAAGGGGCCATCGCTACAATATATTAGAGAATGGAGATGACCTGTGTGATTGGCTTAACTGTATGACAACTATCCATCCCTATATTCATCGATTATGGAGCAAGAATTGTGAAATAGAAGAATTATTAGAAAGACTGCTAGAAATTCGTCAGATGTTAAGAGAAACTTTTGAGAGCATAGCTGATGGTCATGGGATTTCTAATGAATTTATCGATTATTTAGAGACCAATATCAAGGAAGCTCCATTTACCTTTAAATTAATTCAAAACAAGCTAGTAGCTATTCCACAAGGGAATACAATCAATGCAATTAAATCCCTAATTGCATACGATGCGTTAAAATTAATTGGAGAAAATAAGTTAAAGAAAGTAAAGAAATGTTTAAATCCAGACTGCGTTCTTTTATTTATTGATGAAGGGGGAAGACGCAAATGGTGTTCAATGAAGATTTGCGGTAATAGACAGAAAGTAGCCCGCTATCAGAAAAAGTCAGAAACTGAATGAATAGAAAGAACCATTGCTAGCACGCAAATGGTTCTTTTTTAGCTGTATAAATAATGTTTAGAGGAAAAAATGAAGAAAAGACGGGATTAACTAACCTCTAATTATTATATTGACAGGTTAGTTTGTCTTTGTTTATAGTAAGAATGTAAGAAAATATTGGAAAAAAAGGGTTGATGTGTTGTGCAAGGGGGATTGTGTCTGATACATGCCAACTATTTCTCAAAAATGAAAGGAGGCAGCAGTAACCCATTACAAATAAATTTGAAGGATGTTATGACAGGCTTTATTGGTGGATTTTTAACAATTTACATGCTAATTTTAGTAACCAATTTGACAATGATAAGCTGGCTAATGGCACCTTTTGGCGCAAGTTGTGTCCTTGCATTTAGTGCGTGGAATGCTCCGTTATCACAGCCGAGAAATATTATTGGAGGCCATTTTGTTTCGTCATTTGTAGGTCTATCTGTTGCGACACTTATTGGAACTGAACCTTGGTCAGTTGGAATGGCAGTAGGACTTGCAATTTCATGTATGATGTTAACAAAAACAACACACCCTCCTGCAGGTGCTGATCCGATAGTCATTATGTTAGGGTCATATAATTGGAGCTATTTATTTTCACCTGTATTAACGGGATCCGTACTAATCGTAATCATGGCATTACTTATCAATAATCTAAGGCAAAACCGAAGATATCCAATCTTTTGGTATTAGAGGAGGAGTAGGGGAAATGGAACATTATCTTATGAGACAACTACAATTTGCTAGGCAAAATACAATGAAGTTAGTGAAGGATGTCGATGATATAAAATCAGAGAATTTCATAAAGGGATTTAATAATCATATAAAATGGAATTTAGGACATATTTATGTCGTTCATGAACGTTTTGCTTTTCATTTTGTAGGAGAAGAATTGATGCTACCAGAGGCATACTTACCTCTATTCAGTCCAGGAACAAAGCCACTTGAAGTGAACGAACCAATGCCTTCGATGGAAGAGTTAACGAATGCATTGAATACGCAAATTACTAGAATAGAACGTAGATTATCTAATCGTTTGAAAGAGCAGGTAACAACCCCATATACAACATCTACAGGTCTCTATTTACAATCAGTTGAGGAGTTTTTAAGCTTTTGTTTATATCACGAAGGAATGCATTTCGCAACAATCAAAGCGATGAAGCAACTCTTATCCTAGCCTCCCGTTTAAAAGGAAAAGAACCATTCTCATCATAGTTAGATAGAGTATGGTTCTTTCGATGTTTATTTGTTTGATTGATTAAGGACTCAGCCCTCGTTTTCGTTTTTTTAGAATATGGGTTTACACCATTCCAAGTACCGCGCTTAATCGTTACATCCTGTTTGCCTTCTCTAACAAGTTTCTCGCGGTACCTTTTAGCTTTTGATTTAGCCATAAATATTAACTCCTCTCAATGTAGTTATTCCATCATATAAATTATCCATTAAATTGACAAAAATGAAAAGCCATTTTAGGTTAAAATCCTCATCTCATTATATAGGGAATCTTGTATAATAGGTGATTATATTGTTACTAACTTTCTCTTAATATAGAGGTGAATTACATGATTATTTGGATTAATGGTACATTTGGTGTCGGTAAGTCTACTGTTGCCTATGAATTACAAAGAAGATTGCCTTTATCCTTTGTATACGACCCGGAGCGGTTTGGTTCCGCATTGATGGGCAATATCCCAAAGGAATTAGCTAAAGGAGATTTTCAAGATTATCCGTTATGGCGTGAGGCTAATTATAAAACACTCAAACAGGTGGCTACAGAATATATTGGTACAATTATTGTTCCGATGACGATAACGAACGATACGTACTACAATGAGATAATTGGAAAGTTACAGGAAGATGGTATTGAAGTAAGCCATTTTACATTAACTGCAACACCGCAGACAATTGAAAAAAGGCTAAGAAAAAGATTTGAAGGGAAAAAATCATGGGCTTACCAACAAGCAGATGAGCGAATAAACGTTTTATCAGATGAGCGATTTAAAGAACATATACCGACAGATACAATGACCATTGATGATATCGTTAATTTAATCGCAAACACTACAGGATTGACACTTCTCCCAGATATTCGAACAAAATCTAGAAGAAGCTTTGAAAGGCTAAAGATAACGTTACAGGAAGCTAACTTGTTTAAGTAATTAAATAGTATTAGTGGATAATTTTCACATTTGTGAGAAAAAAGCGTTTACAAAATAAAAATCCTCATCTATAATGACACTAACAAGTTAAGAATCGTGCTGATGAGTCATTGAGAAACAGCTTATTGTGTTAAAAGGGTTATTGTGCCTTTTAATACATAGGCTGTTTTTTTGTCTTTTCAGGAGATTGTTAACATGTTTGTAAGCGTTTAAATAACGAAAGGGGTAGATGGGGATGTCAGCTTTCTTAGGTGAAGTCATTGGTACGATGATATTAATTATTTTTGGTGGGGGAGTTGTAGGAGGAGTTGTATTAAATAAATCAAAGGCTCAAAATGCAGGATGGATCGTGATAACAATGGGATGGGGATTTGCAGTTGCTTTTGGGGCCTATGCAGTAGGTAGTATAAGTGGTGCGCATTTAAATCCTGCTGTTACAATAGGGTTTGCCTCGATTGGTGAGTTTCCGTGGGCAGATGTACCGGCTTATATTGCAGCACAATTGTTAGGAGCTTTTATAGGTGCGACAATTGTTTGGTTATATTATTATCCACATTGGAAAGCGACAGATGACAAGGGAGCAAAACTAGCAGTATTTTCTACAGACCCTGCGATAAAGCATACCCCTTCGAATTTTATAAGTGAAACAATTGGTACTGCTGTACTTGTGTTTGGTTTACTTGCAATTGGTGCAAATGAATTCACAGAAGGACTTAATCCGATAATTGTAGGATTTTTCATTATGGCGATTGGGTTATCGCTCGGCGGAACAACTGGTTATGCCATTAACCCTGCACGTGATTTAGGACCAAGAATCGCTCATTTTCTCTTACCGATTTCCGGGAAAGGATCATCGAACTGGAAATATGCTTGGATACCAGTGTTAGGACCAATTACGGGTGGGATTTTAGGTGCTCAATTCCACTATGCTGTGTTTAATAGTGGTTCTTTGAATGCGCTATATATTTTAATAGGAATCTTAGCTATTATTGTACTAATTGCTAGATTTTCAAATACAAATAATGACATAGCCTATAAAAAACAACAGAGCTTATAAAAACATATAAGACAAGGAATAAAGGGGAGAAGAATGATGGAAAAGAAGTATGTATTAGCATTAGACCAAGGCACAACAAGTTCAAGAGCAATTTTATTTAACAAAGCAGGAGAGATTGTTGATATCGCACAAAAGGAGTTTACACAGCACTTTCCAAAATCGGGTTGGGTAGAGCATGATGCAAATGAAATTTGGAGTTCCATTTTAGCAGTTATTGCAGAGGTGTTGACTAAGACGGATGTAAATCCTCAGGAAATTGCTTCAATTGGTATTACGAATCAACGAGAAACTGCAGTCGTTTGGAATAAGGAAACTGGCAGACCGGTATATCATGCAATTGTATGGCAATCAAGACAAACTGCTGATATTTGCGAAGAATTAAAAGAGAAAGGTTACAATGATTTATTCCGTAAAAAGACCGGACTATTAATCGATGCCTATTTTTCAGGGACAAAAGTAAAATGGATACTTGACAATGTTGAAGGGGCAAGAAAGGAAGCGGAAGAAGGAAAATTACTATTTGGTACAATTGATACATGGCTAATTTGGAAACTCTCCGGGGGAAAAGAGCATGTGACAGATTATACAAATGCTTCTAGAACGCTCATGTACAATATTTACGACCTCAAATGGGATGAAGAATTGCTGGAAATACTTGATGTACCAAAGGTAATGTTACCTGAAGTACGTAGCTCTTCAGAAGTATACGCAGAAACTGCAGATTATCACTTCTTTGGAGAATCTGTACCAATTGCTGGTGTAGCAGGTGACCAACATGCAGCTTTATTCGGTCAAGCGTGTTATGAAAAAGGAATGGCTAAAAACACATATGGTACAGGGTGCTTTATGTTAATGAACACAGGAGAAAAAGCTGTACCATCTGAGCACGGGTTATTAACGACAATTGCATGGGGGCTTAACGGGAAGGTCGAATACGCTTTAGAAGGCAGTATTTTTGTAGCAGGCTCTGCAATTCAATGGTTACGTGATGGATTAAGAATGCTCGATAATGCACCAGCGAGTGAAGGGTATGCCACGAGAGTAGACTCAACAGAAGGTGTATACGTTGTACCTGCATTTGTTGGCTTAGGTACACCATATTGGGATAGTGATGCACGCGGGGCAATCTTCGGATTAACACGTGGTACAACGAAAGAACATTTTATACGTGCTACACTTGAGTCTCTTGCTTACCAAACGAAGGATGTATTAAAGGCAATGGAAGCAGATTCGGGTATAGAGCTGAAAAAACTGAGAGTCGATGGCGGAGCAGTAAAAAATGACTTTCTTATGAGCTTCCAAAGTGATATTTTAAATGTGGCGGTTGAACGGCCTGTCGTTAGCGAAACAACTGCGTTAGGAGCGGCTTACTTAGCAGGCCTTGCAGTTGGATTTTGGAAGGATCGTTCAGAAATTGAACATCAATGGCATATTGAAAAATCATTTGAACCAGAAATGAATGAAGAACAACGAAGTCATTTATATGATGGGTGGAAGCGAGCGGTTGAAGCAACAATGGGCTTTAAACCAAATAAAAAGTCATAATTTAGAAACAAATATCTTGAAACAACATATAGATATAGTACAATGATTATATAGTAACCCGTTTATACACATACAAGTTAATAAATATAGTCTAAAGAAGATGAGAGGACTACAACGAAGCTGTTAGCAAATGCTGACAGCGAATGTTGTAGTCCTCTTTTTTTCTAGATAGGTAATCATGATATTTTGTACGTAGTTTTGGTGTCTAGCTCCAGGCGCCATCGGCCGATAGGCAGGTGCCTTGCGCTTTTCTAATTAGGGAGGATGGTTGTTAGTATGAATATGTTTTCAAGTACATTAAGGAACGAGTATTTAGAAGATTTAGAGAAAGATCCAGTGGATTTACTTGTTATCGGTGGTGGAATTACTGGAGCAGGTATAGCATTAGATGCCCAGCTTAGAGGCTTAAAAACAGGCTTAATCGAAATGCAGGACTTTGCTGCAGGAACATCAAGTCGCTCAACAAAACTAGTCCATGGTGGGTTGAGATATTTAAAGCAATTCGAGATAAAACTTGTAGCAGAAGTGGGGAAAGAACGGGCAATTGTATATGAAAATGCACCACATGTTACAACACCTGTATGGATGATGCTTCCGATATATAAGAATGGTACATTTGGGCGATATTCTACATCGCTTGGCTTAAAGGTTTATGATTTTTTAGCGGGAGTTAAGAAGTCTGAACGGAGGAGAATGCTAAATAAACGTGATACGATTTCGAGAGAATCCCTATTACGCGAAGAGGGGCTTATCGGTTCAGGTGTGTATGTGGAATATCGGACAGACGACGCAAGACTTACACTTGAAGTGATGAAAGAGGCAGTTAGTCGTGGAGTGACAGCCGTTAATTACACGAAGGCAGAACAACTTATCTATAAGGACGGTAAACTAGTTGGGGTAGAGGTGATTGACCAACTAAAAGGGATACGAAAAACAATCTATGCAAAGAAAATTGTCAATGCAACAGGACCTTGGGTAGATGGGTTAAGGGAGAAAGATCGGTCGAAAAAAGGAAAGTATCTCCACTTAACTAAAGGAGTTCATCTTGTTATTGATTCCTCCCGTTTCCCGCTTAAGGAAGCTGTATATTTTGATACACCATTTGATGATGGACGAATGATGTTTGCGATTCCACGTGATGGAAAAACATATGTTGGAACAACAGACACAAATTATAAAGGAGCGATTCACGCGCCACGAATGACTATAGATGATAGAGATTATATTCTGAATGCAACAAACTATATGTTTCCGTCATTGCATTTAACAGAGGCAGATGTAGAGGCAAGTTGGGCTGGTCTTCGTCCGTTAATACATGAAGAAGGAAAAGACCCATCAGAAATTTCAAGAAAAGATGAAATTTTTGTATCAGAAAGTGGACTCATTACAATAGCAGGAGGGAAATTAACAGGCTACCGAAAAATGGCTGAAAGTATTGTTGATTTAGTATTAAAACAGCTATATGGGTCACAAAGCATACCAAAAACAACTACTGACAAAGTTGCTCTATCTGGAGGAGATGTAGGAGGTTCAGTTCGGTTTGAATCATACGTTACAGAAAAAACTGTTGAAGGTCAGGAATTAGGTTTAACGAAACAGGAGGCGTCAAAGGTAGTTAAGAGGTATGGGACTAATAGCGAGTTCATCTTTAAAATGATGAAAGAAGATGGAGAAGAAGCAAAGGCATTTGACTTATCCTTAGAAGTGTATGCTACATTGCGGTATGCAATTGAGCATGAAATGGCAGTTACATTAACAGACTATTTTAATCGCAGAACAGGGTCATTATTATTTGACATCGATTGGGTCGAAAGGTGGAAGGAGCCTGTCAAAAGGTATATGGCAACGAAATTGGAATGGACGAATGCTGAACAGGAAAAATACGAAAAAGAATTAAATCAAAGCATAAAAGAAGCAGTACTGCCGTTATTGGGTGAATAGAACGGTAAATTAACAGAGCAAATGGTGAAACACGAGGTGAAAGAATAGAAGATTAAGATAAGAGTAGACTCTATTCTATCCCTCTACCATTAACCACATAATTAAAAAGTTCGTGTTCTAATATTTCATATATTATTTTTTTGAGATGGAATGCATCTGTTTTATGAAGGGGAGTTTTCCATAAAATTAGCCCTGTTACAAACGGTGTAGGGCAATATTCCAGAAGAATCGCATTTAGTCAGTAACTCAAGAACGATATTACGTTAAGATTGTGAATGTTATGATAAGGGTACTCTGAATAAGGAGTGTTCACATATGAAAGTGTTATCTAACGGAGGTACAGGCCTTATAAGTAGTGCTACAACAAGTCTGGCAGCATTCGGGAATCTATTTCCATTTTTCAAGAGAACCATGAGTTACAAACAATCGATGAAGAGTTAAAACATGTGATGGATAGAGCTTATTTGAAATATGAGAAATTTCTAATGAATATTTCTGAAGCTAGTGACTGAATTTCGACTGTGGAGCATATCATGTATGAAGAGGATAAATAGATTACAGCTAACAGACAAACGAGTATTGGGGATCGGATAACCAAAACGAAGACATCATTGATTATATCATTTGATATGCTCAATCTCAGATGTTCAACATAAGGAGGAATGACATGACATTTAATGGACAAGGAATATTGCCAGCAATCAAAACAATGAAAGATTTTGAGAATATTTTAAAGAGCGATATTGAATATATCGTGATGCTCGAAGTACATATTGCACAACTTGAAAGCATAATGAAATATGCTAAAAGCTATCATAAAAAAGTTATATTACATGCAGACTTAATTCAAGGGTTAAAGAATGATGAATATTCAACAGAATTTCTTTGTCAGAAAATAAGACCAGCTGGATTAATCTCAACGAGGGGAATCGTAGTTAAAACAGCGAAGAAAAATAGTATTTTAGCTATTCAACGACTATTTCTGTTAGATACTCTTGCGTTAGAAACAAGTTATAAATTAGCAGAAAAAGTACAGCCCGATTACATCGAAGTGTTGCCTGGTTGTGTACCACACCTTATAAAAAAGGTACATTCTGAAACGAAAATTCCTGTTATTGCTGGTGGTCTCATTACAAACAAGGATGAGGTAAATGAGGTTTTCGCAGCAGGTGCGAAGGCAGTTACAACTTCTAGAAAGGAACTTTGGACACTCTCCCATAAAATGAAAAAACATTAAGTACCTCTATATGGGGTGCTTTTATTTATCTAGGGAGTGATTAATCAAAAGAGTTAGAGAAATTGTGTTGCATGATTAAGTCGCTATGATTATCATATACATAGATATTCTATGTATATGATTTTAAACCGCTGTACATATTTGATTAAGTGTTATCATTTTACAGATTATTTAACAAAGGAGAAGAACTATGAAGGGCTTTGTTTTCGTTTTGTTGCTACTTTATACAAGTATAACTATTTTGTGGATAGTGAACTCGCCACTTCTACATTCTTTGTGGGGAATTATGATATGGATTATTTTGATAGTGATAGGATTTATAGCATATTATCAAATAACCAAAAATAGTATCTTGAAGTTACTTATTCTGTATTCCTGTTACTTTATGGTATTTTTAGTTTGTGTAACAGGGATTATACACGTGGCTGTTTCTTCAATGCCTTAATGAAAAATAAAAGGTAACGAACCCGTACCAATTAAATAAAAACAGCAGGCCAGTGAAGTATATTTCAATACTAGCCTGCTTGCGATTATTTCACTGAAGATGATAAAAACTCGATTACTTGGTCTGGAGTTTTTGCATTTGCACTATGTAAATGTGCTTGCTTCTCGCCTTTTTTAAAAACTAGTAGACTAGGGATTCCCATTACATCGTATTTTTCTGCAATCTCAGGAAATTCATCTTTATCAATTTCTTTCATATTTACATCTTTAACTTCTTCAAAAACTGTTGGAAGGAACATATCCATTCTTTTGCAATCAGGACACCAGTCTGTTACAAACTTTACGACAACAGGCTCCTCACTTGCAATAAATTGTTGGAATTGTTCATCTGTTTTTAATTGTTCCAATTCTATCACCTCAACACTATTGTAACCAATTTATATAGAAAAATCAGTAGAAGTGATTATGTATTTTAAAAGAACATCTAAGACTTTATAATCGTTGCAGATTTCTTGACGAATATAGGAATTCTCATTATACTCGCCTTACAATAATAGAGTATATTTCGGGAAGGACAAAAATTATATGAAGATTGCAAATAAAGCATCGATTGAAAGTTTTAAGGAGAAAATAAACATAATTCCATATTTTCAAGGCAGTACATATTTAGTTGGTCCAATTCATTTGCCAGTCCAATTAGATGGGGAAACTAGAAATTTTAAGTGGTATTGTTGGTTGAATGTTGATGGAGAAATGAGTACCAACAGCATCGAGGAATTGCTAGATAATCTACCTAACGCAAACTTAGCTAATGCCCAGCAATCAAGTGTACTCGTATACGGAGATTTCCAATATACGGAGGATGCCCTAATTCGTATGCATAGCATTTGTCATACAGGTGATATTTTTGGGAGTAAACGTTGTGATTGTGGATTTCAGTTAAAGCAGTCTATGAGAATGATCGTAGAGCAAGGAAGCGGTGCTTTATTTTATCTCGCTAATCATGAAGGAAGAGGCATAGGCCTATTTAGTAAGGCTCTCGCTTACTTACTACAAGAAGAAGGATATGACACTGTAGAGGCTAATCTTGAATTAGGCTTCGAGGATGATACGAGAAGCTATGACGATGCTATTCGAATATTGAAAAGCCTTCGACATAAACCTGTTACATTAATCTCCAATAATCCAAAAAAGCTAGAAGCTTTACAGCAGTCAGGCGCAAATGTTGCTAAACGTATTCCTCTTTGGGGAGATATATCTGAATATAATGAAAAGTACTTAAAAACAAAGATGGAAAAGGCAGGCCATTTTAAAGGAGGTTTTCCTAATGAATGAGCATGAAGCTTATATGAAGTTAGCTTTATCAAATGCAAAAGCTATGAAGGGACAAACTGATCCGAACCCGTTAGTAGGTTCTGTCATCGTTAATCATAATCGAATTGTAGGGGTAGGAACCCACTTAAAGGCAGGAGAACCACATGCAGAGATTCATGCATTGAGAATGGCAGGAGAGCAAGCAAAGGGTGGAACAATTTATGTTACACTCGAGCCATGTTCACACCATGGAAGAACAGGACCTTGTGCAGAAGCAATCGTAAGAGCGGGAATAAAAAAAGTAGTGATTGCAACCTTAGATCCAAATCCGTTAGTGGCTGGTAATGGTGTGAAAATTTTAAAAGATGCCAATATTGATGTTGTTATCGGTGTCTGTGAAGAAGAATCCAGAAAGATGAATGAAGTATTCAATAAATTCATAGTCAAAGGTAAACCTTTTGTGACGCTTAAAGCAGCTACAACACTTGATGGGAAAATAGCTACAGCTTCCTGGGATAGTAAATGGATTACATCAGAAGAAGCACGCAATGATGTGCATGTACTTCGAAATGAACATGTTGGTATTTTAGTAGGTGTAAATACTGTCATTAAGGATGACCCAGAATTAACAGCCAGAATTCCGAATGGAAGAAATCCAATACGGATTATTCTAGATAGTTCATTAAGAATTCCGATGGATGCAAAAGTAGTAACAGATAGCAAAGCAGAAACATGGATATTTACTACAGAGGGACATTCAGCTGAAGTGAAGTCAGAACTAGAACAACAAGGGGTAAAGGTATTCGTGACAAGTGGGCTTGAAAGAGTTAACTTGGATGAAGTGTTAACGATACTAGGTGAACAATCTGTTTCTTCAATTCTTATTGAGGGTGGTGGAGAAGTGAATGCTTCATTTTTCCAAGAACAGCTTATAGATAAACTTGTACTATATGTGGCCCCTAAACTTATTGGTGGAAGAAAATCTCCGAGTTTTTTAGCAGGTGAAGGAATGGAATTAATGGCGGATGCGGTTGAGCTTGCGAATCTGGAAATCGAAAAAATAGGTCCCGACTTTAAGTATGTGGGCTATCCTGTCTTTCAATAAGTCGTTCTCTAAACAAAATGTATTATCAAGTTGTTTTTAAGAGGTGGCGTTCGCCTCTTGCGCTAATTGTCAGTAGCGGACAGGCCCTTTATTAAGTTAATCCATAAAACAGTTCCGACAAGTAATTAATAAGAAAGTATTAGGAGCCTTATTAACAGGAAATCAGTATCTTGTTTAAAAGGCTTTTTTGTATAGTTATATCTTGATATTAGAAATAGTAAATAGTATACTTAAAACCAAGTAAACTTATATGAATTATTGAATATAAAATATGAAATAGATATCTCAATTGTACGGAGGAATATGATGAAGAAGGAACAATATCCTATATTACCAGGTGCTGATAGCATATTTATAAACGGAAATAAGATCGGGGTATTACTTTGCCATGGTTTTAATGGTACACCTCAAAGTATGCAATTTATTGGAGAACAACTGTCGAACTATGGTTTTACGATCTCAATTCCAAGATTAGCTGGACATGGCACACATTATCTTGATATGGAAAACTGTATATATCAAGATTGGATTGATAGTCTAGACGATGCGTTTGAAAAGTTGAATGAAGTTTGTGAAAAGGTATTTATCATTGGTCAATCAATGGGGGGAGCTTTAACACTCCAAGTAGCGGCAAGTCATCATTTAGAAGGTATATTTCTAATTAATGCGGCTGTTACAGAAGTTTGTTATCAACAGTTTCTAGAAGAGGAAGAACAAGCTTATCTAAACGAAGGAAAACCGGATATTAAAAAGCATGATGTATATGAAATAACGTATGATAAAGTACCACTTAAATCTGTAAAAAACTTATTACTGCTAATGGAAGATACAAAAAGTCGGCTACACACTGTTACAGCGCCAACAATCTTATTCAAATCAACTACTGACCATGTAGTAGCACCAAATAATTCAGAATATATTTATAAAAACATCGATTCTGAGGAGAAACAGATTATTGAATTAGAAAATTCTTATCATGTAGCATCGATGGACAACGATGCAAATATGATCGTTGAATATGTTGTGGAACATATCCACAAGACATTAACAAAAACTAGTCTTGTGTAATGAACAACCTGTGGATACAAAACATAGTTATCCACAGGTTTATTCACATTTGTGTATACTTATCAACATATTTGAAAGCGTTTAAATGGAAAGTGTTAATAACACCTCAAAAAATTGTAAGTAAGGAACTATATATCCACAGGCTCTCCACTGTTTTGTAAAATTAGTGTTTGAAGACTAATGATGATGCATTAATACTGAGAAACTAGTATATTTTTCAATGTGCTGAATATGATGTACAAGCATACCATTACTGGAGGAAATATTAATGAACATCATCTTTAGTTACATTTTCTTAGGGTTATCACTAGCTGCACCAATTGGTCCAATCAATGCTGCGCAGTTGGACCGGGGAATTAAAGGGGGATTTTTAAATGCTTGGCTAGTTGGACTTGGGGCAACAACTGCTGATTTAGTTTATATGCTGTTAGTTTATCTAGGCTTAGTACATTTTCTTGATATTCCATTTATGAAGGCATTTTTATGGCTTTTTGGCTTTTTTGTATTAACTTACACCGGAATTGAAAGCTTAATAAGTGCAGGGAAAATTGAAATGAAGAAGGGAAGCCATAATATTACCTATTCCAAATCATTTATTTCAGGCTTCTTTATGTCACTAGCTAACCCTTTAACAATCCTATTTTGGTTAGGTATCTATGGATCTGTATTAGCAAATGCAGTCACTATGTATAGCACTGGTCAGTTAGTTATTTATAGTTCAGCAATAATATTCGGCTTGCTGTTATGGGACTTTACAATGGCATGTGTAGCAAGTACATTCCGAAAATATTTAACAAATAAAATGCTAGTATGGATATCGGTACTCTCAGGCTTATCTTTAATCGGTTTTGGTATATATTTTGGTTATCAGGCATTACAATTACTATTCTTCTAATTAGGAAGTGACTCAAAACAATGCTATGCCTCATCAACTACATTATATATTAGTATTGCCCCATTTTCTAAAACGGTGTTTAGTCGGATGAGTTAGCGCCTTTTGAGTCACCCATGCAAACTATTTTTTATTTTCAAAATAGGCACTGATTAGACCGATTAGAATTCCTAACAGTGCTCCACCTGCAACCTCTGCCGGCTGGTGGCCTAGCAATTCATTCAATTCCTTTTCCTGTTTAACATGAAATAACCCAGGTAAATGACCTGAAAGAACTTCTATATCTGCATCAATGTCATTCACGATTTTTGCTATTTCACCTGTATGTCTCCGTATACCCTGAGCATCATACATCACGATAATACCGAAGATGACAGCTAACGCAGTATCGGTTGAATTCCATCCTTTTTTCGAAGCAACATATGTTGCTAGTGCTGAAACACCTGCTGAATGGGAGCTAGGCATTCCGCCAGTTGAAAAGATTGGGCGCCAATCCCATGTACCATTTATCTTTTTATTCGTGAAGACCTTCAATCCTTGTGCAATACCAATTCCTGAAAGTGCAGTCCATATCCCTCGATTCATCTCATTCACCTCATAGACATATTGTTTATCAAAATCAAACGTCTATGCAAAATTCTTTGTGGAATTGATTATTTAGGTAAATGAGCTGAAATTATGATAAATTACGACAAAATATTTCCCAGACAATAATCAAGCTTGAGGATTCATCCATTTTGGTTGATGAACTGGAATGAATTTCTTACAACGTTGTAGTAATTTTATTGGATTCTGTTCGACAATAATCATTGAATATTGCTCATCCATAAGAAATTGTTCTTGAATCATGTGGTTTAAGAAATCAAGTAGCTTGTCGTAAAAATGGTTTGTATTTAGCAATCCGATTGGTTTTTGATGTTCTCCGATTTGTGCCCAGGTGAAGATTTCAAAAAACTCTTCCATTGTTCCTAGACCTCCAGGTAGAGCAATAAATCCATCTGAAAGCTCAGACATTTTTGCCTTTCGTTCATGCATTGTTTCTACAACAATTAATTCAGTCAATTCAGTATGAGCAAGTTCTCGATTCATTAATGTATTCGGCATCACGCCGATGACTTTTCCACCAGCTTCTAACGTTGCAGTTGCAATTGCCCCCATTATCCCCAGCTTTGATCCACCATAGACAAGGGTGATTCCTTCATTTGCCAGCTGGGTGCCTAGTCGCTTTGCTTCTTCAATGTAAAAAGGTGAAGAGCCTGGATTAGAGCCACAAAAAACACATAATTGCTTCAGATAAATCCCCCCCTTAAAATTTTTGCACTAATATAACACCTGTTAAGATGAGAATCACTCCAATAGCACGAGGAAGGGTGATGTGGTGTACAGTGACTTGAAGTATTCCATAATGATCAATAACGATGGAAGCAACAATTTGACCTGCAAGAACTAGGGCAATTGTAGTTGCCGCACCTAGTCTTGGGATGAGGAAAATCGTTGCAAATACATAGAAGGCACCTAGTAATCCGCCAGTCCATACCCACCATGGAGCTGAAAAAATTTGTTTGCTCATATTCCATGACTGATTAAAAAGAGTCGCTACCGAAAGAACGATAAACCCTATAAAAAAAGAGATAGCTGCTGCAAGTACTGGGTTGCCAACAACATTTTTTAGCTGAGCATTTATGCTGACTTGGAATGGCAAGACAAGCCCGGCAATAAATGCAAATAAAATCAGTAAAATCCACATATGTATCCTTCTTTCTATATCATATAACTAGTTTATTTTGTTTTTCATAAAATGAAAACTAGATTATAGAAAAAAATAAAAATGAGGAATTGCTATTAAGCAATTCCTCCGTGTTCTTACCATAAGTGATTTAAAAGTTCACCTTTAAAAAGGTTCGTATCGATATTGCATGTCTCGGCATCAATTCCGTATTGCCACCCGTATAACATCGAGCCTTCAGGACCTTCAGGTGAATACTTCGGAGCATTACTTTCTGAAGTGATTCCGATATTAGGTGCTGCCGTCCATAAATATGTTGATTCTTTAAGTCCTTCCTTTTGTTCAGAGGCAGCATTAAAGGCAATTGTTAATTTCTCTTCTTGATCAAAAATTCCATATATACCAGGGATATATCCCGAGGATGAAATTGTTTCATACCAGCCAACGATAAAGTTCTCGTCAACTGGATAATCTGGTTCAATATCAGCAAATATTGCACTTTTTTCTGGAGAACCTACTTCTTTTGCTAATTTAATTGCTTGTTCAGCTTCTGCTTTCCCTTTTTCATAAGTTGTGGCATCTGTGAATTGGTTAGATATTAGTAAAACCTTAATGCCATTTTTATTTAATAATTGCCACTCTTCCTTTGTAATTCCTTTCGAAACACCTTCTTTGTCACCAAGATAACGGCCCCAGACCTTAGGGTTACCAAAGTTATCATTTACACACGCAAGCAATGTATCATCTGTATAGCTTGCTGAGTCAACACCCCAAACAAAATCGGGAACTTCGGGTTTAGTTTCTTCTTTCGTTGCATCGTTATTTTTATCTCGGTTGTCTTTATTATTAGCAGTTGCATTATTTTGCTCATCGTTATTTGCTTCATTATCCTTGTTCTTTTCTTCTGTAGGTTGACTAGCAGTCTCAACTGATTCATCTTGTTCTTCCGGCATTTTATGTTCATCGTTTTCTTCGCTTGTTTTTTCAGTTATTACTGGACGAGCATTATCTATATGTGGTGTTTCATTACGGTCTTTGTGAATGATATAAAAGCATAAAAGTAAAGGGAGAATTAGAAATAGTGAAAATCCAATAATTTTCCATAGGTGCCTGTACCATTCTGTCAACAGAATCCCTCCTATCTTTTACTTCATGCTATTCAGAAGCAAGATAAAAGGTTCTAAATATATTATTTTAAGAAAATATTGTATTTTTCTGGAAAAAATGAAACAATTCAGCTGTTAATACGTCATAAAAGTAAGGGGGGGGATTGGATTTTATGGGCAAGTATATAATAAGATTCATAATTTTTTTACTAGTATTGGGGTATATTACCGGACAAGCTGCGGCTGAAGAAAATGCAGACGTACCATCACAGTCGTATTCTGACCAAGGAGAGGTAAGAATGCAAGCAATGAGAGCAGCGACGAATCATTATGTCCGAGCATTTAGTTGCAACGGAAAAAGTGCTTGGACTAGTAATATGGTATCAGAAACCTTGGGATATAACTGGATTATGAATCAAGGCTGGAAGGGGTATATTCAGCAAGGTGCATCAGGGGGACAAACATTAGGTGTTGTACTTAATGATACTAAAATAGACTTCAGTTTTACATACACAGTGAAAAAGAATAATAGTGCAAATAATACCTCGTATGTTAAAGGGGTCCAAGCAGTCCTTAGTTGTTTAGGATATGACCCAGGTCCTACTGATGGAATATTTGGTACGAAGACAGATGCTGCCGTTCGAGCATTTCAACGGAATAAGGGGTTAACTGTTGATGGAATTGTTGGGCAGAAAACATATCATTATTTATCATTTGCATCAAGTTAGTTGAACAGGGCGGTGACTCAAATGAAATGAGTCGCCGCCACTACTCGTACATAGGTAGGTATGTCTATTTGTAAATATAGTATGTGTTTTGGAAAATGGATTCAAGGATTTAAAGTCAGTATTTCACTAAGTCATTGTGAAGATTCATCCACAATTGTAGCACCATCAGGAGCAATGAAATCAAATAGCTTATGTCCTTTTTCTACTTCGACAACTTTAAATTGTTTAACATCGGAAGACTCATCTCTTTTACCGTCAACAAGCTGTATGCTTCGTAAAAATAATTTCGTTTCTTTATCGAACCAATATTCGGTTTGTATACCTTCACTCTCATTAACAAGATAAACTTCAATGGAACGGTTTAAATATTGTTTTTCTCCAATAAATTTCATGTTATTTGGGTCAAGATCATTAAAATAGGAAATGATCGGTTCAAGACTGTTTTGAGCAAGTTCGCTAATATGAAACAGATTGTCTTTCTTAGAATATGAAGCGTAATATTTGCCATCGGATATGATGAAATCACCATTTTCGAAAACCATGCGAACATGCTTATCTTTTGCGTATATTTCTGTTAATCCAAGGTCAGGATAATGAACCTTTGCATAAGTAATGATTTCTTTTTCTTTATTAATCGATTCAATTGGTTGTTCATTTTCATGAAAATAGTCGATAATGACATCATTTATAGCCTTTTCAATCGCAGCCTTTACATGTGGAGTATTCCATACACTCAAAATAATGAGAAAAAGTGATGCGCAAGCTAGTAATGCCCGTTTGAACATTCGTTTAGTGGAAGCCTTTCTTATCGAATTAACAGACAAATCTATATCATCTAAGATAGAGGATAGGCCCTTTTCCAATGATATATATTTATCGAAATAGTTTTGACAATCTAGGCAATGTTCTACATGATGTAGTAATTGGTCTTGTTCCTCACTAGAAAGCTGGTCAAACATGAGGATTTTATTTTGTTCAGTACAGGTCATTACAACACCCCCTTTTCCATTAAATGATCCATCATTTTTTTTCGGCCGCGAAATATCTTTGTTTTAACTTTCCCTAGTGATAATTTCTTTAACTTTGATATTTCATTATAGGAGTATCCTTGGTTTCGCAAAATTAGTATTTCTCTAGTTTCCTTATCTAACAGAGAAAATACTTCATTTATTTGGTGAATCTGTTCCTTCGATAAAAGTTGTTTTTCGGGAGTGTCGGTAGTGAATTCGTGATTATGTGTACTCTCTCCAGAATTTTGAATAATTTCTTGCTGTCTCTTTATCTTTCTAAGATGGTCATAGGCCGTATTTTTAGTAAGAATCGTTACCCAAGCTTCAATGTTTTTAGGAATCTCGTATTCGTGTTTTTGGAAATACGTATATATTTTTATACTTGCATCTTGGACAATATCATCAACTAAAGAGGGATTTTTAATAATGTTTTTCGTTACTTTTATAATTTTTGATCGATGCTTTTCAATAATGTCTGCAATAGATTCTTTGTCCACAATAGATTCCCTCCTGTTTCATAATCTAAGACGTCTGAAATCATGAGTTGTTTCAATTAATTTAGAAATTATCATAAGAGAGTAAGAATTGTCTCAGGTTAATCATACAATGATATTGTAAGTGTAGGAGAATAAAATGAAGGATTACTGTGCCTGGGTATATGAAATGAACTTATTTTTGGCTATTTTCGTAGACATTGTTGCTTTAGACTTAGATGGCGTTGCACTTATGCTCCAACAAACCCTTAAAAAAGGTTAGTGCAAAAAGCAACAATCTTTTAGAAAAGCCTTTAGAAAAGAGCTTATTATTTAAACCTCAAACACCCACTTACATTTGATTTAACTCGGTAAAATTTTAAAAAAGAACCCTATATTTTTTCTATAACTAACGAACATTATGAAAAGATATGAAAGATTATAAAAACTAACTAACAATTACTTTCTAAAGTGATAAAATAGGAATGATTATATTCGAGGAGGAAGTTTAATGAAAATGAAATTAGGTCTTATTTATGGAGGGAAGTCTGCTGAGCACCAGGTCTCATTGCAAACGGCCCTTGCTGTTATAAATGCATTAGATGCTAATAAATTTGATATACATCCAATATATATAAATGTAGTCGGAGAATGGATTAGAGGAAGTGTCTTACAAGCTCCAATTACCGATGTCAATCTGTTGAAACTGCAAGGAAATAAAATTTCACCTTTGTCTTTAAATAATGATTTGTTTTCAATTTCTGAAGGACCTTCTGGAACGGAAAAACTTGACGTTATTTTCCCTTTGTTACACGGGCCTAATGGTGAAGATGGCACAGTTCAAGGGCTACTAGAAGTTTTGAATATTCCATATGTAGGAAACGGTGTATTAGCTTCTGCTGCTGGAATGGATAAGGTAATTATGAAGAACTTATTTGCCCAAGCTGGTTTGGCTCAAGCAAAATATATATCGTTTATAAAAAGTGAATTCAATGATAACCAGGATAATGCATATAAACAGGTAGAGGAAATTATTGGGTATCCATGTTTTGTAAAACCTGCAAATTTGGGATCTAGCGTTGGAATTAGTAAGTGTAAAGATAAAGCTGAATTGGAGAAAGCATTTAAGGAAGCTTTTGAATACGACCGAAAAGTAATCATCGAGGAAGGGATTATTGGACGAGAAATTGAAGTTGCTGTTATAGGAAATGATGCGCCAATTTGTTCAGTTGTAGGTGAAATTGCACCGAAAAAAGAGTTTTATGACTATAAGGCAAAATATGAAGACGGCGATACTGACCTAATGATTCCGGGGAATGTGACAGATAATGAGTATGAAACAATTAAAGAAATGGCGATAAAGTCATTTAAAGCAATCGACGGATCAGGTCTTGTTCGCGCAGATTTCTTTTTAACAAATGAAGGAAAAGTGTTAATAAATGAAGTCAATACAATGCCGGGCTTTACACCTTTTAGTATGTTCCCATCATTATGGAAACATAGCGGTATTGAATATCCGAATTTAATTGAACAATTAGTAGACTTAGCCTTGGAACGTTACAAGCAAAAGCAAGAAATAAAACATACTTTTTAAGGGAAATACTTATATACTCAGATGAATGTAGGAACTGGATAGTTACATGTCAGTTCCTCTTTATTTGGAAAAGAGTCCGACCCTTCTAAACCGTTGAAAATACGCGTAATTTTTATATAAACTCAGCGTTTAAAAACAAATATATGTTGTGTGGATACTATGAAAATCACTTGCAAGAAACCTCGGATAAAGGAGCGATAAAATGATTAGCAGAACGTTGCGTGAAATAGAAAAGATGGTAAATGGTTCAGGGCTTGAAGTCAAAGACAAAGACAAAGACAACCATATAATAGGTGTTTCAACAGATACTAGAACAACTGCGAACGGAAATTTATTTATTCCACTTGTTGGAGAGAATTTTGATGGTCATAAATTTGTCAGCACTGCGATAGATAAAGGGGCTAAGGCGATCATTTGGTCACGGAAGGTGCCTAATCCACCACTGGATATTCCAGTCATATATGTTGATGACACATTAACTGCATTACAGGATTTAGCTGAAAACTATCTTGAACAAGTGAATCCAAAAGTAGTCGGAATTACAGGGAGTAATGGAAAGACTACGACAAAAGATATGGTAGCAGCTGTTCTAGAGACTACATATAAAATACATAAGACGAACGGAAACTATAATAATCACATCGGTCTGCCATTAACGATATTAAGTATGGATGAGGAAACAGAAATTGTTATTTTAGAAATGGGGATGAGTGGTAAGGGGGAAATTGAACTCCTGTCTAACATTGCAAAGCCTGATGTTGCAGTGATTACAAATATTGGTGAGGCACATTTGCTGGATTTAGGCTCACGTGAAGCGATTGCTGAGGCAAAATTAGAGATAGTAAATGGTTTGAAGAGTGAGGGAATTTTAATTTATCATGGAGATGAGCCGCTCTTACAAGAACGGGTTCCTACTAAGACACAAAAGACAATAACTTTCGGTAACAGTACCGAAAATGACTATTTTGCAACTTCAATTACACAAAAAGTAAAAGGTACAACATTTCAAATTGCTGAAGAAACATATTCTTTACCTGTCCTAGGTAAGCATAATATTCAAAATGCATTAGCTGCTTATGCTGTAGCAAGACATTATCACGTAAAAACTGCTGATATTAAAAAGGGCTTTCAACAACTGAAAGTAACCGGAATGCGCTTAGAACTTCAGCAAACATCGTCAGGTATATCTATTATTAATGATGCTTACAATGCAAGTCCTAGTTCTATGCGAGCTGCAATTAATCTGTTAGAAGACTTAGATGGTTTCAATAAAAAAATCGTAGTATTAGGAGATATGCTGGAGTTAGGGAAAGACGAAAAGAATTATCACTTTGAAATAGGAAAAGCAATAGACCCTGGCAAAATAACCTATGTTTTAACATATGGACAATTAGGGGCAGAGATTGCTGAAGGGGCAAAACAAGTAATTTCAGAGGAGTTTGTTCGCCACTTTGAGGACAAAGAAGCTTTAGTTAATACATTAAAGAGCCTAACCCATACTGGTGATGTTGTACTAGTAAAAGCCTCACGAGGAATGAAACTTGAGGACGTCGTAAATTCGATGATGTAGCATCGTATAAATTCAAAGTAATTTAAAAATATCTTAATGAGGGATGAAACATTCCTAAAAAGTGAAAGCTAGTAATATGGATTCCTAAAATATATTGGCTGTTTTCGTAAACATTGTTGCTTTTACAGAGTTATCGTTTAGGGTTGGCCTGCGCTACAGTACTCGCTTTCGGTGGGGTGGGTGGTGGGCCTCCTCAGCGTAAATGCCTGCGGGGTCTCACCTCTCCCACGCATACCGCAGGAGTCTCACACTTACGTTACAACCAACCCTTAAAAAAGTTCTTAAAAAAATCTTTTAGAAAAGAGACTTATTTTAAAGACAAAACCGATTATCACCATTACTAGTATTGTGTATAGCTTTTTAATAAAAGGAGGTATACATTTCTAATGATTGGTTGCTTGTTTATCCACGGTTTTACAGGTGCACCTTATGAAGTAGAACCGTTGGCTAAAGATATAGAGGAGAAAATGGGATGGGTTGTGAAAGTTCCTACGTTGCCGGGACATGGTGTAACACTATCGTTAAAAGGGCATACATATAACGAGTGGGTTGCACATGCAGAGCAGGAACTTATCACACTTATGGATGAAGTAGATGAGGTTTATGTAATCGGATTTTCAATGGGCGGAATAATTGCCTCCTATTTAGCTGCCAAATACAAGGTTAAGAAGCTTGTCTTGTTAAGTGCCGCAGCTTATTACATAAATCCTAAACAGCTGTTATTAGATTGCCTTGAAGTTGTAAGAGACGCATGGAGAGGTCAATTAAAACAAAATGAGCTTTATGTTCGTTATCGAACAAAATTACGAAACACCCCAATAAAAGCAACGCGGGAATTTCAGAAGCTTGTCAAAATGGTTAGACCCATTTTGAAGGACTTAACAGTACCAGTTCTAATCATACAAGGTGAACGTGATGGCATTGTTCCAGTAAAAAGCGCGCATTTTTTATATAAAACAATTCCATCTCCTATGAAGGAATTAAAGCTTCTTCCATCTTCAAAACACCATATTTGCTATGGGGACGATTACGAGGAATTAAGGAAACATGTTGAGGAATTTCTATCTGATGAAAGAAGTTTGATACCTAACTCATTATCATGAATTGTACTTTAAGTTGTAAAAACAGATAGGTAGTGGTATGATTACCTTTAAAGTGTTTGCGGACTTTAAATAAGGTAACTGCTGCCCTTGTTTGAATAAAGAGGGGCTTTTTTGTGTGATAGTAAGGGAACGGAATCCAAACAAGAGGCTAATTTGTGTAAGATTAACATCTCGGGTCTATAAGTACGATAATCGTTTGCTCTCTCCGTTAGAATCGTACAAAAGTATTAATGTGCATTTTGACATCTGACTGTTTTCATGATGATTCATCAATGAATAATTACTTTTTTAGCTTAGAAAGCTAAGGTTGAATATAATACATCGATTCATTATGAATGCGATTTAGAAATCTATTACCTATAAGGTCTGTAAATATTTACAGTAAACGATATAGAAGGAGTATGAATACATTGACATTAACGTTTCAAGATTTAGGTTTAAGTTCATCGCTAATGCAATCAATAAGTAAAATGGGTTTTGAAGAGCCATCACCAATCCAGGCACAAACAATCCCATTAGGATTACAAAACAAGGACGTTATCGGACAGGCTCAAACAGGTACAGGTAAAACAGCTGCGTTCGGTATTCCGCTTATTGAAAAAATTGATGTTAAACAAGAACAAATTCAAGCAGTTGTTGTGGCTCCAACACGTGAATTGGCAATTCAAGTATCAGAAGAGCTTTATAAAATTGGATATCACAAACGTTCACGTGTACTTCCAATTTATGGTGGTCAAGATATTAACAGACAAATTCGTTCTTTGAAGAAAAATCCACATATTATTGTTGGTACTCCAGGACGTCTAATTGACCATATTAACAGAAAAACAATCCGTTTAAATGCAGTTCATACTGTTGTTTTAGATGAAGCAGATGAAATGTTAAACATGGGATTTATTGAAGACATTGAATCAATACTTTCAAATGTACCGTCAGAGCGCCAGACGTTACTTTTCTCTGCAACAATGCCTGATCCAATTCGTCGTATTGCTGAGCGATTCATGAAGGATCCAGAGCTTGTTAAAGTGAAAGCGAAAGAAATGACAGTGCCGAACATTACTCAATATTACCTGGAAACACATGAGCGTAAGAAATTTGATGTCTTAACAAGATTACTCGACATCCAGTCTCCAGAGCTTGCAATTGTTTTCGGTCGTACGAAGCGTCGTGTTGACGAGCTTTCTGAAGCATTAACATTAAGAGGATATACAGCAGAAGGAATCCATGGTGATTTAACACAAGCAAAACGTATGTCAACTTTACGTAAGTTTAAGGAAGGTGCCATTGAAGTTCTCGTTGCAACAGATGTAGCTGCTCGTGGGTTAGATATATCTGGAGTAACACATGTCTATAACTTTGATGTACCACAGGATCCAGAAAGCTATGTGCATAGAATTGGTCGTACTGGACGTGCTGGTAAAACTGGTATGGCAATGACGTTCGTTACACCAAGAGAACTAGACATTGTTAAAAATATTGAGCGGACAACTAAAAGAAAAATGGATCGTATGAAGCCGCCAACTGTTGATGAAGCGATTGAAAGTCAACAACAGATGACAGTTGAAAAAATACGTTCAATTATTGATAGTGAAAACCTTGCATTCTTTAAGCGAACTGCTGAAGAGCTGCTGGAAGAATTTGATGCACAGGATGTAGTAGCTGCTGCAATTAAATTTATGACAAAAGAGCCTAACTCAGTTGAAGTAAAGTTAACTGAAGAAGCTCCACTTTATTCGAAGTCTAAAAATAAGGGACGTTCTTCATCTTCTTCTAATAATCGTCGAAGAGGAGATTATCGAGGCAGAGACGGTCAAAAGAAACCAAATAACCGTTCATCGTCATATGGTGACCGTGACCGCGGCAAAGGTAATAATAGTAAACGTCGTTACTCAAACTCAAAATAATAATCATAAAATCGATTCCGTTCAGGAATCGATTTTTTTATGTTTGGATTAGTCATCGGTATTTGTTTACAGAGAATTATCTGTACTGAAAGCAACTTATTGTGAGCATGATTTATAAGTTATAAAGTAGGGAAAGCTATGTCTTGATTATCTTAAATGGATAAGGAGGATGCCATCATGACGATTGTACGTTTAGGATATGTAGCAATGAGTATGAATCTTCAAAATTGTTCTCCTTCACAAACAATGACATTTTCGCAGTTTAGCAAAATAAAGGACCGTGAAGCGGCAATTGCAAAGCTAGAGAAGATTGCGCAATCTAACCTTGATAATTGTTTAAGATTACTTAAGCATAACGCAGCAAATGAAATACATTTTTTCCGTTTTAGCTCAAAGCTCATCCCTCTTGCTAATCATGATGAACTACGCGATTGGCGATATATGCAGAATCTTAATCCAAGTTTGCAAAAAATAAGTCAGTTCTTAGAAACGCACCCGATGAGAGTAGACTTTCACCCCGACCATTTTGTTGTTTTAAACTCGACAGATACAAACATTGTAAAGATGTCACTGAAGACGTTAAAAATGCATGAAATGCTTTTAAAAGGGATGAACATATCAACGGAACATCGATGTGTGCTCCATATAGGTGGTGCATATGCGGATAAAGAAAAATCACTTGAACAATTTATATCAAACTGGGGGTTAATTCCTGTCTCCCTACAAAAAATGCTTATGCTAGAAAATGACGATACAACGTTCAATTTAATGGATGCATTATATTTGTGTGAAAAGTTAGGAGTACCACAAGTGTTTGATTATCACCATCATCTTGCCTATCATGAAGAAGATAATTGGACAGAACAATGGCAGAGAATACTGGATACATGGAAATACTCAACTTTACCACCAAAGATGCACATATCAAGCCCAAAATCCGATAAGGAGTTTCGCGCACATTCAGATTATATAGATGTCAATATGTTCATGTCATTTTTAAATACAATAAAGGGTAGTACACCTCAGATTGACTGCATGATTGAAGCGAAGCAGAAAGATAATGCACTATTCAAGTTAGTAGATGACTTAAACAAGCAAACTGAAATAGAGTGGATTGATAAAACAACGTTTAAAATTCATTAGCTTTTATCAGAATGCTGTTGAAGAATTACATAATATTACAAAAAAGGCTTAATTATTATGTTATAATAAATGAGCCTTTTTTGATTTGGCACATACGAGAAAATTGTTGATTTTTGCTAAAAGGGTAAACTTCTGCAAAAGTACTAACACCATTTCGTCATATAGAAATTTTAACAACTATATTCGTTTAGTAGGTGCCAATAGACAAAGACGGTCTTTAACAAAGATTCTAATGTCGTTATAAATAAAATTCTAATACATACATGAACAAAGAGGAGAGAGTTTTTTGCGACAACTACCGAAAAATAAGATTAGCGTAAAAGCACTTACTGTGTGGAGGTTAAGTGCGATGATTATAGCAGGAGTATTACTTCTAGTAGCTATAGGGGCGGGAGTAGGCATCCATCTATTAGAATGGCCTTACTATGTAACGATTATTATTGCTGCAGTGTGGTTGACCTATTCAATAGTAACAATCTTTATTATTCCGAAGATAAAACATCGTGTCTGGCGCTATGAGGTACATGAACATGAAATTGATCTCCAATATGGTTTTTTTATCGTGAAAAGAGTTTTAATCCCAATGGTTAGGGTACAGCATGTCGATACACATCAAGGACCATTATTACGTAAGCATCATTTAGCATCAATTGAAATTTCGACTGCGGCAACAACACATGAAATTCCTGCCCTAGATATAGAAGAAGCAGAGGCGTTAAGGGATAAAATATCAAATCTTGCTAGGGTGAACGATGATGATGTTTGAACCAAGGCGAATTCACCCAATTGGAATTATTTTAAATTTGATAAGCGTTATTAAATCATATGTTGTTCCAGCTGTGTTTTTATTTTTTTTCGGTAAAAATGTAGATTTTAATATTTATTTTATTCTAGGAGCGATTTTGCTAGTAACAAGTGTTATCGTCATAAGTATATTAGATTGGCTAAAATTCACCTATCGCGTAGAAGATGGTGAGGTTAGAATTGAACATGGTATTTTTGTAAAGAAGAAACGCTACATCCCGATAGAACGAATTCAAACGATTAATATTAGTGCAGGTATTATTCAGCAGTTGTTTAAACTCGTGAAAGTACAAATAGAAACGGCAAGCGGGGGAATAAAGGCTGAGGCGGAATTAATCGCTGTAAAACGAGTCGATGCTGAGAGTATTGAAAAGGCGATAGCTAGTTATAAACAAGAGAAGGCTCCTGTGCAAATTGAGGAAGATGGTAGTGTTGTAAAACAACTTCCTACTTATAAGATGACGAAGAAGGAGTTACTTGTCGCCGCATCAACTTCGAGTGGTGTTGGGGTAATATTATCTGCAATCGCAGCATTCTTTTCACAATTTGAGGAATTCATTCCATATGAGAAAATTTTTGACCAATTTGAATTTTTGACAAATGCGAGTATCACTGTATACATTTCATTAGTGTTTATTGCCTTTCTTATCACTTGGATTATCAGTGTCATCGGTGTAATTTTAAAATATGCACATTTCACGGTAATAAAAGATGAAAAAGAGATAAAGATTTCAAAAGGTATTTTTGAAAAACAGCAATTATCGATTCCATTATCACGGATTCAAGCAATTAGAATTGTACAAAATCCAATTAGACAACTATTAGGCTATTCAACTATTCATATCGAAACAGCTGGTGGGAGTGTAGGAGATAATGATACTTCAACTATCCTGTTTCCTGTAGTATCTAGCAAAATAGTAAAAAGTCTTTTATCAGAATACCTCCCAGACTTTGAAATTCAAGAATCATTAAATGTATTACCCCAAAAGTCGAAAAAACGATATGTTACAAGGAAACTACTTATTGCATTAATACCGGTTGTTCTATTGAGTTATTACTTTATGCCATGGGGGCTCTTTTCTTTAATCATTCTTCCGATTAGTTTATATTGGGGGTATTGTACATTTAAAGATGCTGGATGGATAATCATCGATAATCAATTAAACCTTCGCTATCGATTTATCTCAAAAACAATGGTGTTAATAAAAAGGAATAAAATCCAGTCGATTAAAGGGAAAACAACTTATTTTCAAAAGAGGAATCAATTACAAACTGTTTCTATATCGATAAAGTCCGGGCTAATTGCTCGTCAATTTACTATTAAAGATATGAATGAACTAGATGTTGACGAAATCATGAGTTGGTATATATAAAAAGACGCGGTGACTCCAAAATTCCGTTTCAAAATCTTTATATACAATGGACAAAATCTAAATAACAATGTGTTAGAGGGGGCTAATGATATATGAGCCACCCTCTTTTTGGTGGCAATTAGCTGTTGTATTTATTTTTTTGTAAGAAAAGGGGAGCTAATAAAAATCCACTTATTAAACCGAATATATGTGAGGTTATATTTGTGTTTGCAGTAAAAAACGTCATAATTACACCAATTACGAGAATGCTTAGAATGACTTGTGAATTTGCCTTATCAATTAACTCCTTTCTGAAATAGACCATAAATAAATATACACCGAATAAGCCAAAAATCGCACCGGATGCTCCGAGGTGAGAGTATTGTAAAGGTTCTATCAAAAATGTTGCAATATTTGCGAGGATACCGGTAAATAAATAAATTAAAATGAATTTCCCTTTTCTTAGCATTCTTTCTAATGCAGGAGCGAATAAAATAAGTGAAACAGTGTTGAAAAATAAATGACTAAGTCCCATATGGAGAAAGATAGGGGTAACAAGTCGCCAATATTCACCGCTAGCAATTCCGGCGTTGTAACCATCTAGTTGACCCAGGAAAATTTGAATCGTTGGGATTGGAATTTGAAATAATATCCAGAATATTATATGGATTGCGGCTATAAATGTAACAACAGGATATAATGAAGTAAATGTTTGAAAGTTCTCGGATCTTGTAAACATTGATTAACCTCCTAACAAATATAGTATCGAGCTAAATAGTGTGATTCTTATTCATACTAACACGGTTATGTACAAGATGTTAGAAATAGTACAACAAAGCAAACGGATTGGTGGGATTACATATGATAGAAGGTATTGGTTTAGATATTGTAGAGCTAGACCGGATTAGAAGAATTGTCGATCGTCAACCGGGCTTTATAAAGCGAATACTTACAATTGAGGAAATAGAAAAATTCATTACACTGTCAAAAGAAAGAAAGGTTGAGTTCTTAGCTGGGAGATTTGCGGTAAAAGAAGCGTATTCGAAGGCTAATGGAACAGGAATAGGCGTAGAGATAGGGTTCCAAGATATTGAAGTAGTAAATGATGATAAAGGAAAACCTTACATAAGAATATTAAAGAACAATTCACATGAAATGAAACACATACATGTATCAATCACACATACTAGACAATACGCAGCTGCCCAGGTCATTATTGAATCTAAAAGCTAATTTTAGTGTAATAGCTAAACAAGTGCTTATAAATATATAAGTAATCTTGCAGGTTTTAAAGTTACATGTTTAACTCAGAAATTTAGTTAGCATATTAGGAATGTTTGTCTCATATATTTGGTAATGCGATAGGGAAGACAAGTTGTTTAAGAGTTCATCTATTGATAGTTGGCTTTAAAAATATTGCTTATCAGAGTCTTTCAATAAAGATGAGGTCTAGCAAACGAATTTCTTCCTTTTTAACGTTATATGAGGCAAAGGGGTTGAACATGTTGAAAAAGAGCTTAATGTTATTTTTTGTAGGGCTTTTAACAGTAATCGTTCTCGCGGCGTGTGGCGAGAAATCACAGACAGATGTAGTAAATGCGTTAGAAAAGAAGATTGAGGAAATGTCCGGTTATAAAGCCAAAGGTAAGATGACTCTAGAAACAGGTAGTGAACCTCAAGAATACGAAATTGAAATATGGCATAAGGAACCTGACTTTTACAGAGTTAACTTGAAAAACTCTCAAAAAGAGCAAAGTCAAATGATTTTACGAAACGATGATGGGGTATTTGTGCTAACTCCGGCATTAAACAAAAGCTTCCGATTCCAAAGTGAATGGCCGCAAAATAGTAGCCAAGCATATTTATATGAATCATTAATACAAGACATTGTAAATGATCCAGAAACGAAATTTACGGCATCAGAAACTAATTATGTATTTGAAACAAAGACCAACTATCAAAATAATAAAATGCTGCCAACACAAGAAATCACGTTTAACAAAAAGGACTTATCGCCAGCTACAGTGAAAGTAATGGATACAGACCGAAAAGCACTTGTCGTTGTCCAATTCTCAGAGTTTGAATTCAATGCATCATTTGACGACAACGCTTTTGATGTAGAGAAAAACATGTCGAGTGCACAAATTGAAATTCCAACAATGGCAACTGGTGACAACGAATCATTTGCAGTAAAATATCCACTTGAGCAGCCAGAAGGAGTATCATTAATTGAAGAGAAGGAAGTCGAAACAGAAAATGGAAAGAGAGTTATTCTCACATTCGGTGGTGGAGATAAATCATTTACGCTAATTCAAGAAAATGCTGAAATTGCAGCACCGGCTTCTGCTTCAACTTCAACATATGTGAACGGTCAGCCTACTGATTTAGGATTTGCAATCGGTGCAATGTCCGATAATTCATTAACATGGACACATGATGGTGTTGACTACATGTTAGCTTCTGAAGATTTAACAGAGGATGAAATGCTGATGGTGGCGAAATCTGTCCAAGGTCAAACTGCAAAATAAGTACTACGGGGGGCAAATGCCTCCCGTTCTTCTTTTTAACATCAGTTTTTTATATACACGATTTGACAACTATGCTGTGTAATCGAGATAATATTGATATTAGTAGTGTAAGGAAGGATAAATGTTATGGAGTATGAAATTTATCGAGATACATGGGTTGAAGTAAATTTAGATGCAATCGAATATAACGTTAAAATGATGAAACAACATATTGGCAATGAAGTGAAAATTATTGCAGTAGTGAAAGCTAATGCGTATGGGCATGGTGCATTTCAGGTGGCAAATGCAGCATTAGATGCAGGGGCAACGATGCTTGCTGTTGCTTTTTTAGATGAAGCGATAGCTCTAAGAAACAATGGCATTACTGCACCTATTATGGTTCTAGGTGCAACTAGTGCCCAGTATGTACACATAGCCAGCGCGCATAATATCACATTAACGATTTTTTCATTAGAATGGTTAATTGAAGCAAAGGGCTATCTTAAGGGCGAAGCAGTGAATGTGCATGTTAAGCTTGATACGGGCATGAGTAGGTTAGGTGTTCGTGACGAGCATGATTTAGTAAAAATATTTGATTATGTAGATGATAACTCCGCCTTTAAAATAACAGGTATTTATACACATTTTGCTACAGCGGATGAGAAAGACCTTACTTATTTTCACGAACAGTATAATAAATTTCAATATTTAATAAATAAAATCCCGCAAAAAAATTTATTAATCCATTGTGGTAACAGTGCTACAGGTTTACGGTTCCCAGATAAACTGTATAATGCGGTAAGGCTTGGGATATCTATGTATGGGCTCTCACCCTCTCCAGAAATTAAAGATGAACTCCCTTATTCTTTAAAAGAGGCGTTTTCTTTACAAACAAAACTAGTGCATGTAAAAAAGATAACGAAAGGGACAAAGGTAAGCTATGGAGCAACATACGAAGCAGAAGAAGACGAATGGCTCGGCACAATTCCAATTGGATATGCAGATGGTTGGTTAAGGAGTTTGCGGGATGTTGCTGTTTTGGTGAATGGTGAAAGAGCACCGTTAGTTGGACGAATCTGTATGGATCAGTGTATGGTAAAATTGCCTCGAAAATATCAGGTAGGAGAAAGGGTTACATTCATTGGTAAACAAGGGGACGAATATATACCGGTCGATGAAGTTGCTAAACATTTAAATACGATTAATTATGAAGTAACATGTATGATTTCAACACGGGTACCGAGAGTTTTTGTAAAAAACGGAACCGTATTTGGAGTAGATAATCCATTATTATAAGAAAACGATGAATTATGAGTAATCATTAAAGAAAATGAATAAATTATGAATTGTTGACGATAATAGTGAAGGGTAATAAATAGACAAGATTTTCTTAGCTTTTAGGATTGAAGGGCATTAATAAACCAATGAGCATAGAAGCGTAAGGGATAATTTGGGTTAATAAGCCAATCATGAATAGAAGTTTATGTAATGTTTCATACTTCTGTCTGTGATTGGCTTATTTACCGGATTAAATCAAGAGAGGCAATATAAGGGCAATGTTTCTGGAAAGGTTGAAAGTGGGTAACGGCTCTGAACAGGCCCAGCCGCCTCCGCTTTTCATTGTCTAGCTACGACGCCTAGCGCCTAGTGAACTTCACAATCCTCCTTACGATAAGTCAACATCGAATCGCTAACGCTCTTCGTGTTTCCTTTATCTCATGCGGATTGCTCCAGTTCATACGTCGCTGACTAAGGCGTCTCCGCTTTTCATTGTCTAGCTACGACGCCTAGCGCCTAGTGAACTTCACAATCCTCCTTACGATAAGTCAACATCGAATCGCTAACGCTCTTCG
>NZ_JAUSUD010000022.1 GCF_030813355.1 Metabacillus malikii
AATGAAATAGCCGTAATTCGATTAAAAAAGTCGGGATTTACGGCTATTTGTAATGCGTACCGAAAGGATGCGCTTATTTTATAATTCGGGCTTACATATAACTAATTCCCGTATTTTTTATTTCAAAAATAAAAAAGAAGATGGTAGCACTGAATACTTCAACAAGAAATATTCAGTGCTCCATCCTCTAATCTTCAATTATTTTGTAATAGTTTCTAATAAGTATTGATTTAAAATAGCTTTTAATCGTTCTGTTCTACCGGATTGATTTTTAATTTCAGTTAACTCTAAAGCGTATGCTTCTAGTTTACGAAGATCTGCTTTACCTTCAACGATTTCAAGACCAATTCCTTCGTTATAGCTGCTATAACGGTCATCAATAAAGTCTTCAAACACTCTATCCTCAAGTAGTTTATTTGCTACTTTTAAGCCAACTGCAAATCCATCCATTCCAACAATATGAGCATGGAATAAATCTTCAACATCAAATGAACCTCTTCTTACTTTAGAATCAAAGTTTAATCCACCTCTTCCAAGGCCGCCATTTTTCAGGATTTCATACATAGCTAAAGTAGTAGAATATAGATCTGTTGGGAATTCATCAGTATCCCATCCAAGTAATGGATCACCTTGGTTAGCATCTACAGAACCTAACATATTATTAATACGTGCTACATGTAATTCATGTTCAAAAGTATGACCTGCTAAAGTTGCATGGTTCGCTTCAATATTAAATTTAAATTTATCTGCTAAATCATATTTTTGTAAGAACGATAATCCTGTTGCAACATCAAAATCATATTGGTGTTTAGTAGGCTCTTTTGGTTTTGGTTCGATTAAGAATTGTGCATCAAAGCCAATTTCTTTTGCATAGTCAACAGCCATATGGAAGAAACGAGCTAAGTTATCTTGCTCTAATTTCATATTTGTGTTTAATAATGTTTCGTAACCTTCACGGCCACCCCAGAATACATAGTTTTCAGCACCTAATTCTTTACCAACCTCTAAAGCTTTTTTCACTTTTGCTGCTGAGTAAGCAAAAACGTCAGCATTGTTAGAAGTTGCAGCACCGTGTACGTATCTTGGATTTGTAAACATATTTGCAGTATTCCATAATAACTTTGTTTTACTAGTTGCCATATATTCTTTAATCATCGCAACAATTATATCTTGGTTTTGATTAGACTCTCTTAATGTGCTTCCTTCTGGCGCAATATCAACATCGTGGAAACAGAAGAATGGTACATTTAATTTTTCAAAGAATTCAAATGCCGCTTCAACACGTGCTTTTGCACGGTCTAGACCTGTAAGGTGGTCCCAAGGACGAATTGCAGTACCTACTCCAAATGGGTCTGAACCATCTGCATCAAATGTATGCCAGTAAGCTACACCAAAGCGAAGAATCTCTTCCATTGTTTTTCCATTGATAACTTCTTCAGGATTATAGTACTTAAATGCGAAAGGATTTTTAGATGAAGCACCCTCATATTTAATTGCGTTAATGTTTTCAAAATAAGCCATGTTATATTCCTCCTAATAATAAAAGCTAGTTATACTGTTATCGCTTTCAATAGTTGCTCATTTAGCAAGTTAACTTTGTAACTTCTATAATTATATTATCAAATAATAGTTAGTTTGTCTATCCAATAAACAAAGTTTTTATTATTTTTTTACTCTTTTATAAATCTTTGTTTTTTTATGTATAAATTCTTAATAGGTGGATTGTTTGGATTCAAGACCCTAGGGAGATACGTGCACATTTTGAGACTCATGCTTTTAAACTGATAATGTTGGTCACCACCTTACAAAAACCGAGTAAGTAGCTGAATTCAACTAAAAATTACAACATAATAAATGCAATAAAGTTTGCTAAGCAGTTTTATTTCATGCTTTCATCTTTAGTATATCCATAATTAATCAATATATTTAAGAAATTTCTTATTTATATTATTTTTACTAAGTTTATTTATTGTCTATTCAACTACGTCATTTTTAGACAAGTATAATAAATACTTTATCATTCACCAATAGTCGATAACATAGCTTAAATAAGATAATCATAGAGTACAATATACAAACAACGAGGTGATTTAAGATGAATAGGAAGATCCATGTATTTTTAATTGATTATAAAAGCACTAAATCAATCAATGTCGCCTTGAAGTCATTATTTAAAATCAACAGATTTATACTGACTACGACAGCATTCGTAAACGATCAAATTCAGATTGACACACCACTCGCTTTTCAACAAATTAAAATCACTCAATTCAAGCGGAACAATCTGAACAAGTACTTAAATGAAACATTACAATCCGTATCAGAAGGTTATGTTCTCTTTTTATTTGATAGAGATTACTTATCCAATTATTCATTTATTGAAAAATTAAAGGAGAGTAAACAAACAATTTTCGTCCAAAAGAATAAGATAAGGAATATAACTTTACTAAGGCCTTTCTTTATCCATACTTCACTACTTAAACGTACAAATTTCTTTCACCTAATGAAGGTTCCGTTTAATGAAGCGATATTGAACGGTTTCCTTCATTCACTTGTTCAGGAAGGGGCAGTATTTACTATTCAATTTGAACAATCACTTTCACAAACGACAAGTAGTAAGAACCCTAATGTGGCAGAAAGAATGAAATTTATCAGTAAATACTTGTACAAACCTAAGTCACTACAAACTTCTGCACCTACAATAAGTATCATTATTTCTACATATAACATGGCTGAATATGTTGAGGAAGCGATTAGCTCTTGTCTTCTGCAAACGGAGCTGCCAGAGAAAATTGTCATCATTGATGATGGGTCAACTGATGAGACATATCAGCGAATTTCAAATTATTCAACATTACCAATCGTTATTGTTAAGAAGCAGGCTATAAATTTAGGTAAGGCGAAGTCTCTAAATACTGTTTTACCACTTATAAAGACTGATTATATTCTTGAGCTTGACGCTGATGATTGGTTAGACCCCGATGCAATTCAAATTATAAAATCACAGCTACTAAACTTAAATCAAAATATCTCTGTATTTTATGGGAATTTCCGAAGGTGGAAACAGCAACATGACACACTTCTATATAAAAACATTAGTAAAGGATACCCGATACAAACTAAAGAGCAATTCCTTTCGTATCATTTTCCGTTAGGACCTAGGATTTATAAAACACGTACGATAAGAGATATTGGAGGGTTCCCGATAACTAAATTTGAACAGGGTAGATTTTATGAAGATGTTAGTACACTTTATGAATTACTAAAGATTAGCCAATTTAGTTACAAGGATTTCACAGTCTACAATATTAGAGAACATGACGGAAGCATCACAAAAAGAAGCCATTCCAAATGGAATGACTTTTTAAAGCACATTACTTAAGCAGCTGCTGAAAGAAATCTAATAAAGTTCACTGCATTTAGAGAAACATTTGTTGTTGTTCCTTCGCCATAGCCTGAACTTAGAACAATACGGATAATCTCGCCCGATACTAGACCTAGAACACCTTCAAATACATTGTTATCAGTTGTTACTTGAACACGTGTACCGATTCTATCTTGTAGTTCATCTATCAAATTTTCACTAAACATGCTTACATCCTCCCTCCTTAAAGTTCAACTACTGATTCAATTTGGTCATATAATACAAAGACGAGGTTTCCAGTGCTCTCTATTAATGAGATATAGTCGTCTTGCACTCCGATAAGAGTTCCTGTAAGTGTATCAAACGCAGTAGTCACTTGAACTCTCTCATTTAATAAAGTTCTCAATAAACCGTAAAGTGTTTCAGGTAATACTGGAGTTGGAGTCGGATCTACAGGTGGTGGAGTTGGTGTATCACCATTGTCATCTCCACAACTTACTTCTACATTGACATCAAAGTCTAGTAGATTCCCCAAATTAGCACTCAAATTAAAAGAACTAGAACTGTTATCTGAGAGAGCATTAGTTAAATCTACAAGTCTACGCAATAATGCCGCTCTATTTTCATTTCTGAATGAAAAGCGAATCGCCAAATTACTCATCCTTTCTGTGATTAATTATGTCCCCTACTATATATTATGAACTGTGGTAGATTGTGTACTAAGCTAATTGATTAATTCAGTTAAAATTCCGCTTCTTGAATAATGAATTCTATTAATTACAAACGAATATACTGGTTATCCTTTAAATAATTGATTATCACTTCAGCGCATTCTTCTGGTGTTCGTTTCATTGAATTTATCGTCAATTCAGGATTTAATGGCTCTTCATAAGGCGAGTTAATACCTGTAAACCCATTGATTAATCCTGAACGCGCTTTTTTATATAAACCTTTCGGGTCTCTTTTTTCACATTCCTCTATAGGGCATTTTATATAGATTTCAATAAACTCATTGTTTTCGACCTTTTTTCTCGCGCTCTCTCTATCTGCTTGAAAAGGTGAAATGACGCTAGTCAATACGATAATGCCAGCATCTACAAAAAGTTTTGATATTTCTGCTACTCTTCGAACGTTTTCTTTACGATCCTCTTCAGTAAAATCTAAATTATTATTTATACCCTTCCTTATATTATCTCCATCTAATATATAGGTAGAATGTCCACTGACGTGGAGCTTTTTCTCTACTAAGTTTGCAATTGTTGACTTTCCTGATCCAGACAGTCCGGTAAACCAAAGTACAAAGCTATTATGACCGTGTAATTCTTGTCTACTCCTCTTACTTATATGGAAATGATGATTATAGAGATTTTCCATTAGCTCACATCCTCTCAAAATTTCTTATCTCTATAAGAAGTCACCTACTTACCATCACCTTCAAATAAAGATGATCAAGACGTGTTGCCCGAATGAAATGATGGGAGTGAGACTACAAATGTGCATATCGAGGAGACTACCGCAGTTGCATTCATTACTACAATATGTATATTGGAAAAATATGACTCCATCTTTATCCTATAATCACTAAAATGAGGCAGATATAATTAGAAAGTTGAGATTATAAAAGCGTTTATTTACGTAGGGGTTGTCTACAGAGTAGGAGCCAGGGGGATGTAACAGTTATCATCGTTTCAATTTTTCTCTTTTTATTAATTCTCGAATCGCTTGCTTATATCGTTTCTTAACAATCTCCGTTTCAACTAATATTGCATCGGAGTGTCGTTTCGTGCCCATGCTTTCATGTACCCTATAAAATACTAGATTTTGATTAAAATATGAATAATTGTAATGAAGCAGTATTTTACACCACATATCATAGTCATTTGCAAACCGAAGTGATTCGTCAAAAAACCCGACTACGTCAAAAAGCTCTATCTTCGCTAACACAGTACAGCCATTGATTGGACAATTCTTTAAAAATCTTCTCATAAACTCCAAATTATTGTGAAACGGTGTCGTGGAAACTGTTACAAAATCTCCACTTGCATTAATTATTGTATATGGGGAAAAGGAAATGATAGCATCTTCTTGTTCCATAAAAGCTAATTGCTTTTCAATTCTATCTATTGCAAAGAGGTCATCTGAACTTAACCAAGAAAAATAAGTACCTGTAGCCGCTTTAATTCCAGCATTTAAAGCACTAGCAGTACCACCATTATCTTTGCGAATATATGTTATTTTAGGTAGGTAAGGAATCATTTTATCCATAAATTCCGTCGAACCATCATCAACGACAATAAGCTCAATGTCATGATAAGTTTGGTTTAGGACACTTTCAATCGCTTCGTTAATGTACTCACAATTATAAAAAGGGATAATAACCGAAACTTTATTCATCGAATCCTCCTTGATTTTATATCATTTGAAGAAATACCTGTTGAAGAAAAATAAATTGAGTATAGTATATTCTCACCTTAAAGAATGGTAAAAGGAAACAGATAGTTTGCTATCAATTCCCTTTTACTATATTAATAGTTAATCATTTTTAGATAATTTAATGCGAAGGTGTTTATTTCCGGGTCGATAACTAGCTCTTTTAGCTTTTTTTTGATTTTCGCTATGTCATATTCTGAACCTTCGAAAATATTTTTAATAGGTAGACCCTTCCCTTTTCTGAAAGCAACGTGTTCGAGCATGTAAGTGAATGATTGTTTTACTTCCTCATAGTCAGTAGGATACTTGTTCAATAGTGATATATATGATTGATAAATATCGTGAACATTTGTTGGAGAAATGTGAAGTAGTACAAGGGCAAAAATTCTTAATTGTAGTTCAGGATATTTCTTGAAGAAAAAATAGAAATTTCGATTTGCTTCATCATTATTTGTACTTGCAACAGGATGTTCCTGATGGAATGTTCGTAAACCAAGATGATTTAGAAATTTGATACCTGACTTATATAAACGATACCCCATTTCAATGTCATCCCATCCGTAACCCGGGTATTCCTCAAACAAGCCAACTTTCATTAAATTTTCACGTCTTACCGAAACATTACCGGTACAAAAAATGAACCACGGAAAGTGAAAGCTCTCTAGTTCATTCCCAAAACGATTGAAAAGAATTTCCCTAAAATAACGTTCATGCTCTTTTTCAAAAGAGAGATGAATAAATTTTTGTTCTCGGATATCATCCTCATTTAGTAATTGGACGATTTTGTCTTGCTCATGCTCACTATACTTTTTATATCGCTGTTGAGCTTCTTTTGGATATTGCTTCATTAATTGGGTCAATTGATTTTTTTGTTTAGGTGAGAAATCTTGAAAATAAGTTGAATATACTCCTCTTAATACCATGCTCCCACTAACGGCTAAGGAGTCATGTAGTTGATGTGCCGAGTAATGCTGTTGAATAAAATCTGCTTTAACGAGTATTTCAGCATCTAGAAACACAATCACATCACCGACAGCATGTTTAATTCCTAAATTACGGATGTTTGGGCGTCCAAGTTTGCGATTGCTTCTGATAAATTTAAAAGGGTAAGAATAATCGCTTTCTTCCATTATTTTTATAGATAAGTCAGTTGAAGCATCATCAACCATTAATATTTCATACTCATCTTTATTAAAAGTTTGATGGTCAAATGAGGTTAGTGATAATTGATTTTGAGGAAACTTATTAAAGTTAGGCATTACGACGCTTACTTTTATATTTTGTTTTCTGCCATTTCTATACATTCTACTGTTGTAATAATCATTTCCCCAAATAAGTTCGCTTTCACCTTCAAATTCTGTTTTATCGATAATTTCTTTTACTTCTTCATCTGATAGACTCTTGCTCCAAATTCTCAGCGCACGAACTTCACCATGAAAATGACTACCGTTTAGATTGCCCCCTAGTAAATTTGTCGGTGCAAGTTGATTATCACTAGTAACACCATCTTTAACGTGAACACCATTAATGTATAAACTCGGTTGCCTTTCATGATAAACGATCGCAACATAATTCCACCCTATTAATTCTCCCTCGTAAATAAGAGTTGCTACTAGTTCATCATTTTGACTTTTTTCATATACGGTTACACCATTCGTTGCTATCGATACACTAACACTGTTCATACGATTTTGTGCAAATAAAAATGATTTATTTTCTCCTGTTGCAACCTCCCCTATTTCATCAATAACATGTGTCTTTTCTGGCTTTACCCAACATTCTAGTGTAAAATTATCATGAATCGTCGTAACACTTTTACTAATCCCGATGACTTCATTTCTTAATGTAATAGATGCACTCGGCTTTTCATATTCCATTTTGACAATTAATTGTTTTGCGTATTCATAAAACTCTGTTTCAATCCTTTTAGAAAACTCCTTTTTCCAATTACCTATTTTACCAGTTCGAAATGTTACTGATTCTTCCGGTTTATTGCTATTTTCCATCTGTAATAATACATCTTGAATAACGTCTTCTGGTAGTGAATCATTATATAAATAGTTGAGTATCCTTTTAAGTTGATATCTTTGTGAATCTCTTGAAATAACTAAATCTTCAAATCTTATCACTAGAATTTGTAATTCCTTTAACCAATCTAAATAATAATTAATAGATTTATAAAAAGACGGATACTTAAATTGTGCTTCTTCATCCTCAAATCCTCGTATTAATTTTGATAACCGTTCCTCTCTGTCATACTCCTTCTTCACGAAGTATTGTGCAATAGGCGTATGTTTTAAATCTTTCATTAAATAATATTCAAACGATATTAAAATATCTCTTGGATCCCTGATTAGCAAAATGTGCTTTATTTCATTATCAGTTAACCATTGTGAAAATTGTTTGTCATAATGAATATGTCCACATATATATCCATTTTGTCCAGCAGCAACGATTTGTTCAAAATGTTGCTTCGGCGTATCTATACCTGAATAAATGAACCCTTTATATACAAGACTTGGGATGCCTGACAATAATTGTCTTAGTAAATGCGTCCCACTTTTATGAATGCTATTAACTAAAAATGGTGGTATTTCAGGTAATTGAAACAAATTATATTCTCCTTTCCTTCGAGTTTTTATAAGTTTATCTTCCGTTTGTTAAAAGTTGCTTAATTTTAGGTGAGTATTCATCTTTAATGTGTTGAAATTCTGTCATTTGCTCTTCACGATAAACGATTGATCCCATTTGTTCATGTGTACGATAATTTGTTAATGCAACAGGTAAGTAATAGATTGGATGTTCAAGAGCAACACGTAACCAATATTCGTAGTCTTGTGTAAATTTCAATTGTTCATTAAATGTTCCAATAGATTCAATTACATTTCTATGCATCATAACAGTACAGCCATTAATCGGACAACTTTCAAGAAATGTTTCTAATATTTCCTGCTCATTCACATAATTTTTACTTAGATTTTTCTTAATAATAGATGAATTTTTGTCTATTAAATTGAAATCTGTAAAACTAATCATTGCGTTCTTACTCTTCATAAATTTCAGTTGCTTCTTTATTTTATTCGGTTCAAATAAGTCATCAGAACTGAGCCATGCAATAAATAAGCCATTTGCTTTTTCTATCCCTGCATTAAGAGCCGCTGCAACACCTTTGTTTTCTTGCTCAATATAGGTGATTTTTGACATATACGGTGTGATTAAATGTTGGTTTGTCGTTGAGCCGTCATTCACAACAATAATTTCAATATGAGGGTAGGATTGTTTTAATACACTGACGATTGCTTGATTCACATATCGACAGTTATAAAAAGGGATCACAACTGATATTAACGGATTTAAAATGGTCAAGAAGCTTCCCCCCTTTCTTTAAACACATATTAGTCTTTATACTAGTTGTATAGAAGAAACTATAACCTATTTTAATTTGTTCCGATAAAAATTGAGGGTATCTTGTAAACTGGCTTCGAAGGAAATTAAAGGTTTCCAGTCGAGGTTTTTTAGTTTTGCGGGTTCTATCTGGTAACTTTCTTCAATGATTGCTTCCTTCGCTTTGACTTCAAAATCCACGTTTGCATTATTTAGAAAATAGTCAGTAACATCCTTTAAGGTCCGATTAAAGCCAGTTGTAATATCATAGATTTGGCCAACTTCTCCATGTTTACAGAGTACATCATATGCCCGAACTGCATCCCTAACATCAAGAAAATCACGTGTCGCATATAAGTTATTCACATTTATCAAAGGTTCTGCCTGTTTTTTCTCAATTACTGCAACTTTTTCTGCGATGATTGAACAAATGCCATTAGAGTATCCCGGTCCAATTAAATTTGTTGGTTTCGCAACTACAACCGGAACTTGATATAAGCGCGACCACGATTGTGCAATCATACATTGTAAAGTCTTACTTAAGCTATACGGATGTTTTAACGTCTCCAAATTATCAGGATTAAACTGAAGCACCGAGCCAACTACTACGATTTTCTTAACATTAGTATATTGTCGAGCTGCCTCTATTAAATAGGCGGTAGATAAACTATTCGCTTCTAGAGAATGAAGTGGTTCTTCCCACGACCTTCCAACATGATTTTGGCCAGCTAAATGCAGGATAAATTCAGGGTTTATTTTTTTTAGAAGATTTGTTACTTCGAGTTTATTTGAGAGGTCACATGTTTCAATTTTGATATTATGAATTGGTACATAGTTTCTAGAAACACCTATTACTTCATAACCTTCACTGCTAAAATATTTTGCTGCATGTCGACCTGTAAAACCAGTTATACCTGTAATGAGGATATTACCTCGTTTAGTCATTTTCCTTCATCCAGTCCCTTAAATCAGTAAGCATTCTTTCATACGAAGGGATTGTAAAATGGTAATCGGTTCTTGTACTTTTTATCGTTCGGTCAAGAACAACCTGCTCATCCTTGCTAATCGTAACATCCTCTTTATTGAAGACCTTTTGAATCAATTTTAATAGCTCATATTTAGAGATTTTTGTTTCCGAACCTAAATGATATAGACCTGTAACATTGTGTTTAATCATATCTTCAGTTGCCTTTGCCAATTCAAGTGTCGTAACACCGTTCCAAAAAACCTTGTCAAATCCATTAATTGTTCCCTTTTGTTTCATAAACCATAAAAATAATCCGATTCCATCATCCTTCAATTCTGGACCAATAATTGAGGTTCGAATTGTTAAATGGTTATCTGAGATGATTTCACCCCATTTTTTTGATTGAGCATACATTGTGGTACCATCAGGGATATCGTTTTCTGTATAGTCACCTTTTGTTCCTAAGAAAACACAATCTGTACTAATATGAACAAGCTTACCATTGTATCTGTCACACAATTTGGCTAATTCATTTGGTAGAATACTATTTATCTTTAATGCTAATAATGGATTTTTCTCAGCAAAATCATTTAGTATTCCAATGCAATTTATGACAATGTCTGGTTTAACAGATTCGATAACTTCTTCAACATGATGAGCGTTTGTCACATCTAAAAATAATCCTTCCTGGTCGTGTTTATCTCTAGATGTGTATATAACTTCATACTCTTTTTTAGAACGGAAGTATGAGGTTAGCATATGACCTGCCATCCCTTTTCCTCCAAGGATTAATAGTTTCACTTAAATAAAACCTCCCTTCTCAAGCATATCCTTAATTTCATCTCGACTAATTAATCCTGTACCAGAATGATAGCTTTCAAGGTTAACAGGATGATATCCTTCATAGTGCTCTTTTAATCCTGGAATATAAATAGAAGGTAGAATCACAAAATATTCTTCATCATAGGTTATCGTCGTTTGGCTTTCATATTTAGAAAGTAATAATTCATTAATTTTCTCACCTGGACGAATGCCGAGAACCTCTATTTCTACATCCTTTTTCCCCGATGCATCAATTAACACATGAGCCAAATCTACGATCTTACAAGCTGGCATTTTCATAACAAAAATTTCTCCACCTATTGCTTCATATGTCGCTTTAAAAACTAGTTTTATTGCATCTTGCAAAGTTAAAAAGAAGCGTGTCATATTTAAATCAGTAACCCCTATTTTTTGTTTTTCCTGTATTTGCCGTTTAAATACATGAATAACACTTCCATTTGTCCCTAATACATTCCCACCTCTTATACAGACAAACTTTGTATCCGTATTTAAGGTATTTGCATGAATAATCAATCTCTCCCCCATCGCTTTTGATAGACCATAAAAATTTGATGGATTTGCTGCTTTATCAGTTGAAATATATACAACTTTATGAACCTTACAAGCAATCGCTGCTTCGATTACATTTTGTGTTCCTATTACATTCGTTTTTAATGCTTCGATTGGTTGGTCTTCACAAACCGGGACATGTTTCAACGCTGCTAGATGAAAGATAAAATCTGCACCTTGACATGCCTCGATCAAAGCATCCTTTTCTTTAATATCCCCTATTATGAAATGAAGTTTTGGATGGTTATCAAATTCTTGTTTCATCGTAAATTGATTAGATTCATTCCTGGTAAAGATACGAATTTCTTTTGGGTTTTCTTTTATAAGCTGTCGTACTAGTTCATATCCCCATGAACCTGTTCCACCTGTTACTAACACTGTTTGATTTTTAAACAACTTTCATTCCTCCTAAAATAATTTTAATTACTTTATCTGAAACGTTCTCATCGGCATATCCTTCTGGAATTGGCCAATTTTTCGGTTGGTTTACCATTACCTTTACACAATTTACAATTTGATTAGCATGAATCCCAGATAACATATTGCTTCCACATTCAATTGTTTCTGGACGCTCCGTCGTTTTTCGAATTGTCACAGCAGGTACATGAAATATACAACACTCTTCTTGGACGGTTCCGCTGTCTGTTAAGACACAAAAGGCTTCTTGCTCCAATTTAACAAAATCAAAAAAGCCAAACGGCTCATGGAATTCAATGTTTGGATGTAAATCAAATCCACCTGTAGCATCGATTCTTGATTTCGTCCTCGGATGAATGCTACAGATTACTCTCTTTTTGTATGAGTCAGCAATAATATTTAACCCTTTCATGATTTCAAGTAAACGGTCTTTATGATCGACGTTTTCTGCCCGATGTGTCGTTACAAGAAAATAATCATCTGATTTTAACGAAAGATTTTTCATTATAGTACTTTTATTGACTTCTTCTTGATAGTGATTTAATACTTCATATATTGGGTTTCCTGAGGTAATGATTCGATTTTTTGGGATCCCTTCATTTAGTAAATTTTCTTTACTTTGAGGAGTATATGGCAAATTAAAGCTTGATATTGCATCAATCACTTTACGATTTTTTTCCTCTGGTACTTCCAAATCAAAACATCGATTGCCTGCCTCCATATGAATCACTGGAATCCCCATTCTTTCAGCTAAGATAGCACTTAGACCACTATTTGTATCGCCTAGAACTAACACTTTATCAGGTTTTTCCTTTATAAATAGCTGCTCTAGACTTTTAAACATTGTCGCCAATTGTTCTCCAAGGCTTTGCTGGTCATTTTTTAGCACATAGTCAGGCTTCCTAATATTTAATTGTTCAAAAAAGATATCACTCAATGAGGAAGTGAAGTTCTGCCCTGTATGAACTAATACATGTTTGTCAGCGAATATATCAAGTTTCTTTATAACTAAGCTGAGGCGTATAATTTCAGGACGAGTACCTAAAATCGTCATTACTTTCATTTTCATTCCCCTTATGTTAGAAGATTTTGTTCGACTTTATCCTTTATTACTACACTATGTTTGTAAAGCAAACTTGCCTTAGGCAAAACTATTAACTTATTATCTTTAGTTAATGGAATCAGACCTTATTCGCTTTCTAGTTGATTTGTCTAGTAAATTAATGATATAAGCTAACATATGGAATAGTTTATTTTTGTGTTAATGTTCAATTGAAAGATTCTCTTGAGATCGTGAAAGAGGAAAGGATTTTGTAGACGAATACGTGAGGAGTCCGAAAAACGAATCCGGAAAGTCCGGCGACGAGAAGGCAATAACTAATCGTAAAGGACTCACATAAAGTAAATTGGGTGTATTGATGATGACTTATTGCAAGTAGATTAACTGATGTTTGCTTATTCGTTGAACCGCAATTTCGAAGCTTACCTCATGCTTTTTTAGTACTTATGCTGATACCAAACTAAATTGACGACTAGGAGCAAAAATGTTTAAAAAAATATAAAAAAAAGAGCAAGGCATGTAGTGAATAAAAAACTACATACTTTTGCTCTTTTTGATTACCGTGAGGCTGGGGCATAACAAAAAACAAACCTAGTTAAATACGAACAGTGTTTTTAGAGGTTCATAAAGATATGAAAAATACGAACTATTAGTTGATATTTCTCTTTAAACCTTCATGTTGGTTTTACAAGGTTGACGTTCTGGTTGATTTCCACTTGCAGTACTCGCTTTCCGCGGGGTGGGTGCTGAGCCTCCTCGGCGCTAACGCCTGTGGGGTCTCACCCCTCCCACGCATCCTGCAGGAGTCTCGCAATCAGCTCCAATCAACCTTTACAGAATTTGTAACAACCTTTTGTCTCAGCCTCTTTTCCTCTTTTTGTTTACCATACAATAATGTCTAAATCATTATTGATAGCATAGCATTCTATTAAAATTTCGATTGGTAATTAACTAGTTCCCACGTATGAACTGCTGTACGATAATTGTTCCACTCAGCTTTCTTTGCAGTGACATACTTATTATACACATGTTCTCCTAACGTTTTGCGTCCAATCTCTCCGTTCTCTAACTCTGCAACCGCAGACTCAAGACTCCCCGGTAAATTCTCGATACCTAATTGAGTACGATATTCATCAGTCATATGGAAGATATCTTCGTTAATCGGAGCTGGTGCTTTTAAATCTTTTTCGATTCCATCTAAACCAGCTGATGCGATTACCGCAAATGTTAAGTAAGGATTAGCAGATGGATCTGGACAACGTAGTTCTACTCTAGTTGCCATTCCTTTTTTCGCAGGAATTCTGATTAACGCTGATCGGTTAGATGCTGACCATGCAATATAGCAAGGTGCTTCGTAGCCTGGTACTAACCGCTTATAAGAGTTTACTAACGGGTTCGTCACCGCTGTAAAATTCTTAACGTTCTCTATTAAACCACCAATAAATTGATAAGCTTTATTTGACAATTGGAGCTCATCAGTAGGATCATAAAATGCATTCTCACCATCTTTAAAGAATGACATATTTACATGCATACCAGAACCATTAATTCCAAAGACTGGTTTCGGCATGAATGTTGCATGCAAACCAAATTTTTGCGCAATTGTTTTGACGACCCATTTATAAGTTGTTGCTAAATCTGCAGCACCTAATGCATCTGCATATTTAAAATTAATCTCATGTTGTCCTTCTGCAACCTCATGATGCGATGCCTCTATAATGAATCCCATTGCTTTTAAAGCACGATATATCTCTAATCGTACCTTTTCTCCTAAATCCTTTGGTGACGGCTCAAAATATCCGCCATTATCACTTAGTTCCATTGTAGGGTTCCCATTTTCATCTGCTTTAAATAGGAAGAACTCCAATTCTGGGCCAACAGAAATTGTATAACCTTGTGCCGCAGCACGGTCAACTGTCTTTTTTAATACATTGCGTGTATCACCTTCAAATAGCGTACCATCCGGATTTGTTGCTGAGCATAGAAACCTAGCCTCTGAATAACCATCTTCTACAGTCCAAGGTAGAACAGCAAATGTACTGTAATCAGGCATTAAGTATAAATCTGATTTATTAATCGGTGAAAAACCTTTTACAGACGAGCCGTCAAACATTTGCTTTCCTTCAATTACATCCTCGATTTGTTCAGCTGTAACAGTAATGCTTTTTAGAATACCTTCTATGTCGACGAATTGTAAATGAATTAATTCAACACTTTTCTCTCTTATTATTTCTCTTATTTCTGCTAAAATTTCCGAATCATTCTTATCCTTTGAAATAACCGCTTCAGCCATGTTAGAAAACCTCTCATTCAACGTCTATTTTTATAACATGAGTATATTATATGTAAATGATATCTAATTGACAAGTGCTTTCTATTAAAAATATTCAGTATTTTTAATAGATTCACTAGGAAGCGTTTACATGTTATCTTATGATTATTTTCCATTTCCCCTCAAGTGGTAACGATTACATAGTAACAGCGACTATCAACTAACAAAGGTTCTGTCTACTTCAATACGCACAACAACTATCCACATTCCGGGAAGTCCAATTTTTAATAGCCTTCTGCCGTTTGCAAAACATTACAACATGCAGCTTACACATCTGTCACAAAGTAAATAAAATAACAATATTTTTTTTAGAATCGTAGATACTAAATAAGCAATTCTTTTGACTTCCCCTTCATTTATCGGTATAAATGAAACGAATATTTATTTACATATTGGAAGGAGTAAACATGATGGCCCAATCTCTACAAGGTAAAACTGCACTTATAACAGGCGCAGGAAAAGGTATAGGACGTGCAACAGCTATCGCCTTAGCAAAAGAAGGTGTACATGTAGCATTATTGGCAAGAACAGAACAAGATTTAGTTAATGTTGCTCAAGAAATTAAAGCTTTTGGAGTAAAAACAGCAATCGCAACAACAGACGTATCCTCAATTGAGGAAGTAAATGCAGCAGTTGAAAAGTTGAAAAATGAACTCGGTTCAATCGATATTCTTATTAATAATGCTGGAATAGGAAAGTTCGGAAAGTTCTTAGAGTTAGAGCCTGAAGAATGGAAACGGATCATTGATGTGAACTTGCTTGGAGTTTATTATGTTACACGTGCCGCACTCCCACAATTAATTGAGAAAAACGGCGGAGATATTATTAATATTTCATCAACTGCAGGACAAAAAGGCGCACCAGTTACTAGTGCTTATAGCGCTTCAAAATTCGGACTGCTCGGACTAACAGAATCACTTGCTTTAGAGGTACGGAAGCACAATATTCGTGTAACTGCACTAACCCCTAGTACTGTAGCTACAGAATTAGCATATAAAGAGAATTTAACAGACGGTAACCCTGAAAAAGTCATGCAACCTGAAGATTTAGCAGAATATATTGTTGCACAATTAAAACTACATCCACGTATTTTCGTAAAATCTGCAGGTTTATGGTCAACTAATCCTTAAAGATTATAGGGTGACTCATTAGTGTATGCCCTGCTCAAGCACACTATCTATTTGTTATTGAAGGACATACACTTTAATTCGGGTCACCCGATATTTTTTATCGTTCATTTCTTTAATGAGGAAATTTCAATTCTTACTTTCTCCTCTAACTCCTTCTCTTTTATCAATCAAAATATTTTCCTTCCAATTTACAAACAATATCTAAGACAAACATTTATTTTTAATAATTTTTCCACTTTTATAAATTTTCCGTAGACAATTAAATGGATTTAACATATAATACTATTAACAATTAACATTTTGTTAATTAAAAACATCACAGGAGTGCAAACTATGTCAAATAAAGAAGCATTAAAACATTACAATTCAAAGCTCTTTCGCACACCAGATGGCTATACATCAGATATTGCAGTCTTTACGATTATTTCAACGAAAGTTGGTGAATTTAAACCTCCAACGATGACATTGATGGTTATGCTTATTAAAAGGTCAGAATTAAATGCAGAAGGTCAACCAAACATTGAAGCCGGTAAATGGGCCCTCCCTGGTGGTTTTGTTCAGGAAAATGAATCAGCATTTGAAGCTGCCAAAAGAGAATTACAAGAGGAAACAAATGTAAAAAGTATTCATATTAAGCATTACGGTGTTTATGATAAACCCGGTAGAGACCCTCGTGGTTGGATAATTTCAAATGCGCATTATGCCATTGTGCCAGAGCATAAACTTTCTAACCGCAAAGCAAATGATGATGCAACCGATGTGAAGTTATTTCCAGTTGATGAAGTTCTTTCATTAGATTTAGCTTTTGACCATCAAGAAATCATCCAAGACGCAATAACGGTAATTAAGCATGATTTACTACAAACAACGATCGCAAAAAGCTTTTTACAAGATAGCTTTACTTACTCAGAATTACAAGCAGTATTAAAAACAGTTACAAATGATCCTGGAATTATAAGTGATCAAGCATTTGCAAGAAAAATAAAAACACTTCCCTTTATAGAGGAAGTACCAGGAAAAAAAACACAGCGAACATCGAAAACACCAACACAGCTATATAAATTCAAAGATGAGTTTAATCTCATTAGACCGATTTATACTGCTAGATATTAAAATATTAAATATCAGGAGGAGACAAAATGAATAAAGCATTAATAAACATTGACTATACGTTCGATTTTGTTGCTGATAATGGAGCATTAACATGTGGAAAGCCTGGTCAAGAGATTGAAAATAAGGTAGTTGAAATTACAAATAACTTTATTCAAAATGGTGAGTATGTTGTCTTTGCAATTGATATGCATGATGAAAAAGATACGTTTCATCCAGAAAATAAATTATTTCCACCGCACAATATACAAAATACACCCGGACGTCATTTATATGGTGCTTTAAACGACTTGTATGAAAAAAATAAACACCTTAGTACCGTTCAGTGGATGGATAAAACTAGATATAGTGCTTTTGCAGGGACTAATTTAGAAATTAAACTTAGAGAACGAAATATTACAGAACTACATTTAGTAGGTGTTTGTACAGATATTTGTGTCCTACACACTGCTATTGATGCTTATAACAAAGGCTTTACGATCGTTATTCATAAAGATGCTTGTGCAAGTTTTAACAATGTAGGCCATGAATGGGCTCTTGACCATGTTAAAAATTGTTTAAATGCATCAGTTATTTAGTTACACTCACGCAAAAACTTTTATGACTTAATAATTGGAGGATTTTCAAATGCACAATAACTATACAGATGATAGTTTAGCTTTACACACTGATTTATACCAAATTAATATGACAGAATCTTATTGGGACGATCATATTCACGACCGTAAAGCCGTTTTCGAGGTCTATTTCCGCAAGTTACCATTTGGTAATGGTTACGCTGTTTTTGCTGGGCTTGAAAGAATTATCCAGTACCTTAATCATTTTCAGTTTAGTGATTCAGATATCGCCTATTTAAGAGATGAATTAGGGTATAAGGAAGATTTTTTACAATATTTAAGTGAATTACGGTTTACTGGGACAGTATACTCTGTCGTAGAAGGTGAAATGGTGTTTGGTAATGAGCCAATTATGCGAATAGAGGCACCTCTAGCAGAGGCACAACTCGTTGAAACCGCAATATTAAATATCGTTAATTACCAAACACTTATTGCAACTAAAGCTGCACGTATTAAACAAGTCGCAGGTGAGGATACACTAATGGAATTTGGGACTCGCCGTGCTCAAGAGTTAGACGCTGCAATATGGGGAACGAGAGCTGCTTATATTGGAGGTTTCCATGCAACATCTAATGTTCGTGCTGGTAAATTATTTGGGATACCTGTATCAGGAACTCATGCACATGCCTTTATCCAAGCATACAAAGATGAGTACGTAGCCTTTCATAAATACGCACAACGTCATAAAGATTGTACATTTTTAGTTGATACTTATGATACTTTACGTTCAGGTGTTCCTAATGCTATTAGAGTAGCTAAGGAATTAGGCGACCAAATTAATTTTAAAGCAATTCGGCTTGATAGTGGCGATTTAGCTTACTTAAGTAAGGAAGCGAGAAAAATGCTTGATCAAGCAGGTTTTCATGACACGAAAATCGTTGCTTCTAATGATTTAGACGAGGAAACGATTATGAACCTAAAATCACAAGGTGCAAAAATTGATATATGGGGAATCGGTACAAAATTAATTACAGCTTTTGACCAACCTGCATTGGGAGCTGTATATAAGCTAGTATCTATTGAAGATGAAGATGGGAAAATGGTTGACACGATAAAAATTAGCGGAAACCCAGAAAAAGTATCTACTCCGGGTCTAAAGAAAGTATATCGGATTATTAATCGCCTTAACAATAAATCTGAAGGTGATTATATCACCCTTGAACATGAGAAGCCTCAAGAAGAAGAAAGATTAAAAATGTTCCATCCTGTGCATACATTTATTAGCAAGTTTGTGACAAACTTCGAAGCTAAGGAACTACATGAGAAAATATTTGATAATGGCAATCTTATATATAGCAGTCCTAGTTTGAAAAAAATGCAAGCATATACAATGGAAAACTTACAACTATTATGGGATGAATATAAGCGTTCTTTACACCCTGAAGAATATCCGGTAGATTTAAGCCAACAATGCTGGGATAACAAAATGAGAAATATTGATGAAGTTAGGCAAAAAGTTTCTGACATGATCGCAAAACAGAGAGAAATCAACTAATTTAACTCTTTAGTAAATCCACTGCGGAAGGAATGGCATTCTATGGGTAAAATCGGAATATACGGTTCTTCTTTTGACCCAATTACTAATGTCCACCTTTGGACTGCAAGCACAATTCATCACCGCTGCAAACTAGACCAAGTAATATTCTTGCCTTGTTCTAATAAACGGAAAGATAAGCAAATGAAAACTGAGGACGAACATCGTTGGAATATGCTTCATTTGGCGATAAAAAATAATCCGGCTTTTAGTGCTGATGATTATGAAATGAAGCAAAATGCGTGGAATATCTCAACATATGAAACATTAAAATATTTCAAATCAAAATATCAACAAGACACAATTTATTTTATCATGGGTGCAGATTTACTTGTAGATATCGGAAAAGGAAAATGGGGAAATTCTGACTTACTCGTTCAAGAAAACAAATTTATAGTTATGGCTCGAGATGGTATAGATATGCTTAAAACTATAAGCAGCTCACCTATTTTACGAAACAATGATGACGGTGAAACATTTCATTTGATTGATAAAGGACTTGCGATGGAAATAAGCTCAAGCTATATTAGAGAAGAATTTTCACTAGACGGCGAACCAAGGTACTTACTACCTGAGGAATGCTACCAATACATTAAAAAACATTCCTTATATAAATAGGAGGAAAAATATTCATGCGATTACAAAAACAAATAATGACTGATTTACAAGTTAACAGTACAATACATCCTCAAGAAGAAATCAAAAAAAGAATTGCTTTTTTAAAAGATTATGTAAAACGGACGAAAGCAAAAGGATTAGTATTAGGTATTAGCGGTGGTCAGGATTCAAGCTTAGCTGGACGCCTAGCGCAATTAGCAGTAGAGGATTTAAGAAATGAAGGCTATGAAGCAAAATTTATTGCAGTTAGATTACCCTACAATATCCAAAAAGATGAAGATGATGCACAACTAGCGTTATCGTTTATTAAACCAGACGAAAGTATTGCTTTCGATATAGCAAACACAGTTGATATATTTGCAAAAAGCTATTTAGAAACAACAGGGGAACAATTATCGGACTTCAATAAGGGCAATGTTAAAGCAAGAGTTCGCATGATTACACAATATGCCATTGGCGGTCAAAACGGATTATTAGTCATTGGAACGGATCATGCAGCCGAAGCAGTGACAGGATTTTACACTAAATATGGTGATGGTGGAGCCGATTTACTGCCTCTAGCAGGTTTGACAAAGCGCCAAGGAAAGAGCCTGCTCATTGAATTAAATGCACCAGAAAGATTATATTTAAAAACGCCAACAGCGGATTTACTTGACAATACACCTTTACAAGCAGATGAAACAGAGCTCGGTATCAGTTATGACCAATTAGACGATTACTTAGAAGGTAAAAATGTACCTCAGGAAATAGCGGAGAAAATCGAAAACCGCTACCTTATGTCACAACATAAGCGTGAACTTCCTGCAACGATGCATGATAATTGGTGGAAATAAGCAAAAGTGATAAGAATGCTACTTATATTACGTTACTCTCTTAATATAAGTAGCATTTATCTTGCCCTTTCTAAAGTCAGCTCGTGCATCAAGTGAAATAAAGGAATCTCGATGAGCACAACGGACGAATCTGATGGCTAATCATGTAGTTTGAAATTTTTTATGCTGCACCAACCAATCCGATTTTAGTTAACATAATTAAATTATATTAAACTGTGTGGTTGTATTTATATTATTTTTTTAAATTTACAAAGTAACACCAGATTTAAAAATGGCAATCTCTCTAAAATCATTTTTTTCATTATTAACTAATTCTCCGCTTGCCACGCTTATTACATAATCAATAAAGTCCTGTAATAACTCTTCATGAGTTTGTGCTTCAATTAATGTTCCTGCATTAAAATCAATCCAATGTTTTTTCGTTTCAAAAAGCTGTGTATTTGTTGATATTTTCATTGTAGGTACAAACGTTCCAAATGGCGTTCCTCTTCCAGTTGTAAATAATACAAGTTGACAACCAGATGCAGCCAATGCAGACGAAGCAACAAGATCATTTCCTGGTGCACTTAATAAATTTAGACCTTTCTTTTTTAGCATTTCGCCATATTTTAAAACATCTACAACAGGTGCGGCTCCAGCCTTTTGTGTACAGCCTAATGATTTGTCTTCAAGCGTTGTAATACCACCTGCTTTATTTCCAGGTGAAGGGTTTTCGTAGACTGGTTGATTATGTGATTGAAAGTATCGTTTAAAGTCATTTATTAGTTGGACAATCTTTTCAAACACTATTTCATTTTCTGCACGTTCCATGAGAATTTTTTCAGCACCAAACATCTCTGGAACTTCCGTTAGTACGGTTGTAGCTCCTTGTGTGATTAGGAAATCAGAAAGTAAACCTAGTAAAGGATTTGCTGTTATTCCTGAGAAGCCATCAGAACCACCACACTTTAATCCTATTTTCAATTCTGCTAGTGGAACTTCCTCTCTTTTATCTTCTTTCGCATTTTCAAAGATTTCAATTAATAACTTTACACCTTCTTCTACCTCATCAGATACTGATTGTGACCGCAGAAATTTAATCCTAGACATGTCGAACTCTCCAAGTGCATCTTTAAATTCTTCGATATCATTATTTTCACAGCCAAGCCCTAATACTAGCACTCCCCCAGCATTCGGATGTTTAACTGCATTTGTTAGGATTGTTCTTGTATTGAGGTGGTCATCACCAAGTTGTGAGCATCCATAATTATGTTTCAATACTTGAATTTGTTCAAAAGGTGCAATATCGCCAACTCTATGTTTAAACTCTCGAATAATTTGGTCGGCAATACCATTGACACAGCCGACAGTCGGAACAATCCAAAGCTCATTGCGAATCCCAACATTTCCATTGCTTCTTCGATACCCTTTAAACGTTCTATCTATCTGTGTAAATGGTAAAGGTTGCATATTTGGCTTATATTCATACTCCTCTACTCCTGATAAATTTGTCTTTGTATTATGAGTATGAACATGATGACCTGCTTCAATATTCTCTGTAGCGTGACCAATCGGGAAGCCATATTTGATAATATTTTCCCCGCTGCTTATTTGCTTTATCGCAATTTTATGTCCCTTTTCGATTCCTTCTTTGACATGAATCGTTAATTGGTCAACTTCGATCACTTCATCTTTTTCGATTGTTCTAACAGCAACAACTACATTATCCTTATCATGTATTCTAATAGACGCCTTCATTTGCTTCACCCTTTAAAAATATTGATAATGCTTCTTTTACCCCTTTTTCAATCATGATTGTTACATTCATCAACACTTCCTCTTTTAATCCTGTTAGTTTTGTTAAATCTGTACCCCAAAGTTTTTCATCACCTAGTAAAGCTTGAATGATATTTTCAAGTGACTTGTTTCCTGAATCATATCCAGTCCAAGTTTTACTAAAGGTATTTAATACGTATTCATCGTCTGTAAGAGTGATAGCTTCATTGGCTCTTTTTCCACGATAGTAGAGTAGCAGCGAACTTAATGAGAGAATAATAGCCTTTGGTAATGAATGATGTTTTTCGTAATAATCGACAATTGTTGGAAGTACTCTTGCTTTAAATTTTGAGATTGAATTTAGAGCAATACTTGATAAATAATGCTGGATAAACGGATTCTTAAAGCGGTTGATTACATCGTCTGCAAAATCGACTAAATCCTCCTTTGGAAAATTTAAAGCTGGAATAATTTCCTCGTAAATAACATGTTGGATATAGTCCGATGTTATATCTGAAGTAACCGCTTCATGAACAGTATTTATACCTGCTAAATATGAAACAGGAGTCATTAACGTATGTGCCCCATTTAAAATTCTAACTTTCTTTAATCGATAAGGCAGTAAATCATCGACAATATGGACATTTAATCCTGCTAATTCTGCTGGAAATTCCTCTTTTATTGTTTCTGGACCTTCAATGACAAATAGATGAAATTGCTCGGCAACGACGATTAACTCGTCCTTATAATTAAGTTCAGCCGTTTTTTCTTGAATCGTATCTTTTGGAAAGCCTGGAACAATACGGTCAACTAGTGTATCACAAAATATGTTCGCATCTTCCACCCATTTTATAAACTCTGAACCTAACCCCCAATATTCAGCATACTTCTTAATGATATTTTTAAGTTCTACTCCGTTATGTTCTATAAGTTCACATGGAAATACAATAAAGCCTTTTGTCTTATCACCTTTAAAAGTGAGGAACCTTTTATATAAAAATGCAGTCAATTTTCCCGGATAACTCTTTTGAGGCTGATTTAATGAACGATCCTCTGGCATAAAAGCAATTCCCGCTTCTGTCGTATTCGAGAAGATAAATCGAAGATGTGGATTTTCAGCTAATTCTAGATACTCTTCGTATGCTGATGTTACATCGATTCCTCTGCTAACACTTTCGATAATTTCATATTCACTTACAGGTTTTTCATTCTTAATACCTTGTGTATATAAAGTATACAATCCATCTTGTTTGTTTAAAATTTGAACTGCCCCGCTTTTAGTAGATTGTATGACGACAATTCTTCCATTAAACAAATTTTGCTTATTCATCTCATGGACTTGCCAATCTATAAAGCCTCTGAGAAAGTTACCAGTACCAAATTGTATAGCTTTTTCGGGTAGCTGTTGATAACGATTCTCCCCGATTACCTCATTACTTAATTGTTTCAATAGTATCCCTCCTATATGTTTGCACACGTTAACATTTTACTTTTAATTGAAACCGCTGCTATAGCGGTCTTGAAAGTTCCTACATTTTTAGTTAATTGTTGTTACAGATTGTCTTTTTACAAGTTCAGTCTTTAAGAATGTCCGACACCGTTTCCCTATCTGTTTTTCAACATTTTCCATCAGTTTCTCTGCACCAACTTTACTAATTTGCTCAATAGGTCGCTTCACTGTTGATAAGGCAGGGATTGTGTATTGTGAGAAGCCAATATCATCAAATCCGATGATGGAAATATCATTTGGTACATTCAAGTTAGCTTCATAAATTGCCTTCATTGCTCCAATTGCCATATCATCATTTGAACAAAATACTGCTGAAGGGATTGTCGGCAATGATAGTAAAGATCTCATTGCTTCATACCCACTTTCCATATCATAGTTTGCTTTTACAATAAACTTGTGATCTATAGGAACATTAAGTTCAAGCATCGCCTGAACATACCCTTCTTTCCTTTCGATAGACGATTTAAATTGTGCCGTTCCTTCAATAATTGCTATATCTCGGTGTCCTTCACTAATTAAATATTTAACTGCTTCATATGCCCCTTCTCTATCATTTGAAAGAATATTGACAATGCTTTCATTATCGACATAACGATTTAATACTACTAATGGGATTTTATGTTCTGTTACATGTCGAATGAACGCATCGTCAACATCACTTTGACTCATCAAAATAATCCCATCAAATCTTTTCTCTGAAATCGCTGAAAAGTCTTTAAAATCATCTATGCCTCTTACGAATAAATGATATTTTTCGTCGATGACACTATTTACACCGCGAATTGTCTCCGCTAAAAAACTTGATGAAGTACCGTTCGATAAACTTGTGAAAAATAACCCGATTGTATAGGATTTTTGTAGCACAAGACTTCTTGCATGGACATCAGGTGAATAATTAAGTTCAGTCGCAATTGCAAGAATTTTTTGTTTTGTTTTCTCTTTTATTAGAGGGCTATTATTTAATGCCCTAGAAACAGTTGTATGTGAAACATTTGCTATCTTTGCAATATCTTTAATTGTTACTGCCATTGACTCTGTTACCTACTTTCAATATGCTTTGATTACTTTTAATTATGGCTGATATCCCTAATATACTTTAATCTTAGTAGAAATATGGTTTGATAATCTCCCTATGCAATTGTTGACCACACTCAAAACTAGAAGGATATATCTAGAAGTACAAACAGCTATTAGAAATATGGCCTTTATTAAAAGGTAGTATAACTAATCGTTAAAACTGAAAATATTCATTTGCATTCTCATAGGAGATGCCTTTAACAATTCCAGATAATAGTTCGATGTCATAGGGTACTTCTCCGTTTATGACCCATTCACCGATTAAATTACAAACTAGTCTTCTGAAATATTCATGTCTTGTATAGGAGAGAAAGCTTCTCGAATCTGTTAGCATGCCAATAAATTGACTAAATAAGCCGATACTTGCAAGTGCTTTCATTTGTTCTAACATGCCTTCCTTCTGGTCATTAAACCACCATGCAGTACCAAACTGGATTTTCCCCCTAATACCATCACCTTGAAAACTTCCAATGATACTAGCAAGTACATGATTATCACGTGGATTTAACGAGTATAGAATCGTTTTAGGCAAGCCTTGCTCACGGTCTAAAGCATCTAATAATTGAACTAACGGTTTAGCAATTAAATCATCATTCATAGAGTCGTAACCAGTATCAGGTCCTAATTCTGCAAGCATTCTACTATTATTGTTTCGATGGGCGTTTATATGGAATTGCATTGCCCAACCAAGACTTGCATATTTTTTACCTAAATGAATGAGAGTGAGCGTTTTAAACTGCTTTTCCTCCTCTAATGAAACTTTTTCACCATTAAGGGCCTTTTTGAAAATTTCATCAACCTCATTATTTGTAGCATGAGCGTACATCATTACATCGATTGCGTGGTCTGAAACTCGACCTCCCAGCTCATGGAAAAAGTCTATTCGTGATTCTAGAGAAGATACAAACTCATCGTAACTATTAATAGAATTACCTGTTACAATCGACAGCCTTTCAACCCAGGTTACAAAACTATCCCGATTTATCTCTAACCCTTTATCAGGACGAAAGCTTGGCAAAACCTTAACTTTAAACCCATTATCTTCCCTTAGTTTTTGATGATACTCTAACTCATCAACTGGATCATCAGTCGTACAGATGACTTCAACATTTGACTTATTTATTAATTCTCTAACTGTAAATTCTTCACGACTTAATAATTCGTTAACAGTCTCCCATATGCTCGGTGCTGTTTCTTCATTTAGAATTTCCTCAACCCCAAAATATCGTCGTAACTCTAAGTGTGTCCAATTATACAAAGGATTACCGACTGTCATTGGGACAGTTTTAGCCCATGCCATGAATTTATCATAATCACTGGCAGAGCCTGTAATATATTTCTCTTCGATTCCATTTGCTCTCATTGCTCTCCATTTATAATGGTCACCGTATAACCATGCCTCAGTTATATTTTTGAATTTTTTATTTTCATATATTTCTTGTGGACTGAGATGACAATGGTAATCTAAAATAGGCATATTCTTTGCATATTCATGATAAAGTGTTTCAGCTACATCGTTCGTTAGTAAGAAATTCTCTCCCATAAATGTATACAACGCATTCAACCCCTTTTTGATTGCACACGTGAACAATATTCCCCCTGCACACGTGAACATTTACTAATATTATATGCAATACTTTGTAAGTAATCAATAATTTTATTAGGCTCTTTTCTAAAAGATTGTGGCTTTTTGCAATAAACCTTTTTTAGGGTTTGTTGGAGCTTAAAGTGCGAGACTCCTGCGGCATGCGTGGGAGAGGTGAGACGTGAGCAGGCGTTTACGCTGAGGAGAAAGAAAAGCGTAGGCGGCTTGCCCATCGACGTACAAACTGAAGGGGCATCGACTAAAGATTTAGGAATCACGATGAGCCGAATGGCGAATCGATGATGACTTATCGTAGGGAGAAGACCTGAAGTTTGCTTGTTCGTGCCGCAAGGAGCTATGAAGCTCACCACCCCGCGGAAAGCGAGTACTGTAGCGGAGACAAAGCCTGAACAGACAAATCAGTTAAAAGCAACAATGTTTACAAAAACACCCTTTTATTAAAAAATTAGACTATTCTTACTATTTTTATGGTCATTTATCTATAACACTATTAAACTAATAATATATTCAAAAATATTAATCACATGTGAAAGGTGGCTTTATCTATGCAGGCTAATATAGAAAGCAAGATACATAACCATTACGATAAATACCCAACGTCAATTACTGAAATTTTAAAAACCTGTATCACTTCTTCTAATTCTAGTCAAAATGTTGATGAATTAATAGAAAGCTTACCTAAGATGGAGGTTCTTAACCTTTACTTTCAGCATACTAATCAGCCTTTAACTGGTCAGCATTTCCGAAAGATTGTTTACTATGTTTTTGGTATGGACTTAGATTATATATCGAATGAAGGAGAAGGTGCAAAACTATCGGTATATCCTGACGAAGTAATGGATGGGATGAGGAAAGCTCTGAATCATAAGCAATTACCGACAGCTGAGTTAGATAAGGAAATTATGTCGTTAACAAAGGCAGAAGTTATGGACATTTATATCGATTATTTTCGGGTACAATCACATGAAGAGGTCATTAGAATATTAAATCTTATTTATGGAGTTAACTTAAGAGGACTATCTACATTAGAAAATTCTCGTATTACTCTTTATACGAAAAAGCAATGGCTTTTTAGGAAAACGACAAATTTATTTGAAATCCATACAGGGAAAGGCGATATTGATGTGACAATCCTTCCCACTGCTTATTTTATTGAAAATACTGGTATAAACGATATACCTAACTTTCTTAAAACTCAACTTTCTGATTTAGGATTTATTCAACTAGAAGGAAAGCTTGGTCTGTACTATTCTAACCCAAATGGTGAAACAGTTTCCGACCAGTTTAAACTCCTGACAATAAATACAATTAGAAAGGCCATTGATACAGAATATAAAAATCTTTAAGGTTTCATTTCTCACCTGATATATAAAATGAAAAGAATAACCTCAAAAAAGCGGTTATTCTTTTATATACTTTATTAAAGGTATGTTTTGTTCTCTCAGTGCCTCTATGACAAGTTTTGCCACTTCAAATGCACCTTTTTCACAAAAATGAGTATTATCCTCAATTCCATCAGGGTAATTTTCCTCTACATCAGGTGGAAAAATAGTGAAAAGAGATTTTGATTCCTCCACACCGAGTGTTTCATAAAGCACCTTTGTTTTTTTCCAGAGGTCAATGAGTGTTACATCAAGATTTTTAGCTACCTGTTTCATCGCTATAGGGTATTCACCTAATGTATTTACGACGAATCCATTTTCATCAAATTTTCTGCGATGTACAGAAGTAAGTAATATTGGAGTCGCTCCTTTTTCTCTCGCTCCAAAAATATATTGCTGTAAACAAGATTGATAGGTAGTAAAAGGTTCTGTTCCATACGATTTTTGATCATTATGACCAAATTGGACGAATAAATAATCTCCTTCTTGAATACTATCAAGTATTTTAGTCAATCGACCTTCTTCAATAAAACTGTTAGAGCTTCTCCCACCTTTTGCTTCATTGTGTACAGTCAGTTCATTTGTAAAAAACTGTTGAAACACTTGACCCCAGCCTGCCATAGGCGCTTCATGCTTAGGACAATTCGCTACAGTGGAATCACCTGCTAAGTAAATTGAAATTGGTTTAATTGTTTCTGACATATGAAATATATTCACCTCGTTCCCCTTATTAAAAATTAGTATACTAGCTATATAGTTGTTTACTAGATTTTAATAATTCCGCTAAAAAAACAAGTGTTAAGCCTTGACCCCAGCCTTGAATACGCTTATATGGTACATGTTTATATCCGTCAGCATCGTTCATAACTGCTGTTCCAGCGGATACTTTTGATACTTTTCCATCATCTTCAATCTCATTGACAATTCCATTAATCGATTTTTGGATATATTTATTATAAAGAGTACCTCTTGTAATCAACGCTGCTGCAATAGCCGATGAGCCTGAAACTTCTAGGTAAGAAGTTGAATCATTGACAATCGTATGCCATAACCCTGATTCATCTTGCAGTCTTACTAATGAACTTAATTGGTCACGCAATGAACAATCAATGATCATATAGGATGGATGCTGTACTTCAACGAGCTCTAACGCTTTTGCCATCGTCAATGCAGCCCAACCATTGCCACGGGCCCAATAGATAGATGACATATGGTTTTTAGCGATATTGTCCCAACCATGATAATATAAGTTTGTTATCGGGTCTTGTAAAAAGTCCTCGTGACCGTGATATTGCTTTAAGCCATCCTCGAAATAATCTTCACGATTTAATAGTTTCCCAACCCGTAATAAAAAGAGTCCAGCCATCATCATCGTATCTACCCAAGCTTGTTCTGGGAAAACATCTTTAACTGAATTCACAGTATGTTGGAATATCCCATCGGCAAAACGTGGGGCGTCGTTCTTTAAGTACTCAGCCATTTCCATAATAACTTCCAAGTACTTATCATCTTCAGTAACCTTATATAGTGTAATTAATGAATGTCCAATCGATACTCCATTAATAGAAAGTCGTGGTAAGCCATCCTCAAGCCACTCATCAACCCAACCTTTTAACAAATCAATATACTCTTGTTTTTCTGTTGCTTCATACGCTTCTGCAACGCCGTAAAATGCAACTCCACCAGGCCAGTCCCAATTAAAGTCCATTTGAAATGTTCGATTTACTACTTTATCAATTACTAAACGAATTTCTTCTTCATTAAATTGTAATTTCGGCATAACCTACTCCTCCTAGATAAGTTCAATTATTTCTTTTTAATATTTCATTTGCACTTGCTCTAAATCTTTTCGCACCCTCTTCTGGACTTATCTTTTTTAATAGAATTTGATTAGAAATATCTTCAAGCAACACCATAACCTCACCGCTACCGATCGGGTCAGGTCTATAAAAATGCTTTGTGAGGTTTTTCGCTTTTTCAACATAGTTCATAATTTTTATTTCATCTTTTGAAAGTTCTCCTCTAATCTTGCTGCTGACTTTCGCTGAAACAGGAATACCTCTTTCACCTTTCATAATTTTATTTGCTTCAATGTTATTCACAAAAAAATTAATGAACTTTGCTGCTTCTTCCTTAACCGTTGATGTCTTTGGAATGGATAACATCATACTCGGTTTTAAAAACAGCGCATTTTGTATATAATTTTCTGGTGGTAAGTGAAGTGTCAATGTATCATCAATTATTTGACTAAAGGCGGCATATTGATTTGAATAATTCCACGTTATTGCTGATGTTCTGTTAACGATAAAGTCATCCTCAATACCTCTTACAGTCGAGCCAATGTCGGGTGTAGGAAATGCTCCCGCTTCTATTAATCTGAGTTGTAATTTAAAATAATCAACAAATAATTGGTCATCCTGATATGCAAGCTTTGTACCTTCCTCGTTATAAAAAGATTCTCCTTTTGTTCTCAAATAATAGGGGAAGAAAATGTCCGGTGGATTCATTCCATTTGATCCATATACACCTGTATTTTGTTTTATCGTTAATGCAACCTGCACCATGTCTTCCCAAGTCCATTTTTCACTATCAAATTCGACTCCTGCTCTCGTTAACAATTCATCATTTGTAATCACAGATAATACATTTATTCCAATTGTAAAACCATACAATTTATTAGAAATTTTCGCACTGTCTAATATATTTTTGTCAATATTAGAAGTATCGATTGTTTGCTTTTCAATATACGGTGTTAAATCTTCTAACAACCCTTTTTCACCATACTGTGCTAAAAAGGCCAAATCCATTTGAATAACGTCGGGAAGTTCGTTAGCAGCTACCATAGGTTCAAGTTTACGCCAATAGTTATCCCAATCATCAAATTCAGCTTCAATATTTATATGAGGGTTTGCTTTTTCATACAATTCTATTATTCTCGTTGTCTGTTCATGCCGAGGTTGTGTACCCCACCAAGCAATTCTTATAGTTGTTGGCTCTATTTGATTACTAACTTCCTCTTTGCTACCTAACTGACAAGATGTAGTAGCTAGTAACATTCCGATAACAATGGTGACGATTAGTCCCTTTTTCAATGCTATTCCCCCTTGTTTTTAAGCTAAATCAAACAAGTGAAGAACACAAGATGATATTTCTATTAATGACGGATATGCTACTTTTAACCTATAACATCATTTCATTGTTGCATGAATTGATACTTACGATTGATTTTATTAAATGCATTAATTGCAGGCTTTACAATTGCTAGTGCTATTACATTCCCACTACATACAATCATTAGTGGTGGTCCATACGAAAGAAGAAATAATAAACCCGATGTACCAACTAACATCGTACAAGTTGAAATTGGATTCATAATCATGACAAAAAACGAACTTTTTAATAATTGTGAAATTTTCATTTCGTAGTGAACATACATTGGGAAAATATAAAACAGCATACAAGCAAACAGAAGCGTCACGATAAAAAATGGGGCAGTTAGTAGTTGTTTCATATCTGTCGTATGTTGTAAATAAATATAGTCGATGAAAAGAACACAACTAATTAGCAAAATCCATAGACCGAGAATGTTGCTCTTCATAAATTCATGTCGGTAAGATTGCCAGAAAGTCTTCGTAATGGAAATATCTAATTCACCTAATGCCCATTTACGAACGACAGCAAACATTGCAACTGTAGCGGGGAAAAATCCAAAGACAAACAATCCAATTACCGTGAAAAAAAGCCACAATAAGTTTAGCAATGCTAATCTAGTTATCCACTCAAAAATACTATTAATCCCACCTAAAAATCCAGTTGTCTCCATACGTTTCCCTCCATCAAAATACCGACACTATCACTCTTTTATTTTTCGAGTTCTTCTCGATTTGATAAACATGTATTCATTAATTTTTGATATAACGCTTCATCACCTAATTGTTTTGTTTTATTTGTAAGAAGCATGACTGACCTTTCCTCAGCAGTCGTTAAATATTGCTTCTCCCAATTGTAAAAGTTTGGGCCATCACCAAACATTCTTATATATTTTCTTAACGTCTCCAATGTATAGATTGTTAAGGTAACATTTGTTAAACAATCATTTTCATAAAATCTTTTCCACTTTTCATTTAATGGGTTTTCCATCTTTTCTACTGTTTTGGATAATTCCTCGATAGCAGCATTAACTAAAAGAAAGGCTTTAAAATAATGCTTTATTTTAAATTTTTCGAATGCCGTTGTTACATAGTAAACTGCTTGGCATCCGCTTTTATGAATTTGCACCTGCAAAAGTAATTGGTCTTGAAGTCTCTCTTTTTCAAGACTAGTTGATTTTTGGATTAGTTCAGTCAAGTTTGATAACAATGTTTCAAAACTTGGCAAGTGATTTTTCACCTTTTTGTTGAACCAGGTACATTGTTCCTCGAAAGAGATGTTACCGGTTGCCCATTGAAGATTAGTTGCTGATTCATCCCCCTGTGTTATAATCCATTGCTTCGTAATGTTTCGAATTGCGAAATGATAAAATTGCTCTCCGGCACGTTCATCTTCTTCTTCTCCATATTTAATAATGGCGTTGAAATATTCATTTATAAGATTACACATCACGTCTGAATTGGTTGGATACGCTCTTGACACATAGTCTTTTAAAAATTGTGTTGAATCTACTCTTCCACTTTTCCACACTTGACTAAGCAATTCTAAAAACATTATATGTGGTCTTATATTTCCACAGTTTACAATGAGAAACTCATTCATATGATGTTGAAAAGCATTATCTAGTTCATCATTAACGAATTGGATTGGATTCGGAAACATAGTTAAATGATTAGAAGCCTGTAAATCATAAAATGTAATATGATAGTAGATACCATGTGGTCCTCTATCGTTATGAGCTGGTATAGAGGAGATTCTTGGATTATCATTCCCCTGTCTTCTTGATACCATTTTCCCATAACCATTATCTGCCCATACTTTAATAACACCTTCAGGTAATGTTAAAAGTCCTTTTTTATATAAATCTGTAATTTCTCCGTACAAGTTCACACAGCAAATCGGATTTTCTTGAATATCATTAATCATTTTATATTGGTCCATGATGATTTTCGAAATCAGCTGTCCTCGTTTTTTATCTGTGTCAAATGTCGGATCATCTAACCAAAATGGCCTGTCACCCTGTCCTCTAAATCCGATATTCCAAATGACTTTGTTTGTTGTCTGTTCTAGAATTGCTTCTTTCCATAACTCTTTGAACAATGTTTCATTCTCGACATATGAAGGGTTTTTGTTTGGGAATACTCGACTAAACATTCTTGCCCCTAATGGTTCAGCATGATGATGTGTTATCCATAGTCCCATCCTTGAGGCAATTTTTTTATATGGTGAATGTTCAATATCAGTCCCAGGTATAACCATATTTCCCTGACAACGTAATAAAGCTTCAAAGATCATCTCCCATACATACGTATTCGAATTTTGATATGTCCACTTTGAAAGGAGTACTTCATCATTGATAAACCAGCCTCTATACTTACACATATGTTTTTCAGAAACAAAATTTATAGGATGGATTTCGACTCTTCCCCTTTTCACTGGTTCGATATCATTCCAAAACCAAAACTTATCAACGCCTAGAAATGTTTCACTAATATGAAGAATGCCATAAACCATCCCTAATTCATCTGCTGACGTGACGACCATCTCAGACAGATCATGAGAAAATCCAATTGAAAACTGTTCAGGACGTAAACCCTCATTATTCTCCTCATTTAGCAGAAGGCGGATTGTCGAGTTTCTAGTCATCTCCTCTTCATAGAATACTTTATTTTTATCCCTTTCCAATACATGTAAAAAGTGATTAATACTAGTTATATCGGGACCTTGATATTTAATATTCGTATCTTTATTGAGGATGAACATATCGTATTGACACATATTTTTACCCCTTTAACCCACTAGTGCTAATCCCTTCAACAACATGGCGTTGGAATAAAAAGAAGATAACGAATACCGGTATTAAAGAAACGATTGACATTGCAAACATGGCTCCCCAGTTTGAAACAGAATCATTACTTAAGAACATATTTAGCGCCATTGAAACAGTATATTTCGCCGGATTATTTAAGTATAATACTGGTCCTAATAAGTTATCCCATGTCCAATAGAATGAGAAGATTGAAACAGTTGCTAATGCAGGTTTTATTAAAGGCAGTATAATTTTGTAAAAGATTTTAAACGTGTTACATCCATCAATTGTCGCTGCTTCATCCAATTCTCGGGGTATAGTTCGGATAAATTGTACTAATAAGAAAATGAAAAATGGATGTCCGAAATATGCAGGAATTGCAATTGGCTTTATTGAATCTAGCCATCCTAACTGAGCAAAAATAATATATTGCGGGATCATAACAACTTCATAAGGAAGCATAAGTGTGACCATCATGATTGCAAACCAAAAATTTTTTCCAAAGAATTGTAATCTCGCAAAACCAAATGCAATAAAAGCTGAAGAAATCACTTGCCCAATCATTGTAAAGAAAACTAATACAACCGTGTTTTTAATAAATAATCCAAATGAATTTCCACCGATTCCTTCCCAACCTTGAGTAAAGTTATTAAAAGTCCACGTTTCAGGAATCAATTGTTTAGCTGTTAAAAAAATCGTCTCCGTCGGTTTGAATGAACTCATTAGGAGCCAAATAACCGGATATAGCATTAATAATGCAAAGCCACCGACAAGTATGTGATAAATCCACCACCTAGGTGACTTTAGGTTAGATGCTTTAACAATAGGAGGACTTGTGACTGTTTTTACATTTGTACTTGAACTCATCCGTTATTTCACCCCTTCTGATTCATAATGCACCCAGAATTTAGATGTATAGAAAATGATAGCTGTTAAAAGACCAACAATAATTAACATGATCCACGCCATCGCAGATGCATAACCCATATTGAAGAATTCAAATCCTTGAATGAAAAGATAGAGTGAATATAGGAGTGTACCATCTAATGGACCACCAGTCCCTTTAGAAATGATAAACGCAGGTACAAATGTCATAAATGCTGCGATTGTTTGCATAATCGTATTAAATAAGATAACTGGACTTAACATTGGTAACGTAATTTTCATGAATTTCTGCCAATAATTAGCTCCATCAACACTAGCTGCTTCATAATATGTTGCTGGAATTCCCTTTAAACCAGCAAGGAATATTAACATCGATGAGCCAAATTGCCATACAGATAAAAAGATTAACATCCATAGTGCTGCAGTCGGGTCACCGAACCAGCGTACATCTGGGATACCTAATAAGTTTAATAAAATATTGACGATTCCTTCATCACCGAAAATATTTCTCCACATGATAGCAACAGCAACGCTACCACCAATTAAAGACGGTAGATAAAACAAAGTTCGATATAGTCCTACGGCACGAGAGGCTGTATTTAAAATCATGGCAATAAGAAGGGCAAAACCAAGTCTTAATGGTACCCCTGCCAAAACATAAATTAAGGTGACCTTTAACGATTGCCAATATCTTGGATCCTGTGTAAACATTTTTTGATAGTTTTCCAAACCAATCCAAACAGGTGCACCAAATAGATTGTACTTTGTAAACGATAAATACAGTGAGGTAACTATTGGGATTAGTGTAAATGCCAAGAACCCTATAACAAAGGGACTAATAAATAAGTATCCCTTTAAGTTTTGTCTAATAGCTTGAGCACTCATATAATCATTTCCTTTCTCGGCTCGTTAACCTTCAAAATAAGAATGACTCAGGATAATATAAGAAGTTGCATAATCTCAGAAAACAGGGAGTGACTCATAAAGGTCTGTTTCCTTTAACTAATACATTTATAGACTACATGCCTTAAGCCTTTATCCATATATGTATTCTAAGGAACTGCCCCTTTGGTTTTGAGTCACCCACCTACTTAATGCGTTTACATATTTCCACTAGTTATTGTCGAGCCACTCTTATCAATCAAAAGATTGTTTATTTATTTTGTGATAAGATACTTTCTGCTTGTTGTCTAAATTGTTTAGCAGCATCCTTCACTTCAAGTTGCCCATAAGACATTTGTTCACTTAAGTTATCAAGCATTTCAATTACTTCACCAGCACCAATTGGATCTGGACCATCAAATTCTGAACTATTTTGTTCCGCCCATTCTACACTATCGAACACTAATGTTTGTTCAGGAGTTAACTCAGATTTTAATGCTTCTTTAACAGCAGATGAGCCTGGAACACCACGGTCACCAAGAATGATTTTATTAGCTTCTATATCATTCACAAAGTAGTCGATGAATTTTGCTGCTTCTTCTTGGTGTTTAGAATTTTCAGCTACTGACCAGAACATACTTGGTTTTAAATATAAGCCGTCACTTGCATTAGGTCCTGGCATATTGTGAATTTTTAATGGTCGATTGGCAACTTGCTGTAAGCCGACAAATTGATTAGACCATTGCCAAATACCAATTGCATCTTGTGTTACGACAGGGTCATCTTCAATACCTTTTAATTGTGCAAGATAATCAGGTGTTGGAACTGCTTTATCCTTCACTAGTCCAGACGTCATTTCGAAGAAGTCGATAAATAATTGGTCGTCATCATAGCCTAATCCAGTACCATCTTTACTATATAAAGATTTTCCTAGTGTTCTTAAGTAGTAGTTAAAGAACACATCTGCTTTCATACCTGTATCAACGTATAATCCAGCATCTTTTGCTTTTTTAGCTAGTTCTTTATAGTCATCCCAAGTCCAATCTTCTTCAAGACTATCTACCCCTACCTTTTTCAATAACTCAGGGTCATAATTGAATCCAACGACGTTTACCCCTGCATTAAATCCGTATAGCTTATCATCGATTTTTCCACCATTGATATAATTTTCAGTGAAATTTGTTGTATCAATTTGCTCACCAATAAATGGAGATAAATCAGCTAATTGTCCGTTTTCAGCATATTGTGAGAAATATGACAAGTCCATTTGAATAATGTCAGGTAATTGATTAGCAGAAGCTTGTGGTGCTAACTTTTTCCAGTAATCATCCCAGCTTGCATACTCTGCTTGAATTTTCACATTAGGATTCTTCTCCTCGTACTTTTTGATTACTTCAAGTGTATAATCATTTCGCGTTTGCTCACCCCACCAAGCGATTCGAAGGGTAATTTTCCCATCTTTATCTTTACCAGAATTAGAACTAGACCCCCCTGATGAGCTTGTTCCTCCACTACAAGCAGCCATTGAAAACACCATAAAAACCGCTAAAAATAACACCAAGAATTTCTTCATTTTCATCCCCCTTTTTTATTGTTAACGCTTACAAGTACTATTCTAGAGCCTTTTTCCTGTCATTTGAATTGAAAAATCAGACATAAATGTTTAAAAAACAGAGTTTTCATCGTTTCTACACATTGATGAACCTTTATTGGACTAAATATTAATAAATACATCGGATGAAATTGTACTCCGAAATAAAAAAAACCATTACCAAATAGATAATGGATGTGTACTTCTAACAAATTACTTTCCGATATTCAGAAGGAGTATACCCTGTATATTTTTTAAAAACTTGACTGAAATATTGTGGGTTATCCCCGTAACCAATTTCCTCAGCCAAAGTAAACACTTTTACATCGTCCATTTTCTGAATCTGTTCAATTGCCCTTTCGATTCTAATTCTCGTGACATAGCTAGAAAATTTCTCACCTGTTTCCTGCTTGAACAATTTACCTAAATAATCCGGATTCATATAAACTTTATTTGCAATCCATTTTAATGAAAGTTCCGTGTTACTGAGGTTTTGCTCAACTAGACTAATCATGTTATTAATAATTCCTGAATGATTAGACATATGCCTCTCAAGATGATAGTCTGTAATTTGTTTAGCATTTTGTATAAAGAAAGACTTCATCTGTTGAATCGTATCCATTTCCATTAATGAAGACATCTTTTCCATATACGTTTTCACACAATATGAATCAGAATATTGAATAATCTCCATAAATAAATGCATGACGTATGACCGCGTTAAACTAGTCGATAACATCATGTTCGTCATTTCATTAAAGAATGCTGCTATTTCCTTCTCGACCTTTTCCCAGTTTCCTGATTTTATTAATAGACATAGTTTTTTCCCATCATATTCATACTGATTCTTTTTCTTTGTTTGCTGAATTTCTTTTTTTGTGATTAGACTTCCATCACCTAAAAAGAAACGATGGTTTAAACATTCTAATGCTTCTAAATATAATGCTCGAGCTTTTGAAATATGGTCATGTTCACTAATTGCAATCGTTAAGGTTAAGCCATAGATAGCATTAAAATGATGTTTTAGCTGTTCGATTTTTCCTTTAAGAATTTCAATGCTTCTTTCGGCAATGATAAATATCGCATAATCACCTATTGTTGTGGAAAGTACTGAGGGAGCAAAAATGTCAACTCCTAGATTATTAATGACAAACATTTGCTCATCAAAACTTTCTCCCTCAGGCTTTATAAGCATAACACGTATAGTTTGACCTTTAAAATTGACTTGAATTAGTCTCTCGTAAAAAGTAACGCTTCTCTTATTATCCAATTTTGTCGATATAAACTCTCTAAGAAGTTGTTTTTTTACATATGGTTGGATTTGGCTTAGTTGTGACTTCATGTCATCTAGAAAGCGCTCTCTTTTTTCTTCAATTAATAATTCTTTCTTTACTGAAGTTAATGCATCTACAATGTGCTTTTCATTACAAGGTTTTAATAGATATTGCTTAACACCATATTCCATCGCTTGTTTTGCATAATTAAATTCACCAAACCCAGATAGAATAATAAATTTTACATTTATTTTCTCTTTCGCAACTTTTTCGACCAATTCAAGTCCAGTTAAACCTGGCATTTTTATATCACATATGATAATATCAGGCTGATTTTTTTTAATTAGTTGATATGCTTCTATTCCATTTCTAGCAGTGCCGATTAATCGAAGACCTAAGCTTTGCCAATTTATTATTTTCGAAATACCATCTAAAATAATCCGCTCGTCATCTACTAACAGAACATCATACATGGTTTCACCTCGTTTCGCATGGAATGACTATGATAACTTTAGTACCTAAGTTCAATGTACTTTCTATTTTCACACCGTATTCCTCGCCGAAAACTAACTTAATTCTAGAGTCAATATTTTTAATCCCAATCCCATTACCCTTACTATTCACATTACCTTTAATAATCTTAGAGATTTGATTTTCATCTATTCCTACTCCGTTATCTTCAACTATCAGGTGAATATTTCCGTCAGCTTTATATGCGGAGACTGAAATATGGCAACATTCAATCATTGACTCTAGTCCATAATTGATTGAATTTTCGACTAGGGGTTGAATGATTAATTTAGGAAGTTTGCAATCTAGGACTTGTTCATCAATATATAAATTGAAATTTAATCTCTCCTCAAATCTAAACTTTTGAATCGTTACATAATGATTTACAATTTCAATTTCTTCCCGAAGCGTAATGACATCTTCTTTAATACTTATAGCATTTCTAAGTAAATATCCTAAAGATTCTACCATATTAGATATTTGTTGTTGTTTATTTATTTTTGCTAACCAATTTATAGATTCGAGTGTATTATATAAAAAATGCGGATTTATTTGTGATTGTAATGCTTTAAACTCTGTATCTTTAATTAATAATTGCTTTTCATAATTTTCTTTAATTAATTCGTTTATTCGTTCAATCATTGTATAAAAATTGTGATGTAAGATTCCTACTTCATCTTTTTCACCATAGTCGTGTAATTTCAATGTTTCAGATATATTAAAATCTCCCTGTTGGACATTTTTCATTGATGATACTAAGTTCTCTATTGGATTTGTTATATGTCTTGAAAACTTTACCGCTAAAAATATTGCTCCTGAGTATAATAATAAAAATATAAAAATAACAATATATTTCATTGCTGTGACTTTAGCAAACATCGAACCAAAAGGGATGATATTCCAGTACGTCCAATCTGAATAGGGTGATTGAAAGTATGTAATGAAAAAGCTACGTCCCTTTACCTTTTGGATAAAATAGCCTTGACTATCAGCAGTCGAATAAACTAAATGTTCGTAATTGAATATATTTTCTTCTCTATAAAAGGGCCCCTGTCGATTTGAAATGATAATGCCCCCTTCATGACCATCCCATACTTTCGGTAGCTCCTTGATAATTTCATCTAAATTCACTTCGATAATTAATGTTGCTAAAAACTCTAAGCTTAAATTTTTATATGCCTTTATTTGACGAGTTGAGTAAATGTAATTATTTGTTTTCGCATCAGAAACCCATACATTACTGCCGTTTCCACCAACTGCCTTATCAATTAATACATCCTTCATTTTATCAATTCTTTTAGAATGATTACTCCCTGCACGATATTCTCTGCCACTTTGATCATATAAATAAATTGATTGTATATATTTTTCATTTCCTATAAAACTAGTTAACTTTTCCCATATTTCACTTTCAATCTGGAATTGTTCATATTTTGAGATTTCTTCTTTCGTCCTTGTTAGATGTGATTGAAGTACACTATCTTTTAATATGTTAAAAGATAATTCCTCAATATTTGTCAGTTCATCTTCAATTTGTTTAGATGACATAATTAATACTTGTGATGATTTTCGATATATTTGTTGATCATACATGTTAAAGGCAAACTGAAAACCAACCACTGTAAATAACAGACAAATAAGCATTATAATAGAGATAATTGTAATCAACTTATATTTAATTTTTGAATTATTATACATATTATGGAGGTACAAAACGAAATTTGTTATTTTATTTTTCACTTCTGTTATCCTCCAGCTTCAAAGATATCAAACTATCTCGGCCACTTACTGAAAAGGCTTTCAATTTTAAACGCTAACATTTTTGTTAGATTTGTCATTATTCACTCTTTAGTGGGTATCCCATTGTTGACATCAGTGCTAATCCTGGTTGTGTTGAATCTAAACGACTATATTGAACGATAATCGGAAGGTCACTTTCAACTTCAATTGAATATGGAACATTTACAGGTATTTTTTCACCGTTTAATTCTAATGATGAGGTACGAATATGATGGCTTCTTTTTGAATGGATCATCATTGGTATTTTTTCTATCGGGTCCCGATCTTCAAAGTAAATTGTAATATATATAGCTGTATCCTCGTTATTGCAATTTACTATACAAATAGATTCATGACTTATTAATTCACCGGAACTTAATGGCGGGATAAAACCGTCTGGGATAATCCAATGTGTTTCACCTTTTTTTCTATTCATTATTTTCTTCTCCCTTCTAAATAAACAATAATGTATATTATGGTATTCTTTTGTATGTTAATGTTCATTATAATATCTTTTTTTCCTTCTAACAACAATAAATAATTTTCAAAATCACCTCTATTCACTTCAGAATTAGTTTGTGGCTTAAAAATTGACTAATGATATGTATTTAGCGGAGAATATAAATTAGTCATTATATTTAATATAGGAGAGATTAAAGTGAACGAGAGACTTGAAAAAACATGTAAGGAATCTTTAGTTATTAAAACTAGTCGGGTATTTCCTTTAGATACGAATAATCATGACACGTTATTTGGCGGAAAGTTAATGAGCTATATTGATGATATCGCTTCTATTTCTGCTGCAAAACATTCTAGATGTGATGTCGTAACAGCATCAACCGATTCTGTTGATTTTCTTGTCCCAATTAGACAAAGTGAAGCCGTCAGTTTACAGTCCTACGTTTCATCTGTTGGTCGCTCTTCAATGGAGGTATTTGTTAAAGTTATATCTGAAGACTTGCGAACAGGAAAACGAAAACTTGCAGCCACTTCTTTTTTAACATTTGTAGCTTTAGATGATGAAGGAAAACCGGTAACTGTGCCAAAAGTTGTCCCTGAATCTGATGAGGAAAAAATGTTATATCATAGTGCACAACAGCGAATTAACCATCGAAAGGAACGGAGAGAACATAGCGAGGCATTTGCAAAAGTCGTTACCCTCTAAGCAGGTGTGTTTCTACCAGTCAATAATAGCTTATAGTAAATGTTTATGGCCATACAGTTCAACAAGAAAAAGGTACCCATTTATAAAATGGGTACCTTTTTTTTGAGAATGAGAATGAGAATAGTTTGAGAATTCCTTTTTATTAATACGTTTTAAATTATTTTACTTCTTCAGGAACAGAAAGGCCTAAACCTTCAGCAATACGAGCACCAAATTCAGCGTCTGCCTTAAAGAAATGACCAATTTGACGTAATTTGATTTCGTCTTTTTCAACTGGTTTCATTGCACCTACAATGTTATTAACTGTACGAGTACGCTCTTCTTCACTCATTAAACGGTATAAATCTCCAGCTTGCGTGTAATGATCATTATGATCGTAAGGCACACTTTCAGCAACTCCTGTAACAGGGAATGCTGCTTGTTTATTTTCTGAAGTTTCAACAGCACCACCGTAGCTATTTGGTTCGTAATATACATCAGGATTTTTACCGTTAGTCATCGTCATAAATCCGTCACGTTGATTGTTATCGACATCTGCATGAGGTCGGTTAATTGGTAATTGATTATGGTTAACACCAACACGATAACGATGTGCATCCGCATATGCAAATAAACGACCTTGTAACATCTTATCCGGTGATACATCTACACCAGGTACAAGAGTTCCAGGTGAGAATGTTGCTTGTTCAACTTCAGCAAAATAGTTCTCTGGATTACGGTCAAGAACCATACGACCTACTTCAATTAATGGATAATCTTTATGTGACCACGTTTTTGTCACATCGAATGGATCAAAACGGTAAGTATTTGCATCTTCTAATGGCATAACTTGAACATATAATGTCCATGATGGGAAATCGCCATTTTTGATTGCGTTAAATAAATCTTCAGTATGATAATCTGGGTTTTCACCTGCTAATTTCTCAGCAACAGCTGGGTCTAAATTTTTTACACCCTGGTCCGTTTTAAAATGATATTTTATCCACACGCCTTCACCTTCAGCGTTTGTCCATTTAAATGTATGGCTTCCATAACCATTCATGTGGCGAAGAGTTGCTGGAATACCGCGGTCTCCCATTAAGTATGTTACTTGATGCAAAGATTCTGGTGAATGTGACCAGAAATCCCAAACAGCATTAGGATTTTTCAAATGTGTTTGTGGGTGACGCTTTTGCGTATGAATGAAATCAGGGAATTTAATTGCATCACGTATAAAGAATATCGGTGTGTTGTTCCCGACGATATCGTAGTTACCGTCTTCTGTGTAAAACTTAACTGCAAATCCTCTAGGGTCACGTACAGTGTCAGCAGAACCTAGTTCACCAGCAACAGTAGAAAATCTAATAAACATTGGTGTTCGTTTACCTACACCATTAAATAATTTTGCTTTTGTATATTTTGAAACATCATTTGTTACTTCAAAATATCCGTGCGCACCTGCACCTTTTGCATGTACGACACGCTCTGGAACTCTTTCTCTATTAAAATGTGCCAGTTTTTCTAGTAGATGCACATCTTGAATTAATACTGGGCCTCTAGCCCCTGCAGTCATAGAATTTTGGTTGTCACCGACTGGTGCACCCCAACTAGTAGTTAATCTGTTATTTGTCATTATAGAATCACCTCGTAATGTTTTAATCTATTATTATAATAACATGTTTTAATTAAAAATCAATACTTTTTTATAATTATTATAATTTAATATTTAAAATCATATATTAGTAATTTTAAATTAGAATATTTTTATAAAAATTAAGTTGCTACTTTTACTATTGTTCTGAGTATTTATCACTTTGAACCCCTAAGTTGAAAGGATTTCTAAGAATCCACTAGCGAATGACTAGTACGTTCTGAACATGGGTTTATACTTACAGTTAACTGCTTTAAAAACCAATACGAATTGAGGAATTTACTATTAAAAGATAAATTCAAAAAAAATCACTCTCTGAAATATCAATTAATAATCTTAAATGATATTACAAAGAGTGTGTCGTCTTCTAATCTAGCTTCTATCCAATGCCTAATGATACGTACTTTATTTCTAAGTACTCGTCAATGCCATAATGACCGCCCTCGCGACCAAGACCGCTCTGTTTTAATCCGCCAAATGGTGCTTGTGGTGTTGAAGGCAAGCCATCGTTTAAACCGATTATTCCATACTCCAATTGTTCTGTAGCCTTTAATCCACGGTTAATATTTTCTGTAAACACATATGCAGCTAATCCATATATCGTATCATTTGCTCTATCTATTACCTCTTCATCAGTAGTGAATTTACATACCGGAGCAACAGGGCCAAACGTTTCTTCTACCATGCAAAGCATGTCGTCCTTTACACCCGATAAAACAGTTGGTTCAAAATATAGACCATCAATAAGTTTACCACCTGTTTCAATTTTCGCCCCTTTTTTGACTGCATCGTCAATATGTTGCTGTACTTTTTCAATTGCAGCTTCATCAATTAGGGGGCCTATGTCGGTACCTTCAATTAACCCATTACCGACAACTAATTCCTTTACTTTTTCAGTAAATTTCGTAAGAAAGTTATCATAGATGCTATCTTGCACATATATTCGATTAGCACATACACAAGTTTGACCACCGTTTCTGAATTTTGATGCAATTACATCATTTACTGCTTTATCTATATTTGCATCATCAAAAATTATTGCAGGAGCGTGACCGCCTAATTCTAAGGAAATCTTTTTAACCGTTTCCGCTGATTGCTTTAATAGCAGTTTACCCACTTCTGTAGAGCCAGTAAAAGTTAACTTTCTTACACGCTTATCTCCAAGCCACGTTTTGCCAATCTCATTTGCATCACCAGTGACAAGATTAATAACACCGTTTGGTATCCCTGCAATTTCAGCTAACTCGATTAATTTAATTGCTGTTAATGGTGTCTGCTCAGCAGGTTTCATTACAACTGTACAGCCAGCAGCTAACGCAGGTGCTACTTTCCTCGTAATCATCGCCGCAGGGAAATTCCAAGGTGTAATAACAGCAACAACACCAACAGGTTGTTTTTGCACAAATAAACGTTTATTACTACTTGTTGCTGGAATCATTTCACCATATATTCGTTTTGCTTCCTCAGCATACCAAGAGAGAAATCCATTCGCATAATTTATTTCGCCAATTGCTTCTTTAAGTGGCTTACCTTGTTCTAAAGTCATAATACGAGCTAGTTCATCCTGGTTATTTTCAATTAGTTCATACCATTTTCTAATATAATCTGAGCGTTCGTATACAGATAGGCTAGACCAATTAGGGAAAGCTGCATGAGCAGCCTCAACTGCCTCTTGAGCTTCAGACTTACCGCCGCATGGAACAGATGCTATGTCCTCGTTTGTTGCAGGATTTCGGATAATAATCTTATCCAAACTTCCCCCCACCCAATTACCATTTATATAGAATTGAAAATCTTTCATTATTAACCTCCAATAATGTTTAGTATCGAATTATTTTCATACAACCTAACTAAATAGGTAATAATATAGTTAGTCCAGTTTAAAAGGAGAGATGTTCAATGTCTGATAAAGGACAATTCCAAAATGGTGACGAACAGTATAAAATGCCAAATGCGCTAAAAAGCAAACGTAACTCTGTTTACCGTGTAGGGTATACCGCAGGCACCGGCAACGATACAAATGGAAAAGATGAACCTGGGAAACGTTCTGACCTACCATAATCTTTTAACCAATTTCAAAGGCTAACCATTTAGTAACTATATAACTAATTTCATTAGTTTATTACATGCGCTCAGCTGGTTAGCCCTCTCACTATACATATAGAGAATTGTTGTTACCTACATTTTTATCGTTTCTTTCATTTTGTTTTGCCTTAAAAATATACCTATTAGTAATAAAATGAAACCAATTAAAAAAATAGTTGGGAACAGTATAAGTAAAAGCAATATCCCAGTCCAAGGGTTGTCATCAACCATCGTATATGAAATACTAATAATCCATGATAAGAGAGGTGCAAGACCTAGCATTATCGTCAAACCCCAAACGATAAATTTACTCTTCCTTGGCTTTCCTTTAGAAAAGAATGTTGCACATATTAAAATCGAAACTATTAGCATTCCGATAATAATTAGCTCCATTTATTCCCCTCCTTGATAAATAGTATAATCGTTTTATTAGCTTATACTCAAAAGTTTCAACATGCAGTACTTACCTAAGTATGTAATTCGATGAAACACCTACAATTCAAGTCTATCAAACACACAGAATCATAGGATAAAATCAATCCTTCTATTACTACTATAAATAATGTAATGAATTAGCAGTATAAGTTGGTATTCTATATGTCATATTCTACAATCCTTCCCAAAAACCTTTTGATATTTTCATTTATAGAACTATTATGACTCTAAAATTTCGTTTCTCCCTCATTCTGTACTCCACCAAGTTTGAAGTTACATTTCCGTCTAGTAGGACCGAAAAAAGCAAGACTAGTTAAGAAATTAACAAAAAAAGAGAGTGACTCAAATGAATACTCAACCCTCCAACAAGCACCATAAATAGGATTTATACCTTTTGTTCATCCTATTCATTGTGTTAAAAGGTTTAATAATTCAATATTTCCTGAGTCACTCTCTCATCTTATTAGGATAAGATCAATAATTACTTTTTATACTTTACTCACTGTTTGTAATTTACTACGATACAAGTGTGCTGCCTCAACCATTACTTTCAAAGCGGCAATTGTTTCACTTTCACCACGTGTTTTCAACCCACAATCTGGGTTAACCCAAAACGCACGATAATCGAGGGCCTCAAGAGCACGCTCAATGTTTTGAATGAGTTCTTCTAATGTAGGTACACGAGGACTATGGATATCGTATACACCAAGTCCAATTCCTTTTTGGTAATGATGTTCCTCAAATGAGGCAATTAACTCACCATGGCTTCTTGATGTCTCAATCGAGATAACATCTGCATCAAGTGCATCAATGGCATGAATAATATCATCAAAATTCGAATAACACATATGTGTATGAATTTGAGTGTTATCTTGAACAGATGATGTTGCCAATTTGAACGCATATACTGCCGAGTTTAAATATAAATCTTTTTTCTTTTGTTTCAAAGGCAATCCTTCTCGTAGTGCAGCCTCATCAACTTGTATCATAGAGATTCCACTTTGTTCAAGAGCTTCAACTTCTTTTCTAATCGTTAATGCTACTTGATTTAATACATCAGCAAATGGAAGATCATCTCGTACAAAAGACCAGTTTATAATTGTTACTGGACCAGTTAGCATTCCTTTAACAGGCTTCTTTGTTAATGATTGGGCATATACTGTTTCTTTTACTGTCATATTTTCCTTACAATACACATCACCAAATATGATAGGAGGCTTTACACATCGTGATCCGTAAGATTGAACCCAACCGAATTCTGTTATTGCAACTCCTTCAAATTTCTCACCAAAAAATTCTACCATATCTGTTCGTTCAAATTCTCCATGCACGAGTACGTCCAAATTTAAATCCTCTTGTATTTTTATCCATTTCTTAATTTCATTTTGAATAAACGTTTCATATTGATGATTGGTGATTTCACCTTTTCTCCATCTCAATCGTTGCTTACGTATTTCTTTTGTTTGCGGAAAACTACCAATTGTCGTTGTTGGGAGAATCGGTAGTTTCCACCTTTTGGCGTGGAGTTTCTTTCGCTCCGCTGCCTCTATTCGTGAGGTAGAGTACTGGTTTAGATTTATGATCGCATTTTGTACATGTTCCACATTCCTGACTGAAGATTTCGCAATTGTGTCTACAGCCACATCATACGTTTCAATTGTAGAGAATGGTTCTTCTTCATTTAATACTCGTGACAGTAACGTTATTTCGTTTAACTTCTCATCAGCAAATGCTAATGCCTCTTTAACTTGTAAATCTAACTTCTCTTCATTATTAACAGTTACTGGTACATGAAGCAAACTACACGATGGTTGCAGAAAAAGTCTACAACTATCGACAACCGTTAGCAATTCTTGGACTAGTTGATATTTATTCAATAATTTTGTTTTCCAAATATTTCGACCGTCAATAATACCCGCAAATAATATCTTGTCCTGTGGAAAATCACTGTTCAGTAGTTGTTGAAGGTTTTCTCCATCATCATGAACAAAATCAAGCCCGATTCCTTTTACTGGTAGTTGAATTAGCTCATTATAATATTCTGTGCTATCAAAATAAGTTTGAATGATTAAGTTTATCCCTTTGACATGTTTATGGAATTCATGATAAACATGCTGTAGTTCAGCCACTATATTTGTCTCTTTGTCCCTTACTAAAATCGGTTCATCAATTTGAATCCATTCTGCTCCAGCATCTTTTAGTTCATTAAATACTTCTATATATAATGGAATTAACGATTGAAGCAATTTTTCTCTATTTGTTTCAGTAAATCCTTTCGAGCATGATAATAATGTAATAGGACCAACAATAACAGGTTTTCCATTAATCCCTAAGTTCACTTTCGCTTCATTATACAATTCTAGTAATCGGTTATGTGTTAGTTTCGGTTCAGCATTTTGTAATTCTGGAACAATATAATGATAATTAGTATTAAACCATTTGGTCATCTCAGCTGCGACTTTTCCATCACTACCTCTAGCTATCTCAAAGTATTTTGATAGAGAGATAGTCTCATCTTCTTGCTTAAATCTTGATGGAATTAAATTAAACATTACAGCTGTATCTAATACATGGTCATAATAGCTAAAGTCACCTACCGGTATTAACTCTATTCCAAGTTCTTTTTGTTTCCGTAGATGTGATAGTCTTATTTGCTTCATATCTTGTAAAAATTGTTCTTCATTTACTTGGCCAGTCCAATATCTCTCTAATGTTCTTTTCCATTCGCGATTTTCTCCGATTCTCGGATACCCAATATTTGAACTCTTTAACATGAATATTCAACTCCATTTTCATCTATTTTCTAAAAAAGCTCTGTTAAGCTATACTGTTAATTTTCTCACTAAACGATCGCTTTTCATGAAGCGGTTGAGTTGCATAAATATTACACTTAGAAGTCTAAAACCCTAAACGTGCGTTCATGGCAATATTTTGTAAGATAGTCTCAACATCGTCTATTTTTAGACATATTCTATCCAAACTTTATTCCGAATGATAAACATATAAAAAATCCCTCTTTTATAGAGGGATCCGATATATTTTGATAGACATAGTTAACTAGAGTTGAAATTCAAATAGTTGTTCAACATATGACCACCACTCCTCCCTATTACGCGTAGGTACAAGTGCAATTAATAGGCAGGTCTCCTGACTTAGAATCACCGCTTCCTAACCCCTTCCCGTTTATATGAAAAACAGTGGACTTGATATGAAGCTCCCCATTACAGTGGCGCGACCGTGTCGGATTTACACCGAACTTCCCTTTTAAGATAAAAGAAAATCATCTTTTATCACCTATTAACTGAACATTATTAAATTTTTTAAAATTTGGATATGTGTTTTAGATTATCTTATTTCAATCTAATAAGCAAGAAGTTTTATTCTCATATTTATTTTTCAAGCTTCATGGACATGATTGAAGATTTATAGTAAGCAGCTTTGCATACAGGAAAGTCCTGTATGCATATTGATTCTCCTAGTAACAAATATTTGGAACATTTGTAGCAATATGTTGAATTATGCGCTTTCCCGAGAAATAATTGATACAAGATAATTTCATATCTTTTGAAATTAAAATTAGGTTTTTACCCACACACTCCACATTTATTAACATACACTTATATGGATTTTAACCTATTTACAAAAAAAGGAGAGTAAATCATGAATCCATATGGTCAGTATTATGAGTATTTACCACAGCATGAACAGTATCTGAATTCTCATGACCCTTATTACTTTCAAAACCAAATGAATATTGATGATGTTAGACAGCCTGCTCTTGAGAGAAGAATTAATGCGTTAGAGCGACAAACAGAAAGACAAACTAGAGAATTAACAAGACTTAATAATGAGATTAGAAGACAAAACCAGGAGCATAATCGTATAAACCAAGAAATCACCCGCATAAACCGTGAATTTAGTAATCAAATTGAGCAACATACTAGAAGATTAAATCGTTTGAATCAACGACTACGTGCGGTTGAAAGAAACTTAAATGTTCCATTTACTCCTGGCGAAGGTGGTTTTTAATAGGTTCATAATATTATCATAATGAATCTTAACTAAATAGTTCATGAAAGCCACCCTTTAATGGGAACTTTTTCAAGGCTTATATCCCCTCACAATGTGAACTATAAGATTGAACAGTGTAGAGGGGGTGTTCAAATGACGAATCGAAACGATAACCGTGAAAGAAAAAATAAATATCCAAAAAATAAATTGGATACTGAATTTTCAAAAGACATTCATATCCGTAGTGAAATGACCAAAAAAGATATCAATAATAAATCATAATGAAACGGTCAGACAGTTTACATAAAAAAATTATCGTAAACTATCTGACCATTTCCATCATATTGATTAACGCTTCCTTTGATTCCTTCTCTTTCCCGAACTCTGTTCTTGTCTTACTTTCTTCTTACCTGAATTTATCCTGCTGGACTTTTTATTCGTGTGTTGCTTCGAAATCGATTCATCTTTACGACTATATTTTTCTTTTTCCGGAATACTTACTCCTATTATTGATTTCTTAACAAGTACTTGCTTTATACCCTTTTCAATCATTCTAAGAAAATCCAGATCTTTTGGAGCAACTAACGTATAAGCAACACCATCTCCACCTGCTCGGCCGGTTCTACCGATGCGATGAACATAACTTTCGACGTCATGTGGGATGTCATAATTAAAAACATGTGTAACCCCTTCAACATCTAATCCTCTTGCCGCTACGTCTGTCGCAACTAATAACTGTATTTTTGCTTCGCGAAACCTTTTCATAGCCTTTTCGCGTTTTGCTTGTGTTAAATCACCGTGTAATTCATCAACCTCATATCCATTAGAACGTAATACATCATATAATTTTTTCGCACGAATTTTCGTTCGACAAAATATAATCCCTAAAAATGGTTTCTGTTCTTCTAATAGATATAATAAAGTTTCTTGTTTTCTTCGGTCAGTCGTTTCAATGACAATCTGATTTATTTCATCAACAGTTATTCGCTTAGTAACGACCTGAATTGTTTCAGGGTTGTTCATATATTTGTTTGCAAGTTTCCTGATTTCACTTGGCATTGTAGCAGAAAAGAGTAATGTTTGCCTCGTTGACATCGTTTCAAAAATGATGTTTTCTACCTCTGGTAAAAAACCCATATGCAACATCTGATCGGCTTCATCTAATATCAGTGTCTGAACTGTTGATAAATCTACGGATTCTCTCCTGATATGGTCGAGTAAACGCCCAGGTGTTGCGACAACTATATGCTGAGCACCTTTCAGTTTCTTTAATTGATGGGCAACATCTTGTCCACCATAAATTGATAAGATGTTAACACCATCTAGATTCTCAATTAGCTTTTTTGCTTCTTTTGCTATTTGCTGAGCTAATTCACGTGTAGGCGTTAAAATTAATGCCTGAATTTCAGAACTCGCTACATCAATTTTTTCTAGAATAGGTAACAAGAAGGCGAGTGTTTTACCTGTTCCAGTTTGAGCCTGAGCAATTATTTCTTTTCCTTGTAAAATCGGGGGTATTGTTAACTCTTGAATTTTCGTTGGCTTAGTTATTCCATAAGATTTTAATGAATTATTTATATCTTTACTTATCCCTAGTTGTAGGAAATCAGACAACATTATCACATCTCTTTTCATATCTCTATATTTTCTCTGTTAAAGTTATACTATAGCATAATCATTATTATGAAACAGAATAAATTTGTTAATACAATGCAGTGGCTCCTTTTTAATAATGTTATTTTATATTGCTTTAGTCATTTAAATTGTGAATGTTCCCTAAAGCAATCATTACTAATATTTCAATGGATAGTATGAATATCCCAACATCAATAAAATATGTTATCATTGTTTTGGTGACTGAATTATAGGGAGTTGACAAGTAATGAAGGACGAATTGAAATATATTGGTCAAAAGATCATTAAAAACAAAGAAATTTTAGCGAATAATGTAAGAGAGCTTCAAAAAAGTCTTTTACCAATAGATAGTATCAAAAGTCAAAGGAATGAGAGCTCCTCCAAATTAATTGAGTTATTAGGGCAATCATTAATTGATCATCAAGAAGTATCAAAAGATATCATAAAATGGGCGAATGAGGAAGCTAGTAGTCTAGTTGATAATACGTCATTAACAACTGCATTACGTTCATTAGCATATTATCGAACAGTAATATGGGATGTATTTACTGAAGAATTGGAGCAACAACAATTTGCAGCAATTACGATGTTAGATGTAAGTAAAATTATCGATCCTTTACTTGATGAAATTAGTGCAGAGTATGGCATGGTCTTTCAGGAACATAGCAATAAACTAATGAAAGTTGCATACACAGCACTCGAAGAATTATCAGTACCTGTCGTACCTATTAATAAAAATGTTGCTGTTGTTCCTCTAATAGGTGAAATTGATACACATCGCTCACAATTAATTTTAGAAGTAACGATGGAAGAATGTTCGAAGTTAAAACTAGAGTATTTAATTTTAGATGTTACAGGTGTTCCAGTTATTGATACGATGGTTGCCGATAATTTATTTAAAGTAATATATGCGTTACGTCTTCTAGGAGTACATACAATTATTACCGGAATACGACCTGAAATAGCTCAAACAATCATTTCTATCGGTGTAGATTTCAAAGGAATCACTACTTTCGCTGACCTTCCTACAGCTTTAGCTAGTATTGACTTAAAGGTTGTTCAGACGAATTAGATGTTTACAATCTTACAATGTACGTTCTAATTTAATTCTCGATCTAATAACTTTTTATTTATTATAGACTACAGTCTTGACTTTAAAATATAGGCGGCCATGTAGCGCCAATAGAGGCACCAATTTAAATACTAAAAAAGATGAAAAAGTTCATTATGAACATCTTCATCTTTTTTGTTCGTTCCTAACATTATCTATTTAGATGTACTATTATTTTAGCACTTCTTTAAGAAAACACTCCTTCTAACACAACACCATAGCAAAAGTTTCGCAATAGTTCATTCAATTTTATTCAAGTACATACAATTATGAACGTACAGGAATTAATTTGCTTCTGTGTTAGTATTTGCTTCTTCTTTCTTTACCAAATCACTTGAAAGATTATCTATACTTGCTCTTATATTCCCTTTACCGGAGAAATTTTCTAGCAACTGTTTTACATCAATACCAGACGATGCCTTTAATGATTCCTGAAGTGAAGTCATCAAGTTTGTTGCATATCCTGTTACTTTATTTGCTCCACTATTTTCACCGTTCCCACCTGTATCGACTACTGTAATTTTATCAATATTCGATAATGGTGTTGCAACTTGTTTTGCATATTCAGGAAGCATCTTAATTATCATATCCAATATTGCAGCTTCTCCGTATTGTTCAAACGCCTCTGCAATTTTACGTTTCGCTTCTGCTTCAGCTAAACCTTTCAGACGAATAACGTCTGCTTCAGATTCACCTTGAGCTCTTTCTGCTTCGGCTTTTGCTAAACCATCAATCCTAATTTTTTCAGCTTCGGCTTTTGCCATTGCCTCTATACGATATTTGTTTGCATCAGCTTGGGCAATATCTTTTGCTTTATTTGCTGATGCAGCTTGTTCTACTGCATAACGATCAGCGTCGGCCTTTTTCTTTACTTCAGAATCATATTGACGCTCACGACGTTGAATTTCTTTTTCCTCAAGTTCAATCTGTTTTTGTCTTTCGATAATTTTTATTTGCATTTCATGCTCGGTTACTTCCTGTTTAGCTCTAGCCGTTTCTAAATCATAGGCCTGGTCAGCACGAGCTTTTGCGATGTCTTGTTCCCGTCTGAAATCTGCCATTTTCATTTGATTTTCTTTTTCAGCTTCAGCGATTTCTGTTGCACGTTCTAATTCTGATTTTTTTGCTTCCTTACTAGCCTCAGCACGTTTAATTCTCGTTTCTTTCTCAGCCTCAGCCGTTGCAATATCTGCATCACGTTTAACTTGGGCAATTCTTGGTTTCCCTAATGAATCTAGGTAACCATTTTTGTCTCTTACATCTTTAATCGTAAAAGATACTATTACTAGACCCATTTTTGCTAAGTCCTGTGTTGCAACCCTTTGAACTTCTTGTGAGAATTTATCACGATTCTTATATATTTCCTCAACTGTCATTGACCCTAGAATTGAGCGTAAATGACCTTCTAATACTTCTCTTGCCTCATTTTCTCGATCTTCCTTCTTTTTACCGAGAAACTGTTCTGCAGCTGTTGCTATCTCTTCAATTGAACCACCAATCTTAATAATTGCTGTTCCATCAGCCATGACAGGGACACCTTGTTCTGTATAGACTTCAGGAGTTGTTACATCAAGCTTACTCGATAATAAACTTAATGGTTCAGCTTGTTGGAATACTGGGAGAATGAACGCTCCTCCACCACGAATGATTTTAATTTTGTTTCCTGACTCATCTACATGTACATTTTTATTTCCTAAATAACTACCAGTTACGATCAAGGCCTCATCAGGTCCTGCAGTTTTGTATTTTGCTACAAATACTGCAATTAAAGCTATTAATAAGAAAACAACTACACCAACAACTGTTAAGATTAATGTCATATAAATCTCCCCCTATATTGTGAATGAATGATTTACTTCATGTGGACTTACATGCAACACTCCATTTTTCACATCAATCACTAAAACCATTTTTCCTTCTTTAATTTCTTCCTCATCAAAACTAACGGCAGATTTTGCAATTGTTCCACCCTTACCATTAAGCACCACTTCTCCAAAACCGTCTTTAGGAATCGTAGTGATGACTTTGCCAACTCTCCCCTTAAGGGAATCATTCGTATATACGAGTGACTGTTCCGCCTTCGATAATGGGATGAATACAAATAAATTTAAAATCGTAACTAAAATAAGACTAACCGTTACAGCTAATAACAAAATAAATATGCTTTGTATGTTTGTAAATTTTTCAAGCAGAAACCCAGTACCAGAAAGGATAGTAATAAAAGACAATAAAAGCGTAGGGTTTAAGAATCCTGAACCCTCTAATACATCACCGATGAGGATATATATTAATGTAATGGCTCCAGCAATGATTAAAGCAACCAAATATAGGGATTCTAAAGATATGCCTAAAATCTCCATACTTCACCACCTTTCTAAAGGATTACGATTATGTATCCAACTGATTATCGTAATTTATCTCTTATTTGAGGCACATTTCATAAACATTGTTCCTTCTATATTTGTTTCAGGTTGATTTCAATCCGATAACCCATCATTGATTACTTTCCACCCTCAGTCGAAAAAATCCATTTTTTCGTATCCATTACAAAACTTCTACTCATATTTTACTTCCGGACAACACCAAGGTTTATCAGCTCCATTCAACCTATATATTGCAAATGCAAAACAACAATCTAACAGAAAAGTGCCTACTTGTATTACGTAATAGACCGGAAAAGGTTCCAAATTTGCATTAATTTGTTGTGATTATGTACTAGATGACTTTGATGTTGTTGTTGGTTGTTACGCTAAAAATTCATTTCCCTCCTTAGAACAACAGTTTTTTCAGCATCGCTCCAATTAACAAGTTGCAAAAATTACTATTTACTAACTTAACTATCAATAAGCAGAAAATATAGCCAAAATTGATCTATAAATTATTTGACATAAATTATCATGCTATAAGAAAGAATATAAAAGCTTACTTTTAATAACAGAGGAGGAATATAAATGGGAATTTTAAGCGGCAAACCTGAAGAAGAACCTCTACATTCAGGTGAAGTATATAATTTGTGGTCACATCTTTTCGCAACAAAAGGAACACTTGTTACTTTGCAAGTTTTAATAAATCATACAGGAGATCACGATTTGAAAGTCTTTTTAGAGGACCTAACGGAAAACTGTCTAAAACAAGAAGAGCAGCAAACAGAAGCAATAATTAAACAAAACGGAATACGAATTCCACCTGCACCTCCTGCTCGTCCTGATGTACAAGTTGAAGATATTCCGGCTGGAGCTCGCTTTAATGACCCGGAAATTGCGGTTCTTATACAGAAAGAACTATTGTCAGGGAAAATGTTCTTTAGTTACGTTTCAAGCAGTTCTATACGAGAAGATATTGCTACGATGTTTGATGAATTTTTAGTACAAAGAACAGAATATGAGGCAAAGCTTTTAAAAATAAGTAAAGAGAAGGGTTGGTTAGTTCCGCCACCGCTCTTGGTGAAATAAATTTTTTAAAGGGTGTGAAAGCATACGTGGCATCAAAATCTAACGGAATGACAATAACGGCAATTGGGTCAATACCTCTAATTATGACATTGGGAAATTCAATGCTTATTCCAATCTTGCCCCAAATGAAGTCAAGTTTAAAACTGTCTCAGATGGAAGTTAGTTTAACAATTACTGTTTTTTCTGTTGTTGCAGCTATTTTTATCCCTATATTAGGTTACTTATCTGACCGCTTCTCACGAAAAATTGTCATTCTGCCGGCACTTATCCTTTATGGACTTGGTGGCCTTCTAGCAGGTTTCGCTGCATGGAAAATGTCAAACCCTTATATATGGATATTAGTAGGAAGGACTTTACAAGGTATCGGTGCTGCTGGAAGTATGCCTATTGCAATGGCATTGACTGGCGACTTATTTAAAGGCGGTGAACAAAGTAGGGTTTTAGGGATAGTTGAAGCATCAAACGGGCTAGGTAAAGTTCTGTCCCCTATTCTAGGCTCTTTGCTAGGACTACTCATTTGGTATTCGGTATTTTTTGCTTTCCCAGCGATTGTTGTTGTTTCTGTTCTACTTACTTGGATATTTATTAAAGAAAAAAGAAATAGACAAGCCCCTCCCCCATTTGGTAAATATGTAAGAGGTTTATTATCAGTATTTAAATACGAAGGGAGATGGCTATTTACAGTTTATTTAGCAGGCTCTATCTGTTTATTCACTTTATTTGGAATATTATTTTATCTATCCGATGTACTTGAGAAAACTTATAAAATTGACGGGGTTGTTAAAGGGCTCATATTAGCGATTCCACTTTTAGTTATGGTGACAACGTCTTATTTGACTGGTAGCAAAATCGGCAAAAACATGATAGCAATGAAGCGTTTAATTGTAATGGGCCTTAGTCTTATGACAATATCTTATGGATTATTAGTACTAGTTGAAAAATTGGTGCCGTTTTTACTGATACTCGTCATCAGTAGTGTTGGAACAGGTCTTGTGTTACCTTGTATAAACAGCTTAATAACAGGCTCTGTAGGAAAGGAGCGCAGAGGATTTGTTACTTCTCTATATAGTTCTGTTCGCTTCTTAGGTGTTGCTGTAGGACCACCTGTATTCACACGATTACTTGAATGGTCAAGAACTGGTATGTTCCTTTCAGTGGCTATTTTAACTCTTGTCGCTGGACTGTTAGCCCTTGTCCTCATTCATGTTGAAAAGGACTCTAAAGGCAAGAAAAAAAGAACCATCAGATATAACTACGTTTAACATTTATCGATAACGTCTAGACTTAAATACTCTATCAACCATTTTCGTTGCTAACCATTGACTAATTAATGCTTGAATAATGATTTCCCATCTAACAATGAATGCAATAATGACAAAAATAATCCCATTGAGCCAAAGTAATGTTTTCCCAGGCAGGATTCCTCGTGTATTTGCAAATATTAAGGCGATTACTCCAACCCCACCGTTGGAGACGCCTTCTCTCAGTAATAATCCAATTCCTAATCCGAGAAATAGCGAACCTAAAATTAAATCTATCCACGTATTTCCTAGTGTAATATCCAATATATTTTGAAAAAAGTAGACAGACATTGATGTAACAGTCATTGCCACCATTGTCCAAAGTGTACTGCTATTACCTAGGTACTTTATTGCAAGTAAAAGCATTGAAAAGTTGACGATCCATAATGCAAGTCCCATATTTATTTGAAAAAAATAATGAAATAAAACGGCTATACCTCCTGCACCTCCTGAAGGTATAGCATGTGGAAACAAAAACATTCCCATTCCCAAGCCTTGAGTAAAACCACCAACAAAGACGAAGCTTGCCTTTTTATAAAATTCTCTCATCATACCATCCTGAAATTATTTCGATTTTTAAAGTATAGATATGTTATAATCTATTCCCTGCTTGTACTATTTATGATTTGAATAGGTAATATCATTTCATCACTTCAATAAAAATCTTCGTTCATTGGATAGCCTTCGGAACATTCCTATTCCGCATGAGAGCCAGTACTCATGCTGTAATCAACCTAAACGTCTAACTCGTAATAAATAATACGAAGATAAAATCGAAATATCAAATCATCGTTCGGATTTGTCTATGATTAGAACCTTTCATCCCAACATCCAAATTAGCTAATTTTAAGATTGAGTCTCAAATTTCTCAGTAAAGATAATGTCTGATTTCTTTAACATTTCCTTTGATAATGGCTTTTCGTTAGCATAACCCAATCCTAATATAGCTAGTACTCTTCTATCCTCTGGGATTGATAGTGCCTCTCTTACAAAACTTTCCCTCTGATAAGACTCTACATTATCCATCGTATTTACTATTGCACCAAATGCACAGCCTACCCCTTCATTTACAGCCGCTAACCAAATAAAACTACTAGCAATTGACGCATCCTGAATCCAGTACTTACTAATAGTTGGTCTCCCAGTAATAACAATGGCACGATTAGCCTTATTTAACCACTTAACATATGGAGTTGCCTCAGATAGCTTAGTCAACATTTCCTTATTTCTTATTGAAATAAATTCTCTTGAAGGTAAATTATTTCCTGTAGGTGCTAAATATGCAGCGTTTATTATCTTTTCCATTACTTCATCGGATATTTCCTTTTCTAAAAAACTCGTAATCTCACGCCTTTTTTCTATTACCTCGTAAAACTCCATTAAATATCCTCCTCTTTAAAATGATGTATATATTTTACTACTTTATTCTACCAGCATTTATTATATAAGCTAAATTATTCGCATTGATGTTTGGAACGAATGAACGAATCCACTATAAAAAAGTGAATATGTGGAAAACTGTCACTTAAAAACTGTTATACCTATGGAAAGCGAATAACTCCTTTGCTACACATATAGGTAAATAGCACTATTCATTTATATTAGATTAATAAAAATGTTATAAATAATAATGATTGTATTAATTGACAGTCAACAGCACATTTCTACTAAATTATAGAAATTTTATTTGAAAATATTTTGCGAAAATAGTAGAAATATTCATAAGTTCCGTTTATTATTAACTTAAATGTTAAATATAAACACAAACATTTACTTAGGTAAAAAGACTTATGTTTTAGGGGGTTAGAACGTGGACAGTAACGAAAAGAAAAGACGTGCAAAAAAGGAGTCGAAGACAACAAAAACTAAAAGGAAAACTGCTGTATTGAACTACTTTAAAACGATTCGAGGTAAGATTACCGTTTCATTTGGAATTTTGTCTATTGTTTTACTAGTGTCAGCTACGACATCATATATGAATATGACACAGCTTGACAATGAAATCGATTACTTAATTGAAAATGATTTAGAGATTAATAGAAGCTCCCAGAATCTATCAGAAACTTTAACTAAGATGGAGTCGAGTCAAAGAGGTTTTGTGCTTACAGGGCTAACCGATTTAGTTTATCCTTTTGAAAATGGAAAGTATGAATTTACGGAAGAGTACGAAATATTGCTAGAACTATTTAGAAACAATGAAGCCCAACTTGCAAAGTTAGCGATTATTGAGGAAAACTATAATAATTGGATTGAGTATGCTGATTCGCTTATCACCATTCGAAAAACTGAAGGATTAGAAGCTGCAGCTTTAATTGTAGAAGCAGGTGAAGGAACTGCCTTCATGGAGGCTATACAGACACAAATTGAATTTATTACGTCTGAACAAAAAAATATTCAAGCAGAACGAATTGATGAATTAAATAAACAAGTTTCAGTATTTAAAGTGATTACAGTTGGTTTAACTTTGTTTGCAATTCTTTTAGCACTATTTTTCATGATTAATTTATCAAGAGGAATTCGTAAAAATGTATCTAAAATTAGCCAGTCTATTTTGGAAATTGCCAATGCTGGCGGTGACCTGACAAAACGGATTGAAGTCAATACACAAGATGAAATTGCCGACTTAGCAAATGATGCAAATAAATTAATTGATAGTATCGCCGTTTTAGTTCGTCAAGTTTCACTTATGGCTCAAAATGTAACCGCAACCAGTCAGGAATTACTTGCGTCTGCGGAAGAAACGTCGACTACTATTCACTCGATTGCAAAAACAACAAGTGAGATTGCATCAGGTAGTGAGACGACAAAATCAAAAATGGATTTTTCTTCTGAAAAGATGGAAGAGCTTGAAAGTGCCGCTACTTTCTTAAATCAACAAGCTGAAATTGTTAAAACAAATTCATCCGAAATGCTAGTAGTTGCTAAAAAAGGTGGGGAGACTGTTCAGGCCTCATCTGAAAAGATTAATTCTATAGAAGAAATTATGTTAAACACAAGTCAAACCGTTGAAGCACTTGGAAATAAATCAAATGAAATTACTTCGATTATTGGAACGATTACAGATATTGCTGAACAAACGAATTTGCTAGCATTAAATGCGGCAATTGAGGCTGCACGTGCTGGTGAACATGGGAAAGGCTTTGCTGTCGTTGCAAAAGAAGTTAGAAAACTAGCTGAACAGTCACAACTAGCCGCACAAGGTGTGAAAGATATTATCCACTCAATTCAAACTGAAGTAAAAAATATTGTCCAACAGAACCAACAAGGTGTAAAAGAAGTTATTGCTGGTGTTGAAATGACAAATCAAACGAATTCATCTTTGAGCGATATCATCAATCAAACACAGCGAACAACAATCGTCGTCAATGAAATGGTTGACCATATTCAACAAACACTAAAATTAAGTAAAGAAGTATCCGAATCATTTGAGAAAGTTATTGAAATTACAACAGAAACTGCATCATATACTGAAAATACAGCTGCAGCTTCAGAGCAAGGTTCTGCAGCAATGGAACAAATAACGATCTCAACCTCTCATCTATCTAAACAAGCCGAAGAATTAAGAACTGTTATTGAACGGTTTAAATTATAAGGCCAGGTTTGCCGATGCAAATTGCAAATAACGAAACGCGTAGGAAGGTTAGATTAATGTATGTTTACACTAACAATGCACACAAAGCACGTTCATGCGATATGTGTCTAACCCTAATAACAATACAAAAAGAACAAGAAATGTCGTGTTATCGACTTTCTTGTTCTTTTTGTTAGAACAATTCCCTTGCCGGTTATCATTGTTTATTATTTGTAGTCTGTTCCTTTAACAATCCTTACTCCGTACACTCCACCTGCAACCTTTCCTTCACTAGATGCAAATTTAACCTTAACACTTTGTTTTCCTAATGTTAACGATAGCGGAATTTCATATAAACAATCAAATAATTGTCCAGGTTGATTTGCTTTAAGACTAACTGATGTAATAGTTTGATTATCAATCATGATATCAAACTCTCTATCATATGCCCTTCCATTTTCATGTACAGTCGTATCATTTCCACTATAGGTGACAACTAAATATGACGTTTTTTCAGGGTCAACTTTCATTTGATAACTAAAATATCCTTCACCAATACTATCTCTCCAACCACGATTAAATAGATTTAAGTAACCGGATCGTGAGTTTTTCTTCTCTATTGAATGTTCAACTTCAGGTTGCTGCTCATGTGGACTTACAACATCTATTGTCATTTCATTTATTTTTTTTGCTTCTTCTAATTCTTTGTCAATAAACGTTTGATATGCACCTTCATCCATTATGTTCCAATATAGATTGTACCTTTGATGGTGTAGCTTATGAAAAGGAATTAGTGTAATCCTTATGTTACCTGGTTGTCCGATTGGTGCTGTAATAAATGATAAAGAGTTATCATTTGTTCGTTTAATCCACTTTGTTATATCCCTTTCATCTGTAATTAAATCAGGTACTTCAATTAATGGGTGATTATTCAGGGATAAATGGTCTTTTAAAATATCTGACTCTGGGAATTGTTCTCTTCCTAAAGCACCTGCTAAAACTATTGGTCCGTATAATATTGCAGCTTTCCGTTTATCATCCTTTGTATGTTCGAGATATAAATTCATCGGGATCTGAATCTCAATCACATCTCCATCTTTCCACTTACCACTTATTGTTAAATATCCATTTTCATAGCATTTATATTCAGTCTTTCCATTTACCGTAGCTAACACTGGTCCAGCTATCCACTTTGGAACACGTATACGGATTGTAACCTCTTCATTCGTAGTTTGTGTAAACGTTAACTTCGCGAAATTAGATTCTGGGAAGTTTGTTTCTTGTCTAAGCTTAAGATTGTGTTCTGGTATAGAAAGCTCTGAAGCTATAAATAAATTTATATACAACTCATTATTTTCGTAATAATAGATATTTCGGTTATACCTCGCTGGATTTTCCATTCCCGTACCTGTACAGCACCAAAAAGATTCATCTGGTGAACAGTAAACTTTAAAATGTCCAGGTTGAGTAGCAACGAAATAGGTTTTCATTCCAGAATCAGGATCTTGCGATGCAAGAATATGATTATAGAGGGCTCTTTCATAATAATCAATATATTTTACGTCTTTACTCCACTTAAAAAGATGTTCTGTTAACTTTAACATGTTATAAGTATTACATGTTTCCGTTGTTTGGATACCAAGTTGTTCTGTATCCTCTGGTCCAAAATGTTCATTAATACTATTACCACCAATAACATAGGAACGATGATTTGTCACTTGACTCCAGAAATACTCAGCCATATTACGATAAGTATATTCTCCAGTGATTTCGTATAATTTTGCCGCACCAATTACTTTTGGTATTTGTGTATTTGCATGTTTTCCTTGGAGATCATCGACTCCTTTAGATAGAGGTTCTAGTACCGCTTGATGACAAAAGCGTTTAGCTAGTTTTAAATAATCTTCATTGTTCGTAATCAGATACAAATCAGCTAAAGCTTCATTCATTCCTCCATGCTCACAAATTAACATTCTTTGAAATTGCTCTTCACTTAATTTATCTGTTTCCTTTTTTGCCCAATTAGCGAGTTTCGTAACGATTGAAAGTGCCTTTTCATTCCCTGTTAAATTATATACATCTATTAATCCAGCATATATTTTATGGATGCTATACCAAGGTACCCAGCCTCCGCCTAAGCTAAAGTTATCTACTTCATAATCCCCGCTAAATACTTTGTCAAAGCAAGACCGACTAAAGCCACTAACATACCCTTCATCATCCAGCTGTTGGACAAGTTCAAGCTCATCAACTGCATATTCAAGTTTACTCTTTAATAGTAAATCTGACGTAATCGAATACATTGTAGCTGTTGCAGATAGCCAATGACCGATAGAATGCCCACTAATTCCTGTTGATTCCCACCCTCCATATCTTGGCTTTTTTGGTGTATGAGAAACTGCTTCATAACACGGCGCAATTAATCTATCAACATCAAGGTATAGTAAATACTCTTTACCCTTTATTTGTGAATCTTTAAAAAGACCTTCTAGCAAATTTACATTTTTCAACATGATGTCCCCCATTCACATTTTGGCTACCTCTATTATGATACTTATAGGCCTGAAACGGAATTCACAAAATATTAGAATCCATATCTTATTTTTAGCTTTTTTGATATAATTCAATAAGAGGCTGAGACAAAACTGTTTTTATAAGCATTGTTCTTTTTTTATGTTACAGAGCCGTCTCCGCTATTTAACTCGCTATCCATCCATTTACTAGAGATATTACATAATTAGAACATAACCATACATTAATAAAACTGAAAAAAACGTTAGGAGGAATACCATTAAATGTATGAAGTTAGTATAAATTCTACTTCTCTTCCACTTATTAGAGAAATCGGACATATGAAGGATAATGATGGAACAAGCGGGCATCCAGATCGACTTATGGAAAAAATCAACGTCTTCGTTTATGTTAAGAAGGGGCATATTCAAGTATTTGAAGATAATCATGAATACAATCTATATGATAGCTCATATCTTTTTCTTAGAAAAAACATACATCATTGGGGTGGTTCCTTATATTCACCTGGAACTGAATGGTTTTATATTCACTTTTACGACTCGCCATATTTAAAGGAATCGAAAGACACAATTGAATATACACAATTTTATCAACAATCCTCCCTCATATTAGAAGAAACCTACGCATCTCAAATTATTTTACCTAAACAGGGAAAGGTGACCAATTGCGAGTATACAGAACTACAATTAAAAAAATTAGTCGATGCTTATCATTCACCACATCCAATTCGACCATTATCTTTATCTGTTTCAACTTTTGAATTCTTCATTGACCTGTATGCACAAAAACTAGAAGAAGTAAAGACATCGAAAAAAAATAGGACCGTCCAAAAAATGATTGAGCTATTTACTCATCATGCCAAGAGGAAGTTAACTAGCTCAGAGATTTCACAGGAATTAGGCATGAATTATGCCTATTTATCTACTTTATTCCGAAAAGAAACAGGTAAAAGTATCACACAATTTCAGGATGAGCTCTTAATTGAGCAAGCAATAACTCTACTTAAAAGAGAGTCTGTCAATGTTTCAGAAGTCAGTGATGTGCTAGGCTTTTCTAATCCATTTTATTTCAGCAGGGTTTTTAAAAGAATTACTGGTGTCGCCCCTACTACTTACTTAAATCAAACATATCGAAGTTAGATTCACTTATTGCTTATATGTCGATTCATAAAAAAAGAACTAGAGTATAGACCCTAGTTCTTTTAATCTTTATTATCGTTTTTTAACTTCTAATATGACATCTTTACCATTTATTATATTTACATCATTTTTTCTGTCGCTAATTTCAAAACGGTCCTGATTCATAATGATAATTGGGGTAATGACATTTAATCCAGCATTTGCTACATGTTGAATATCATAATTAGCTAAGCTTTGACCGCTTTTAATTTTATCGCCACCATTAACATGAACAGTAAATCCTTCTCCATTTAAATTAACAGTATCTAATCCCATGTGGATTAATATTTCTAGCCCTTCTTTTGAGCGAAGAGTTATCGCATGTTTTGTAGGAAATACATCAACTACCTCACCGTCAAATGGAGCTACTAACTCATTATCTGTAGGAATAATTGCAACTCCATCTCCCATCATCTTCTGTGAGAACACCTGATCTGGAACATCTTCAAGTAAAACGACTTTGCCTGTTAATGGTGCTACTAATATGATTTCTTTTTTCTTATTAAATAATGATCCAAGCATTACGATTCCACCTTTATAGCTTTATTTCGACTTCCACACCATAATGGTCGGAAATAATCGGCTTATTTTTTCCATTAAAAATAACCTGTGATGACACTGTTTCAACTGGGAAATTTGAAAATATACAATCAATTCGAATTGCCTGTACATTTTGTTCCCAGCCGGCAATATTTCCATCAACAGTATATCCATCATCCTTTATTGGTGCTAGATGATATAAATCAAACAGACCTTTATTTAAAATATAATCATAGCCTTCTTCACGCTTGTTTGCATCATTGTTGAAGTCTCCCATCAAAAAATATCTTCCTTTTGTCTCAACTTCTTTAATAAGCGTATCAACTTGATTTGAATAAGGCTCTTCTTCATCATTCCACCAACCTAAATGACAAGAATAAAATGATATTTCCTCATTTCCATTATTAATTGATATCCCAACAATTTTTCTAGTCTTCCAATATTCAATATCATTAGAATGCGAGATGTAAAATGAGGTTTTATTAACGATCTTATGCTTAGATAAAACCGCTAATCCTTCTTCATATTTATCATAGCCAATATGAGAACAATCCCAATGATACACATAATTAGTAACACCAATTTTTTGAAGCTCATCAAGCAGTACCGAAACAAAGTTACCTTCATTAACCTTTAAACCGATATTATTTCCTTTTACTAATTGACTAACTTCTTGAAGGGCAATTATATCATAGTCACGTTCCTTTATTGTATTAGCTAGTATCTTTATTTTATTCAATTGGTCTTCTTCTTGCCATGAGTGACAATTAAGCGTTAACAACTTCATCGCTTATTCTCCTAGTTTATCTTGAATATCGGATTTTAGAACATCGGCTTTAGGTCCATATATAGCCTGGACACCTTTATCTTTTAAAATTAAACCTAATGCACCATTTTTCTTCCATTCGTGTTCATCTGCAACTTTATCCAAATCCTTTATTGTCACTCTTAATCTTGTCATACATGCATCAACTTCTTCAATATTACTTTTACCACCCAATAAACTAATAATAACAGATGCCTGACTGTCGTCATTTTGCATTCCTACTTGTTTATTTTGGTTACTTTCTTCATTTGTATCATTATTTTCTTCTTCTATATAATTACCTAATCGACCTGGTGTTGGTAATTTGAATTTTTTTATCATGAAAGAGGCTACCGCAAAATTCAGACCAAAGAATACAAGACATGCGATAACAAAGTTTAATAAGTCGAGCCAGAGACCCGCTTTAATAATCATTGGTGTTCTCGTAAATAGCTCGATAATTCCAAAAGCATGCACTCTAATATCAATGATATCAACGATAGCAAAAGCCAAACCTGTCATAATTGCATAAACAACATATAGTACTGGTGCTGCAAACATAAACATAAATTCAATCGGTTCTGTTACACCTGTTAAAAACACGGCTAAACCAGCTGAAAAAAACATTGACTTATATTTCGTGCGTTTTTCTTTATCAACATTTCGATACATTGCAAGTGCGATCCCTATTAGTGACGCACAAGAGAGAATCATTTGTCCTACTTTAAATCTCGCAGGAGTTACATCATTCAACAAAGCTTTATACCCTTCTGTATCACCATTAGCAAGAAAATTATTTAAATCAGCAATCCATGCCAGCCATAAAGGGTCTTGTCCAGCAACTGTTTGGCCTGCACTTGCTCCACTTAAAATCGTATATGTGCCACCTAATTCAGTATAGTTCATAGGAACCGTTAACATATGGTGCAATCCGAATGGTAGTAACAAACGCTCGAGTGCACCAAATATAAATGGGGCAACAATAGGCGCTGTATCTCTTGAAGTTGCGATCCATTTACCAAAATCATTTAGTAAACCTTGAACAAATGGCCAAACTACAGCTAAAATAATTGCCGCTATAATAGAGCCGACAATCACTACGAAGGGAACAAACCTCTTACCATTAAAGAATGCTAATGATTGTGGTAATTTACTATAGTTATAGTATTTATTAAAAATATTTGCACCAATGAAACCGGAAATAATCCCGACGAATACCCCCATATTTAATGCAGGTGCGCCTAATACTGATGTAAAGTAATCTTTAACTAGTAAATCGCTACCAAATAAAGATTGAACTGTCGCTGTTTCATCACTTAACATACCACTATTCACACCGAATAAAGCTCCAGTTATCCGGTTAATTAAAACAAAAGCTATTAATGCTGCAAAAGCTCCTCCAGCTCTTTCCTTTGCCCAGGAACCCCCAATTGCAACAGCAAAAAGAATATGAAGATTTCCGATTATAGCCCAACCTATTTCTTCAAGCACTAAAGCTATCGTCTGGATTAGCGATATATCTACACCTACCATTCCAACTAATTTCCCTAAAGAAATCATTATCCCCGCTGCAGGCATGACTGCCACAACAACCAATAATGCCTTACCAAATTTTTGCCAGAAATCAAAAGATAAAATTTTCATTGTTTACCTCCTACAACCACTAGAGCAACCGTTTGCATAATGTTAAATCTAGAAGTATTAATTAATATATTTATTTTTTACAGTTACTAATTTACCACATATAAAATATTAGCGCAATCGTTTGCATTATATTTATATTAACATTTTACTAGTATATATATTTATTAAGACTTAAAAAATCTTATCTAAGAAGAATATCCGACTTTTACTTCAATTATCTTACAAAATTCTATTAATCATAGTCTTTTAATCATACCTTACATAAAATCAGGAGTAATTTGCACTACTAATCAATGCCTTCCTACATAATCATATAACAATTCATATCAGAGATGAGACAAATGATTCATTCTATGTTCCATAAGGCAAATATACTATGTCTATTATAACTTTTACCCTGAGATAAATGTAATAAAATAAAGATTGTTGTCGACTAACAATTGCATGTAATTGAGTGAATATATACTAAAATTGGTTCATAATAGGAGATGTACTCATGAAAAAATTTATCTTACTTTGTACTTTATCTTTCTTTGTTATATTTTCATTCCATAGTCCTAAAGTAGATGCTGTCGAGGGTAGTCTCATCATTATTAATAAGACTACTAATCAACTAGCCTATTTCGAGAATGGAGTATTTATACGAAGTTTTTCTGTAGCAACTGGAAAGCAAGCATCATATACGCCTGAAGGTACTTTTACAATTGTTAACAAAATTAAAAACAGGCCCTATTATTCAGGTAATATTGCTGGTGGTGACCCGAACAATCCATTAGGGAATCGATGGTTAGGGTTAAATGCCCGCGGCACAAACGGAGATACTTATGCAATCCACGGAAACAATAATCCTAATTCGATTGGTAAATATGTAAGTAATGGCTGTATTCGGATGTATGATGAAGAGATTGAGTGGTTATTTAATCGTGTGCCTGTTCATACGACTGTTCATATCACTAGTAGTTCTAAATCATTTCAGGATATCGCTGCATCTTTAGACTATAAAACTCAACAAGTTCAAGCTCAGAGTGTTTCTGGCTTATTAAAAATAGGAAGTCAAGGGGTAGCAGTACGTGAATTACAGCAACAATTGACTAACAACGGTTACAGTACAGGTGGTATTGATGGTATTTTTGGTACACAAACGAAGCAGGCAGTTATTCAATTCCAACGTAATAATGGATTAACAGCTGACGGAATTGTAGGTCCTATGACAAATAAGGCTCTTAATAAATATTAAATTTTGTCCTACCTGTAGTGAAGTCGTCACTTAAATATCTTCTAGCAAAATTTACAAAGAATCTTATCCTCTTAAATAAAAGAAAAATAGAAAGCCTCCAATACGTAATTGGTAGGCTTTCTTTATCGTTTAAGGTATTGAACTATAAATCACAGCTCGAAGTCGTGGTTGATAATGCGCTTCAAAATTAGGAAATAATTGTTGCATATAAACAGCAGATACTCGTTCTTTTGGGTCAATTAATGCCCATGTACCTAAAATACCAGACCAACCAAACTCACCTTTCGAACTATTGATACCCCCTAACGCTAAATCTTCCATTACTCTCACACCAAGACCATATCCATAACCTTTCAAATAGTCCCAGTTATAGTTTTTATTATTCTCTACAGTTAAATGATTTTGAGCCATAAGTTCAATTGTTTTTCTTCCGATTATACGAACACCATTTAAGCTTCCACCATTTGCAAGCATTTGTGCAAACTGGCTGTAATCATGTAATGTAGAGTACAAACCAGCACCGCCACTTTCATATGGCTGATTAATTCGTATTGGACCTACTGTATTAACTCCGGTAGATAAAACTCCATCTGCATCGATAGAATAAACAGAAGCAATTCTTTCTATTTTATCTTTAGGAACTGTAAAAAAAGTATCGCTCATAGATAAAGGCTGGAAAATCTCATCTTCCATAAACTGGCCAAGGCGTTTTCCAGATATCTCCTCAATCAATACTCCTAAAATATCATGGCTTAACCCATATTGCCACTCGGTCCCTGGTTCAAATGCTAATGGTACTTCCGCTATTTCACGTGAAATATCTCGTAGACTAATTTTTTGTCCATTATCAATTCTATTTTGTATACCCTTCATTACTGACTCTGTCATTCGTTCTGTTTCATTACCCACGCCTGGATATGTTATACCTGAAGTCATTGTAAATAAATCTTTTATCGTTAGCTTTTTTGAAGACGGAACTGTATATACTTTACCATTAGTCTCTTTAAATACTTTTAAATTCTTGAATTCTGGCAAGTACTCTTCTAACGGGTCATTAAGTAGAAACTTTCCACGTTCATATAAAATAAGTGCCGCCACACATGTTACTATCTTTGTCAAGGAAAATAACCGATAAATTGTGTTAGGTGTTATTTGCTTTTTTGTTTCTATATCAGATAATCCTAGATAATTTTCATACACTGTTTTCCCTTGATACGTTACTAAACAAGCACAACCTGGGGGTCCATTTTTAATAATATTACTTAACAAAGGATCTAGTCTGTCAGCTAATCCATTCATCTTTTCACCTCATTAATTACCTCAATTTTCGGAATATTATTTTTAATTTTAGTTTAAAAAATCTATTCGTTATATAATTTAATCAATTTCACCCCATGTGCTGGAATGACTTCATTCATTTCCTTGTCGATAATTCCTTCTTCATTTTCCTTCCAAACGTCAAGTTTATTAAGTGGTGACTGAAGTTGCAGTTGTTCGAAAGTAACTCTCACTGTCTCGACATTATCAGTAGCATTAAAAAGTGCAACATATGTCGTATCTTCTACCTTAGTAGACCAAACAATTTTATCATCTTCCCTAAAAATGAGTTTTGCTTGAGTACTATTCCGATGCATATTTAATACCTCTTTATTTGTAAGTAAAGAAAGCGTCCATTTATCATTATCTCTTAACTCTCCACCAAACATTAACGGGGATTTAAATATTGACCAAAGTGTCATCATCGTAAGCTGTTCATCTTTAGTAAACCGAGTATATCTGTCACTGCCACCTCCATCGACAGAGCGAATCCCTATATGTCCCAATGGCAGCATGTCACAATCCGGCCAATTTCCGATCGCTACATGTTCACTCCATTTCTCACATCTTTCAAACATTCCATACAGCAATTCCCATGTATCCCAGAAATCATCTGTCATTCTCCACATATTCGCGTTTTCCTTTAATACATTTGCAAACTCTAAAGGTGCTGGGCCAGGAGATAAGCTTAATACGATATCTCTGCCACATTGGTCGATTGCATTACGGATTAGTTTTATTTCATCAACATGGATATCATAAAGACGAGATGCAGCAATATCATCGACTTTAATAAAATCGACACCCCACTCAGCATATAGATTAAACAATGAATTGTAATATTCCTGTGCACCTGGCTTTGAGGCATCAACTCCATACATATCCGTATTCCAAGGACAAATAGAATTTGGATGTGCAATGTCTCTTGCTCGTATATTTGTTCCAAGTATCGGCGTATTTGCGTGTACAGCCTGGCGAGGTATACCTCTCATAATATGGATTCCAAACTTCAGTCCAAGTTGATGGATATATTCACCTAACGCTTTAAATCCTTTCCCATTTTCTGCAGATGGAAAACGGTTCGTCGCTGGAATCAGTCTTGAATAATCATCCATCTCTAACGGAACAAAAGGGCGATAAACTGAAGAAACAGCTCCAGGTTCATACCATTGTATATCAACAACTACATAATCCCAGCCATACTCTTTTAAATATTTCGCCATATATTCGGCATTTCCTTTTACTTCTTCTTCGGTCACTGTTGCCCCGTAGCAATCCCAGCTGTTCCATCCCATTGGAGGAGTCACAGCAAATTGTTGATGAGTCATTTTCATCTTCCTTCCTATTAATTATTGCTATCCTATTAATATAATAAAATGAAGGAATCGTCATTAGCTACAATAACCTTTTGCTCTCATATGTAATATATTGCTCTTAATCAAATTTTAATTGATTAACTACCGCTAAATCTTTGCCTAATCTAAATTCTCCAGGTGAAAATCCTAACCACTTCTTAAACACTTTAATAAAATAACTGCCGTTTGAATAACCAACTTGCTTTGCAATCTCATCAATTGTTAAATTAGATTGTCGAAGGAGCGTAACTGACTTTTCCATTTTAACTTTTGTTAAATATTCAATTGGAGTTAATCCCGTTGCGTTTTTAAAGATTCTCGTAAAATGATATTTTGATAGGCCGACAGCACTTGCTAATTCTTCTAAGCTTTGTATTTCTTTGTAATTTTCTTCCATATACATAACTGCTTCACGAACTTTCAATGGCCAGCTATGCTTTTCTTTTTTGTACTCATTCGCGAAACGATAGAGCTCCATAATAAATTGATAAACGATAGAAGAAGCCTGATACCCGTCTGTAATATAGTTCATACGAGCAGAGAAATACGTATTTTTTATAAATTGAATTATTAAATGATGATCATGTATTTTATAAACATTGCCCAACTGATTTACTAATTCAATCCATTGCTCGTAAATGTTTGTAGGTCTTATTAAGATAAAATAAAATTCCCAGCTATCACTTTCTTCCGGTAGATAATAACGATGCTTGCTTGGAATATCGACCATAAATGCTGTTCCAGCCCCTACTTGATGAGGAATATCATTAATGATTATTTCCCCTACCCCTGACAACGTATATTGAAATAATAATAATGGACCATCGATACGTTTAAGTCCGTCCCAATCATATGCACTTCCTCTTTTTACAATGTCATAACCAATTGCAAATAACTGACAAAATGGTCCATTTAATGTATCTAAAAATCGAAATCCATATGTATTTATTAATTCTTTTCGGTTCATACCATTACCTCAGTATTTTTAAATTTTGGATGACACTTTCAATTATAAAATACATTAATAGTATATAAAGTACTTAACTAAAAATCAGTAGATAAATATACATTTCCAAGGCAAAATTCATTTCTGATGAATTTTACTTTCTAATAAGTCAGTTACATTACAAGTCTTTTTATAACGTCTTACAAAAAGGTAACTTTGCCAAAGTACATCTTTAGAAAATTGCACAATAAAACTAGGTAGTCAAATAAAGGTAACATATCATAATTATGGTGATGTTTAGTTGACAAATGAAATAATCTTTATTATAATTTATATTGTAAACGCTTACAAATCGCGAGGTGATTTGAATGTCAACAATCACAACTGAAATGAATGCTAATAAGGGTGACATCATCGAAATCTTACTTAATATGAACTTATATAAAATGCCAGATGGAAGACAATTATATGAAGCATCAGAAAAGGAATTAAAAAACATACTAAATACTTATGCCTACGCTGAGGGTTTATGCTAAAACATATAGTCATAATATATTCTAAACAAGCCAGATTCAAAGATAAACTTGAATTTGGTTTGTTTTTTGTTTTTTCACGGTTATTAAGCGCAACTTGGATTAATTAAACGTAAAATTTTTTCACTTGAATTAATAGCTTCTTTTTTAGGTAAGTCTTGTATAAAAAGCAAGTGTATTTGTCAAGATATAAAAGTTAAGTTCATTATCAAAGCAATATAAAATTGTCAAACAAAATTGAATAGCGGTTAATAGTAGTAGATAAGTAAGATACCTCTTCGAATTGCTAATAACTATAACATTAAATGCGAGGGATCGTATATGTCGAAAGAAAAACAAGATGAATTATGTAATAAAGATATTGACTATCTCCACCATATGTTGAATGAGCAAATTGCTAGGATTTGTGTTAAGGAAGAAGTGGAACGAGCTCAGGAAGATGAAATGGATGGAAATATCGAGTAATAAACGAGGGGTCATATTTCCCCTCGTTAACCTAATAAATAATTAATCCTCTTATTGATACCCCCATATTTGAAGAATCTTTTGTTTTCCTTCACTTAACCATTGCTGATTTTTCTCTAAATTTTCAATTTGCTCGATTAATACATCAATTTCATCTATTCCATCCAAATATCTACCTAAGAAGTGGACAAATACATCTAATCTTCTTAAATGAATCAACGTTGGCAATACTTCGATTTCTTCGTTTGTTAGTTTCATCACAGACGAGAATCCTGACTGAAATGCACTTACTTTTCGCCAAAATCTATCATCAATATTTGCCTCTTTTACACTTAATTCGGATAAGCAAACAGCAACTTCCATGGCTCGTAAATCGTTTGTTGCAAACTCAAAGTCTAGTATTGTATTTATATGGCCATTTTTGCCTTGCAAGATATTCGAGTGATTTAAATCGCCATGTATAATTTGATGAGGTAATGTCTTTAATCTAGGTATAACCTTTTGAATTGTCATCAATTGTTCTTTTATCAAAAGTAGCTTTGATTTGTATGTTTTAAATTCATCAGGCGGTGTTGAACACCAATTTATCATGTCTGTCATTCCACATTTAGGATGAGCGTTTTCAATTTCATAGTACGGTCGATAAATAAACGGTTGAGTAATTGATAGTTTATCAAATGCATGTAGCAATGACGCCGCTAAATATCCAAACTCATATACTTGTCCTTCACTATCAAGCTGGGGATTCTGACCATCAATATAATAAAAAAGACTCACAATTTTATTAGTTTCATCTCGCAGTCGATAAAATGATTGTCCGTTGTTATGTATAACAGGTTTTGGGACATTAAATGGTAATTGCTTTCGTTCATTTAATTTCATTAAGACTTCATGCTCTATTTTAACTTTTTCTTCATCTTTATGTGTTTCATAAATCCTTAGTACGTATTTGTTTCTACCATCTTCAATATATTTTGTTGTATTATTGTAACCGTTCTTTCCATTCCTTACATTTATCGTATGTAGAGTATTCGGAAAATACTGTTGTAAAATTTCCTTTAACGTCTCAGTTTTTATATTCATGTAGGTTAATCCTTTGCTACAATTTTATGGGAGCTTTTCACCACGTGAGGCAGTGTACAAAGTGTACCATTCTTCTCTCGTCATCAATTCAGCTTGACGAATAGAGTCCTGGCAATTTTTAATTCGTTCTGGATTTGTTGTACCTATAACAGGTTGGATTTTAGCAGGATGTTTCATTAGCCATCCAAGTACAATCGCTTCTTGAGAAGTTTGTTTTTCTTCAGCCATTTGACGAACGAGATTTTTCGTAGTGATATCTGCTTGTGATTGATTGTTCACATCTCTTCCTGAATACAGACCATAAGCTAACGGTGCCCATGCTTGTAATTGGATGTTTTCGAGGCGACAGTGCTCAATAATCCCATCCGCAAAATTGATGGATGTTCCTGCTTTTTGGTTAACTAATATCCCTTGCTCAAGCCAATCTATCCTCTTTAAACTCATTTCCAGTTGATTCACAATAATCGGCTCTTTACTAAATGATCTTATAAATTTCATTTGTGCTGCACTCATATTTGATACGCCAACATGTTTTACTTTACCGGCTGACTTTAAATAGTCAAATGCTTCCGCCACTTCCTCTGGCTCTATTAACGGATCTGGACGGTGCAACAATAAAATATCGAGATATTCTGTCTGAAGACGTTTTAAAATACCATCTACCGACTTGATGATATGCTCCTTTGAAAAGTCAAAGCGGTGTGGTGCATGTTCACTCGGAAACCGAATTCCACATTTTGACTGAATTATAATCTTTTCACGTAGCTGTGGTTGATTCTTTAAAATATCTCCAAATATTTTCTCTGCTTTTCCCATCTTATAAATGTCAGCATGATCAAACATACTTATCCCGGTTGATAAAGCGGCATCAATTGCCTTTTCAGCTACTAATATATTCTCTTTCGTAATTGACTGATTGTCCCATCCACCTCCAAATCCCATACATCCCAAAACAAGCCTGCTTGAAGATATTCCTCTTTCTTGTAAAGGCATTTTTCTCATTCTATACTTCCTTTCTTTTTTAAAGCTGTTTTATAAAAGAGCCTTTTTTAAAATAAACATTGGTTTTAATAATTCTCATTTACACCACATTTATCATACAATTAAAAAAGACTGATAACAATAATCAGCCTTTAACTACATATAATCTTTATTCTAACTCAGCCTGGATAATATACCGGTCTGGTGCAGCACCTATATAATCAAAGGGATAGCACGTCGTTAATGTCAACGTAGGTTTGTCTTTTTTCACAATGACAGTCCGATCTTCTTCATCAGTAATCCAAATATCTTTGATGATATATGTATAAGAATCCTCATCATAATCGACGTTAATTGTATCTCCCTTTTCTAAGTTACCGAGCTCAGTAAACACAGTATCACGATGTCCACTTACAACGGTGTGTCCACCTGTTTCATTTGGTATAGTAGTCCATTTACTAACGTACATACCTACACCTTTTTCTAACGTTGAGTCATCTGTATTCCAAAAAACATCAAAATTAGAATTAATTTTAGGTATTTCGAGGTTGGCAATTTTTTCTCCATCTTGATAATCGTATACTAAGGTTGATGTACCTTTAGATGAATTCTCTTTTTCTAAAGCCTTTTTAGGTTGTAATTCTGTATTCTTTACAGTTACTGACTTAGAATGGTCAATTGCCTGAACGGATTGCTTACTTTCATTCCACTGATATAAATTCCATACTGAATAAGTAACACCACCAATTACTAATACAACAGCAAGTAAGCCAATTAATCGGGACATTAATAACCCTCCCAAGAACAAAAGCGCTAAAAGCTGATGTAGAGCGCTTATCCACAGTTCAAGAATTTTATAAATTTCAAAATAATAGAAGAATAGAAAGGGTGACTCAAAACGAAGGGACAGACCTCACAAACACTAAACATAGATTAAAAATACTCACATTCTAACAAACCATGTGTTTGTGTGGACAGACCCTTCCTGAGTTACCCTCTCGTTATTTTTTTATTGAAATAATTTCTTTCTTACAGCGAGTACTGCTGCACCAAATGCTGCAATCACTCCACCCATTAAAGCTCCAACAGGGTTAGTTCCTGCGGTTTTAGGTAGTTTGCCACCTTGTTCATCGTCACTATCTCCGTCTACTGGAGTAACAGTTACGTCTTCATCTGGTTTTTCACTGCTTTGCTTGTCGTTTCCTTTATTTTGACCTTTTTCCTGGTCATCTTTTGTAGAATCGGTGACTGGTTTATTAACTACAGGTTTTACCCCACCGTTATTTTGTTCTTTATCATCTTCAGTATTGTCATCCTCAGGTTTGTCGTTTCCTTGGTATTTCACAAGTTCAATTGGAGTAGTAAACGAGTCAATTTCTTCATTTCCACTGTATAAACTTATTTTTACCTTCAAGCCTGTTAATTGGTTAAAGCCTAACTCACTTTTACCAAATGCCGAGAAAAATCCTTGGTATCCATTAGCTCTTTCAAGTAACCCGATGTCAACTGTAGCTGTGTTTCCATTCCATTCAATATCCATTGAGCTTGAACCTAGACCAAGGTCAATCCCACCATCTAGGAAGCCATCTAATCCATCAGGAACTTCTCCTTCTTTATAACCATCTGGTTTTTGAATCGTCACACCATTAGGAACGATATACTCAATTTTTACATTATCTATATTTTCCGTGGTTAGATTATGTAATTTGAAACCAAATTGCATGGCAAATTGATTCTTCTCTAAACCTGGATGGTCAACAACTGCTTGTGCTCTTCCTTCGAAATATGTTGTTTGGTTCATCGAAGTATAATCGATCGAACTTGACCCAGAGATTTCTCCAATCGGAGCATAACCTCCCTGTGAAATGTAAACTGCTGTTATAGTAGGACTTACTTCTTGAACTGAAGTTTTGCCGATTACAGGGATATTAAGTGATATATCTTTCGTTTCACCTGCTCCAATTTTTCCAACAGGTAATGCAATAGCTGTTTTATCTCCAACATTCAATAATTCGAAGTTTTCAGGTGTCTCCGCTGTATCCAATACCATAATATCACTAGGGATATCAAAGGATGTATAGATGTCCGAAATTTCTTGTGAAGAGTTGTTTGTAACAGACGCCTTAAGCTCTAATGTATAGTACCCTTTTTCTTTATCATATTCAGAAACTCCACCAGATACAAATGCCTTCATTTGCGCAACGATATCTTCAACCGTTAATTCAGGTTGTTCATCATTTTCGTCCTCAACCTTTTCTTCGTCTTCATCAACTGGTACAGCTTGTCCATCATCTTGACCTGCTTCATCATCTTGAGCAACTTCTTCTTGACTTTGGTCATTTTCTACTGGAACTTCATCTGTATTTTCTTGATTATCGCTTTGTTCATCTGTCGCAGAATCAGTTTGTTCAGAATCGTTTGTTTCGTCTTCTACTAATTCCTCGCCTGATGAATTTTCTTCAGTAGAGTTTCCATCTTCATTTTCAACAACCGTATCCTCTTCATTTTGATCCGTTGTTAATTCAGCAGACTCTACCCCATTTTCAGTTGTTTCTACTTCAGCTTCGACGATAGTTTGTTGATTTTGATTCTCATTGTTTTCTTCTGCTGCTGCAACTCCTGGAGCTATTGCTACCGCTAATCCTATCGTGACAATTGATGCCTTTTTTAACAAAAAATCCACTCCCCTTTAAACATTTTTCAGTAGCTATATCAAACTCAAAATACTAATTATTTGGATCAATTCTTAATGTTCAAACCCTAGTAATCTATTTTGAAAGGTAGCTACATACTTCTCACATTATATTAATGGATGAAGATTATTTATATCAATCTATACAAGGAGAAATGAAACTTTTGACATACTTAGGAAATAGTCACAATTACAGGAGTATGAATATGTTTCTTTTTTCGTTAAAGCTATTATTTTAGGGATTTTCTAGCTTATCATTTACATTTACTTTTTATTAAAAATAGAAAAAAATAGGAGTTAACTCCTATCAATATTTCCACCCGTAACTTTATCGTCCTTTAGTATCAAATCGTATATTTTCTTTATGCTTAACAATTGCAGCATACTCTGTTTCTGCCGCTTTTTTTCGCCTCATATAAAGCAATATCTGCCCGTCGAATGATATCTTCTTTAGATTCATCAGCAACATGATTAATCGTAACACCAATAGATATAGATATATGAATTTCTTTTAAATCCGGTAAGATAAATTTATGATTTTCCACCTTTTTTCTTATTTCTTCACCAACAAGTACAGCGGTAGAACATTTCGTGTTCAATAATAATATTGAGAACTCCTCCCCTCCAATTCTGAACACTTTCTCTTGTTCCGGAAATGCCCCCCTTAAAATATTGGCAAACTGCTTTAAGATAAAGTCACCCGCTTGATGTCCATATGTATCATTTATTTTCTTAAAATAATCAATATCTAACAGCATTAATGCAAATTGACCTTTTGCCTTATTAGATAGTTTCAAGTTAGTCATATCATGATCAAATTGTCTCACATTTTTTAAGCCAGTAAGAAAATCGAACGTCGCCTGTTTTTTATACTCATTAAATAAAAAATTTGAATGACTAATATACATGACCAAAACATATGTAAATAAGTTACCAAAAATGGATAAAGACCAATAATAAATGACAATTTGGAGGTAGTTATTAACATCATGTATCCGTATCATTAACAGTCCCGTATATAGCAATGTGCTAACCAATATCATAATGGACCATTTTGATTTATATGTAATCTTTAACTTACTAATTAATCCCAATATAATACCGATAGAAATCGAGGTAAATGCTACTAATAACATCATGGATGATAATGGACTAAATATTAACCGACTAAGCGCAATAATAATTGCACAAATTACACTTGAAGTTAAACCTCCAAAAAAAGCAGCGATAATAATTGCAAGATGGCGTAAATCAATAATCGTTTCCACGTCTACTTGAATACTAAAGGCCATTAATAACGTTCCTAACACACCTGTAAGCAACCCTAAAATTAATCTGTTTTGTTTTGCTGTATTTTCTGAAGTATTTTTAAAGATGACTCCACCAATAAAAATAAATGTAACTAGTATACAAACATGTACAAATAAATCCTGTAACAATCTTAAAGCCTCCTAGGACACTCAATAAGTGATAATATCACAAGTTTAGGCATGATAAAGTAAAAGATACTATTTAGTTAGTATATATAAATTTGTACATGTTTATTTACTCAGAATGTATTATTAGTACATAAAAACAAAAAGACAATTCCAGTTGTTCCATAAATTAATGAATTTTCCCTTCAAACTGCTGTTTTAAGTGACATTCAACTCTTCTCAATTTAGTAGCTGATGGATTTCTATTATAAGCAGAAAAGTGTATGTTAGGCGATTCTAATTGTAGTTGTTCCCACAATTCTAATAATTCCTTAATGATAGATAGTTTTGTGTTATCCTCATAATGACCAGTATTAACCTCAAATTGCACCTCGATTTTCAAAAAATCTTTTTGGATTACTTTATATTCTGAAATATTATCGGAAGCCTTCATTATAGCTCTGCGAATAAAGTCAGGAAAAATAACTTTTATTTGTTTCGAGTTGTTAGTATATCCATAAAACAAATCATCACACCGACCATCAATACGTTCTAAGGCAAGATAGGGAGATCCACACGGACATGCATCCTTTTTCTCTATAAGGAGGTCATTTAGCCTATATCGGATAATTGGTTGAGTTCTCCTTGTAAAGTCAGTAATTATTGGGACAAATATCCCTTTCTCCTGGTCAAGGTATTCCTTTTGGACCACAACCAAATCCTCGTTTATATGTAATGTTCCATATGAACATGTGGATGCTAAAAATCCTTCTGTACATTGATACACTTGGTCGATTTTTAGTCCAAAGACTTTTTCGATATAACCACGGTCAATGTCTTCTAAAACCTCTGCGACTGAAATGATTTTTTTCGGCCTTAACTTTAGTACATTTTCAGTTTGCCATTCAGCTATTTTTCTTAACATCGAAGGAGGGCCAATCAATATTGTTGGCTCTATTTTTTGTAATCTTGAAAGGTGTGAGTTAATATCATCAAATAAATCAAAGTAATGAAAACGAATCCTACCGTTTTCTGTAGAGGAATAAAGGTTATTGTTCGCACGTAAAAAAAAGGCAATCGTATGACGACCAAGTATGCTACCCGGCAATAACTTTGCTAAAACAGCCCCAGACCACATTTCTGACTCTTCATCACTCACTAAAAAAATCCCTCTATTCCCACTAGTTCCTGAGGATAATCCAATTGATATATTTTGTAATTTTGACGAGAAGTCTCTCGTTTTTTCTGCTGAAAAAGCAAATTCTAACGCTTTATTCTTTTTTATTCCTACAGTATTGAATGTATCGAAATTAGCCATCATAATTTCTTTATTTACTACAGGAAGTTTAGCCCAGTTATTGATTTTTATTTCATCCTCGTACCCTTTATAAAGTTCTTGGTAAAATGGCGAAGTGCGTACAACATACTTCAAGTGCTTTGCTATCTTTTTGTTTTGGTAGGTTTCCAGTTGTTCTTTCGTTTTAAATTTACGAAAGTATTTAATGACTAGATATTGTTTTAAAATGTTAAATTTATTCATAGATAATTCCTCGCTTTACCTTTTCACCTGTCCGATAACAATGTGTTGGTACTATATCTATCTCAGGATAACGAGTATGTAAGTCGTTTAATCTCTCGACATTTCTTCTGTATGACTTTTTATCTTCGATGATTATATTTGCCAGCCAATGTGGATATACAAGTTTCTCATACGTATCACTAATCCACACTGCATCTGCAACAAGAAAAACTCTTTTCCCGCTCTTCAAATTGACAAATATTCCAAATTGTCCGATTGCATGACCTGTCAAATCTGTTGCAATCAAACTATTATCATTAAAAATATCAAAACCGATAGTAAACTCACCGTAACTTTTATCCAGCTGTAATTCTATCATTTTATCAATAAAGGAAATTCTAGCTTCAAGGTCATCTGGAAGTAAATCATGTAAACAACCTTTCGTTATTGCATGAAATTTGGATTTCGTTGATATATTTTGATATGCCTTATTAAATGAGAGAATTTTTGCTTCAGGAAAATCCTTTAAACCTGCTGTATGATCTCCGTGAAAATGTGAGAGAATTATATATTTAATTTGACTACGGTCAATTCCATCTTTCTCTAATTGACGTTTGATGGACTTCTCCTCCGAAAAGTATACTGGCGTGATTTTAGCATATGCAGAATACGGAAATGATTTTGTGGCTTCAAAAAAATGCGATGCATATCCTGTATCGAAAAGGATATATCCAATTTTATCGTGTTTTATCAAGGCAACAGTCGCAGGAAACTTCATCTGTTGGTATGAACCTTTTGAATAGATGATTTTTTTACTATGCGTACAATACCCACATTCGTAAAATGATAATGAGCTAACTGTCATGTTCTTCCCACCATTCTATAAACGTATTAATCCCTTGTTCTATCGATACTTTTGGCTGGTAACCTAATTCTAATTTTGCTTTTTCGATTGATAAGGTTTGAGATTGTGATAACAAACTAACTGTATACCGTGTTAATAGTGGTTCTTTACCGTTTAAAAAATGAATAGAACACTTCTCTAAAATTCCAGCAATTAAGAAAGCACTCTTAGCAGATATTTTTATATAGTTAACTTTTAAGCGAAGTAGACTTGTAACATTATCAATTAGTTCATATAAGTCTGCCGTTTCACCATTTGTAATATTATATTTTTGCCCTAACGTTATTTCATTAGAATTAATACAAAGGATAAGAGCGTCAACAACATTATCAATATAGGTTAAATCAATTTCTACAGTTGCATCACCAATTTTAGGGAAAATTCCTTTTTCACATACTTTTATTAGCCGAGGAAGGATCGCATTATCACCTGGACCAAATATCGCACGTGGTCGAATTGTAATCGTAGGCAATCCCTCCATAAATGCTTTATCAATTTCTTGTTCTGCTAAATATTTTGTTTTTGCATAGGCATTGACTGCTTGAGCAGGAATTGAATCTGATTCCTTTACATCTCTTCGTTCATCAAAAGCAAAATAAATACTAGGAGTCGAAACATGAATAAGCCGTTTCACATTGTTTGTTTTGCATCCTTCAATAACATTCATTGTCCCAAGTACATTTGCATTGTAAAAATCGATATATTTCCCCCATGGTGAAGAAAGAGCCCCACAATGAAATACAATATCCTGTTTTTCACACAGTCTTATCATTTCTTGTCTATTTTCGAGGTCTGCCTGTTTAAAAATAATACCATTATTTATAAGTTGATTTCCTACTACATGGTTTCGCCCTATTCCAGTAACAGTGTGTCCGTCTCTAACAAGCCGCTCTGCTAAATGTTTGCCTAAAAAACCTGTTGCACCAGTAACTAACACGTTCAAGTTATTCACCATCCCAATTTATATCGATTGTCGATTGGCTTATTACGTTTAAATTCGATTTTTTGCTTTCTTTCCAAAACTGGTACATACTAATAAATTGATAAAAAAATGGTTTAGGATCATTTTTTCGAAATGTAATATCTTTAAACGAAAAGAGAATCTGAACTATGCGTCTAAAGCGGTTAGGGGATGTTATTTGACTTAATCCGTAAATGCAAATCCCCAATTTAATCGCCTCTTTCCTACCAGATTTCGGAGTAATTTTCTTCGACAGATTGTTTTGAAATATCAAACCTAAATCCTCATCAAATAAGTGTAATCCACTTGTCGTTCTTGGATTACACTCAATTGGAATCGGTACACCATCTTGATTCATAATAAAGTCAAACGAAATTTGTCCAGTAAACGAAAGTTTTTTCACTACTTGTCTAATAAAAGCCTCAATTTCTTCATTATCTATATTTTCGAATGATAATGTTGCACCTAATCCAGCTGTGAATTCAGAACGATAAATCGAATGGGCTACTAATTCACCGTTTTTCGCGATACTATATGAACAATATTGTTCCCCGTCAACCTTCTCCTGAATAATCCACGAAGTTGACGATGTTTTCGGCATTTTTTCAGGTAACTCATCTATATTGTTCAGAAAATGTACTCCATCAGAAAATCGCGAAAACACTTTTTTCAATACAAGTTTCTTAGTTAAAAAGGTAGTCCGAAGATTGGACATGTTGTATGTTTCGGAAAGTAAATATGTTTTCGGTGCTTTTAATCCAATTTCACGGATAAACCGAATGAATTTATATTTATTATGGAGCAAATCCAATTTTACAAATTCATCAACAAACACTTCACAATAACTACTTAATTGTTCTTTAAATTTTGAAATATAAAAAGTTTCTTCACATGTTGGAATTAATAAGTCAATCTTATTTTTCTTTATATATTGTATTAATATTTCTAACCATTGCTTCGTTTCAAACTTTGGTGAAGGATATAAGAAAAACTCCTGAACAGAGTTTGATGTTTTCGTTAAGGCATAAGGAATACTATCTGCTGTATAGACAACCATTCCGGATTCGGCCAATAATCTACAAAAATGCAATGTAACAGGGGCTCTTGCCCCTGTTATTAAGACTCTTTTTGAATTAGTACTCAAGGATGATTCCTCCTATTGATAAGCCTGCAGAAGTACCTAAAAATAGAACTTTATCCCCTCTTTGTACTTTCCCTTGTTTTATCGACTCAAATAAAGCCATTGGAATTGAAGCTGCTATCATATTTCCGTAATTCTCAATAATCGTCATAAAAGAATCCTCATTTACACCAAGTTTTTTACGGATAATCCTCATTGCAGATGCACTTGCCTGGTGTGGTATCACCATTTTGATATCGTCCATTGCAAGATTTGTATCTTTAAATAATTTGTTAATAAATGTTGGCATTATTTTGTACGAAAGCTTAAAAATTGCTTTCCCATCCATATCAAATAAAAAGTCCTCTTTCTTCTGTTCTGAATACTCCCGTGGATGAAGTTTCGTTCCCCCGCCTCTAATTTCTGATAGATGTGCTCCGACACTATATGTCTCCATATGTGATGAAATAATTTTTGATTGACCGTTTGACTTTGAAACGACAACTGCAACAGCCCCATCACCAAATAAGATACTACTTTCATCCTGCTTCCAATTCAGACCTACTGAAGCTATCTCAGAAGAAACAATTAATACATTTTGAAAACGTCCACTTTCTATAGCATAAGAAATCATATCTAATGCAGTAAGAAAACTTAGGCATGTCGAGTTCACATCAAATGAAGGAACTCCAGAATGTTGTAACCCTAATTGCTTTTGGATGAGCGCAGCATTACAAGGTATCGCTTGCTCCATCGTACCACTACCACTAACAATACAATCTACTTCTTCCAGCTTAATAGAAGCATCTTCGATTGCCCTTTTAGCTGCTTCTGCACCCATAAAAGAAGCAGTCTCATCCGTAACAAAATATCGTTTCTTAACACCCGACTTTCTTTCCGACCATCCAGATTTAGCACCTATCAAACTATCAATTTCTGAAGAATATACAGTTCGATTTGGTACATATGTGCCAATTCCACTTATTTTTATATTTCTTTTAAACATAATAGCACCCCATATATAATGATAATCAAGAAAACTTTGATTAGTAAGATTCATATGATGCTATCTTACCGCTTTTTGCTTATTTCGGAAATAATCAATTTTCAACTTAGTTGGTATTACAAATAAAATCGACACAAATAGACAATTGGTCATGTAGCCAATTACCTATTTATGTCGATTTTAATCACTGTAAAATATATGGTCACGTTACTATCTGGATTATGCGGACTGAGCTGCTTTATAATATACGATCGTTCCAGCATAATTATGCTGAAGAAAAACAACCAATTTATCAATCTAATTAAAATACTACATGCTAACTGTTTGATTATTACTTGTTTTACCCTTTGGTGCTCCATTCCATGTTAAATTAGTAAACATTCGTAATAATCTTTCTAATGGTCCAATTCTAAAACACTTTAAATACCAATAGCTTCCAACCATTTGCAACATGTAGATGAGTAGTGAAAGGCCAATGCCTAAACCTACACCTAGTTCACCGAATAAACCGAACCCATAACCGTAAAAAATCGTAGTACATATTACCGTCTGTGATATATAGTTTGTAAACGATAGTCTTCCGACACTCTCAAACATTTTTACAATCATAATCCTTCTTGTACCAATGTACATAAGTGCAAATAGACATATATAACCAAATGATAACAAATTAGCACCAAATATATTAAAGACCATTCCCCAATTACTTTCTGGTAACATGTAAACGATACTTTTTAATATTAATCCAACAGGTATTAAAAAAGCAGCGAAAAGGAAATACCTTTTCTTTTCAATATTTGGTGTAACGAACCATTCTTTTTTCGCACAATATATACCTAATAAAAAAAGTGTAGCAGAAAGCAGTGGTGTCAAAAGCAATCCAAACATAACAAAATATATAGGAAAATCAATTGGTGTCTCATTAAGTCGATGGTCCATAATTTCAAAATAACTACCATTACCGTAAACTTCTATCGTATTTTGTATATAGTCTTCTGTACTCTTTTTTTCAGCTGCAGTTTCAAAATTACTACCACCATAACCTGATAACGGTACTAAACAAAGCAATATAATTGTCCATATAAGTAAAGTCTTTGGTTTACGGTTTAGGAATAAGAGCAGGAAAATTGCCATCACTCCATATAATAATAAAATATCACCTTCCCAAAGAAAAAATGAATGTAATAACCCTACGATTATTAAAAATATCGCCCTTCTAAAGAATGTTCGCTTAATCTTTATTCCTCTTTTTTTCAGACCCTTTTGCATTATGACCATTGAATATCCGAATAAAAATGCAAATATCGGCATGAAACTTCCTTCAATGAAAATCTTTAGCAGATAATATGCGATATGCTCCACTTGACTCAATGTGAAAAAGTCCAAATCATCTTTTCCCCACATTCCATATTGAAAAATTAGCATGTTAGCCATTAAAATTCCGAACAAACTTAAGCCTCTTAATCCATCTATCGCATGAATACGGTTTTGTATACTCATTACAACTCTCCTCTATTCTGTTATGCCCTTACTCTACATGCTGTAGTTTTCCTAAAAGAAACGACTAGTTAACAAGTAAGTAAACTTTTTCAATTTTTGTTCAACTTCTCGTAATGTTCATATGCTAGGATAATTGGAGAGGTGACTTAACTTGGAAATGAAAAAAATACTACTCGTCGATGATGAGCGTTCTATTGTAAAAATGCTCGAAACAGTATTGCGCAAAGAAGGCTTCACAAAAATATATACAGCTTATACCGCAAAGGAAGCACTACATATCCTTAAGGAACATGCAATAGATATAATTGTTTTGGATGTTATGCTTCCTGATGAGAGCGGTTTTGACTTATGTCCGAAAATTAGACAGCTAACAAATGCCTATATTTTATTTTTAACAGCAAAAGTATCTGACTTAGATGTGTTGACAGGCTTTGCAATCGGTGGAGATGATTATGTAACGAAACCTTTCAATCCATTAGAAATCGTTGCAAGGCTAAAAGCTTACTTACGACGGAATCCGATTGATGAACAACAGGCGAATAAACCTTCTCACAATTATGATTTTGGACGTTTTACTTTGCATAGTAATTCAGGTGAATTATTTGTGAACGGTAGGTTAACTCCTTGCCCCGCTCAGGTATATATGTTGCTGCTTTATTTTTGCAAGCATCCGAATCAAATCTTATCAAAAAATGAATTACTTGAAGCAGTCTGGGGCTTTGATCATTATGTCGATGATAATACTGTCGCTGTCCATATTAGGAGAATAAGAGAGCGTATTGAAACGGATCCAAGTAAACCTGAACTTTTACTCACGGTTCGAGGACTTGGCTACAAGCTGGTGAAGGAAAAGAAACAATGAAAAAGCTACGGAATCGACTAATTTTCCATTTCACCTTGCAATTTATTACAATATCTATTGCGATTGCTTTAATTGTAATCGTCTTGTTGTTTATATTACTCAATTACATAGCTAAAGATGAAATGAAACGGAATATTGCTGTTGGAACGTTAGAGGGCATTTTTAACGAGACTGAATTATATGAAGATAAAGCAATCATCCCTAATAATTGGAAAGAAATACTAAAACCTAGACAAATGTGGGTCCAAGTAATAAATAATAATGGCGACGTGATTGGAGAATTTAATACTCCCCGGGACCTACCTAGCAATTATGATATTAGTGATATACTTTCAATCGAGAAGAATCAAGAATTAGAGGGTTATACAGTATTATCAAGACTTGATAACACTTATGAAGAACTTTATTATTTTATATTAGGTGAATCAATTTCGTAAATCTGAGCCCTACGGGCTCAAGGCTTTCAAGCACTAAAAAAAGGAGTACCTCCCCAAAATGTCGAATTTAGTAAGCAC
>NZ_JAUSUD010000023.1 GCF_030813355.1 Metabacillus malikii
CGACAATGCACTACCTGTCAGCTATACACTTCCGCCACTACGGTGTGTTCGGGACTTTCACCCGTTAGTCCGATACGCTGCCAAGCGCACAAAAGACGCATTCTTATTCAAGAAATGCGCACGATTGTTCAATAGTAAAAGTATAAATCAGTCTAGAATGATTCCCATATCTATTCAGGATCAGGTAGTATAATATCTCCTTTTTCTGGCATAGCGTTGCCATTAATCCCATCAAAATATAATGGTAGACCCTCTGCTAAAATAGGATGGAGAACTTTTGTGGGGTCTTGTCTTTGATGATGAATATGCAAATGCGGTTCTGATGTTGACCCGCTGTTCCCGATACGTCCGATTACATCTCCTGGAACGACCCGATCTCCTTCCTTTACCGTCACACTTCCTTGCTTTAAGTGATTGAGTAAAAGGTACGTATCGGTTTCATCTATTTTGATGTAAACATGGTTACCTTCTAGTGAAAGAAAGTCTTCTGAACCAGGGGCAATATCCTTTTCATCATCGTAAGCAGCAATCACAACACCCGAAACCGGAGAATAAACTTCTTTATTCCAAATCCCATAATCCTCGTTATTTTTACTGCCTATATCATAGGGCTCCATTACTAAATCATAACCCCACCTTTCTGATGGCCATGTGACATGTATTAAATTTTTTTCAAGCGAATCACCGCCCCAAACGACAACAGTTTCTTCACCGAATGGCCATTTTGCTGTGAGCGAAGGTTTAACATACTCTATATCACTTGGATAGATGAGCTGGATAATATTCAAGGTCATTAGAATCGGGAAAGCTAACACCAGATTTACAATAAAATTCACGAATCGTTTATGATTCTTTTTCCTTTTTATGCGACCGTAAATAAATACTACTATATTAATTACTATGCCAATGAATCCTATAATAGGAAGTACCAGTTTAAGTAACGCCCAAGCATAAGCACCGATTAAACCATTTATAAAAAAAACACTAAACCACAAAAAGAAGACTATGGCTATTAAAATAGAGTTTATTACACCTATTCTTCTAAAATAGTTTGCTAAAATAATTCTCTCCCCCTAACAAAGAAAACTTATATAAGTAAGAACACATTTCCTAAAAAAAGTTCATTTTAACTTTTCATTCCTCACACATGTGTCATTCCTTATATTGCCATTGTAAAATGCCAATGTGTTCTTGTTAGCGGACCTGGGATCCATTTTTAGCTAGGGCCTGAGATGTATCATTCATCTAAGTCCAAATATCAAATAATCTGTTTACTATCTCACCGAACACTACATTCGGTACACCAAATGCAAAGAACTTATATTTAAGTCGATTTCTCCCCTTATAATCTGCATAATCATGATTATTCCTAAACTGGTTATAACGGTAAAACCAAACCATTCCAATCTGCATATATAAGGCTATAGTTAAACTTATTAAACCTACAATTAAATTTATATAAACAACTAATTCGTAATAATCTGTTATCCATGCAATTAATAATGAAATAGATACGAATAGTGCCCCTGATATAAAACATATTCTCATTTGATTATTGAACCCACTTTCAAAAAATATATAATTTCTCAAATGCATTCATATAAATTACTTTCTATATTAATAAAGTTCCATCTTTTCTAGATATGCCCCATTTCTAAAAGCATGGGAATTGTAAGAATACGATAAGTGAATAGAAGAATTTTTACCGCAACCTTTTAAAAAATACAAAGCTAAGTGGTAGACTACGAAAGGAATTTTCCGAGAAGTATTTTTAATTATAAGGAGCAACGTTCCATATTGTTGCTCCATTCAACTATTCTACAAATTAAGTAGGAGACCTTTTTTATCTAGTCCAATAGCTCTTTATGCTTAAAGATTTGTATCGATGAGATGAGCACGACGATGATCATGGCTATCGTAGTAATAAAAGCTAGCAAGAAACTAGAATCTAATTCTCCTGACATCAATACCTTTCCTGTGTGTTCAGTCATTGTTGCCGGACTCCACTTCATATACTTTTCAAAAATGGATGTAACCGTTGAAAGGGCAAATACGACAATAATTGTAAGAAAAGCGACACTGCCATTTCCTTTCATTAACGTACTAAAAAGGAGCGTCATTGTGACGACAAATACTAGCCATACGCTGTATACTGCTATACTTTGAATCATACGTTCAAACTCGACGGTCTCAATAAGTAAGCCCGTATAGTACCAAGATGCGATATATCCGATAACTAATGATATCAATGTAACGGTGATTAACCCCGCCCATTTTGCGAAGATATAAGAGGAGTATGGTACTGGTTTTATCATGACCATCCCTGCGACTCCACTCTGTCTTTCTGCTGAAACGATTCCCATTGCACTTAAGACAAGAATGAGGACACCTAGCATCCCGTAGTTTGAGAGAACCTGCATTAATACTTCTTCTCCAGTTGGAAGCGGCATTTCAAGGATTGTTCCTTCTGGTAACCCGCCAAACGTGTCCAAAAGTTGTGGCATATAGTACGCACTAACTGGCTGCATCACACCTAACAATATAAACACAATCGGAATCCATAAAATTTTATAATTTCTGATCATTTCTGTTACTTCTTTTCGATATAGAACTGTAAACTGGGTCATGCCTTCACCACCTTCATAAATAAATCTTCTAAGGTCGTTTGCGCGATCTCAAATTTCCGAACCGGAAGTTTTCGATCGACGATTTCTTTTAATAGCGTTTGTTTACCGTTCACAATATCGTTTAAAACGATGCTGGCTTTATGTCCTTCAATGGTAACTTCTGATATAAAACTATAACTCTCGATAGTCTTGAGCCAGTCGTCTACTTGTGACTCAAATTCAATTTGTAGAATAGGCTGTTGATATTTGTTAATGACAGTTCCAATACTCCCTGAAATAGCAATTTCCCCATCATGCATAATCAGGATGTCATCACTGATTTCTTCTGCATCGTGGAGGACGTGGGTTGAAAAGAGAATCGTTGTTTCTTGTTTAATCTCCCGCATCATGTCTAACACTTCACGTCTCCCAAGTGGATCCAGTGCTGAAACAGGCTCATCTAATATGAGTAATTTCGGACGATGAATCAGTGCTTGTGCCAATCCGAGACGTTGTCTCATTCCACCAGAGTAACCCCCTATGCTCCTTTTCTTCGCATTTGTTAATCCAACTCTTTCAAGCAATTCTTCGCTTCTTTTTTCGGCTTCTTTACGACTTAGTTTTGCTAGTTGGCCTGTGAAAACAAGAAACTCCTTCCCGCTCATCCAATTATAGAAAGCTGGATATTGTGGTAAATACCCAATAAACGGCCTTAAATCCTTTGCTTTTTCCCCATTAAATTCCATACTGCCTGAGGTCGGTTGCAACAATCCCGATAGCATTTTTAATGTCGTTGTTTTCCCTGCTCCATTTGGTCCAAGTAAGGAAACACATCTGCCTTCTTCAATATGAAAATTGATTCCGTTCACAGCTGTCATCTTTCCAAATCTTTTTACTAAATCGTTTGCCTTTAATAGCTCCATTAATCATTTCTCCTTCCGATTACGAAGTAAAGCACTGGTCCTATTAAGTTGATAAAAAGAATAATCAGAATCCACATCCATTTTGGACCTCTCGTTTCTTCTTCTCTTATACAAGAAACGAGTGCCGTAATCATAAGAATCAAATGTAAGACAATTAGTGGGGCAATCGCTGCCCAAGGTATATCATTTAACTGTTCGATCATGTTCTTCTCCTCCAAGTTATCTATTTACCCTTAATACGATTACGTTCGTCGAATCGTTCACTCAAAATAACAAAAGTTAAGGGCGCCTTGATTAGCCTAGGTCAAATAAGACGCAAATGATTGGAAGACAAGTTTCATTAGTGGTTATTATCCCGAGGGGCTAGGCGCTGGATGTAGAAGCGCTTATCCACATCTCAAGATTTTATATCTTAAGCATAAAAAATCTCAGGAATTTGCTCCTGAGACTTTTCTTCTAAATATTTTCCTTACAAAGATAAGATAGATAAGCAGATACGTTGGAAATTGAATTAGTCCTAAAAACCCCCATAGCCATGCATTATGACCTCTCTTTCGCGCATCCCAAAACATCCATGAGCCCTGACAAATTAGAATGAAGGCAATCAAGACCCAAAATCCAAATGGTATTTCGTTTGAACTCATTCATTACCGACCCGCTTTCTTGTTTTGATAATTGATATGGGCAGGAGAATAATTCCAACTAGCTGAAAGTATAGAAAAAGAATCGGCTGACGATAAACGATCGCAATCACGACTGAAAGCACAATAGCTGCAACAGAAATAAACGTGATGAGGTCTTTCCATTGCCTTCTTCGTATTCTCTTTTGTTGTAATTCAACGTTTTGTTGAAACCATTGTAGGTCTGGTGTAGATACCGTGTTCCATTGGTAAATTTTGTCTAAACCATCTACTATTTGCTTGACCGTTTGTTCATCAGTATCCAACACTTGCTCTCTCTTAGTAGAATGATCATCTTTCATGTTCAGACAACTCCTTTCGTATACTTTTAAGACCATTTGAAACTCGAGATTTTACGGTTCCTTCTGCAATGCCCATCATTTTCCCGATTTCTTTGTAAGAATATCCATAATAATGCTTTAGGACGATTGGCATTCTAATTTCTTCATTAATTGTAGCAAGTACATCAAGGACATCGGCCCATTCTTCATTCATATTACTCGCTTGCCATTTCATTTTACGAAGCGCTTGTTCTTGCCAGCTTTTCTCCCGCTTCTTTCGACGCTGCTGATCGATGTAAAGGTTTGTTGCAATCGTGATTAGCCATGAAGAAAACTTCGATTCCCCATTGTACAGTTGGATCTTTTCAATACTCTTCATCATCGTCTCTTGTGTTAAATCTTCTGCGATTTGTGGATGAAGGGTCACTTTCAATAAATATTTTACGAGGAACGAATAGTTCTGTTGTAGCAGTTTAGAAAGTGCCAGTGTATCTCCTTTTTTCGCCTTTTGTATTAATTCCTTTTCATCCATGAAATCTACTCCATACCATAATGTCTATATGTAATACGGCTAACTGGGGGAAATCGTTCATTTTAAAATAGGTGTGTTAAATTTTATTTTTACAAAGCAATGAGGAACTCCAAAAAAAGGATACCCCTATGTATATTAGAACCTGATAGTCTTTTTAGGTCGTTTGTTTGGGGAATCTATCAATCTTGCAACCTGTTTTCCTTTATAAAACCTTACATTGTTAAGCCAATATACAAAAGCATCTGCATTAAAACAAACTCCATAAAACTCGTTACCTTCTTCGTCTACATGGGCTAACTCCCAATAAGGATGATTGTTCTCCCTGTTATATAACCATTTATCAAAGTCTCTTTGTAATTGGCGAACATTTCTTCCAACTTTTGCAGGACAAATCATATACTCCGTATCAGTTTCATAACAAAATTCAATTTTAACAATCATAAGTATTCTACCTCCCATTCGTAATGAGTCGTATGTCTCTGTCATTTCAAATATAAATGACTTGCCCAGAATTTCTATTCTATTGTGTTATGTACTTTCATTACGACGGGGTATGTAATTGGACGATCTGGTTTATGAAAAGAAACACAACAGGTAAAGGGGCCATCTTTGTCTTCAATAAATCTGAACTTAATATAAACTTCCATCATTTCATTTCCAATAGCGGGCTTTTATACAGTTCTAGGTTGTTTGACAATAGCATCTTTAGTTCAAGAAAAAGCCTAGAAGTGATACAAATAATAAAAAGACAAAAGTAACGATGCTAATCCAACCCATAACTTTTCGTTCTTTCCGAAATTCTTCTAATCCCATAACTAACATCATTAAACTTAAGAAAAACATCATATATGATTGGAAATCAAAATTCTTAGTAATCAATCCATATCCTGCGATAAAAACAACGATTACTGCAAAAATCACTCTTAAAATCATTAACAATAATAAACACCCCTCTGCTTCTTAGTACAATAGAAAATGCGATACTTCTTTGTTGTGAGTATCGCACACGTTTAGCTAATGAAGAAACCTATTTTATTAGTTATCCTAATTTAGTTCTAGCAGTGATTAAGTGATAATAATTAATTACTTTTAACCCCTTAGACGTAGCATTTTTATAGAAAATTTCTTCAATATCTTTTAAGCATTCTTTCCAAGCTACTGCTTTTAAAGCCTCGTTTTGACCAAAACATTTTTTTATTAAAACATCTTCTGGAGTTGAAAGGTACTCTACTTCTTCAATAACTTCGATATTAAAATCAGTTAATTCACTTTTATCAAATTCAAATTTCCTTGATATATATTCTAAGTCGTAAGGATTTACAGGCATAGGATGATATAAACCAGGGAAGAGGTCTCTTAAACCTCCGTCAGTTCCTCCGTGATAAAGACCTATCACTAACACACCTCGCTTAGTAATCCGATTAGCTTCAGAATATACAGAAATCCAGGGTCCTTTTTTCGAATATACTAAGTCAAAATAATCATCGGGGAAAGGTACTTTTTCATTAGCATTAACAGTTATGAACCTTAATGAATCTGAGGGTTTATTTATATTTGCTGTATAAATAAACTCTTCTATAACATCAATTCCTACAACTTCCTTTACTTTTGACGACCATTGATATGTAAACTCACCGTGACCACATCCAACATCAAGTATACGAAAATTTTCATTTACATATGAATCAATCTTTTGCGACAACACCATTTCAGCTGTTGGCTCTTCGAATTCAGATTTCCAAGGATAATTGTATTTACCGCCTAGTTGAGAATACCATTCGTCACTATGAGGAGGTACCCACTCTTGATGTCTCATTACATCATATAACACTTTCTGGTTTACCATTATTTCCCCTTCTCTCCAAAGTAAAATTGGCCGCAGCAGCAACCTAACCCCTAGACTCACGCACCTGAAAGTTGAAGAAGATAAACAATCAATCTTTTAGTCTCAACTGTGTCTTAAGTTCTTTAAATGGTGTAGCATTCGATTCTGGATAATTCTTCAAATGTTGGGTTAAAACAGACCATTTACTTTCAAGATATGGATGTATCTGAGTGGTGTCAGCAATATTATACAGTTCAATTAAAAAGTATATAGTTTCCCATATTAAAAAGTCATCGTCTAATTCCAACAATAAATCTATAACTCTTGGAATGTAGTTATAAGCTTCTTCAGAAGACATACCTTTGGTTATAGCTTCGAAAGAATTACAAAAATACCACTCGTCCTTATTTAATTTAGCTTCCCATTCGTTATATATCTCCAATAACCTTTTATCCGTTTTAATCACGTCCTAGTATGCAATTTAGCTACACAGATATTATTATTTATTGTTCTACTATTCTGCTTCGTTTGTACAATAAGAAGTTGCGATACCTCTTTGTTGAAGTATCGCACCATTTAGTTGAACAATACTTCTTTTATATTTACGGAAACATAGTTTAATTTCGGTCTATTAAATAAAGCCACCTCATAATTTGATAGCCATATAGTTGCGATACCTTAAAATTGCAGTACCGCTGCCCGATACTCAATAAGATTGTTCCTAATCATCTTTTACATTCACAATAACATGACCAAATATTCCCTCACCAAAATATACTTCTAACTTCCATATACCTGCACTTGGTAATGTCATCATGGAAGGAATGTGATGGTCTGCCCCATTATTTGGCGCAAGTGAACTATTGGTGGAAAACTCAAATACAGTTAATTCTTCACCTGATTCTTTATTGATTCCAATGACCTTAAATGGTTGTGTTAGTGTTTCCTGTTTACCCCAAAAATGCCACATGTATTTTTGAGTTTCACCTGCTTTAAAAGGTCCATACTCACCAAATCCAAGTTTCCCATTGTCTCCAATACGGTAAATAAATTCATCCGTTTGCCCATCATCGGTAACGATGACTTCTTTTACAAGTGTCGGACTTTCTTCCCAACTTTCCTTGGTCTCTTTAAATGTCTCATTTGAACAACCATTAATACTCATAACAAGCAAAAATACAATGACAATAAATAGGATCCTATTCACTTATTTCCTCCTCAACCCGATTTTTTTCTGCTTTTTCTACTGCTGCTTTAATCTTTTCAATTGTGTTTGCATCCTCAATAACTAATGTTTCGGAATTACTCTCTATTGAATCAATTGTTATCTTTTTTAATGTTTCACCATTTTGTCGGCAACCATATAAACCAATTAATAATAAAAATAAAATAATAAACGAACTCATTTTTTTCATCGATTATATTTCCCCCCAATTACCTTTCTTAATTTAGACGAATTAATTCCATAGTCTGTTACAAATATAGTAATAATCCCCAAGTCCTTTTTAACCATTCTGCACCTTTAGTACAACAAAAAATACGATACCCTTTGTTAAAGTATCGCTTCCCATTAGTTTAATAAAGTTTTTCTTTCATAAATATGAAAATAGTATTCATACGGATTTTTGTCATTTCTAATCCCTTTTTTAACAGATACCTCATTCCATTCTTTATAATTCACTTCTGGAAAAAACGTATCTCCTTCGAACTCATCATGGATTTTTGTCATGTACATTTTCTCAACATAAGGCAAAAACATTCTATAAATCTGTTCTCCGCCAAATATAAAGATTTCTTGTTCATTCTTACACAACTCAAAAACATCATTTACTGTATGAGCGATTTCGCAACCATTAAAGGTAAAATCCTTTTTTCTCGTCAAAATGATATTCCTTCTGTCAGGTAGAGCTCTTCCAATAGATTCAAGGTTTTTTCTACCTAATATAATTGGATGTCCCTTTGTCGTATGTTTAACATACTCCCAGTCTTTCGGAATTCTCCAAGGAATATCATTTTCTTTACCAATCACTCTATTTTTATCCATCGCAACAATTAACGAAACTTTCATATTAAACACAGCCTTTTTAACAAATTTACAATGTAATTTCTTTTTTCATATGAGATTTCCAATTTGTCTAATCTAAATATTTAGTTCAAAAAGAAGAAAAACACTTTATCTCATCTAGGAGCATCAGGCTAGTGAAATTAATAGCTCTTAATGGCCATAAGAATGTAGAATTTGTCTGATATTCATAAGCTCCTAGGCTATCATTACACTGGAAAGAGCAATTACAACAAAACATATTACTTTAATAAAATTATAAGTTTATCACTCAACGAATGTCCCTCCTTCATCCAGGAATGCTGCTCCTATAATGAATAAATACGACACTCATATAATAAGTATCGGACCCTTCAATAAGACTATCTCTTTCAACACTGACCTCTTGTTTGACAATGCTGACTACTCTTTCGTAAAAATCATCTTTATAAAATTAGTTAGGATAAGAGTGAAAAGTCCAATACCAAAAAGTATTCCCCCAGAAACTACAAAATTAGTTATATAGCTTTCAATCCTAATATGAAACATAGAAGTATCCGCTTCACCTTGTTTCATAAGCCAATTGTCAGCCATTGCAGTACCAAAGTTAGTGCTGAAGAACAATAGGATAAAACCGATTACAAATAATGTAGCTCCGATAGTTGTAAATAGATGGAAATTATCTTTTGTCATCTAACTCCTCCGATTTCATATAGTTTGTCACTCTGGTATTCTCAATTCCCTATCTAATCTTAAGACTGATTCTATAGTTGAAGAAAACTGTTAGTTCGCACTTATAGCTGAACTGCATAAATATTAATATTTAATCGGTTAAACATTTTAGAGTACATTTGTTACAAAGTACGCTTCTTATACCATTTACATGCTTCAACATCAACCAGAAGAGAAGTATACATTTGTTCAACATTCGCACTCTTTAGTTGATGTCGGGGCTTTACGTCATGTTTGCAATCACATCGAGTTTAAGTAATTCATCTAGTTTATGAATCATATAATTCAGCTTTTTAGTTCCTTTAATTTCTTTGTTATTTCGATTAATCCAGACACTTTTAATCCCCATATTCATGGCTCCACTCACATCACTTGAAAGAGAATCACCAACGTGAAGAACCTCATCTTTTGATAGATTACTTAATGTTAGAGCTTTTTGAAACATTTGGACGTAGTTTATATGATTTTACCTCTTCGCTTGTAATGACTTCTCTGACCGTTAATTTGTGAAAATCAATTGCTGCTTTCACATCAAAAGTGTCAATATTCGATAGTATATATACGGGAATTGTATTTCGTTTGAAAAATTCCAATGAATCATTAAAAATAGTAGGTTTCATCCAATGTTTAAACATTAAATCACTTAATGCATTTTCATCTAATGTCGAGCCAAAGTGAGAAAGTGTATGTTTTATAGAGATAGTCTCTAATACTTTTGTGATTGAAAAGTCTCGCTATAGCTATTCTGAAATAATTTAGAAAAGTCATCCCACCAAAAGCTACCAATTTCCGATAATGTTGCCTCTGTTTTTGAGTTTCTCTTTATCTGCTTACAAATATTTGAGATAATTTCACCATCCTCATGTACAATAGTTCCATAAAAATCTAGAAAGATAGCCTTAATAGACAAGTAATCTCCCCCAAAATAAATTCCCATTTCCATTTAATTCTATTTATATAGCCATATGTCCTTCTTATTTTACTATCCTTCTAGATGTGGTTTAACGTTACCTCTTTGTTAAAAAATCGCATCCTATGGTTTATGTACAATATTTAACAAACTTCAACTAGTACAAAAGAGACGTTGACTACATAAGTCATCGTCCCGATTTACTACTTATTCAATGAATTTATAGAATCCCTCTTTGTCCTTATAGTTAACTATTGTAAATGATTATTCTTCCACGACTGGAAGATCAACAGTAAATGGTTTTAATTCTTTAGTTGAAACAAAGGTTGAAAAGTTAAATAGTAAGATTGTATTTTCAAGCTTAAAGTTCTCTATTTTTTCTTCTCCGTTTAAATCAAATGTAGATTGGTAGTGTGCTGTTGCTTTATCAATCATTTTTACTTTATTAAAGGGAATTCCGTGGTTTTTAGGAGGCCATGGATTTTCCGGGTAAATTTTTGATTTATATTTGTCATCCACTAACCAAAATGCATATTCCAAGTTATGATGAATAGTTTCTAATCTTTTCTGGCTTAAGTTATTCGAAAGACCAGTGATTTGGTAGTCTATTACTAATTGCTCTCCGGCTTGTGTTACATTGTTTACCTGTAGGCCAAAATCTTCGCGCTCACTTTTTATCGAAAAGGACTTTTCATCTAATAGTCGCTCACCTTTTGGGACTGCTATGTTTAAATATGGATAAAAAGTTAGTGAAGTCGCACTTGAATTTAGCTTGGTCATCTCTGTCCGAACGGTACGATGATAGCCATCTTCTTGTGCGGAATCTTCGAGCTCTGTTCGATTTCCAAATTGATATACGTTTCCTTTATCATCAACTGCTTTTGAAATAATTATGTCATCACCTTTGTATTTTCCCACAGTCTCATAAATAAGTGTAGATGTGGCTTTCGCGGTTTGAATTTCTTTTATATTAATCCTGACTTCTTCTTCTGGATACTTTTCCTCATGATTTGTGGTAAGTGTAATAATTTTTTTTTGTTGTATAGGTATATTAAAATTCCATTCTCCTTCTATACCATTAATGTTATGGATCGTTATAGGGAGAGTAAAATTTTCATTAATTGTTTTATATGGATAGTTCATTTTCCATTGGAATTTATACCCATTGTCTACCTTCTTTATATCCGTTGATCGTCCACCCAGCCAAGGATCATGATCCCCTTCATTATGCTCAAAGTTAACATCAAAACTTACTTCACCCTTTTCGTTTCTCCCATTTTCAACTTTATCGTTTACAAATCCCGTAATTGACACCACACTGCCATCAAAGTATGCACTAGTCATTTTGACAGTCACTCCGTTTTTTGTAATAGATTGATTCAATTCAGTAACGGCATTTTGATTAGCTAAATCAACACCTGTTGAATCGTTAAATTCTTGGAAGATGACACCTATTAAAGGGGCATTAGCCAGTACCTTATTCATGGTAGGATTAAAAAATCCGGAGGCCATCGTGATTCCTAGAATAGCAGCAGTAGTCGCTACACCAGTAAAAACTTTCATTTTCTTTCCAAAGCCTCGATCCACATCCTTGTTTATCCCTTTGGAAATGGCGCTAAACACTTTTTCTTTTGGGACAGGTATTTGGTCAATTGCATCATTGATTTCTTTGTTATCCATGGCATTTGTCCTCCTCACTTTTATAAATCTTTTTTAGCTCTGCTTTTCCTCTACTCAAATATGTTTTTACGGTATTCTCTGGAATTTCCATCACATGACTAATTGTTTTGATCGAGTAATCGTAATAGTAGAATAATATAATGGCTGTACGATAATTCAGTCTTAGCTGCAAAACGGCATCTAGAAGTTGTGAAGACTTATCAATATTAGAATTCGATTCATCTGGTAAACTTGATAATAATTCATCACTCAACGGAATGACATTGTCCCTTTTCTTTATCACCTGTCCCGAACATCGAATCACAATCCTGGTGAGCCAGGTCGTAAAATACTCTGGATTTCGTAACGAGTTAATGGATTTATAAGCCTGATAGGTTGCCTCCTGAACCACATCCAATGCATCTGCTTCGTTATGTACATAAAGATATGCGGTTCGGTAGATTTGTTCATAGTGATGTTGAACCAACTTTTCAAATGCTTTTTTGTTACCTTTGATTGCCTTTTTAACTAATCGGTGGATTTCTGCTTCCATCAATTATCCCCCCTTCACCTATTAGTGGACTCTATCACCAATAAAAGTTTCAACATTTTAAAAATATTTTAATATCTTGAAAATAAATCCTGAGTTCAAAAAAATAAACAGAAAACGATTTTTAGTTTCTGCTCTCTATTTTTTGAACAAAATCTCTCCTGTTCTTACATTTTATTTTTTTACTTTTTTAATAGGTATATAGAAAATTATCAATATAACACCAACTACAAATGTTCCAAATGGAAAAATGAAAGGAAATAATAGTGAAGGATAACCTTCCCAAGCGTCTGTATAATAACCTATTGAATAAGGAACTACAAAGCCAGCATTCAGCAGTTCTGTTTGTAGGGCGTCTCGTTCAGAAAAGCTAAAAGATTTATTTTTCAACGTACCTTTTTCATCTAATGTATATAGCGTGAACTTTAATTTTTCAACAGGCACCCCACCAACTATATCTCCGTTTGGCATTTCTTTCAGTAATTCCCTGGTCTTTTTCAAGAGTATGACAAATTGGGTCTTATCATTTTTTTTATCTTCTAATGTTAAGTAAGCAATTTCCCCATAATATCTATTCAAACCTTCTTCTTCCAGTCTTATTGGATAATCATTCATTGTATCTATTTCTTGTCCATCTAATTTTATCGATAAATCTGCAATAACAACCTTATTATTCCAAGGGTCTATGTAACTTTCCTTATCCTTTATCGTTTCCTCTATCTCTACAATATGGTCTTTAAAAATATAAGTAGAGTCAGTAGGAGGAAAACCTTCACTTACATTTGTAATCTTATAGTCTTGATTCATTTTTTGCGTATGAATAAGTTCTATGGCCATTTTTGTACCAATTGGTAAAGAGGTTAAAAGTAAAATCGTTCCGATGAAAAAGAAAACTAACTTTTTTTTCAATCTATTTCAGCTCCATATTTTAAAGTTTAAATATCTAAATTAGTCCTTCTTAAATTACCCTGTACCATTAGTACAAAAGAAATTCGATACCTCATTGTTGGAGTATATCTTACCACTTAGTTCAAGAAACTGGCTTATACATCGTAGAGCGGGTAAATTGGTTGATATAAATGGACTATCCAAATAGAGTTTTAAAATTCCTGGTGGTGAATAATCTGATACTGTAAAATTTAATGAGGAATGGATATCTGATGATGAGTTTGTTGTCACTGTTTTGTGAAAAACTCCTTTTAAAAAAGAATAAAACATAGAGAGATTTTCGTTCCCCTATGTTTTCATTCCAATTATTTATCTGTTTGTTTTTGCTTCTTTTTCAAAAACTCCGCACGCATTTTTTCAAGATGCTGCTTTTTGTCAAACTTGGCAGGTGACTGTTTTTCATGAAACTTTGTCACTGCTACTTGACCTTTCGTATCCAATTGATATTTTCCCACTTTGTTCACCTACTTTTCTTATCTTAAAAGAAAATCTATTCAACAAATATAATATACCTTATATTACTGAAGTCATTCTGATTACTTTATTAGTATACTACTAACTTTGCGTATTTTAGAAAAAACAATAAAAACTTTGTAAAAATATTTATTGACGTAAGGATATCTTTTTCCTATCAAATTTGCAGCTTGTAAGAGTTGTTCATTTTATTATTCCTCCTCAACATTTCTCTCTATTGCTACGTTAACAATATAATTCCTTGTACTATTCTGTTCCGTTTTTAATAAGAAAAACAGAATATTTTGACCTAAAATGATTTAAAATGGTAATAAATAATGCTAGTGTTACCAAGATAATGTTTGTTTTCTTAAACATGACTTTGGTATTTTCCTCAAAAAACTCCCTTTTAGTATTGAATACCATTATTTGTTGAACTATTCTTCATTGTGAGCACAAAAAAATAGGAGTTGCCGTGACAACTCTCTGTTAAACTTAAGCTAGCATTTAGTCTATGTGAAATAATTAAAAAAATATTACATGTTTGGATATACACTTTCGTCATCAGTCTAAAATATTACCTATTGGTTTTCTACAAATCCCTATTGGAATACTCTTATCATTAATGATTTTTTTCAGGCTCACAATAGTATTTGCTTGAAAAACTTGTTTCATAATATTTTCTATTATTTCATATTCTTGTTTATTTACTTTTTGCTTATTAAGAATTTTTTGAAACCATTGTCTAAATTCTGTAGGGGCAACATTCCCAGCAATGGAAGAAAGGCGATTATACCCATATGATACTTTTTCTTCTAAATCCACTTCTCCCCCAGCATAAAAATAGAAATCATTTCTATGCAAACCCTTTTTAATTCGTTCAACTTTTTCTTTGTTTCCAGCATCTTTTATTCCAATCACTAAGTCAATCTTACTTAATTGAATAATACTCTTCTCTGATAAATCAAATCCAGTTCTTTTTGGATTGTTATATAAAATAGTAGGTTTATTACTTAGATCAATAATCTTCTTTGTATAAACGAATGCTTCTTCTTGTGTCGGTATCACATACGGTGGATACCCAAGCATAATACCTGATATTCTTGTGGGACGAATCTTTTCTGCTAATTCCTCTGCTTCTTTCTGTCTAATTGAAGCCACACCAAATATGATTTCCATATTATTAATGAGTTCTTCTTCCAATTCTAATCCGTTTATTATTTCAATCTTTTCTTGGAGGTTTAGACTGTGCTGTTCTCCAGTAGTTCCAGAGACAAGAACAGATTTTACTCCTTGTTTATACAGGCCTCTTATATGGCTTATTGTTCCTTGAACATTTAAAGATTCATCTTCATAAAATGCTGTTGGCACAGCAATATGTACGTTTTCTGTTAGCAATATGTTATCCCCTTTATCAACTTAAACTGCATCGTTAGCCAAGAAGCGATTTTCCTTTAGTACAATCGCTATCCTACATTTAATTATCCAAGCCTTACTTAGCATCCTTTTTCAATTGTTGGTTCACATCATCGATTTTCTCTTCAATTCTATCAAGCTGATTGTTTCGCTTCTTATAAGATCGGAAAAATGACACGATTAAAGCAACAATTAGTACAATAAATGCAAGATAAAACAACTGAAATAATGCATCTCCAATATTCATACCGTTCAGTATACCTCCCTAAATTAGACTTCTTTAACAATAGTTTACAATAAATATCTGCCTTTTTATTGGTTTCTTATAAAATATTCCTACTTTACTAGTTAAAGAAACGACAGCTTTGTTCAGCTATCGCCACCTGTTAGGTTAAGTATTTTCATTTATTATTAACCTTCAAGCAATTTCATATAATACAAATCTATTTCTTCGTCTTCGACTATTAATATTCCCAAATCTTTTTCATTCTCACTTGTCGAATATAACTTTGCACCAATAGGCAACTTAGTAGCAGTCAAATCCTTAAATCGTAAACTACTAGTTGATTGTTTTTTGATTTCACCTAATAAATTATGTTTGATATACCTTTCCTTTTCTTCTTTAAACCATTCAAGTTCTGAAATATTACTATAAATAAATCCATCGTATTGTAAAATATCAGCATTTGAATTTTGTTTTAATACATCTTTTGCCGATATTTTTCCACCATCAGCTACGCACCCTGATAAAATAGAAAATACTAAAAACAAAGCTAATAAATTCTTTTGATTTGTCATAACACACCCCTCATATAATAAGTCGGTTGTTATTTATTCAAGTTTCACAGTTATAGTAACCTGCGTCTTTACAATAAGGAAAAAACGATACTTTTTCTTAAAGTGTCGCACCAGTTAGCGAAAAGAAATAGTGTAATTTTAATTTCTTTTCTTCCAATCATCATAAAAATCTTTCAAAACTGTGCTAATTTCATTAAGTGTTAGTAAAATTAAAAGAAGCATCATAAATGTGACCATTTCCCCTGTGAAAAATGACAAAACAGCAATAATACTTATCCAAATCCAGAAATACTTTCTATTCATATATACCTCCAATAAACCTTTTACTGACTTAATTCCCTATAAAACAGGTTAATTCCTTCTTCAACAAAATCTGCTCCTTTAATATAATAAGAAATGCGATACCTCTAGTTGAAGGATTCCTTTTCGTATTATAAGGTCTACCAGAGAAACCTGGATGACTATTTTTATTTAATTTATAGATTGATAGTAGCCGGGATAGAACGGAAGCATCCGTGGGACTTGATCCCGACAACTAAACTGTTCGCCCTCTACTTGTTAACACATGATTAGACTGGTTGGGACATGAGGACCCCGTATAACAAGCGAAGATATGAATGACAAGTTAGATAGAGGTTACCAGTCAATCCACTACACTAGGAGGAGATAATTTATGAATCCAGTTGTGGTCTGGATGTCGCTAAAGGTGAAAGTCAGGTTCAAATGTTCTTGGGTAAAAAATCAATAATTCATTGCTGCTACACTCATTATTGAGTAAATTATCAATAAAAATGTAATTGTTATCCAAATCGTGTTTTTAGCAGTATTCTCACCTATCCTTATTTTTTTTGCTAAACTCACGCAATTTAATACAAAAACTATACAAAAGAAAGGCATTAAATAAAAAGCCACCCACTCCATTATTTTTAATCCTTGTTCTATACTCAAATAGCTTCATCTCCTTTAAAACAATCTTTGTTCGTACTATAAGAAAAAAGATAATTATTTTAAAGTATCGCACACTTTCTATAATGAGGAAACTCTAATTTAGAATAAACTCTTCTAAATCTAAAACATTATTTGTACGAAGAACTATCCCCTTATTGTCAAAAACTATAATCATAAGAAAGTCATTTCATTTAAGGATAAAGTTTCTTTATATGCATAATCATGCGATGAATTTTCCTCTAAGTTAATATAGGAAACAGAATAAATTTTTTCATATAATTTATTCGCGTCAATTAAGTCGTTATTGATACTACTTTGGTATTCTTCAGAAGTTATTTTGTTCTCAAAAATAACAATTACTATATTTATCTTCCACATCGGGTTTCAATTTACTATTTACTCTATCTTCCTCAGTAGAACAGCTAATTTACATAAAAGTTAAGATTAAAATGATTGGAAAATTCTTTTTCATAATTCCCTCCTGACTATTTACTTTAATGAATATTTCAATAGACCTTTATTTAAGTAAACTGCTCCTATAGTTCAATAACAAAAAGCTCTCAATGACAGCTCTTTTTAAACTCTTGCACCCTTCGTTGAATACGATTTATTAATAATTGACATTGAATCGCTGATAAAGTAAGGTGAACCTAATTCCATATTTTTAAACTCTTCAAATTCAATATTAAAAGTCCTAAAAACACTCTTCCAAAATTGAATTGCTGGGATATTATTAGGAAGCTGTCCAAGTAGGTATGTACCCGAAAACAAATTAAAAAACTCTTTAATAACTTTTTTTCCAATACCCTTTCTTCGATATTTCCTTAGTATAAAAAATTCACTTACATAAAAGTCTTCTCCTGTTGGTGGTGCATAAGCTCCCGTTTGAACTAAAATAAACCCGACAATGCTACCTTCCGCTTTTATCAAATACGGTATTAAACCTTCTTTCTCCCAGAAATCGTCGAGGAAGTCTATGTCATATTGCCCATTGTTATCTATATCTTCAACAGTATATTGTGAGAGGTCATGAAGATATAGTGGGTATAAATTTTTAAGAATATGCTTATCTTCAATGCTAATTTGTATCACATCAACATTGTTAGTTTTCAATATAATTTCTCTCCCCTTTAATCATCTGTTTTATTTATACTCTTATTCGATCAGCCTGCACCTTTACAATAAGGAATGAATTTACCAGTAATAAAAAATGGACCTTAATTATAACTAAGAATGGAAAGATTTTAGTTCTCTGCCTATAAAATCAGCTGAAATTGGGCTTAATTTTAATTCTCTAGCCCAGACAGACAGTTGACCAATATGGTGAATTTCGTGAGCTATTATATGGTGTATTATTTCTCCTTTTGTATATATAACTTCTTTATTCCAAGCAACACTTACAAGGTCATTTTCACACATTCATCTAAATTTATTTTCAGTAATTCATTAATTTCTTTTCGAAATTTATTAGAGAGACATTTAACCTTATCCAGTGTATTATAATCATCAAACAGAACAACAAAATCTTTTTTCCCATTAATAGCACGAACCCAACTATATTCCACGTCAATAATATGAAAAAAAGGTATATAAAATACTTCCCACTCCACCAAGACGTTCTTTAAGCAAATCTTCTGTGGTTAGTTGATTACACCAGTTAAGCCATTCATCTCGTACTTGCCAGTTATATTCAAAAAATTTAATCACTTTTAACACTCCAATATGGCATAATAACAATATATTTCCATGTAAATACAATCCTTTCCTTCTTCAACTAAACTGCACCTTTAGTCCAATATAAAATGCGATACCTCTTTATTGCAGTATCGCACCCGTTAGTTTAAGTGTAATTCTTCACAAGTTAATCATATTTATGTTCAATTAGTATTTCCTTACCATTCATAGTCTCGATATTAATTCCATTTATATAGGATTTATTTTCTACAATATCGTTCTTAGTCAAACCTTTGGAATCGAAAACAACATAGCCCTTAACTATTATGTTGTCTTCATTAAATCTTTTCTCTGTTATTTCATGTTCTATTAGTTTTTCATTAATCCATTCAGTTAAAATTACTTTGATAGAGTCATCAATTATTGGAACATTCCCCTTATTAATAATAGTGATTTCATAACTTAACTTTTGCCTATCAAAACTTTCATTAACTCCACCAATAGAGGTCAAAGCATCGGAAATTAGTAAATCTGTATTCTCTTCATTCTTGGTTGTCATGTTAGAACAACCAGTAAATAGAATTAACATAACTAACATCATCAATAATTTATTCAATTCCATCCCCCTTATCCAATATTACCATAATAACCCAACCGACTTATTCCACTATTCTGCCCCGATAGTCCGAAAAACGACTCTACTGCCATTGCAGAAACGCCCCTGATAGATAAATAAATTAGGTTTCTATTTCTCATTTTTTAGCTTCCTAACCTCTTCTTCGAGGTTTTTAACTTTCTGTTGGAGTTCTTTCTTCGGTTCCGTAATTCTTCGACCTAATATAACCGAGATACCAATGATAGCTATAGTTCCACCAGCAAAAGCCATAATAAATAAAAATGTAATATCAAACATAGAAAACAGCCCCTAACTTAAACCTTTGATATTTCACATACGAAGCTCCTACAATAAAAGTTCCATTTCTTCTTAAACAATCCTGCTTCTTTAGTACAATTAGAAATGCGATGCCTCTTTAGTGAAGTATCGCTACCCGATTGTTTAAGCCAATTATTCACATACTTGTTCGATAATTGATATAGAACCCTAAGACAACATATATTTATAATGAAAGCGAGTATTGTTTAATTAAATTTTTTATTACAGGACTAAGTCCTTCGGGTAATTCATTGATTTTAAAAAAATTCACTTCGGTTGTTTCTTAACCGTCTGCTTTTAAAATCCCACCCTTAATTTCCTTTGTAACATAGGCAATTGTAACGGGATAAAATTCATCCCCATTTTGTAACTTTACATAATGCTGCTTTCCTGAAAAAACACCTACTAAATCAAGTTTACCAATTTCAATCCCTGTTTCTTCTAAAACTTCTCTTCTACCAGCTTCCTCAGTAGATTCTCCTAATTCCATAAATCCCCCTGGGACACCCCAAACTCCATCTCTTCGCTTTTGTAATAAAAATTCGCCAGTTTCATTAATTACAGCAACAGCAACGCCTACTAATATAAGAGGCTGCGTCCCAACCACTTTGCGTAAATCTTCTATATATCCCATCTTTACCCCCAAAAATAATATAGTTTTTGTTGAATTAACCAATTCTAGGTTAAGAACAAATTTCCTTCTTGTTGCACTAACCTGCTTCGTTAGTGCAATAAGACAAAATTGATTACCCTATGACTAACCTACTAAATCATACTAATAAATTAGGTTAATACACTTCAAAATAGAGAAAATTGCATTATTGTATCCTGACATTTTTTCTACTTCACTTTTATCATTGAACTTTTCGTCTTCAAACTGTAATGCAAGTTTTTTTATTATATTTACGTACTTATTTACAAATTTATTTCCCTTCATTTCTTTAACATCTGCCAACATTTCATTATAAGCCAGCATTTCACCATCATCATTATCTTTTTTTATCGAATATAGTATTTGTTTTTGTGAATAAGCGATAATCCTTCTTCGATTATCACACCCTTACTTGAAGAAGAAAACCTCATTTTTCAAATCTAACTAACGTTTTTTCGGGTATTTCTATCTGGTCAATATCAAAGTTATTGATTTGGAGGGTTATCTCACCCTCCCGCTTTTCAGTTTCTTCTCCTACCCAACAACTATACAGTTCAAAAAAATCTCCTTTTTCAAGGGAACTATCCATAATTTCACAAAGTTCTATTAGCTTCTTTTTTGATTCCACACACGTTTTTTGGGTCATATATTCCGTAATCTCTATTCCCCAATGACTTGATACTTCATAAACATAAGGTGTAGTAAACTGATATTTTTTTACATTTATCATCTCATCCTCACCTGCAAAACAACTGCCAATATAAAAAAAATCATCTGAGTATTCATCATCATTACACGGTATTTCTATATTACAGCCAATGTAGGAAGCCAAACTCATTTCCACTCACCCCCTGCTATTCCTTCTTCAATTATTCTGCATCGTTAGTACAATAAAAAATGCATTACCACTACTTGAAGTAATCCTATCCGTTAGTACAATTATCAAATAACATAATTGTCCATTAATCTTTGTTATCCTACAAACCTGCAAAATACATATCAGCAAAATATTCTATTTCATTGTCATTCCGTATAAATTTCACAATACTTTCTACACAACTCGTTGATAGTATTCCGTTTTCATAAAAATGATAAGCATAATTGGCTGCGGTTTCTCTTACTTCTAATTTAGAATGTTGAAGCAGTTTAATTAAGCTCTGCTCAATCAATTGCTTTTGTTCAGAGTCATTTGATGAAAGATAATCTAACGCGTAAGCTATTTCAAATTCATTATTAGCTGAAAATGTATCGTTGATTTCAGTTATTGTCCATTGACGTTGTATGTCGTCTGTGCACTCTTCTTCAAAATCTATGGATTCTTCATATAACCCATTTAGAAAGGAGTCAAAGTTTGGAGCCAGTTCAAAAACCTGTTCTTCATCAATATCAATTAAAATAACAGAAGGTTCGGTTTTCCTACTCCTATAATCAAGTGCAATCCATGAATGTCCATCTCCTGATATTATTACCACATTCTCAGGTAAATCCCATTCTTTAATTAAATATTCACTTTCTAATATTCCTTTTTCCTTACCCAATCCTATTCCAAAAAAATGGTCAACATTAACATGGTCTTCAGCCCAAGATGTTGGTATATCTGAAGGGTGTGCATTAAATTTAATATAACCACCATTTTGTTGTTTCAAGATATTTATGTAGGAATTTGGTAGCTTAACCTTCAGTTTTTCTTCTGCTATTTCTATCATCACATCTGTTAACGTTTCTAATTTGCCATAGTCATTATCTTTTTGCCAAATGCTTTCCACAATAAAGTCACCCCAATAAGATTAATAAAATACCTTCTATCCTGTTACGAATACCTCTTCAACAAACCTACCTCTATAGTTGAAGAACTATAACGAAAATTATTTCAAAAATTATAGAGCAAAATAATATCCATATTGATTCTATAAGTAGAAAACGAAAAGCTAAATCATCACCATCATTAAAGTTTGAGATTTTTAACTGACATGGATCTTGAGTTGAAATTAAATCTTGTACCTATTCATCAGTAACTTCGAAGGTAAGTTTATGAGCAGTCTCATTACGTAACCTATTTATTTTATTTTCTTGTAAGCTGGCAAATCTTCTAGCTATAATAATCCTAAAACAGCACCTAATTATAATTTTAACGAAAAAGAAACTTTACCTAATTCTAAAACACTAGGATTGGTTAATTTCCCTTGGACATTTCCACAATCTTTGATTCGATAAAAAGGTGCCCTCTTAACACAACATCTAAGTAATTTTGAGAGTTTATAATATCAAGAAATTTATTATTAGCTTTAATTCTCCCACGTATGTAGTTAACATACTCGGTATTTAATATTAACATGACAGCAACTTCCAGAGTATTTCCTCCATTTTACCATAAAACTGTAACACCCTTGTTTAAACTATTCTGCACCGTTAGTGGAATAAGGAAAGCCTTACTCCTTGTTGAAGTAAAGCTATCCGTTAGTACAAGAAGTATCCTTATATCCCCTTTTTTTCCTCATTTGAATATAACTTAACAAATAAAAAAAACAAGTAATTCCAAACAGTAGAAATATACCTGGCGTCATTAGCATATACAAACTTAAAGGAAAAGACCATATGAAAGCAATTAACATTAATAATTTTCTTGATGTCCCCCTCTGTTAGGATAGATGTCGTAGGGAACTTTAGTGTATAGTTTAAATCATACACGGAGGTTGATCGACATGAAAAATAATAATGGTAAACGATATACAAAGGAAGAGAAAGCATCAATTGTTAAGAGAATGATGCCCCCTAATAATGAAACTGTAGGCCAATTAAGTAACGAGTTGGGCATTACGGAACCCACACTTTACAAGTGGAGAAAGGGAGCTAGAATGGCTGGGAACCCTACACCTGGAGATGGACAAAGTTCTGAACAATGGAGTAGTGAAGATAAGTTTCTCGTTGTCATGGAAACCTTCACAATGAATAGTGCACAACTTGCAGAGTATTGTCGGAAAAAGGGACTATATAAAGAACAAATTGAAGCATGGCGAGTTTCGTGCCTAAATGCAAATGGCCGTGAATCTAGCCAATCAAAGCAGCTGAATCAGGAATTGAAAGAGGAAAAAAAGCGTGCAAGAACCTTAGAAAAAGATTTGCGAAAAAAAGAGAAAGCATTGGCAGAAGCTGCAGCCTTATTACTATTAAGAAAAAAGGCCCAAGCGATCTGGGGGGACCAAGAGGACGAATGATCAGCCCGTCAGATCGCGCACATTTTAGCAGTGGAAGGATGAATGAACATGGCGAAAAATAGAATAAATGATTGTGCATATAATATAACTAAGACAAACTTTAAGAAAGAATCTTTCATCTGGGATTTAGAAATAGGATAAAGTAATACACTTTGTTTCATTTCATGTTGTAAAGGAATTAATTGAAATCCAGTTATAAATATAATTAGGAGATTAAAAATCCAACCACTTGTTGGCACAGCATAATTAACAAAGATACCAATTACGGTCAGTCTTATATAAAGGTAAAAGTAATCATTATATCTTACAAACAAATGTGAGTATAAATATACGAATGTACGGCTCTGACTATATGGGATACATCTTTTTACAACCATAGTAAGTAAACGCCTATTGCGAAAAGAACGTTTAAGATTAGGGACATCTATGAACATATTTATAAATTTAAAGTTTCTTAATAAGGCACTTTCTTCTTCCTCTATTAGCCACTGCCAATTCAGACTTCTATTTTTTCTTATAGAAAAAATGAAATAGACGACATTTACACTCATTAAAATAAGCACGAACATCCAGTCATTTTTTAACATAAAATAACACATTAAATATATTGAAAAAAACCTATTCAACCTATGTAACACAAATTGCACATGATTCTCTAACCATTGTTCTGTCCACTTCATTAAAATGTTATTAGCGGCAATCCCCACTATAAAAAGAAGAAGGAGAGGTTTTATATTTGTTGTGTGTAAAAATAGGGATATGAAAACAGTAATGAAACTAAGCAATTTCATAACATCAATAACAAAACTATATACAAGTGATTTAATAAAATACGGCTTTAATCCCCATTCTAATGGCAACAAAAAGATTATATCAGCCCTTTTCATAAATGTACGAACTTTTGTCGGTATTAAAAGGAAGGTTACAAATAGCGATAAAATTCCTTCAACTGAGATTTGAGGAGGTATCCATTGAAGAAATGAATGAAAATAATAAATAAAGATACTACCAATAATCAAAAAAAAATAAACAACATTCGCACCAATTATGGAGTAGTATCTGAACATTTTCCGATAAAATTCCTGAACCCTTAAATCCCATAATGATTTTACATCCATTAGTACACCATACTTTCATTGAATACTAACCTAACGGCACTATTGTATATCTCGAATTAGCTTTTTCTTTTTGTACATTTGCTCCACCATTATTTGATAAGTGGAATATCTAATCACCAGTACTAGTTAAAAAATACATTCCAATCAGTATAATCAATATACCTATGAGAAGACGTTTTAATAATTCCTCAATATAATATTAATTGCTCCAATACCTTCTTACGACTGAATATTCTCCATTCGAATTGTATATTCCTTCTTTCACGATTCTACATTTTAGTTCAATATGAATAGCGATACCTCTTTGGTGAGGTATCGCACCCGTTCGATTAATAAATAAGGAATTTTATTCTATGCGGTGGTTTTCAAATAAATCATTAACAACCTCGTAATGTAAATTGTCATCCCTAACAGAACATAAATGACCACAAAAGATAACCATTTCTTCTCTAATTCTTATATCATAAACGTTAGGTACTGTATTTACCTGTTTTAAGGAAAAAAGTATAGACTGGACGTTCGAAATTCTCCATTTCTTTGAGCTTAAACTTTAAGTATTGATTCTAGATTATTAGTATCAGTGATATAAGCTGCCTATTACTTTTTCTAGATCCATTATACTAATCTCGTTAACAGTTTTTCCTTCAATTAGATTAGACATCTCTTCATCGTAAGTTGAGCGTTTATTAAATTCTAAAATAAGGAAAATTATCACATTAACAGTTATCTCCAATTTATTTTAAGAAGCATTGAAATTTTATGTTAAAAATAAGTGTTGACGGTAGTAATTAAATTAATAAGCAAACAACACTACTCTTTCTTGATTATATTGTTATGCATTGGCAAATTCAGGTGATTTCTAACAAATTCAGACTCAGATACCAAATATAACTCATTTATGATTTATATAACTATGATTCTTAATGAGGCCTTGCTAGATAAACAGCAAAAAGAATGAGAATGATTCCTAGAACTAGGTAAAACTTGTATAAAAAGTTACGTTTCCTACGAGAAACACCAAGAATGGTAAAGAATATACCAAGTATGAATGACATGATCATTGTATAGAATCCCATTTTATTCATTCCTTTCGAGAGTAATTACTCGTTGATGACGATTGGCTAAATCTAAATCATGAGTCACTGTAATAAGTGTAGTATTAAACTCTTTATTCATATCAAAAAGTAGATTGATCATTTTTTCTTTATTTGCTAAGTCTAAAGACGCAGTTGGTTCATCTGATAAAATTATTTGGGGATTCATAATTACAGCCCTAGCAAAAACAGCTCTAGATCGTTGGCCACCAGAACACTCAAGCGGTTTTTTGTTCAAAATGGACTCAATTCCAATTTTATTAATAATTCTTTTAAAGTGATCTTGGACAGTTGGGTCTTTTTCAATGTTGGCATACATAAGGGGCAATTTAATATTATCCTCTATGGTCAGAGAATGAATTAGTGCGGACTCCTGAAGAACAAAACCAATTTTTTGATTACGCCACTCAGCTAGTTTAGTTCGTGATAATTCCTTAACAGATGAATCAAAAAGCTTATAGCTCCCTTGATATTGTGTATCAAGTAGACCAATAATATTAAGCAAAGAAGTTTTTCCAACTCCAGACTCCCCTATAATAGAAAGTCTTTCCCCAGGTTCAACTTTCAACTCAAAATCATTTAAAATAGAAAAACCTTTCTTCTTGAATGTTTTTTTCTGGATTTCTAGTTTAATTAAACTAGTCATTTTAACACCCCCATGGAGATCGGAATACTTTTAACTTTTCTTAGCGTAAGTTCAACAATCGTAAACCCGATAATAAAATCTATAAAAAGAACAATAAGTAAAGCAATCCAATCCATACTTATTAAGCCAAATATTCCGTAAGTAGCAAAAATTGAGTCTTTTCTTAACCAAAAGCCGTACCTATTGAAAGCGGTTATCACAAATAATATGACTAAATTAATAGAAAACAATATTCCAAAATAACGATAAAAAATTGATCTTAGTTTTGAATAACTTAATCCAACTAATAAATTGATTGTAAAATCTTTTATCATTAATCGAATACTTATCAAAGTATTCCAGGTAGCTAGACAAACAATGATTATGAGTAAAATAAAGGTGATAGTACAGATGATTTTTAATGAATATACATAGTAATCTTCAAAGTAATTAAAGTTTTCTTGTTGATTAAAAAAGTTAAATTCTAAACCTAGATTTTCCTGGATATGTACCTTTAAATTTATTGCTATCTCTTCAGTCGAATCAAGAAGCGCAATGTCCATCAAACCATTAACGTGGAAGTCAAGACCAGCACTTTGAATAAATTCTTCATTAACAGGTAATAAAATTGAAAAATTGAAATAGTTCTTTGAATTGGGAGCATAAAAATTAGAACGATGAGTATTCTCCTTCAAGACTCCTTGAACTTTTAAAATGACTAATTGTTGGGTGGCAGGATCTGTAATCTCAATATTTGACCCTATAGGATAGTTTGTGGCTAGACCTGCACCTACTAAAACAGGTATTTTTTCATTATTAAATTTATAATTGAAGTTTAAGTGGTTTCCTTGAGATAATCTAAATTGATTTATCTTATAAGCCTCTTCGTTGATATAACTGATAGAAACTTTCATCTCATATTTATTATGTAATGAAGTGACAAAACCATCGGCTTGCAAAGCATAAGTATAATTTTTGTTTAAATATTCATATACTTTTTGAGTATCATCTATATTAATTTTATCAAAATCAGCTTCACTATTTGGGTCCAGATTAGCTATAAAAGTCCCTTCTTTATTCAGAGTTTCTATTTCTTGATAACCTTGAAAAGTTGAAATAATTGAACGAGCAGTAGTAAAAGAAAGATAATTAGCTAAAAAAAGTAATATTATCATACCCAAAACAAGTATCCATCTTTTTAAAAATATTCTCGTTATAAAAAATTGTAAAATTCTCATTCTTTTTTCACCTGACCTGCACTAATTAATATATATATAATAAAAATAAATACTAAGTAGAGATTGCTGGTTACATTCAGCCGTAAATAGAAGTTTAATGAAAGTGATAGTAAAAAGCTAAACAATAATATAGTAAGACTATTCAAGATATATCGGATTATAATATTGACCATTGTATCTCCTACAAGTATTCGGCAGGCTATTTCTGTTTTCCTACGGTTTAAAAATTGATAGTGAAAGACTATTACAATAAATGTAAGAAAAATATTTATTATAAATTGATAGTCTATAATACTTTTAACAAAAGACTTTAAAATAAAAGAACCTTCTAAATTCAAAGTTTTTACATAAATAAATATTAAGTTTGAAGCAAAACAGATTAGGTAGATAGCAAACGCCTCAAAAACGTCGAAAAATCTAAATAAAGAATATTTCATAAACTACGCCTTAAATTTGGCATGGAGTAAGCTAAATTACCTATTAGTAAGATACGTTTTGAAATATCCATATCTCTCCCCCTAAAAAAAATCTATTCTTTGTGTTTGAAGTCGATTCACTCTGGTATTCAAAAATATCACCAGGTTGACACTCCAAAGCTTTACAAATAGCTTCTAAAGTTGATAATAGAATCGCCTCCGCCTTTCCATTTTTCAGAACAGAAAGGTTAGTCATTGTTATTCCAACTCTTTCAGATAATTCTGTTACACTCATTTTTCTTTTCGTTAGCATCACATCGATATTAATTATAATAATTTTAATACATCGTTTATTGTTTTTCAATAAAAAATTACCCATTTACATTATATTATTATTGTTTATTATCCAAATCCTTTTTGAAAGTAAAAAAATGAACACTTTTTTTAAAGTGATCGATTTATTTTAATTGAACTAAACTGAAACGTTCGTATTATAAGGTCAATCGGATATGAAAATATTTCTTAACGGTAGCCGGGGTAAAACGTCTCTCAACAACGAAATGCTCTGAAACATTAACCCATCCATTCAACTTGTGTTCTGTCCTGCTCCGTTAGTTAGAGAAGCCGCAAAAAATGCAGGTACAGACGGAGCAAACATAATCTTTGTGATCGTAATTAAAAGCCTTTGGAGCTAAACTAATTCCAAAGGCTTGTTGTAATTATTATGTTCGATACACAGTTAATCGAAGAAATGATAAATGTCGTGTATTTATTACCCAACTGCAACCCGCATCACCATGAGAGTCTGTGCGTTTTTCAGCAAGGATACTCCATATGTGTTAAAACCTCTATTACTTGTCTGATTTAACTTTATATATTTTTCAATATCTTTGCTGGATTACCAGCCACTATTGTATTAGCAGGAACATCTTTTGTAACGACAGAACCGGCAGCAACAATTGAATTGTCGCCAATCGTGACTCCAGCTAAAATAACACAACTTCCGCCAATCCAAACATCGTTACCAATTGTAATTGGTATGCCATAACCACTTTTATACCTGTCTTTTGGTTCGATTGAATGACCAGCCGTATATATTCCAACATTGGGACCGATCATACAATTGTCACCAATCTTTACTTCTGCCATATCTAATATCGTACAGTTGTAACCAGCATAGAAGTTGTCTCCAATATGGATGTTGTATCCTAAGTCACAGTGGAAATTATGCTCAATACTCGGATTTACTCCGACACTACCGAATAATTCATTGATAATTTCCTTTTTTCTTTCTGAATCTTCTATTGGACAATGATTAAACTCTTGAACAAGTTTATGGGCAATGATATTTTTCAACCTTAGTTCATCCGTACCTCGTTCGTAGTAGATTTTCTCTTTTTCCTCCATATCTAGTCTCCTTTCTTCAGTTATTTATAAAATACCCTATTTTCTTCAAGTAACCTGTATATTTCGGACAACAAAAAATGCGATACCTCTTTATTATTGAAGTATCGCATCCTTAGTTCAAAAAAATACACCTAATTATTTTTCTCTAATTTATCCACTCTTGTTTCTAGTTCTTTTAATTTCACATCTTTTGAATCATCATCTGATTTCTTCATAGACTTAACAATCTTATATATCAGAATTCCAATCAAAGAAATGACCACTAAAACTATTATCATTCCAGCAGGATTCATTAACCCCATAATATCCCCCTCTTTTACATACCTTAAAGATCCAAAGTCTTTCTTTAAGAAACTTGCTCCTTTAGTTGTGTCATAAAATTAGTAAATACGATAGTTGGGAGTTTTAAATATTTTTATTTATCAATTTCTTCAAAAGGCATTTCATTTCTTGATTGAATCTTTTGCGGTTCCACTGTGTTAACTCTAACAAATCCATTATTGATGTCATCAACAGGTGTAAAATGACTATAAATAACTTTTCCAGTTACTCGAATGGGAAATCGGTTATTCTTTTATTCTATACCAATATCTATATATTTCCTCGAACCCCAATTTTGAGTAAAGCTTTAATGCTGGAAGGTTATTTAACATCACCTGAAGATAAGCATATTTTGCTCCATTATCCTTACCCCATTGTAAAATATGTTGAACAAGCTTACTTCCAAAACCTTTATTTCTGTACTTTTCAGTTGTTACTATATCAAATAAGCCGATGTATTCACTTTCTAATACACACATTCCACAAGCAAGTGTTTCATCGTTTTCATCATTTAACAAAAAATAACAAGACTTAGGTATGATATTAAGTAACATTTGCTTTAACGTACGTTGGTCTTTTTCACAGATATTATTCAATCTATAAAAATTCATCAACCAATTATCGTGTAAAGTGTCATAAACAATTGCTTTATGTCCTATTTCAATATTACTATCACGCAATGGTAACATTTGAACACTTGTCAACCCATCAATGAAATATCCATGCTTTTCGAGAGTTTTATCTAAGTTTTCAGGAAATACCTGTTGAGTCATCTTATATACAACCTTTAAATTTCTTTTACGGTAGAGCTGTTCAGCGCTTTCTATTTTGCTATTCAGGTCTTCCTTAGAAAAATAAATAGGATTGATTGAATTTGCTCTCTTTGTATATCCATCTGCAAACCGTACGATCCAACCATCATAAACATTCGTCTGCAATGCAGGTAAGGCATTCATGGAAAGTTCCTCTATTTTTTGTATTAATTGCTTTGTTGTCATAAACTCTCCTTTCTAATAATTTTGATAGAAATAAAGTTACCTTCTTTTACTGGTACCCTTTAGTTGAACATTCTTTTACTCTATATAGCTAATTAACTTTGCTGGAACTTCTTCAAAAATATAAAGTTCAGGATTATTATAAGGTTTCTGCTCTAAATACTCTGACAACGGAAGCATACTATCCCAATACTGTTTCATTAAATTCTCTTTTGATGGTAATCCTTCAACAAAGTAGCCCCTGCCTCCATCATAGCTATCTTCAATATAAGAAAATAAATCACTTGATAGATCAAAGTTAAAAACCAAAATCTTTTCACTAAATACAGGGAAACGATAATATGGTTTTTCATGTGGTTCCAAATCTGCGCCGAAAGCAACATTAAAATCAATCCACTTTGGTACATTTACAGGTCTACAACGTTCTGTTAGTTCTGGAAAGAAATTAGCACCCCTTGAATACCATCTTGTTGCTGTTCTATGATTTAATCCTTCTTTTAAAACCCTGTTCGGACTTATATTTCCCCCAAGCTCGTTTTGAATGACCATATGGTATAAAAACACTCGAGTGCCTCCGTTCTCAAGATACATTTGTCTATCGATTTTAAAACAAGCCACCAGACCAGTTTTGTATGAATACCCATAGAACTGATTTAACTAAATTGTCTATTTCATATAATTAGCGACATAAGACTTTTTTTTCGTTCCACTAAAAAATTGCTCAATTTTTCTCCATAGAAAATAACAGCCAATACCTATCGCAGCACCTGTTGTATTTAATATTACATCATCAATATCAGTACTTCTTCCCATCCCTATGTCAAACATGGTCCCTAACATACTCTGTACTAACTGTACGATTTCAATTCCAGTAGTACAAAGAAATGAGTACAAAATCGTTTGTTTGGCACTGTTTGCCCACTTGAAATAAAGCATTGCAAAGGCAAATGGAGTAAGCATGATTAGGTTCCCAATTATTTGAAACAAAGCATCTGGGCTATAACGGATAACATCTATCATTCCTTTTATAGGTAATAAATTTACAGAATGAACTATGAAGCTTAAATTTTCTAATGAATAATGTGCATTTTCCAAATAGAGCGTATATTCAACCGTATTTTGATACAATATGCAAAAATACACAGTGAAACAGATACCAATAAACCAATCAAATACATTTTGTAATCTTGTGCGTTTTAATAGAAAAATCATACAAATTGAGATAATAGCAAAATGGAGAAGAACCTCTAGGATTAAAGATTCAACATGCCCCTCTCTATAATAAAACCAAAGGCTTTCCCCGTAAAAAATAAGTGGGAAAACTAATAATATGTATTTCGTCATTATCTATCTCCTACTCTTAAATTTTTTCAGTGTACTTGCATCTATAGTGCAATAAAAAAGCGATAATACTTCGCAAAAGCATCGCAGCAATTCGTTTAAAAGTGAGTATTTAAAAAAAGAATCACAAAATAAATACAAAAATCAATAAACTGATTGCACACAAACAATAAGCAACCTGAATTATTATGTACATGATAAAATCCACTGTTGATAGTTTTTGTTGCTTTTTTGCTTTTTCCAAATGCAATAAATAGATAGCGGAACTAATAATTAGTATGACGGTAGAAATTGTCCGTAAGGTTTCTGCAAAAATGGCCAAGCTCTTCTACTCCTTACTTTATCTATTTAAATAACGCCCCTGATATCGAATTATTTCATCTGTTCACAAGTCGACTGAATTCAATTTGTTTAATCACTTATCTTGTATCCAAATATTAGGTTAATGCACTTTAGAATCGAGTGTTCATCTTCAAACCTTGTGTCCAACTCATTTAATAATATTTAGTTAACGTAAATAAATGCAGCAGCAATCCCTAACCTTAAATTATTTGTTAGTTGAAGAAAAATAATTTTATAGTTATGAAATTAATTTATCAACGCTTCTCCTGTTAAAATTTCATATAGGTCTGCTGAATCTTGCCTATTTAATTTCACGTGTCTATCGCTATCGGTATGTAACTCTACATTTTCACTATTTGGGCTAATCCATAGTAAATATGAGGCTATTTTATGTTCATTAGATTTACGATTTTTTGGTGGAAATTGAAATTGGTAGTCTGCATATTCTGCCATTTCAACTTTTACATGTTCCCAGTTTGCGTTATTAACGATATCTATCGCTTTTTTTACCTGGTTTTTTTGAGTGATTTCGTTAAAGTCTTCAAAAATATTTTCTTCACCGGTTCGTTTCTGTACAGTTATTTTTTGTCCATTCAATTCGCTTAAACAACCTGAAGTCATGAAAAGAACAGCTAGTATGGTAAAAAGTAATATCGTTTTTTTCAATCTATTTCCTCTTTATCTATTTAGTTTTTTGAACTATCCTGTTATCGTTCTTAAAATAAAAGTTTTATTAGGATTTATTTTTATAACAAGCTTCACAAATGAATTTGCCTTCGTTTCTTAAATATGCTTTTATCTCTGTAAATCCCTTTCGCTTAGGGTAACGCATTTTCACTAAAACAACGTCATCTTCATTAATTTCTTTATCACAAACCATACATTTAGGTTTATCCCACAACATTACTAATCCTCCTCAAATAAATAAATCTTCCTTTATATTAATCAAATGTAAGCTATATGCCTAATCAAAATCGACTTTAAGGAAGGAATTTTACCAAAACTATTTCGAAAACAATAAAAGTATATCTTATTGCACTTACCAGTTAAGATATGTAACTCATAATATTTTTGACATATAGTATTCATCCAGGTATTCACCATTTATAAACAGTGAATCTCTTTTTGTTCCTTCGATTTCAAAACCTATTTTTTGATATAGAGCTAAGGCTGCTTTATTTCGAGTGACGACGGTTAATTCTAAGCGATGTAGGTTGTGCTTGAAAGCCCATTGATTTAATTCTTCAAATAATAATGTTCCAATTCCTTTTCCTCTAAACTTTTTATGAATTCCAATAACAATATAACCAGAATGTTTGTTTCTCCTAGATTTCCCACCATTAATTAATAAATAGCCTACTAGTTTATTTTCATCTTCAGCGATAAGGATTGTAGAATTTTCGCTTTTCTTCATTATCTCAATCATCTTTAGTTGATTTTCAGGTTGAAGACTTCTTTCTCCTTCTTCCCAAAGCATATATTGAGAGTTTTCCTCAACCTGCTGGATAAGAGATGTTAATTTTTCTGCATCGGAAGTTCTAATTTCTCTAATAATCATTACATAATCATCCTATTTTTAGTAATTTATTACGTATATATATCAAAGTTGAATAGAAAAGTGATATTTCATATTAAAACAATGCTGATTATTTAAATGCGTATCTTTTTAATCTTTTAATTACTTAACTTCACAACGTTAACTTAAAATCTTCCATGTGATTTAATACTTGAATGTGATTAATAAACTCTTAAATTAGCATAATTTATTTATAATCTCCATAAGTCGTTCTGAATGGTCCGATGTGACATGTTCTGATAATCTTGCAGCAGCAATAATAGGTGCCCATTGAAAGATTTCTTCTCTTACCAATCCACTCTTATCACAGTAAATTTTCAAATGTAATTCTGCTAATTCAATTGAATATTGTGAATAGATAAGATATGTGCGATATACATCAGCACGAATATCTCCTGAACTCGCATCTACCCAATCAATAACTACTACTTGGTTCTCGGTCTTAATCAAATTATATAAATGAAAGTCACCATGACATAGCCTATTTTCAAATGTCATCGATTCCAATTTTCTTATTAAATGCGATTTTAGTCGCTTATCTAAAGAATTCACGGCCTGAATTTGTCTGGATAATTTATCATGCATACTCTCGATTTCAATTGGAATAATGTTATGAATTTCTTGCTGCACTTCGACTGAAATCGTAAGGTAAAACACTGCTTTGTTTTTATCCTTTAAATATAAATCAGCTAACGTTTCTCCCTTCGCATATTCCATAATTATTGCCTGTTTTCCGGCAATTATAGTAACATCTAAAACCTTAGGTACCGGAAGCCCGCAAGAATAAGCATATTTTTGTTTATTCGCTTCCTTTATCGATTCCGTATCTGGCAAATAATCGTTAAACACTTTGATAATTTTGTTATTACAAAGATAAACTTCTGCTGTATTTCCTTTTGCGATTGGAGTACCTAAATGCATTGAATTCCTCCTCATAGGTAAGACCTCATTAGTTGGACAGAATCATCTTGTAATCCTACTACATACTGCTAATTGCACATCTTGGGTATCCGGTTCTAATCATATTTACACGTAATATCCTTCTAGTTCCCATTAAAACAATTACCAAGAATAGATGTTACCCACTTTAGTTTCTCTATTCTTATTATAGATTACATATAGTAATACGAGGATACGGCAAAGGGGTTACAGAATTTTCCTATATTTATAAAATTAACCTGCGTCCTAATAAAATATTAAATCGATCGTGTAGTTTTGTTTACTTATACTTTTTTGCATATAGATACTCTGTTATCGGAAGAACGGTAAAGGCTAAACATACAACCAATGCCAAAGGGAGATTTTTAATTTCATTGAAATTATTCACAACACCTACCCCCTCGGAAATGACTAAGATTATTAAAGAAAGAATCATTAAAATAAAATAACCTATTTTTGCACTTTGCGTTTTTATGTGCATGTCCAATTCATCCTTTGCATGGTCTCCTTGCATATCTCCCCAGGTTAATGAATTAAATAAAAATGCTAACGAAAGACATCCTGCAAATATTGCATTGAGGCTAATGATTCCATTTTTTAACCATTCAAACACGCCGAAACCACAAATTACCGCCAATAACAAAGAAGATAAAATAATACTAAATTTCTTTAATTTCCCCATCTTACACACCTCTTCAATTTCTATTTAATGTAAAAAAGTTCATCAATCTTTACTCCAAGTTGCTCTGCTAAATCAAAAGCTAATTGTAAACTTGGTGCATATTTATGATTTTCTATCGCATTTATCGTCTGCCTCGTTACATGACAAAGTTCAGCTAACTTTCCTTGTGAAATCCCTTTTTTTTCACGATACTCCTTAATCTTATTTTGCAAAGAGTAACCACCCCCATAAATTACCTGTAAAATATCCTTTACACCTTTATCATAATAAATCCTCAATTTAGTGTCAAACATTTTTTACACATAGAGCGGAACTTTTTGTTAATATTTTACTAAATATTAAAAACGATACTTTTATTAAAGTACCGCTCACTTAGTTCATTAACTTTAATGGATAAACTACTATAGTTTCAATATTTCATCTATTAATCTATTATCATCTTTATATTTTGTCCTGTTTGGTGCTCCCTCTGCTCTTTTGATTGCTAACTTATTTAGATTTAGAACGAGTGAATACAGAGTTCCAAAATTGTATTTCTTCAAATTCAAACAAACGAAACCCTCGCTATTTGACATAATTTGTTTTGCTTGCTCTTCTGTTAGTTGTTCTTTACTATTTAACTCATTTACGATATTTGTATTTCGCTCGGTCGTTTTACTCCATGTGGCAATTGGTTGAGACGTTTGATGTTTAAAATGGTTCGTACAAACTATGTATGATTCATTTGCATTTGGTGTCCGTACGTTAAAGTGATTTGGTCCGATTTCAACAACAGCCATCTCGCCACTTTTATCAGCAATGAGATAATTATTACTAAGAGAAGTGTGAAAATGTCTAAGTACTTCAATTGCTTCTTTTACATTTTGGCAATGCTCTAAAATATATCGAACAGTAAAGTAAAAGTTAACACCAGGTCTAACTTTTTCATCAGGTACCAAGGTCATACCAATAAATAAACCCTTTTCATTTACTCCGTCTACTTTTCCGATAAACACATCAGAATGACCGACAAAACGATATTTATTTTTCATGCATACTAAAGAGCTTTCTGTTAACTTCTTAACGCTCGTTAACATATCATAGTTCCTGCCAACAATCATTTCACCATTACTATAATAAGAGAATATACTACATTGGGCACTTATATCGAAGATCCCGATAGATAGAATAAAAGCAGCTACTTGCTCAAACGGAGTGTGACAAGCATCAGCAAATCCCTTAATCTCGTTGATTATATCTGGATAGAAGTCTTGTAGATACGGTAAACTATCATTTCCATAATCCATCTTTTCATTCGAAACATCAGGAAATCGAAATCCATTCTTATATAAAATGCTTCCATAATGTTTTCCTACATCGTAATAATCTCCTCTTAATCGTGGATGGTACATCCAATTCCCCCTTTAATTCCCAGTTCGTACTGTAAAATTATAGAACATACATTCCTATTGGTCAATATTGACGACAAATATTATCTATTTAACTACTCCACCTTAAGTGCAATTAAAAAAGCGATACCTCCTATCTGAAGTACCAACCCCCTGCGTTTGAGCACATAATTTCATAATCTTTTTGTATTAAAAATTTTAATGTTGAAAGATTTTTGATAGAATAGTAATCTCATATCACAGAATATGTAAATGATAGAAGGAGCTTATGCCATGCCTAAGATTTCTCTTGCTGAAGCTGTTAAGTTAAAGAGCGTATTATCGAAAAGAATCCATGAGTTAGAAGAAGAAATGGATCGTGTCGCTTTTATAGACATTGAAAAAGGAAGTAACATACCAGAACAGATTCGCAGATTGACTGAAGTCGAAGTAGATTTAGAAGAAGTTCGCAAGGATTTTCGTTTGCTTGACAAACTTATGTATAAAGCGAATATTGAAAACGAAATTGTTTTTAATGATGAATCATTTACGATTGTAGAAGCAATCGAACTTGCTACGCAGTTACGGGCAAAAGCTCGTAAATATAAGGAATATGGTGCAGCACCTAAAGAGGAGTTTTCATTTTCTTATAGTGAAGGTGTAACCCTTCTTAAAGTGGCGATGTTTGATCCAGAAGCGTATCGGTTAAAAGGTTTAGAAATTGAGCGTCAAGCGAATCGATTGTCAAATTTAATTAATGCGAAAAACTACTCTGTAGAATTAGATTTTGATAGTGAAAAGTATTTCTAAACCTTGAAGTGGTGAGACTCCGCTTCAAGGCGTAGAAGGAGATGTTTTTTGTGTTCTCAAGTAGAATTGTAATGGCGAATGGCAAACCAATCATCCAATTACCTATTACATCGTTACCTGTAACCAATAACCATCTTTAGCAATGGAAGGTCGATGACCAAGTCCTTATTAGATTTCAATCTCCTTCTATGAATCCTTCATCCATATTGGATGGAGGATTGTATTATTTTAAGGTGTTATTCTACTAAACTTCTTCCTTAGTACACAAGAAATTCTATACTCCTTTGTTGAAGTATTTGCACCCTATAGTATATATTCTTGATGATATCTCAATATACTCCGGGTAGTTCAAGGCCATATTCTGACAGACCTGGGCAACCTGTTAATAGTGGTAGGAGTATTGCAATTAATATAACGAAATATTCTTTTTCTTCTTTAGCAACAAATATCCCTCATTTTACAACTATAATATAAACTACTTTATTCCATTTTTAGGTATATATTAACATAATATATTTAGTTATTCTAGGTAATTATTAAAGTGTTATAATACTAACTTTAGTAAATAAAAAATGCGATACCTCCTTATTGATGTATCGCACCTTCTACCTAAACCAAACACAATCTCTTTATTTGGAACTATAGTAAACACTATCCATTAAGATTACGTTTGGTCTGTATTCAATTTTTAATAGTCAAAAAAGCTTCGCCATTCTTTAATAAGAACCGAATTGTATATTTATCATTTTCTATTTGTTCTTTAGTTTCCTGTAAAGAAAAATATTCTTGTATCTTCATTTCAATATAACTTCTAATTTCTTCTGAAGGCTGTTCCTCAAAGTCCGTTTTCATCTTAACATCAGTATGCCCTTTCTCTACCTTATAAGAAAATCCTGTCAGTTGATAGGTCGATTTTCCTTCCATTTAATGATAAATATCAGATGCGATAGTACCCCAGCGATTATCTTGTCTACGATGTTCAAGATTGTAAGTAGTAACTTCAATATCTTTTACATCTAAATGTTTTGATTCTATTTCTTTTTCTATATCCGCTGCTATGTTAGTTAATTCCTGAACATGGTTTGGTACTTCAATTGTAAAATTTTTAGACTCAAACCCTATTAATATATCATCAACTTCCTCAGCATATCCATGTGACGTAAATACATTCTTTACAATTTCATGTACTTTCTCAGCTAAATGATATTTTTCTTTAAATTCCTCCTCTGAATGTGTTTCAGACATTGCAGGTGCTTCTATAAACTTTAACTTATATTCATCATAGCCTTTATCAGACAATAGTTTTGTTACTTTTGGTTCGAGGAATTCTTTAGCTTGCTTCAAAGTGGTATTGTCCAAAAAGAGTGATATATCAATTGTAAATGGTGATGGTAATGCCCCAACAGAATTAACTGTATACCCTTCCTTTTCGACTAATTCAAAAACTTGGGTGGTTATATCAGAATGATCTTGTTCATTTGAATAACTTGAATTGATTGTAATTGGTAAAATTTTCTCAACGATTTTTGCCATTGTCTTCGAATAGAATGGAGATGTGAAAATAAGCAAAATACATATAGTAGCAGTAATCCATTTATATGCTTTGAACGTTCGCTTTTTACTTTGATCAACGTAATGTATAATTCTACTTCTAAGTTGAGCTTTCGATTTTTCTGTTAAATTAAGTTCTTCTTCTAAATCTCTAAATTGTTCATCGGAAAAGTTCAATCGTGATCCCTCCTTTTACTAATTCAGTCTTCAATTCTACTAATGACCTTTTTAGTGTCATTTTCACTTTGCTTTCTGACCAGTTTAAGATGCGTGCTGTTTCTGTTGTCGAAAATTCTTTTAGCTTCCTTAGTATAATGACTTGCCGATATGTTGGTTTTAATTGTTGAATTGCCTTGTATAATTGCTCGTTTTGAACATTCATTGTTACAATTTGCTCCGGTATAGGCTTGTCATCTGCTTCTCTCATGGTTAAACCTAAATAATGTTGTAATGGGTGTTTTTTTCGAAAATAGTCTATTGTCACATTATGCGCAATCGCATATAACCACGTTTTCACTGATGATTTTTGCTCAAATTTGTGTTGGTTTCTAAACGCTTTTATGAAAGTTTCCTGAGTTAAATCCTCCGCTTGCTGATAGTCTCTTACCATTAAAAGTATGTAAGTAAGAATTGCTTGACCATATTGATCAAACCAATCTGTTAGTTCATCTTTTTCCAACTTTCTCCCCCCTTTACTACATACTTAGACGCGATATAAAAGTAGTTCGTCACGAATTTTTTATGTTTTTGATTAAATACTATTAAAAGGAGATTCATTAAATTTGAATCTCCTTTTATATTATTAAATTTTATTTTAAGTAATTTTCATTTCTTATAAAATAAGCAGAGGTATTGCCTTGCTCAATAATTTAATTTGGTAACTTGCTATTCCTAATTAACTTGAGATGCACTAGTAAGGAAGTTAATCCGCAAGATATTCCACATATTAAAAATATCGAAGCCAGTAGGTGACCACCTATAGTAGGAGAATGCAAAGTGAAATAATAAAATAGAAATAATACTCCACTTAAAAAGTATAGATAATAAGCAAACCAATAATTTTTTTGCTTCAAGATATAAAACCCAATAAGAATCACCAAATATAAACAACACAAAACCATTATTATCGGGAAAGTGGGTTGAAATTTAGCAGCATAAACAAAGTAATCCAGCTGTGAAATATCGTTTTTATTACTTACAACTCCATACAATAGCTGTGTAAATGGTGTAGAATATTTCCATTCCCAAGGATTATCTAAAATGGCACTTCCCTCATACCAAGCAAAAACTGTGGAAAATAAAAGAAATATGGAGACTACACTGAATTGTATAATAAACCGAATCATCTTAATAACCTCAATACTTTTAAGCAGTTTTTAAAATTTGCGAATAAAGTAGTAGAATTTTCACATTCCATTTCATTCTTCTCCTATCTCCAAAACTTTTATTAAATAATAACCTTCCTCATGAGAAGTCATCAGTATTCAAAGGCAAACAATTATTTACTTAATTCTATTTGTTCAGCAACTTTAATTAAAGCTGAGTCTTCATTTCCACCTTTTATTACATATAAATTCCCTTCTGTAATAAGGAGTAATTCAGATTGCGCTTTATCCCCATTTTCAAATAGAAGTGCGTCTAAATGAGATATAGAGATTTTTTCCGATTTTAATTTCGTTGGTTCTAGTACTTTTTTTATTTCATTTATTGAACCATATAAATTTTCAATAGCTTTAACCGTAATAGACTCTCCGTTAAACAAAGGGTAGGTTGCTTCAGCAAATAGTTGTCCATCGCTCTTACTTACAGTAATCTCTGGTTCACCACTTATAAATTCGACATCATCTCGTAAGTCCCTTGGTATAGATGAATCAATTGTTAAGGGAATCTTTGCCTCGTTTCCATCTAGCCCTTCAAATTGATTTTGTTCACTAGCTGTATATGTAACTTTTGTATCTTGGTTGGCTTGTTCTTGTTTTAACAAATAGTGTTCAATACTTTCAGTGCCACTGCCCGTTTTCGCGTCTTGATTAACTATTAGTTCATGCTTTCCAATTATAAACACGATCAACAATAAAGCTCCAACTGCACTTATTCTTAATAAAATTCCAAGTGGAATCGTAACCTTTTTTCTTAATTCGATCTTATTCATATCTTTTAGTAACTTTGCTTTTAGGTCTGGGCTTTTCGCATGATGCCAAACAAACTCAGATTCTAGTTTCTTTAAATCACTGTCAAATATAGATACTTCAGACTGTTTTTTCATTAAAATAGCCCTCCTTCAGCATATCTTTTTCTAATCTTTGAATCGCTCTATAAAGTGTCGATTTTACTTTACTTTCAGACCAACCTAAAATTAATGCCGTTTCTTCAATAGAAAACTCTTTTATTTTCCTAAGAATGATGACTTTTCGATGTGATTCTTTTAATGCACTAAGTACATGGTATAGCTCATTTAAATCCTCTTTTAATTCCAAGTGTTCGTGAGGTAGTTTAGAAGGATCTTTATGCAATTGAAAAGTGTTTTTCAGCAATATAATTGGTTTTCTTTTACGGAGACAATCTACCGTAACATTATGTGCTATAGAGTATAACCAAGTTTTTGGACTGGATTCTTCTCTAAACGAATCATAGTGAACAAACGCTTTTATAAACGTTTCATGCCTTAAGTCTTCTGCCAATTGATAATCCTGTACCATCATAAAAATAAATTTGAAGATGGATTCATTGAATTCCTCATACCAAGCAATGATTGCTTTGTTTTTATCTCTATTCACAGTCTTTAATCCCCCTTTTTTTAAGTCACTGTTTAGACGGAAGTGTACTAAAAAAGTTCTGTTTTTTGCTAAAGTTTTTAGTGCTTCCCCACAAAAAAAAGGATAGCTCTCAGGATATACCTCCTGAAAATCTATCCTTTCATTCTTACGCGTCCTGAAACGAGAGAACTTTCCCCTTCACTTTCATAACTTCTAAATAGTGAATGTGGTGTCCGTCGCTTTCGTGGACTTTAAATAAGTAGCCGTCCTCTTCTACTTCGACGCCGACATGTGGGTCGAATTTTTGTGTGAGGAACCAGCCACCGATTGTATCAATGTCTTCATCGATGAAATTTGTCCCTAGTAGATTGTTTACATCTTCTAATAGTAGTTTTCCATCTAAAATAAAGTGACCTTCATTTAGTTTACGGATTTCGGCTACTTCATCTTCGTCGAATTCATCACGGATTTCGCCGACGATTTCTTCGAGGATGTCTTCAACGGTTACTAAGCCTGATGTACCGCCGTACTCATCAATGAGGATCGCGATGTGTGTTCGTTCTTTTTGCATTTTTAACAATAGGTCATGGACCGGGATTGATTCGATTACGGTAATGATTGGGTTGATATAGGATTTAATTGAGAATTCTTTGAATCGGTCACCAGCTGTATAGCGCTCTGTTAACAATTCTTTAATGTTTAAGAATCCGACAATGTTATCTTTATCACCGTCGACAACCGGATATCTCGTATATTTTTCGTTTTTAATGACTTCAAAGATGTCATCAGATGTATCATCTATTGAGATGGTCACGATTTCTGTTCGTGGTACCATGATTTCTTTGGCGATTCTTTCATCAAATTCAAAAATGTTGTTCACATATTTTAATTCGTTTTTATTGATTTCTCCACTTTTATAGCTTTCAGAAAGGAGAATACGTAGTTCTTCTTCTGAGTGGGCTAATTCATGCTCAGATGCTGGCTTAAGACCGAACATGCCGACTAAGACACGCGCTGAACCATTTAAGAACCAAATAAATGGATACATGATGCGATAGAACCAAATAATCGGATTTGCAAATAATAACGTTACCGTTTCTGCTTTTTGAATTGCGACTGTTTTAGGTGCTAGCTCCCCAACAACTACGTGTAAAAAGGTAACGAGCGCAAACGCAATCCCGAATGATAAGATGTGTGTAACATTTTCATTAAGGCTCAAGCTCTCAAATAATGGGTGCAAGATTTTTTCAACAGTCGGTTCCCCGAGCCAACCTAATCCTAAAGCTGTTACCGTGATACCAAGTTGACATGCTGATAAATATTCATCTAAATGGGTAACGACCTTTTTCGCAGCCTTTGCCCCTTTTCTTCCTTCAGCAATCAATTGGTCGATTTTTGACATCCTAACTTTCACGATGGCAAACTCTGTCGCAACGAAAAATCCTGTTAATGCAATTAATAAAATAATCAAAAATATGTTAAGCGTCGTCAATAAGTAGTCTTACAAAAGTAAGACGTACACCTCCTGTTTATTTGAGCCTCAAAAACCAATCTCAAGTTAATTGAGTAATAGTAACAAAGATTGAATTAATGAGAGACTCTCTTTTGAAATATTCTTTTTTACGAACTCTTGATTTTCGAGATTACCGTTATCTAGCTGAGATAGCACTTCGGATACTTCTTTCTCAAGTCCCGCGATTTTTAGCCGCAGCTCTAATACATCAATTTCCTCTGCGTGATCGTCAATCATATTACGTTTTATCTCATCTAATGACATGCCTTCTGCTTTTAACTGTTCAATTTTGTTTAATTGTTCAACTGCTGAGCTGTCGTAATAGCGGTAATTTGAAGCTGAACGTTCTGCTTTTAACAAACCTAAATTTGTATAATAATCAATCGTGCGCTTCGTCACACCCGTTCTTTCGGCGAGTTCTCCAATTTTTAATTTTTCAGTCCCAAATAGAAAACCTCCAAACCATAACGTGATAGTTTTATTATATTCTTAAAGTTTAAAAGATACAACTAATTTGATGAAACTTAACAGAGCTTTCACATTTTATTGATGAATGGAAACTCAATAAATACTCTTATTTCTAGCAGACTCCTTGTCCTCTTACATTTTTTTGAAAAAAGAGGAATAAATACATTTTAATAAGACATGATACTGTTAGATGTAAATATTTTCTAAAAGAGGTTGATTATGAATACAGAACAATCACACGAGTTGGATTCACTGAAAGAACATTCTAAGGAATTAGCACGAAATTGGAATGAATATTGGCAGACGTATTCTGGTCTTACTACTTGGCAATTTTGGGTCAATGTGTTGTTTTTAGTTGTACCGTTAGTCATTTTGTTTTTCACATTAGATCGACGTAAAGCTTTTCAAATTGGCTTCTTTGGGTATAGTTGTCACGTATTATCGACCTATATTGATGCGTACTCCACTCGAATGGGCCACTGGGAATATCCTTATAAAGTCCTTCCCATTCTTCCGATTAGTTTTGGACTCGATACTTCACTCATACCTGTTACTTATATGCTCGTCTATCAATGGACAGTTAATCATCAAAAGAACTATTATATCTTCATGACCATTTTGGCGGCACTTTTTGCATTTGTCTTTAAGCCGATTTTATCCGCCTTGCACTTATTTCAATTATCAAATGAATCTAGTTATTTCCAGTTGTTTTTATGGTACTTTGTCGGAGGAATCTTGTCTAAATGGGTAACGAATGTGTTTGTTTGGTTTCAGAAGGATGCTGCTACAAGTTAAGTTAATTATGTCTATGTACTTGCACAGCGTTGATTACTATAATTATTGATGAACTATCATTTTCGTTGTGTGAGGGATGACCTTGATTAAAGAGATAAACATAAGTAACCGGGAAAACGCTGAAAAAGTCTTAGCGATTCAACTTCCCTCCTATAAAGTCGAAGCAGAAATTATAGGGTTTGATGACATTCCCCCGTTAAAGGATACAGTTAGTACTTTACAACAATGTGGGGAATCGTTTTTTGGCTACTTTTCAGATGAAGAATTGTGTGGATTTATATCGTTTAAAAAAGATGACAATATAATAGATATTCATCGTCTCGTTGTACATCCAAACTATTTTAAAAAAGGAATTGCACAAGAGCTTTTTGACTTTTTAGAAGGTCATGTTGACTCGAGCTTGGTTAAGGTTGCAACAGGGTCAAAAAATACTCCTGCGGTTCGCTTTTATCTAAAGAATGGTTTTGTAGTCGTCAGAGAAGTCACTGTTAATGAACGGCTTTCCTTGAGCTTTTTTGAGAAGCGACGTTGATATGAAAGTGCGTTACCGCAATAGTGGTAACGCATCTTTTATGTACCTTGTTACTCTTTTTGTTTAGACTTCGGCTTTGTGTAATCCGGTATAAACAGAATTCCGATAATAAATACTGCATATGAGATGATGCGGACTGTGTCATAGGTATCGGTTTGTTTTAAAAACAGTACATTGATAATCATTGCCAGTGCCCCGATAATGGTTAGGATGATTCCAAAAACTTTTCTAGACATAATAGCCCCCTAGGATGTGGTTTAACTACTTATCAATACGAGTTAAGTTATCATAAGTTTCATTGATTTTTTAAGTCCTTCTTATTGTTCACGATTATTACTAGATTACTATTCTTAAATCCATTATAAACGACTAAAAAGCTGTTGCCAATTGAAGGAAATTGTAAAATTAGGCCGAATTAGATAGTTAATGAGCTTATTTAAAGGTGAAATAACCTATTACTCCTGATGAATAAGCAATCATACTCTTTTAATCATATTTTCTTTCAAGAAATGCATGAATTATTGGAGTTTATTTATCTGCTAATTAAGAAACTACATGGTAAAAAATCTTTTGTTTAGGTGGTATTAAACATGAAACAGGTAAAAGTTTATCATTATGATGCGTTTAGCAGCACACCGAATAAAGGGAATCCTGCGGGTGTCGTGTTAACTGGCGATGAGTTAACAGAAGATGAAATGCAAGAGATTGCGTTTAAAGTCGGGTTTAATGAAACGGCTTTTCCAGTTAAATCGGATCGCGCTGACTTTCGAATTCGGTTTTTCACTCCAGGACATGAAATGAATTTATGCGGGCATGCGACGATGGCAACGGTTTACGCCTTAAAAAGTAAAGGCCTACTCGGTGATAAAACAGACCTAACAATTGAAACGAATGCTGGCATCCTGCCGATTAACCTCGATACAACCGATGAGAATGAAATCTATATAACAATGAAACAAGCTGCCCCACAATTTAAAGAGTTTGCAGGTTCAAAAGAAGCTTTAATGCACGCAATCGGTTTGAACGCTTCAGACCTTCACCCACAGTTACCAATTGTCTATGGAAGTACAGGCACGTGGACGTTGCTCATCCCGATTAAACAGCTTGATGCTTTTCAAAAAATGATGCCTCGCAATAAGGAGTTTCCTAGTATTTTAACGGAAATGCCGAAATCGTCTGTGCATCCGTTTTGTTTGGAAACCTTTGATTCAAATACTGATATGCACGCACGCCACTTCTCGTCTCCTTATTCAGGAACGATTGAAGATGCCGTAACGGGTACTGCTTCAGGAGTAATGGGTGCTTATTATGCGACATACATAAACAATAACATTGGAGATTCCCTCACCCTTGTCGTTGAACAAGGACATGAGATTGGAAAAGATGGTCGTGTTGCGGTTAACGTTTCAAAAGGTAATGAATCATTTGAGATTGAGATAACGGGTAATGCAGTTTTTGTGAAAGAAATGGATGTTTTATTAGGAGTGTAAGAGATTAAGATTTTCTAGTGATACTTTGGGAAGTGCGAGTCCATATAGGTACGCGGCAATATACGTAACTTATTTGGACTCTGTTAGGAAGTGTCGACTTTTCAGATTAATGCATCTGCTAGTAACTTATCAATTAACTCGTCTAATGCTGCATATTCTTCTACTTCACTACCAGATGGTTTGTCTAATTCGCGATATGTTTTTGATACGAAATCGTAAACGTACCAGGTGATGTGCTGTCACCGATAAACAAATATTGTTTTTGGTGTTCATTTTCATACCAAATTTCATTTGAATCGATTAAGCCTGTGATACTCGCATTTGGGGCTTTGTCTAAAAATTCCTCATCGATTCCGTATATGATGAATCCGTTGAATTCCAAGCCGTTTATATTTCTAAGCAGCTGCAGATGCTCTGGCAGTAAATCAATGTTTAGCCGTTCTTTTACGGCCTTGGTGAAGATTCGTAATTCTTGTGCAGAAGCACCGTTATTTAATTTGTCTCCAAATCTTGCTTCGAGTTTTTCGATTTCGATTAATTTATCTTGCCACATTTCGTATCATTCCTTTATTTCGTTTTAAATCGATTTCCTGTCTTTGTGTAAATGAGCGCAACGGTAATAATGATAATAAGGAGAATGACCGCGATAATCATGAGCAAATGTAGATTCAATAGTTCAGCTATTGCTAGTAACAGAATGCAAAAGCTTACGCCATACATAATTTTACCTGTGAATTTGCATAAAGCGACTTCGTCATATTGTGATTTTTCACTGTCAGACATTGTATTATAACCTGCTATCAACACTGCCCCTTTGCCCTTTGAAAAGATTGTTGCGAGAACGAGGAATGGGATGAGTATGATAAAAAGAGCAATTTCCATTTGTGGTACCTCCGATTATAGGAATATGATTACTAGTTTGATATACTGTAAAGAAAAATGGTGATGCTTATGTATAAATATTGTTTGTATGGTTCAGTTTTTGCTTTGCTATTTACGATTGTTTGGGTGTCGATGGAATCTTTACCGATTCAGATAGTAATATCTTTTATTTTGCTTACGTTTGCTATTCCGAAGATTCGGATAAAGTTATATCAAGATTCACTTAAAAGGAAATTGAAGGTCGCTTTTTATAGTTCGGCAGTGTGTTTCCTTCTTCTGTACATTTATGAGTGGATATTCACTAAGGATGGACTAGCTATTGATTTGGCTGTACTTCCTAGTCTCGTTTTCATTTATTTATGTATTTTCTTAGGTGTATCTGTGTTTGGGATACCTGTATCCGCCTTTTCAGATTTTGTAACTGAGAAGGCTATGTTTTTACGAGTCTACTTAGCTGGTGTGATTCATGTTGGGGTTGGGCTGCTTGCGTATTTTATTGGCCTTGGTGTAGTGATTCCGCTCTTTTGTTCGGCTATCTTTTTTATTATAGATGAGATTACGAGATATGGGAAATTAAAGCATATGAAGGTGTAGCTTTCGTCTGGGGCAAGTGCAATATCAAATTCAAGGGGTTACGAAGTTTTTGTCTAGTGCAATAACAATCACTCGTTTCCCCTCCTTTATTATTCAGCTAATTATCATCAGACACCTATCTTGTTTTATATCAAAGAATTTCACATAAGAACCAAATGATTAACGACTATCATTTAATATAGTCAATACCATTCCTTTCACAAAATTCTTTAGCAAATTCCTTATATTTCATATCTCTGTAATCATACCATTTCTCACTTATTCCTAAGCGTTGGACATTGTCCTTAAATCGTCTGAATGCTCCCTTTCCATGAATTGATTTGAGTAATGCATCCTGAAGTTTAAGATCAGTTAAGCTATAACAATAACTTTCCATCATATCATACTCATTGATTTCATATTGAGATGGAAGCTCTACATACTTTTCAAAATTGTCTACTATATCCAAGGCTAACGTCACTTCATCCTGTTGCCATTCAGATAAGTGGTCATAGTCCTCTCCATCTTCTGCAATTAATCGTGCATCTTCTGAGACAAAAGCAATTTCCCCAGTATCTAAATTAAGATATGAGCGGATTTCATCTGATTGCATCTCTATTCCTTCTATTATATTTTCAAGCTTCACTTTCATAGACATTTATCCTTTCAAAATAATTTATATTAATTAATCCTTTATTCAATTTTATTACTGAGGTCTTCTTAATGAATGCACTGGCACAGGCAATGATTTTCTCGTTTTCTTCCATTACAAAATGAAGAGCTGAACTAGATTCATAAAATCTGTTGTTGTTTTCGACTTTTCCCAAAAAATTTTTGCATTACATGTGTTCCATACCTACTTCTAAGACATTTTTATTTTAAAGTAGCGATTGTGGATTGTCTGCACGTGTTGCAGCGGACCATGTTTCTCACCTCTTTTTAGCGACGTACGTAATGGCATTTGTTGTTAGAAGGACGTCTTTCTCATCACGTTGAATGTTGAATTGTAGTGGCTTAACGAGTTGCGTTAACACTTCCCAGCCATTGTATGCATCACGTAGTTTTGCGAGCAGCACTTCCGTTTTCATGTTTACTTCCATCAATGCCTTAAGTTTCTGATTAGATTCGATTTCGGTTTCTTCTACTTCTGAATTGACAATTAAACAGTTAATTCCGCTCATTTTCGTTCCTTGTGCCATCTGAGCAATGACTGTTTCAAACATTTCCTCGGACTCAACGTGTTCAAGCGATGAGACTGCGACGATGAAATCATAGCTATCTAGAGGGATCTTGTAATGACCAATATCGGCTTTTATCGGATTTATCGTTTCTTTTACTTTAAACTCCTTACTATAGAGATTTAGCTTTTCGAGTGCGGAATCTAAAAGGTCCACACAATCGACTATCCCATTTCTATTTTGAATTGCTTTTGCAATCGGGATGCTGTTCCTCCCGACTCCTGACCCTAAATCGAGAACGCGGACATTATCCTTCTGTACGATGTGTGGCAGTAACTCGATAACGGTTTTTACTGGTTTGTGTAACCAAGAGCCTTCTGCAAATAGTTTGTAGTTATCATAGCAAAAGTCATGGTATTTCTTTTCTTCTCTGCGGATGTGTTGTCGTTTATTCAATTTCTCAGCTCCAGTTTTTCAAGGTTGTTAATTAGTTCTCTGTGCGAGTTGAGATTCCTTCTTTTTGTTAGGAGATTAAAAGTGAGTGTTTTTTCGAGGTTTATTGATAAGCCATTTATGATGCCGCACTTAATTTTGTTTAGCTGTTAAGGCCGATTCAAAAAGTATGCTGCTATACAAAATACAACACTACTTTTCTGTTATAATATGTTATCATTACAGAAAATGGAATCCACGATATTATAGGGGGTTAGAGATTTGGAGACTATTCCTAACTGGTTCTGGGTTATCTATTATTTGTTTTTCGTCTCAACCTTAGGCCTTGCAATAATTAGTGTTTTAAAAAAGAAATATAGGAGAATATCCTTTTTAGTTATTTTATTAGCTGTGACAGTTCCAATCGTTAGTCTGATTAATAGTATAGGCAGAGCTGAAAGTATGAATGAATTTGCACATTTCATTAGTCAATTGCAGCACGGTGCTATTTGGTCGATCTACACAGTTGTTGGATATTCATTATTGGTATTATGGTGGGTTTTAGTCTTTCTTAAAAGCGGAACTAAAAAGCAAGTTTTCTCTAAACGTTAAACGACCGCAAAGCGTTTTAATATTTTTGGCAGAAGAGTGAATGTCTTTATATGAGGCTTCGCTCTTTTTTAGTTTCATCAAAACATTTCATCGCCTATTGGAAGCAAAAGAACCGTCCCCCTGCTTCGTTTGTCGAATTTTATCGAATGACAAATTTTCGTTTGAAGTTGACAGATTTTCTAAAAAAGTTGACAGATTTTTACCGAATCTTGAGAGATAAACTTGCAAAGTTGACAGATTTCACCCTGGTTCGCTATAAAAACTGCCTATGTAATAAGTAAAGAACGAAAAAAGTGACGTTAGGCGGTCACTTTTATGGGATTTAGTATATAAAGCTTTATTATTTATCATTTTTTTAGAATGAAATGATTTCAACTGCACTCGAGTGATAAGCAGGCCATATGTTGTTCTATTCCGTTCCCAAGGTTATGGAGCTCTGTATGATTTTAGCTACAGCTTGCGGGTTGGTTTCCACAACCTTGCTTTGTCTGCCTAGCTAGGAAGCAGAAGAACCGTCCCCCTGCTTCGCCAACTGCCTGCTTCCCTAATTTCGCTCACTAGCCATTGGGGGTTGCTCCATCCAGTTGTTTTTAATCATTAAGTTCATGCCATCATCCGCATAAGTCATCATTTCTGCAATAAGCTTTGAGTATTCAAGTCCAACATCTCTGCGCATGATTGTCGCTAGACTGAACCCGTATTGTTCAATTCCACCACCTGATAGAATCGCGCCATGGAACATGATCAGCTTGTCTGAGAATGGTGATGTGGTAGAGTCTGAGACATATGTGTACCAAGGAGTTGCAGTTGATAGCTCGTCTTCCTCTAAGTACGAGCGCAGTTCTTTCAATGTTTTTGTACTCATTTCTTTCCCTCTTGTCAAAAAGTCCTTTACATCTTTTTCTTTCGCTACTTGTACAAATCCAATTAACAATGTTTTCGTTACTTCTATTGTTTGGATATTGAAGAAAAGATTTGCTATTTCTAATGCTGTTAATGGGCGTTTTTTGCCTAAAAATCCTTTTAAGTAGCCCATTTTGCTTATCATTTCCGATTGGGGTAGATCTGGAATATATGATGGTCTGACGTATAAACCTTTCGATTGTAATAATTGCTTCGTTCTTGAGTTTAACTCTGTTGAAGAGCTGATACATTCCCGATAAAATTCATGAACGTCCTTACGTGATACCATCGAAAGGGCTTTAGAATAAAATGACAATCCTAGGTTCGCTAAGTGAGACGTATAAAACAAAACAAATTCATCTGAAAATAACCTTGGTGCTGATAGATTTACATCTTCGTTCGTGAAACCAAATGGAATCGGATGGTTGTCTTTTGCAAAAATGTCAGAAGTTATTTTCGTATGTATTTCCGACAAATCAAGTGCATACTTAAGCACTTCCTGAATCTCTTCGTCTTCACATTTTTCGATAAAATACTTTAAACAGCAAACAGCCATACTATCAACCATATAATTTGTCCATAAATATGCTTTCTCTGATGCAGTTAGGTGTATCGTACTCACTTCATTTCCTCCTAAATCGGTCTTTTTATTATCTTTAGGATGCTAGATGTTAAACATTAAGTAGCAATAGAGTCGCCCCCCTGATTCCTAGCGATGACGGCAGCCATTGCTTTGGCGCTGATGAGGAGGCTTTTTTCGTTTATGTTGAATTTTGGATGGTGATGTGGATAGGTCTCTCCTGATTCGGGGCTTGCTCCGACGTAGAAGAAACAGCCTGGTACTTTTTCGAGATAGTAGGCAAAGTCTTCTGATGGCGGCTGTGGTGGTGTTTCTAATACACCCTCCACTTCTTTTATTGCTGCCTGTTCGAGTGCTTGCCTTACTTGTTCTGTTATTTCCGGGTCATTATATAGGACCGGATAATCATTCTTATATTCAAAAATCGCTTTGACACCATATGTTGCTTCTAATCCTTTCGCAAAGTTTTGGAGCTCTGTTTCCACGATATCTCGTGTTTCGACTGACATGGTGCGTACGTCCCCTTCTATTGTAACGGCATCTTTAATGACGTTGAACGAGCCTTTTCCATCAAAGTTTCCAATTGTAATCGAAGCAGTGTCAAATGGGTTAATCCGGCGGCTGACGATTGTTTGGACGTTCATGACAAAGGAGCTTGCCGCTACAATCGCATCGTTTGCTAAATGTGGTGAGGAGCCATGACCGCCCTTCCCTTGTACAATTAGTTTGAAATATGATCGACCTGTTTGTGTGTTCCCGCTTCGGTAATAGATATGACCTGTTTTCATCGTGCTCATCACATGGATGCCGTATATTGCCTCAACTCCGTCTAGTACACCTGCCTTGATCATTCCGAGTGCACCACCTGGAGGCATTTCTTCAGCTGGTTGATGGATGATACGGATCGTTCCAGATAATTGGTCTTTATACTCCGCTAAAGTCTCCGCTAATACGAGCATATATGCGGTGTGAGCGTCATGACCACATGCGTGCATTACTCCTTCGTTTTTTGAGGCAAAGGGCAGACCTGTTTCCTCTTTAATTGGCAAGGCATCAAAATCGGCGCGAATTGCAATCGTTTTTCCGGGTTTTGCACCTTTTATCGTGACGACAATTCCACGTTCACTACCGAAGTTCGTTTCAATTGAGTCGACCGGTACATTTTTATAAAAATCGCTGATATACTTTGCTGTTTCTTCTTCTTGGAATGAAAGTTCTGGATGTTCATGCAAGTAGCGGCGAATCTCAATCATCCGCTCTTCCTTTTCCTCTAAAGTTTTCATTAAGTCATCAATTAACATCGAACGTTCCCTCACTTTTTCACACACTTAATGTGTTGGATTTGGCTGGCCGGGTATCGGCTCACGATTAGGTGTTGTTTTTTCTGCTGTTGCTTTTCCGGCATCTTTCGGGACCATAAAAATAATCGAAAGGATGGAAAGGATACCGAAAATGACGTTGACGATAATCCCTGCTGTTGCGGCAATTTCCAGGCTGCTAAATGCAGCAATTGAACTATATACGGTTGCCGAAATGGCGACACCGAATGCTCCGCCAAGCGAGCTCGCCATTTTGTAAATGCCTGCAGCTTCACCTACTTTGTTTGCAGGCGCATTGGCAACCGACGTGTCTGTTGATGGTGTTGCGTAAATCCCAAGTCCTAGTCCAAATAATGCGAAGCCAATAAAAACGACGACAGTGTATATAAAATCCGATAAAAATGTTAATCCCATCATCGCGACGCCAATTGTTGTAATGAGCGCGCCCCAAATCATCGGTGATTTTGCCCCTGCCTTTTGTAAAATTTTCTCTCCGACACGAATCATTGCCAATACGGCAACTAAATAACCTAAAGAAAGCATTCCTGATTGAAATGGATTGAAGCCCCTGCCAACTTGAACATACGTATTTGCGACAACAAGAGTACCGGCAATCGCATTTAGGAGAAAATTAGAAAACGTTGCCCCGGAATACGGTTTGTTTTTAAATAACGCAAAGTCAATGAGGACGACCTCTTTGCTTTTTTCGACCTTAATGAAAATAAAAGCACCAATGATTGTGATTGCGACAAGAGCTATCGTGATGAAGCTTGTCCATCCTAAGTCTGAACCAAATGTAATGAAAACGTTTAGTGCAAGCATTGTGATGACAAAAATGACTAGCCCCGTATAATCAAATTTAAATGCACCTGATGAGTGCCCTTTACTTTCCGGCGTCTCTTTAATAAGCCACATTCCTAGTAAGGCAAATAAAATAGAAAAAATGAAAATCCATTTCCAGCCGAGATAGGTTGCAATGAATCCTCCTGCGAAGGAAGCCACACCTGAGCCACCCCAAGAGCCGATCGACCAGAAGCTAAGTGCACGCTGACGGTCAGCCCCTTCAAAATAAGCCTTTATTAGCGCAATCGTTGCCGGCATAATACATGCAGCTGAGATTCCTTGGATGATGCGGCCAATGATTAATAATACAGCTCCTTGTGCTAAAACGAGGCATAGCGACCCGATTACGCTTAAAATCAGTCCGAAATAGGTCATTTTCTTGCGGCCGATTTTATCTGCGAGTCCTCCTGCTGCCACGATAAACATCCCAGAGAATAATGCCGTTAAACTAATCGCGATGTTTAATGTTCCAAGTGAAATTCCTAAATCTTTTTGAACGGCTGGTACGACGTTGACCATCGCCTGGGCAAAGAGCCAAAACGTTATTACGCCAAAGACAATCCCGGTAATCATTTTATTTGTGCCTTTATAGTTTGTTGTTTCCATCTTGTACCTCCTAGGTTTCTTTTAATTGAAGCAGAGGAACCGTCCGAGACCACTGAAAAAGTCTTGTTAAAAGAAAAATAGAATTTATCGTACAAAGTTGACGTTCAGTTTGATTGCAGCACGAGTACTCGCTTTCCGCGGGGTGGGTGCTGAGCCTCATAGCTCCTTGCGGCACGAACAAGCAAACTTCAGGTCACCTCCCTACGATAAGTCATCATCGATTCGCCATACGGCTCATCGTGATTCCTTTGGTCTTAGTCGATGCCCCTCCAGTTTGTACGTCGATGGGCAAGCCGCCTACGCTTTTCGTACTCCTCAGCGCAAACGCCTGCTCACGTCTCAGCTCTCCCACGCATCCCGCAGGAGTCTCTCAGGTCAGCTCCAACCAAACTATACGTAGGATAAGCACATTAAATGTACAATAAATTGTTTAAGAGTAGATACTTATCTGAAATCAGTATACTTTTTCAGTGGCTTCGAACCGTCCCCGTGCTTCCTGTCTGCTTCATTGCTAGTCCATGGAAGCAGAGGAACCGTCCCTCTGCTTCCATTTTTTTCGGATGACGGTAATGAGAAAGATGATTGGGATGTAGCAAAAGATAAAGGTGATTCCGCAAGTTGTAACGACTTTATCTAGTAAGTGTGAGAATCCGATTTCAATGAATAGGCTGTTGACGATGTGAAACACGGTAAGGAATGCGATTAAGATATACGTCGATTTAAGCTTTGGTATCGTTAGCTTAAATGACCTAACCGCTGCCCAAAGGTTGATGCACACTACAGGCATGACAACTAATAACCATGTGAAGATAAAAATAAATTCAAAGCGTTCTAAAAATGGTAGTTGAATAATTTTAATGAGCGTCAAGGTTGGCCATGTTAAATGTTCCAGCTTCCCTTGTGTGAAAAATAGAAAAGTGATAACCGCTATGACTGTATATAGCAAAGTCGTATAAAGGGTGGCAATGTGTCCCCATTTATGTGACGTTTCGCGTTCGCTTATAAAGGGATAGAAAATAAGCACAGATTCAAATCCCATGTATACTGGGAGTACTTCCTTCGCAGAGATAAGATAGTCGTTTAAGTGATAATTGAATATTGGTGTAAGATAAGAGATCTCTGCGTAATTCAGTAAATATAATATGGATAATAGTAAAAAACTTGGTATAACTACGCCCCAATAGGCAATCGCGGTAATGATTCGAAATCCACCAGACACTACATAGTAAATCAGTACACAAAAGAGCAAAGAAAACTCCCAGCTTGCAATTCCATCAAATACCCATATTTGCAAAAGATCGATGTAGGTATGTAATGAATTTAAGCTAATCAATGCTAAATAAATTGCAATCGTGATGCTAATCAGTCCACCTAGATATTTTCCAAAAACTTCTCTGTGGAGAGAAAGAATATCCCCTGTACTTGAATGCTTCAAGATGTATAGCATCATAAATAAAATTACATGCATAAATAATCCGGTTGCGAAAACAGAAATCCACGCATCTTGACCTGCACCGCCGATAATATTGACTTGAAACGATAAAACAGCAACCCCAGTCTGTGTAGAATGGATCAGGAAAAACAAAAAATATGGCGAGACCATTTTATTTTCTTTGACGATTGATTTCATTCTCATCATCCTATTTTGATTAGCCTTCAAGGCCAGCATGTATAATTTCTACATCTACGTTTACATCAATTGGTATGGAAGGATATTGTTCATAAAAGGCTTCCCTTTTCCAAGACCTGTCCTTTGAACGGACAATATTGCCAATTCCAATTGGGTCAACCTCTTCCTCTTGAAAAGTTGTCAATAAATCGGCTATATCCTTTTCTAGCTTGTCCTCAACTTTCTTTGTTATCTTCATCACATCTTCAACTTTTTTAATATCAAAACGATCTGGAAACTGTGTAAGGGTCATTTTTAGCTGAAAACGCAAATCTAATTTCCCCTTCTCCCATCTCCACTTGCTATCACTTTTAAAGTTTTGAACAGATATTAATTCTGTTCGATTATGGTCGGAATCTTCCATTGTATAAGTACCTTCAGAGCGCTTATCTATTAAAAAAGATAATAATATGCTTTCATCCGGTGATAATTGAAGCTTTAATTTATCGTCCTTAAAAATCCCCACTCCTTCAACTACAATCTTATCTTCCTTAATCGTAATCATTGGGACAAAAGCATCCATTCCTTTACCATAAAAATGATTTAAAAAGATATGCAGGTTTGAGTTTGGCAGTCCTGCTCCTTCCATATTATGTTTTAATGTATCGGCTAACGTCAGTGATTTTTCTTTTTTGAATGTTTTCAACGTTTCTCTCGCAGAATCTGTAGAAATCGCAATTTGGATATTTGTCCCGACTTGAGGATTGATTAAAAATCGTTCGACCATATCTTTAATGCCAGCCTCGGCATAGTTTTTGCCGAATAACATGACTCGAATTTTCCCCATTTCAATTGGCGTACTCGTATGTCGCGACATCTTCGGTACAAATAAATCACCGCTAACTGCTTCTTCCTCGATTAATTTAATTTCATCACTGTTTTTGCTCATCGTGTATTGAGGGATAAGTGCCGTCCCTTTTAATTGACCATTCTCTCCTAAGTCAAAACCGAACACATGGACAATACTGATTTTGTCGATGATTCTCGTTCTCGTGCACCCAACGAGACAAGCAAGACAAATGATGATTGTAACGAGGACGTAAATTTTTCGCTGTTTTATCATTGCTACACCTTCACAAAAATTATTCGGTATTTAACCCATCTTCACTGTCTCTCCCTGAAGCAGGATTGTATTTTTTTATACTTAACGGTCTTAAATACCATGGACGTTTTTCTGTATGTTCATAATCAGGCCTAATAAAGGAACTAGCCACGCCACCGCGTCGATATGGATAAAGCGGAAGCATATATGGAACTCCTAATGATTTCAGACGTGCTAAATGGGCAATTAAGATGATTAACCCTACATAAATCCCTAAACCACCCCATATTGCAGCTAGTACGATAAACGGGTACCTTAATAATCGTACGGCATTTGACATTTTATAAATCGGGGTTGTAAAGGAAGACAATGCAGCAAGTGCCACGATAATTAAAAGAATATTACTCGTCAGTGCCGCTTCTACTGTTGCTTGTCCTATAACGATACCGCCAACAATCCCAAGAGTTTGACCAATTTTGGTTGGCAATCTTCCCCCGGCTTCCCTCAATAGGTCAATGGTAATTTCTAAAAATAGCACCTCGAAAACAGGTGGAAACGGTACATTTGCCCGAGAAAAGATTATTGGTCCTAATAGGTCCTTCGGTACAACTTCATAATGAAACGTTAAAATCGCGACGTAAAAGGAAGTAGCAAAGATGGAAAACAAAATGCCAAAGACCCTAATTAATTTGAAAAATGATGCAATTACTGTCGGAAGGTAAAAGTCCTCCGGGTTTGAAAAAAACTCCATTAGTGATACAGGACCAATGACTGCATAGGAGGATTTGTCACTGATCAACACAACCTGACCTTGCACAAGTGCTCCTACAGTCCGGTCGACTCGTTCTGTTGTGATGTATAAAGGAAACGGTGTTCTACTATGGTCTGAAATCAATAGCTCTAAATGTGTGTTGTCAAAATTGACATCAATATCAAGGTCATCTAGTCGCTGTTTCACGGTGTTCGTGTATTGCGGATTTGTAATGCCATCTAAATAGGCAAGCACTACTTTTGTCTGCGACCTTGAACCGACAATGACCTCTTCAAAAATTAAATCTGTAGAATTCAAATGGTCTCTGATTAAATGAAGGTTTGTAGACAGGTCCTCAATAAACCCAACTTTCGGTCCTAGTACATTAAATTCGTTTTGTGTATCATTCGTTTCCCGTTGTCCTAGTCGGGAATAATTGATATCAACGAGGGCAAATTCGTCTTTTTTTTCTTTAAAATAGATGAGAATTTCCCCGTTATGGAGTGCTTTTTCTACATCTGCTGGTTTCGTTTTGATTTTGATTCCTTCGATTGGAATGATGTTTTTTATATCTGAGAGCTCATTTATCGAGGACGCATTTTCTTTTACATACGGTAAGACCGACTTTTGAAGGACGCTTGAATCGACTAATGTTTTATAAAAGCTGATTTGCAAGGCTTGATTAAGTTCTGATGGTGTGATCGTTGTGAAATCACTTGACTTTTCTGACTTGTCAAACACTTCTTTTATCGTTTTTTCTTTTGTTTCGTAGCCTTTTTTCGGCTGTCGTTTGGAACGCTTCTTTCTTAACATGGTTTCACCTAGTCCTGACCTTAATATTCATGGGTATAGATAGTATTTATTTACAGGATTGGAATTATGCTAAAAACTTTTTGGGGAAGCTTGATATTTGACGACATAATAGTTGTAATATTTTAGGGGTTGTGAAAAGTTCTTGTTATTAAAATTGTTTGATAAGAAAAAGCGATCCTTCGTGGAGTAGGATCGCTAATCTTATTAAATATGTACATGTTATGTTCTCCTATTACCTAGGATAAACGACTTGGTCGATTGAGATGGTGATAATGAAGGGTTCCTTGTTTCACCATTGTTATCTTTTACTCTGGCTTGTGTAATGGCCTGACTACATTTTTCGATTGATCTAGGAAGCAGAGGAACCGTCCCCCTGCTTCCCCGCTAAGCTTTGGCGGTCTTCTGCTAGTGGGGGTTGTTCGAGCCAGCCGTTTTTGATTAGTAGTTCTGCGCCGTCCTCGACGTAGAGGCAGACTTCGGCGATGAATTTTGTGTAATCTGCCGCGATGTCTCTTCTTTGGGAGACGGATAAGCCTGCTCCATAATAGCCGATGGCCGCTGAGACCAGTGTGACGATATGATAGAGCATTAATTTTTCTGAGTATGGAGATACCGTTGAATTCGTTACTTCAGATATCCATGATTTCGGCGTAGACAATTCTTCATTTGTTAATGTATTGTTAAAGGCAGTAAAATGCTTTTGGCAAATTTTCTTTCCTCTTTCGAAATATTTTTGAATTTCTTTTGTTTGGGAAACTTGAGCAAATCCTAATTCTAATACAATTTTTGAAATGTCCTTTTTCATATTAAAATGCATGCCACTAATTTCGATGACGCTTAATGGGCGTTTTTTTCCAAACCAGCCTGCTAAATATTGTTGGTTCTCCACGAAATCAATTTCGCTTGGTGGATTCACCCTTGATGGCTTACTGTAAAGCCCTTTGTTAAGCATGACATTTATGATTCGTTTATGTAGCTCCATTGTTTCCTTATTGCATGTGATAAAGTAATCGATTTGGTCTTCTCTACAGGAGGTTGCAACGGCACCTGCATAGCCCGTTAATCCGAGTAGCGTCATGACGTGCATATAATTCATCATGAACGCGTCAGTGAATAAAGGTGGGGCACTTATATTTATGTCTTCCTCTACAGTAAAACCCTTAGGTATAGGATATTGACTTTCGTGAAAAAACTCTTTGATTTTTTCAATATGTGATTTTGCAAGTTTAAGGGCAAATTGTAATACGTCTTTTATATCCTGGTCCTTTGCATGTTCAATTGAATGGGTAAGAATACATATTGAGATCGAATCGTTCATGTATTGAGTCCATAGATTTGCGATTTCTGCTGATGTTAAATCAACAGGATGGCTAATATTTTCCACAAAAGAACCTCCTATAGCTATCATTCGATACTGTTATTCGCTATAGACTATGTTTCCCAGACAAGAGAATAATATGAAAAAAATTATGAGGTTGATAGGGGCTCATATTGTTTTCGCACAAAAAAAACAGACTGCTGGAATGAGTCTGTTGAGAAAACATTTGAGGTGTTCCTTTGTTAACAATAATATACTATGCAGAATTCAAGTAATACGTCACGAGTAATTTGGAGTACAAGGAGTAAAATCGTGGAAGCAAAGTGTCGGTGAGCAAAGTACTCCTTGTACTTACCATCTAAAATGTACAAAAGGAAAAAGTTTTATCCAGAAAAAACAACATTTTTGATGATGAGTTTATTTTTGTCTATAAATCGTTTCTAAAAGTTCCTGCCAATTTGGAGGAAAGCCGATATGAGCAAAGTCGATAGTATCTTCGTACTCAGATATAAGCGCATCTAAATCCGTGATGAACCTGCGCCCTTCTGTCTTTGTCAGCAACCGTTCAATTATGTAAATCGCAGCAAAAATACGCTTATTACTTAGTTGCGACGCTTCCTCTTTGAAAAGCTTTGGTTTAAAGGTTAGGTACTTATTATAAAGACGGCCGTAATGAGCGCAGATGTTCCGAACATTTGATAACGTTTGCAGCCAGCTTTCGATATATTTATATGGGACATTGTAATATGTTCTTGCGATGTGTTTTTTTAAGTCTTCATGTAAATTGCGATAAAATTTTGAAAGAAATCCGAATGACGTTACCTCGATGGCGACCCATATTGGAAACACACCGCCATATTTTTGGAAGTGATGCTCAATAAATAGCTCACTTTTGCGACTTTTTTTAATCAATGCATCGAGCTCTCGTAAAGATTGGCGATGATAGGTTTCATTTTGAAAGCACTCTTTCTCCCGGTACCCAGTCGGACCGATTTTGTGTGCGGTTTCATAAGAGATGTGTGTACGAAATGCGATTTCAATTGTCTCAAGCGCTCCTAAAAGTAATAAGCGCAGTCGTCTATCAAACTCATAAAGAGATAACATGTTATGAAATGAAGCACCGTTTGCGTATTCATCTTTATTATGTGGATTTTTTAGCGTAAGTCCATAGGCAGAGAAACGATAATAATTAACACGTTGCAATATATTTTCAGCATTTTCTGAATTTTCAACGTGCAGCTTTCTACGTTTATACAATTCGACTTGTTCTTTAAACGTCGTCGGTGGTTTCATTTTCGGGGTGTTTTTTTCCAGGGTCAATTTACATTATCTCCTTGAAAAACAAAATGACCCACCTTGGTCCGCATTGTGAAGAGGCGTGGTGGGTTCTGTTACTATTATTATAGGTAAATTGGTTATAAGTGTCAATAGGTTGGCGGGAATTTATTGAGTTTCATTTGTGTTTTTACTAGAGGGGTGAATGCAGTCAAATATATCCTGTTTCTACCTTACAAATTTGGAGCCCTATCATAGTTTAGAGATGATTTTTTTTGCAGCAAAATAAACAGGCATAAAGATGATGATGAATAGGCCCATATCGATTAAAAGTGATGTGAAGTTAAATTTGTCACTAAATACATTGTATGTAAAGCCAATAAGCGTCGTTAGCGCTTCGTAAATAAGTACTGTTACTAATATACTAATTAATCCTACCAAAAAGTCCTTCAAATTATGGCCCCCTAGATTCTCATAGATATGATAGAGCGATTAGACTTCGATTATTGTTCATTTAAATTCGTTATAATTTGTGGCAGTTCTCCTAATTGTTGAATTGTGTAATCCGCTTGAACATTGTCCCACTGCAAATCCTTTTTCCATATGCCTGTTATGCCGACGTGTTGTGCAGCGTAGACATCATTTTCCGGGTGGTCCCCTACAAAAATGGTTTGACTCGATGACACGTTTAGCTTTTTTAACGCTCGGTTGAAAATTTTAGGGTTTGGTTTTTTGATGCCTTCCCATTCAGAGATGAGGATGACATTAAAATATTCAGCTATGCCGAGAGCTTTTATATTATCGAGTTGGAATTGTCCGAAGCCGTTCGAAATTATGCCTAATAGGATATTACGACTTTTTAATCTTTCCAACATTTGAATGAGGCCGTCATACGGAACACAGTGATGCTTAAACTCATGGAGGTAATCTTTTAAAAGAGCTTCCCAAGTCAGCCCGGTGATTTGACATTCACGTGTTAATTGCTGGTATACTTTGTCTTTCCATACATAGCCACGTTTGTCTAGCTCAATAAATCTTGCCACGTATGTTTCTTTTGGGACGTGGCCTACCCATTGATGCAGTCGGTCGTATTGGTTCGTTATGAATTTCTTTACTGACTCATCCCGGTTGAGCAGCGTTCCGTCGAAATCAAATAGGATAGCATTGATCATTTTTTTCGCTCCTTGATTAGCTTGAATACCATGTTTTCGTTTTGATGTGCACCCTTTTTTCTTCAAAAATCACCTTGGTTAGGTGTCTGTTTAATAAATTTTACGCATGTGTTATTTAGATATCAACATTATTTTAGGAAGAAATTGGTTGTCTTGATGTGGATACATATTGATAGAAAGGCTTTAAAATATGTATTTTAGGAAGCAGAACCGTCCCCCTGCTTCCGTTGTTGCTTCTGTTGGTACATTTTTTGGTCGGCGTTTGTGATTATGTCGTCGATGTTTTTGGCGTCATCCGGGTAGATGGTGGCACCGATTGAGATGCCAACTTCGAATGCCTTTTTCCTAGAGTATGCTTTTATCTCTGTATGAATATTTTGCAGGAGTGTGGGTAGTTCTGATTCTTCTTTGTAGTGGCCGAGGATGAGAAACTCATCTCCTCCCCAGCGTGCTACGATATCTTGTTTTTTCGTCGCATGTTTTAGGATGGTGGCGATGTTTGTTAATACTTCATCGCCAGTTTGATGACCGTATTTGTCGTTTATTTCTTTGAAGTTATCACAATCGATGATTAGTAAAAATAGGTTTGAATTCTTTCGATCGGATAGCAATAAATACCTACTAAACTTTTTCATAACATACCTTCGATTGTAAAGACCTGTTAAAATATCATTTTCCGAATAGTACTTTGATTTATCAAACTGTTTTCCAGACCAGTAAGCTAGCGCCATTAACAATGGATATCCAAGTAAATCTACCAAATCAAGGGTTCCATCACGATAATAATAATAAATCGAATAGAGAGTATGTACTGATAGAATGGCGCTTACTGCAAAAATTCGTCCTGTATACTTCATGTTGGTTCACGTCCTGTATGTCTAATAAGTTGTGGGTAATTAGAACTAATTATAACATATGGGATGAAAGTTTTATAGAATATTATAATGATTTTATTTGAAATTTTTAATTAGGAGTTGTTTTTGGCTCTGCTTCGGAAACATGATACTTATCAAGGAAATGTTGTTAGTCACGGAATTTTTTCGAATGAAAAACTTAATAAAAAGGAGAACCTATACCCCCTGCTAGATTCTCCAATCATTAATTATATTCATCATAATGACGCTGTGAAATGACTCCCAACTCTAATGCACGGTCTGGATGGACAAGGAACGCAGGACTTATTGCATAGAAACAGTAACTAAGAAGATAAATGAATCCGAAAAAGTAAACTGCGTCTGTACTTGTTACTAATGTAACGTGTAAAATAATCGTTCCGACAATTCCTAGGATTAATATTCCTAAAATGTAATACAAAATAAAGGGATTGGGTTCATTATCTCCCTTAGTACTCTTTCCATTTAGTCCAAGGATAAGTTTTTCCCGGTTGATAAAGCCGACCATAAATGTACCAAGATGAAATAAAATCGTTAGCCACCCTACCCAGTGACCCCAGATAAAACTAAAGAGCGGGACAGCTCCATATACTGACCACATCGTCAACATGACAAACACATTAATACTATTCAGATAAACACCACTGTACCCGTACTTTAGCCATAGGATATATAGTAAAAGAAAGACGAAAGGTAACGTTAATAGATTACCAAGGAAAATTTTTAAACTTTCTGTCACAGCACCCATAAGTGGCGCAATAATGATGCAAAAAAGAGCTACGTATACTATATTCGTATCTAAAATCGGTATTCTACCTTTTCTCAACTGAATTCCCCCTCTGACCTTCACTATAATTTGTTAAATAGTACCTCATATGGAAATTTCCTAATTGAGTATACGATCATTCTATGAATTCAGTTTCAAATAATAGAATAAATAGTAAAAAGGAAGCAGAGGGACGGTTCTTCTGCTTCCTAAAAGTTTAGCTACATTATCTCGTTTACATCCAACTCAATCTATTTACCCCTTTAATCTTCTAAAGATGTCTGACTAATAAAGAACTTACATCTGTTCGTTTATATTGATTCCATGTGGTTGTTGTTTTTATGTTAGGAAGCAAGAGAACCGTCCCCGTGCTTCTTGCATGCTTCTTGTCGAGAAATCTCAAATGGCTGTTATTTTTTTGTTAGGAAGCAACAGAACCGTCCCCACGCTTCCTGGGTGCGGGTTAGTTCGGATAGGATTTTGGTTCCGGTCCAGCTTCCGGGTAGGAATTCTGGTGGAAGCATTGGGTCTATGTCTAGTAGTTCATTTATCATTTTTTCGATTTCTAGGTAGTAGGCAGTTATGGTTAATTCATCTGGTGCTTCGGTTTGTATCAGCTTATCAACGACTGGCTTTAGTTCGGTTTTGAATTGTTCGAAACGTTGCTGATATTTAGTGTTTATCTCTTCGATTTTCCAAATTTCTGATGCTTTATTTGCGCCCTTTTCCCCATCGGTTGAAATGTTGTTTAGCAGAAATTCTTGACTTGTAAGAATCGTTACAAAGTCTTCAATTTCAAGTGTATCAATCACATTCATCACTTCACTCGTTACATCCCAAGGGTAAATATAGACACCTTTATTTAGCTGTCCAAAACCTAACTGTATTAATTTCCTTCTAAAGATATCTCTTTTTTTTCTTAACGTTTCTGGTATTTCCATCAATACGATATACCATTTCCCATTCCAATGCTTGCTATAAAAGTCTCTTCTGACATTGTATGAAGCAAGAACTTCCTCCCCTAGTGGAGTGATCCGATATACGGAACGATTTATCGAGATTATGTAATTTTGTTTTTTTAACTTTGATAAGCCATTACGTACAATTTGTGGTGTATTTCCCATTCGCTCGAATATTTTAATCAGCTTATTACTGTCGATTTCTTCTACTTTCGAGAGTAGAAATAGCAATTGCTTTTCAAGAGTCACAGCACTCACCTCTATGTTAATGATAAAGATTGTCCTTAGATTTTCAACTACTTTTTATCGGGTAAGACACTAGCTTTAAGAAACTATTGATTGACAATATTATCCTCCACAAATATAATATTTTTATACACGTTCGTATATAATTTAATTATAAAAGGAGATGGAGAATTTGCGAGAACATTTATTAAATCGCATAGAAGCCGAATTTAAGGAATTTCGAGTTTTAGATGAGGAAGGAAATGTGATCAATGAGGAATTATTTCCGAACTTAAGCGATTATGAATTAGTGGAATTGATGAAAAGGATGGTTTACACGAGAACTCTTGATAAGCAATCGATTTTGTTAAATCGCCAAGGAAGGCTCGGATTTTATGCTCCTACATCTGGGCAGGAAGCATCAATGGTGGGAAGTCAATTTGCGCTTAGTAAAGAGGATTGGCTACTACCTGGTTATCGTGATATTCCACAACTGTTTTTCCATGGTGTACCGTTACAAAATCTCTTTTTATGGTCTCGTGGTCATTATAAGGCAGGACAATTTCCCGAGGGTGTCAATGCTTTACTTCCACAAATTATTATCGGTGCCCAAATTATTCAAACAGCTGGCGTCGCACTCGGTTTAAAGAAAAAACATAAACATGCCGTTGCGATTGGCTACACTGGTGATGGCGGTTCGTCACAAGGAGATTTTTATGAAGGAATGAATTTTGCTGGTGCCTTTAACGCCCCTGCGATCTTTTTCGTACAAAATAATCAATTTGCGATTTCAACACCGTTTTCTAAACAAACAGCTGCCAAAACGATCGCCCAAAAATCGGTTGCTGCTGGTATTAAAGGGATTAGAGTGGATGGAATGGACGTATTAGCTGTTTATAAAGCGACAAGTGATGCACGCAATGAAGCGATAAATCACGAAGGCCCAACACTAATCGAAGCACTCACCTATCGATTTGGTCCCCATTCAACATCAGGTGATAACCCTGACTTATATCGACAGTCTGAGGACGTGGAAGAATGGAAAAAGAAAGACCCGTTAATTCGTTACCGGATCTTCCTAACGAAGAAAGGGCTTTGGAACGAAGAGTTTGAAGAATCCGTTATATCCCAGGCAAAAGAAGAGATTAAGCAAGCGATAAAAGAAATTGATAAGTTGCCGCGACAAACTGTTGAGGACCTTCATCGGTATATGTACGAGAAGCGGTAGGTAGAGGTTTTTTTGTTAATTAATATGACTAGTGAAAGATTGTATATGTAAGTGAGTATACGGAGCGAATATTTTTATAGGAACCCTACTATTATCAAGGTTCCTATTTTACTATGTTTGCATTTTATTATGTATCATAGGGGCTAGTCATTTAATGTTTCAATTTTAGTAGCTTTAGCTTGCTCAGGATATGATGCAAGGATATTACCATCAATCCATACCCTTACTTCATCCCCTTTTGACCATTCATCGGTTTTCTTTACATCAAGAGAAATTAGAGGCATGCCTTTTTCCTCATCTAATATTTGTGAAATTGATTTGTCTTTAATTTCTTCATACTTTTCTTGGGGAAGGTTTTTCGAGAGTAAGACTTCATTTTCTGTGACTTCTAGGATAATTCCTCTCATGTCCTCCTTGCCACACGCTACGAGAGAGCTAGATATGATAACCATTAGGGTAATAAAGAGTATCTTTTTCATTTAAACACACCTCCTCTTTAAAAAAGTAGACGAATTCTATTCTTGTAGGTTACATTTAGGAAGCAGAACCGTCCCCCCGCTTCCGTTGTTGCTCCCCAATCGGTGTCACAATTCCATCCATACTTATGGCGTTTTTCTTTATATGGTATTCCTCTAGGTCTTGTTCACTTTTGTTCGTTGCCCATTTTTGGAGGGTATCGCGCTCACCTTCGTAAGTGAAGAATGGGACACTAAATCCACATGATGTTTTGACTGCTTCAATTGTTGCATGGATGATTTGTCTTGCGCCTGGAAGGATGTCGAAGTGGGTTGCTAACTCATTCCATTCAGGTGTGTCAGGTAAAATTACACGACCACGCCCGTAGAGTCGTAATATCATAGGTGGACCATCAAAAGCGATGAACATAAACGTAATTCTTCCGTTTTCTTTCAAATGTGCACTCGTTTCATTCCCACTGCCTGTTAAATCTAAGTAAGCTACTTCATTTGCAGAAAAAATCCGAAAGACATCATAGCCCTTTGGAGAAAGGTTTACATGCCCGTCTGCTGATATCGGTGCCGATCCTACGAAAAATATCCTTTGATTTTTGATAAATTGCTCATGTTTCGGTAGGATTGATGAATACATTTTCCCCATATTGTACCTCCTTAATTTTAAATCGGATTTATGATATGCATGATGTTTGTGCAACGGATGAAGTACTTTTCACGTAAGTTTTTGAGCTGAATTGTCTTCATGTAACGGATGAAGAACTTTTTGCGTAAATTTCGAAACTGAATTCGTCTTCATATAACGCATGAAGAACTTTTTTGCTTTTTTTCATAAAATTTCAACGTATCTCTAGAAACACCTAAAAATTTTGCAACTTGTCCAATTGTGAACATGGTTCTCTCCTTTTCTATTATTTATAGATAAATAGCTATAATCATAACTATTAAGGAATGAGGCTTAAGATAAGATTTTGCTAAATAAGGTATTTGGCTAAAAAATAAGGGAACATCCTTAAGGAGCCCCCTTTGTTAATCCTCTGCTTTTTGAAAAAGAAGGGTTCACTAATTATTATTTCTTTGATTTCTCAATGATATTTTTTTTACTAAATTTAATCTGGAACCTAAGCCTAAATAAACGAATAACCCTGCACAAATTGAGATGACTGAAATAACTAAAGCACGAGAATATAAGTTTAGAGCATCTGACAAACATCGTTCGGTCAAAAATTGAACAAACCAAACAACTAATGACATTGCCAAAACTATCAAGATAACCTCTATTAATGACTTTAGTAATGGTAATAACTTATATTGAATCGTTTTCTTAATGTTGTAAATGTTATATAGAATTGAGACGATAAAACCAAAATAGGTAGCTAAAATAGGACCTATTTCCTCTAAATATGGTACGAGTATGACGTTTAAAACGATCTTTAAAAAAATCCCCAAACTAATGCCTATGATTAATTTCTTTTGCTGATTTATTCCTTGCATAATAGCAGCTGTTACCGTAAATAAAGCAAAAAATACTGCGGCTAAAGAGTACCATTGTAAAATACCCCCACCTAGCTCAGGACTGTTTTCTAACCCGAAAATCATAGTATAAATTGGTTCTCCAACAATACATAAGCCCATTGCAGCTGGAAGAGTAAAGAACATAAGAATTTGGATCGTTTGAGTAATCTTAGTTTGTACTTCTAGCATTCTTCCACTAGTAAATGCTGAAGTGATGCCAGGTATTAACGACATACCGAATGCTGTTGCCAATGAGACGGGAACCATGACGAGTATTTGAGCTAACCCGATAGCTGAATTAATTGTCTCAGCCTCTTCTAATTTATAGCCTATAGACTGAAACAATTTATTAATGGTAAAGGTATCAATGTTCTGATAAATAGGTATAGCTAGTCCTGTTATAACAAAAGGAATTGCATATCCGATTAATTCCTTGTATATTGATATCACCTTGATGTCCTCGTTATTCGGACTCATATCTCTTTGTTTTTTGATTAATTGTCTTCGTTTAAAGAAAACAACTAATAAAATGATAAACCCTGCTACACCACCTATAAAGGCGGCAAAGGTTGCAATCCCTACAGCATTTGTAAGAGAGCTGTTAAAGATGTGAATTGTCACATATGCACCAGCCAAAATAAAAATAATTCTCACTACCTGCTCAATCACTGTACTTAACGCCGAAGGCCCCATCGATTGGCTCCCTTGGAAGTATCCCCTAAAAACACTCATTGCCGGAATAATTAACAAAGCAAAACTGACGAGACGAATGACATACTGAACATCCTCTATAGAATTTCCTGTTTGGTCATTTGGGTCGATTAGTAATCCTGCTAAGAACGGTGCCGATGAATACAAAACAGCAAATGATATCACACCACTTATGGCCATTAAATACATGCCAGATTTTAATAAGGTCAAACCTACTCTATAGTTACCTAATTCATTATATTTCGAAACAAATTTGGAAACGGCAAGGGGCAGGCCTATTGTTGAAATACTTAATAGGATTGTATACGGACCATACGCATATTTATAAAGAACGTAACCCTGTGTTCCTACAAGAGCCGTGAACGGAATAATATATATGAAACCTAAAATCTTAGATATTAGGCTTGCTGCCGTTAAAAAGAAAGTTCCTCTAATAAATTTACTTTCCACTGAAACACCTCTTAATCGATACTAACTATGTAAGCTATTCTTTTTATGGACTGTTTTCTCATCATTCTATATTAACATATATATCCATTCGGTATTAGAGAAATATATATTAGAAGCACCTTGTTGCTGTTAATCCCAATATAATTGAGATGGTGAAATCAAAAGAAAGAAACTCGTCAATTTAAGGACGAGTTTCTTTCTATTTAGGACTAATATACTAGTGCCGGGTTATTCATTTTTTGAAAGAGCACCTTAAAGCGCATCCTTTAACGATATTTGAGAAGGCTCTTCTTGAAGTAAATTTTGATTAGGAAGCAGAAGAACCGTCCCCCTGCTTCATTTTGATGCCTATGTACAATATGAGTGCAATGATTCCCCATGCGTTAAATATGACAGAGGAGATTAATAGAATTAATTCCACGATTTCTGGTATTTCTGTCGTTATTGTGATTAGCAATGTTACTTGTCCCAGTAATAGGATAGCGATTAACAACGGTAGATTTTTCATCATTTTTTCACACCACCTCAATCATTAAAGTATATCACAATAATTTTATCCGGACTCATATCAAGCAAATTCGTCGTAATGGATTTCATAATCACGTGCCGCTTTCGTACCATTTAAACGTATATACCGTTCTACCCGGTTCATTTTATCTGAGTCGTCTTCAATAACGAAATTAAGCATGATACTCGGATGTTTCTGAAAGTGTTCCGAGGCTTTGAGACGAATAATAGCTTCATCGCATGCAGCCATCACCTTTTTGACATGTTCATGAAAGCTCTCCGTGAACATATATGTATGCGGATTTGTGAATGTGTCTCGGTCGGTTTCTAGAAATTGACTCATCTCCTCTGACAAATCTTTAAACGTATGAAAGATCGCCCATTCTGCTTCACAATATTGATAATAAGGGTAGTCCTCGTCGTCTACTTGTGCTTGTTTCTCTAGGTTTGCTTTTGTGTTAGCAATGACTCCAATAGAACGGACATCCCCTGTGCAATCTAATGTAAATGCATATATGTCGGTATATTTTTTTGTTATTTCGAAAAAGTAGTTTTCTAATGATTGGATTAGTTTGTCGCGAAATACTATATAATCAAAGTTCATTTTTCCCTCCAAAACAATGTCGTTAGGGTTGAGTTTAATAGATTTTTGCTTGTTTGTGAACGGAGAATGGGATAATTTTGCATTTTGTGGTATTATGTTTTGCTAAATATTAGCTTGTCCACAAACTAGTACCCTTGTATTTTACACTTTTAGTAAGAAAACCGTCCTCTTGCTTCCTTCACTTTTGGAAGTGGAAGATATCGTCTCCTCGCTTTCCGCACTTTTTGGAAGCGGAGGAACCGTCCCCTTGCTTCCTTCACCTTAGGAAGCAGAGGAACCGTCCCTCTGCTTCCTGGTGTAGTGGCCGGCGATGGCTGGGAAGTGGGTTGTTTCTCTTCGGAGTTTGCGGAAGGTGATGGTGCCGTTGCCTCTTTGTAGTTCGAAGTCTAGTGGGTATTCGTGGCAGTTTAATGGGCGTTGCTTGAATGTTTTTGTATAGTATTCAATTGCTTCTTCTCGGCTTGCTGCAAAGATGAAAACGAAGGTAGTTTTGTTCATTTTTAGTGAATATACGTGAATTTTGTGGAAGCCGAGGATGTTGTTTTCAATCATTTTTGCTACTTTGTCGTGGTCTGCTTTTTCGAAGTCTAGGTTTGTGATGTTGTCTTCTAAGGAGATTTTTTGTTCTTTAATTAGGTGGTGAAGGTAATGGGCTAGTGTTGATTCTTCACGGTGGATTGCGTTTATATATAATTGTTTGATTTTCATTTTTTACACCTCTCAACTTTCATTATATTTTGATAATGGGATTATTTCTCCGGTGAAATGATTGTAGTGAACAAAAACTGAACCGACCGGACCATTTCTGTTTTTCGAGATAATGATTTCAAGTGTCTTATCTTCGTCCTCTGGGTTGTAATAGCCTTTTCGGAATAAAAACAATATGACATCTGCGTCTTGTTCGACACTTCCGGATTCCCGGATATCGGACATGACCGGTCTTTTAATGGAACGTGATTCAACTGAACGATTTAATTGTGCTAAGCAGACAATCGGGCAATCAAAGTCCTTCGCCATGAATTTCAATGATTCAGATACATCGGTCACTTGCTGATGTGCATTCCCTCCGAAGGTTTTGTCTGATTGAATCAGTGTTAAATAGTCGATAAATAAAATCGGCTTCTTGTTTGGGTATTGATGAATGACTTTTCGTGCCTTTGCTCTTATTTCTGCTACTGTCTGTCCTGAACCGTCAAAGATGTGCATCTCTGTTTTACTTAATTCATCGATAACATTTGCCCAATTTCTCTTTTGCTTATCTGTTAAGCTGCGCATTGGATGGCGCATTTTTGTACGATTGATGCCGCCAGTTGAAGCGACTAATCGTTTTGTAATGAGCTTTTCTGGCATTTCAAGTGAAAAGACGATAGGTAAGTTGCCTGCCCACCCTGCATGTTTTGCAAGGTGGAGCATGACATCAGTTTTCCCCATCGATGGTCTCGCTGCAAGAATCGTTACTTCGCCATTTTGAAAACCTCCTGTGACTTTGTCTAGCTCTTGAATACCTGTTGTTATCCCGGTGTCTTCATGTTGCTCCTCCCAAGGTGCATCATAAATTTTTGAGAGTGCTTGATGAATCGAAGTGTAGTCATCAGATTTTGCTTGAGTAAGGTTGTCTAAACTTGAGATGATCTTGGCAATATCCCAATTATTCGTAGTAGCAACAGTTAAAATGTTACGCTTTTCACGCTCCTTCCATATGTCAAGAATCAGTTTTTCAATCGATTCCAATTTAGCAGGATTTGCAAATGATTCAAGTTCCGATAAGTACGACATTCCCCCTACTGAATCTAGATGATGTAGAGTTGTTAAGGAAATAAGGTCGACATCCTGCCCTTTTTGGTTCATATCAAGGATGATTTGCAATAAGTTACTATGTTGTTTGTTTTCCAGGTGCTCTGGGCGAATTCTCGTCTCCTTTATTAAATAATCGTGTTTGATTAACGTTCCCAGCAGCGCTTTTTCGGCGGTACTCATTCTTTTTCGCCTGCCGTTAAATCAAGTACAAAGCCTGACGGAATAACCCTACCTGGTACATCATCGTTTCTTGACTTTTGTTTTCGTTGCTGCTTTTCAATATAGTCCTCAATTTCTTTCATCGTTCGTAGCGATTCATTTTGCCAGTTTTTCAAAATGCCTTCTACATAATTAAGTCTTCGCTTGTTATTGGCACAGGCGATTGATAATGCTTTTTTGATTACTTCATTTGGCTGGTGGAAATTTCCGTCGTCTAACCATGTCAGCAGCTGTTCCTTTCCATTGATGTTGGAAACGCCGAAACCGTTGTTATCCCAAAAAGTGATGATCTCTTCTACGTCTTGCTGCTGATGCTTTGGAGTTTCGTTCTTTTCACGTGATGTATGTAGTGCTTTTTGAACAGGTTCACTTACTCGAGAAGTATCGCTACAGTACGATAAAAAGAGGGTGTAAATGTCTTTTTTCTTAATTGAATCAGCTACATATTGAATGAGTGAACGGTCGATCACATCTTGTAATTCCGATTCGATGCAATCCATTACTGGTTTTCCGCCTTTCTTAAGATTGATTTTCCCCCAATTTTTTATCGCGAGTTCATTTGTTTCCTCATTGTAACGAATTAACTCATATTTCGTTGTAAACCGTTCAATGAGGGATTCCACCTTTTCGAGCGAATAACTTGTGTAAAGGACCATTTCTTTTTTCGTAATCCGATAAATGCCAATATGATTCGAATTCGGATTCGTCAACAAGTAGATGTAAAAGTATTTTTCCTCCGTCTTCATTTCTTGAACAAGTGGTTCAATCCAAAAGTTTTTCGGTATTAATTGTGTTTTCCCCATGTTTCACACATCCCTTTCTTGTTAAAAGTTTATTCACCCTTTATATACAAAGATGTGTCGTGTGGAGTAGCGTTTAATTTAAAAAATTTTAAAAAATTTGGATCGTCTTGATTGGTAACATGTTTCGAACATAGAAAAAACCACCTACAACAACAACTGTAGATGGTTTTTACCAATTACTATAACTACTACAACAATTTATATATTTATATATAGTATGTAGGGACGATGCGTGGATCGATTCAACAAACGAAATATGTAGATGTGGCGTCGTACTGAATCGGCTATATGCTAGTTTTCGGTTCGTTTGCTTGGCTGTTCATATGTTTTCGTATTTCTGATAATGAGTTACCGCTTTGTTTATGAATCGCAAAAAGATAGGTTGCGACACTTAACCAATCTCGGTGTGACATATGCTACGCGTTTAAGCAGAGAAGATCGAGATGCGGAGGCTTGCCGATTGACTGACATACTGGTGAGGTCGAGGTGAGTCGTTTATAATAGGGGGAATGTGAAGGTTTTTTCATTTTAAATCATGTGGGAACTGATTCATTGCGGGGATGAAGAAGTTTTTTCCTTTATAGCCTTTGAGAAATCGGCTTCATTACAGCTATGAAGAACTTTTTTCCTTTCTTGCCTTTGTAAAATCGGCTTCATTACAGCTATGAAGAACTTTTTCCTTTCTTGCCTTTGTAAAATCGGCTTCATTACAGCTATGAAGAACTTTTTTCCTTTCTTGTCTTTGTAAAATCGGCTTCATTACAGCTATGAAGAACTTTTCTCCTTTCTTGTCTTTGTAAAATCGGCTTCATTACAGCTATGAAGAACTTTTTTCCTTCCTTGCCTTTGTAAAACCGGCTTCATACTAGCACTGAGCCCGATTTTTAAACGGGCTCCACATAAAAACCTGTTTCATAGCGTCGATGAACCCAATCCTCCAATTAAAATCTTAGAAAAAACTAATTCATCGAACCTATGAATCAGTTTTTTCCTCCATTACCTTATTAGAAACCTGCTTCACCGCATAACTCCAATCCGATTACCTCTCAAAATCCTCATAAATACCTTCTTCAATACTCAACCTCTCAGGCCTCGCCCACAACAAATCTTACTCTCAACCAGACTAGCAATCACAAAAACACCAATACCCTAAATCGTCTTCCCCTTCTTCTTAGCATCTGCATCAAGACCGGAACCAATTGCGAGACCAATTGCAAAGCCAATCGGGATGCCTAAACCGATGTTATCGAATATTGTGAGTCCGAACATGACACCGAGGCCTAACCCAATCGACATATATAGGCTTACATAATATCCTTCTGTGACGAGGTCATGTTCCTTTTCAAAATGAGCGACGGTTTGACTGACAAATTGCTTATGTTCTTTCATTTCACTAGTTGGAAGCTGGTCGATGTGTTCGTCAAGACGAGAGAAATGTTCCTCAGCTTCAATAAATTTACGCTGACATTCCTCACAGGACTCCGAAAAGGAAGTAAGTCTTTCAACTAGACGCTCACATTTTTCTAGCTCAAGCTTCTTAAAGGTTTGGGTATCTACTGTTTGTTTGAGCTTATTAATGATGAGTTTTAGTTCGTTGCCATTGTTTTCCAACAAGAAAACTCCTTACGTTATTGTTGTGTGTTTCATGATGTTTAGGCGCGTAACCATTTCAAAATTTCCCTAGGTGTTGCATTTTTTCCATACATTAAGATACCTGTTTTGAAGATTTTTCCTGCTAGCTTCATAAAGACCCAAATGCTTAATAGTAGTACAGCGAGAGAAATAACGATTTCGACCCATGACCATGTATCTAATAACGTTAGACGCAGTAATAATACCCCTGGTGAAGAGAATGGAATATATGTGCCGATTTGTGCGATGAGACCGCTCGGATCATCGATGACTGGACCGATAAATAGAAACGGCATGAATGGTAGCATCATGACCATTCCTTGGAAGTTACCAGCTGAGGCCATATCTGCCATTGTTGCTCCTACTCCTACGAAAAGGGCAGCATATAAAAAATATCCTAATATCGCGATGAGTAAATATAACAGTACCTCTGGAACGAATAAATATTCAAATAATGGGATATCGATTTTCCATACAACCATTGGAATAATAAATACTAAAAAGACAGCCGCTTGAACCATGCCAAGGCCAAAGTAGCCGATAATTTTCCCTTGCATTAACTCACCAGGTGTGACAGATGAAAGAATAATTTCAGCGACTTTATCTTTCTTTTCCTGTGAGGCACTTTGGAAGATGTACATCCCTGAGAAGACAATCGATAATAAAATAATTCCTGCAAATGCTCCTGGAATAAGGCGTTTAAATGGGTCGTCACCTAGTATTGATTCCTCTGTTTCACCCGTTGCCTCATCATCTATGGACGCTTCTTCAAATACGATTCCTGTTGAAACAGCTGCAAGCTCTTCATCTGATAATCCGAGCTGTTTCATTTGCATTGTTTTTAATGGGGTTGACAACACTTGAATTTCGCTGCTAAAGAAATCTCCTATCTCCTCGGACGTAACAAATGAAATGACACCTTCTTCAAATGCAGATTCGTCTAGTGAAATGTAGGCTGCATTGTCCATTTCCTGCAACTCTTCACGCATTGCTTCTTCGCTTTTGTCTGTCGCTTCGATATCCCAGTTCAGCTCTTGGGTTGCAACAGTTTCCTCAATTGCTTCAATTGCGCCTATCGTGTCATGAATGAATACTTTTGTTGTAGCTGCCTCTTCCTCAGAGTCACCAAAAAGGGTGCCAATAAACATAAACCCTAAAAATAATAATGGCGTTAAAAATAATCCGATGAGAAACGATTTGTTTTTCATATTGCGTTTCATTTCCCATTTTGCAACTTTCATCGCATTACGCATTTGCCTCAGCCTCCTCTCTTAGCATGTTTTTATCAGTGGCAATATCAATAAAAATCTCGTGCAAGGAAATACGATCAATTGACAATTCATTAATCTCGAGACTTTCAGGTAAATGCTTAATCCAAGATGCGACATTTACATCTTTAGCTAAATATAAAATCGTTGCCTCGTTAGACTGTTCAACCCGCTGGACGTCTGGTAGTCCTTCGACATCTTCTAATCGATTTTTACCTTTAATTGTGCATTTGAAATTTGCGTACTCTTTTTTCACGTTATCCATTGTCCCGTAAATGACCTTTTGGCCACGATGGATTAAAAACAAGCGGTCACACATTTCTTCAACTAGATTCATTTGATGCGAGGATAAGAGAATTGCTGTGCCGTTTGCTGCTAAATTTCGAATTTCTTGTTTAAATAGGTCCTGACTAACTGGGTCAAGTCCAGAGAATGGTTCATCTAGGATTAAAAACTCCGGTTCGTGTAAAATCGAAGCAATAAACTGTACCTTTTGCCCCATTCCTTTCGAAAGTTCTTCAACAGATGCTTTATCCTTACCTTCTAAACCAAATTTCTTAAGATAGTAGAGTGCGCGCTCTTTCGCTTGTTTAATAGGATAATCCTTGAGTTCTGCTAAATATAGAAGAATATCCATTACTTTTACGTTTTTGTAAAGTCCACGTTCTTCTGGCAAATAACCGATTTTATTACGGGGAATTTCCTTTTTACCTTGGAATGTTATATTGCCTTCATCAGGGTACATGATTCCCATAATATTACGGATTGTTGTTGATTTCCCAGCACCGTTTGGCCCAAGAATTGCCATAATTTCCCCTTTTTGAACTTCAAATGAAATCCCTTTTAGAACTTGGGTCTGTTTAAATGTCTTTTTTAAGTCTTCTACTTTTAAAAATGGCTCCATCTTGTTCTCCCCCCTAGGTATTTCTAATTGCTACGGTTATGTATAGATAAATTCTCATCATAAAATACGATTATATGTTGGAAAAGTTTCATTTACTTTCAAATTTCGTGATAACCAAACAATAAAAAAACACCCACAAGTATTGATAGATCAATTGTTGTGAGTGTTTCAACTTACAGTTCACTAACTAGGAACTCTTAAAAGAAAATTAACAATAATACCCCGACGATAAAACAATAGTAGGTGAAATATGCTAGTTTTCCGTGCTTCATAATTCCCATAAACCATTTCATTGCAAAATAGGTCATAAGTAGTGTAGCAATGAAAGCTGCTGAATACGGGATTGCTAATTCAGCTTTATTTGGTTCAGCGATAAAGTCTGAGATCCCAAGGATAACGCCTCCGAGACTTATCGGAATATACATCATAAATGAAAAACGGAGAGCCGTGTCTTGCTTCATACCAACGAAAATCGATGAAATGATTGTTGCACCTGAACGACTAATACCAGGCGTTAACGCTACTGCCTGTCCTAATCCGACGATAAACGCATCCTTAACAGAGAGATCGCCATCCCCTTTTTTCCCTTTCATATTACGGATTAGCCATAGTGCAATTCCCGTCACAAAAAGCATAATCGCAATGGTTGTCATGCTCACATTTTCAGCAATCACATCATTTAATAAGACGCCTAGTACACCGGCTGGAATGGTTGCAATGACGATGTAGCAAACAAATAGAAATTCACTTTTGTATGCCTTATCTTTTGTTTTTAAATACTTAATCGAGTTTACTGCCAATCTGACAATATCGTTTCGATAAATAAACAGGATTGCCAGCAGTGAAGCAGTATTTGTTAAAATTGCAAAAGTAAACCCTTGCTCACCGACACCTAATAACTCACTTGCAATCATCACATGTCCGCTCGAAGATACCGGAATTGGCTCAGTAAATCCTTGTACTAAACCGATAATAATCATCTTAACTATTTCTACAAAATCTGTCATATTCTCCTCCTTGTAACTCTTAAAATTTTATATAAAACTAGCAAAAATAAAAACCTTTTAGCTGTTTTGTAATAGGATTGTAATAAAACATGGAATGCTTCTACTTAAATCACATATAACTTTCAAACATCTTTAATCGAATATTGCTCGTAACGCTTCTTTCCCCTTGTACTCCGGATGATTTGTAACAAGCGAAAGGCTCTGTGCATCATGGTCTGCCAGTAATATCGTTTGTTCTTGACTGATGTCAACGACTGCAAAGCCATTTTCATAGATTAATGGTGAATGTTGCGTCATAAGCCACATGTGGTTTTCATGTGCTAAATAAAACCAGTCTGAAAAAGCCTTATGTAATGTTTCTTCATATGCGATTTGTACAGTATAGGATGGCACTGGAGCATGATATGTTTTCCCGTCAGACATCGTTAACACTTTTCTGCCTGATAGCTGGTGAGAGATGTTGTAGGTGTCACTTCTAGATAAGACGTAATCTATTTCATCACCATAGCCTTCAAAGTGTAGATAAAAAGGGTACTGCAAACAATGAGTTGCAGCCTTCTTCATCAATATAAGCGTATCTTCAACATAATCGTCATTATCACCATATATATGAAATTGTTCATATTCTCCCTTGACGTTTACCCAATCTTGTTCCCTATTTTCAGCTTGCATAATCTGGATTTCCATCGTTTTCTACACCTCAATGTTCGATTATATCATTGTTCACTATGTTTTGTAGGGATTTTTTTGTTGATGTTAAGATGATTATGCAACGAAGTACATGGTACCGAAGAGTTTGACCTTGTCTACAATTGATACGATTTACCGCTTTATCTATTATCCATACTATATTCGCTTATATTTCTACTTTGTGTAAATATTATACATTTACAGTTTTCAGTGACCTTTTTCTATAGTAAAATTAAGTATATTGTATTTTTTACCATTTTGATAGAAAGAGAGGTTGTACTGTTGAGCAAATATCATACTCGTTCGATCCTTTTCCTTGGGGTATTTTTAGCTTTTCTCATTTTATTATATAGTAACGTTTCATTCGGCGATTTTAGCAATGTCATTTACATATGGATGATTCTTGCACCGATTACTGGAGCTGTTTTTGCGATGAAAGGAAAAGGCGGTTGGGGTTGGTGCCTCTTTAGCTTAAACGTCGTTTGCTTCATTTCAATTGTTTCGATTTTTAGCCTCGGCTATTATCCTGCTTAATCTATGTTTAAAATTATTACTCTAAACATCCTTATGGTTATTATGATAATAGATAAACGTTGCTTTATTATGAATACTCTATATTATATGACCGATATTTTGTATAGCTTAAGTCAGTCAGAAATTCTTAATCAAGAGAGGTGAAGGATGAAAACGTTATATATTGCTATAACGATGATTGCCATCATATTGGGTGGCTGTTCTCATGCAGTAGAAGATTATCCTACGGCAGTAATGTGGAATGATACGATTTACGGTTCAGGAGACATGATGACCAAAGAAGAAGGAGGAAAGCAAATCGGGGAAATTAGTAAACATGTATCTACGTTCCCAAATAAAGAAGGAGAATCTAACCAATATTTAGCTTCTACTACTATTTATGAAGTAAAGGGACGTTCAAAAAATAAAACGATCGCAATTGAAGAAAATGAACAGTACCGCGTATTCAATAAAGAATGAAACTAGTTTAAAGGATAGGAAACCTGGTGAGCTTGGGTTTCCTACCTTTATAAAGTAAACAGTGTTTTACTTAAGAAATAACTGTATCAATCCGTTTACTTCTTACGTTGTTCTTTCCTCGCCTGCAAATCAGACAAAATTTGCGGATAGATTTTATCTAGTTTATAGAAAGAAAGTATCGCAATTTGTAAACATGCGATAATCGCTGGTGCCCAAACATATAAGAAGATTATCATTGAAAGTGCTGAGTCTGTTTGCTCCGCGGTTCCACCAACATAGCCGCCAAGTGATAAGAGCCATCCCATCATGGCTGCACCTAATCCCATTACCAAAGTCATTTTACGAAAGTGTTTAAGAAATTTACGGGAACAACACCGAAGAGATATAAGTCACAGCAAGTTTTGGACAAATAGTATGCTATTTCTGCTGAACATCAAAATTAAGTTGGGCTGTTTTACTAAACATTAATCCATCCTACATATTGTCATTTTGAGTTAGTTACCTCTTGCAGCAGTCTGCAATAGCCGTGATGGGTGGTGGGCTTGTCAAGCTTTACGGTCACGCTAACTTTACCTTTAGTATAATTAGAAAAAGCGATACCCCATTTGTTGAAGTATCGATACCCACTAATTTAATAATTTATGTGCTATTTATCCTTGTTAATTTAGTCATCATGTTTCTTTTTTAATAATGCACCTGCAATAGCAGCAAAAATGTCAGCAATAAATGTAATAATCGCTCCCATTTTACTCCCCCTTTGCGATTTCAATGCGGTTGCTGTATATTTACATTTTACCATATTTTACAATGCTTTGTTTCACTAATTTGAACCGTTAATGTATAAAAAATGAGCCCTACCCTATGGTTTAAGTGCATTTCGTCACACGTTTATTGGCAAGGTTGAAATTCAATCGTCTTCTCTTGATACATGTTATCTCGATCTTCAAAAATAATGACAATATTCCCAACAAATTTGCCCGGTGTTATTTGTCCAGCAATGCTTACAATTAGTTGATTGTCTCTAACTTCATAATCGATAATACTACCAAAACCTATACCATCAAATAAGTTTTCAGATTTGATTTCCATCGGGTTTATATTTACTGTACATTTTTTGTCTCCGATAATAACCTCGGCATATTCAGCAGTCAACTTCGTTATTACTTTCATATTAATTATTGTTAAAGGATTATGAACAATCACTTCGTTTAAACGGTTATTCAAAACGTCAAAAACATAAACATCTTCCCATAATACACCAGTTCCATAACCCTTTGTCAAAATAATAATTAACTCTTTATTTTGGTCTTTTTTAATGTCTTCGTAGATAATTTGTGGTCTATAAGCTGGGTTTATTTCACTAATCCAAAAAGGCATCGAATATAACTCCCTTTTGAAATTAATTTTGAACCCCCTAAATAGACCATCCATTCTCTTAGCGTACAGGGTTATATTCTCTTTTTCGTTCCTACTAACCATTTCATATGATTCGTTCTCTGCTAGGGCAATGATAGGGTATATCGTAAAAGTAACAACAACTATTATTAATCCAATAAATATTTTCATAGTAACATCCCTTTTAGTAGCCCCATTATTTTCCTCGTCCCTACTAACATGTGTCTTAATTAGAATAGTTTATATATTTTGCAGTAACGTTCAATAGAATGATTGTTACTTAACAACTTCCATTGACCTAGCAATATCTATCATCATTTCTTTGTTTATCCTTGAACTATACATCTCTACAGTAGTTCCATCCTGTGTCCATTGTAATAAACCACCCGTTATTAATTCGCCTTTATTGTCTACTTTTCCACTATTGACCCATGAACTAAATTTCCCTCTGTTACCGTTTATATCAACCACCTCTGTACTTCCGGTAAAGATATCAACTGCTTCTGGTGCTTTTTTACGTTGTTCAATGGCTACTTTTAAGATTGTATCTTCCTTATCCATGTAGTGTAATCTGAAATGTGTAAAATTCTTTCTATTATCCATAGGATATGTCTTAATCTCTAATGTCCAATCCTCAGGTATATTTCCTGGAGCAAAAATAGGATAATCAACTTCCTTTTTTAATTCTGAAATAGTTTTACTGTTGTGATTATACTCAATTTCTTTAGCCATAATTACCATTGGATAACTGCATATAAGAATTAAAGCAATTAATGAACGAACGATATAGACCAATTTACTTCCTCCGATTCATTTAATTATGATTATTCAAATACTAACATCTCCGGTAGCAGTAAATAGTCATTATATTACTCTGGTTTCTACAATATCTACTTCATATGTGAAAACACTAATCTTCACTTTTAAAAGAAGCTTTACTATTCATTGAGTTAGCAATTTCGACTAATGCATTTTGTGAAACTTTTTCAGTATTCCTTTTATCAACACTAAGCATATATTGGCAATCATCTATTGAGAATACTAGTACATCGAAACCTGGGACATGAACAAACATTGCATCATTTCCATTCTGTAATTTCATACGTTTCAAAACATCCTTTTCATGAATTGATATTTTAGTTTTATATGGTCGTATATCAATCTTATAATGATTTTCTGGTAATTGTTCATTTATAAATTCAATATCTAGTGAGTCATTTATTACCCCTTCTAAATCATTAAATCTTCCGAAATAATGTGTAAAAGGAATAGGTGGAATTTTAAAAGGAAGTGTTAAATCCCTATTGAAGTGCTTCTCAAATTCCAGGACAGCTTCTTCAACTGTTTTATAGCCATTTTGAATGTGTAAGTTCTCAATAGGTGGAGGAGAGTTCTTGGGGTTTGCGTTCACTGCCGTACTATTCAAACCTAATAAGTAACAAAAGGATAAAACTATAAGAGGAACAGCTTTTTTCATTATTCATCATCCTAAATTATTTTAGGTATAGTTTATACAAATCAATAATAATTATCCTTATACCACTGCACCTTTAGTTACCTTTCGCTTAATAATATTGGCACTATATTAACTAGTTTTGTATTTACATCCATAAAAATATTAAGGGTTTCCTCCAGTAAACCATGCAACTAGGTACCCAAAAAATACTATAATACAAAATGCAATAAATAATAAAAATTTAATCAGCATATTTCACCCTCTTTATTTTTTACAAGGAGCAACTGTAAGACAATTTGCTACTGCCTAGATGCTTTTATATATTTTTTTCTTCTTCAGCACAATAAGCAAATTGTCTTCTTATACGGACTCACCATTACTTGAACATTATCTACTAATATCTTTGTATTTTATCTTTGCAAATTTTAACGAAAAATAAGTACCGAATAACAAAATAATACCTACAAAACTAATTGTAAAGCTATTCTAAAAGGTTTTAACATTTCATTCTCACCTATAAATATTTATGATTTTTCTAACATATCATCCTTCTTAAGCCAACCTAGTTTTTTGTAGTTTAATATGATAAAGGTGTTTTCTTTAAAGAAGGCATCTAAATAAAGTAACCAACCAGATTTATAAAAGAGCTAAATTCTATTTTTTATATAAAACGCAAGTACAAAAGGAATCAGAGGAAAAAGGACAAGGAGTCTAAACCAATTCTCTGCACCACCAAAATATAGTGATGGTAAAATAATGAGAATTCCACTACATATTATAACTTTCCAAGATTTTTTCCATAAACCACCTATTAACAATAGGGACGATACAACAATTAATATCCAAAAAATAAAACGTACCCAATAGAAACCCATCTTCATTCCCCCTATAGATGTCTAATCCTACATATTCTGGAAGGGAAGACAAATTCATTCTGATTACAGCCATTGAAATGTACCACCTCTGACATAGTTTTTACCACTGAATGACATGGGTGTACCAGTAAATGACAGTTTACCACTTTACATTACCTTTGGGTTAATAGTTTAAAAACACATAAAATTAAGTATAAATGTTATGCTTGTTATACATTAAATGAATCGAACCTGCCACAACATAGCATAAATTGACAGGATGTGTTTGTTAAAGGTTGCTAAGATGATAATAAGGAGTTGAAAGCTATGGCATGGGTGGAGTCAATCCAAAAGGCGATTGAGTATATGGAAAAAAATCTAACGGATGAAATTACGATAGAAAGTATTGCTAAACAAGCCAATGTGTCACCTTTTCATTTCCAGCGAACGTTTGCAGTTTTGACAGAAATTACGGTAGGTGACTATATAAGAAGACGGCGATTAACGTTGGCTGGAGAGGAATTGCTAACAACAGATGCGAAGATTATTGACATTGCCTATAAATATGGCTATGACACTCCCGAGGCTTTTTCTAAGGCTTTCCGCAGACAGCACAATGTTACTCCGAGTGAAGTGCGAAAGAATAAGGGCAAGTTGCAATCCTATAACCGCCTGATAATTCAGGTAATCTTGAAAGGAGCAGAACCAATGAAATATAGTATAGTTGAGAAAGATGCGTTTCAAATTGTTGGGGTTAAGCGGGAATTTTCTAGAGTGGCAGAGGAAGAAAACGTAGTAGGCATTCCGGAACTTTGGGAAGAGGTCAATCAAAATGGAATAAGTGATCTACTATTTCAATTGAATGACGGGATAGTAAAAGGTGTTTTAGGTGTTTGTGGGGAAACTAGTGAAGAGCAAAAAAGCGCTAATGTGTTTGAGTATTGGGTAGCAACTTCATACTCTGGGGAGGTTCCAGAAGGCATGCTTAGCATCGAAATCCCTTCTTCAAAGTGGGCGGTTTTTGAAGTAATTGGACCAATGCCTGCCGCGATGCAAAACACTTGGAAACGAATTTTTTCCGAATGGTTCCCTTCTACTGGGTATGAGCATGCGGGTACACCAGAATTTGAATTATATACGGATGAGGATCCCAATCATCCGGAATTGTATTCAGAAATCTGGATTCCAATTAAATAAGTCCATGTTATGTGTACGCTTATCAGCGATCGGCCGCGATTGTTGAACATCAAAAGCCTAATTCACGTTCACAAAGGATGGAATTAGGCTTTTATTTTACGTTAGCGTAAATCTCCCTTGTGGTAAATACGGTGGCAACAGGTGTTAATCTCTATGGGAATCACTGGTAATAGGGATGACACAAGTGGTACACTCTTAAGCCCAAAAATGAACTGACAAGGTTGAAATTTAGTTGTCTTCTCTTGGATACAGGTTATGTTCTTCTGTTATTAAATTTTTCACTTTAATAATTCGAAACAATTATAACAATAATTATAACAACGAGAATGAGTATTGCCGTTCTTTTGCTGTCTTTCAAGTAAACATCTCCAATAAAATAAATAATTATTCCTTATATTTATTATAAATAACGATAACTTTATTAAGCTATCCTGACCGTATAGTTCAAGAACATTAATCCCTGTAAGATTTACTCTCCCCATTTGCTTAATTACAACCGTTCATTACCTTTATGATGTTTCCTTACAAATCATTAATAAGTTGCCATCTGGATCCTTGAACACAAAATAGAAATTGTCCTGAATCTCTGTAACAAGTTCAACATTATTATCTTTCATAAATTGATAAGAAGCTTGAATATCTTCCGTTGTAAACTGAATTGATGGCACATTGTAGGTCGAGATATCACCATCTTCATTTCTCCACTTTGGCATAGCATCTAAAACTAATTCAGCTGTACCTTCCATAGGTGCCACGAAAATATGCCCGAAATATTCTTTCCCCTCATCCAAACCAAGTATTTTTTTATACCATTCTATTGATTTTTTAAGGTTTCGAACTGGAATAAACACACCACCAATTCGGTTTTTAATTGGTGTTTTGTGTACAGGTACTGTCATGAAAATCATCCCCATTTGTTTAATAGCTTTATCTCTAAAGAATTCTACAGTTTCTGACATTTACCTCTTTTATTCAAATCCCTTAACTTAACCTGCTAAGTATCTAAAATAAGGTTCCAACAAAAAGAGCATTAATACTTCTTCGATTAATGCCCCGATAAATAAGTAAATATAATATTATTAATTAATCTTTAATTTGTTCCAAAATAGTATGAAAATCCTTCTTGCTATCTAAATTCATAGACAGAGTTATACAATATCCATCAGGATCTTTTATTATTAACTCTCTAGCATTCCAAGGACGATCAATAGGCCCTTCAATTACGTCTGCCTTTTCAGTAATTGCTTTCTGAGTAAACAAACTAAGCTCATTCACTGTAAAATTTATTGCAATTCCAGCACCTTTTCCTTTATCTTTTGATGAGGTAGTAACCAACATAAGGTCTTGATACTGTTCCCCTCTAATATGGGCCATAACAACCTTACCTTCATTATCAGATAATTCAAAAACCGAACCAAAACCAAGAACCTTTTTATACCAATTGATTGATTTCTCCATATTACCTACTTCAAGTTTCACAAATAATGGCATAGGATATGCTTCCATCATTACACTCTCCTTTGATTAAGATATACTTAGCTTAATCTGTTACGTAACGTAAAGGTCAAGAGTGATTTGATTTAAATTGTTGTTTCTTACTGATTTTCTTTTTAAGTAAACATGCCTCATTAGTACAATAAGTAAATGCGACCCTCATGTTGAGAATCGCTAATTTTGAAGTTCAATTGAGCTAATGAACTTGCCAATTCTACATAAAGCAAAGCTCCCTGTTCATCAACAAATCTTTGTAATGGAATTTGATTTACATATGGCTTTCAAAATAGGATGCTTATTTAGTATTTCCAATAAAAATTATAGTGAGAATGTTGTAAACAGTCACTTTGTATCCTCACAATTACCGCAAACATTTCCAAATTCCTCCGGAATTCAATATATACTTCTCTGAAATAATGTGCTAAATTTTTTGCATATTAGAAGGGGGAGTTTTTTTATGATTATTTCTCATGATTTTGGTATTGGGGTGGTGGAATATGAAGAAAGGGGAAAAAAC
>NZ_JAUSUD010000024.1 GCF_030813355.1 Metabacillus malikii
CTTACTAAATTCGACATTTTGGGGAGGTACTCCTTTTTTTAGTGCTTGAAAGCCTTGAGCCCGTAGGGCTCAGATTTACGAAATTGATTCACTTAAACAATTATTAAATGGAAATCCTGACATGAAAATGATAATTACTCATAGGTTGTAATAATGATCTAAGGGATAAATGATTAAAATTAGTACATATCTATTAATAATTCTATCAATATTTACTATTGTCCTCTTAGTTCAGATAAACTAAAGGGCTTTGTAAATATAACAATGATTATTGCTTCTTATCTTGTTGAACTAAACCAGTTTAGTACAATAAACAATCCAGAGCTCAATTAATTTCCAATTAATGTTATAATCTAATTAAGTAAAATTAAAAGGAGATGCTTATGCTTAAATATGTAAAATTCAAAAAAGTATTTATTGCATCAATGCTTTTTATATCTTTCTTTTATATCTTTTCATCTATACAAAAAAGTGCAGAACCTGAATCTGTAGATTCAATTGATAACAAGAATTTACCTATTAAAGATAAAAGCAAAATTCAAAGTGAAGACCCTGTTTATAAGGAAACAGGTGGCTTATACACTGAGGAAGATTTTGAAAGTGCAATTCCTGCGGATATGCCTTCATTAAAAAAGTAGACACCAACAACCTTTAAAATTTAAATTAGATGTATTAATACTTTTGAAGATTATCACTTAAATTATAAGGTGCGATACTTCTATACCGAAGTATCGCTTTTCCTAGTTAAACTAAGATAATAAAACTTTTCAAATTTTACCCAACAACGGGGTGCGTCCTAAATGATAAAAGGCTGTGTAGAATTATCTTGCATATTGAGTTAACGATGCAGAATAGTTGAATTTTATTATTTCCACTTCCTCCCAAAAGTACGGTTATTAATGCTAAAATTAAAGTGTAGTAAAAGCTAGAGAAGGAAGGAGCAATTTTAATGGTGGTTGGTCTATTTTTATTAGGAATAATACTTCTGATTATAAGTTTTTTAACACCTATTGCCTCAGGAACAACTTTATTGATTTCTGTATTTTTATTTGCTGCTGCAATCGTGTTCTTATATAAAAAAAGAAGAAGATTAAATTCTTGATTCTAAATTAATAGTTAGCGTAATTAATTATTTTTAAGTGTGGGTGATGATTTTTAAGTGAGTAAAATTAAAATACGGGTTCAAGATACTATCATAGAAATTGAAGAAAATGAAAGGTATTATATTGAGGTTGAGGATAGAACCTTTGTCGGTACAATTCTTAAGAATATGGATTTTGACTACGACGGTCGGGTATTCTTTTACATCTTCATTGATGAAGAAAACGAAGATTATCAAATTGTAGAAGATGAGATTATAAAAATTAAAAAACTTTAAGTATAATTATTGTCTTCTTGTGCTAACGGGAGTGATACTTCAATAAAGAGGTGTTGCATTTTTATTAAACTAACGATGCAGGTTAGTGGAAGAAAATAGGAGCGGTAAACAGAGGTATTATGTTAAGATAAACATACTTAGGTTTTAAATTGAAAGGACTATAAATATGAAAAGGTTAAAATATTTACTATTATTTATGTGTTGTTACTTTTTATTAACATTCTTCTATAGTGTGCTTGGCAGTAAAGGAGAAGTAATTCCTATTATACAGTTAATTTATGCAGGTATTTTTGGTTACCTTAGCTTCGTTATACATCAAAAAATGAATATTGCGAGTGATTAAGCGATACTTTATTAAAGAGTTATCGCTATTCTTATTGTACTAAAGGTGCAGAATAGTGGAATAAGTCGGTTGGGTTATTATGGTAATAATTGGATAAGGGGGATGGAATTGAATAAATTATTGATGATGTTAGTTATGTTAATTCTATTTACTGGTTGTTCTAACATGACAACCAAGAATGAAGAGAATACAGATTTACTAATTTCCGATGCTTTGACCTCTATTAGTGGAGTTAATGAAAGTTTTGATAGGCAAAATTTAAGTTATGAAATCACTATTATTAATAAGGGGAATGTTCCAATAATTGATGACTCTATCAAAGTAATTTTAACTGAATGGATTAATGAAAAACTAATAGAACATGAAATAACAGAGAAAAGATTTAATGAAGACAACATAATAGTTAAGGGCTATGTTGTTTTCGATTCCAAAGGTTTGACTAAGAACGATATTGTAGAAAATAAATCCTATATAAATGGAATTAATATCGAGACTATGAATGGTAAGGAAATACTAATTGAACATAAATATGATTAACTTGTGAAGAATTACACTTAAAGTAACGGGTAGCTTTAACACAATAAGGGATAAAACTAAAGAGCCTAAAATATGCAAGTTTTTATGCACTACTTGCGTATTTTGGCTCTTTTTTATTCTTAAAATATACTGCCACTTATAGCCTTTTTTAATTGCCAAATACATCTTCTACCTCTTTTATTAATTCAGAAGGAGACATTTGTAGTTCCTTTGCAAGCTTAAAAATTGTATCTAAGGAAGGCTGTCTTTTACCTCTCTCCAATAAACTAATGAAGGTCCTATCTAATTTACATCGAAATGCTAACTCTTCTTGATTTAGACCAAGCTCTTTTCTACGAGTACTTAAAACAAATCCAAAGGCTTTCTCAACCCCCATAAAATCACCGTCCTTTTTTGAATTCTTATTTAGAATCCAAAGGACGTCCACGGACTATAGTCTACAAGGAAGGTGACAATTATGTTATTGTAAGTAATGATGACTATAGTCTGCATTTCGAAAGGGAGTATGAATTTGTTTACTTATACTGAAATACCATCTGATTTATTTGAAAGAAATTTAAGTGCTGAGGAGTTGTATATTGAGATCTATAAATACAAAGTAAAGAGCTCAGGTGAAAAAGGTTTCAAGGTTGATGGAACCTGGATCAGCGTAGAATCAATAAATCTAGAAAAGAGAAATGAGAATTTTTTTGTACCATCTGTAATTTTTGGATTAGATGATAGTAAAGCAATCAGGGGAATCGATGTGATTATTTACACTTACCTTGCAAAAGTAGCCAGTTTAATTAAATCAGGAACTGTAAAGTTTGAGATTAGTGATTTATATAACAAAACAAAAATAAGGAAAACTCAGATAAAAACATCATTAAATAATCTTGCGAGAATGGGTATTATTAAACCTGACAAAAAGAGTGGTTATTACTTAATAGAGGAGTTGGACTTATTTTTCACAAACCCTGAACAGGTTATGGAAATTGAAAGAATGGCTAATTCAATCCTTAAAGATTGATGAGTTCACCCTTAATCACCTTAAAATTTCTTATAACATCAATGTTTTTCACTATATGTAAAGTATTGGGCTGAAATATTATAGTTTAATTTAAGATATTGGGATTTTGATAGGGTTACGAGGCGATTACTATGTCGGATATAGGTAGCTTTTGTTTACTTTATAAAAAGTGCAAGATATGTGGAGAAATAAAATACAAAACAGATTTTCCTCTATTGGGAGGGAAAAAGAATAAAGGCAAGAGAAGGTCATTCTGCAAGAGCTGTAAAGCAAGGAGATATGAAGTTGTTCTAGATAATACTTTGATATATAGCTTTGATACATCAATTTTGAATAAAAATGAGCTAATAATCATAAGGGGTAAGGACTAGTAATGATAAACGGTATGAGGACGTTATTGATTTAAAATTTGCAAGGACCTTAGTTGAAGAAGGCCGCGCAGGAATTGTTCATAAAGGATTAATACACAACCTATATAATAGGAAATCCTTCCGAATTATGATATTAGTGAGAGATAATTATACTTGTCACTATTGTGGGAATTATGGAGATACCGTAGACCATATTATCCCTAAATCAAAAGGGGGTTTAACTACACCTAAAAATTGTATCTGTGCTTGTAACGCCTGTAATAAAGAGAAAGCAGATCAGGATTATAATAATTTTCTTTAAAATTAGGCTTTTCATGTCCTTCTCTATATAAGGTCCATAGGGAATTTAAATTACCGCTCTGTTATTATATAATTAACAATGGAAAATTTTTTATTGGATAGAATAAAAGTGGAGGTGTTTTTAAAATGAAACTTAATATCGAACAAATTAAAGAAATTATTCCACATCGTTACCCTTTTTTACTTATAGATTCAATTGAAGAATTAGAACCGGGTAAACGGGCTATTGGAAAGAAAAATCTTACAGCGAACGAGGAAGTTTTTAATGGTCATTTTCCTAATTATGCTGTCTTCCCAGGTGTCTTAACTCTAGAAGCATGTGCACAAACTGGTGCGGTCGCACTTCTGTCAATGCCAGAGTATGCAGGTAAGATTGCTTTCTTCGCTGGGGTAGAGAAGTGCAGATGGAAACGCCAAGTTCGACCTGGTGATACTCTTATAATGGAAGTTGAATTATTGTCAATTCGTAGGGGAATCGGAAAAGGTAAGGCTGTTGCCAAAGTAGATGGTGAGACAGCTATGGAAGCTGAAATTATGTTTGCTGTTCAAAGCTAAAGTTAAATCTCCTTGTTTTTTATTATGTATAAGTTTTTATTACATATTCATTTTATATTTTTTAAAAGTTTTAAATGCATGTGTATATAAGAAAGTGTATAATGATAATAGTAAAATGTCCTTGAATTTAACGAATAAACACACTTAAGAACACATTAATCTACAACATATAACCCATAGCCCTTGCCCAAGTAGTTGGTATCGCTATGCTTCACAAAGAAGAAAACCATGGCCGTATTGCCTTTTTCACAGGAATCGATGGCTGCCGTTTCAAAAGACAAGTAAAGCCAGGAGACCAGCTTAAACTTGAAGTAGAAATCACTCGTGCACGTGGTGCGATCGTCAAAGCGACAGGTAAAGCAACAGTCGATGGTGAAGTCGCATGTGAAGCAGAGATGATGTTCGCTTTAGCAGCTGCAAAAGAAGAGTAGGATAAGAGAGCAATTTAACTTTTTATAGGTTAAATTGCTTTTTTTATTTAGGCTCTTTTCTAAGAGATTGTGGCTTTATGCACTAACCTTTTTAAGGGTTTGTTGGAGCGGAAGTGCGAGACTCCTGCGGGATGAGTGAGAGAGCTGAGACCCCGCAGGCGTTTACGCTGAGGAATACGATAGCCGCCGGAGCTAGACAGGCTCAGCACCCACCCCGCGGAAAGCGAGTACTGTAGCGGAGACAAACCCTAAACGACAACTGAGTTAAAAGCAACAATGTTTACGAAAACAGCCTTTATTTATTAAGAAACCTTCAAGTAAGACCAGAGCCTATGAGATTTTAATAAAAATTTGAAATAAATGTGGAATGAAAATAGTAATTTTGGAAATGCTAGTCATGGGCATGTGTAAATATGTTAACAAAATATGAAAGGAGAAATAAATATGAATAAAAAATGGCTCTTAACTTTATCTGGTTCATTATTAGCAGCTATGCTTGTAACAGGCTGTGGCGCAAATGATGATCAAGACCCAGCACCACCAGAAGATAACACCGAGGAAAATGCTCCAGCTGACGATGAAGGCAACATGGATGACAACAACGGCGGCACAGGCGAAAACAACGGTGACAATGGTGCAAACGAAGGTACGACAGGCAACAACGGTACAAATGAAGAAGGCAAAGACAACGGTACTGGCGGCCAAAATGATGAGAATGACGGTGCTGGTGACATTTTAGACGGTGCTGATGACAATAATAATGAAAATGGCACAAATGATGAGAACAACCCATTAAATCCAGATGAAGAAGAAGAGAATAAGTAATTGAGTGTAGAGGCTGACTGAATTGTAGTTGGCCTTTTTATTTTGGTGTGGGCGTGATGCGACGTGATGCGAGCGGCGAATTTTGTCGAATGGTAGATTTTTTTTAAAAGTTGACAAATTTTCCTCGAAAGTTGAGAGATTATCGCGAAAAGTTGAGAGATTTTTATTAAAAATTGACAGATTCCCTCATTTACGCCACCGATTTTGCCCGGGAAAATTGTGTTAAGCAACGGAGATGACAGCTTTTAGAATACGTTTTTGGTAGGAAAATAGAAAAAGTGCTCAGTTACTCAGTAGAATTAGAGCATTTTTTGAAAAAATAGACAAATCTTTAACAAAGTTCAGGGCTTCAGCAAACAGTTTTATGCCTCGAAAACAAGATAGTGGTCTATACTTATGTCCACCACGCCTCAACCATTATCCACACTAAAAGTACTGCTGTTCCCGACAAAGTGCACACCACCCGCCTTCCACCACATCAAAAGATACCAATTATATTCCAAAATCAATCATATCCACCAATCACCCCCGAATAAGATAGTGATAGGTAATTCCACATTAAGCATTCCCAAAAGAGGTGTAGATGATGAAAGTTCCTCAAAATGAGAAGCCGTCTTTTACGAGAGTGAAATATTATCAGCCGTACTACAGTCGCTTTGATCCTTGTCCTCCAATTGGTTTGAAGGTTTATTCAACACCGCCACATTTATATATGGGATTCCAACCAGCTAATTTGCAGCAGTTTTCTCCAAAGGTTGCGTTAAAAAAAGGTACATTATGGCCAGCGTTATATGACCCTTACCAAAATCCATATGAGGGAAAAAGGGGGTAGTAAGCGGTGAGTAACAAGCAAATGCCTGATGAGTACTACCAGCTGCTCGAGGAGATTCAAGCGGTCGACTTTGTGTTAGTAGAATTAACGCTTTACTTAGATACACATCCGAATGATTTACAGGCTCTTCAACAATTCAATCAATATGCAGCATATTGTAAGCAACTGAAGCAGCAATTCGAGGCAAAATTCGGCATGCTCCAGCAGTTCGGTGGGAGCTTTGCGGATGCGAATTGGAGCTGGGGAAGTGCACCTTGGCCTTGGCAAGTGTAAAAGTGAGCCACAACAACTAAAAGGAGTGCATCAACATGTGGGTTTATGAAAAAAAGCTGCAATACCCTGTAAAAGTAAGTACATGTAATCCGACACTTGCACGGTTTTTAATTGAACAATATGGCGGGGCAGACGGAGAACTAGCGGCCGCCCTCCGCTATTTAAATCAGCGCTATACAATCCCGGATAAAGTCATTGGACTGTTAAACGATATTGGTACAGAGGAATTTGCGCATCTAGAAATGATTGCGACGATGATTTATAAACTAACGAAAGATGCGACACCAGAGCAGTTAAAGGCTGCTGGCATCGCGCCACACTATGTAAACCATGACTCAGCTTTATTTTATGAAAATGCAGCAGGTGTACCTTTCACTGCATCCTACATTCAAGCGAAAGGCGACCCAATCGCGGACTTATATGAAGATATCGCGGCAGAGGAAAAAGCGCGCGCTACATATCAATGGATTATCGACCTCTCAGATGACCCTGATTTAAATGACAGTCTTGCTTTCTTAAGGGAACGCGAAATTGTGCATTCACAACGGTTTAGAGAAGCGGTTGAGATTTTGAAGGATGAGCGTGGGAAGAAGAAGTTTTTTTAATAGGAAAAAGGCTAAGGCTAGCTCAATAAAAAGAGCTAGCTTTTCTTATTTTATTTAAGTTCATATGTCATTTTTACTTTTCGACATAAAATTACATAAATAAGCATCTAACTGTGAAAAAGATCAGTTATATTGAACTATTTTATAATAATTTGTAGATTGGTATATTTTAGATTAAACTCTCACTAAAAAATGTAAATATATGATACGTGATACTTAGAGGTGTAATAATGGGCTTAAAAAAAATAATACAAACAACATTATTTTCCGGGAAAATAGTTATGAGAACTTGGGTAATCCCACTTTCATATTTACTGATACATAGTTATTTTATCTATATCTTCTATATATATCGCTATGACACATTTTCACCACCAACAGCATTAACCTCATCGAGTCAGTTGGTCATAGTAGGAATGTTAGCATACTTATTATTGGGTATTTGGATTGTTCGTATCGAAAACACTAGTAGTATGGAGGAGTTATCGAGTATTATTCAAAACGGACATTCCATGATGTTTATAGGTAAGTGCTTAGTTGGAATAATTTTTATACTTCTAGGTCAATTCATTATATTTGTATCCTACCTTGTCTTTTTCTATGGACAACCTATAATCGAATTTTCTTATTTCATAGCTGTTAATAGCTATATAAGTCTTTATTGGAGTGGTTCCTTTCTAATTGCCTATTTAATCGGGATGCTCCTTGCCAGTTTAATTAAGGGAAAATTTATCTACCCAGTTTCAATAGTGGTTTATTGTTTGTTAATCCCTATTAATTATGTTTTCTTAGAGTCTATAAATCGTTTTATAAAAGTCCCGTTAGATAAATGGTTAAACTTAGGGGAGCCGAATCCACATACTGTGTATCACGCTTTGTATGGTTTTTCCCTGGAGTCTTTTCATATATGGAAAAAGCTATTTTTGCTAACAATGTTACTAAGTATATTTCTGGTTTTGTTTATCAAAAAGGGGTTCATTCGCATAAGTAAAAAGCTATTATTACTGATGATTGTTTTTTTACTTATTATTACTTCTACTGCTTTAGAAATTTCAAAAGAAAAGCAGTTATTAAATGATGATAGCACTAGTTTAATTGACTACTATCGAAAATATAAACCAGATAATATAAATCAAAAACAATATTTAGAGCTAGAAAATGTAAAGATTTTTTTAGAACCACGGGAACAACTGCAATTAAATGTAGAGATTGAAATTGTTAATGTAGGGGAAGAGCGTTTAAGTAAGCTTTTTTTCACACTCTTCCATGAATTTGAAGTTAACAAAATAGAGACAAATGGGGAAAAATTAAATTTTCTCCAAAATGGAGATATGGTTGAAATTCAATTAAATCATGAGCTAGAAAAGGGTCAAAGAGTCAGCTTGTCATTTGATTATGATGGACTTCAAACAAACCTGTACTTTGGTAATCAGCAAGCTGTTTACTTACCAAGTCATTTTCCTTGGATACCAAGCATTAATGTAGCACCTGCATTTGATATTGTTTCGAACCAAAACGGCTTGCATAGAATTTCTCATAAATATTTGAAGGAAACAAAATATCAGCTAACAATCAATTACAATAATAAAATTTATACAAATCTAGATAAGCAGGGAGGAAATACGTGGAGTGGGTATAGTTCTTCTGGTGTAACTGTTATGTCTGGAATGTTGAATGAAAAGAAGTATGAAGATATGACATTTATATACCCAGTCACCTGGGAGGATGCCATACATGGTTTTGGTAAATTCGAAGCATATATTAACAGGGTATATGGCGATTTATCCAATGGATTTACAACATTAGCTGTAGAAAAGCCAAAAAACATTTACTTTCTACCTACAACGAATATTAGTGACAGTTTAATAGGTGAGAGCTCTTTTGTTGACCATGGCAGCCTTATTATAGGAATTCCGATTTATGTAGAACCAAACCGAGATTATTTTAATTACTTTTTAGCTGAATTAACGTATGAATTGGTACCAGCATATACAACAAAGGATTTAGCATATGAAAAACAGCAATACGAATTTAACAGCTTATTTAATCACGTATATGCTCAACTAATCAATAAACAATTGAGTTTAGATGATGATTCGGATTATTTGGAAAGCTTTATAGAACATAAATTAACTATTTCTAGTAAGGTAGACTCTGTATTAGAAGAATTACGAGCATGGCTTAAAACAGACGAAGCATATAACAGTCATCACCCTGTCTATGAAGAGTGGTATAACTTAGTTCGGGAAGGAAAAGGTTGGGACGAGTTAAATACATTGTTAAAGAAACACATTAGTATGTGAGGTGACTACATGGAAACAGTTGTCTTAAGTAATATAAGTAAAAAGATAAAAGGAAAAGAAATTATAAAGAATGTAAATATTGAGTTAAATGGATCAGTTGGTTTACTGGGGCCGAATGGAGCAGGAAAGACAACTTTAATGAGAATTTTGACTACACTAATTAAACCTAGTAGTGGCTTGATTCGTGCTGGTGAACTTAAATGGGAGAATAAGACAGAAGTGAGAGGTCATATAGGCTACTTGCCCCAACACTTTTCTATGTATAAGAATATGACAGTTATTGAATGTCTTAATCATATCGCATTGTTAAAGGATGTTGATACCGGAAAGAGGCACAATATCATCCAATCAACATTAGAAGAGGTCAACTTAGTAAATGTGCAATCACAAAAAATGAAACAATTATCTGGTGGAATGCTAAGACGGGTTGGCATAGCCCAAGCATTAATAGGTAACCCAAAGCTTCTAATAATAGACGAGCCAACAGTTGGTTTGGATATTGAAGAAAGAGTGCGTTTTAGAAGCTTACTGAGGAGACTAGGCCAGAACCGTAATATAGTCATTTCTACGCATATCGTAGAAGATATAGAGACTACGTGTGATAAAATTTGTATTTTGAAAAATGGGGAAGTTATTAAATTTGGAACGAAAACGGAAATATTGGATTGCGTAAAAGGAAAAGTAGCAGAAAAATCATATTTGCTTGAAAAGGTGAATTTAGATTCATTAAGAGTCATTTCAACTAAGGAGAGTGAAGGGGAGTATATTGTTAGATACTTCACAACAAATGATAAAGAAGATAATATCGTCGAACCAACTTTAGAAGATGCATATTTATTCCTAATCCAGGAACGAGAAGAAGTATGAAGAGTATAAGAAAAATTGATATTCCTTTCGAGTTAAAAACAATGGGATTGTCAGCTGTTCTACCGATAATTGCTTTCCTTATTCTAGTATTTCTTAATTATACAGATCAAGGACCAGAAATTACAAGAATGCTGTCTATATTAATTGAATTTGTGATTTGCCCACTCGCTGCATGGTGGTGTATTTATTTGTTTATTGATTATTATGAGGATAATATGGAGGAAGTTTTATTTACATATCCAGTATCAGCATTATACCATGGGGTTCTTCGTTCACTTATTTTTTTAACATGTTTCTTGGTGATTTTTACAGTTTGCCTAATCCTAATATCTCAAAAACATGAAGAAATATTATTTAGTATGCAAGTTCTTCAGTACCTGCCCCAATGTCTCTTATATGGAGCGATTGGCTTTAGTTTAATGGTCGTAACAAAAAATATTGTCATTCCAATTCTCTGTATTGTCGGTTATGTAGCTGGGAAGTACTTCACTGGAGGCTCAAAGTTATTCCCAGTTTACAACATCATGTTTTATGAAATAGAAAGTTCCTATCAGTTAGTAATAGAAAAAGCTCTAATTAACATAGGATTAGCATGCTTATTCTTCTTAGTAGGGCATTGGTTATTAGCGAAGGGAAAACATATATGATTTTTGTAAAAATATTAAGAGTGTAAATTAGATAAGTTCTCCAATAGTTTTGTTATGCACTCTACCTTAATTTATAGACGATTGAAAGGCTAGCTCACCAATCAGAGCTAGCCTTTATAATTTCGTCGTTTCCTTACGTATATTCACATTTTCAGTAAATGCATCAATCAAGCTGTCGCCAGTGAGCCCTTTGCCCATTAACGTGCGCAGTAATACTTCAGGGTCGTGAAGTGGCCGTGAGGCGATAAGGTGCCCATCTAATAAAATCGACATATGCTCTTCTAGTGGAGTAATTGTCCGAACTTTTGCAATGATTTGTGCTGGTGTGTTCGTTTTTTTAGAAATTGTCACGAATGCTCTAATTTGTGCTTGTGACTGATGGAGCTTTTCAAAAAAGTCATGCAAATCCTTGCTAATTAATGCCTCAATAAGCCATGAGTTCTCGCCGTCCTCACGATTTAACACGAGCCCATCCTTTAATTCAATTTCTTGTAACCGTTTCTCACTTGCTGCTTCATATTCAACCTCAAGCCCAACAAGTTTAAATGTTTTCACATCAATCACCCTTTTATTTGGATTGTCCGGTTTAGCTACATTTATTATAGCATAGGAAAATTAGCGATATTTTAGTCTGAGCTTATGAAAATGAAAAAAACGAAATAGCTGATACTGAGGAAATCTGTCGAAATAGACAAGATGTGTGGACGATATCAAATATATGACAGTGCAAAATAAGGATTTGGATATTTTTCCAATTACGGATATTCATGTACAATGCAGTTGTACATGACAGGAAAGGAGGGAAAAGGTGATAAATCAAGTTATCTTAGTCGGTCGCTTAACAAAGGACCCGGAAATACGCTATACAGCAGATGGTGCCCCTGTTGCTAGCATTATCCTAGCTGTGAACAGGCAATTTCGCAATCAAGCAGGTGAAATTGATACAGATTATGTAAGGTGCACACTGTGGCGGCGGACTGCTGAAAATACAGCAAATTACTGCAGAAAAGGCTCAATCGTAGGTGTCACGGGACGAATTCAGACACGAAGCTATGAAAATAATGAACAAGCCCGCGTCTATGTAACAGAGGTTATTGCCGATTCAGTCCGGTTTATGGGTGGCAAACCTCGCGAACTTGTTGAGCAAGGAAGCTAGTCGATTTACATTCTTCACTTTAAGAGAAAATCAATAGTATTCCTCCACTAATCCCCATGCATGATGAGGGTAACTCAAGAAATGACACCCCTCCAACAACCACTGGTAAGGGGTTCCCTGAGTGACCCTCGTTTTTTCAAAAGAAAAGCGACAGCTACGTAACTGTCGCGTTAATGTGATACCTTTTTCTCAATCAATTTGATTAGTTTTTCCCATTGAGGGGCTTTTTTCTCAGTCGCTTTTTTGTCCTTTGGCTTTTGTTTCGGTGCCATACGTTGTTACCCCTTTCTAGCTCATTGATAACGTAAATAATTCCTCAAGCTCTTCACCGGATAGCTCTGTAATCCAGCTTTCACTTTGGATAATTTCATCGTTCAATGATTGCTTTTTATCGAGCATGACGTCGATTTTTTCTTCAATTGTACCCGTCGTAATCAGCTTATGAACATGGACGAAACGTTCTTGCCCAATCCGATAGGCACGGTCGGTCGCTTGGTTTTCGACAGCAGGATTCCACCAACGGTCATAGTGGATGACGTGGTTGGCAGCAGTTAAATTGAGCCCTGTACCACCGGCTTTTAAAGACAAGATTAGAAATGGGAATTCCTTGTTTTGGAATGCCTCAACCATTCGGTCACGGTCAGCCTTCGCTAAGCTTCCGTTTAAAAACAACACTTTCTCCGCGAATTCTTTTTCTAGCAGCTTTTTAATCATGTTGCCCATCCCGATATATTGCGTAAAGATAAGGCAGCTTTCATCCTGCTCTCGAATTACCCGTGTTAACTCGAGGAGCTTTTCAATTTTATGTGAGCGCGACACGAGCTGATTCGGGTGCTCCTCTTTTAAATAAAGGGCAGGGTGGTTACATATTTGTTTTAGTTTACCGAGCATTTTCAAAATTAATGCCTTTCGTTGCATACCGGCGAGTGAATTCACTTGTGCAAATGTATCTTTAACAAGCTGCTCGTATAAAGAAGCCTGTTCAACAGAAAGCGGGATATACTCTTTTTGCTCCTGCTTTTCAGGAAGGTTTAAAGCAACCTGTTCATCACGCTTTGTTCTTCTAAGTAAAAATGGCTTAATATATCGTTGCAGCTGTTCAATTTGTTTCACGTCACGGTCTTTCTCAATCGGGAGCACATAACGTTTATGGAAGCTATGGAGACTTCCTAAGTAGCCGCGATTCAAAAAGTCATAGATGGACCAAAGCTCAGTGAGGCGATTTTCCATCGGTGTACCAGTTAACGCAATATGGTGCTGTCCATGAAGTTTACGAATTGCTCGTGACTGCTTCGTATGCGCATTTTTAATGTTTTGCGCTTCATCAAGACATATGGTACTCCAAGTTACAGCTGAGAGCTCCTCATAATCAGCGTGTGAAAGGCCATATGATGTAAGGATCACATCTGCACCTTCAAGCGATGGAGGAAACTTATCTGCTTTCGGACGGTTTGGTCCATAATGGAGCTTGACTCGTAAATGTGGTGCAAACTTTTCAAATTCCTTTTGCCAGTTCCCGAGTACAGAGGTAGGTGCAATAATGAGCGCAGGCTGCTCAGGATTCTCATGTTCCTTAACATAAGAAAAGTAAGCAATCATTTGAATCGTTTTTCCTAATCCCATATCATCTGCTAGACAAGCACCAAACGAGACACTTCGTAAAAACAATAACCAGTCCACACCGTTTTGCTGGTAAGGTCGGAGTTCACCAGTAAATGCAGCTGGAACTTCATGTGTCGGCAGCTCACTCGTATCCGTTAACTTTTTCAACATCTTCCGCATTTGTTGGCTTAATTCAATTTGTATCGATGCGAAGGCACGCGAATCGAGGACATCATCATCGTCTTCCTCGTCAAGTTCCTTCGCGTGAAGTTCCTGATGTAAAATATCAGAAAGGTGCAATCCTTCTTTATCTGCTTTTTTCAATATCGCCTGTACTTGCTTAATGAAGGCAGGATCTAATTTAATCCATTGCCCGCGAAAATTAACGAGACGACGTTTTTGGGAAACAAGTGCTAAAAATTCCTCCTCACTCATTTCAACACCGTTTGTTGCGAAGCGCCAGTTGAAATCAATCAGCGAGTTCATTCCGACAAACGATTGTCCGCGTGGTGTAGAAGAGACCTTTGCCTTCAACATGAGCTGTGAATCTTTGACAACCTGCCACCATGACGGAAGTAGTATTTCAATGCCCATATTAATTAATGTTTCACTTGCGCTCGTTAAAAACAGCCAAGCTTCATCCTCAGTAATATAAGTTGTTCCTGTTTGAAAGCTAAGCCACGGAACAATTTCTGAAAAGCGGTCTTGCTCACGTTCAATTTTATCTAAGTAAGGCTGCCACTTCTTCTGTAAACGGTCAGGCCCTTGGTAATGATGAATGTCTTCTTCATTCTTTTTGTTGCGCAGTAAAATTTCAAGTTGCCAATCCTCGCCATCGATTTCCGGCTCATTGAGACGCAAGCCTACAGTAAACGGCGTATCATCAATGTGCCAGCCGATTTTTTCGAGAAAATCACTTTCATCAATAAAATGCCCATCGAATGTTTGCAAAACAGGAAAATCAGTAAGCAGCTCATCCCAGACAGCTTTTAAGTTTACATCATTTACAATCAGGTCCTCGAGTGCCGCGGAAAACCATTCGAGCGCAAATCCTTCGAGCTGGTTCGTCGCATCTTTGAAACGGAATGCTCCTTGCTTCCATGCAGCAAAATCAGGCACATACTGTTTATCCGAAATTAACTCATAAATTAGGTGTGCATCATTTGCTAAGCGCTGCGCATCATCAGACAACGTAATTGTCGCGAGTGAATTGTATGTTTCTTTCCCTAAAAGCTCGACCATCATCCATGGCGAGAGGAGAACGGAGGGCATGCCGATATAGCTAATATCATCCAGTTTCGTACCAAAGAATGATGACTCATGCCATGTGAACAAATAGCGGGAAAATTCCTCGACCTCAAGGGGTACATCATCTACTGCCGCTGTGCAATAAACATAGAATTGATAATCTTCAATTTGTTCCGCATGAACAACAATGTGAACCGTATTAATCATGTATTAGCTTTCCTTTCGTTAACTCTTCCTTCAAGGCACGTAACCGTTTATGCTCTTCAGCAAGCTGTCTAATATAGTTATCCCAAACTTCTTCACGTTTTAATTTTTTATATTGCGATTTCATTCGTTTTAAGTAACGGACCGCCATTTTATAATTAGCACGTGTCTTCAGCTTAATTTCTTCCTGAACCGATTTCGCGTACAATGGCAGGAGAATCCCAGGTTGTTTCTTCTCAATCTCTTTTAATACATATGTGTCAAAATCACTAAGTGCAAAGCCAAGCAGTGATTGTAACTCAATCCATGTTTTATATTCTTCTTTATTTAATAAGTAGTCATTATATTCTGAGTAGCTATACGGAAGCATTTGCCGACAAGCTTTTTCATATAGCGTGTGATTCCCTGTTGCATCTACATATTGCCGCATCACTTGGAGCATATAGCGGGCCGTATTGCGTTTCTCATGAAATGGCAGACTGCTATTTAAATAGTCAGGTGTGTTAGCTAACAAATACGTAATCCAGTTTGAAAGCCGACTCCAATTTTTCTTATTTAAAATATCATTTACCCAATAAAACGTGAACGGCAATGCAGTAGGTGATAACCCTTCGATTTGCTTAAACAGCTCCTCATCTTTTGATTGGAGAAAATTCATATGCAACAGTGCTGTTTCATACTCATTTTGAAAAGGAGAATCCTGACCCTGTACAGCGTTTAACCATTCTCTCTCAATTGAAATAAATTTATCTCGACGTAACAGCTCAACCCATAATAATTGATAAAGCTGAAGACGTTCATATTGAAAATTAGTACCGACATGCAGAAGCTCACGAAAACGTTCGACACTATCGGTTAGTAATGGATCCAGTGCAAATGGCAAGGCATATCGTTTCATCTCGCGGATTGCATTCGAAACATTTTCAATCAGCTGGTCTAGGTAAGGAAAAATAATTGATTGTAACATATAGTCAGATGGCTTCGTCTCATTAATTAGTTGAATGATTTTTAAAAATACTGTAACAGAAGCCTGAACATAGAAAAACTGCTTCATTTCAGGAGACTTCGGTGCCTTTTGTTTAAGTGTAGAATAATAATGATAATAAAGACTTTGGAAAAGCTGATGTGGCGAAGAAACCTGTTCATACCACGTGTCATACTCACGTTCAAAAAAGGCAATCCAGCTTGCAAGCGAGGAATCCTCGTATTCCTTTTCTTCCGTGAAAAATGAGCTCGCCTTTCGAACGTGCTTCTTTAACACATCATCAATTGGCTTTTCTTCCTTCCAATTGTCTACAAATGTACCAACGCGGTCTACACTTGCATATACATAAAGGAAAGTAGCAATCCGGTGCCGGCAAATCGTTTCTGAAGGACATGTGCATGTACTCAACACAAAATCATCCAAGTCTAATTCAACTTGGACATTTGTGACATCCTGAACTCGCGCAGAAACTGTATGGCTTGTCGTCGAGACATTATAAATGCTCCCTTGCCGAAACAAGATAAGCCCTTTTTTCACTAAATTGCGATGATCTTCCTGAACAGGTGATAACAATTGCTTAATTTGCTCACCGGCACCAAGAACAAGCTCCTTACTAAGTTCCTGACCAAGCATTCAACAAACTCCTTTCACGACAAAATCGTCGTACCGTACTTAATAAAAATACAAAAAATCCTAATTCTTTTATTATAACCGATCCAAGCCTTCTCAAAAAGCTTTTGGAGCAATGTAAGAAAAAAGGATAATACTTAATGCAAAAAGTCACGTAAGGAGTAAAGGATATTTATTCCATATTGCTATTTTAATTGGAAGTTAGTATAATAGTTTCATATTGTCTGATTATGTAAAAAAAGAAAGGGATTTGTATAAATGAAAGAAAGTCAGCTAAAACAAGAAGAGCTGCTACAAATTCTGTTACGCGCTCACGATAAAGGTGAAAAATCAACAGATATTACCACACATGAATTACTGCAAGACTTAATTTCGCAAATTAAAAAAGTATATGCTACTTGAATAATGATAAAAACGAGTGCCTTTGGTGCTCGTTTTTTATTTAGTGTCTATTGCTTTTTCTATTAAAAGTAGGTTTGGGTGTTAAGGGAGTGCAATGTCGAGTAATGCTTGTGAAATGTGCGGATTGTGTACTAAGGGTGGTCCGTTGTCCACGCTGTGACCTATTATTGAGGGATAGAGTCTAGTATTTTAGATGTTCAGCTATTTCCTCGGCAATATAGTGACCCTAGTAAAAATCAGGCGTATGCGAAAAACTATTTTCTAGCACATCTTAAGTAGATTTTGTTTATACTATAGTACGTTTGAAAATGTAAGAAAAGATAGGAGGAATAGAGACGTTGTTACTAGATGAACTATTCAATTTGTCCAATAAAACAGCCATTGTTACAGGTGGGGGTAGGGGACTTGGTGAAATCATGGCTCACGCCCTTGCAGATGCAGGTGCCAATGTTGTTGTTTGCTCACGGGATATTGACACGTGCAAGGCTGTAAGTGAAGCGTTAAAGCAAAAAGGAGTTCAATCGCTAGCGTTTGAATGTGATGTAACAGACCCTGCTCAGGTCGAGCATGTTGTAAACGAAACAGTTGCTCAATTTGGAACACTTGATATTTTAATCAACAACAGTGGCACATCATGGATTGCTCCATTTACAGACTTACCGGCTGATAAATGGGATAAAGTGATGGCTGTCAATTTAAAAGGAACATTCTTATTCTCGCAAGCAGCAGCAAAAGTTATGACAAAGCAAAAGTCAGGAAAAATCATTAACATCGCATCCATCTCCGGCTTTGGCGGCACGATGGACACCTTCATGAATGCAACAGCCTATAACACAAGTAAAGGCGCAATAATGACCTTCACAAAAGACATCGCTGTAAAACTAGCCCCACACAACATTCAAGTCAATGCAATTGCTCCAGGCTTCTTCCCAACAAAACTATCAGCACCCGTCCTCAACCACTTCAGCAAAAAAATTATCGCCCGCACACCACTAGGCCGAATCGGCGAACCAGACGACCTCAAAGGCGCCACCCTCTTCCTAGCATCAAACGCATCCAACTACATCACCGGCCACATCCTCACCCTAGACGGCGGCGCCACCGCAGTCGTTTAAATGAATTGGGGGGGACAGACCCCCAATGCGTTAAAGCGGTAAACCACTGGGGGACAGACCCCCAACCCTTTAAAGCGGTAAACCACTGGGGGACAGACCCCCCAACCCGTTAAAGCGGTAAACCACTGGGGGACAGACCCCCAACCCTTTAAAGCTGTAAACCATCGGGGGACAGACCCCCAACACATTAAAGGAGTGAAGCACCTCAAATGACGAGAGATAGAATTGATGAGTTTTATCGTAATATCAAGCGCCTAGCTCAAGGTAGTGAGGCACAGTTAAATGAACAGATTCAAAATTTGTTAAACCAAGAGGATGTTGTTCAGCAAATAGCAACTGAATCAAATCAAGCTGCGTCACTTCTAAGGAACCTCCAAAGGTATGATGACCTTGTTACGACTATCCTACGCATTCCAACAAAGGATGACATTGCAAATGTGGCAAAGTTACTCATTCAACTAGAGGATAAGATTGATAGGCTTGAAGAAGAACTAATAGATATACGTCCAGCGTTGGCTAACAACAACGATTCAGATGCATATAATCAATTAATAGAGGAGATGGAAGATATGTTAAATCAAGCATACAAAACTGTGAGAAAATTGGCAAAAGGTCTTAAGGATAATTACGGATTAAATCTAAATCCAGCAAAGCGTAGACGTTCAGCGTTACGGAAAGAGTTAGCATCTGTACTAAGAGACCAGGCATTACAAAATCTACAAAATCTATCAAACACAAATGCTGACACACCAATACGACAAACTACTTCTGTACAGGAAGCACCAATAGAAGTTTTAAAACGGAGATTGAGAAATCGTGGCTAACAGCAACGAAAATAAGGATTTAACAAATCGAGAAATCAAACGCTGGCAGGGTTATTTTAGCCAGTGGACCGAGGAACCACCTCAAGTCGGGCTAACACCTAAACAAGCAATATGGCAAAAGAATAAGGCAACACTATGGTATTACCCAACACCAAACAAACGATTCCACACACCAATTTATATAATCTATTCTTTTGTAAATAAACCAACCTTGCTAGACTTAGGGCCAAACATGAGTCTTATTGAATCATTCGGTAAAGAAGGATACGATGTCTATTTAATAGACTTTGGCATACCCGGCTACGAAGACAAAGATATGAAACTAGATGATTATATTAGTAGTTATGTCCAACCTGGAGCAAAACGAGCGCTACACCATTCAAATGCTGATGGCCTTACGATCATTGGATTCTGTCTAGGAGGAACACTCGCAACCATTTATACAGCTATTGCTGATGAACCGATAAAAAACCTTATTCTCCTTGCAACACCAATTGATTTTAGCACGATACCTTTCCTAGAAAACTGGGCACAGGCAATTAAGGATGGCACATTTGATGTAGCGGAAATGATTGATGTTGTTGGTCTAGTACCAGCCTCTGCAATGGGAGTGGGAATGCGCATCATCACCTCACCACTTTATTACAGCCCACAAGCAGCACTTCTTCAAAAAAGCTACGACGACACACATGTAGACAGATGGCGGCGCCTTAATATGTGGTCAGAAGAACATATTCCACTACCTGGTGCAACATTAAAGCAATTAATATACGAAATTGGAATGGAAAACAAACTAATTAAAAATAAGCTAGTCATCAATAATAAAAGAGTTTCTCTTAAAAATATCAAAGCAAATCTATATGCTCTCTCCACAACGTACGATAGACTCGTACCACCTGAACAACTAAAACCAATCATGAGCAAAGTCTCAAGCCGTGATAAAAAATTCCTTGAAGTAGACGGCGGCCACGCCAACCTAGCACTAAGAGGAGAAATCCCTGACTACTTTGCAGAATGGCTCAACCCACGTTCTTAAAAATGTATCTTAGGGGGACTGTCCCCCTAAAATGCATTTTTCAAAACGAAGCAGGAATCTGAAAAAACAACCACGAATTATAAATATGAAAGGGCAAAACAGCTCAGCTCAAAAAATAATAAAGAAAGGTGAATTAACATGGTAAGAAGAAACAGAATATGGTTTCCCGGCGCAACCTATCATATAACTGCTAGAGGAAACCGAAAGGAAAACCTATTTCAAGACAATGAAGATTACAACAAGTACTTAAGCCTCCTTAAGGAAACAAAGGAAACATACCCATTCCTCCTCCACTCCTACTGCTTAATGAACAATCACATTCATTTACAATTGGAAACAGGAGAAACCTCAATTAGTCAAATCATGGCGATGCTCCATACGAAATATGCAATTTATTACAACAAACGCCATTCACTCGTAGGACATGTCTTCCAAGGCCGATTCGGCTCAAAACTCATCCTTAGTACAAATTACTTCTTAACGGTAAATCGCTACATTCATCGAAACCCACTTGAGGCAAACCTCGTTATTAACCCTGAGGATTATAAATGGAGCAGCTACAGAACATACATAAACACTCCTACTAAAAACACTCTCGTTACCACAACGAAAACTCTCTCATTCTTTACAAATTCTGATATGCAGGCATATAAGAGATTCATTGAAGAAGAAACGGATAGTCCTTATATGATCCAAAAAAAAGAACTGAAATAACTTTGATCATAGGGTGGGGACAGTCCCCCACCGCTTTAAAGCACTGAGGGACAGTCCCCGCTACTCTACATCTTCACAGGTCCAACTATTTCCGTTAAACTATCAATATAACATATAGTAAAGAAAGCGGTGAAGGTATGCGCATAGGTAGAAATGACGAATGTCCATGTGGGAGTGGAAAGAAATATAAGACGTGCTGCATGAAAAGTAGTGTAGTTTCATTAGAGGATATCCGTGATAGAGAACTTAATAGCTTGCAGGAAGAATTAATAGTTTATGCAACAACTCATTATGATGAAGTACTTACAGATGTGATGGATGAATTTCTAAGGGAAGAGTCGTTTACGGACATTGCCGAAGAGATTATCCTATTTTATATGACAGTATGGATTATTTTCTCAGTCGAGTATGTAGATGACCGTACGATTATTAAAGATTTTATCGGACAAAAGGAAAAGGAAAATAAGCTCCGTCCTTCAACAATAGCACAGCTGGAAAATTGGCAGGGAGCTACAGCCTCATTTAGTGTTGTAAGAAAAGTAATTGATGCGCAACATATAGAAATTGAAGAAATATTGAGTGAAGAAACGAGAGTAGTCAAAGTAGATGAAGACCAGTTAGGGATAGAAGAAGGACAAGTCCTTATGGGGTTTCTCCTCCCTTATGGTAGTTACGATGTCTATTACTCGACGTATTTAGATTTTGAATTAATGGAAGGACAAGACCTAGCTGAAAGAATTAAAGCAGACTTTGATGAAGCGGAGACTGAAGATGAGAAAGTTTTTATGAGGATGTTCTTCCCGCACATTTTTTTAGGAATGTTCGCTAGTAGTGAAAGTGAGCTTGTAAATATAGATGAATTACAATGGGATCAATCGACATATTTAATGGTTGCATTGAAATATAAGGAGTTCATTGACGACGAGGAAGTTCCGGAACCATTTTTTCAAATTGGGATTATGCTCTGGAATATCTATTGTTTAAAAGAACAACCACTTATAAAGAAAATTGACAACTACGCAGCAGCACTAGTCTATCTGATTGATAAAAACGTTCCATTTTTTGTCGACTATACAAAAAATGAATTAGCGCAACTGTTTAATATCAGTAAAGGTTCACTTGAAAGTGCCTACCGAAAGCTTGAAAAAGGAATCGGTTCAGATATTGAAAGAATGCTGGAAATGATGGCTAACGATAGCCTTTTTGATGATGAGCATGATGATTTTGGATTTGACTTTGATGATTTATTCCTTGAAGGGGAAAAGTTTAAAAAATAATGAATAGTGGGGACAGACCCGCCGCTTTAAAGCGGTGAGGGACTGTCCCTACTCACAAGGAGGAGTACATATGTATACAATCGGTATCGACTTAGGAGGCACAAATCTGCGCATCGGCCTTTTCAACGAGCAAGGGGAAGTAGTCGAGGAGTATAGCCGTCCAACAGAATCAGAAAAAGGGCCTGAATATGTTATCAATAACATGGCAGAAATAATTAATGCATTAAAGGATGAACATACCATTCATGCAGTAGGTATCGGCTCACCAGGCCCACTTAATCCATATGAAGGTGTCATTATTGAACCACCAAATTTAAAAGGATGGATAAACGTCCCACTAGTTAACATGCTAGAGAAAAAGACAGGTCTTCCTGTAAAGCTTGATAATGATGCAAATGCAGCAGCACTAGCGGAAGCAATTCTTGGTGCTGGAAGTGGTGCAAGTAGTGTGTTTTATGTAACCGTAAGCACTGGCATAGGTGGAGGTTATGTCTTAAATGGCAAACTTGTCTCAGGTGCGCAAGGAAGCTGTGGAGAAATTGGCAATATGATTGTAAACCCAAATCCTGATGCATACCAAGGACCTGGACTAAACAAGGGAGCACTTGAAGGATTAGCAAGTGGCACAGCAATCGGACGGATTGGGAACGAACGTCTAGGTATCACAAACGGTGCCCAAGGTGTATTTGAACTTGCAAGTCAAGGAGACAAAGCAGCCCAAGAAATACTCGATGAAGCAATTAACTACCTTGCAATCGGACTAGCCAACATCGTCCACACAGTCAACCCAGAGGTATTCGTCATCGGCGGCGGTGTCATGAAATCAAAAGAACTCATCCTAGAACCACTATATGAAAAAACAAAACAATACCTATACCCAAGCCTAAGAGACTCACTCATCATCAAACCAGCTAAACTTGACCAAAAAGCCGGCCTAATCGGAGCGGGATTATTAGCAAAATAAAATGGGGACAGTCCCGCAGTTTGTTAACACTTTAATGTGGTGGGGGACAGTCCCGCAATATGTTACAGCGTTAAAGTACTGAGTGGTGACCTCCCACACTTTTATAGTTGTAGCCTAACAAAATAAAAATCTCAGAATGTAGAAAAGTAAAAAAAGAAAGTCTGATTTCCCTAAGGTAAGGGAAAAGCAGACTTTCTTTTTTTGGGGCAACCCCAATGTTTTAGCGCATTACAGCAGCGGGGGACAGTCCCGCAGTCGTTCACCGCGTTAAAGAGTCGAGGGACAGTCCCCACAAATGAGTCCCTACAAACTATTGCGTCTTCAACCTCTTCTTAATCCGCACAGACAACACTTCCAGTAAGATTGCAATTGCCAGGATGAAGTACGTGATAGTACCGATTTCGCGGATGTCTAGGTAGAAGTTGCTGGCCATGAACATGTCGAAGCCGATTCCGCCTGCGCCGGCTGCTGCGCCCATGGCGACGGCAACGGCGAAGTTGATTTCAAAGCGCAGGAATGTCCATGATAATAAATAAGTAAGTGAGGAAGGGATGACCGCTTGGAAGATGATTTGCCACCAGCTTGCCCCACTTGCCTGAAGCGCCTCAATGACCCCTTTATCAAGCTCCTCAAATGATTCGGAATAAGCCTTAATCAAGTAACCAACAGAGTGAAACGTCATCCCGATGACAGCAGCGACACTACCAAGTCCTGCTGCAACAGCAAAGATTAACACCCATAAAACCGTTGGCACCGCCCGGATAAAAGCAACGATTCCCTTAATAACGGTAGACACACGTCGCGAAGTCAGGTTTTCCGCAGCAAGCAAGCCAAAGAAAACAGCAATCACAGCCCCAAACAAAGTTGTTAAAAATGCTAAACCTAGTGTGACAAAAACTTGATACAAAGCATGTTGGAAAGTAAAATGCTGAAAATGCGGCTCGAGAAACATCGCCCTAATGTTACCAAGTGTCTCTAAAATAGCGTCAAAAACATTGAGCTCCTTATAATCAAACGTAAAAAAGGCATAAACCGTTAAAAAACAAAGGGACAAAAGCGTCACCCTCGTCACGATCGCAGACTTTGTAAGCCTTTTAATTTTTATTTGCCCGCGAGGAGTAGGCAAGCTATCAATTGATGGAGTTCTTTCCATTATAAAATCACCCTCCTCACATAATTTGAGATTGCTTCAATAAAGAGAATTGCAACGACAATTACAATAACAACAAGAGATGCAATATCATAGCTCAAATTTTTATAATATAAGTTGAACGTAAAACCAATTCCAGACCCGGTAAGAAGACCAATTAATGTTGCATTACGAATATTCATTTCAATCATAAACAGAATCCAACTAATCATTTGCGGCAGACTAGATGGAATCACCGATTGAAAAATAATTGGGAAGTAACTCGCACCTGTTGCTCGTAACGCTTCAACTGAGCCACTGCTTACCTCATCAATTGCTTCAACGAATGCTCTTGTTAAAAACCCAAATGAACCGAAAAATAACGCAAAGTATCCTGTTAACGAACTCTGACCGAAGGAAAAGAGCAAAATCATCGCCCATGCCGCCACATCAATATTACGGAAAACCGTTGCAACACCGCGACAAATGCTACCGAAGAATCGATTGACCTTCGTCGTATTCGATCCCATAATCGCAAAAAACAGGGCGAATATTGCTCCAACAGTAGTTGCAGCAACGGATACGAGCAATGTCTCGATAAGCTTGTCCAAAATATCAGGGAGCTTTGCTAATGAATCAGCTGTCGGGTAAAAATTGCCGAGTGCCCACTCGACAGCCCGAGGGAGGGAAGCAAAGCCTTTGACAATATTATACTCTGTAATGATGATTGCTAAAAATGTGACGACACCTAATACTAAAATGAAGCCGGCGGTACTTAATCGTTTTTTGGCAAAGAAATCAGCTTGCATGGATGTCACCTAAATCAATCATAAGGTCATCGGCTTCAGAGCCGTAAATTTGCTGAATATGTTCCTTCGTAATTGTGTTTGGTGTACCTTGAAAAACGACACGACCGCTGTTAATGCCGATAATCCGATCTGAATACCTTAACGCAACATCAACTTGGTGGAGGTTAACAAGAACGGTAATCCCCATTGTTTTCGAGATGTTTTTCAGATGGTCCATAATTGTTTTTGCAGAGTTAGGGTCAAGGGAGGCAATTGGTTCGTCACATAGCATCATTTTTGGATTTTGAATTAACGCACGGGCAATGCCGACACGTTGTTTTTGCCCGCCACTTAGCTGGTCAGCCCGTTTATACATAAACTCACCAAGACCTAGTGAGTCTAACAGCTTAACCGCTTGTTGTTTCTCTTCTTGGCTATATAGCCCAAGCACACCGGCAATCGTTGACTTTTTCCCTAATACTCCGTGTAGTGTGTTCTCGATGACACTAAGCCGATGAACTAGATTATAATGTTGAAAAATCATCCCGATCTTAGTACGGGTAAGCTTCAATTCCTTTTTCTTTAATTTCATGACGTGCTGGTTGTCAAAAATAATGTCTCCACTCGTTGTATCTATCATGCGGTTAATACAGCGAAGCAATGTCGATTTTCCTGCGCCTGATGGACCGATAATTGAAACGAATTCGCCTTCGTTCACAGTGAATTCGATATTTGATAAGGCCATCGCATCGTTGCCAAACTGTTTCGAAACTTGATTTACTTGTAGTAAGGCTGTCATTGGTTTAACTCTCCTTATTTTTTACATGATAAGAAAGTATAAAATTTGTACCTTGTTATAGCGCGCCTAGCCCCTCGAGGTCATAAGTCACAAATGAATGGAAGACAAAGCTCGTATTCTATTTATTTACCTAAGGCTGTTCAAGGCGCTTTCGCTTTTCTTACATAGTAGAAGGGCAATCGAAGTGATGCTTGACTGCCCTTACGTTCATTATTTTGAAAGTTCACGAATTGGATCGAACCAAGCATCTTCAACTTCGATTAAACGCTCGTCTTCGGTTTTCTTGAATAAGCCTGAGAACTCAGAATCTTCTGGTACGAATACTTTTTCATTGTTGGCAACGTCATCAGATGACATCACTTCTAGTAATTGCTTTTGCAAGTCTTCGTCAATATTGTCTGTATTAATAACGAATGGTGCATTTAAAACAGGTGTGACAGAGATAAGCGTGAATTCTTTGCCTGTTACTGTGTTGAATGGCTCTGCTGCATCGTCTTTTACGCGGTAAATCGCACCAGCTTTGTTTTCTTCGCCTTCGACTAATTCAACATAGTTGTTGACACATGTATCACAGAATGCGGCAACTTCTGCTTTTTGTGATAAAAGGTTTACGGCTGAACCTTGGTGTGAACCACCGTATAAGACTTCACTAAAGAATTTGTCATCGCCACCTTCTAGTAGGTCTTCAGCTGTTAAGTCTTTGAAATCATCTTTCTCACTGAAGTAATCTACGATACCTGTTGAAGGGACTTTGAATCCTGATGTAGAGCTGTTTGAAACAAATGAGAATTTCTTGCCTTGGATGTTATCAATAGCAAAATCACTGCCGTCTTTGTAGTTGTCGGCGTTGTCCTTTTCAACAGCTAACCAGCTGTGGTAGACAGCATCTTCAAGTGTACCTGATGGGCCTGTTGGAACGACTAGTGGCTGAACTTTGTCATTTTTGTTATTTGCTTCAATATAGCCTTGCGCGCCTAGGAATGCCATGTCTGCATTTCCGTTAGCAATTGCTTCGATTGCAACGATGTAGTCAGTTGTTGTTTGGTGTTCGACCTTTTTACCTGTTTCTTCTTCGATGATTTTGCCAATTTCATCACGGGTTTCGGTAAGGTCTGAGCCTGATTCATTTGGAAGCCAAGCAATTGTTAACGTGTCTTTTGAGTCGGATTTTTTCTCTCCTGAACTAGACGTGTCGGATGATGAACAGCCTGCGACAACTACAGCGAAAATGAGTGCAACTAAAAATAACAACTTTTTCTTCATTTGAATTCTCCTCATACGTTTAATTTGATTGGTGGGCGCAGTGTAGCGCCTCTCGATTGTCCATTCGCTTTATACTATAACGATCAAATATAAATCTATTGTTAATCTAGTATTAGGATTTATTAAGAGTTTGTAAAACTAGTAGATTTTGTAAACTCTCCGTTTTGCATGTTGTACTCACGGTCACATAGGTGATGCATAAATTCTAAGTCATGGAAAATGCCAAGCATCGTTGTGCCTTCTTTCATAAGCTGTTCAATCAGTTGCTTCACCTTCAGCTTTGAATCATGGTCAAGACTTGCTGTCGGCTCATCTAAAAGTAACAGTCGCGGCTTTTTAACCATGGCACGGGCAATATTTAAGCGCAGCTTTTCACCGCCAGAAAACGTAGTCGGGTAGCTATCCCATAATTCACGGTCAAGCTCAAAGTGCACAAGGATATTCTCTGTTTCCTGCTCAGCAAACATCGCATCCTCACCCATTTCAACAATTGCCTGCTTCACAAGCTGACGTGCACTTGTCCGGGGCATGACATTTAAAAATTGCGAAACATAGCCGATTTCATGTTTTCGTAAATAGATCATTTGCCGGTCGCTGGCAGTTGCTAGGTTCAATGGACCGAATTTTTTAGAATGATAAATAATGTCGCCTTCTTCAATTCGGTATGTACCGTAAATACATTTTAAAATCGTTGACTTACCGCTGCCGCTTTTACCGGTAATCCCAACAAATTCACCTTCATTTAACCGAATGTCAACATGACTCGCGGCACGAATATGCTTACCGATATGATGGAGTTGAAACGTTTTTGATAGATTGTTAATCTCTAGTAATGTGTTCATCGTGTCACCTGCGTTTCTTGTGGTGTGACGCGATAATTTGTGCGTTGAATAAGCTCTCCATCGACAAATACACCAGTAATCACAGGGAAGTTATCACTAATTTTTTCTATAATTAAAAGGTCTGCCTTTTTCCCTACAGAAATCGAGCCTAGCTCATGACCCATTTTTACTGCCTTAGCCGGGTTTATCGTGACAAGCTTAATCATCTCAACAAGGTCTTGTCCGTAATCTTCTACTAACTTAAAAATAGAATGGAGCATGGCGGCTGGATAATAGTCACTACACAAAATATCAATCACTTTTTCTTCTATTGCTTCGGCTGCAGCGAGATTGCCACTATGTGAGCCGCCAAGCAGGACGTTTGGTGCACCAGCAATTGTGTACATGCCTAGCTCTTGGGCCCGCCGTGCTACCTCCATCGTGATTGGGAACTCACTAATTGTCGTACCGAAGCTATGGACAAGGTCGAGCTTCTCTAAAGTGTCATCGTCATGTGAAGCAATCGCAATATGATGGTCCTGTGCAAGTGCAGCAACATCGCGAATAGCTTCAATCGAAAGCTTTTCTTTCGTTTGATGTGTTTTAATAAGCACATCGATCGATGCATCACTCATATTGTTATAGCTTTTCACTGTTTCCCGCCAAATTTCTAAGTGACGGTATTGCCCTTGTCCAGGAGTATGATCCATAAACGACACTAAGTGAACCTTGCCCTCGCGAATATAGTCTTTTAAATTCTCAATTTCTTCTACATTATCAATCTCAAATCGCGCATGAAAACGATGGCGAACGAGATGCTTTTGATGGTGTGTATTTTCAATTAAATCGATAAATTTACGGACATTTTCAGGCTCGCGAATTGGCTTATATGAATAGTCAGAGCCTTTATAAATCGAAAGCGAGTGGAACATCGTCGTGATTCCGTGTGTAATGAGCTCTTTTTCTGTTTCGCGTAAGCTCAAATCAAAATTCATGAGTGAAGTCGGCCTTGGTGCAGCCATATGCTCGATATAGTCAGAATGGATATCGATAAAGCCAGGTGTGACATAACCGCCTTTTGCATCAATGATTTCCATGTCTTCGGCAAACTTGATTTCGCCTTTTGGAGCGATCCCTGCGATGCGGTCTCCTTTTATGAAAAGGTCATACCCTTGCAACAGGGCATCCTCGGTAATGATTTTCCCATTTGTAATGACAAACAAATTCGTTCCTCCTCAAAAATTGGACGTTACAGCAATGAATGGACAAGCTGTTGTGTATAGTGATGCTGCGGGTCCTCTAAAATTTGGTCTGTTAAGCCTTGTTCAATGACTTTGCCTTCAAGCATGACGATTGTGCGGTCGGCAAGCATTCGAATCACACCTAAATCATGTGAGACGAGGACGATGCTAATTCCAAGTTCCCTCTGTAAACCTTTAATTAAATCAAGCACACTAGCTTGGACAGACAAATCAAGTCCAGTTGTCACCTCATCTAATAGAAGCAGTGGGGGATTATTTGATAATGCTTTCGCAATTTGGACACGCTGCTGCATCCCGCCTGAGAAATTTTTAGGCGCTTCTTTCCGGCGATGAACGGGAATATTTACTTTATTCAGAAGCTCAGTACCACGCGCTTCCATCGTGCCAACATGAAGGCTGCCAGCTGCAATTAATTTCTCAGCAATATTCCCAATCGATGAAAAATTCATCTTTAAGCCAAGTAACGGGTTTTGGTACACCTTACCCATGACATGATTGCGAATGTAGCGTTGCTGCTGTGACGACTCTTCAAACAAGTTTTTCTCGCCATTTTGATAGGAAGAAATATACGCCGCACCACTTGTGACATCTTGGTCAAAATAGAGACATTGCATTAACGTCGACTTGCCGCTGCCACTTTCGCCAACGATACCGAGTACTTCCCCGGGAAATACATCGAAGGATACGTCGCGACATGCGTACACCGTTCCACAAACCTGACAATAGTTTTTTACAAGGGAGGGAGACACAGGATCCTCACAATGTGTACAGCCAGGACCAAATTGTTTATGTAAATGTTGTACCGACAATACCGGTTTTTCAAAATCTGTCATTTAGTTCACTCCAACTGCTTCATTTAGTTTTGCAAGACAATAGCTAGTATCATTGCATTGATAAACGGTTGCATCTGTCTGTTCATCAACGAGCTCATCTAAAAATACATCGCTTGAACCGCATAAACGGCATTGCTTCCCAGTAAACGATTCACTCTGGAACGGGTAATCGTCAAAATCTAGGGAGACAACCTTCGTATATGGCGGCACCGCGTAGACCTTTTTCTCACGCCCAGCCCCGAGCAAAATAAGCGCATCACTATGATTCATCTTCGGGTTATCAAACCGGGGAATCGGACTCGGCGCCATCACATATCGGTCATGGACAAAAACAGGGTGGTCAGCATCTGTCGTCATATTGCCAAACTTCATAATTTGCTCAAACAGCATGAGCCAGGCACCACTATATTCCTTCTCAGCATGAAGTCGTTTCGTCTCCTGCTCACTCGGTTCAAAATAACGGAGCGGTTCAGGGAGCGGTACTTGTAAAACGAGAATTTGCTTACTTGTGAGCGGAACCTCTGGAATGCGATGGCGTGATTGGATAAGGGTCGCTTCACTCGTTTCATCTGTCACGACAACACCTGTTGTATCTTTGACAAGCTTTTTAATATTTACAGCGTTGACGGACTCGTCAGAACCTTGGTCTATGACCTTTAACACATCTGTTTTTCCAATTAACGAAAGGGTGAGCTGCAGACCACCTGTACCCCAGCCACGGCCAATCGGCAATTCTCGTGAAGCGAATGGAACTTGGTAGCCTGGAATTGCGATTGCTTTTAATGTCGCTCTTCGAATTTCCCGCTTCGACCCTTCGTCAAAAAAGGCAAAATTATAGGCACTATTCATCAGTTTTTCACCTCTTGTTTTTCCTCATGCTTCGTTTTCCGGACACTATCAAGCTTTGATTGGAACGTTACGTAGTGAGGCATTTTTAAGTGTGAGATAAATCCGGTTGATTCAACGGAATCAATATGGAATAAAACAAATTCTTCATTTTGGCTCGGATATTCATTGTTTGGATGTTCAAGGCTATTATCTAAAATCCCCATCGCAATCGCCTTCGTTTCATTTTGACCAAAACAAAGCCCATAGCCGATTTCAAATTCAATTTCCTTTTTACCGTACTCTTTTTCAACGGTGACAGGCATGAGCATCTCTGCTTCAGTTACTTTCACTTCGCCGAGATAATAACCATCAAGGGCATCACCCGTATGAATTGGATGGTCAATTGTCACCGGCAATGTGCCAACGCGGATTTCCCCGACAGTTGGGTGCAGGGCGCCATAGCCGCGAATAACAGAATAAGCGAGGGAAGTAACCGCACCTGTTTGCCCTCTCGTTAAGCTTTGCAGCCGTTGACTGCGACTAGTAGGAAATGAAAGACTTTCCCGTGTGATATCATCTGGCATTGTGTCATTGTTTTCACAAGGTGGAATGAGTCCTTCTTTGCGTAAATAGTCGAGCACCTTTGGTAAAGTGAGTTTAGTAGGTGCTTCGGATTGTTGCGTATGTTCAAGTTCCTCTTCAAAATTTTGCAGCCATTCCTTGATGGTTTGTTCCGTTTCTTCTATTAAATTGAAATCAAGTAATCGGTGTGTATAATCAGTGGTGGCGCCGAGAATTTGCCCACCTGGAATGTCTTTAAAGCTCGCTGAAATTCGGCGCTCAATGTTCATTTCCTCAGACTCAATGACTCGTGAATAATGCTTACGAGGCACGGTTGAGCGGTAGGCACGTAGTAAAAACACGGCTTCCTCAGGATTTCCCTCTGCTTGCTTAATCGCAAGTGCTGCTAATGTTTCATTGTAAAGACTGCTTTCAGACATAACCTGGTCGATAAGCCCGCGCATGCCTGCTGCAATGCTTTCGACGTTCATTGTGTTTCCTGTTTGGATTCGTTCGTATTTGAGACGCTTAATCGACTCTTCAATCGCAAGCGTGCCACCTTTTACTGCAACATAGCCCATTAAAACATCACCCTAACTCAGTTATTTGCGTTGTGCGTGGCAGTGATAAAAGCTGATGTGACGCATCAATGAACATCAAATCAATGCCAAGCGGATATTCCTTGTTTTTTTCCTGACGGCTGTTCACCCAATGCTCAGGAGTGGAAACTGTAACAGAAACAGAGGTTTGAATTCCTGGTCCTGTTAATGTAAGTGGACCGTTGATTGCCAGTTTGTCTACTTCAGCAATAATTGTTGCCGATTGATGAGGGTCAGACAATGTGCCAGGATTTGCTGAAGAAATCGCCTCTTGAAGTGAACCTGTTTCTGCATCTCCTACAATAAACACGTAGTCTGCATCCTTAGTATCGGCAGGTCTTGCATACGTAAGTTCATTAATCATAGTTGTAATTAGGCTTTCTTGGGCAGAAATGACCTTAAAGGTAACTTCCTGATCAAGCAACGTGTGGGCAATGATGAAAAGAGAGGGATTGCACACTGCTTCATTATCAGCTACGTAAAGCTCAGCCTCTCTAGCAAGACTTGATAATTGCCCTGGTCTTGATGTAGAATCGACCATTTTTCGATAAACTGCTTGTAAATCATGAACGAAATCTAGCTTCATTTGTTATCACTCCTACACATCCATCGTTTCAAAGTTTACTTTCGTTTTAAGAATCGCTTGATTTCTTTTTGCTTGCTGTGCGGCTATGTTTTGCTCCTCGATTAAGAGACGGTCAGTCCATTGTGCTGTCTCTGGTAGTCCAGCTTCATAGGCTGCATCAATGACAGCTAAGTTGTGTGCAAGCTCATGATTGTCGCCCATGACAATGCCGATCCCAATCGTGCAGTTGATTTGCACCTTGCATTCTGTAACAAACACTTCGCCTGGGTAAAACAAACTGCGCTGTGACGTTTCACGAAGCTTTAACATCACAAGTCCATGCTCCGGCGCTTGAATGACAGTCACACGGTAGTTTCCAATAATTGATTGAGCAAGCTCTTGTGCAAGTGCGTGTGAGCCATTAATCAGAATTTCTGTTCGTTGTCTTCTTCGCATCTAAAGACCTCCAACATGAGTTTCTCTATCTTGTTTACATTTCTAATCTACCTTGTTGCCAAGTTTGGTGTTGTAAAAGATTGGTGAAGAATTGATGAAGATTGTTAAGGGATTGTTGAGGGGGGATTTACAAAAGGAGAAAAAAATAAGGCCACTATGTAAGTGACCGTTTAGATAACATATGTAAAACAATCGCTGCGATAGATGATGCGTGAATGCTCAAGCCAAGTACCGGATTGTTTATCTGCACAGCCGGATTCAACCTGCAGGAGCGGAACAAGGCTCGGACATTTTAATAAATCCCGTTCCTCCTGGTTAGGGAGGATGACGCTTAATTGGCTTCGGCTTGAATCAAATTCAGTGAAACCTTTGCTGCGATAATATTGGAATATGGAGGTGATTGCATCGCCTTCGTTAGAGATGTCTGGAAAAACAGATTGTGTTAAAAAGGATGTATGAACAGCAATTGGACAGTCTTCAATGATACGTAAGCGACTGATTTTATAAACGGTTTCATTTGAATCGACCCGGAGACTGCGATAGATTGCCGAGTCATACTCTATAACTTCGCAAGAGAGATTAACCGTTCGATAATCGTAGTTTAGCTCTCGCATTTTTTCGCTAAAGCTAACATCTCCAGTTAAAATGAGTGGAATTTGCAACTTTTGATTTTGGACAAAGCTGCCCTTGCCTTGCTTTGAGAATATATATCCAAGTTCCTGTAAGCGTTCATACGCTTTGCGGACGACCATCCGCGGAACATGATAACGATCAGCAAGCTCATTTTCGGATGGGAGCTTGTCGTTAGGTTTGTAGTAGCCGTCTTGGATCTCCGTGATGAGCTTGTCGACTAGCATTGTTTTAACAGACATTGTATCGGCTCCTTTCAACTTTTGGGGGACTGTCCCGCACTTCGTTAATGCGTTAAAATGCTGAGGGACTGTCCCCCGCCACGTTAGTGTGTTAAAACATTGAGTGTCAATTATTCTTGATTTTGTATTTGGCTCCTTCTTGCTCTCAATTGGTCTAATACTTCTAAACCAGGGGATTTACTACCAAGCCTTACAGGTTTTTCCCCATATGCACCGTGGAAATCAGATCCGCCTGTTTTGACAAGGTTATAGGTCTCAGCAAGGGATTTAGCGTTTTCCTCGTGTTCTGTGTTATGTAGCGGGTGCCATACTTCGATTCCTTGTAAACCAGCCACAACTAGCTCAGGTACCTTTTCGAAATTACCATATTGACCAGGGTGAGCAAGAACGGGTACACCACCGGCTTCTCGGATGACTTGGACGGCTTGCTTCGCGTCAATGTAAGTCATCGGGATGAAGGCAATGCCTGGTGGTTCACCGTTTTGTCCACGGTTAAATAGTTTTTTGTATAATGGCCCATAAATAGTATCTGTGTAACCAGCTTCTATTAAAGCTTGCATAATGTGCTGCTTGAACACACCGGTACCTGATCCGGCAATTTCTAAACAGCGTTCCCAAGTGATTGTATACCCTGCAGCGATGATGCGCTCGACCATTTCCATTGAGGCGTTGTGACGTTGTTCGATTAGCGGAAGGCATACTGAATCTATTGCATGGTGACCAGGTTCGATCCAATATCCGAGAATGTGGACTCGTCTGTTTCGTTCAAAATCGTAGCCGGAAATTTCGATACCAGGGATGATGTCTACATTGTGAGTCTTGCCAATCTCAATTGCTTCAAGTAGACCCTTTGTTGTATCATGATTCGTTAGCGCTAAATGACTGACATTTTCCTGTTTCGCTAGTAATATGACTTCTTCAGTAGAAAGTGGGCAATCAGATATGTTCGTATGACAATGGAGTTCGATTTTCATTGTTATTCCTCCTGAGGCTTTTATCTCTAGGATAACTTGGCACCATGTGGGGGTGATTAAGGGAGTGTTAAGATTTTGTAAATGGGGGACAGTCCCCCGGTACTTCACCGCATTAAAACGGTGGGGGACAGTCCCCAAAAAAGTGGGACAGTCCCCAAAAAATAAGTACAGCAAGGCCCCAGCCTTGCTGTACTTAACATATATCCACTCACCAAGCTCTTTTTGTACTCAATTGTTCAAGCTTATATTGATGGTATTTAAATTTACTATGTAATTGCTCTTTTAACTTTCGATCAAGACAGCTATCTAACAGTTCCTCGTGATAATTTTTTCTGATGTAATGCCAACTGTATAAAAGTTTAGATATTAAAGACATTTAACCGCCTCCTATCTTAATTACTTACATTATACATTAATGTAAGCGTATACAAAAGCGAAAATATAACTATTTGAAAAAGGTACTTTCCTCGTATACATTTCAGGAATATTGTTTATACTGTTTTCATATATAGAACTTCAAACTATTCATACTGAATATTTAACATAGCAATCTATACTAACATCTATAATAAATAAGTGATATGTACCACTACAATATTAATGAAACAACTGAATTACCACTAAAGTCCACTTGAATAATACTCAAATTTCAATAAAATATTAAGAGTGTTTCAATTTCTTTAAGAATAGCTTAAAAAAGTAACATTAAGACTATATAACTTTTTCAAAACTAGTCGATATAGAGTATAGATAAATCATGAATCGACATCGCGTCGAAAAAATATATAGGAGGCAACACATTTTGGCGAATTGGACAACACCCGAAGAGATGGCAAGAAAAAGGGAAATAAAGAAAAAAGTACTTACATTTACATTCCCAGTAATCGCAGTAATCATTGGTGTACTCGTAACAATAGCAGCTAACGGACTATAATAAAGGGACTGATTCATATACGAATAATGAATCGGTCCTTTTATTTTCGAATGCAATAGGTAAACGCTTCCACTATTTTGGTACAAATTACCCAAAAAAAACTGTAAAAAAATTAGCAGAAAGATGGTAGAATTAATTTTGTTGTTGAGAAAATGTAGAGAAATCTCTGCATTTGTAGGAATATGTAAATAATTATGGATATAATATAGAATATTCATTATAATAGTTAAGGCTTATGTTTTAATAGATTACAAACTTTGGAGGTTATCATGGAAGAAACAATCAGCTTGAAAGAGCTTTTTCTTACATTAAAGAAACGTCTTTCACTCATTATAATCATTGCGGCGATTGCAACAGCGACAAGTGGTATCGTGAGTTACTTTGTATTAACACCCGTATATCAATCATCCACACAAATTCTAGTTAATCAGGCGAAATCAGACCAGCAAGCATATAACGTAGGTGAAGTTCAGACTAACTTACAATTAATTAACACATACACTGTCATTATTAAAAGTCCAGCAATATTAGATAAAGTGATTGAAAAAGAGAAATTAGATATGTCAGCAGGAGCGCTTAACGGATTAGTTTCAGTGTCTAGTGAACAAAATTCACAAGTCGTAAACATAACTGTCCAAAATGAAGATCCTCAACAAGCAGCAAACATTGCGAACTCAATTGCGACAACATTCAAAGAAGAAGTCACTACTTTAATGAATATCGATAACGTCAATATTTTATCAGAAGCAATGATCGGTGAAAATCCATCACCAATTAAACCACAACCTGTCATGAACATGGCAATTGCGTTAGTCGTTGGTTTAATGGCGGGAGTTGGACTAGCATTCTTACTTGAATATTTAGATAACACACTTAAAAACGAACAAGATGTTGAAAATCAATTAGGTCTTCCTGTATTAGGGGCTATTACAACAATTAATATGGAAGAAGAAGCAAAGGCTAGTGCAAACATGACATCAACTTTAGGAGCGCGAGGTGAGTCAATTGGCTCGTAAGGATCGAAAACAAATATTCAATTTACAAAATAGAAGTTTAATCTCATTAACAAATCCAAAATCACCAATTGCCGAACAATTTCGGACGATTCGTACAAATATCCAGTTCTCAAGTGTTGATGAAGAACTGCAAACAATTATTGTAACATCTTCAGGACCAGCAGAAGGTAAGTCAACAACGACTGCGAATTTAGCTGTTGTATTCGCGCAACAAGGGAAACGCGTCCTATTAATAGATGCTGACCTACGTAAACCGACGGTACATTATACATTCCGTACAGAAAACCATGTAGGACTATCAAATGTTCTAACGAGACAAATGACATTAGAAGAAGCGGTGAGCGTTACTGCGCAGGATAAGCTCTGGGTGTTATCAAGCGGTCCAATTCCGCCAAATCCGTCTGAGGTACTCGGTTCAAAAGGCATGCAAGCGTTACTTGAACAAGCTAAGGAAGACTATGATTTGATTATTCTTGATACACCTCCAGTACTTGCTGTTACAGATGGACAAGTGTTAGCGAACCAAGCTGACGGTGTCGTTCTTGTTGTCAGCAGTGGAAAGACTGAGATCGAATCAGCGAAAAAGGCGAAAGAACTGTTAGATAGTGCAAAAGCAAAGATTCTAGGCGTTGTATTAAACAACAAGAAAGCTGAAGATTCTCATTATTATTACTATTACGGGGGAAAATAGTCAATATTCGACAAAATTACCCCCTTTTCATTGGGTAACTGTAATGCTAAAATTACGGGTATGCGCAAATTATAGTAAAATAGTATTAGAGATTACCCAATAATAACCATTGGAGGTGTTTGTTACATGATTGATATTCATAGTCATATATTGCCTGGAATTGATGACGGTGCGCAAACTGTCGAAGATTCAATCAATATGGCGAAGTTAGCAGTAGAAGAAGGAATTACGAAAATCATCGCAACCCCTCATCACCAGAATGGTAAGTATAATAATAAGAAGCATGACATCATTTCACGTGTTTCGGACCTTAACCAAATACTACAAAACGAGAAGATTCCTTTAGAAGTGTTACCTGGACAAGAAACACGGATTTACGGTGAAATGACAGATGATATTGATAAAGGTGAGATTCTCCCTCTCAATCATACAAACTACTTATTTATTGAACTACCATCAGGACATATTCCGAGATATACAGAGCAGCTTTTGTTTGATATCCAACTTAAAGGATTCACGCCGATTATTGTACATCCCGAAAGAAATTCAGGAGTGATGGAAAATCCTGATAAACTGCTTCACCTAGTAAAGAAAGGGGCCCTTACGCAAGTAACAGCGGGCAGTGTTACAGGGTACTTTGGGAAAAAAATTCAAAGGTTATCAAAGCAATTGATTGAGGCAAATATGACCCATTTTATTTCCTCTGATGCACATAATGTAACGAATCGGAGCTTCCATATTAGAGAATCAATTGCAGAAGTGAACAAAGAGTTTGGCAGCCAAGCCGTATATTATTTTCAAGAAAATGCAGAGCTAGTTGCAAAAGGTCAGACAATCTATAAATCGGAGCCTAGCTCAATTAAAAGGAAAAAGTTTTTGGGGATTTTCTAAAAGTTGATTGGATATAAAGGAGAAGCTTATGAAGTGTTTTGTTGAATTACCGAAGAACATAAAAAAGACAGTCCGTTATCTTTATCAGGATGCACCGCTAGACAAGCTGTTAGAGATAAGAAAAATCCTCAATGATGTAATTGATAAAAGACTGAGTGAGCAAAAAATTAGGCATGATTAAATGTCTAAGGAAAGAACGTAACAATTGCGTTTTTTCTTTAGATATGTGATTGAAAAATTTTTGTAAAGAAGGGGACAAATTTGAGCTATTCCAAAAGACTGTCACTACTTATAGGGTTAGATTCATTGATTGTATTATTCTCTGTTTATATTGGATACTTTACTCTTAACCCTTATTTTGACTATTATAATTTACAAATGCTAGTCATCAGTTCCTTAAGCTTACTCATAAGTCATCATGTGTTTGCCTTTATTTATCGTTTATATCATAAAGCGTGGGAATATGCGAGTGTTGGAGAATTAATGACAATTGTTAAAGCTGTTACGTTCTCAATCGCAACAACAGCGGTTGTACAGGTAGTAGCAAATGGACACATATATGTTCGTGTATTGTTTATCACATGGCTGCTTCATATGTGTCTAATAGGCGGAACTCGCTTTTCATGGAGAATGGTTAGAGACCGTTATATGAGTTCACAAGTTGAGAAGAAAAGGGCACTGATTATTGGTGCTGGTTCTGCTGGGACGATGCTTGTTCGTCAATTGTTGAAGAACAATGATAGTGGATTACAACCTGTTGCTTTCGCTGATGACGATCCGAACAAACAAAAGTTGCAAATTTACGGTGTAACAGTGCAAGGTAAGACTGAAAATATTGCTGAAATTGTTGAAGCGCATAATATTGATAACATTATTATTGCGATTCCTTCATTAAGTAAGCATGAAATTCAAAGAATCTATCAAGAATGTAGCAAAACAGAAGCAAAAACGAAAATTATGCCAATGATTGAAGATATCGTTACCGGTAAGATATCCGTCAATCAATTTAGAGATGTACAAGTAGAAGATTTACTGGGACGAGACCCGGTTGAGCTTGATATTCAAAGTATCTCGAAGAAAGTTACAGGTAAAACAATTCTTGTTACAGGTGCTGGTGGCTCAATTGGTTCGGAAATCTGTCGACAAGTATGTAAGTTTAATCCAAGAAAGCTTTTACTTTTAGGACACGGAGAGAATTCAATTTATACGATTGATATGGAGTTGCGAAACAAATATCAAAAAGAAATTGAAATTATACCTGTTATTGCAGACGTACAAGACCGTCATCGAATTTTCTCAGTCATTGAAGAGCATAAACCAGAGGTCGTTTATCATGCGGCAGCACATAAGCATGTGCCGTTAATGGAGTACAATCCGAAGGAAGCTGTAAAAAACAATGTAATTGGAACAAAAAATGTTTCAGAAGCTGCTGACACGTTTGGAGTAAGTACATTCGTTCTAGTTTCAACGGATAAAGCAGTGAATCCAACAAATGTGATGGGCTCAACTAAACGAATTGCGGAAATGTTTATACAAGAATTAGATAAACATAGCCAAACTAATTTTGTTGCTGTTCGATTTGGGAATGTGCTTGGTAGTCGTGGTAGTGTTATTCCGTTGTTTAAAAAGCAAATCCAAGCTGGGGGTCCTGTGACTGTGACACATCCTGATATGACAAGATACTTCATGACGATACCTGAAGCGTCACGACTAGTGATGCAGGCTGGTGCATTAGCTCGCGGTGGAGAAATTTTTGTGTTGGATATGGGAGAACCAGTTAAAATTGTTGATTTAGCTGAGAACTTAATTAAGCTCTCTGGTTATACAGTTGATGAAATCGGGATAAAATTTGCAGGAATTCGCCCTGGTGAGAAGATGTATGAAGAATTGCTAGGGGAAAATGAAGTCCATAAAGATGCGGTGTTCCCGAAAATCTTTATTGGAAAATCAGTTGAGGTTGAGTATGAACGTGTGACTAAATTAATTGAGAATCATGATAGTTACAAAGCAGATTATATTAGAGAGTATGTATTGAATTTAGCGAACAATAAGTCTGAAAAGATATTAGAAACTGCAAAATAAGTATGGGGTGAATATATCTTGCAAAAGGTAAGAAAAGCAATTATACCAGCAGCTGGGTTAGGAACAAGATTTTTACCTGCAACGAAGGCACAGCCGAAAGAGATGCTTCCAATCGTTGATAAGCCGACGATTCAGTATATTATTGAAGAAGCAGTACAGTCTGGAATCGAGGATATCATTATTGTCAGTGGTCGTGGCAAGCGTGCGATTGAGGATCATTTTGATAAGTCATATGAATTAGAGGAAACACTTGCGAAAAAGGAAAAGTTTGAACAGTTAGAGGAAATTCAAGAAATTGCTAAATTAGCAAATATCCATTATATCCGCCAAAAGGAGCCATTAGGATTAGGTCATGCAATCTCATGCGCAAGTCGTTTTATTGGCAATGAACCATTTGCGGTATTGCTCGGTGATGATATCGTTCATTCACCAGAAAATCCATGCTTAAAACAGTTAATTGATGTATATGAGCGTTACAATTCTTCTGTTATAGGTGTACAGGAAGTACCTGAAGAAGATGTGTCAAAATATGGAGTTATTTCGATAAAAAATGGTGAGATTAATAATCGAGTTTTTCATGTCGATAGCTTAGTTGAGAAGCCAAAAAAGGAAGATGCACCTTCAAATTATGCAATTTTAGGTCGTTATATATTGCGCCCTGAGATATTTGAAATCTTAGAAAAACAAACACCTGGTGCTGGTGGAGAGATACAATTGACGGATGCGATTAAGCAGTTAAATGATAAGCAGGTGGTTGTTGCTTATGAGTTTGAAGGTAAACGATATGATGTTGGGGATAAGTTTGGGTTTATTCAAGCGACTGTTGAGTATGCTTTAAGAAGAGATGATTTAAAAAGTGACATATTAGACTATTTAAAAAGGGTGTTACAAAGTGAGGAAGTTATTAAGTGATGTTACTTAATTCTTCCTTTTAATTGGTAGTGTTTTGCTAACGATTTATGGCTATGCATGTTGTAAGATAAGTTATGTAGCAATGAAAAACTATCACAATGTATTGAATTTGATACGTTTTAGGTGATGTCTCCTTACCATTATCAATGGAGGTACTCGACTACGCTGTGGGCATAATAGCCTTAGACACTTGTTGTCAGGAGTGTGGTGTGAGGTGGGGTTGGATGCCCTTTATGATTATTAGACTAGTGTTAAGAATTGAATCGAGGTGTATGTGAGATTAGATTTAAACGTGTACGTTTGAATGAAAGTGGACTTACACTCATTGAGCTTTTAGCAGTGATAACGATATTAGGAATCCTATTAGCTATTGCAGTTCCCTCATACTTTAGCTATATAGAAGAAACAAAGGCTGATGTATGTGATGTGAATAGAGTAAAATTAAAGGAGACTTATGAAGCACAACTGAGTATAGATGGAATGACTCATCGTGAGGTTCTTTTTAGAAAATTTTTATTAGAATATAATCATGATATTTGTCCTGATGATGGAGAGATTGTATATCTGGATAAAGAGATTAATTGTCATGTTCATCAGGGTGAGAATGATGTGGATGATAATGAGAATGGGGTTCCGTTTTTGTGAGGTTGTGATAAGGCTAAGGATGGGAGAGTTCACGATTTAGGTGTTTTAAAGATCTAGCTCTTTAATGTGGATAGTCACTGGGGATGCATTTGTAATGTAGGTTTTATTAGCTTTATATGAAGGTAATATTGAATAGTGGGAAGGAACTGAGAATAGTTAACAGATAACCACAACATATTGTGCTTGTTTTTTTGACTGATACCTAAGATATACCGTATATAGATCGTTATCTAAATGCTATATTGGTCAAGGATGTATTTTGATTATTAATAAAGATAAAAAGGTGAATTTTAGAAAATGTGTTATTGAGAAACGTTGATATAACAGGGCTTTTGAATAAGGAAACTCTGACAGGTACGCCGAAATGATTGAATGGAGAAACGGAACTGAGTATCGTAGTTAGATTGAACGTTAGAAACCTTGCGAGATAAGGGTTTGAGGCGATTTTAGTGAGAATTATAGATTGATTGAATGGTATATATAATAGGATGAAACACGGTTTAGAGTGGTTTTCTAGTAAATATCTATTTCGTATTTGTTTGGTAGATTGAATAGATATTACGAGGTGAGTATCATAATAAGATAACAAAACACTATATGTAGTATCTGAATATGTTTTTTATTAACAAAACATACTATATGTTGATTTTTTCATCTATTTCTCATATTGAATATTATATGCGAGGTGGCTATCAGTAGTAGATGAGATTTAGTGGTTTAGTAGTTGATTGGAATGGAGGAACAACAGATTCTAATTAAGTCCTAATCTACTAAAGAACAAATTTTAAAGGAGTGTAGCTGGATGTATATGAAGGTTAAAAGATTGATAGATATTATTCTTTCTTTGATTGGACTTATTTTATTATCACCGATTTTTTTGATTTTAATTATTGCTATTAAGCTTGAATCAAAAGGTCCTGTTCTGTTTAAGCAAAAGCGTATAGGCATCAATAAAACGCATTTCAATATCTTGAAGTTTCGTACTATGAGAATAGATACGCCTAAGGACACTCCTACTCATTTATTAGAGAATCCTGATCAGTACATCACTAAGATGGGTAAGTTTTTGAGAAAAACTTCACTTGATGAGCTACCGCAAATCTGGAATATCTTTATGGGGCAGATGAGTATTATCGGGCCAAGACCAGCACTGTGGAATCAATATGATTTGATCGATGAACGTGATAAGTATGGAGCGAATAATGTTCTGCCTGGATTAACTGGATGGGCACAGATTAATGGGCGTGATGAACTTTCTATTGAAGTTAAGGCTAAGTTAGATGGGGAGTATGTTGAAAAGATTAGTATTGGTATGGATGTTAAGTGCTTCATTGGTACCATCGTTAGTGTTTTAAAAAGTGACGGGGTTGTTGAAGGTGGGACTGGAACTACAGCGAAGAAGGAAATCGCAAGTAGTAAGGAGAGTGTTTCCAAATGACAAAAATACTGATAACAGGTAAAAACAGCTATGTGGGTAAGGCCCTGGAGAAATGGCTTGGAAAACATCCTGATAGATATTCAATAGATGCTATTAGTTTAAGAAACGATTCGTGGAACAAAAAAGATTTCTCAGATTATGATGTGGTTTTCCATGTGGCTGGGATAGCACATATAAAGGAAACAAAAGAAAATACACCTTATTACTACAAAGTGAACCGTGATTTAGCTTACGAAGTTGCCCAAAAGGCAAGAATTGAAGGGGTTAAGCAGTTCATATTTTTAAGCTCGATGAGTGTTTATGGTATTGAGACTGGTGTGATTGATAAAAATACTATTCCTAATCCAAGAAGTAATTATGGCAAGTCAAAGCTTCAAGCTGAGGAACTAATTACAAGTTTGGAGGACGTATCTTTTAAAGTTGCAATTTTACGCCCGCCTATGATTTATGGGAGGGGTTGTAAAGGTAATTATACTAGATTAGCAAGACTTGCACTTAAAATACCTATTTTTCCTGATATAGAAAATAAACGTAGTATGATTTATATTGATAACCTATGTGAATTGGTACGATTGTTAATCGACAGTTCTAGCAGTGATTTATTCCTTCCACAGGATAAAGAATATGTGTGTACGTCAGATATGGTTAAGCGGATAGCAGAAATCCACGGGAAGCAAATTAAGATGACCAGGTTATTTAATCCATTGTTAAGGCTACTGAAGACAAGTACTATAAATAAGGTATTTGGAGATCTAGTGTATGAGAAATATATGCCTGAACCAAAGATGGAATATCAAGTATATGACTTTAAGTCTTCAATTCATTTGACTGAAGGGGGGCATTAATATGAGTGATATCAATAAAAGAGAAAAGTTAATAAGTATTATCATGCCTGCCTATAATTGCGAGAAATTTATAGAGGAAGCTGTTACTTCTGTTATTGAACAAACATACAAATTATGGGAGTTAATAGTAATAGATGATGGTTCTAGGGATAGTACAGTAAGAATATTAAAAGAACTAGCAAATAAAGATGATCGTATTCGGTTCTATATAAATGAAGAAAATCAAGGTGTATCAGCAACAAGAAACAGAGGAATTTCGCTTGCAAACGGTGATTGGATTGCGTTTTTAGATAGCGATGATATGTGGGAAGAAACTAAATTACAAAAACAGATGGAACATGCATTTAAAACAGCTGCTGAATTTTTATTTACTGGTTCTTCTTATATAAATGAAGAGGGGGAATATTATCAAGGCATTTTTGAAGTCCCTAACCAGGTAACATATAAAATTTTAAGAACACATAATGTAGTATCCTGTTCATCTGTTCTTATAAAAAAGAAGTTTTTTGAGAATATAAAAATGGAAAAAGATGATATGCATGAAGATTATGCAGTGTGGCTTAGGATTCTAAAAACGGGGGTATCCGCCTATGGGATTAACGAACCTCTTCTTATATATAGAATATCACGGAATTCAAAGTCGGGTAATAAAGTCAAAACTATTAAAATGACATATAAAGTATATCGGTTTATAGGGATAGGCCCAATAAGCTCTGTATATTTTATGTGTAGACATATTATAGGGTCAGTTAAAAAGTACCGGAAGATTAAAGGATTATAGTCTAGAAAATTATATTGTTTAATTAACCAAAGTTAATTACAAATGAAATGGAGAGCAAAACATATGAGAATATTGCATCTCAATGTAGCCGGAATTGTTGATAAATTTTATGATACCTTTTTCGAACATTTAAGAAAGTCTGGGAATATTGATCAAATAGAATATATTGCTTATAAACCTGGGGAAAATAAAAAAGAAGAACTAGATAGATTTCAAAATTATCATGAGAATATTAAAGTGATTCTCAGCCCAATAAAAAGAAGTATATACAGAGTAATGTATTTTTTGAAAATCAGAAAGTATTTTTTAGATATAGAGGGAAAAATAAATAGTATAAAATCTATAGATGTTTTACACGCCCATAGTCTTTTTTCAGATGGTGGTGTGGCATATTATTTGAAAAAAAAATATAATATACCGTATGTTGTGGCTGTACGTATTACGGATGTTGATGTATTTTTAAAATACTTTTTTCATTTACGACCGTTTATGAAAAAAATATTATTAAATGCATCCAAAATAATATTTTTAAGTCCAAATATAAAGAAAAGTATAATTGATAATCTTGGTAACGATGCAATTAAAAACAACATCATAGGAAAGTCGGAGATTATCCCAAACGCTGTAGATAATTTTTGGCTAAAGAATCATTATTATAAAGAAGACAATTTACAACCTGAATTAAACTTAATCCAGGTTGGTAAGTTAAATAAAGGTAAAAATCCAAAAACTACAATACTTGCTGTCTCAGAACTAGTTAATCGTGGATATGATGTAAAAGTAGATTTCGTTGGGGAAGGACAAGAATTAAATAATTTAAAGAAATTGGTCCATGAATTAAATTTAGAAGACAATGTGAAATTCCATGGCTTTATTAAGGATAAGTCGGTTCTTATGAATCTTTATAGGAAAGCGAACTTTTTTATTTTGCCATCTTATTTTGAAACATTTGGAATTTCATATATTGAGGCAATGAGCCAGGGGTTACCGGTGATTTATTCCAGGAATCAAGGGATAGATGGTTATTTTGAGGAAGGTGAAGTAGGAGTATCGATTAATCCGTCCTCCCAAAGCGAAATCTGTGATGCAGTGCTTCACCTGCAAAAGTCGTATAATGATATATCAAAAAGATGTACTTCTAATGCATTAAGTTTTGATTGGGAAGACTTATCAATAAAATATATTGAAATCTACTCAAAGATAATAAAAGATAAATTATCATAGAAATTCAATGTGTGATTATTAACAAACTTTCAATAAATGGAGTTTACTAGTAGCAAATAAAAAAAGTTAGTAATGTTGATTTAAATATAATATGTTATTGCAGTTAGAAACTATAAGAAGCATATAAAAGGGAGAATATATAGAAATGAGTCTATTTGAGAAAATTGTTGGTAAAAAAGACAAAATCGCTGTAGTTGGTTTAGGATATGTAGGTATGCCGATTGCAGTAGCATTTGCCAAGAAAGTTGATGTTATTGGTTTTGATTTAAATGAGAAGAAGATAGAATTATATAAATCAGGTATTGATCCAACAAATGAAGTAGGTAATGAAGTAATCAAAAAGACTACGGTGGCTTTCACATCAGATGAAGCAAAACTTAAAGAAGCTAAGTTTCATATTGTTGCTGTTCCAACTCCCATCAATTCAGATAAAACTCCAGATCTTACCCCAGTTGAGGGGGCTAGTACAATTGTTGGGCGTAATCTCACTAAGGGGTCAATAGTAGTTTATGAATCTACTGTTTATCCAGGGGTTACAGAAGATGTATGTATTCCAATCCTTGAAAAGGAATCCGGACTAAAGTGTGGTGTTGATTTTAAGGTTGGGTATTCCCCAGAGCGTATTAATCCCGGTGATAAAGTGAACACTCTTGAAAAAATTATTAAAATCGTTTCTGGTATAGATAAAGAAAGTTTAGATGAAATTGCAAAAGTTTATGAATTAGTAATCCAAGCAGGAGTTCATAAAGCTAGCTCAATTAAAGTAGCAGAGGCTGCAAAAGTTGTAGAAAACAGCCAGCGTGATATTAACATTGCTTTTATGAATGAGCTTGCTATGGTATTTGATCGAATGGGCATTGATACACAAGAAGTTGTTGAGGCAATGAATACAAAGTGGAATGCACTTAAATTTCACCCTGGGTTAGTTGGAGGCCACTGTATTGGAGTAGACCCATACTATTTTATATATGAAGCTGAAAAACTTGGATACCATTCTCAAATCATTTTATCAGGTAGAAAGATTAATGATGGAATGGGAGCATTTGTTGCTGATGCAATTATTAAGAAATTAATTCTCACAAATAAGGTAGTTAAGAAGGCGAAGGTTGTTATTTTAGGTTTAACATTCAAAGAGAATTGTCCAGATATACGCAATTCCAAAGTAGATGATATTATTAAACATCTTAATGAATATGAAATCGAACCAGTTGTAGTTGATCCCTATGTAGATCCTTTGGAAGCAAAGCGTGAGTATGGTGTTGATATAGTTCCTTTTGATATGATAAATGATGCTGATTGTCTTGTTTTTGCTGTGGCTCATGATATGTTTAGGGACATGACCTTGGAAAAGATAAACGGACTGTTTGGAGAGTTTTCAAATAAGGAAAAAGTTATTATTGATGTTAAGAGTATTTTAGATAAGGGCGAGATTGAAAAGTGTGGATATAGTTACTGGAGATTATAAAATTTTACGGATATTAGTAAATGCAAAAAAGTAGTAAGTGTGAAAGGTACATCTATAGTTATTATTACTTACTTCCTTTTCGTTAAAATGAACTCCAATAAGTAAGGTGGCATTAAAATAAATTGCTAAGCCACTTTACTTAAAAGTGTGCTGTTATACTTGCAAATTTGTTCATACTACATGATTGTTGGTGGAAGACCATGGGGAAATGCTATAACTTGTAATTAATATGAAGGCCCATCAATTTTTGTATCTTACAAAGGCAAAATAGTGCATATCACACTCGGTTTTAAACGTTGACTTTTGTACAAGAAAGGGAAACTTTTCAATGATATATCTATTTGTATTAATCAATATCTTATATGTAATACTAAGCTTTAAATACTACAAAGCCAAGGTTAATCCGATTTCCTTATATAGTATTATGTGGGTAGCCTTAACAATTCTATATGAGATAAAGTTAGTCTATTATTACGACCTAACAATGTATACATGGTTGATTATAATCATTTTTCAAATCGTTTATAATATTGGGTGTGTTCTGGGAAAAAAACAGTATAGGAATAATCGCTTTAATAAGCAGGATAGTAATATTGCTGCTAAGGGTTCTAGTGAAAGAGATTTAAGAATTGCAATAATTATACTTTCTCTATTAACTTCAATTAGCACAATTTCTAATATATTGATTGCTGTAAGATCTTATGGATTTAATTTATTAGAGTACACCAATCAGATATATGTAGATCGTTTGGCTGGTGATATTGATACTGGGATACCCTATCTAGGTTCATTTGTATATCCAGCTTTAATATATGCAGGATTTTATTTTGAAAAATTTGGCTTCAAGAAAATTATATTATTACCAGTGCTATTATTGGCATTAGGTGGATTAAAAACTGGTGGGAGACTGGGGATTTTAATTGGTGCTTTTTTATTATTAGTTCCCATTATATTACAAAGAGGTAGGGTTATTAAAGAGAAAGTTAGAAAAGTAAAAGGAAGAAAAGGGAAAAATATTAAAATCCTGATCAGCAGTTCTATTTTAATTGCACTATTTATAACTATTACGAATAATCGAGCCTCATGGGAAACATATAACCCTTATATGAGCCCATTAATGGTAAAGGTTCTTGAATATAACCCTGCTATATATCAGATTTATACTTATATAACATTACCTTTAGGTGTTTTAAATGAATTTCTAAAAGATCCAACATTAAATTTTGGAGGCCACACATTTTTAACGATTTACAATTTATTGAATAGGTTAGGGGCAGACATATCGGTAAATCAGTATCAAACATTTTATAATGTTCCATTGCCAAGTAATGTAGGTACGTACATTAGAGAGCTAATTGAAGATTTCTCAATCCCATTAGCCCTCATGGTAACCCTGATAACTGGATTAATATTAAGTTATAATTATTCAAAATTCAGAAATGATGGCTTATATATGAATTTAATTTGGGCATCGACTTTTGCCTTTGTTATATTTTTTTCCTTCTTTATGTGGCAATTTCGTTCATCCACAATTTGGATTACTATAGTTGTAGGTAGTATTTCAGGATATATATTAGATCAAAGACATAAAAAAAGGTTGAAGAGATATGAGTTCAAAGAGTGAGGTTAACATATGAATATAATGATTGTCTTAAATTTTAATGATTTTGAAACCACAAATAATTATATTAGTCAAATAAAATGCTATGATGTACTTGATAAAATTATAGTTGTAGATAATTGTTCAACCGATAATTCCTATTCATTATTAAAAAAATTGGAGTCAGAAAAAGTTGACATTATTTCTACTGAAAAAAATAATGGGTATGCTAGTGGAAATAATTTTGGAATTAAATATGCTGAAAACTATTATAATCCAACAAATATAATAATATCAAATCCAGATATTGAAGTATCAGAAAAAAGTATAAGTAGAATATGTTCTTTTTTAAATACCCATAAGGAAATTGCTGCTGTTTCTGGTTTAATTCACGATAAAGACAACATGGTAGCAGATAATTTTGCATGGAAATTACCTACGTATACGAGCACATTGATTAGTACTTTTATCTCAATTTCAAAGGTTTTTGAGAAATTATTTAAAATCACTACAAAATATAATAAAAATAGGCTTAATAATAATGTTGTGAATGTTGATGTATTATCGGGTTGTTTTTTTGCGATTAAAGATAAGGTTTTGAGAGAAGTTAATTATTTCGATGAAAGAACCTTTTTATATAATGAAGAGTCGATATTAGCTTTTAAATTAAGAAACAAAAACTATAAACAGTGCGTATTAACTTCAGAAAAAATAATTCATTATGAAGGGGTTTCAATTAATAAATCTGTAAAGAGTTGGAAAAGCAAAAACAAAATTCTTGAGAATAGCCGGAAGGTTTATTTAAAAGAATATTTAAAGGTTTCTAGATTACAAATGTTTATATTCATATTATTGTTTAATATAGGTAAGTATGAGAAATTTATTCTTTTAAATTTAAGGGGAAAGTTTATGACATTAAAAAGCTAATTATATAGATAAAGGGCAGAGTCCTTTATATGGTATTGGGACTGTATTTTAATGTTCACCAACCAAGTATTTGGAATGTTTATATTTGTGTAAAGCCATTTAATTAAGTGAAAAAATAAGAATGACGAGGGATGAGTATTGAATAATAAGGCCATTACATTCATGAAAAACTTTTCCTATACCCTGTCATCGAATCTAATATCAATAATTATTTCGACAATAGTAATATTAATTGTACCAAAGTTTATAGGTGTTGAAGAATATGGATATTGGCAGTTATACCTATTTTATTCATCTTATGTAGGTTTCTTGCACTTTGGCTGGAATGATGGAATCTATCTTAGATTTGGCGGCAAGGAATATAAGGAGTTAAATAAAGATTTATTTTTTTCGCAGTTTTGGATGCTAACCATTTTTCAAGTATTACTAGGTGTCGCTATAATTTGCTTTTCAACAGTCTTTAGTACAGATGTTAATAAACTATTTATATTTAAAATGACTGCACTATGTATGGTTATAGTGAATGTTAGACATATGTTAATCTATATCTTGCAGTGTACAAATAGAATTAAAGAGTATGCACAGATAACAATGATGGAAAAAGTGCTATATTGCTGTTTGATTTTATTACTTTTAATTGTGGATATTAGGCAATACAAGTTATTGATTTTTGCTGATATAATTGGAAAAACTATTGCCTTAGTATACTCAATATATTGCTGTAGAGACATAGTATTTAACAAAATTTCTATGTTCTATTCCAATGTTAGTGAAGTATTTAGGAATATCAGTGTGGGAATAAAGTTAATGTTTGCTAATATTGCTAGCATGTTTATAATTGGGATTGTTCGGTTTGGCATTGAACGTACATGGGATATTTCAACGTTTGGTAAAGTATCACTAACTTTGAGTATATCTAATCTCATGATGATATTCATTAATGCAATTGGGATCATCATGTTTCCAGTCTTAAGACGGACTAATGAGGACAAACTTCCAAATATCTATACAACAATGAGAACTTTTTTAATGGCCCTTTTGTTAGGTCTACTTGTGATATATTATCCGCTGAAGGTTATCTTAACAGCATGGTTACCACAATATACAGAAATTTTAATTTATATGGCTCTTCTCTTTCCAATGTGTGTCTATGAGGGGAAAATGGTCCTTTTAATCAATACCTATTTAAAGACATTGCGGAAAGAGAAATTGATGCTTGCTATAAATTTAGTATCAGTAGTATTGAGTATCATTCTTACAATTGTATTTACAATTGTATTTACGAATCTAAACCTAGTTATAGCATCGATAGTAGCTCTTTTGGCTTTCCGTTGTATTTTGGCAGAGGTTCTTTTATCAAAGATACTAAATATTTATGTGTATAAAGATATAGTTCTTGAGATGGTGATGAGTCTTATATTCATACTAATAGGTTGGTTTGTGACTTCATGGTTAGGAGTATTAATCTATATAGCTGCATATGGGGTGTATTTGTTTATCAAAAGAGGAGATATTTCAGCAACAATTAAAAATGTAAATCAAATAATTAGAAGGTAGAAAACTAGAGTTAGTATTAACCATTAGTAAGATATAGAAGCTTTCTTTAAAATATGGGACTAAAGAGGGAAATTTAGCAATTTCGGTTTTCTAAATTAATAAATAATACTCTATATAATGAGGTGTAGACAATGAAAGGAATTATTCTAGCAGGGGGTAGTGGTACCCGATTATATCCATTAACTATGGTTACTAGTAAACAACTACTACCTATTTATGATAAACCAATGATTTTTTATCCGTTGTCATCTTTGATGCTTGCTGGTATTAAAGATATATTAATTATATCAACACCCGAGGATACGCCTCGATTTGAAGCTTTATTAGGAAATGGTTCACAATTCGGTATAAATCTTGAATATAAAGTACAGCCGAGCCCAGATGGATTAGCTCAGGCTTTTTTAATTGGTGAGGATTTTATTGGGAATGACTCTGTTGCCATGATCTTAGGAGATAACATCTACTATGGTAGTGGCATGAGGAAAATCCTTCAACGTGCTGCAAGTAAAGAAAATGGTGCTACGGTATTTGGATACCATGTACAAGATCCTCAACGTTTCGGGGTTGTAGAGTTTGATGAGGATGGAAAGGTTATTAGTGTTGAGGAAAAGCCGGAAGTACCAAAATCTAGTTATGCGATTACTGGATTATATTTTTATGATAACCGAGTTGTTGATATTGCTAGAAATGTACAACCCTCAGCCAGAGGTGAACTCGAAATCACATCAATTAATGATGCGTATTTAAAAATGGGAGACTTAGAAGTGGAGTTATTAGGTCGAGGATTTACCTGGTTAGATACGGGAACACATCAAAGTTTAGTAGAGGCAACCAATTTTGTTAAGACAGTAGAAGAACATCAAGGAATTAAGATTGCAGCTCCTGAAGAGGTTGCCTTTATTAATGGTTGGATTACTAAGAATCAATTATGGGAATGTGGCGAAAGGCTTAGTAAAACTGGATATGGTCAATATTTAATGAAAGTTGCAAATGGAGAAATACAATATTAAGCATTGAAAGAAGTGAATTGTAGAATGAAAATTACTAATACCAATTTAGATGGTGTAATCATTATAGAACCAAATGTATTCGGTGATCATCGTGGTTGGTTTATGGAAACATATAATGAATCTAATTTCTTGGATGCAGGAATAAATGTAAAGTTTGTTCAGGATAATCAATCTTTCTCTGCAGTAAAAGGTACACTACGAGGATTACATTATCAATTAAACCCTAAAGCACAGACAAAGCTTGTTCGTTGTACAAGGGGTTCCATCTTTGATGTTGCCATTGATATTCGAAAAGGAAGTCCTACGTATGGTAATTGGTTTGGTGTTGAATTAAGTGCTAAGAATAATAAACAACTGTTAGTGCCAAAGGGGTTTGAACATGGGTTTTTGACGTTAACAGAAAATGTAGAAGTACAGTATAAAGTGGATGAGTTGTATGCACCAGAATGTGATAGGGGTATACTCTGGAATGATCCTACCATAGGAATTGAATGGCCTATAGATATTGAGCCTATATTATCAGAGAAAGATCAAAAAGCACCTCTATTAAAGAATGCCGATAATAATTTTAATTATGGAGCGTAGTGTATTATGAAGGTTTTAGTAACTGGTTATACCGGTCAACTTGGTTATGATGTTACGCGTGAAGGAAATAAGCGCGGTATTAATGTGCTAGGAATTGGCAGAGATGATTTAGACATTACTAATGAAGCAGATGTATATCAATATGTGCAAAAAGTGAATCCGGATGCAATCATTCACTGCGCTGCATATACAGCAGTGGATAAAGCTGAAGATGATCAAGAAACATGTTGGAATGTAAATGTAAATGGTACTAAATATGTTGCTACGGCAGCTAAGAAAGTAAATGCAAAGTTCATGTATATAAGTACAGATTATGTTTTTGATGGTAAAGGTGAAGAGCCCTTTAACGAAATTGATAAACCTGAACCAGTGGGCTATTATGGCTTTACGAAATATGAAGGAGAAAAGATTGTAAGAGATTTACTAGATAAGCATTTTATCGTTCGTATTTCTTGGGTATTTGGAATCAATGGGCATAATTTTATAAAAACAATGCTTCGATTATCTGAGACTCGTAGCGAATTAAATGTTGTTGGAGACCAATATGGTTCACCAACGTATACATTTGATTTAGCACGTTTATTAATCGATATGATACAGACAGAAAAGTATGGTATCTACCACGCATCAAATGAAGGCTTTTGTACATGGGCAGAGTTTGCTACTGAAATCTTTCTACAAGCCAATAGAAAAGTTACAGTAAACTCAATTTTAACTGAAGAATATCCAACACGTGCTGTTAGACCAAAAAACTCACGTATGTCAAAGCAAAAGCTAATTGACAATGGGTTTGAGCCATTGCCTATGTGGCAGAATGCCTTAAAACATTATTTAAACGAATTAGTACAAGAGGTGAAATAAGTGGAACGAAAAAAAATTCTTGTTACGGGTGGTGCCGGTTTTATTGGTGGTAACTTTGTTCAATATATGGTGGACAAGTATCCTCAATATGACACTTATAATTTAGATTTACTAACCTATGCGGGAGATTTAACTAAGCACAAACATATTGAAACAAGAGAAAATTATCACTTTGTAAAAGCAGACATAGCTGAACGTGAAACAATTGTTGCACTTTTTGAAAAAGAAAAATTTGACTACGTTGTTCACTTTGCTGCAGAAAGCCATGTAGACCGTTCCATTACAGATCCAGGTGTCTTTGTGCAAACAAATGTTGTCGGTACACAAGTATTATTAGATGCATCAAGAACAGTTGATGTAACAAAATTTGTTCACGTATCAACAGATGAAGTATATGGCGAGTTGGATTTTGATCCAACAACATTTTTCACAGAAGATACTCCACTACAGCCTAATAGTCCGTATAGTGCAAGTAAAGCATCATCAGATTTATTAGTACGTGCATATAACGAAACTTATGGATTGCCAGTCAATATTACACGCTGTTCCAATAACTATGGTCCGTATCACTTTCCTGAGAAACTAATTCCTTTAACAATTTCACGTGTTCTAAATGAGCAAAAGGTGCCTGTTTATGGAGACGGAAAAAACATTAGGGATTGGTTGCATGTAATTGATCATTGTGCAGCGATTGATTTAGTACTACATGAAGGTATTAGTGGTGAAGTGTATAACGTAGGTGGTCATAATGAGCAGACGAACTTAGAAGTAGTTAAAACTATAATAAAAACTTTAGGTAAATCCGAAGAGTTAATTGAATTTGTAAAAGATAGATTAGGACACGATAAACGTTATGCAATTGATCCAACTAAACTAGAAAAGTTAGGATGGAAACCTACTTATACCTTTGATACCGGAATTGCCCAAACCATTCAGTGGTATCTTGATAACAGAGAATGGTGGGAACAAATTATAAGTGGTGAATATCAGAATTATTTTCAGAATCAATATTCGTTCTAATATAAAAATCAGTAGTGAGTTAGTACAAATTACCCGCTAGGCCAATTTTGGCTTGGCGGGCTTATTTGTCGTACTTTTTTTATCTTTTCCCACCACAAAAAAGATCATGCGATTCCTAACATAATCCTCTTAATTAATCCTTCGTATATTTACACAATATCTCTTCTTTTATAATTTTACCCCACTCTAGATCAATAAGCATTACATATAAATTAGCTCTAAGGGAAAGCGGTGGCCTTTTCATTATCATATCAAAATCTTTTTCCTCATTAACAACAATAGTTAGTTTATCGGTTTCTAATAATTCAAACATAACAATGCGACCATAAAGATGGTACGGATGGAAAGATGGGTGACGGCGTCCGTGAATATTTGGTCTGAAATCTAAATACCATCTATTATATCCATCATGGTCTATGTTAAGAGTCATATCAGGAAACCGGTACCTTTTTTCCTCAGTCTTTTCCACACTCCATTTATACGGACTTTCGTAGAGGTCCGCTAATATTACCTGTCTAAATTTTTTTTCTAACTCCTCAATTTGCATTCTTAGGTTCATTGGAGAATCTCTCTCGACTGTATTTTCTTTATTTCCATCCGATTCATCTTTTCTAGCTAAATGCCCTGCGGCTACCATCAAATCTTGATATGTAACTTCATTATGTGCTTTTGCTGCAAACTTTGATATCGTTTCCGGTGTTGGTGGTGAAGCAATCATTTGTCTTAAAAACCTAGAGATGTGGGCAGCACTAACTCCTGTTTCATTAGCAAAATTATTTATGGATCTGTCACCTTTCGCCCGGTCAAGAAGATTGGCAAACTCCTCTTTATGGAATTGTTCCTCGCTATGCATTATAATTCACCCCACTTTATCTTCTATCGTTATTATATTTTATCCATTAAGTGTAGTCAATAGACAACGAAATTAATTTCAATAAATGTGTTGTATAAATTTTTGTAGCGTGATATAATAATTTCAAAATTGCAAGATTAAAAGGTAGAACTTCCTTTGAAGATGTGTTGTTTATTTTGCCTACATATTTTTTTGTCTCATCCATTGACTGCAAACAATACCGAAGTTAAAGTTTTAACAACAGCATAATTAATTCAATTACATGATGTTTAAAGGGGATGGAATCAATGGCCAAAGTAGTAAAATGTCCAGTGTGCACAAAAAGATTAATGGACATGCTTTCAGCAAAGGAAGCTGAAGTGCAAATAAAATGTCCAAAGTGCAAAAAGGTGATTAATGTATCATTTTTAAATAATCAGGCTCATGGAGAAGCAGTGTAATCACTTACTCAACATCTACGAATTTGTTACTATTTGACAAATGTTTATTATTCTTACTGTACAGAACACATGCTCCTGTGTAAAATATAATTAAGGAATACTTTTAATTAAAATAGCTTCAGCATAGTTGGGAGGAAAACAAATGATTAAGGAAGCTAAAATTACGCGAGTAAAATGTCCTGCCTGTGGTTACAGGTTGTTTGATAAGGGGGATCAAGCATGTGGTCCCGTGCAAACGAAGTGTGGAAGATGTAAGCAGGTTTGGGAAGTTGAACTTGCGACAGATAAATTCAAACAGATAAGCGGAAAACCTAAAGCAAGACGAAAAGGAGATAGTGCCTCACCATGAGTTGCAAATCAAATCTACCTTAAGGTCCGGATAAATCAGTAGATACTTAACTGATATATCTGGGCCTTTTTTATTTATATAAAAAGTTCATATCACGATGATACCGAGCGAGGAATCGACTGCATTACCCAGGCCGGATGATCGATATTTTGAGAAAAAATGATCATCTAGCGAGTGAATGCACATTGAATCAAAAATAATCGGTACCGAGCAATGGAGTCGTGGTGTGAACTACCTATAAGCCGGACATGGATCGCCCTGCAAATAATGCAGTTGGGCGTTCTGTGTCCGGCTTATTTTTTTGTCTCTTTTTCCCTGCGGCTCTTTGCCGGGCCATAGGAGGAAAAGAGAATGAGCGAGTTTTTTATCAAAATCGGCAAGGAGCAGGTCGGTGTTAGCGAGGAGATTTACAAAGAGTATTACAAAATGAAAAGAAGAGAGCGGTACCTGGAACAGGATATCAAGGTTGGACGGATAGCTGTTGATTTTGAAACAGAAACGATTGATTTTGTCCCGAGCAAAGAGGATTCAATCAATCGTTTGATTGAACTAGGTGCTGATTTTGAAGATGACCAAATGATAGAAGATATTCTTTGTGACAAGGCAACTCTATAATCTTGCAGGAAGCGATGGCTGAACTGAATGAAAAGGAACAAGAGCTCATTAAGGCTCTCTACTATAGAGATTTGATAGTAAATAGGTATCATATAAGCATTGGGTGCCTGCCACTTCCCGGAGTTCCCCGAGTATTGTCAAAGCTTTTAGCAATTGTATTGAAGGTTGAAATTTATAATGGGGCGAACAATTTAAAGCTGGAACTAAGTGGTTCATGACTCCATATTACTTAAAAGTAGTTTCTTATAAAAACCCCTAGAAATACTGGAAAACAGAATCCTAGGGGTAGTGGGTTTATTCCTTTGCCTTATTTGTCATAGATAAATAGATTAATAATTAATGTTCCGGCAATAAATCATGAAAGAACTCATACTTTTCAACGATACCCTCAAATGTATCAAGATCCTTCGCTTCAAATAACCTGTCATAGCATTCAGGATGATGCATCGTATTCACTTCATCTAGTATGACTGTATCGTCTGGTTTATAAATCTCTGCACATCCTGGACATCGTACCTCTTTTAACATGAACAACATCTCCTTTTTATGTACTTTTGATTTAGAAAATCAAACTTTACATACTATATTTTAGTAGATTCAAAGGTGAAAAGACAATATATCTTATAAATATTTAGGAAAAATTTACAAATTTGTTCTCCTATATGAATTTATTATAATACTAGCTAGTTTATATCCTCTTAATACCAACAATTAATAGATTATTAGTTAATAAATAATAAACAATTCCTCAATATAAAAATACTTTCATGTATAAATTTCACCAAATGAACCTCTAATATATAATGAACACCCTCTTTAATTATCTTTATCAGCGCAGATAGTTATATTAACAATAGTAAATAACTCATTTTCAATTCATAAAATGGAAACTTGCTATAAAAAGAAGTTATGTGACAAAATAACCAATGTTTCATCTTAGGAACAAAATACCTACGACAAAAGTTATGAAATTTCATCTACTTCCATATAAAGTATGATAGAATAATAGAGGTGAAATGAGAATATTGGTAGTATTACTCATATTTTACTAGTTTTTGTCGAAATATAGATAAGGTAGGGAGTTTGATGATGAAGAGAAATGCCATATTACTAATTGTAATCCTCCTAATCGGCTCTATTATTCCTTCCAACGCTTTTGCGATGGAACAGCAGAAGGGTAATAGCGTTAATGGGGAAAAGACTAGTTATTACTTCATTCAATTTAATGGTGAAGGTCAAGAAATAACGATTAGTGAGGAAACAACTTTAAAATTAACTGGTTGGCAAAATAATGAAAAGGCTTCAGTCCTGGCTTCTTTTAACGAGCAGGAAGAGGCATTGACAATGAATGTTTCTGAGGAGTTGCAAACAGTTAAACTAACTGAGGATCAATCGATTCATTATCGAATAGTAGAATCAGATGCCTCTCAAGTTGAAGAGGTACAGCTACAGAATTTAACAAACACCTCGAATCTTATTATGCAAAATGAAAATGGTACATCAATTGAAGAAGTCAAAACGATTGATAGCAAGGGTACAATAATAGAGAATTTAGGGTTTGTTTACTACGATAAAGATGAAACGAATCAAAATGTAGTCATTACAAAAGAACAATATGATTCTATCAATTCGAGTAATGAGTTAGCAGTTGAGGAAGTACCTCCTGAAGATGAGAATCTAGATGAGGAGAAGGCTGCAGAAAGTCAACAAACAAATGAGGTTAGTTTATTTAGTGCACGTTCATTAGTTCAACAACCAGCTGTACAATATGTTAGTTATGTTAAGGGAATTGGCTGGCAAGAGCCTGCTTTAAATGGGCAAATAGCGGGAACAAGTGGCGAAGGGAAACGCTTAGAGGCGTTACAAATCACCTTGAAGAATGCACCATATCCTGGTGGAATCTCCTATAAGACCCATGTGCAAAGTTATGGTTGGCTTTCAAACAGTACAGATGGGGATACAAACGGAAAAATTGGCGAAGGTAAGCGTGTTGAAGCAATCCAAGTCAGTTTAACTGGAGAGATGGCGAACCATTTCGATATCTATTATCGTGTCCACTCTCAGCATTACGGCTGGTTAGATTGGGCCAAAAATGGTCAATCGGCTGGGACTGAAGGATTTTCCAAACGGTTAGAAGCAATTGAAATGATTTTAGTTGAAAAAGGTGGACAAGCACCTGGTCCGACAGAGAAACCGCTAGTTGACAAAACTTCTGTTGTCTATTCCACTCATGTTGAATCATACGGATGGATGGATTCAGTTGCAGATGGCAAAATGAGCGGAACTGAAGGACAAGCAAAACGATTGGAAGCAATTAAGATTAATCTTGAAGATGCTCCATACAGTGGAAGCATCACGTATTCAACACACGTTCAAGGCTATGGTTGGTTAGCCAATAAATCCAACGGCGAAATATCAGGTACTTCTGGTGAAAAGAAACGAATGGAAGCAATAAAGGTGCAGTTAACAGGTGAACTTGCTAAACATTACGATATCTATTATCGTGTTCATTCCCAAACATTCGGTTGGTTAGATTGGGCCAAAAATGGTAACCCTGCCGGAACAGAGGGATTAACAAAACGATTAGAGTCCATTGAAATTGCTCTTGTTAAAAAAGGAGAAAAGGCACCTGGTCCAACTACTAAATCCTTTGTCACAAAACCATCAGTTGAATATTCAACACATGTTCAATCATACGGATGGATGAGTCCTGTAAAAGATGGAACAATGAGTGGTACGAACGGAAAAGCAAAACGACTTGAAGCCATAAAGATAAATCTGAAGAATGCACCTTTTAGTGGAGATATTACCTACTCTACACATGTTCAAGGATATGGCTGGATGGCGGATAAATCAAATGGTGCGATATCAGGTACATCTGGTCAACAAAAAAGGATTGAAGCCATTAAAATTAATTTAACGGGCGAGCTTGCTAAACATTACGATATTTACTACCGAGTCCATTCCCAAACATTTGGATGGTTAGGTTGGGCGAAAAATGGCATGAAAGCTGGTTCTGAAGGTCGTTCTAAACGCCTTGAAGCAATAGAAATTAAATTAGTTCCAAAAGGTCAAGGAGAACCAGTAAGTGAGGAGAAGGCATTTAAAAAACCATTCTCAATCTTCCTAGACCCTGGACATGGTGGTTCTGATTCAGGTGCAGTAGCAGGTGGCTACAAGGAAGCAGACCTAAATCTATCAGTTGCTAAAAAAGTACAATCGATTCTACTAAGCCGTGGTTATACAGTCTATATGTCACGTTTTACTAATACTACTGTTTCACTTCTTGAGCGCTCTCAAATGGCAAATGATTTAGAGGCAGATATATTTGTAAGTATCCATCACAATTCAACTGGTTCTTCTACAACTTCAGCCAATGGAATTGAAGCATTCTATTACGGGTACAACCCTGAGTATCAACCTCAGATAAATGGTGCCATGCATAATAATTTAGACCGCGTGATGAAGAGTGTCGAGCTTACGAAAATCATCCAAGATAGAATGGTAGCAAACACAGGTGCAACAAATCGAGGAACAGCCGGTAAGTCATTCTCAGTTATCCGAGAATCAGCAATGCCAGCAACTCTACTAGAACTAGGCTTCATCAACAACCCTAACGAACGCCAAAAACTAGTAACAAGCGCCTACCAAGACAAACTAGCAAAAGCAATAGCCGACGGCATCGACCAATACTACAAATCAAACTAGGAAGCAAGGGGACGGTTCTTTTGCTTCAATGAAAAGCTGGGGAAGATTATGAATTTAATCCTTCCCCAGCTTTTTGTATTTTTGTCAGTCTTTCTAGGTTTGTATGTAAGTGTGGTAGATAGTTAATATGTTGGGATTATTAAACTCTTATTTGGTAATTCTTTTTTCATGAGTAGAATGGAAATCCCTCATACCTTCTAAAAATCTCCTCATAATTAAGTTCAGCGGTCGAAGGTACTGAATTAACATATCCAAAAGATGTTTCTATTATCTTAGACTGAACTCTGTGTCAAATAGACTCATTGGTAGTTGCACAAATAACAGCGCATCTTATTAATAGCACGAGTTAGAATTATAGATGGAAAGAGGCTATTACGAACTTTGTCGAATGAATGTAAGGTAAAAATTAACTATAAAATGATAGAATATAAAATTGTGAGTATCCGATTTTTAAGTAAAGTGGTAGCTTATTAGAAATCTAGTAAGGCAGTTAATGGTCTTACAAAAATAGGAGAGAAAAATGAAGTCGCATATACATAATATTTATTTTATTGCCCTAGCCATGTTGATAAGTATCTATCCCTTTCTCTTAAAGCCGTTAGGTGATATCAATTATTCAACGTTTAATAAATTGCTTCTTTTAACCACTTCTGTCATTATACTTTGGGGTTATCTCATACACTACTTGTTCCACTCAAAACAATTATCATCACTTTTTCAAACGAAGGCTGAGAAGCTGGCAGTTTTATTCTTTATCTTGATATTCATATCAACACTGTTTTCGTTAAATCCTTGGGTTTCGTTCCTAGGTAGTGCAAGGGAGTATCAAGGTTTCCTTTACTGGTTCTCGTTCCTCTCTCTGTTTATTTTCTCTTACCAGTTTATTCGGGAGACAAAGCAAATCTTGATTGTTAAATGTTTTGTGAATGTTTCAGTAATCATTGGGTTTTATAACATATGGCAGCACCATCATTATAGTACTGATACATACTTTTATAAAAGCTGGGGATTTTTTGATAACTCTAACCACTATGGAACCTACATGGTGATTATGATTAATTTATCGCTGTTGTTGTATCTTATGTCTAATAATTTAAAGGGTCTCGTGTTTTATTGGGTGGTAAATGGTGTACTTTTCTTGTCGTTATTCTATTCAGGCTCTCGCGGTGCGTGGGTCAGTGTCCTTTTATGTATTGTGCTTTATACAATACTCGTCATAGTACCGCAACGCCAATTGTGGAAACGGTGGCTGCTTCTCTTCCTTGTTCCAATAAGTTTGTTGCTGACAGTGAATATCATCGAAAATGGTTTTTTAACGAATCGACTTGATAGTGTTGTAGCTGACTTAATGACATTTCTAGATGAGGATGAAAGCAGTGATGATGCAGGGTCTGGTCGCGGTGAAATATGGAAAAAGACGATACCACTTATTAAAGACTATGCCTTAATTGGCTCAGGCCCTAGTACTTTTAGTATTGTTTATTTTGAAAAGAACACCTCTCCTGATGAGATCCAAGTTGATAATTCACACAACGATTTTCTTGAGATTGCATTTAGTATGGGGATTCCAGCATTGCTTGTATATTGTGTTTTCCTGTTCACGATATTGAAGCAAGGATTTAAAACCGTTAGAGAACTTGAAGGAGAAACTAAAATTTATTTACAAGGCCTCCTAATCACAATTTTTGGCTACCTTGTTAAATCGTTATTTAATATTAGCGTGATTCCAGTTGCCCCATTCTTCTGGGTCTTGCTAGGGATGGCATATGCGTGTTCATTAAGGAAGCGGGGGGACGGTTCCTTTGCTTCCTAAATTTACTATTGGCTCGGTTTATACTTGATGAAAAGTCAACTTATAAGCATCTCTAAGTTTTAAGATAGATAACCATTAATAAGTCTAATAAAGAGGAAGTTTAGTTCAAAATTATTATTTTCTGAACAAGAAACTTGAGCATTATATCGTGAATGGTAAAAATATCCATATATAGGTAACTCTTTTAAGTATATAATTTTTATTGGAACATAACTTTACAAAGGTTAGTAGAATTGAACTGAACTATATAAGTCGATGTGGAAGGGATTAGAATGGTAATTTAAATCGATTTAGTAGATTTAGAACGCGAAAGAGACAATCAAAATAGTAGGATATCCATTACAAAGGAGCAGCACTCGTGAAAATACCAAAACTATACTACCCATACATATTAGTAGCAATACTAGGTGCAATATCAGTCGTCATCTGTATTGAAATCTTCCCAATAAAGACAACAGCTGATTTAGTCAATTTCATCGTAACGTTTTTATCATTAGTCATCGCTTTTATTGCCTTTATCATTGCCACACAAACATACATCTCAATCGACAGTGTCAACGTTATTTCACAAATGGAAGGTAATGTACTCGAAAATGAGAATTATGAAATGTCGATTACGAGTTTATTGAAAGATTATAAAATGAAGGAAGCCGATGAAGTAGGCGAAGCAATTTTTAAGAAACTTGAAGCCCTTTTTACAAAGAAGCCAAAGACAGCAATTGAATTTGCAGATAATCTCCAATATTTCATTGATATTATCGTCTTTTTCCCCGCACTCTATCATTCTAATGATGATAAAGACAAACAGAAAATTTCAGCTCGAATGGACAGGATATTATTATTAATTGAAAAGCGTAAAAATGCTTTAATACGTGTTAGCACAGGTAATTTAATTTTGATTGAAGAGACTGTTAAATTGATAAGAAGTGTGATGTACTACCAACGCTTAGTATCAAAAAATCAATTTGATATTACTTCAACCTTATTAGATGTCAGAGGGAAGATGCTTAAGAACTCTGTTACCCAAACGGTTTATTATAATTATTTAGGGTTGTTTTACAATAAGAAGGCAATGGCAATCCTTAATAAAAAACTCAACCTACATGGAGATTTTTTTGAAATTAATAGGTTATCAAACATAATTGATAAAATTGGTACGCTAAGCAATGAAGATAATGAGTTATTTATTATGTATTTACTTGAATCAAAGAAAGCCTTTAAGAAAGCACTTGAAAATTGCAATGAAGATTTAATGTGGGAAGGTTTTATTAAGTACAATGATGCGCGTTCGACATTTTTCCTTCATCTCTTAAATATAGATGAAAGTCATCAAAATTGGGAAGTTACGATAAATGAAGCGATTATTGCTAGAAGTAAACTCAATATCCTTATTGCGGATACATTAGATACAGACTGCTCAACACACCTGCAGGAATCGTTCATCTATCAAGAGTATCTGGCTCGGTTAGTGAAAATGAACATTAAGATTGCGAAGAAGCAGCATATTACAAATACACTGAATGTCGTTAACTATCAATATCCGAGTTATGATGGACTGCTAGAAGACAAGGTGATAAAGACTCCTTATACAGGGAATTATGATAAGATTCGGGAATATCAGATTGGGATACAGGAGTATTTAAGTTGAATTAAGGTGACGGTTTCTTACTTTCAAGCTGAAAAGAAACCTTCACCTTGCTTTATTTCTAGGTTCTCCCCTCAAGGAAGCAGAGGAACCGTCCCCCTGCTTCAAAACAACCTCATTTGCTCATCCGTTGCCTGACCAGCTAACTTTTTATCAATTTGTTTATAGCCCATTGCCTGATACGCTTTAGCTCTCTTCTCATACATTGCTGCAAACATCGGTTCCTTAGCATCGACATAATCAAAAACTTTCACTCTTGTCTTTTTATCATGTAATCGATGGAGTCTTCCTACATATTGCTGTAATGTACCTTTCCATGAGATTGGCATTGTTAGGAATAAGGTATCAAGTCGTGAGTGGTCAAAGCCTTCTCCGATGTATTTGCCTGTAGCGATGATTAATCGTTCTTCATCGTCAGACATGTTTTCTAGTCGGTTTATCTTTTCCTTTTCCTCTTGTTTTTTCATTCCTCCTGTTAGGACGATAATGTTTTTAGCAAAGTTTTTGAACATTGCTTCTAAATGATGAACATGTTCGACTCGTTCACTTAAAATAAGTGGAGCTGCACCTTCCTCTAGTTCCTTGAGTACATCGTCAAAAATCATTTGATTACGCTTTTCGTTATTTATTAACTCGTTATATAATTCCTGTAGATTTCTTTCCTCTTGTTTATCCTGATTCATAAAAGTTGTGTAGCGAGGGGTGACTAGATGCTCAAATGGCCGAACTTTTGCTTGTGACTTTGCTTGTACTTTGTAGCGAATTGGCCCTAATTGCATCGTCATGATTGGGTGTAATCCGTCTTTTCGAGTTGGTGTTGCTGTTAGTCCATGGATATAGGCTGCAGTTGCTTTCTTTAAAACCTGTTCAAAGCTATAGGCAGAAATATGATGACATTCGTCAACGATTATCTGACCGTATTGTGTGACATGGTCTTTGATTTCTCCTTTATAGTTAAGACTTTGAATCGTAGCGATATCAATGACACCTGACTGTTTGTTTTTCCCGCCGCCGATTTGGCCAATTTGATGTGCTTCTAAGTTTAAAAAAGAAGTTAAGCGATCCTTCCACTGTTCGATTAGCTGTTTCCTGTGAACAATAACTAGTGTATTAACTTTTCTTTTGGCAATGAGTGCTGCGGCGACAACAGTTTTCCCAAAACCAGTCGTTGCCGATAAGATCCCTGTCGGTTGTTCTAATAAGTTTGTGACAGCTTGCTCCTGCTCTACTCTTAGTTTTCCCGCAAAGGTTACAGGTAAAGCAGTCCCTTGATTTGTTTCATTAGTGTGTTCGATTTCAATCGAGTGTTTTTTCAGTAATGATGTAATTTCATCTTTACAACCACGCGGGAATATGAAAAACTCATCTGTTTCTTCATAAGATATAATGTGCCTTGGGATACCATGAGTAGACAAACGTTTCGCTTGTGCCTTGTAAAATTCCGGATTTCTAAATGATGATAGTTGAATGAGCTTTTGAATAAGAGAGGAGGGAAGCCCTTCTTTATCGATATATAGCCCATTCTTTTCGGTAATTTTTAGTTTAGTTGGATAATTAATTGCATACGTTTCATCTTTTATATTGCTAGTTGAGTCGCTCTTTTGCTGCATTATTTGTGTGATTTTTTCTACTGCGTTCCTATTCATTTTTTTCACTTGGCTTAAATAGCCCCACTGATCAGGATAGGGTATAAACGACTCATCAACAAATACACTATTTTGCTGCTTCCTTGGCGCATACTGTAATGGCAGGGCAATTAAATTTCCGAAGCCTCCTTTAGGCAATGTATCTTGGTTAGGAAATAGTCGGTCGAAGGAATCGATTCCTACCTTATACCTTTTTTCAAGTGTGTGTGTTAATAAACCATTCCCAAGTTGACGAGCAAGTGATGCTGGTACTGCGTCATCGAAGAAAATCCAAACATGACAACCATTGCCCGAACGGGAACGCTCGATACTTGCCGGGACTCGATATTCCTTGCAAGTGTTCATAAATGCTTGAGCATCCTCTTTCCAGTTTTGCTTATCGAAATCAACGGCTAGAAACCAACATGTTTCATCCTCTAGCAGTGGATAAAGACCAATCGTCTGCTTACCAATGAGATGATTATAAATAACTTGGTCAGTAAGCGGCAGAAGCTTACGGTGCTGACAAGAATTACATTTTATCTTTGGCTTTTCACATAAGGTTGCGTGCCATTCATTTGCACATGCTGGGGAGTAGCCCGATTTCCCCGTTTTAGATTCCCACCGCATTGCATAAACGTCAGCCCTTCCCTTGAAAAGACTTTTAAATAGTTGGATTCTTTCTTGTATTGTCTCTTCTTTTGTTTTATTTGGAGTAGGTTGATTTATTCTCTGAGGTGGATTGAAATCAATATTATGGGCTTTTAATAGATTACGAAGCTCTATGTTTTCCTTTCGTAATCTCTCGCATTCGAATTGAGTCTCTTTTAGTAACCTTTTTATGTTTTCCATCAGCATCCCTCTATTAAATGTTGTTATCCTTTATTATAGCCATGTCGGAGTTAGTTATATGTTGTTTATTTTAAAGATTAAGAGGATAGTGTCAAATGAAGCAGGGGGACGGTTCTTCTGCTTCCTTTTAAAAGGAAGCAAGAGAACCGTCCCCCTGCTTCCCCCCTGCTTTCTACATACTTAGTAAAAATTCCCTATATACAACGATTTTCCATTTGTTAGGATAAAAGATATGACTTCATTTTAGGAGGAATAACAAATGGGCGAGCAATTAAAGGTCTCCTATGAGGAGGTACGAAAAGTTGTAAAAGGGATGAATGATGCAACAAATGCAATACAAGCTGATACATCGAAAGAAATAGGAAGCGGAAACGCATTAGAGGTTGTAAACAAAATCAATGAAATGAACCTCATGATTCAACAACTAACTGAAGAGTACAAAGCGATGCTCCTTGACCATAATAACAAAGTAGAAAAATCACTCGACTCACTGCACCAATTTGATCAACTAGTAACTACTTATCTACAAGCCTTTCATAAAATAAAATGATTAGAACTGTTATAGGGGGACGAGAAAATAAAGTGAAAATACTCAATGCTACTAGTCTTTTTTCTGATGTTGAAGAATTAATGGACAAACTAGACTCATTAGAAGAGCGTTTAAACGAAGCCAGAAAGAAAATTGACTATTTTACAAATCTAAAAGATGAATTTAGCGGAAAAGGTGGAAATTCAATAAGAATATTCTACAATGAAGTTCACGTACCCTTTTTACTCCTTTTCGAACAGACGATTCGAAATTATAAAGCTGACTTAGAGCGAACAATGGAGCGTTTTAATCGTTTTGAACCAGATAAAAGCGCCTATATCCACGAAGGCTTTATCGAATCAGAAATTGAACAAGGACTCCGTAAAACAGCAGATATCACGATGCAAATAGTAGATGATGTGAATGGTTTGCTAGATTCAATAAGTGATATAATGACAGTAACTAGACTAAGTGACCACGAGTACCAACACCTTGTGAATGCAGCACAAAAACATGAACGAAGAACGGTAGCCGAATTAAATGAGCTTGACAATATTACAAGCTCATCTTTAACAAGGACTGATGATGATTTACACCTATTAAAAAAGTATCTAACAGAAATATCAAGCATGTTTCAATCAAAAGAAATCTCGATATCAACTTTCTCCACAAGGCAGCTAGCAAACAACGATACATACAAAGACGTAATAGGCGAAATTAAAGCGAACACCCGTCCGAGTATAAGGGACCTAATTGGATTTGCTTCAGATGTACCTTTAAGCTATGCCTCCATGAGATACCCAGGCCCATGGCAGCACCTAACCTATTTAAGATGGAATAAACATAAAGATACTTTAACAACCAAATATGCGGAATGGAAAACGGCAATTGGTTTTACAAGAAAGGTCATTACCAAAGAGGAATTTGATAGTTTAGAAGGTCACATAGTTGATGTTGTCGAAATTATTGACGACCACGAAGCAGCTGTAACTGGTGATTACCATATTTATGATAATGGACTGATTGTCAGGGTATACGGAGGCGCTTATTATGAAATTGTGGACAGTGTTCCGACTGTTGAAAATTCAGGAAATGTAAAGGCGCAGGATTCATTCTTTGAGGATACACCATTTGAATTTGTCGAATATGTGGTCAATCCATCGACGATAGTTAGTAAGGTTATTAGAAAGAAGATTGATGATGTTACGGTTGGGTTTGTTGGGAAGAAGGGTACTAAGGGTATAGGAAATGGTTATCAATACTGGAATAAAACCACCCAATTTAAAAACGTGAAAGTTTACCAAAGAGATGATATTATAAATCCAAATATGAAAGACGCACGAGGTAGAACTAACTTTGAAAGGATGCAGAAGGGATTAGCCCCACTTGGTCCAGATGGAAAGTCTATAAACCTTCATCACATGACACAAAGAAATGAAAGTTCGATAGCAGAGGTTACACAGACGTTTCATAAAGATAACAGTTCTGTAATTCACATCAATCCTAATACTATACCTTCAGGTATAAATAGGTCTGAGTTTAATAAATGGCGAACTGATTACTGGAAAAATAGAGCCAATGACTTTTAATGTTAAAGGGGAATGGAAATGAGTGTAGAAAATTATCAAAAAGCAAAGGAAATTATTTTGAGTGAAGAAGAGATTGCAGACTTTGTGGGTGGTCATACAGATGAATTAATTAGTTTGGCTGAAGAAAAATTAGGGTTAAAGTTTACTGGTTTATATCTTGATTATTTAAAGACATTTGGAGCAGGTAATTTCGGAGCACAAGAAATATACGGAATTATTAATGCTGATTTTGAAAATTCATCAGTTCCAGACGCTATATGGTACACTTTAACAGAACGAAGAGAAATTAATCTACCTAATAATCTACTAGTTATATATGATACAGGGAGTGACGAAATATTTTGTTTAGACTATAATCAACTTGATGATAATGGTGAACCAAAAGTAATATCTTTTGTACCTGGAGTTGACTTAGAGAGTCAAACATATGAAATAATAGCTAATGACTTTGGTGATTTTTTATTAGACTTAGTTAAGCTAGAAGTATAGATTTGAAAAACCTTGATTGGCTATATGCCTTTCAAGGTTTCTTTTTTATTGGGGGGCTATCCAGTGACGAATAGTTCACTTTTTATTCAGAGAATATGAGTAATTCTTGTAAGCCCTATATTATGTTCTTACAAATTATAAAGTACGTACAACACCTATAAAACGTATAACCTATTTAATGTATCCTAGTTATTAGAAGTAATCACAAAACCATCAGTTACCACCATCTATATTCTCCAATACTATACCTTTGCTTTCCCCTGCCTTTTAAATTTTTCGCAACTTTTACGTACAAAAGAACGATTACTATGGCGAGAGGCTACTCCACCTCGATTAACTCCTGAATGTCGATGTCTAACACTTTGCATACTGTTTCTAATGTCGATAGATAAACCCTGTCAACATTGTCTGAACAAAGATGGCTTATTGTATTAGGGCGTAGCCCTGTCATTCGTGCTAACTCACGTTGTGAAAGGTCATGTTCTTTAAGGATTTCCTTTAGTTTGATTGAAATTGGCATGGTAATTCCCTTCCTCTTTTCATGTTACTTTTACGATACACAATAAATTTGTATCGGTAAAGGGATTGATTGTATCGCTAAAGCCGCATACAATGAATTTATATTAGATATAGCGGCTAAGCGTTACGTTAATCTCAATTAGCGTAACGGAGGGGGAAACTATCATGAAAGTTATCGGATATATTCGAGTATCTACACAAGGTCAAGCAAGGGATGGATACAGCCTTGCTTATCAAGAAGATGAAATCAAAGCATATTGTCAGGCTCAAGGATACACGCTTTTACGCTTGTTTAAGGACGAAGGTATCAGTGGGGCTAAGTAGACGAAGAAGCGTTAGAAGTGGACAGATTAGGCTTTCAGGAGATGTTGGAGTATCTCACTCATCAAAAGGTGGATTATGTTGTCACTCTGAATACAAGCCGTTTATGGCGGTCAGACATTGTGAAAGTGTTGGTTCATCGTGAGTTGAAAAAGTATGGAGTGGACATTCGGAGTATTGAGCAACCTCAATATAGCATTTACAAGAAAGACCCTAGCGACTTTTTAATCAATGGCTTAATGGAGTTATTAGACCAATATCAACGATTAGAAATTTCTTTAAAGCTAGGGAGAGGGAGAAACAAGAAAGCCCAACAGGGTGGTTATGCAGGAGGAAATGTCGCATTAGGCTACAAAGTGGAGAAAGGTAAGAAAAGCCTTGTCATAGATGACAGACAAGCAAAGACCGTTCAAAGAGTGTTTGACATAAAGGAACAGTATCCTTCATGGACATTAACACAACTAGCAGAACGATTGAATGAAGAAGGACACGGAACGAAACAAGAAAAGTTGTTTACGAAAGTTCAAGTAAAGCGAATATTGGATAGAAGGAATTTCTATTCAGGTAAGTATCAATATGGTGACATTATCGCTAATGGAAAGCATCAAGCGATTTTATAAGAGATAAGAAATAGAGGATGGATTGGCTGTTGACGTTTTCCTAATGCCAACAAATTAGCACGATTTGCGGGGATTGCACCTTTTTTCTTTGGGTCTGGTGGGAAAGGCAGGGAACAAAAAAGCAAACAGGGAAATCGGGCGTTGCATGCTTTATTTTACAACTTGGCAGTCCAACAAGTGCAAGTAGCTAAAGGAAGTAAACTACCGAGGAACCCTGTGTTTCATGCTTATTATCAACGAAAACTGAAAGAAGGCAAAACAAAGGGGCAAGCATTGGTTTGCATTATGAGAAGGCTTGTAAATATTATCAATGGCATGATGAAACATAAAATAGCCTACGAATTGCCGATAGTGCAGGAAAAAGAAGTAGTTTAATAAGGTGGTAAAATGGCTGATTTTTTTATTTTTAGCTTTTAAGATTACAACATAGGGTACGGGTGAAATTGGTTGGAATATGTCAAAAGGCGGAGGAGAGATAAATGGAAGAAAGTATTCTCAGCATGCTTTGGAAAGAATGGCACCTGATATTCCTGAAATAAAAGCTACTTTAACAAGTAGAGCAATAAAAAAAGCTGAAGAATTAGGATTTAAACCACAAACAAAAGAATTTAGTGATTTCATCAAAAAATATGTAGATCCAAGAAATATTCCACCTTCAGTTATTGAAGACGCTATAATGAATACGAAAAAGATACCTGGTAATAGAAGCGGAACGTTTGTTCATGAAACACTGGATGTTAAAGTAATTATAAATGAAGCAGGCGATGTTATCACAGTTATACCGAAATAATTAATAAAAGGATGAAAACGAGTGTTTATAAAGTATGATGAATATGATCTATTAGAACTTTTTCAAAGTGAGCCGGTGAGTATAACAAGCAATATAGATGATGGAGAATTAATTTATACTTACAAAGACGACCAAAATTTCAAGGTGATTTTAACTTTAGATGTATATAAGCAAACGAGTAGTCTAAGTATAACATTTAATGATTCTATAGTATTTACAGGTGAGTTTAATAATGTAACAAGTATAAAAAAAGATGACAAAGCTATGGTAATGAATGTGGGCGAAGAAGAGAGGCTAAAAGTTAAATTTTATAAACAAGTTGGAGTGGAATTACTTTAAAATAGCCTTATTGTATTAGAAAGAAATATAAAACAATTATGATATTCTCTCAGATAAATCAGTAGGTGAAGTATTTGAACTTCTAAATATAATGGTATTGTTATCATACCTTGACTGGCTATATGCCTTTCAAGGTTTTTTACATTAATTTATATTATTCAGATGATACTTTCGAGGGTAATTGGAATAACTTCCGCAAGACAACTAGCAAACAACGATACATACAAAGATGTAATAGGCGAAATTAAAGCGAACACCCGACTGAGTATAAGAGACATAATAGCGATTGCTTCAGATGTACCTGTAAGCTATGCCTCGATGAGATACCCAGGCCCATGGCAGCACCTAACCTATTTAAGATGGAATAAACATAAGGATACTTTAACGACCAAATATGCGGAATGGAAAACGGCAACTGATTTTACTAGAAAGGTCATTACCAAAGAGGAATTTGATAGTTTAGAAGGTCACATAGTTGATGTTATCGAAATTATTGAAGGTCACGAAGAAGGTGTAACTGGTGACTACCATGTTTATGATAATGGACTGATTGTCGGGATGTTTGCAGGCGCTTATTATGAAATTGTGGACAGTGTTCCGACTGTTGAAAATTCAGGAAATGTAAAGGCGCAGGATTCATTCTTTGAGGATACACCATTTGAATTTGTCGAATATGTGGTCAATCCATCGACGATAGTTAGTAAGATTTTCAGAAAGAAGATTGATGATGTTACGGTTGGGTTTGTTGGGAAGAAGGGTACTAAGGGTACTACTAAACCTTTACAAAAACACCACTATGCAACAAATAAAAGTAAGAAATACACTCCTCAAATGGAGAATATAACTAAAAAGTATGGTTTAGATTTAGATGATGAATGGAATAAGGAATTATTACCTCATCAAGGGAGACATCCATATGCATATCATGATTATGTATTAGATAAACTGAGTACTTATGATAGATTAGCTAAAGGAGATAGGGAGAAATTCCTTAAATTGTTTGAAGGGTTAAAGCAGGAAGTAAGGGATAATCCAGATATGCTTTATAAAGAATATTGGAGGTCAAAATGAAATATTTCAAACTAATTTTAGATGACAGCAACGATAATGATGTAGTTGTTCATTGTGAGGATACACATGGATTTGAGCAGTATGAGTTAAAGGAAGGGAATTTTTTAGAGAATTGGAATGACAATATCACTTTTTATTTTAATCTACATGATGGAAATAGATTTACTGACTATTTAGCAAATAATTTAGGCTGGTTCATTGTATCAAAAAAGTTTAAGGATTTAATAAAAAAAATTGAAGAAGATGTCCAATTTCTACCTGTAAATATTGTTGATTTTGAAGGTGAATATAAGATAGAGAACCATGAATATTTTGTTGCAAATGTATTAGGGGTAGTTGACGCATTAAACCTAGAAAACTCTGATTATAGTGTTATGGATTTAGACGGTGAAAAAATATATTCTGTAAGAAAATATGCAGTATCGGAAGACAAAATAAATAACAAAAATTTGTTCAAATTAAAGGGAGATGAAATTCCATTATTCGTGTCAGAAACTTTTAAGCAATTAGTTGAAGAAAGTAATATTACTGGTTGTGAATTTCTAAAAATAAGAAATATCTTATAATTTTTCAGGAAACCTTAGAGGGATAACCTTTAAGGTTTCTTTTTGTGTGGGGCTACCCAGTGCCGAATAAACTCCTTTTAAATTAGAGAAGAGAGATAACACTTGTAAGCCCTATATGATGTTTAAACAAATTCTTTAGTACGTACAACACCTTTAAAAAGTACATCCTATTTAGTGAGTTTCCCTTTTTGTGAAAAAACCTAATATCATCAGTTACCATCATTCTAATCCTCGAATACTTAACCTTCAAGTATGGGAATCTAGTTACTTACACTAGGGGTGATTAAATGAAACTAATTGGAAGCAAACAGGAATAGGATTTCAGAAAGGAGTTAGAAGGTTCGAACATTGTCTCGGCTCAAGATGGTAAAGCAAAAGCGATATAGAATGTTTTAAGAACTACCTTTGGAGAAGTAAAAAGTGCATATATTTTAAATTGGACACCTGACCAAAGCGAAGATATTTTCACTATTTTAGTTGACCTTGATAGAATTGCTAAAATTGAAATTAGTAGAGTCAATGATTCGGAAGTTCCTATAATTGAAACTTTTAATTTGAAGGATTTTTAGAGAGGGTTAAGAAATTTTTCAAATTATGTTAGCTGTAGCGATTGATTTAGCGAAAAAGGAACATCAAAACGATTAAATCAGTATTGTGAGACCTTGATTGGCTAAATATCTTTCAAGGTTCTTTTTTGTTGGTTATAAAAAGAAGGGTCGACTAAGAGAAAGGTGATTAATTTGAGTGACGAAAGAAAAATAAAATTGGAGCTGTTAAAAAGACAAAGTAGAAGAAAGAATTTGATAAAAGAAATAAACTTCATGAACCTTACTAAGGAACCCTATTTAGATATTGAAGATAATGATTTATTTTGTAAGAATGTGTTTTCGTTACTTAACACTGTAATCGAGCACATTATTCCAGATACTTGTTTACACATTAATCCAGGAGGAAATCTGAAATAATGTGCTACTTTTTCCACTATATTTCGGAATG
>NZ_JAUSUD010000025.1 GCF_030813355.1 Metabacillus malikii
AGGTCTAGCGAAAGTTAGAAAGAGTGAAGGGCTGAACAATTTTATCGTTATAGAAATCTCAATTGGGGAAGGAAAAAGACCACTGGCAAAACGCGAAAAAGTGGATACCAACCTACGAGAAGGAAAGGAAATAACAAGTATGCATGAAAGAAAGATACTCGATAAGATACTAGACAGGGATAACCTTAACCAAGCATACAAACAAGTAAAGAAAAACAAAGGTGCTGCCGGTGTAGATGGGATGACCGTGGATGAGTTAGCTGGATATATGGCGTTGAATAAGGATGAAATTATTCGTCAAATCCGGAAAAGAGAGTATAATCCTCAACCAGTACTTAGGGTAGAAATACCAAAACCAAATGGTGGAAAGCGCCTTCTAGGTATTCCAACTGTTATAGATAGAGTCATCCAACAGGCAACTGCCCAAGTTCTAACACCCATGTTTGACAAACAATTTAATGAAAATAGCTACGGTTTTAGACCAAGACGATATGCAGAGATGGCCATTCTAAAAGCGTTAGAGTTTATGAATGATGGATACGACTGGATTGTGGATATTGATTTAGAGCGTTTCTTTGACACAGTGCACCACGACAGATTGATGAACCTCATATCGAGAACAGTGGACGATGGAGATGTTATTTCACTCATTCGTAAATTTTTAGTAAGTGGTGTACGAATTGACGAAGACTACAAAGAAACAATAATCGGTACACCACAAGGAGGGAACTTATCTCCGTTACTCAGTAATATCATGCTTAATGAACTGGATAAAGAACTAGAAAACCGAGGATTGCGTTTCGTTAGATACGCAGATGACTGTATTATCATGGTCAAAAGCGAGATGTCAGCTAAGCGAGTCATGAGGTCTGTGTCGAGGTATATTGAAGAGAAGCTGGGTTTAATTGTAAATGTAGAGAAATCGAGAGTGACGAAACCTAATGACCCCGACATGAAGTTTCTAGGGTTTGGATTCTTCAAAGATTATCAAGCTGATTTATACAAAGCAAAACCACATCAAAAATCAGTCCAAAACTTCAAATACAAGATTAAACAACTAACAAGAAAGAATTGGAGTGTTAATACGAAATATCAGGTTGAACGAATCAATCAGTTAATAAGAGGTTGGGTTAACTACTTTAAAGTCGGCTATATGAAGAAACTACTTCGGGCAATAGACGCCAATACCAGGTTTAGACTGCGAATGTGTATCTGGAAGAAATGGAAAACAGCGACGAATCGTAGGAAAAACTTAATTAAACTAGGTATGGACAAATATAGTGCATACAAAAATAGCCACACAAGTAAAGGGGTAACCCGTATCGCTTACTCTTGGATACTAACTACGACAATAACCAATAAAAGACTAGCCCAATTTGGACTAATCTCCTGCACGAAACATTACAACAAAGTGCATGCTTAATATAAAATTGAACCGCCGTATACGGAACCGTACGTACGGTGGTGTGAGAGGTCGGGAGTTAACCACTCCCTCCTACTCGATATTTTTAAAAAGGCAGTTTTCCCAAACATTGTTGCTTTTTACTTAGTTTGTTGTTTTGGGTTGGTTTCCTCTTGCAGTACTCGCTTTCCGCGGGATGGCCTTTAGTGAGAATGGAAATAACTAAAATTTAAATAATAATTTTCAATGAATTATCAATGAGAAAATCTTACCAATTTAGCTACATAGGGCGATTGTGGATTTTTAAAAATTCTTTAAAAAAATTTTAAAATAGTATTCCAATCACATCAACAATGTAAGCGGATACAACAAATCCAATTAATCTAAATTATCAAATAATTCATAAAACACTGTTGACACTTTATTCGATAGAGCGTAATATAAATTCAAATAAAGTTACACAAACATTTGAAAAACAACTAAAATTCAATCAATTCATAAAATAATTTCTAGTTAAAACGTTTGTGTAATTCCAAACCATCTTAAATGAAAATCATGAACTTATAGCAAAAACTTATATAGTAAAACGTTGAAGAGGATAAGTAATCTTTGGTAAAAGTATCTACAGAGAATCGGGTTAGCTGGAAGCCGATGATACTCCCATTAGATGAACTCGCCTCTGAGTGTTAATCTGAACATTAGTAGGATTAACCGAGTCCCTTTCTTCGGTACTCGTTATCAAAGTGAACAGTAAACCTGTTCGTAAGGTGGTCATGTTTTGACCATGAAGAAGGGTGGTACCGCGAAAAAGTTTATTAACCTTTTTGCCCCTTTGGCACACTAGTTTATGTGGAGTCTTATGAGGGGTGGGAAGGTTTTTTATATGCTGTTTTAGCCATTATAAATTTGTGAAGTAGTGAAATATTTATTAAAGGGAGGAAAGAGTATGAGTACAAATGTTCAGTTGAATAGTTCAACAGCCAAATGTACCAACACTATGTCGGGATCGTTAATGCTTATAGAAGCGCTTAAGCAGGAAAAAGTGGAAGTCATCTTCGGATACCCTGGTGGTGCTGTCCTACCTATTTACGATAGTCTATATGATTCAGGTGTATTCCATGTATTAACCCGTCATGAACAAGGTGGCATACATGCAGCAGAAGGCTATGCACGAGTTTCAGGTAAGCCTGGTGTTGTCATCGCAACATCTGGACCGGGAGCTACAAATTTAGTAACTGGTTTAGCTGACGCAATGATTGATTCATTACCTTTAGTAGTCTTTACAGGTCAGGTTGCATCAAGTGTCATCGGCTCAGATGCTTTCCAAGAAGCGGATATACTTGGGGTTACAACTCCGATTACAAAGCATAACTATCAAGTGCGTGAAGTGAGTGAGCTTCCTAGAATTATAAAAGAAGCTTTTCATATTGCAACAACAGGAAGACCTGGTCCGGTGTTAATTGATATACCGAAAGATATTGCCACAATTGAAGGCGAATTTAAATATGATATGCCAATTAATTTACCTGGTTACCAACCTACTAGTGAACCAAACTATCTACAAGTTCGTAAACTTGTAGAAGCAGTAAGTAGAGCGAAAAAACCAGTTATTTTAGCCGGAGCTGGCGTATTACATGCTAAGGCATCAGAAGAACTAGTGAAATATGTAGAACAGCAGCAAATCCCTGTAGTAAATACATTATTAGGATTAGGTGGTATTCCTGCGGATAACCCGTTATTCCTAGGTATGGGTGGAATGCATGGCACATATGCGGCCAATATGGCACTTTATGACTGTGACTTATTGATTAGTGTAGGGGCTAGATTTGATGACCGTCTAACAGGGAATTTGAACCATTTTGCAAAGAAAGCTACCGTTGCACATATTGATATTGACCCTGCTGAAATTGGGAAAAATGTTCCGACACAAATCCCTATCGTCGGTGATGCGAAAACAGTTCTTGAACAATTAATTAAACAAGATGGCAAACGTGGCGACCATAAGGAGTGGAACGAATTAGTTTCTAACCATAAAAAAGAGTACCCGTTAGTCTATAAAGATAGTGATGAGGAATTAAAACCTCAAAAAATTCTTGAACTCATTCATCAATATACAAACGGCGATGCAATTGTAACAACAGATGTTGGCCAGCATCAAATGTGGTCAGCTCAGTATTATAACTTCCTTAAACCGAATAAATGGGTTACATCAGGTGGTTTAGGAACTATGGGCTTCGGGTTACCTGCAGCAATTGGGGCACAGTTAGCTGATAGAGAATCAACTGTCGTTTCAGTTTTAGGTGATGGCGGCTTCCAAATGACATTACAAGAACTTGGTGTTATCCATGAGCTAAATTTACCAATAAAAATTGTTATCCTAAATAATCGTGCTCTAGGTATGGTTAGACAATGGCAAGAATTATTCTATGAAGAGAGATATTCACATTCGAAATTTGTTTCTCAGCCAGATTTTGTCAAACTTACTGAAGCATATGGTATCAAAGGAGTTCGGATTGATAACAGTGAAGGCTGGCAGGAGCGATTAAAAGAAGCGATAACATCCGATGGCCCAGTTTTATTAGATGTCCAAGTTAGTAAGGATGAAAATGTGTATCCGATGGTTGCAACTGGTAAAGGTGTGCATGAAATGGTAGGTGTTAAACTATGAAACGCATTATCTCATTAACGGTATTAAACCAAACAGGTGTCTTAAATCGTATTACAGGTCTTTTTTCAAAAAGACATTTTAATATAGAAAGTATAACAGTTGGTCATTCTGAAACTGAAGGCATTTCACGGATGACATTAGTTGTTAACGTTCAAGAAGAAAAAGAAGTAGAGCAAATTACAAAACAATTGAATAAACAAATTGATGTTATTAAAGTAGTTGATATTACGTCACAGTCAATTGTTTCAAGAGAACTCGCGTTAGTTAAAGTAGTATCTACACCAGCAACACGTATGGAAATTCAAGGACTCATTCAACCTTTCCGTGCAACAGTCATTGATGTAAGTCGTGACAGTGTAGTTGTTCAAGTAACAGGTGAGCCTGAAAAAATTGAAGTACTAATCGACTTACTGAAACCATATGGCATTAAAGAAATTGCTCGTACTGGGACAACAGCGTTCACACGTGGTACTCAGCGAGTATCGAAAGAAGTACCAATTTCAATTGTCTAAATCTTAGGTTTGAAATCTTACCTGAAAATCAGGTTTAAAAGATTCATATAAATAGCAACAAATATACTAGAATTCTTAAAAATTGAGGGAGAGATTATACATGACAAAGGTATATTATAACGGAGACGTAAACGAAGCAGCATTACAAGGAAAAAAAATTGCCATCATTGGTTACGGTTCACAAGGACATGCGCATGCACTTAACTTAAAAGAAAGTGGCTTCGACGTAGTAGTAGGTGTACGTAAAGGTGGTTCATATGACAAAGCGGTTGAAGATGGTCATACAGTTGTTTCAGTTACTGAAGCGGCAGAGCAAGCAGACTTAGTAATGGTATTATTACCAGATGAGCAACAAGCTAAAATTTATGAAGCAGAAATTAAACCTGGATTAAAAGCAGGTAATTCTTTAGTATTTGCACACGGCTTTAATGTACACTTCAGCCAAATCGTACCTCCTGCTGATGTTGATGTATTCCTAGTGGCTCCAAAAGGTCCTGGACATTTAGTAAGAAGAACATTTGAAGAAGGCGCTGGAGTACCTGCATTATTTGCAATCTACCAAGATGTTACTGGAACTGCAAAAGATAAAGCATTAGCATATGCAAAAGGTGTTGGCTCTGCACGTGCAGGTGTTTTAGAAACTACATTTAAAGAAGAAACTGAAACAGACCTTTTCGGTGAGCAAGCAGTATTATGTGGTGGATTAACATCATTAGTAAAAGCTGGTTTCGAAACATTAGTAGAAGCAGGCTACCAACCAGAAGTTGCATACTTCGAGTGCTTACATGAATTAAAATTAATCGTTGATTTAATGTATGAAGATGGTATGGCTGGAATGAGATACTCAATCTCTGACACTGCACAATGGGGTGACTTCGTTTCAGGACCTCGCGTAGTTGATGGCCGTTCAAAAGAAGCAATGAAAGAAGTACTTAAAGATATCCAAACTGGTAAATTTGCTCAAGAGTGGATTTTGGAGAACCAAGCAAACCGTCCACAATTCAATGCAATTAACAATAACGAAAATGCACACCAAATCGAAGAAGTTGGTAAAAAGCTACGTGCAATGATGCCGTTTGTTAAATCTAAGCAAAAACAAAAAGAAGCAGTAGCGAGTGCACAAAAATAATAAAACGATTTTAGCAATAGTCTTACAAACATGCGGCTTAGGGAGAACTTTACCCTAGGCTGCATGTTTTATACAAAAGCACTTTTCTAAAGGCTCTATTCTAAAAGATTTAGGCTTTCCTTTAAGGGGTAAGTAGAAGCTAAAGCTAATGACAAAAACGTGCAATATTAAAAAATGCATGGAAATCATAAAAATTACATTCAAAGGAGGCTGAAGGATGAAAAAAACAATAGCACTATTACCAGGCGACGGCATCGGTAAAGAAGTTGTCGATGTCACAGTCGAAGTATTAAAATCTGTTGCCGAACATTTTAACCACCAATTTCAATTTAACTATGGCTTGATTGGCGGAGATGCGATTGATCAAAAAGGTAATCCACTACCAGAAGAGACATTGGAAGTTTGCCGTAATGCGGATGCTATTATTTTAGGAGCAGTTGGTGGTCCTAAATGGGATCAAAATCCTGTAGAATTACGACCAGAGCGAGGCTTATTAGCACTCCGTAAAGAGCTTGATTTGTTTGCGAATCTACGTCCTGTTAAAACATTTGAAAGTTTACTAGATTCATCTCCATTAAAAAAGGAATATGTTGAAGGGGTAGACTTTGTCATTGTTCGTGAATTAACTGGTGGTCTCTATTTCGGAAAGCCAAGTGAACGTATTGATTATAACGGCGAGGAAGCAGTAGTAGATACACTCTTTTATAAAAGAGCTGAAATCGAACGTATTTTAGTATCTGCATTTGAAATCGCCAAAACTCGTCGAAAGCATGTAACATCAGTAGATAAAGCGAATGTATTGGAATCTAGTAGACTATGGCGCGAAGTTGCTGAAGAGGTAGGAGCTAGATACCCTGATGTAGTACTTGAACATATGCTTGTAGATAATGCGGCGATGCAACTTATTCGTTCCCCTAAACAATTTGATGTTATTGTAACGGAAAACATGTTTGGTGATATTTTAAGTGATGAAGGCTCAATGATTACCGGTTCATTAGGTATGTTGTCATCAGCAAGTCTCTCATCAAGTGGGTTGCATTTATATGAACCTGTACATGGTTCGGCACCAGATATCGCAGGGAAAAACATTGCGAATCCAATCGCAACAATCTTATCAGCAGCGATGATGTTAAGACAGTCTTTAGGTTTAGAAGAAGAAGCGAAAGCAATTGAGAAAGCGGTAGACAATGTTTTAAATTCTGGACTCCGTACGGCTGATTTAGCTGATGGTGGCAAATTTGCTACAACAACAGAAATTGGCGAAGAAATTAAAAATGCTCTTGCAGATGACTATGAAATTATAAATATTATCAATAATTATTCTTAATTTTTGGCTCTTTTCTAAAAGATTGTGGCTTTTCGCACTAACCTTTATTAAGGGTTTGTTGGAGCGAAAGTGCGAGACTCCTGCATGATGCGTGGGAGAGGTGAGACGTGAGCAGGCGTTTACGCTGAGGAGGCTCACCACCCACCCCGCGGAAAGCGAGTACTGTAGCGGAGACAAACCCTAAACGACAACTCAGTTAAAAGCAACATTGTTTACGAAAACAGCCTAATTTTTTTAGGGATATGCCGCAGTAAGTAAAAGGTGAGTATACCCATTATATTAGTTTATTTGAGAGGTTAGACCCTTCTATAAGAGTTCCCTCTCATTTTCCATCTATAAGAAGGGAGTTTATGATGATGCAGCCAAAAACGATCATTGAAAAAATCTATGATGAACATATCGTTCGACAAGAACCAGGTAAACCGGATTTGGTCTATATTGACTTACACTTAATCCATGAAGTTACATCTCCACAGGCTTTTGAAGGGTTACGAGAAAAAAATCGTAAGGTAAGAAGACCTGATCGAACATTTGCAACAATGGATCATAATGTACCGACCATTAACCGTTTTGTCATTAAGGATGAAGTTGCGAAATTACAAATAGGTGCACTTGAAAAAAACTGTCAAGAGTTTGGCATTCGCTTAGCTGACCTTAACAGTGAAGACCAAGGGATAGTTCATGTAATTGGTCCAGAGCTAGGCCTAACACTTCCTGGTAAAACGATCGTATGTGGTGATAGTCATACTTCAACACACGGTGCCTTTGGAGCAATCGCTTTTGGTATTGGTACAAGTGAGGTTGAACATGTATTAGCGACACAAACGATCTGGAGACAACGTCCAAAAACATTGAATATTCATATTCCAGGTAAGCTTCAAGAAGGAGTAACAGCAAAAGATGTCATTTTAGCTGTTATCGGTAAATATGGTGTCCGTTTCGGTACTGGTTTTATTATTGAGTACACAGGAGAAGTAATTGAAAATCTAACAATGGATGAGCGGATGACAATTTGTAATATGTCAATTGAAGCTGGTGCTAGAGCGGGATTAATAGCTCCTGACGAAACAACATACTCTTATATTAAAGGCCGTAAATATGCACCACAAGGCGAGGAATTTGAAAAAGCAGTAGAATACTGGAAAACATTAAAAACAGATGAAGGTGCAACATACGACAAAGTTATTACTTTACAAGGTGAAGAAATCGCACCAATGGTTACTTGGGGTACGAACCCTGGTATGGCTGTAGGCGTTGATGAAACAACACCTGATTTAGCTAATTTCCAAACAGAAGATGAGATAGATGAGGCAAAACGTGCATTTGACTATATGGGATTAAAACCAAATACAAAAATGGAAGACATTACAATTGACCATGTTTTCATCGGTTCTTGTACAAATTCTCGTATAACAGACTTAAGACAAGCGGCTTCCATCATTAAATCATTTAATGGTAAAAAGGTTGCACCAGACGTTAGAGCAATCGTTGTGCCTGGGTCACAAACTGTTAAAAAGGTTGCCGAAGCAGAAGGGTTAGACATCATCTTTAAAGAGGCAGGCTTTGAGTGGAGAGAATCCGGTTGTAGCATGTGCTTAAGTATGAATAATGATGTTGTACCAGAGGGAGAGCGTTGTGCATCAACTTCAAATCGTAACTTTGAAGGTAGACAAGGTAAAGGTGCAAGAACTCATCTTGTTAGTCCGGCAATGGCAGCAGCTGCAGCTTTACATGGTAGATTTGTAGATGTGAGAAATATTAATAAGCAAACAACGACAGCATAATCGATTTAGTAAATAGAACTAAATAAAATAGGAGGGGCAAAATGAAACCTTTTACAACACATGAAGGAAAAGTAGCAGTACTTAATCGTTCAAATGTCGATACAGATCAGATTATTCCTAAGCAGTTTCTAAAACGAATCGAAAAAACAGGTTATGGACGCTTTGCATTTTTTGACTGGCGCTACCTTCCAGACGGCTCAGATAATCCTGAGTTTGAATTGAACAAAGCGGAGAGCAAAGGTGCAACCATTCTATTAGCCGGTGAAAACTTCGGGTGTGGTTCATCACGTGAACATGCTCCATGGGCCTTATCAGATTATGGCTTTCAAGTTATTTTAGCACCATCATTTGCAGATATTTTCCATCAAAACTGTTTAAAAAATGGGTTGCTTCCTATCAGCCTAGAACAATCTGTTTTAGATGTGATTAGAGAACAAGCAAGACAGGAAGGCTACCAATTAAAAGTAGATTTAGAAAATCAAACGTTAACAGATAATGCGAATTTGTCGAAAACATTTGAAGTCGACCCTTATTGGAAAGACATGTTGTTAAATGGTAAGGATGAAATAGATTTAACATTATATTATCAAGAAGATATTTCTAGATATGAAACGGAAAGAAGAGCGACATTTTTATAATGTTTAGCTCTTTTTTTCTTGTTATGTTTTAAGTAATATCATATTAATGAAGAGGTAGCTTGTTTTCGTAAGACAGGATTGATAAACTTGAATAACATTCTGGAATTAAATCGATGGTTGGTGCTTTTTGCTAACTAAGTAAAATCTACAATGTATACAAAAACAGCCTAAAAACAGAAGCTTCATGGAGTTGAAAGCATGGATGATCAGAAAAGAAAAAATGTCATTCCCTTTCCAAATTTAAAGGAACGTTACCTTGATAAAGGAATGGTGTTATTAAAAGAAAAAAAGTTTCAAGAAGCCCTTGAGATGTTTCAAGAAGCTCATAGCTTAGATGATGACAAAGCGGAAGTATTGTTTGGTTTGGCCATGTGCTACATGGAATTGGGTGAATTAACCGAAGCAAAGCGAATTTGTAAAAAAATGCTTTTAGAAGATATCGGACATTACTTTACAGTTCTACAAGTTTACTTAACAATCCTTATTCAGCTAAGAGAATATCGAGAGGTTCAATCTACGATAGAAGCTGTTTTAGAAGAGAATCATCTTCCACCAGAAAGTGCTGAGCAATTTTATCGTTTGCTTGAATTTAGTCGTAAAATGAATCAAGATGAAGATATTAACAGTACAATTGAAGCGGCTGATGATGAAGAACAAGCTGATTATGACCAGGGCTTTTTTACTGACGAGCATAGGCAGCTTGCTTACATACAATCATTGCATGAAGCGAATATTAGTAAACATTTTATAACGTTAAAAGGTCTCTTAGAAAACAATGAGATACATCCTATAATTAAAACAATGACGTTACAACTTATGACGGAACATGCTGTAGACAAGGAAGTAACGGTCAATAAACTAGGTAAAGTATTCACAGTAATACCGGCCGAACTTGAGGATATCTCAGAACAAGCATTTACGAAAAAGGTACTATCAATGTTAGATGATACGCTAGGAAATGAAAATCCAACATTATTTGAAGCTGTCAAAGAATTATGGATTCGACATTTATTCGTACTCTATCCGTTAGCACCAGAGCCTAATGATGTTAATGTTTGGGCAGCAGCACTTCATTTCGTAGGTTATGAGATGCATGGCATTACACTTGAAGCTGAAGAAGTTGAGGGATTATATGAAGTATCATCAGTAGCAGTTGAAAATGCCTGTCATAAAATTTATCAAATAGAAGAAATTTCTTATCTGCAAATATAGTCCTATATGTTGAAAGGTAACTTTTCTATGTTATAATAAGATGGTTGCAAAATAGTGATCATCGTATTTAGGTCTCTTAAGACCGTAAATTTTATCCTGTTCCAGAACGTCCCTTACAAATGGGCAGAGGGGACTCGATAAATGACACAACAAAAGTTTGGCTTTAGTCCATAGCTTTTTTTGTAAATTTATGCGAAATCCTTAAGCATGGTTAGTATTCGGTCCAAACAACCGTACATAAACAGGTATATCTTATTAGGTGAATGTTTACAATGGACAAGCAGCCATTTGAATTTACCTATCACTTATTCGCACAAATCAATATAGATTTTTGGAGGGAACACAAATGTCAGTTAAATGGGAAAAGTTAGAAGGGAACGACGGCGTTCTTACGGTTGAAGTTTCTGCAGAGGACTTCAACGTTGCTTTAGACGAAGCGTTCAAAAAAGTAGTAAAAACAGTTTCAATTCCTGGATTCCGTAAAGGAAAAATTCCACGTGGAATGTTCGAACAACGCTTTGGTGTAGAATCATTATATCAAGATGCTCTTGATATTATCTTACCTGAAGCATATCCAAAAGCAATTGATGAAGCTGGAATTGAGCCAGTTGACCGTCCTGAAATTGATGTTGAACAAATCGAAAAAGGCAAAAACTTAATCTTCACTGCAAAGGTAACAGTAAAACCAGAAGTGAAACTGGGAGAATATAAAGGTCTTGAAGTTGAAAAACTTGATGACACAGTAACTGATGAAGATGTTGATAACGAATTAAAACAACTTCAAGAGCGCCATGCAGAATTAGTTATTAAAGAAGAAGGTTCAATCGAAACAGGCGATACGGCTGTTATCGACTTTGATGGTTATGTAGATGGTGAAGCATTTGAAGGTGGAGCAGCAGAAAACTACTCACTAGAAATCGGTTCTGGTTCATTCATTCCAGGATTTGAAGAGCAACTAGTTGGTCTTGAAGCTGGAGCTGAAAAGGAAGTAGAAGTAACATTCCCTGAAGATTACCATGCGGAAAACCTTGCTGGAAAAGCTGCTGTATTCAAAGTAAAAGTTCACGAAATTAAAACAAAAGAACTACCAGCACTAGATGATGAATTTGCAAAAGACGTTAGTGAAGATGTTGAAACACTTGATGAACTAAAAGCGCAAACTAGAACTCGTCTAGAAGAAACGAAAAAAACTGAGGCTGAAAACCACTTACGTGACACTTTAGTTGAAAAAGCTGCAGAAGGTGTCGAAGTAGACATCCCAAATGCTTTAATTGAAAATGAAATTTCACGTATGATGCAAGAATTTGAGCAACGTTTACAAATGCAAGGTATGAACCTTGAATTATACTTCCAATTCTCAGGTCAAGATGAGGAAGCTTTAAAAGCACAAATGAAAGATGATGCTGAAAAACGCGTTAAGTATAACTTAACTCTTGAAGCAATTGTAAAAGCTGAAAACATTGAAGTTTCAGAAGAAGATGTAGAAGCTGAATTAAATAAAATGGCTGAAATGTACAATATGCCGATTGAAAACATTAAACAAGCGTTAGGCGGATCTGCTGAAGGTCTTAAAGAAGATTTAAAAGTGCGTAAAGCAATCGATTTTCTTGTGGAAAATAGCAAGGTTGTTGCATAATATAAATATAGAGACAAGGCGCGATTGGATCGTGCCTTGTTTTGTACAAATTAGCGGTTAAAATCATTGTCGTAATAAATTTTTAATACATAGTTTATTGTAAAATCAAGTATGTTTTAATTATATTCCTTTGGGAATGATATAAGAAAGCCCATTCATACATACACTAGTTTTAACTCGAAATTCATAACGAATGTCACGTATTGCAGAACAGACCTAAGCAGGATCATTTCCTGTTCATGCCATACTTATGGTAAAATGCAATACATACCTGTTTTAGGTAGCAAGACAATAGCCTGCCCATATTTACATATCAAATTATTAGGTAGGGAAGAAAGAAAAGCAGTTGACTTAGATAAAGATACAAGGGGTGAAACAATGTTTAAATTTAACGACGAAAAAGGACAACTAAAATGTTCATTTTGTGGTAAAACTCAAGATCAGGTTCGAAAATTAGTAGCAGGACCTGGAGTTTATATATGTGATGAGTGTATAGAGCTTTGTACAGAAATTGTAGAAGAAGAGCTAGGTACTGAAGAAGAAGTTGAATTTAAGGATGTTCCAAAGCCGAAGGAAATCGACGAAATCCTTGATGAATATGTAATTGGTCAAGACCAGGCCAAAAAATCACTAGCAGTAGCTGTTTATAATCATTACAAACGTATTAACTCCAATAGTAAAATTGATGATGTTGAACTTTCAAAAAGTAATATTGCAATGATTGGGCCGACAGGTAGTGGTAAAACGTTACTAGCACAAACGTTAGCTCGGATCTTAAATGTTCCATTCGCTATAGCGGATGCAACTTCATTAACTGAAGCAGGTTATGTAGGTGAAGATGTAGAAAATATCCTCTTAAAGCTAATTCAAGCTGCTGATTATGATGTAGAGAAAGCTGAAAAAGGAATTATTTACATTGATTAAATCGACAAAGTAGCTCGCAAATCTGAAAATCCTTCTATTACTCGTGATGTCTCAGGTGAAGGTGTCCAACAAGCATTATTAAAAATCCTTGAAGGAACAGTTGCTAGTGTCCCTCCTCAAGGTGGAAGGAAGCACCCGCATCAAGAGTTTATTCAAATCGATACAACAAATATTTTATTTATTTGTGGTGGAGCATTTGATGGAATTGAACAAATCATTAAACGAAGACTTGGCAAGAAAGTTATTGGTTTTGGTTCAGAAAACAAAAATGCCGACCTTGATAAAAAAGCATTACTTTCACAAGTATTACCTGAAGACTTATTGAAGTTTGGTTTAATACCTGAATTTATCGGTCGTTTACCTGTCATTGCAAGCTTAGAGCCGCTAGATGAGGATGCATTAGTTGAAATCTTAACTAAGCCAAAAAATGCTTTAGTTAAGCAGTATCAAAAAATGCTTGATTTAGATGGTGTAGAATTGGAATTTGAAGATGAAGCACTTCTTGAAATTGCAAAAAAAGCAATCGAAAGAAAAACAGGTGCTCGTGGCCTTCGTTCCATTATCGAAGGTATTATGCTTGATATGATGTTTGATTTACCATCTAGAGATGATATCGTAAAAACAATCATTACAGCTGATACCGTAACAGGTAACACACCACCAAAATTAGTCTTAAATGACGGTACAGTTATTCAAGAAGATAAAAAAACATCTGCATAAGTAAAAAAAGAAGCTGGGACCTCTCAGCTTCTTTTTATATACCTGTATATGTCTAGCTATGATGATTGTTTTAACTCCTATACCATATCCTCATTACTCGCTTTTAAAAACATCAGTACTGCAACTTCTAATAGATAAAGAATTTGTTCCATTCTTATTTTATACTTCCTTTTGTTTACGAATAGGTTTATTCCATTAAAAGCTAGGAGATACTAGCTATAAATAACCGCTAATAAAAATAAAGTATTTTACATATTTGAAACTGATACGGTATCGGTTAGCGCTGTTACCAAGTCTGACATTTTTATTTGTAAATTATTGATAAACATAAACATTGAAAGAGTAGCGGTAAAGACTTCTAAGCAGGAGGGACTACAATGAGTTGGACAAGTATCGCTTTGTTTATTCAGTTGTTTTTCGGAATTATTATCGGGATGTACTTTTGGAATTTATTAAAAAACCAGAGAACACAGAAAATTTCGATTGACAAAGAATCAAAGAAGGAAATGGAACAATTACGAAAAATGCGAGCTATTCGCTTAACAGAACCATTAGCTGAAAAGGTTAGACCGAAAAGTTTTCAAGACATCGTTGGTCAGGAAGATGGTATTCGTTCATTACGTGCGGCATTATGCGGTCCAAACCCACAACATGTCATTATATATGGTCCACCAGGAGTCGGTAAGACTGCTGCAGCCAGACTTGTATTAGAGGAAGCTAAACGAAACAAGCGTTCTCCTTTTAAAGATCAAGCAGTATTTGTTGAATTAGATGCAACAACTGCAAGATTTGATGAGCGTGGTATCGCAGACCCATTAATCGGTTCCGTTCATGACCCTATTTATCAAGGTGCTGGGGCGATGGGACAGGCAGGTATCCCACAACCAAAGCAGGGTGCTGTAACACATGCGCATGGTGGAGTTCTCTTTATTGATGAAATCGGGGAATTACATCCTATTCAGATGAATAAATTATTGAAAGTGCTCGAAGACAGGAAAGTGTTTTTAGAAAGTGCCTATTATAATGAAGAAAACACGCAAATCCCTACTCATATTCATGATATTTTTAAAAATGGCTTACCAGCAGATTTTCGTTTAATCGGTGCTACTACGAGAACGCCTAATGAAATCCCACCGGCTGTTCGTTCACGTTGCTTAGAAGTATTTTTCCGTGATTTAGAACAGGAAGAATTAGCGATTGTCGCAAGAAAGGCTGCCAGCAAAGTAGATATGAATGTTACAGATGAAGGAATTCAATTATTAACCTCTTATGTAAGGAATGGTAGAGAAGTTGTTAACTTGATGCAAATCGCAACTGGGATGGCAATGTCAGAAGACCGCCAAAATATTAGCGTTGAAGATATTGAATGGGTTATCCATTCTAGCCAGCTAACACCAAGGCAGGAAAAGAAAATTGAAAAGAAACCAAAGGTAGGTATCGTAAATGGACTTGCCGTTTACGGGCCAAATACCGGAGCTTTGCTAGAAATTGAAGTGACAGTATTACCGACTGATAAAGATAAAGGTATCTTTAATATTACAGGTATCGTTGAGGAAGAAAGTATTGGAGACCGTTCAAAATCAATCAGAAGAAAAAGTATGGCAAAAGGTTCTATTGAGAATGTATTAACAGTACTTCGTTCGATGGGAATTAGAGCGAATGACTACGACATTCATGTCAATTTCCCTGGTGGTACGCCAATTGATGGTCCTTCAGCAGGGATCGCAATGGCAACAGGCATATTTTCTGCAATTCATAAAATTGCGATCGATAATACTGTTGCTATGACGGGTGAGATAAGCATACAAGGCAATGTGAAACCTATCGGTGGAGTAATTCCGAAAATTAAAGCGGCGAAAAAAGCTGGTGCAAAGACAGTGATTATCCCGAAAGAAAATGTGCAATCGATATTAAAGGAAATTGAGGGCATTAATATTGTTCCTGTTACGACTTTACAGGAAGTGTTTGATTTAGCACTTGTTAATCCACCTACCGAAAAGGCAAACCCACTTATGCCAAATCAACAGGCATTTCCGAAGAAGGAATCTGTATAAAGGGGTCAGTCGCAACTTGAGTATGTATGCTAACGATTTAGCATCATAGTCTGAAGCGACTGACCTTATTATTTTTAAGAGATTTTCTTTTTCAAGTGTCAGATAATAGGGTATACTACCTAAATGAGAAAGTGGTTACAAATAGACAGTGGCGAAAGAATAAGATAGAATTGTACAATAACTAATATTATGTCATGGAGGTATAAACGCATGGCGAGATCGAATACACAAATAGTTCCCCTCCTGCCTTTGCGAGGTTTGTTAGTCTATCCGACGATGGTACTTCACCTAGATGTAGGACGGGATAAATCTGTACAAGCCCTAGAAAAAGCGATGATGGACGAAAATATCATCTTTTTAACAACGCAAAAGGAAATTGCGATTGATGAGCCAAATAAAGAGGATATCTATGAAATTGGCACATTAACTAAGATAAAACAAATGCTAAAATTACCGAATGGAACGATTAGAGTTCTAGTCGAAGGTCTTGAACGCGCTGAAATACAACGTTTTGTTACGGATGAGGAATACTTTTCAGTTGAGGTTGCGATTTATAAGGACCCTGAAACGAAAAGTGTTGAAGAAGAAGCATTAATGAGAACGATGCTTGAATATTTTGAACAATACATAAAGCTTTCAAAGAAGATATCTGCAGAAACTTATGCAACTGTGTCAGATATAAATGAACCTGGCAGAATGGCTGACATTATTGCCTCACATTTACCTTTAAAGCTTAAAGAAAAACAAGAAGTACTAGAAACATTAGATGTTAAAGAGCGAATTAATAAAGTTATTTCGATCATTCATAATGAAAAAGAAGTACTACAGCTCGAGAAAAAAATTGGTCAACGTGTAAAAAGATCGATGGAACGTACGCAAAAAGAGTATTATTTACGTGAACAAATGAAAGCAATTCAAAAAGAACTAGGAGACAAAGAGGGGAAAACGGGTGAGGTTTCTTCAATTACTGAGCGGATCGAACAGTCGGGCATGCCAGAAAATATTAAGGCTGTTGCACTAAAAGAGCTAGACCGTTACGAAAAAATCCCATCTAGTTCTGCAGAAAGTGCAGTTATCCGAAATTATATTGAGTGGCTCTTATCATTACCATGGTCAAATGCTACAGAAGACCGACTTGATATATCGATTGCAGAAGATATTCTTGATAAAGATCATTACGGTCTTGAAAAAGTCAAAGAGCGGGTCATTGAATATTTAGCCGTTCAACAGTTAACGAATTCGTTGAAAGGACCAATCCTATGCTTAGCTGGTCCTCCTGGAGTCGGAAAAACGTCATTAGCCCGCTCAATTGCCAAATCGTTAAATAGAAACTTTGTACGAATATCTCTTGGTGGTGTGCGTGATGAGTCTGAAATCCGTGGACATCGCCGCACATATGTTGGGGCAATGCCGGGGAGAATTATTCAAGGTATGAAAAAGGCAGGAACGATTAACCCTGTTTTCTTACTAGATGAAATCGATAAAATGTCAAGTGATTTTAGGGGTGACCCATCTGCTGCTTTATTAGAGGTATTAGATCCGGAACAAAATCATAGCTTTAGTGATCACTATATTGAAGAAACATATGATTTATCGAAAGTAATGTTTATTGCAACTGCAAATAATCTTGCAACAATTCCAGGACCGCTTCGTGATCGTATGGAAATTATCACGATTGCAGGATATACAGAGCTTGAAAAGGTTCATATTGCAAAAGACCACCTTTTACCAAGGCAATTAGAAGAACATGGTTTAAAAAAGTCCCATCTTCAACTAAGAGAAGATGCTATATTAGCAATCATCCGCTACCACACAAGAGAAGCGGGTGTGCGTGGTTTGGAACGACAGCTAGCAAAAATTTGCCGTAAAGCCGCTAAACTAATTGTGAAAGCGGAACGGAAAAAGATTGTGATAACAGAAAAAAACCTACACGAATTTTTAGGGAAGAATATGTTCCGCTATGGTCAGGCAGAGCTTGAGGACCAGGTCGGAGTGGCGACAGGTCTTGCCTACACAACTGTCGGTGGTGATACATTAGCGATCGAAGTATCAGTCACTCCTGGTAAAGGGAAACTCCTTTTGACAGGGAAGTTAGGCGATGTCATGAAGGAATCAGCCCAAGCAGCCTTTAGTTATATTCGCTCAAGAGCTGAAGAGCTCCAAATTGATGTTGATTTCCATGAAAAAAATGATATTCATATCCATGTTCCTGAAGGTGCAGTGCCAAAGGATGGTCCATCAGCAGGAATTACAATGGCGACAGCACTAATTTCAGCATTAACAAAAAGACCTGTCCGAAAAGAAGTAGGGATGACTGGAGAAATCACTTTACGTGGACGAGTATTACCAATTGGTGGCTTAAAGGAAAAAACATTGAGCGCACATCGTGCTGGATTAACGAAAATCATAGCACCACTGGATAATGAAAAGGATCTGGATGATATTCCAGAAAGTGTACAACAGGATTTAACCTTTGTTTTTGTATCACACTTAGATGAAGTATTAAAACATGCGTTAATAGAGGAGAAAGAATGAAAGTAACTAGTTCAGAAATTGTTATAAGTGCTGTAAAACCGGCACAATATCCAGAAGGAAACCTACCAGAAATTGCCTTGGCAGGTCGCTCAAATGTAGGAAAGTCATCATTTATAAATAAAATGCTCGGTCGAAAAAGCTTAGCAAGAACATCATCTAAGCCAGGTAAGACACAAACATTAAATTTTTTCATTATTAATGAGATTCTTCATTTTGTTGATGTACCAGGCTACGGATATGCAAAAGTGAGTAAAAAAGAGCGTGAAGCATGGGGGAAAATGATTGAGACATATATTACAACTCGTGATCAATTACGTGCAGTTGTACTTCTCATTGATGTTCGTCATCCGCCTACAAAAGACGATGTTCTCATGTATGACTTTTTAAAACACTATGATATTCCGACGATTATCGTTGCTACTAAAGCTGATAAAATACCGAAAAGCAAATGGCAAAAACATATTAAAGTGATTAAAGACACGTTGCAGCTTGAAGCATCTGACTCCCTTGTATTATTTTCATCTGAAACAGGTCAAGGGAAAAATGAGGCATGGAGAATCATTCTAGATTACTCAGGAAAATAATGAAAAAGACTGTATCCCAAACGAACGACTTGGATACAGTCTTTTTTTGTCATGATTTCTTACGAAAAAGTAAAAACAATATTCCTAATAGTAACAATAAAAATGGCCAATATGTTTCAATCAGTGGCACGATACCCTCTACTACCGAAAGAGAGTCACTTATTGATTGCAAGAAATGCAAAAATAGTCCTGTGATAAGTACTAATATGCCAGATGCATAACCCTTTTTAAGTTTTAAACTCGTAAGAATTAAGCCGATAGCTAATATGAATAAAATAGCCGCTGGATGGTCAGGCCAACCTGAAATACCAGCATGTAATAAGAAATGGAGGCCAAGGCCTAATAAAAGAATACCAGGCAAGATGGCACTATTATCCTTATCAAAATGCCCACTTATTAAAAATGCTGCCCCGAGAAGAATGAGGATAAATTGCCAGCTGTTTTGATTTTCAATAAGTTCGATGTTGAATTTTTGTAGTGAATAAAATATACCGAAAGATAAAATGATAATACTCGGGAGTAAAGGTACCTTTTTCATTGTTACACCTCTAATTATTAAGCTATGTGAAAAGTTAAACATAGCTATATTTAAAACGAACAAGTTTTATAGAACGAATCGATTATCATCTTAAAGACTACATTTTTAAAATCTAACCTAAATGTAATTCGAATGAAGGAAATGGTCAAGTAATACATAATCGTTTTTGTTAATAGCAATTGTGAAAACAATCATGTCAGAAATGAATATACTATGAGGGAAATAGCCCAAGTGTGAGCGGGATCACTTGATTAACTTCATATAATTTGTTATTGTACAGAGTGAATAGTTTGAGGATTGTGTCTAATATTGTAGGTTTTTTTATGAGAAGAAAGGCTTACAATTGACACTTAGTGAAAATATTAAATCAAAATTGTGTAATACATCTCTATCATGGTTCAAGAACTTTTCACAAAATATGAATGAGATGTAAATTGAGAATGATATACTAGATTATAGATAACCTTGCATGTGGGGGTGTAAAGGGAAAATGCATATTGTTGTAGTCGGCTTAAATTATAGAACAGCCCCTGTTGAAATTCGCGAGAGACTTAATTTCCAGCCAAATGAATTGTCAGAAGCGATGAAACAGTTAAAAAATGAAAAAAGTATCCTGGAAAATGTGATTATATCAACATGCAATCGTACTGAAATATATGCAGTTGTTGACCAAATCCATACAGGACGCTATTATATGAAATCTTTCCTAGCAGAATGGTTTGATATTGATAAAGAGCATCTAACACCATATTTAACGATATATGAACAAGATGGTGCACTAGAGCATTTATTCCGTGTCGCATGTGGCTTAGATTCAATGGTTTTAGGAGAAACACAAATATTAGGTCAGGTTCGTTCTAGCTTTTTGCTTGCTCAAGAGCATCAAACGACAGGTACTATATTTAATCAATTATTCAAACAGGTTATTACAGTAGCCAAGCGTTCACATTCTGAAACAGATATCGGTGCCAATGCTGTTTCTGTTAGTTATGCAGCGGTTGAGCTTGCCAAGAAGATATTTGGTAATTTAAAAACGAAACATGTGTTAATTTTAGGTGCTGGAAAAATGGGCGAATTAGCGGCACAAAACTTACATGGTAATGGCGTTGGACAAGTTACAGTAATCAATCGTACTGTTGAAAAGGCAAAGGAATTAGCAAGTCGTTTTGATGGGGATGCAAAAGGCATGAATGAACTTCAATGCGCACTCATCGAAGCTGATATTTTAATTAGTTCTACAGGTGCAAAAGATTTCGTCATTACGAGAGAAATGATGGCACTTGTTGAGAAGATGAGAAAAGGTCGACCATTATTTATGGTTGATATTGCTGTACCACGTGACCTTGACCCGAAATTGGCAGAGCTTGAAAGTGTCTTTTTGTATGATATCGATGATTTACAAGGCATTGTTGAATCAAACTTAGAAGAGCGTAAGCAAGCCGCTGAGAAAATTGAATTATTTATTGAAGCGGACATTGTTCAGTTTAAACAATGGTTGAACACGTTAGGTGTTGTTCCAGTTATCTCAGCTCTAAGACAGAAGGCGTTAACGATCCAAGCTGAGACAATGGAAAGTATTGAACGAAAATTACCTGATTTAACGGAACGGGAACGAAAAGTATTAAATAAGCATACGAAAAGTATTATTAACCAATTATTAAAAGATCCAATAATGAAAGTGAAGGAATTATCTGCGGAGCCTAATGCAACAGAATCTTTAGAATTATTTATGAAAATATTTAATATCGAGGATGCTGCCGCGGACCAAGTACAAACAGAGAAAGTGGAAACACTGAAGAGAAATGACAGACTGGTGAAACAACAAGTGTCGCTTCAATCGTAAGTGAGAGGAACCTTTCTATATGGAAATGAGTTTAACTAGAATTAATGAATTAACCATTATTTTTTATGCAATCTGTGTCCTTTTATATTTTATAGATTTTCTTGACCATAACCGGAAGGCTAAAAATGTTGCCTTCTGGTTACTTTCTATTGTTTGGCTTTTACAAACAATTTTTTTATTTAAGCATATGTACGACACGGGGCGATTTCCAGTATTAAATGTATTTGAAGGTCTCTATTTTTATACATGGGTTTTAGTTACCTTATCTCTCGTATTAAATAAATTTTTACATACCGAATTCATCGTGTTTTTTACAAATGTAATAGGTTTTATCATGATGACATTACATACATTTGCACCATCTCAATATGTCTCAGCAGCAGTGTCGAGTCAACTCGTATCAGAATTATTATTTATCCACATTACCATTGCAATCTTATCGTACGGTGCGTTCAGTTTATCTTTCGTTTTTTCGATTTTATATTTAATTCAACACAATCTATTAAAAAAGAAAAAGTGGGGAAAACGGCTGCTACGGTTAGAAGACTTATCAAAGCTAGATTATATGTCATATGTGTTAAATGTAATCGGTGTGCCCATGCTGTTATTAAGCTTAATATTAGGAAGTATTTGGGCCTATATTAAATTAGGGATGTTTTTTTGGTATGATGCAAAGGTTTTAGGTTCATTCTTAGTAATGGTCGCCTATAGCTTTTATTTATATATAAGACTTGTAAAAGGAATACGAGGTAAGACAGTTATATTAATCAATATAGCTTCATTTTTAGTTTTGTTAATCAATTTATTTCTATTCGGTAGTTTATCAAGATTTCACTTTTGGAATCCTTAAAAAGACAATATATCGGTATGTTTACTAGGCGGATGCTAGATACTGCCCTTAATATTTCATCATAGCTGATTTCTTAGAAATATTTGTTTTATGTACTAGTAAAAAGCAACAATGTAAGGAATACAGTTTATTAGAAAGTTAAACGACAAAATTTATTTACACCTTTTAGGAGGATATTATGCGTAAGATAATAGTTGGTTCTAGACGTAGCAAACTAGCATTAACCCAAACCAAATGGGTAATCGAGCAGCTGAAATCATTTCAATTGCCATTTGAATTCGAGATAAAGGAAATTGTCACGAAAGGTGATCGTATCCTTGATGTGACGTTATCTAAAGTAGGGGGAAAAGGGCTGTTCGTGAAGGAAATTGAACAGGCGATGATTGACGGGGAAATTGATATGGCTGTACATAGTATGAAGGACATGCCAGGAATTTTACCAGATGGTTTAACAATAGGATGTATTCCGAAGCGTGAGGACCATCGAGATGTCTTGATTTCGAAGGATAAAAAGAAGTTAGCTGAGCTTCCGAGTGGTGCTGTCGTTGGGACAAGTAGTCTTAGAAGAAGCGCCCAGTTGTTAATAGAGCGTCCAGACCTTGAAATTAAGTGGATAAGAGGAAATATTGACACTCGCCTAGAAAAATTAAAAACAGAAGACTATGATGCGATTATATTAGCTGCAGCCGGATTATCTAGAATGGGCTGGAGTAAGGAAGTTGTAACAGAATTTTTAGAGCCAGAAGTTTGCTTACCAGCTGTTGGACAAGGTGCATTAGCGATTGAATGTCGAGATAATGATAAAGAATTACTAGACTTATTAGCGAAATTTACAGACGAGGCAACACAATTAGCTGTACAAGCAGAAAGAACCTTCTTAACGAAAATGGAAGGCGGCTGTCAAGTACCAATTGCTGGTTTTGCGACGGTTGATCATGATAAAAAGATTAGTTTTACAGGCTTAATCGCCTCACCGGATGGTAAAGAAGTATATAAACAACAAATCACCGGGACTAATCCGATTTCATTAGGGGAAGAAGTATCTAACACTTTAACGGAACAAGGAGCTAAACAATTAATTGAGAAAGTGAAAGCGGAGCTAGATAAGTAATGACTACGGAAACCTTGCCGTTAAAAGGGAAGCAAATACTCATAACACGAGCTAAACATCAAGTGAAAGAATTCGTGGGAAAACTTTCAGCTGTTGGAGGTGTACCGCTTCCTGTACCACTGATTGAAGTTGAAGCGTGCGTTGAGAATGAACAACAAATTAGAGTTGTAATAAATCAACTTAAAAGCTATGACTGCATTGTTTTTACAAGTGCAAATGGTGTAAGTTTTTTTCAAAGTTTTCTAGATAAATGGGGCATACCTTACAGTAATTTAAGTCATTTAATTGCGGCTTCCGTAGGTCGTAAAACAAGCAAACAAATGGAGAAACTACACCTATCTGCTCGTCTTATCCCTGAGGAGTTTGTTGCTGAAAAGCTTGCTGACCATATTGCCGAGCATCTTGCACCTAAATCAAAAATATTAGTCATTAGAGGTAACCTTGCCCGACCGGTGCTTGTCCAGCAATTAAACAACGAGGGGTATAACGTAACAGATTTAATTGTCTATAAAACAGTCCATAATCATCAAGAAGCGAACAAACTAAAAGCATATGTTGAAAATGGACAATTAGATTATATTACATTTACTAGTTCGTCAACTGTTGATAGCTTTATGAAAGTATTTCAGGAGCATCAATTAATGGAAAAACTAAACAATATAAAATTTGTATGTATCGGCCCAATCACAAATAAAACACTTGCAGAGTATGGTCTACAAGGTTTTATGCCTGCTTCGTTTACGATTGATGATATGGTGAAACTAATGATTGAGCTTGAGAAACAATAGGAGGATGAACAATGGATATACAATTTACAAGACACCGTCGCTTGCGTAGTAGTGCTAATTTAAGAGCAATGCTAAGAGAAACTCACCTTCGCGCAGAGGATTTCATTTATCCTTTATTTGTTGTTGAAGGTGAAAATCAAAAAAATGAAGTTCCATCAATGCCGGGAGTGTATCATTTTTCATTAGATTTGTTAAATGATGAAGTTCGTGAGGTACAATCCTTAGGGATAAAATCAATAATTTTATTTGGTGTTCCAGAAGCTCATCAAAAGGATGAATGCGGAACACAAGCATTTCATGACCATGGTATTGTTCAACGGGCAACAAGACAAGTGAAGGAGGCATTTCCAGAGCTACTAGTAGTTGCTGACACATGCTTATGTGAGTACACAGACCATGGACATTGCGGTATTGTCGAAAACGGAGAAATTGTAAATGATTCCTCATTAGAATTGTTAGCAAGAACAGCGGTGAGCCAGGCAAAAGCTGGTGCAGATATTATTGCTCCTTCCAATATGATGGACGGATTTGTTGCTGCGATTCGTAAAGGTTTAGATGAAGCAGGTTATTCACACATTCCAATCATGTCTTATGCAGTAAAATATGCTAGTGCATTTTACGGACCGTTCCGTGATGCAGCTCAAAGTACTCCTCAGTTCGGTGATAGAAAAACATATCAAATGGACCCTGCAAATCGAGAAGAAGCACTTCGTGAGGCGCATTCTGATGTTGAAGAAGGTGCAGACTTCTTAATCGTAAAACCAGCACTTTCCTACTTAGATATTATTCGTGATGTAAAAAATAATTTCAGCCTTCCGATCGTTGCTTACAATGTCAGTGGAGAGTACTCAATGGTAAAAGCAGCTGCACAAAACGGTTGGATCGATGAGAAAGCTACGGTAATGGAAATGTTAACAGGGATGAAAAGAGCTGGTGCAGACATCATTATTACATATTTTGCAAAAGATGTTGCACGTTGGCTGAAAGAAGCTGAATAAAAAACAAATACTGTTTGATAAGGAAGGGGAATACGATGAGAAGCTATACAAATAGTGAGAAGGCATTCAAAGAAGCTATCCAGTTAATGCCGGGCGGAGTAAATAGTCCTGTCAGAGCATTTAAATCAGTAGGTATGAATCCAATTTTTATGGACCATGGTAAAGGCTCTAAGATTTATGATATCGATGGTAATGAATATATCGACTATGTTTTATCTTGGGGACCATTAATTCATGGTCATTCAAATGAAATCGTTGTAGAAGCCATTAAAAAGGTTGTCGAGTCTGGGACAAGCTTTGGTGCCCCAACTCTCATTGAAAATGAATTGGCTAAACTAGTCATCGAAAGAGTTCCATCAATAGAAATCGTCCGTATGGTCAGCTCAGGTACAGAAGCGACAATGAGTGCGTTACGACTAGCTCGCGGATATACTGGGCGAAATAAAATTTTAAAATTTGAAGGGTGCTACCATGGACATGGTGACTCGTTACTCATTAAGGCTGGTTCAGGTGTTGCGACATTAGGTTTACCTGACAGTCCAGGTGTCCCAGAAGGTATCGCGAAAAACACGATTACAGTCCCTTATAATGATTTAGAGAGTGTTCAATATGCATTTGAACAATTCGGTGACGATATTGCAGGAGTTATTGTTGAACCAGTTGCAGGAAATATGGGGGTAGTTCCACCACAACCAGGATTTTTACAAGGCTTACGTAGCATAACGGAACAATATCAATCATTGCTTATATTTGATGAAGTAATGACAGGGTTTCGAGTAGACTATGGCTGTGCACAAGGTTATTTTGGAATAACACCAGATATTACTTGTCTCGGTAAGGTAATCGGTGGGGGTTTACCTGTAGGAGCATATGGTGGGAAAGAAGAAATCATGAAACAAATTGCACCAAGTGGTCCGATTTATCAAGCAGGAACATTATCAGGTAATCCACTTGCTATGACTGCAGGATATGAAACATTAAAGTTATTAACAAAAGATTCGTATCAAGAATTTATTCGTAAAGCAGACCGATTAGAGGCTGGCTTATCAAATGCAGCTAACCAATACGATATCCCACATACGATAAATCGTGCTGGTTCTATGATTGGCTTCTTCTTTACAAATGAAGACGTAACAAATTATAATCAAGCCAAATCTTCGAATCTTGATTATTTTGCAAGGTATTACAGAGCCATGGCTGAACAAGGAATCTTCTTACCTCCTTCACAATTTGAAGGATTATTCCTATCTACAGCTCATACTGATGAAGATATTGACCGAACAATTGAAGCAGCAAAGCATGCGTTTTCAACATTAAAAAACAATTAAAAGTAATAAGAGGGTAACTCAGGCAAGTGAGTCAACACCCATCAAGCATAATCGATAGAATTATAAGCAAGGCATTACATTCTATCGATGAGTGACTGAGGGAGGGGCTATATATTGTTGAGTTACCCTTTTTTTGTCCTTTCTAATAGCATTATAAGATTTATATCATAATTTCATGTTTTCCAACATACATCTGTAATGTCAAGACATTTTGTTTAGGTATTAGAATTGAAGAAGAAGAAGCGGTATCCTAAGCAAAAAAAGTTACTTGCCATAGGAATTGTAACTACATGTTAAGTCTTATTTATTTTGTGTGTTAATGGAGTGAATATCGTGTTATTACACATGTTAGGATGTATTCGGTCATAGAGTCTCATTGGAGGCGATTTGAAAGGAGGAATTTTTTTGTCACAGGAACAAAAACAATTACGATTTTCAGTTGAAGAATCAGTTTGGTTTCAAAAAGGACAGGAAGTATCAGAGCTATTATCAATTTCATTAGACCCAGATATTTCAATTCATGAGCATGATCAATATATATCCATTCGAGGTGCTCTGCAACTTACTGGTGAATATGTGATTGATAGAGAAGCAAAACAGGACGAAGAGCAATATGTCTATGCAAATGTTCGCTATGTAAATGAAGTTCAAACTAGTGAAGATGGTGTAAGTATATTAGCTCACCGTTTCCCGGTCGATATAACAATTCCAAGAAATCGTATTGATAACCTTGAGGAAGTATATGTGTCAATAGAAACATTTGATTATGAGCTTCCAGATGAAAAGAGTCTTAAGCTTGTTGCAGACCTATCGATTAGCGGCATATTAAATGAACAGATTGAACAGCAAGAAGAAGAGGTAGAAGCTGAAGAAGAAGTAGTAAATGTTGAACCGATCCAAAGGGTCGAATCTAAGGAATCTGAAGAACAGGCAGATGATATTGAAAATGAACAAATATTGTCACAAGCTAACCAGCCATTTTCACAGTTTTTCGAAGAACCTGAATTAAATTCTAAAGAAACCGCCGACGCAACACTTCAATCTGACATACAAGAAGAGGCTAAGGAAGTTGAAGAGGTCATTTTAGAACCTCGTATAGAGAATCAAAATGAACCTGAAGAGCAAATCCTAGAAGATAATAAAATTGAAGCAGACTTTGAGTTGATTAGGGCAGTTGAACCTGAGCCTGAACAAAATGAAGCAGAAAGCGTGGAAATAGAAGTAAAAGCAGAGGAAATTGAAGAGACTGTAGAAGCTTCTGAACAGAGTGAATCGGATGAACTTTATGAGTCGGCAGTCATTGAAGTAAGAAAAGAAGCTGAGAAGGAAGTTGAACAACCAAAAGAGGTTCAATATACATTTTTCTCAAAATCGGAACCTACAAATGTTCAGCAGGACACTGAAGAAGATGATGACGACCGAGATGAGGACAATACGAAAGATGCTCATTATTTAACAAGCTTGTTTGCGCGTGATGATGAGGAAGATTTCTCAAGAGTGAAAATGTGTATTGTTCAACAAGGAGACACGATTGAGCAAATTTGTGAACGGTATGATATAACTGTTCAACAGTTGTTACGAGTGAATAACTTCCATGCAGACCAAGATGTATATGAAGGTCAAATACTTTATATACCGGACTATTCTGTCAGCAAATCATGATTAAAAAACAAGAAACAGCATGGGCTTAGCGTTCCTAGGCTGTTTTTTGTTTTTGAAAAGCTGTTTTACCTTTAAAGCAGATTTGAGGTGTCATCCCCATTGTTCATTCAATTTGATGAAATAAAGCCGATATTAAGAGACTATAATATTCAGGCAGAATATGCGGAAGCTCTGAGTAGCAGAGCAGTCAAAATCCATACCGCAACACAGCATTATGTATTAAAGAAGCTCCCAAAACAGCCTAATCCATATTTTCTACAAGTAATCGAAACATTAAACAATCAGCGAATCACACAATATGTTCCAATCTATAAAAATAAATATGACTATTACTTATCACAATTGAATAATGAATATTATTATTTAATGCCCTATTTTACAAATGGCAGAGATGAAGAATTAGACGCTAGACATCAATACTTATTCAAAGAAATCGCCAATCTGCATCGACGTACTGAAACAGAAATAGATTTAAAAGGTGAAGAAGCATCGAGTCATTATAACAAACTTTCAAAACGATGGAACGAAGATAAAACTCTATACGAACAATATGTTGAGCATTGTGAAAAAAAGTTATATCTATCGCCATTTGAATTACAAGCGCTCACCTATTTTATTGAAGTAAGCCGGGCCATTGATTTTTCACTTAGTAAACTGAAAGAATGGTCGGAAGCAATCGAGGAAAAGAAGAAAAGTAGACTCGTTCTAAATCACGGGAAAATTTCAGCACATCATTTTTTATATGATGAGAATGGAACGGGCTATTTAACGAATTTTGAACAGTCAAAATATGCTGCACCGATCGATGATATGCTGCTGTTTATGAATCGGACTGCCTCCACATATCCAACACAATGCCATGATTGTGTGAATTGGTTTTATACGTATCAAAGTGTCTATTCCTATACAAATGAAGAAATGTTGTTATTTCTTAGTTATCTTGCCTACCCTACAAAAATCATGCGGCATATTAAACAAAAGGTCGAATCGTCGCAGCGAGTTTCTGAATTATCAATGAATAGTAAATTGATAAAATCATACTGGCATTTTAAAAATATTGAATACGTTGTAATGACTATAACTGAAACAGAAGACAAGAAAAAGATGGAGGAAGCATCAACAACAGAATAAAGTGAGAGGGGCTGAGTAAATTCTATCCAGCCTCTTTGTTTGTTAATATTGGAACGTAAGAACTCTTCACCGGCATTAATTTAAGCATTAAAGTATTTAAACCCAGTTGTATCTTAGAGCAATTGCTAGAACGATGAGCAAACCTAGTAACAATACATCAAATGATGTTGGGAAAAACACAGTTCGGATCCCTTGAAATATAGTGAGCGGAATAATAATTTGAATGCCTACTTCACGAACTTGTCTTAGCCACGGCGGAAGTGTATAAGGATTAAACCGCTTCTTCATAACAAATTCCTCCTATTAAATCATATATATAGACCTTTCTTATATACACCTAAACTTTAGAGAGTGAAATCATCCAATAAAATTTCAAGCCTAGCCTAGTTACGTGTACTATACACATATGCTACGAAGGTTGCTTGCGTGCCTGTATGAAAAATGAGAAAATTGGAGAATATATTGACGAAAAAAAGTTTTATTTAGTAATATAGTATAGAGACATGACTACATATATCACAAACGTTGAATGGGAAGAGTACAATTGTAGCCACATCACAGAGAGAGAGACTGTAGCTGGAAGGTTTCTTATGTTGGGACATTGGAAGGTCGCCCAGGAGTTGCTTCTTTGAAGATTCATAGTAAAAGTAAAAGAAGCCGGATGCTGTCCGTTAACAATTGAGTGCATAGGCACGGTTATTTAAGTATATCCGTCTGTCTATGAAAAAAGGTGGTACCGCGAAAATTTCTCCTTTCGTCCTTTTAAGGATGGAAGGAGTTTTTATATTGTGCTAGAAAAATCCATCTAATATAAAGAAACAATGTACAGGAGGATAATGAACATGGGTAACAATGAGAAACAACGTGAATTACCAACGAAATACGATCCACAAGCGATAGAGAAAAACCGCTATTCCTTTTGGTTAGAAGGTAAATATTTTGAAGCAACAGGCGATGAGACTAAAAAACCATACACTGTTGTTATACCACCACCGAATGTAACAGGTAAATTACACTTAGGACATGCATGGGATACGGCTTTACAAGATATCGTCACACGTATGAAGCGTATGCAAGGTTATGATGTATTGTGGCTACCAGGGATGGACCATGCAGGAATTGCGACACAAGCAAAGGTTGAAGCAAAGCTCCGTGAAGAAGGTAAATCTAGATATGACTTAGGACGAGAAAAGTTCGTTGAAGAAACATGGAAGTGGAAAGAAGAGTATGCTGGACATATCCGTGAACAATGGGCAAAGGTTGGTCTCGGCTTAGATTATTCCCGTGAACGGTTTACACTAGATGAAGGCTTATCAAAGGCTGTTAACGAAGTATTTGTTACACTATATAATAAAGGCCTTATTTATCGTGGTGAATATATCATTAACTGGGACCCGCAAACGAAAACTGCATTATCGGATATCGAGGTTATTCATAAAGATGTACAAGGTGCTTTCTACCATATGCGTTATCCGTTAGCAGATGGTTCAGGCTCGATTGAAGTTGCAACAACACGGCCTGAAACGATGCTTGGTGATACCGCTGTTGCTGTACATCCTAAGGATGAACGCTATCAGCACTTAATTGGTAAAAAAGTAGTACTACCAATCGTAGGCCGTGAAATACCGATTGTTGGCGACGACTATGTTGATATGGAATTTGGTTCAGGTGCTGTAAAAATTACACCAGCACATGATCCGAACGATTTTGAAGTAGGAAACAGACATAACCTTGAACGTATTCTTGTTATGCATGAAGACGGTACAATGAATGAAAAAGCAGGTATTTATAATGGTTTAGACCGCTTTGAATGCCGTAAGAAAATCGTCTCAGACCTCCAAGAACAAGGTGTATTGTTCAAAATAGAGGAGCATTTACATTCTGTAGGCCATAGTGAGAGAAGTGGGGCAGTTGTTGAGCCATATTTATCAACACAATGGTTTGTCAAAATGCAACCTTTAGCAGATGCAGCAATTGAACTTCAAAACTCAGAATCAGACAAAGTAAATTTTGTACCTGACCGTTTTGAAAAAATGTATATGCGTTGGATGGAAAATATTCGTGACTGGTGTATTTCGCGTCAACTCTGGTGGGGACATCGCATCCCAGCTTGGTATCATAAACAAACAGGTGAAGTCTACGTAAATCAAGAGCCACCAGCAGATATTGAAAACTGGGAGCAAGATAACGATGTTCTTGATACATGGTTTAGCTCAGCGTTATGGCCATTTTCAACAATGGGTTGGCCGAATACAGAAGCAGCAGACTATAAACGTTACTACCCAACAGATGTGCTTGTAACTGGCTATGATATTATTGCATTTTGGGTATCACGGATGATTTTCCAAGGGATTGAATTTACAGGACAACGACCATTTAAGGATGTTCTTATCCATGGTCTCGTCCGAGATGAGCAAGGTCGTAAAATGAGTAAATCATTAGGGAATGGCGTAGACCCAATGGAAGTTATTGATAAATATGGTGCCGACTCGTTACGTTATTTCTTAACAACAGGCAGCTCACCGGGACAAGACTTACGCTATAGTCAAGAAAAGGTTGAAGCGACTTGGAACTTTGCCAACAAGATATGGAACGCTTCACGATTTGCGTTAATGAATATGGACGGTTTAACGTATGAAGAAATTGATTTAAGCGGTGAAAAATCAGTTGCTGATAAATGGATTTTAACTAGACTAAACGAAACGATTGAAAATGTAACAAATCTTGCAGAAAAATATGAATTTGGGGAAGTTGGCAGACAATTATACAATTTCATTTGGGATGATTTCTGTGATTGGTATATCGAAATGGCTAAACTGCCATTATACGGTGAAGATGAGGCAGCGAAGAAAACGACCCGTTCAATACTTGCTTATGTGTTAGATAACACAATGAGATTGTTACATCCATTCATGCCGTTTATTACCGAGGAAATTTGGCAATCACTTCCACATGAAGGTGAATCAATTACAATTGCGAAATGGCCAACAGTTAACAAAGAACTAACAGACGACGCAGCGGCTACAGAAATGAAGCTACTTGTTGAAGTAATACGTTCGGTAAGAAATATCCGTGCAGAAGTGAATACTCCGATGAGTAAGCAAATTGATATGAAAATCAAGGCAAAAGATGAGGTTGTACAATTACAGCTTGAAAAAAATCGTGCCTATGTGGAACGCTTCTGTAATACGAGTTCATTAACAATTGCGACTGACTTACCAGCATCAGATAAATCAATGACAGCTGTCGTAACAGGTGCAGAAATTATTTTACCGTTAGAGGGCTTAATCAATATTGAAGAGGAATTAAAACGCCTTGAAAAGGAAAAAACAAAGCTCGACAAAGAAGTTGAACGTGTTGAGAAAAAACTTAGCAATGAAGGCTTCTTAAAAAAGGCACCAGAAAAAGTAATCGAAGAAGAAAAAGCGAAGCAACAAGATTATATCGAAAAGCGTGACATTGTCATCGCTAGAATGAATGAACTAAAAGGATAACGAACAAAGCTCGGGTGGGTCTATTGGCTCAGCCGAGTTTTTAAAAACAAATTGTATTGGTGGGGTAGAATTGTTTACAAACTATGAAGCAGCAGTCGATTGGATCCATTCCAGATTAAAGTTCGGCGTAAAGCCAGGGCTGAAGCGGATGGAATGGTTATTAGAAAAGTTTCATCATCCTGAACAAAAGCTACAGGTCATACATGTAGCAGGCACGAACGGCAAAGGTTCAACAGTAGCTTATATGCGTCATATCCTCCAAGAGGCTGGTTACAAGGTAGGCACATTTACATCACCATACATTGAAACATTTAACGAACGAATTAGTATCAATGGTGAACCAATCTCAGCCAATGACATGTTAAAGCTAGTAAATGAAATAAAACCATTTGTAGACAAGATAGAGGAAACAGAATTAGGCGGACCTACTGAATTTGAAATCATTACAACAATGATGTACGTCTATTTCGGTAAATATAATAAACCAGATTTCTTATTGCTTGAAACAGGACTTGGTGGGAGATTGGACTCGACGAATATCATCGAAAAGCCAATTCTATCACTTATTACAAACGTAGGCTATGACCATATGAATATATTAGGAGATACGATTGAGGAGATTGCAGCTGAAAAAGCGGGTATTATTAAAGACAGTGTCCCTGTATTTACGACTGCTGAAAACAGAGCTGCGCTACAAGTCATAACAGAAGTAGCAAATACTAAAAATGCACCTATTCATCGCTATGCAGATGAAATGAAAATTTTAGACCATCAAAGTTTTGAAGATGGAGAAAAATTTTCAATTCAAACTAGTCACAGAACATACGAAGATTTGTTCATTTCTATGATGGGAGAGCATCAAACAAAAAATGCATTATTAGCCGTTGCTGCAATGGACTACTTAATCCAAACTGGGATAGCTCATATTACTGAACAACAAATAAGAAAAGGCCTCAAACATACAATGTGGAAAGGTCGCTTTGAAAAGGTCTTAACAAATCCAGAAGTTATTATTGATGGGGCTCATAATATTGAAGGTATTGAGAGTCTTGTGAAAACGTTGGAGAGACATTATAATAATAGAGAGATCCATTTCTTGGTAAGTGTGTTGGAGGATAAAGATTATGCTGCTATGATATCAAAGCTTGCTAGTGTGGCAACATCTATGCATTTTACTACTTTTGATTTTCCGAGAGCAACTCCCTCGTATAAGTTATACTCGGTTTGTTCAATAGAAAATAAAACATTTCACGATGATTGGCAAGATATACTTTTGGAACTGCTAAACAGTTATGAAAATAATGATAATTCGCTGATAATTATAGTTGGTTCTTTATATTTCATATCATTAGTTCGTGGGTATTTATTAAATTAGTATATATTTTTTTCAGTTTAGCTAAAACAAAAATGAATACTAAGTTAAAACGAAGTATCTTTTTAATGACAGAAATAAGAAAAAGCCAGTTAAAGAATTATGCTGGCTTTTAAGTATTACTTAGATTCTCTAATAGGCTTGGCTTCAATAATATTTTCTAAGGATATATCACTTTTATCTGGATAGAATGGGAATGTCTCAGTTGAGTTTGCGAAAGTAATATTAGTCCCACCAGATAATTTTAGAGATTTTGCTACAATTATTCCTTTTAAACTTCCTCCCTGAAGTAATTTGAAATTAGCATTTGGTGCGTAAAACACTCTTGTGTAGGAACTTGAACCACCACTAATTTCAATTGATTTACCACCAGTTACGACATGTCCATAAAAGCCTGAGCCCTCAGTAAAGATAATATTTGCATCTTCAGCAAACAGAGAACCATTAATTTTTTGCTCTCCGCCTGTTCTAAAGGTCTTCGGTCTGGAAGGATTATTTGAGCCTTTTAAAAAAATGGTTAATTTTTGGGTACTTTTATCACTATTTATTGACCCTCCACTAATAACAATATTATTTTTAACATATATTGTTAAACTACCTTGCCCAATTAATTTTATATGACCATCTAAATTAATGTCATTTACTACAATAGACCGATTACTATCTCCTACATTAATAAAGAGAGTTTGGTAATTATCAACTTTTATTGTGTCGAGTGACCAATCAGAATTAGAAAGAGTTAGTGTATAAGAATTGCCTCCAAAAACGTGAATATTACTATTTTGATGTACAGGATAATTCGGAAATACCGGAAACTCTGGCATTATAAATGTTCGTCTTTCACGTAAATTATAAATTTGATTATTTATATCCATCCAATTTGGTTTTTTAATAACATTTGAGCTCGCACCAGGTCCAACAAAAATATCATCTGAAATAAATGCACCACCAGCTAGACTGATGGAATCTTTAATAGAAGAATTTGTTGCAACTTTACCATAAATTTTTCCACCTTCTGATAAGTCAATCGTCGTATCAACAAATGCTGCGATATCAGTTGGAATTTCAAAGCTATTTTTTGGAACCCATGTAATTGAGAATTCTCTCTCAACTGTTCTAGTACGTGAACCAATTGTTCCCTTCGAAGTGATTTTATATGTCCTTTTAGTACTGTCACTTGTAGACTTCGGTTCAATTTTCACATCAACAGTTGGAGTAATACTACCGACTGTTTTCTCGAACTTCGGTACTTCACTGGCGGTTGGAAATAGTCTCTCGACATTAGAGAAGAACTCATCAGCCCTAGAAAAATTCCCATCATTGTATAATTGCTGTACACGGCTTCCAATCGTATTTAAAGTAGCCGTAACCCCTGATTCGGCAATATAGTATGTTTCCTGGTATTCTCTATCCATCGTCGTTTGTTTAAAATTATTTGTAGATAGTGCTAAAAGGCTCAACCCTAGAACAGAAAGGATGACAACAACCATTAATACAACAACAAGTGCTATTCCATGCTGATTAGCCAGTTTTTCTTTTAAATGCTTTGGAATCATGTTTCACCTCAATCAACTCGACTATGGATAACCGTTGATATAGACTCAGTTTTCCCTTTATTATCAGGTAAGCTCGTAATATCAATTGTAATTTCAGGACGGGTTGTCCCCGTACTCTTTACATTAAAAACTCCTATTTTATCAACAATTGGTTCGTCATTTCTAGTAATTTTATTGCTTTCAAGTTTATAAATATTTGTCTTGTTGTTTGTCGTAATTTTTAACGTATTGTTTTTAACAGGAACTTCAACCTTCCCTGTTCTAACTTCATTCGATAAAATATTCATCACAAGTCTAATGTTTGCTTGCTCTTGAATCGTTTTAGATTGGTCAATCATTTGTTTTTGCCCAAATAGATGAAAAGAATTTGCAAGTAAAAGGATTAAGGTGAGTAATGCTAGAGCTGCCAGCAATTCGACTAATGTAACACCTTTGTTGTTTTTAATCATTATCCACCACCTGCTGCTTTCGTTCTTGGCAATATCGTCTCCATTTGTGCTTCGAGTTTATTCGTATGATTTTCGTTAAAAACCTTAATAATAACATGTGTTTGGTTGTTCTTTATTTTTCGTTCAATTTGTAACAAATACCCGTTTTTGTTTGCTTCGTAACATTTTTTATCAGCCTCTGCTTTTTGACAGGATACATTCTTATATTGTTTTAGATGTTCCTCACTATTAATAATTTCCTCGATTTCAGCTTGGGCAACATATGTCGCATCAATTATTTTGCCAGAATTCGTATTTGTACGTGATGACTGGATAAAAAAGGACATGAAGGAAATGACGATGATGCTTAAAATGACAAGTGCAGCAACGATTTCAATCAATGTTAAGCCACGTTCAGAAATCAACATCATGTTCATTTTCCTTTTCATAAAAAAAGCCCCCAAATATATGAACTGTATTAGTTCAATTTAACTAGTTGTAGTTTGAATTAGTATGAAGAAATTTTGATTTTATTATTACAATATCTATTATACAATGTAAGCACGAATATATTGTAGAAAATTATCGTATATTTATAACAATTGACATGAGAAATATGAACTAATAGAGGTGCGGATATGCTTGAATTCCTATTTAGTGTAATTGGACTTGGAATTGTCATGACGATATTAATCGTTATCCCGATTAATTTAACTGTTCGAAGCAAAGTTGTATATGGATTAGCGTCGTTTTTAATATCCACTTTATGCATTTTTGCCTATCATGTATTTGAAACGATTTGGCCGTTATTATTAATTGTTTGCGTACTCTCGATTATCTTAGGGTTGCTAATCTTATCATATATCGAGAATAAAACGACAACATTAAGTGGAAATGTACAACTTGCTAGTCATGTTAATCAAGAGGAGGATTTAGATTTTTTAACTACTCGTGTAGAAAATCTTCCTAATTCTGAAACCGAAAAAATCCCAGTTGAAACAAATGAGGTCGATTTTGAAAAACTATTATCTCAAGAGCCTGTAGATAAAGGGTGATACGATGAATAACCGAAAATTGTTAAGTATACTCATACTTTTATTTTGTAGCATATTCATTTTTGTTTTCGCCCAACTCGGATTAATGACGTTTAGTTCATTTCTCGGTCTGGGTACATATAAAGAAGGGACAAAAATTGCATCGGTCAGTGTAGAAAACCTGACCGAAGAACAGGCAAAAACAAAGGTAGCTTCGGAAATTAAAAATTGGACTGAAGATAATAAGATTGTTTTAACGCTTGACCATTCAATTATTTTAGATAAAGAAGAGGATTATCTTGATTTTCAGTTAGATAAAACCGTTCAAGCTCTTGAAAATAAAAAAACAACAAATCTTTCTGTTGAGGTGAATGAGAAAAAATTAAATGAGCTTCTTCAAACGGAATTTGGACAAGAGCGGGTTCGAGCTGTGGATGTTAAACAATTAAGTGAAAATATAAGAAAAATAGCGACTAGTCTTAACAAAGAACCGGTTGAATTTGATTTACGAACCTTTCTTGTAAAAGATAAATTTGAAGAGAGCTTAATCAGTGAGGCAGTATCCCCATTCGCAAACGGAGCATTATTCAACGAGCGTCTCAAAGATCGTTTTGTCATTGCACCAGGTTCGCAGTTTTCTTTACAAGAGTACATTGATGAACGGAATTTATCTGACATAAATAACGAAATACTAAGTGAAGTAGCAACAACCATTTACACGACAATTTTAGCATCACCATTTGAACTGATTGAACGGCATATAAGCGACGAGTTGCCATCCTATACAAAACTTGGTCAAGAAGCAGCATTTGTCAAAAATAAATGGGATTTAAAATTTCTAAATCCGACAGACCAGCCTTATGAACTAACAATGTTTGTCTCAGACGAGCACTTAACAGTTCAACTAAGCGGTAAACAGCTAGAGGAATACCGTGTATATTTCGAAAACGAACAGAAATATCCGACACGAACGATTGTCCATTATCATCTTGCGCTAGAAGAAAATGAAACAAAATTAGGTGAAGAAGGAAAAGAGGGTCAATCCATTCGAGTTTATAGGCAAGTATTCATCGACGGGAAGCTCGAAAATGAAGTGAAAATTGCAGAGGATTATTACCCACCGGCCTATAAAGTAGTTTATCAAGGGATGCCTTTGAATTTAATCAATACACCGATAATTGACACACCAGATACTGATGATATAGGAGAACAACTAAATAATTCAGATAATCCTGATGAAAATAATCGAACTGAACAGAATCTCAATCAGCTTGATGAACAAACAACTGAAAATCCAAATCATCGTCCTGAAACAACAGAATCTCGTTCAACAGAGGATACAAACCAAAATGAAACAACGGAAGATGAGGAACTTTGGGAAGACCCTAATATTGAAAAGTAAAGGAGGGAATGACGATGGCGAAACGAAAAAGGTTGGGTGATTTGCTCGTTTCAAGTGAATTAATTACGGAAGAACAGCTACAAACAACATTAAAAGAAAAGAACAACAACCAAAAGCTTGGGGATGCCCTCTTACAGCGCGGATATATTACTGAGCAACAATTAATAGAGGTATTAGAATTTCAATTAGGCATTCCTCATGTTAGTTTGTACCGTTATCCGATTGATACATCATTGTTAACGCTTGTTTCAAAGGAAATCGCAAAGCGAAATGTGCTAATTCCAATAAAAAAAGAAGAGAATAAACTGTTTATCGCAATGTCTGATCCACTCGATTTTTATTCAATTGATGATTTAAGGCTTTCAACAGGCTTTCAAATTGAACCTGTTATTGCTACGAAGGATGATATTTTAAGAGCCATTAATAAATATTATGAATTAGAAGATGATATCGATAACCTGTTTTCATATGATGCCCCTGAGGAAGTTCGTGAGGAACAAGTGACAGAGGCTGATTCTCCGGTTATTAAGCTCGTTAATCAAGTCATCCAAAATGCTGTCCAGCAACGGGCTAGTGACATTCATATTGACCCGGAAGATACAAAAGTTTCGATTCGCTACCGGGTCGATGGAAGATTAAAGACAGAGCGTGTCCTGCCGAAGCATATGCAAAGTATGCTTACCGCGAGAATTAAAATAATGGCCAATATGGATATTACCGAACAACGCGTTCCTCAAGATGGACGAATTAAGACTACAATTGAATTTCATCCAATTGATTTACGGGTTTCGACATTACCGACTGTGTTTGGTGAAAAAATTGTTCTGAGGATTTTAGACTTAGGAAGCACATTAAATGATGTCAATAAACTTGGGTTTCACTCAGTGAATTTAGAACGGTTCCGAACATTAATTGAACAGCCGTCAGGAATGGTACTTATCACAGGGCCGACTGGTTCAGGAAAATCGTCAACGCTATACGCAGCATTAAATAAATTAAATTCCGAAGAAGTCAATATTATTACGATTGAAGATCCTGTTGAATATCAGTTAGCTGGAATTAATCAAATTCAAGTGAACGCTAATATCGGATTAACATTTGCAAAAGGGCTCCGTTCGATTTTGCGACAAGACCCGAATATTATTATGGTTGGAGAAATTCGTGATAAAGAAACTGCAGAAGTAGCTGTACGTGCTTCTCTTACCGGTCACCTCGTGTTTAGTACATTGCATACAAATGATGCATTAGGAACAATTACCCGGTTAATTGATATGGGTGTTGAACCATTTTTAGTAGCTTCTTCATTATCTGGTGTTGTCTCTCAACGATTAGTCAGAAAAGTGTGCCGTGATTGTGCAGAGGAAATGGAACCGACAAAACGGGAAGAAGAAATCTTCGCAAGCCGCGGCATGAAGGTTGAAATCGTTACACGTGGCAAAGGTTGCGGAACATGTAATATGACAGGCTATCGTGGCAGAATAGCAGTCCATGAATTAGTTGTGCTCACGAATGAAATGAAACGAGTCGTGATGAATCGTGAACCATTTTCAAAGTTGCGAGAAATTGCCATAAAAAATAAAACGATCTTCCTAATTGATGATGGGCTGTTGAAAGTGAAACAGGGCTTGACAACGACAGAGGAAATTTTACGTGTAGCGACGATGGAGTGATGACAATGAAAGAATTAATAGAACAATTAATGCGCACTGCCTTTGAGTTAAAAGCATCTGACATTCACATAACTGTTGGTATTCAACCGACGTTTCGAATTAATGGCGATTTAAAAAAACATGGAGATACGATATTAACTCCAAGTGACACGTTAGCGATGGCTAAAGCGATCGTCCCTGCATCAATATGGCCTAAATTTGAGGAAAAAGGTGAATTAGATTTTTCATACGGGATCCCAGGTGTTTCTAGGTTCCGTGTCAATATATATAAACAACGGACATGTGTGTCAATGGCGATTCGAATAATCCCGACAAAAATCCCAACATTAGAACAGCTGCAGCTTCCGCAAATTTTAAAGGATATTTCGAAAAAACCGCAAGGACTTATCTTGGTGACGGGTCCTACGGGTAGTGGGAAATCAACGTCATTAGCAGCAATGATTCATTACATGAATCATACGCTAAGCAGGCACATCATTACATTAGAAGACCCAATTGAGTATCTCCACAAGCATGGCACATGCATCATTGATCAACGCGAAGTCGGCTTTGATACGATGAACTTTTCAAATGGGTTACGGGCTGCGTTACGACAGGATCCTGATGTCATTTTAGTAGGAGAGCTCAGAGACTTAGAGACGATACAAACAGCGATTACCGCAGCTGAAACTGGCCATTTAGTATTAGCGACACTACACACATCGAGTGCACCGGCGACAATCGACCGCATTGTTGATGTTTTTCCACCAAATCAGCAAGTACAAGTACGAATCCAGCTAGCTTCTGTTCTCGTTTCAATTGTTTCACAACGCTTATTTCCGACACCTACTCGTGATGGAAGACGAGCGGCTCTTGAAATTTTAATTAATAACTCGGCGATTGCAAATTTAATCCGTAATGAGAAAAATCATCAAATCCAAAGCGTTATGCAAACAAGCCGTGCCCAAGGAATGATGACACTTGAAATGAGCATTCAGGAGCTTGTCAATTCGAATGCCATTTCACGTGAAGTAGCTGCACCTTATTTAAGGGAGAATCATTATGGCTAGGTTTAAATATGAAGGCAGAACGAGCACAGGCAAGACCGCAGGTAAAATCACAAGTACATCAAAACGCGAAGCAATGGTTAAGCTAAAAGAGAAAGGGATTCGAATCATACACATCGAAGAAATCCCTGAAACTTTATTTACAAAAGATATTGCGATTGGTAACCCCGTCAAATTAAAAGATTTTGTTATATATTTACGTCAGTTTGCGACTTTATTAAAAGCAGGGATAACCGTTGTTGATGCAACGAACATATTGGCACATCAAACGTCGAGCAAGCCATTAAGCAGGGCATTACTTGACGTTAGTGAAGAGCTACGTTCAGGAAATCCACTTTCAAAAGCAGCGGCAAAGCATAAACGGATTTTTCCTGCGATGTATATCAATATGGTTAGAGCCGGCGAAGCCACTGGTAACCTTGATGATACGTTGGACAGGCTCGCCCTACACTTTGAAAAACAGCATAAAACACGCCAAAAAATTGTTTCAGCGTTATCCTATCCGGCTGTAGTAGGCGTCATAGCGATAGCAGTTGTCATTTTTTTATTAGTCGCGATTGTCCCGACATTTGTAGACATGTTTGAAGACTTTGGTGCGGAGTTGCCGTTAATAACTCGATTTGTTCTTGGTTCAAGTGAATGGATGCAATCGTATTGGTGGTTAATAGTGCTGCTATTTGCATTACTTACCACTATCTACTTCTTTCTAAGAAGTAAAAAAGAAACGAAGTATTATCTTGACTACGCCTCATTACGGTTTCCGGTGTTCGGAGGCATGCTACAAAAAGCTGCCTTAGCAAGAATGACGCGTACATTAAGTTCCTTGTTTTCAAGCTCAGTCCCGATATTGAACGCTATCGATATCGTTTCCGATGTCGTTGAAAACGAGGTCATCTCAAGAGTATTAAGAAAATCACGGCAATCTCTTGAAAAAGGTGTGTCGTTAACAGAGCCAATGAAAGGGCATTGGGTATTTCCTCCTTTAATCATTCAAATGATTGCTATTGGTGAGGAAACAGGGGCACTTGATGAAATGCTAGGTAAAGTAGCTGATTTTTATGAGGATGAAGTTGAACAAACGACTGACAGATTGAAGAGTTTAATTGAGCCGTTAATGATAGTGGTATTAGCTGGAATTGTTGGTATTATTGTCACATCGATAATGGTTCCGATGTTTGAAATCTTTAACCAGGTTGGCTAAAGAATTCTTTTTAAAAATCTATATATTTAGGATAAAAGACATGCTATAATATGCTTAGTTTTAGGAATTGTACAATATAACGAACAAAATAGGAGATGATGAGAATGAGAAAATTATTAAAAAATCAGCGAGGACTAACATTAATTGAGTTGCTAGCTGTTATTGTTATTTTAGGTATTATTGCGGCAATTGCTGTACCTGCGATAGGGAATTTAATTGAAAATTCTAGAGAAAAGGCTACTGTATCGGATGCGGTGCAAATTATTGATGCAGCTAAAATTGCTAGAGCAGAAAAGCCTGAAACCGTTACTTTTAATAGAGAAGCTTTAAAGGGCTATTTAGATAAAGTTAAGACAGACGAGAATTTCCAAGTGAGTTATAATGAGGGTGTTTATTCAATATCTAATCATCCAGCAGTTTCTATTGTAAACACTACCGCTGGTGCAACATCGGCAACTGAGCAACAATTAGTTGACTTTATAGATTGACCAATGTTTATACTATTCATTTACGGCCTACTCCTAGGCTCATTCTATAACGTTGTGGGCTTGCGAATTCCTGTAAACCAATCAATTATCGCACCTCGGTCAGCTTGTCCGAGGTGTCACCATACTTTAACAGCAGTGGAATTAATCCCTGTTGTTTCTTTTCTATTACAAGGAGGGAAATGTCGCCGTTGTAAAGCGAAGATATCTCCGATTTATCCTTTAGTTGAACTTGCGACAGGAATATTGTTTATGGTTGCACCACTAATAATTGGGTGGAATGGTGAACTACTTGTTGCCCTCACCTTAATATCTCTATGTATGATCATCTTTGTTACAGACATTACATATATGCTTATTCCAGATAAAATACTGTTGTTTTTTTTAGGATTGTTTGTCATTGAACGGATTGTGTTTCCGCTTAATCCTTGGTATGACTCTTTAGTTGGCGGAGTTGTTGCCTTCAGCCTGTTACTCTTTATTGCCTATATTAGTAAAGGGGGAATGGGTGGTGGAGACATTAAGCTATTTGGCCTACTTGGCATTGTTTTAGGGTTGAAAATTGTCTTACTTGCATTTTTCCTCTCGACACTTATTGGTACTTTAGATGGAATACGACGGATGGTATTAGGAAAATATAAGAAACGAGAGCCTGTTCCATTTGGACCTTCGATTATCGTCGGTACGCTTATCGCATACTTTTTCGGGGACTCATTAATTGACTTATATATATCGTTAATTGGCTTAAATGTTGGGGGTTACGAATATGGCCATTTCTTTTAATCGAAAGATTGGGAATTTAGTAATTAAAGATCATATGATTCGTTATGCTGAATTAAAACAAGGTACTCCTATCGTGTTAAATAAATGTGAAGAACGGCAAATTCCTCCAGGTATGATTGTCGACGGAAGGATTAAAGATGAAACAGGATTTTCACTCTTGCTGGATGATTGTGTAACAAGCTGGGGGATTAAAGGTAGAAGTGTCCGTTTTAATGTGCCTGATTCACACGTCGTTATCCGGAAAATTCAAATTCCCATTGATGTTGAAGACGATGAAATAAGGGGATATTTATATGTAGAAATGGGTTCAACTATCCACTTACCTTTCGATGAAGTTGTTTTCGACTATGTCCCTTTAACAAAGAATAATAAAATGCAAAGTATCCTCTTAGTAGCATCTTCTGAACAACTCGTTCAGCAATATACAGACCTTTTATCATCAGTCAAGCTTAAACCAATCGTAGCCGATATATCATCACTTTGTTGTTTCCGGTTATTACATCGGAATGGGAAAAAGAGCAATGACCTAATCTTCCTTATCCAATTTGATGTTAGCTCTGTCAATCTTACAATATTTAATGACCATAAACCTGAATTTATGAGACATTTATATTTCGAAAATGAAGAGGCAGGGCATCATTCCGCAAATGAATGGGATGATATTTTAAAAGAGATTGAGCATGTGTTAAATTTTTATCGCTTTTCTTTAAACGATGGTGAGCAAGAGATCAATCAATTCATATTAACAGGTGACCATCCTAATCTTTTAGAATTCAATCAATTTATTAATTCGAGATTTGAACGTAACGTTACCTTACTGGCTAACGAAATTATTTGTTCTTTAGATAAAACGCCGATCCCATATACATTTCATCTACCAGCAGGATTAGCACTAAAAGAGGTGGAGTAAAGTGTTAGCAGAAATTAACTTACTTCCAAGAAGAGATCGGAAAAACCAAGCAAAACGAGCCATCATTTTATTGATTGCAATGATTACGTTAATTACTTCATTGCTTTTTTTCTTTCAAACACGCTCTATTCTCCAAGAAAATGAACAAGTAACGTCAAAGAATCGTACACTTCAGGGGCAACTAGAGGAGAAATTGGCCAATCAAAATGAGCTTAAACAAAATTCTTCAGTTGAGATACTGCAGTCTGCAGTAAATTTTGCTGATGCTATTTCCAAGGATGTACTGCCTTATTTAGAAGAATTGGTTGCCTTGTTACCTGAAAGAGGCTTTTTTATTAATTACGAACAAGCAGACCCACGGTCAATTAAAGTTGTCATTCAGTTCGATTCGAATCGAGAGGCAGCCTTTTATCTAGCGAGATTAAAGGAATCACCAACATTTGTGAACGTTTTTTTAAGCGAATTGAATTCGCAAATTGAATTGGATGAAGAGCAGGCATTAGAGGCTACAGAAAAAATTGTACCTAGAGTATTGGCAACATATGAACTTGAAGTGAAATCAACTGTGCGAATTATCGAGAACGGCGGTGAGAATAATGAGGATTGAGCTTCATAGAAAACATGTAATCATTCTCATCGCATCTGTCATTCTGCTAGGTCTCCTCTATTTAGGTGGGTATTTTCTCTATTTGCAACCAATAAAAGACGAGATTCAATATAAAAAGAAATCGAATACGTCATTGCAAGAGAAACTAGATAAACCATTGGCAGAGAAAGAATCTCGTGTAAACAGCTACTCGCTACTACAAAGAGTACCTGTCGATACATTAATTGACCAATTTGTCCTCGACTTAGAAAAAGCAGTAATTGTTTCAAACAGTACGATTCGTTCGGTTGATTTTTCAGTAGGCGAAGTTGTCTTACCTGAGACTGAGGAAGAAGAAGCAAATATTGAGGATGAAAGTGGCAATGAAGATGAGTTGGATCCTAACTTAGAAGAAGGCGAAGCTGCTACCGAAAAGGTAATCGAAATACCGGGTGCACCAGAGGGGTTAGAACAGCTTTCAATTAACATAAGTGTTACATCAGAGAATTTTCTGGATTTGAAAAAGTTTGTCGAAGTAATTGAGTCTCAAACGAGGATTACGATGGTGAACCAGTTATCATTTAGTGAACCCGCAGAAGTTACGGAAATAACAGATATTGTAAAGCCTATCAATTATGAACTGCATTTGACGGCCTTTTATTTACCGACTTTATCGGATTTGATTGAGGAAGACCCATCTATTATTCCACCCCAACCGAGTGAAAAGACAAATCCGTTCATCATCCGAATAAGCAAATGATACAACGCATAAATTGACGAAAACTTTTAAGGATAAGACGACAAATGTCTTGTTCTTTTTTTTGTCCTATCTGTTACTATGATAAGCAAAATGACCGCACGTGTTTTGCTCAGGGAAGGGTGGTAAGCAAATGGACAAGCAAACAACAAATTCGATTAAGGTAAAAATAAATGGCAAGGATCGCCCCACACAAGAAAAAACAGCCCATGAACATATCTCAATTTCCTCTTGGGATGAAAAACTCGAAGCAAGAAAAGAAATTGCCTCAGCAAAACAGCCAAATGATGACGAGTTCCCTTGGATTTTACCAGATGAAAATACTGTATTTGAGGAAGACCCGAAAGTTGTCATACCTAATAAGAAAAAGAAAACATTCTCTAATCAATCGGTCACACCTTTTCATTACCCGGTGAAATCAAAGAAAGGTACGACTGGTGGTTATCCGCTTCGGAAAATAGTGAGTATTTTTGTGTTAGCGATTAGTCTTGGAGTAGTATTTGGTTTTGTTGCATTAAACTTTTTATCAAATAAAGATATGCCAAATGCTGAGCCTGTAAACGGTACGATACAAGACGGTGATGTAGCACCGGTTGCAACGGATAAAGAAGATGAAAAAAAGGCTGACACAGAAAAAGCAAACGTGCCCGCAACAACGAATGTAACTCTTTCATTATATGTTGTCCAAGGTGGGATTTTTTCAACAGTGGAAGCAGCTGATAAAGTAACTAGTAATATTTCTAACAATGGGTTTGCTGCAACTGCTATTGAAACAGATGGGAAATTTACAGTTTACGCGGGCGTTGGTCAACAGAAAAGTGAGACTACTGCCCTTGCAGACATATACAAACAACAAAATCTATCGGAAATTGAATTTTGGGGCGGTAAAAATATTACGCTACAAATAGCTACAACATCTGGCGGAGAAAAGTGGGTGAATGCTATTCAGACGCTAGCATCCCTCTCTGCACAAGCAGCGAACAACGCCACTGTAGGTGAAGAGAAATTATCGACACTAGAAACAGAGATAAATAAAATTGAAGCAAAAAGTGACGATGAGAAAAAGGCAATGACACTATTGAAAGAAGCGGTAAAAGAGGTGAAAAATAAGCAAGGCTGGAAAGCACAGCAGCAACTGTTGGAAGTTATTAAAAGTTTAAAAGCTTAGGTGGATATGAGTGGATTGAGCAAGTACTAAACGGGCTCTTTTCACTCTTTTTTAATGAAATTCTAGAAGTAGGAAAATTAATTTTTCGCAAATTGTCCTTATTAGCCCTGTTTGTTACTATATAGGCGTATCTTCTAATCTGAAACGAAGAAAGGTTTTGATTTCATGACTTCAACATTAATACTAGCTTCAGCATCACCACGCAGAAAGGAGCTTCTCGAATTATTACAAGTGCCATTTAAGGTGATGCCAAGTGATGTCGATGAAATAATTGACAACTCACTTCACCCTAAAGAAATTGTCCAGCAGCTTGCAAAGCAAAAAGCAGAATTTATCGCAGACAAAGTAGACAATGCTTATGTGATTGGCTCTGATACAATTGTGGCATTTGAAAATCAAATGTTAGGTAAGCCTAAAACTGAAGAGGAAGCAATTAAAATGCTACACATGTTATCTGGTAACACTCATGAGGTATACACTGGTGTATCAATTGTAACAGACAAGCGTTGCATTACTTTCTGCGAGAAAACAGAGGTCACTTTCTACCCATTGTCAGCAGAAGAAATTAACCAATATGTCGCTACAGGTGAGCCGATGGACAAGGCTGGCGCATATGGGATTCAAGGCTATGGCGCACTGCTTGTTGAAAAAATAGTCGGTGACTATTATGCGGTAGTTGGCCTACCAATCGCAAAAGTAAAAAGGAAATTACGAGAACTCGGGTACTATGAACAGTAAACTTCGCTAATGGACTTTGAAACAAAAGTGAGCAGTAAGGGAAATAAGGAGGAGAATATGGCTAGTACATCATTTAAAATCCGCGATTTTCCACAAGATGAACGACCGAGAGAACGATTAATTAAAGATGGACCAGATAAACTGACTAATCAAGAATTGCTGGCGATTATTTTACGAACAGGTACAACGAAAGAACCCGTCCTTGAACTATCACAAAGACTTTTAAATCATTTTGAAGGATTAAGAATGCTAACAGATGCTACCGTTGAAGAAATAACGTCAATATCAGGTATCGGTAAAGCAAAGGCTGCTCAAATATTAGCAGCCCTTGAAATTGGCAGAAGAATCAATCGGCTCAATTTTGATGATCGATATACAATTCGCTCACCACAAGATGGTGCTAACTATGTCATGGAGGAAATGAGATTCCTAAGCCAAGAGCATTTTGTTTGCCTCTACTTAAATACGAAAAATCAAGTGCTTCATAAACAAACTGTTTTTATTGGCAGTTTAAATGCCTCGATTGTACATCCAAGGGAAGTGGTGCGCCCATAAGGGTATTTAGAAATTCTGCTCTAGCAAAGCAGTAGGGAAATATCACATTCAGTACCCTATCATCAGCCAACTTATCCGTTAGGGAAACCAAGCGGGGAGTGTAGCATGTTGGAAAAGCCATAAGTTGTCTAGTTACCAAGGCAAGACTGAATGGCGAGATGAAAATTCATAGACAAGGATGAAAGCTGGATTGCTTGAATGGTAGCTCAAGGGGGACTACGGGGACCTTCAGCGGGAGGTAACGATTTACGCTGTGCGAAGTATGCATGTTTCTTTTAGACTTCGAGAAACATGAAGTGATACTACTTCGTCCATCTTCTATATGGAAGAAAAGAGTGAAAATCACATCCGAAACTATGAAGTGCTATATTTCTAAATGTCTAAATGGGGATTGCCTAAGTCGGAATGCTTTAAATACAGCTATGCATAATGCCTAATAAGGTGATAAATTTCAAGCTGAAAGGCAAGAAAGATGATGCTGAATATCTGATATGGCAACGGAGCTCTCGTAGTAGTCTGAGATAGGGAAAGCCTATTACATGGCGAAGGGGAGCAGTTTATCTCGTTTAATACCAAATTGGGAAGGAGCGTGAGGCTCTATGAGAAATCCAAAAGTAGTGTTAAGCAATCTAACTTCCAAAGCAAAAAACGAAACGTATGTTTTTGAAAGGCTGTATCGAAATTTATATAACACCGAGTTTTATCTAGAAGCCTATGCCAAACTTTCACCTAATAAAGGAAGTAATACAAAAGGTATCAATGACAACACAATCGATGGAATGAGTTTAGAAAGAATCGAGCGTTTAATTGAAAAACTAAGAGAACAAACCTATCAACCAAAACCAGCACGTAGAACATATATCCCGAAGAAAAATGGTAAAACACGACCTTTGGGTATTCCAACTTTTGAGGATAAGTTAGTGCAAGAAGTTGTACGGCGAATCCTAGAAAGTATTTATGAGCCACAATTCTCAAATCATTCGCATGGTTTCAGACCAAATCGTAGCTGCCACACAGCTTTAAAGGAAATACGCAACACCTTCACAGGTACGAGATGGTTCATTGAAGGGGATATAAAAGGATTCTTTGATAATATCGACCATCATGTGTTAATCGGACTTTTACGAAAACGCATTAGGGATGAGAAATTAATTAATTTAATTTGGAAATTCCTAAGAGCAGGTTATGTAGAAGAATGGACTCTTCACAAAACCTATAGTGGGACTCCTCAAGGTGGCATCATTAGTCCTTTATTATCGAATATATATCTGCATGAATTAGATAAATATGTTGAACAGTATGCACTGGACTATAACAAAGGTGAAAAGCGAACACATAATATTGTCTATCTTAACCTGTCATCAAAAATCAATTATCGTGAAAAGAAAAATAAATGTGATTGGGAACGACTAACCAAAGAAGAAAAAGCTAAAAGGCTTCGAGAGTTAAAAACTCTATACAAAGAACTGCAAAGCCATGATAGCAAAGACCTTTTCGACCCAAATTATCGTCGAATGAAATATGTGAGATACGCAGATGATTTTATTATCGGTGTCATTGGTAGTAAAAAAGAAGCAGAACAAATCAAGAAAGATTTAACAGATTACCTTGCAGATAAACTCAAATTAGAATTGAGTGCTGAAAAGACGTTGATAACTCATAGCCAGAAAAACGCAAGATTCCTAGGGTACGACATTCGAATAGCAAGGAATAGGCACAGAATGAAAATGCCGAATGGCACGAAGAAGCGTAAGTTTAACTATCAAACGAAGCTGTTCGTCCCACATGAGAAATACATCAAAAAACTCATCGATTTAGGCGCATTAAAGATTGGCAGAAACAATGGGTGGAAACCTATTCATCGTCCGTATTTAGTGCATAACGATGATTTGGAAATCCTTCGAACATACAATGCGGAAATTGAAGGGCTATATAATTACTATCGATTAGCAAGTAATGTACATGTACTTCAATCTTTCCGACAAACAATGAAATACAGCATGATTAAAACGTATGCCAGTAAATATAAAAGTACCGTCAGTAAAATGATTACAAAATTTAAGATAAACGGGAAATTCGGTATACGCTATGAAACGAAGGATGGACCTAAAGTTGCCTTTTTTACGGAACAACGAATGGAGAAGAACTCGGAAATCAAAAAACAGTCTGTAGATATAATTGAAAATACTTTACTTTATGGTGGTAGGACAAGCCTCGTTGAACGTCTTTTAGCCCAAAAGTGTGAATGGTGTGGTGCAGTAAATGTTCCATTAGAAATGCATCATGTCAATAAGCTTAAAAATTTAAAAGGCAAGAAACGATGGGAACAAACCATGATTGCAAGAAATCGCAAGACGGTTGCCATGTGTGTGAAATGCCACCAAGACTTACACAATGGAAAGTTAGATTGATAAATGGAAAGCCGTATACTCTGAGAGGAGTACGTACGGTTTGGAGGGGAGTTCTTGGAAACCTACTTAGGTAACTAAGCAAGGCGCCGGGTACTTACCCTACTATAAGGAAGCTTTAAAACGTTCTGCTGCTTCAATTATCTGTGCTCATAACCATCCGTCAGGAGTGCGCCTGCAAGGTGAATAATTTTAGTGATTACTTAGTAATCTAGAACTCCTTACAATGTTCTATGGTCAGCATCTTACCTCGAAGGGAAACCTGGAGAGGAACAATAGCATGATGTGAAAAGGAGAAAAGACGGCAAAGCTATCTCGCCGAGTCAGTTCTTCAGACCAAGTGATGTATGGTAAAGGCTAGACTGCTTGAATCCTAGACGAATGAGCGATGGATGCGCCATTGCCTACGATAGCTTATAGGCGATGAGGACAAAATGGGAGACGTAGCTCCTGAACGTCTATTAGTATAATAATATACTTCCCTTCGTAAGGTTTGTCCTTCAATTCTCAAGGTATGAGGAAACCGTCGAAAGGGATACCTACCCATCACGTATCTGAAATTATCTCATAATGCAGGGATTACCTAAGTGCGATTGTCAGTCTATTAGCATAAGGTAACGGAGTCTCCGTAGTACCCTACGTTTGCTTGTAATAAGTTTAGCATGGGAAAGGGAGACAGGTTGATATAACGATAGCATAAAGGAAGTCATGAATATGACAAAATATCCTTTAAAGGTTCGTATAAGGGATACAACTTATCAATGATGGTAGTTACAGTTGTTTCACACATAATAAACTGAAAAAAATTATCGTTATTGCACATAATAATTTATATCAGAAATGATACCTTAACAAATGAACGAATTAATCTTATAATGGATGAGCGAGAAAGTTAATAAATGGTATGTTCATTATGTTTTTGTGTAAACACATACTCACAGTAATAGGTGTGAGAGAAAAGTTATCTAATAATTTTGCATAAAAAACGGCTAGGCTCTATCTTATTACACTAAGAATGATGTAAATAAAAAATCATTTTGGGAAACAGGCATGGAAAAAGTACATACTTGAAATGATTTATGCAAACGATAATGAGACGCTGTAACATTTATCGAAAAAGAAGTATTTTCTCATATCAACTGGCGAGCCGTATACGCTGAAAAGTGTACGTACGGTTCTGAGGGGGAAACGGTGAAACCTATTTTGATAAAACAAGGCGCAAAGTTTCTACCCTACGATCCAACACCTAGTAGAGAAGATATTGAAGTAACGAAGCGTTTAACAGAGTGTGGCAAAATGCTTGGTATAGAACTTTTGGACCATCTGATAATCGGTGACCAAAAATTTGTTAGTCTTAAAGAAAAAGGCTACGTGTAACACTTTTTTTTTTGAGTATTTACGATATAATAAGGTTTATGAGTTTTTTTTATAAAATGCTCATTGTTAAACAGGAAAGATGAAGAAGCAGTTTAGGAAACGAACCTCACTACAAAAGAATGCGTGAATAAGTAATCCTCAAATATTAACAATGTATGTATTCTGTCCATTTTCCTATGATTAATAAAAAATTATATACTTCGTTTCAGAAAGGAAGATACACCCTATGTTCGGAATTGGAACAAGAGACCTTGGAATAGATTTAGGGACTGCAAATACTTTAGTTTTTGTAAAAGGAAAAGGGGTTGTCGTGAGAGAACCTTCAGTAGTAGCATTACAGACAGATACAAAACAAATCGTAGCGGTCGGAAATGATGCGAAAAATATGATCGGTCGTACACCTGGAAATGTTGTGGCATTACGTCCGATGAAAGACGGCGTTATCGCTGACTACGAAACTACAGCAACTATGATGAAATATTACATACGACAAGCAACAAAAACAAAAGGTGTTTTCGCAAGAAAGCCTTATGTAATGGTTTGTGTCCCTTCAGGAATAACAGCAGTAGAAGAACGTGCAGTTATTGATGCAACAAGACAGGCTGGCGCAAGAGATGCTTATACGATTGAAGAGCCATTTGCTGCAGCAATTGGAGCGAATCTTCCTGTATGGGAGCCAACTGGCAGTATGGTTGTTGATATTGGTGGGGGTACAACTGAGGTTGCAATTATCTCATTAGGAGGAATTGTTACAAGCCAATCGATACGTGTTGCTGGTGACGAAATGGATGAAGCCATTGTTACATACATCCGTAAAACATATAACTTAATGATTGGTGACAGAACATCAGAAGCGATTAAAATGGAAATTGGTTCTGCTGGTGCACCAGACGGCGTTGACAATATGGATATTAGAGGAAGAGACCTTTTAACAGGCTTACCTAAAACAATTGAAATTACTGCTGAAGAAATTGCTGAAGCACTAAAAGATACAGTCTACACAATTGTTGACACTGTTAAGAATACATTAGAAAAAACACCGCCTGAATTAGCTGCTGATATTATGGATCGCGGGATCGTTTTAACAGGTGGAGGTGCCCTGCTCCGTAACTTAGACAAAGTAATCGGTGAGGAAACGAATATGCCTGTCCTTATCGCAGAAGAGCCATTAGATTGTGTTGCAATCGGAACAGGTAAGGCTTTAGAGCATATAAACCTATTTAAAAACAAAGCAAGAGATAGTCGATAATGAGTAGGGTGACTAAAACGAAAGGGTCAGACCTTGTCATGTCACCCTCCTTCGTATTTATCGGAAATTTTTTAGTTAAGAGGGTGTCCCTATGCCACAGTTTTTCTTAAATAAACGGCTTATTATTTTACTAGTCAGTATCATTTTTCTAGTGGCATTAATCGGTTTTTCAATAAAGGACAATCGGAACTTATCATGGCCCGAGCAATTCATCCAAGATACAGTAGGCGTATTTCAATCTATTTTTCATAAACCAGCCACGTACGTTTCTAGTTTCTTTGAAAATGTAAATGATTTAAAAAACACGTATGAAGAAAATGAATTGTTAAGAAGCAGACTAGATGAATATATGCAATTAGAGGCTGACCTTCAGGAGTATAAGCTTGAAAATGAAAAATTACTTGCTGAACTAGGCGATGTCTCTAATTTAAGAAAATATAATCCAATCATTTCAACTGTTTATAGTCGAAACCCAGATCGATGGTATGATTATATTTCAATTGACAAAGGTGAAGAGCATGGAATTGTACCAAATATGGCTGTCGTTACAACACAAGGATTAATTGGAAAAGTCAAGTCTACTTCCCAATTCACATCAACGGTACAATTATTAAGCGCAAAAGATTTAAAAAATAGAATATCAGCAGAAGTATTACCTTTAGATGTGAAAAAGGAAGAAGATGCAGCTGATAATCAAAATAAGAAAACCGCAAGCAGTGAACGTGTAATGGGCTCTATTGAAGGCTATGATGAGAAAAAAGGTGCATTACTATTAAAGCGTATCGAATCAAAGATAGAGTTAACCGAAGGCCAAAAGGTTATTACTTCTGGTAAAGGTGGTATATTTCCGGCTGGGATTATGATTGGCGAAATTATTGAAATCGAACCGGATTCATATGGATTAGAAAAAATGGCATATGTAAAACCATCTGCTGATTTTTATGATATTGATAGAGTTTGGGTTGCCGAGCGTGTAGCACCAACTGATAAAGAAACGATGGAAAATGAGGAGGAGGAATCGTGAGGCGCTTTTTTCTTCCTTTTCTCGTCTTTTTCGCTTTTATAAGTGAAGGAATTTTTGCTCATTTAGTTCATTTTTCATTTGCTCAACAAGACCAGCTATTTGTCCCACGTTTTTTGTTAATTGTCGTTATCTTTATTACTGTGTACTTAACTAGGGCACAAGGAATGCTATTTGGTCTAATATTCGGTCTTCTTCATGATATTGTGTATATAGAGGTAATGGGAATCTATTTAATTGTATATGCGCTTTTTGCCTACTTAATTTCAAAAGCAATGAGAGTTCTACATAATAATATTTTTATCGTACTTTTATTAACAGTATTATCAATTGCCATTTTAGAGTTCTATGTATTTGGTGTAAACTATTTGATAGGTACAACTAACATGTCGATGTATGATTTTACAACATTAAGACTACTACCTACTCTTGGATTAAATGCAGCGGTAGCACTACTGGTCATCTATCCATTCAAAAGATACTTAACAAAAATCAAAATTGATGAATCTGATGAACTTTAATACTGGACTGAAAACATATACCTTTTTTTATACTATTAAAATAGTAACTTGTTACTAAAAATATTGATGAATTTATAATAAAAAAAGGATTTAGAGCATTTCTGTCGAATAGTAAAATCGTTGAGGTGAACGTCGTGAAGGTCCAAAAACAACAACAATATGTTACGATTAAAGGCACAAAAGATGGCTTAACGTTACATCTCGATGATTCGTGTTCCTTTGACCAATTACTCCAAGAACTCGAGGAAATGCTATCTTTAAAACAATATATTCACGGGTCTGGGCCTGTTATTGGTGTGAAAGTAAAGGTTGGAAACCGTTTTGTGAATAAGGATCAACGAGAAAAGCTTGAATCAATGATTACGCAAAAAAGAAACCTCATCGTCGAGACGATAGATAGTAACGTCATGACAAAGGATGAGGCATTACGTTTAAAAAGAGAAACAGAGGTAACATCTGTCGCAAAGATTGTTCGTTCCGGGCAAATTTTACAAGTTAATGGTGATTTGCTATTGATTGGTGACGTAAACCCAGGCGGTACAATTATGGCAACAGGTAATATCTTTGTTCTAGGTGCGTTAAGAGGAATTGCTCATGCTGGTGCGGATGGAAATAATGAAGCAGTTATTGCAGCATCTATGTTAAAACCAGCACAACTTCGAATAAGTGAAACGATAAATCGTTCTCCTGACCATCTATCAAGTGAAGAAAATGAGATGGAATGTGCATATCTTAATGAAAATGGTGAAATGGTCATTGAGCGATTACAGCAACTTACTCATTTACGACCTAATTTAACAAGGTTTGAAGGAGGAATCTAATAATGGGTGAAGCGATTGTCATTACCTCAGGTAAAGGTGGAGTTGGGAAAACAACGACATCGGCAAATTTAGGGACAGCTTTGGCTATATTAGGCAAACGTGTTTGCTTAGTAGATACAGACATCGGTCTTCGAAACCTAGATGTTATAATGGGGCTAGAAAATCGGATAATTTATGATTTAGTCGATGTAGTGAATGGGCGTTGTAAAATGCACCAGGCACTTGTAAAGGACAAGCGTTTTGAAGATCATTTATATTTATTACCAGCTGCTCAAACAAGTGATAAAACATCCGTACAGCCTGAGCAAATTAAAAAAATTATTGAAGAATTAAAACAAGATTATGATTATATCATTATTGACTGTCCGGCAGGCATTGAACAAGGCTATCAAAATGCTGTCGCTGGTGCAGATAAAGCAATTGTTGTCACGACTCCTGAAGTATCAGCTATTCGTGATGCAGATCGTATAATCGGTTTATTGGAAAAAGAAGATATGGAACCTCCAAAACTTGTCGTTAATAGAATACGAAATCATCTTGTTAAAGACGGGGACATGCTAGATGTTGATGAAATCGTTTCACATCTTTCAATTGATTTGATTGGCATCGTTGCCGATGATGATGATGTGATTAAGGCGTCTAACAATGGTGAACCTATTGCTATGGACCCAAATAATCGTGCTGCGATTGCTTATCGAAATATCGCACGTCGTATTCTTGGTGAGTCCGTTCCATTACAATCATTAGAGGAACAAAATAAAGGCATGTTAACAAAATTAAAGAAATTCTTCGGTGTACGAGTATAACGAAGAGTTTCATAGTTTACTAGTAAAAGACTAGTGTTTGATTATTTTTGCTTGATTGGCAACAATAGTCAACCACTAGTCTTTTGTTATTTCCTAAAGGTGTCGGAATTTTTTGTTCATAACCGCAGGGGACAAGACATAAACTTGTACAAACTGACTAAAAGGATTGATGGGGATGAGTCATCGAGCGGATGAAATTAGAAAAAGAATTGCAAAACGAAAACGTGAAAGAGGAATAACCGTTAATGAACCAAATGACAGCTCTAAACGAACATCCTTATACATGACAGATGAAGAGAGGTATGGAAGTTATTCACCACCTTCCTTTGAAGGAGGCCCCCAAAACGGAAAAAATGGGCATCCTTTGTTTAAAGCAGAAGTGTTTATTTTTAAAATACTATTCTCTGCTGTCATTGTATTACTAGTCGCGATTATCTTTAAAAATGGTTCGCCGATGTTTGATAAAGCTAAGTCAGCAATTACGTATTCGATGGAGGAAGAGTTCCAATTTGCAGCAGTATCAAGTTGGTATCGAGACCAATTTGGTGAACCGTTAGCATTATTTAATCCTAAACAAGAACAGGAAAATACGGATAAAGAAAAAACTGAGACAGCACAATTAGCAGTACCAGCGACAGGAAGAGTGCTTCAATCTTTCCAAGACAATGGTCAAGGGATTATGGTTGAAACGGATTTACCTAAAGTTGAAGCTATGGATGAAGGTCTTATCATCAAAACAGGTGAAATGGCTGATACCGGCCTAACAATGGTTGTTCAACATAGTGATGGTTCCGAATCTTGGTACGGAAATTTAGATAAAATAAATGTCCCGCTGTATACGTATGTAAAGAAAGGTGAGGAGCTTGGAAATATTAAATTAAATGAAAAACAAAAAGGTACTTATTATTTCGCCATTAAAAAAGGTGATGATTTCATTGACCCGAACAAGGTGATACCATTTGAGTAATTACTTATCCTTACTTCATAAAATACACATTCATCCATTACTGTGGGTTATGATTGGAATTAGTGTCATCACTGCTAATTTCAAGCCTCTATGTATGTTAATGGTTATCGTCTTTATCCATGAAATGGGCCATGCAATAAGTGCTCATTTTTTTTCTTGGAGAATCAAATCGATTATGCTACTTCCTTTTGGTGGTGTTGCGGAAGTAGATGAGCATGGAAACCGTTCCTTGAAAGAGGAATTAATTGTCGTATTATCCGGCCCTATACAGCATTTATGGCTGCAAGGTGCCGCATCTCTGCTTCTGCAATTATCATTGTTTAGTGAAGCTGATTATACAACGTTTACATTTTATAATATTACAATTCTACTTTTTAACTTGCTACCAATCTGGCCTTTAGATGGAGGGAAGCTGCTTTTTATCTTATTCTCACTTTTTTGGCCCTATAAAAAAGCACATACACATATGCTTATTTCCTCTTGCTTCGTCTTAATCATTTATATAACCATAACACTAATCTTTTCACCAACACATATTAATATGTGGATGATAACAACGTTTCTTCTTTATAATCTCTATCATGAATATAAAAATCGCATGTATGGCTGGATTCGTTTTTTGATGGAGCGATACTATGGTAAACAAGATGCTTTCTATCAATTAAAGCCTATCACTGTTGAAGAAACAGATTTAATCTACCATGTTCTATTACAATTCCAAAGAGGGTGTAAACATCTAATCATTGTTGAAAAAGACGGTAAAAAATTAGCTGAGATGGATGAAAATGAACTACTGCATGCTTATTTTGCAAATAAATTAACAGATTCTAAAGTTGGGGACATTTATTATGGCTATTAAGGTTTTACTCCACAATGCTAGTTTTGTTATAGTATTTATAGAATTGTGGTTCACGTAGAAAGAAGGAGTTATTTGGTGCGTAAGTTTATAATTAATGAAAAAACGACAGAAGTAAGATGTGCACTTATTGAGAATGAGCAACTAAAAGAAATCCATCAAACATACTCGGTACAAGAAGAAATAGTTGGAAATATATACTTGGGAAGAGTAACGAAAGTTCTTCCTGGAATGCAAGCTGCCTTTGTCGATATCGGTGTTGGTCAAAATGGATATTTACATCGTAATGATGTGATGAATTTTCAGGTGCAAAGAAAGGTAACGCCTGAGAAATCATCTATTTCGAATTATGTTCATGAAGGTGAACAAGTTCTTGTGCAAGTTGTAAAAGAAGGAAATGAACAGAAAGGCCCTAAGTTAACTACTAATATCGAATTTAGTGGAAACTTATTGGTTTTTATGCCATTTGGTAATTATATAGCAGTTTCAAAAAAAATCGATGATGAGAATGAACGTACACGGTTATACCATATTGGTAATGAACTTCGCGGGGAACAAGAAGGCTTTTTATTTCGAACTGCCAGTAACAATCATGCAAAAGAAATCTTAAAGGCTGAATATGATAGGCTAAAAGGTCAATTTGAAAGGATTAAAAGAATGACTAGCAAAAGACCTGTATGTCTACATGAAGCATCAAATTTTATTGAACGGATTCTTAATGAACATGTCATTACAAATGAAGACCAAATTATTTGTGACAATTTTGACAGGGTGCAAAAGTTAAAGGAACAGTACCCTCAAGAAGTGCTTAGCTATTATGATCAGAAAGAAGGAATTTTTTCTCGTTATAAAGTTGAAGCAGAGATTGAAAAATTATTTAAGCAAATTGTATGGTTGAAAAATGGGGCATATATCGTCATTGAACAAACAGAAGCTATGACAATTATTGACGTTAACACAGGAAAATTTTCCGGGAAATTATCGATGCGTGACACCGTTATAGAAACAAATCGACATGCTGCAATAGAAATTGCAAAGCAAATTCGTCTTCGTAATCTGAGTGGGATAATTCTCGTTGATTTCATTGATATGAAACACAAAGAAGATCGCGATAAGATACTTCAAACGATTAAACATAGTATGAGGGAAGATCGAGTCCAACATAAAGTTATCGGTTTTACAGAATTAAATATATTGCAGATGACGAGGAAAAAGGTAAGAGAGCCAATAACAATGAGTATGACAAGTGTATGTCCTACATGTACTGGTACAGGTAGAATCATTTCAGCTGAAACTGTTGCATTTAAGCTAGAAAGAGAATTGTGGGAATATCAATATATGGATAATGAGGCAATTTGGATTGAAGCAACTGCGGATGTCATTGAGTTATTAACAGGCACGAATAATGACCACCTCCATAGACTAGAGAGTAGTTTGAAATATAAATTAATCATTTCTAGCTGTGAAGGGCAAGTCTCTTCATATCAAATTAAACATATTGGAAGCTTAGAGGAGATTAAAGCAAGACTAGCTTAAAAATTAGGTGTATAACTAAAAACTATTGCATAATTCATTTGTTTTTGATATTATGTTTAATGTTATGACTGTAGCGCACCCGTGCTACAACCGCTCAAAATCAGGTTATAAAGCAATGAGTAAATCATTCACCTTGTTTTGGCGAGTCTGAGTTTATAGGAGGTGCAAGGAATGTACGCAATTATCGAAACTGGTGGAAAACAAATTAAAGTTGAAGAAGGCCAAGTGATTTATGTTGAAAAGCTTGGTACTGAACAAGGTGAGACTGTTACGTTTGACAAAGTTTTATTTGTAGGTGGAGAAAACGTTAAAGTTGGTAGCCCAACTGTTGACGGAGCGACTGTAACTGGTAAAGTTGAAAAGCATGGTCGTCAAAAGAAAATCACTGTCTTCAAATATAAAGCTAAGAAAAACTACCGTAAAAAACAAGGTCACCGTCAGCCATACACAAAAGTTGTCATCGACAAAATTAACGCGTAAGGCGAATTGATATGATAAATGCAAAAATTTATCGTTCAAAAGATGGACATATTACATCGTTCATTCTCTCTGGACATGCTGATTTCGATGAGCATGGCAAGGATATTGTTTGCGCTGGGGCTTCAGCAGTAACTTTCGGTGCTGTTAATGCAGTATTAACACTGACAAATATTGAACCACAAATTGACCAAGGTGGAGATGGTGGATACTTACATGTTAAGTTACCAGACAATCTTGACACGGCAACGAGTGACAAAGTTCAATTGTTACTTGAAGGAATGCTCGTCTCATTACAAACAATTGAAAGAGAGTATGGACAATATATTACAGTAACAACAATGAACTAAACAGGAGGTGAATTTCATGTTAAGATTAGATCTTCAATTCTTCGCATCTAAGAAAGGGGTAGGTTCGACTAAAAACGGTCGTGACTCTATCTCAAAACGTCTTGGTGCAAAGCGTGCAGATGGACAATTCGTATCTGGTGGTTCAATTCTTTACCGTCAACGCGGTACAAAAATTTACCCAGGTGAAAACGTTGGCCGTGGCGGAGATGATACACTATACGCAAAAGTTGATGGTGTTGTGAAATTCGAACGTTTCGGACGCGATCGTAAAAAAGTTAGTGTATATCCAGTTGCTCAAGAAGCATAAGTTCATTACTAAGGAAAAACTCTAGCCTTGTATAGGCTAGAGTTTTTTGTAGTTTTGGAGTCAACATTTAGTAAGTGTTGACTCCAAAACTATACATCATCATAAGTTGTACAGCTTAAAGTGAGACTTCAACAAGAGGGACTTTCATCGTTTCCTTGAATAATTCTATTGTTATCGGACAATGTTTGTTATAATTTTTAGTACAGCCTCATACTACTTCGAATATTAAAAAACAGGGGACATAGTATGAAAAATAAACAAGAAGAATGGAATATTGTTGATTTATTAAGTCATTCAAGACATGATTGGATGAATAAGCTTCAATTAATAAAAGGGAATTTATCCTTACAAAAATATGATCGTGTAGATGCCATTATTGAAGAGCTCATCATAGAAGCAAAGCAAGAATCAAAACTATGTAATTTAAAAGTGCCAACCTTTGCGAGTAGCCTTCTTACATTTAATTGGGACCCCCATCATTTTCAATTGGAATATGAAATAGTAGGTGAAATCGTATTATTAGAAGCGTTTGATGAAGCAATCTCAAGTTGGAGTAGCAGTTTTTTTAGTCTATTAGACAAGCTTGTCGATAAATGCCATGATAACCATTTAACGATTACGATAAATATCGATTCTGATATAGACAGAATTCGTTTCTTTTTTGATTTTAATGGCATAATAAAAGAAACAGACCCTTTAATAAACTGGCTTCATACAAATCATGTACCACAAGTAAATGTGAAGGAATTTCAAGTGAATACATACGAAGCAGCAATCGTGGTTTCATTAGGTAATTAGAACGGAGGAAGACAAATGTTTGTCGATCAGGTCAAGATTTATGTTAAAGGCGGCGATGGTGGTAACGGAATGGTTGCATTTCGTCGTGAAAAATATGTACCGAAAGGCGGCCCAGCAGGTGGGGATGGCGGCAATGGTGCAGATGTTGTTTTTGAGGTTGAAGAAGGTTTAAGAACATTAATGGATTTCCGCTATAAACGTCATTTTAAGGCACCTCGTGGTGAACATGGGATGTCAAAAAATCAACATGGTAAAAATGCCTCACCGATGGTTGTAAAGGTTCCACCAGGCACTGTTGTTACGGATGAAGAGACAGGTCAAATTATTGCAGATTTAACAGAGCATGGTCAAAGAGCTGTTATTGCAAAAGGTGGACGAGGTGGACGTGGTAACTCTAGATTTGCAACACCTGCAAATCCTGCTCCAGAGCTGTCAGAAAATGGTGAGCCGGGAATTGAACGAAATGTTGTTTTGGAGCTTAAAGTATTAGCAGATGTAGGCTTAGTAGGGTTTCCAAGTGTAGGTAAGTCAACATTACTATCGGTTGTTTCAAGTGCAAAACCGAAAATTGCTGAATATCACTTTACGACATTAGTTCCGAATCTTGGGATGGTTGAAACAGATGATGGTCGAAGTTTCGTAATGGCTGACCTCCCTGGATTAATAGAGGGAGCTCATGAAGGAGTAGGCTTAGGTCACCAATTTCTTAGACATATTGAGAGAACTAGAGTTATTGTCCATGTAATTGATATGTCCGGGCTTGAAGGTCGTGACCCATATGATGACTATATAACGATAAATGCCGAATTAAAAGAATATAATCTTCGCTTAACAGAAAGACCAGAAATTATTGTTGCAAATAAAATGGACATGCCTGAAGCGGAGGAAAATTTAGCAAACTTCAAAAAGAAAATCGCAGCTGATGCGAAAATCTTCCCGATTTCAGCGATTACTCGTGAAGGGGTTCGTGAACTTTTATTTGAAATTGCTGATACAATTGAAAAAACGCCAGAGTTTCCATTATATGAAGAGGAAGCAACTGAAAATCGTGTCGTGTATGAATTCAAGAAAGAAGAACCTAATTTTGCGATTACACGAGATGATGAAGGTGCGTTTGTTTTATCCGGTGAAAAAATCGAGAAGCTGTTTAAAATGACAGATTTTTCACGTGAAGAATCGATTAGACGCTTTGCCCGTCAACTTCGAGGTTTAGGTGTTGATGAAGCGTTACGTGAAAGAGGCGCTAAAGACGGAGATATTGTAAAATTGCTTGAATATGAATTTGAGTTTATTGAATAAATATCGTTCAATTTGAGGCACTAGAGAGCTTACTAAAGCTCTTTTTTTGTATGAATGTACATATTTTTAGCAATTTCCTTATCTGGTAATGTTAACACGAGAGAGGGATGTGGGTAGGAGACTTTATAGTTGGGCAATTATTTCAATCTACTCACTGTAGAAAAATGTCATTTATTATGTACGTACCTCACTAACTTTTGAAACCTAAAAACGACCAACAAAGTGCAAAGGTTCAGAAGTTGTATATGCCATTACACGTAAGGGTTCACGGACTATAAAAGTCAATAATGAAAACAACTTAGAAAATTTAAGAAAATTGAAGATATTTAAAGAATATTATGATAAATTAACTACATTAGCTAAATGAGGGGAGGGAGTTTATGAAGGACGATAAATTTTTTCTAGTGCGTGAAGATATCTTGCCTGAAGCGATGAAAAAAACATTAGAAGTAAAAAAATTGATTGAACGGGGAAAGGTTGACTCAGTAGCAGAAGCGGTCCAACGTGTTGATATGAGTAGAAGTGCGTACTATAAATATCGTGATGCAGTTTTTCCTTTTCATACAATGGTAAAGGAGAAATTAATTACACTTTTTTTTCATTTAGAAGATCGTAGTGGGACACTTTCGGAATTATTATCTGTCGTTGCGACAGCTGGTTGTAATGTATTAACAATCCATCAAACAATCCCAATCCAAGGTCGTGCGAATGTGACACTCTCTCTCAATACAAACGGGATGACAGAAGACATTAATCGATTAATGGCAAGATTGCGAAGATTAGAATTTGTTGAAAAAGTTGAGATCTTAGGTCAAGGAGCATAAGGAGTGAAATAGTTTGACAATCAGGGTAGGATTTTTAGGACCAAAGGCAACATTTACCCATTTAGCTGTTAAAGCTTTTTTCGGAGATGATGTTGAGCAAGTATTAATTTCTACAATACCACAATGTATCGATGCTGTAGCAGACGGTGACATCGATTATGCGGTTGTACCAACAGAGAATGCATTAGAAGGGTCAGTCAATTTAACTTTTGATTATCTCATACACGAACGTCCGTTATACATAGTAGGTGAAATTGTTTCTCCAATTGAACAACACTTTATGGTGCACCCTTCTAGAGTTGAAGAGTGGGAGAACATTACGAGGGTATATTCACATTCACATGCGATTGCGCAATGTCATAAGTTTCTACATAAAATGTTTAAACATGCTACATATGATTATGCAACCTCAACAGGTGCTGCTGCACAATATGTGAGCGAACATCCTGATGAATTAGTAGCAGCAATTGCTAATGGGTTAGCAGCTAAAGAATACGGCCTTAAAATCGTCAAAGAAAACATCCACGATTACCATTACAACCATACTAGATTTGCGATTTTGCATAAAACAACTACATTAGACTATCAAAGTAAATATCTTGTTGCTGACAAAGAGAAAACAACGTTAATGGTAACATTACCTTCCGATCAATCCGGGGCCCTACATCAAGTGTTATCTGCTTTTACTTGGCGGAAATTAAACCTCTCAAAAATTGAATCTAGGCCAATGAAGACCGGATTAGGTAATTACTTCTTCATTATTGATATTGACATGATGCTTGATGAAGTATTAATTCCAGGGGCAATTGCTGAATTAGAGGCACTAGGGTGTAGTGTAAAGCTCTTAGGCTCGTATGAGGCATATTCGATTAAACAAGGTAGCTTAAACTATAAGTAGTGTAAAACAGGTGGTACTTGTATTTCTCCCACCTGTTTTTTTATGTGCAGTTCTAAATTGCTACGAACTTCCAGCCACTCATTTAAAGGAATTTACATCATGATTCATCATGTACTAAAAACCCTTTCTGATCTAGTTCAAGACATGCCCTGTCTAATTTATCGTTTGTATTTGCCTGGATCGTATGTAAATGCACACCACCAGTCAGTTGTGATAGGTATGCAGCTTTAGCATCAGAAATTTTTTTTACGAACTCTTCTACATCTCTGCGATTTCCAACGCGTATTGAAGCGGTCAACTCACCGTAAACCGGGTGTTCAACCGTTACATCCTTTACAAAAACCCCATGGTCGACAAGAATGGTTAATTCCTCTAATGTTTGCTCTGGTGAGTGTTTACAAGCAATAATTCGTTCTTTTAAACGATTTTCGTCGGTTTGTTTTTGCAAATAAACATAACCTTGACTAGTAGCAATGATTGGGTGGTTCTTTGCCTTTAATAGTGAGATATCTTGCACAATCACTTGACGGCTAACATTTGCTTTCGTCGCTAATTCTCCGCCTGTAATCGGCTCATTAGAGTTAGTAAGCAGCTCTAAAAGCAACTGCCTTCGTTCATCTCCAAGTAATTTATCTTGTTTCAAATTCAGCCTCTCCAATCTCTTTGATGAAAAATGTTAACAGTTTTTATTAATGTTTCAGCAAATGCTAGAATTTGTGATTCGGAAGTTTCAACCCCAAATGAAACTCTAATATATTGTTTAGCTTTATGTTCATCATAACCAATTGCAAGAAGTGACCGGGAAGGTTCTTGCATACCAACTTGACATGCACTGCCTGTAGAAATGGCAAAGCCATATCTGTTACATTCTAACATAATATACTGTCCTTCAATATCTGAGACACATACTGGGAAAATATTAGACAAAATTGTGTGTTCGTCATTATTTAGTATTGTAATACGACTTGATATTGGTTCCAAGTGTTGTATAAGACTTTTTCTTAACTCTTTAAAATGATGGTGTTGCTCGCTCATACTGTCGGTGATCTTTTTAGCTGCCACTGCAAAAGCAGCAACCGCTGGTACATCTACAGTCCCAGGACGAAACCCTGATTCATGTGTTGTACCTTCTATAACAGGCTGCCAGTAAACAGAAGGCTGTACATATGCAGCACCAATCCCTTTAGGTCCATGTATTTTGTGACTTGAAATCGATACTGCATCAAGCCCAAGTGTATCAACATTGACAGGGACCTTCCCAAACGTTTGGACACAATCACTATGGAATAGTACATGTTTCGTTTTTAAGAGCTTTCCTATTTCTGCAAGCGGTTGAATAATTCCAAGCTCAGAATTCCCATGCTGGATCGATACAAGACATGTGTCTGCACGTAACGCTTTGTCTACTTGTTCTTTTTCAATGTACCCATGCTTGTCAGGTTTTAAAAATGTAACATCATAACCTTCTTTAGCTAATTTTTTAAAATAATTAAAAATAGAAGAATGTTCAATTTGAGTTGTAATGATATGCTTTTTGCTAGAATCCACACCATTTAGTAATGATTGAATCGCTAATGTATTTGCTTCACTGCCACTACCGGTAAAAAAGAGACCTTTGTAAGTTCCACCAATGAGAGAAGCAATTAATTTTCTTGAAGCATCTAATGTTTGAGAAGCGAAGCCACCAATGTCATGAAGGCTGCTACTGTTTCCGAATGCATCTTTTGCAGCTTTAACATACATCGAAATCGCATCTTCGCTCATCGGGGTTGTTGCTGCATAATCCAGGTAAATCAATATTTTCACCTCTATATTTCTTGTAATCTTAAAGATTACGAATAAAAACTCTTGTCATTATTTTAAATATATGTAAATATAGGTGTCAAGACACGTGTAAATTTACAGGAGGGTGTTATATGCCTCAAACAGATGTCATCATTATTGGTAGTGGGATTGCAGCGTTATCTGCTGCTTATTATCTCAAACATAAAAATGTGATTGTTATCACAAAATCATCGTGGACAGAGAGCAACTCAATGCTTGCACAAGGTGGTATTGCTGCTGCAATTCATAAAAACGATTCTTGGAAAAATCATTACGAAGATACGTTAATAGCTGGTTGTCATCACAATAATAAACACAATGTAAAAAAGCTTGTTACAGAGGGGCCAATTGAAATTGTTAAATGGTGTAAAAATGGAATGACATTTGATACCGATAACAATAATCAATTTCTTTTAGGAAAAGAAGGAGCACATAGTCACAATCGGATTTTACATGCTGGTGGTGATGCAACAGGCCGAGAGATGACAATGTTTTTATATAACAAAATAAAATCAAAAGCTGTACTTATCGAAAACGAAATGGCTTTAGATTTAATTATTGAGAATGGTACTTGTCTTGGTGTTCGTACGAAAGCGAATAATGGTGCGCTAAATACATATTTAGCGAGCAAAACGATAGTAGCAAGTGGTGGTTGCGGGGCAGTGTACGGTCATACTTCCAATGCTGATGTTATTACGGGGGACGGAATCGCCATGGCTTTCCGTGCCGGCGCAGAGATTACTGATATGGAATTTATCCAGTTTCACCCGACGATGTTAAATATTGAAGGCCGCTGCGTTGGATTAATTTCAGAAGCAGTACGTGGTGAAGGGGCCGTTCTTATAAACGACAGAGGGGAAGCGTTTATGCACAATATTCATCATCAAAAAGACCTCGCTCCAAGAGATGTTGTTTCACGAGCTATTTTTGAAGAAATGAAAAAAGGGCATAACGTATATCTTGATATTTCTCCAATAACCAATTTTAAAGAGCGTTTTCCGACTGTGTCCAACATTTGCCGAGAAAACGGTGTGAATATTGAACACGGTAAGCTCCCAGTTGCACCAGGAATGCACTTTTTAATGGGGGGAATTCGGACAAATGATAAAGGTGAAACCTCGATTAAAGATTTATTCGCCATAGGAGAGACGGCATGTACCGGTGTACACGGAGCTAATCGACTTGCGAGTAACTCATTGCTAGAAGGACTCGTATTTGGAAAAAATGTCGCTTCACATATTTTATCAGTACCTTTTGAAAAAAGAGCATCATATTCCATTGATGAAGGAACTGATAGTCAGGGACAAAAGCTCAACCTCCCAACGAGAAAACACATTCAAAGGGTGATGTCCGAATATGTCGGTATACAACGAACTGAAGCAGAATTAACGATTGCGGTAAACTGGTTTAAAACATATCAATCTACTTTTTTTGACCTTAATGTGAAAAATCTCACAAGGGAAGAAATGGAAACGATAAATCTTCTGACAATTGGGTGGCTCATATCATCCTCAGCACTTAAACGCACCGAAAGTAGGGGAGGGCATTACCGATTAGATTTTCCTTACACAAATGATAATGAGTGGAACGAAAGGCAGATTATACGAACGAAGGAAGAAATGTACGCGGAGGTATAAATGATGAACAAAATAAAACTTCGAAAAAAACTAGAGGAATTCTTTTTAGAAGATTTAGGGGAAGTGGATATTACAAGTCAATCAATTTTTCGCAATGATGCAAGAGGTGAAGCAGTGATTATTGCGAAAGAGGACGGAGTATTTGCAGGCAATGAAATAATCCATGCCGGGCTTAACTTTTTCGGTCATGATATTCTCGTAACCACATATAAACAGGATGGAGACATTGTTAAATCAGGAGATAAGATTGCGGACATACAAGGTCCTGTGGCCTCGATATTAAGTGGTGAACGGGTCATTTTAAATTTAATCCAACGAATGAGCGGTATTGCGACAATTACAAAAAAAGCTGTCGATACAATCCAATCAAATCATACAAGAATATGTGATACGAGAAAAACGTCACCTGGCTTAAGAATGTTTGAAAAATATGCTGTAACATGTGGCGGAGGGTACAATCATCGTTTTGGGCTTTATGATGGAGTCATGATTAAGGATAATCATATTGCATTTTCAGGATCAATAACGAATGCCGTTAAACAAGTGAGAGAAAATGTGGGACATATGGTGAAAATCGAAGTCGAAATTGAGACTGAAACGCAATTATTAGAAGCAATTGAAGCTGGGGCTGATGTCATTATGTTTGATAATCGCACACCTAATGAAGTTTCGAAATTTGTAGAACTAACACCAAAACATATTATTACTGAAGCATCGGGTGGAATTGGCTTTCATAATTTAGCGGAATACAAGGACACAAATGTTGATTATATTTCGTTAGGCTTCTTAACACATTCATATAAATCATTAGATATTAGCTTAAATGTAAAATAGGGGGTTGGTAAAATGGAACTACTAGATTTACTTGAACATGATAAAAAAGAAATGATGCCAGAATCATATAAAAATAGAAGTTATGAAGAAATGGAACAAAGCGTAAAAGAAATTAAAGAGAAATACGGAAACAGGCTGTACATTCCTGGACATCATTATCAAAAGGATGAGGTAGTACAATTTGCTGACGTTACTGGCGATAGCCTTCAGCTAGCACAAGCTGCTGCAGAAAATAGAGATGCCGAATACATTGTATTTTGTGGTGTCCACTTTATGGCAGAAACGGCAGATATGTTAACAGCGAATCATCAAAAGGTTATTCTTCCGGATATGCGTGCAGGCTGCTCAATGGCAGACATGGCTGATATCGACCAAACCGACCGGGCTTGGGAAAAACTGCAGCAATTATTTGGAGACACGATTATTCCTTTAACATATGTAAATTCAACTGCAGCAATCAAAGCATTTGTTGGCAAAAATGGCGGGGCAACTGTCACATCATCAAATGCTAAAAAAATGTTACAATGGGCGTTCACTCAAAAAGAACGAATTCTCTTTTTGCCTGATCAACATTTAGGCCGTAACACAGCTTATGATTTAGGAGTACCTCTTGATAAAATGGCGATATGGAATCCAATTACAAATAAGCTTGAATATGATGGGAATATAGAGGATATAATCGTTATTTTATGGAAAGGACACTGCTCCGTACACGAAAATTTTACAGTTGCCAATATTGAACACTTAAGAAAAACTGAACCAGATATGAAAATTCTTGTCCATCCAGAATGTAGCAGAGAAGTTGTCGAACATTCAGATTATGCTGGTTCAACGAAATACATCATCGATATGATTGAAGCAGCAGAACCCGGTTCGAAATGGGCAATAGGAACAGAAATGAATCTTGTCAATCGACTTATCCAAAACAATCAAGATAAAAAAATTGTCTCACTAAATCCATATATGTGCCCTTGCCTAACAATGAATCGAATCGATTTACCACATCTTCTATGGGCACTAGAAAGCTTAGAAAATGAAGAATTGTCTAATCAAATCATTGTCCCTGATCATATTACAAAAGATGCGGTATTAGCATTAAATAGAATGTTGGACAATGTATAAACATTATTATAGAAGACTACCTAACAGGGTGGTCTTTTACTTTGTCTATTTTACTGACTATTCACTGTGGGATCATGCTGCTTCCGAATCGTTCATATGGTAGCTATAATCAATTCATGTCTTTCTAGACAGAATATGTCATTTTGGAAAAGGTGTAGGAGATTTCTGGTAAGGAACGGGTTAAAACCCATTTCTAAAAAACGATAAAGAAGGTTTCATGATAGTTCATGTTTCAAAATCTGCTTCATAAAGTCGATGAAGAAGGTTTTAGGATAGAGCATGTTTCAAAATCTCCTTCATAAAGGCAATGAAGAAGGTTTTAGGATAGAGCGCGCTTCAAAATCTCCTTCATCAGTTAGAAGGAGTAAAATGTCTACTTATTCATCACCTTTTACAAAACGATGTATTACCCTCCAACACTTTTATACTTTTGTCCAACAACCCTTCCAAAGTAAATCATTGGTATTTAAAATTCAGACTAATAAATTTTCAACAAGCAGCATATGGTTGTTATACGGAGATTTATTATTGCGCCATTATAGGTAGTTTTATTGTTTTTATTCATAATTTTCCAGAGAAAGACATAAATTGTGATGAAGAATGAGACGTCTTGTTTTTAAAAATGAATGTTTGCTGTATGGAGTAGCTTGATTATTATGTATTCTACCGTTGTTTCAAGCTGCTTATATGAACATAATCTTAAATGATTATGTCTAAAATCTTCCAAAATATGAAGGTAATTTTTGCTTTTTTTGAAAATGTTTTTATGCTTAGGAGGGAAAGCATTGAAAATTCATATTGTACAAAAAGGCGATACCCTTTGGAAAATTGCAAATAAATATGGGGTTGATTTTGAAGAATTGAAGAGTATGAATACACAATTAAGCAATCCAGATTTAATCATGCCTGGTATGAAGATAAAAGTTCCATCTCAAACAGGCAATGTCGTCATTAAAAAAGAGGCACCTATTCAGCAAAAGAAAGAGATGCCAGTTTCAGACCATCCGTTCGCAAAGGAAAAGCCAAAACCAGTTGTTGATGTTGAAGATACAATACCAAAAGAAGTTGATCAAGAAAAACCATCGAAACCATATATTCCGCCAGTTCCAAAACCAAATGTTCAACATCCGGTATATACTGGGCTAGACGTGAATAATTATTATACGGTGAATATGGCGATGATGCCGCAAATGTCAAATCCGCCTATAACGCCAAAACAAGAAAATATTGAAGCAGAAGTGAAACAACCAGTCAAAGAAACGCCATTACCTGTATCACCAGAACAAAATGAGGAGGATTCAGAAAATATGGCAAATATGCCGAATGTACCTAACATGCCGAATGTACCGTATATGCAAAATCCTGCATATACACAGCCAATGATGCAACAACCACAGTTTGTAGCACCACAACAACATATGGTTCCAGTTTCACCTGTTTTACCAGGAAGTGGTTTATGCCCACCTAATTACTATCCACATGCTCCAATTCCTCATGGATATGGAGGGGTTCAAGCAGCGCCAATGCATTATGGTCCAGGATTTCCAGTAAATCCTTATGCGGGAGTACCGGTATCACCAGTATTGCCGGGAAGCGGTTTACATCAAAATCCTGTATTAGGTGCATATGATGAAGACTTTGATGATGACGATGATTATGATTATGCTGAGCAGCCAAATCAACCATACAACCCTCAAGTTGCACCTGCATATACTGGTGGTCAGGATGATTGTGGTTGTGGAGGTGGAGCACCATACGTAAATCCATACCAAGCAAATCCATATCAGCAAGGTTTCCCAGCTCAATATCAACAACCTATGATGCCATACCCGCAACAACAACCATACATGGCACAACCACAAGGAATGGTACCATATGGACAGCAACCATATATGGCGCAACCACAAGGAATGGCACCATATGGACAGCAACCATTTAATCCATATCAAGGACAAATGGACCCTAGCCAACAAATGTTTAATATGCCAGACATGGACAATAGGGATGAAGAAGACGAAGATTAAATAAAAGACAGAAGTGAAGCTTCACTTCTGTCTTTTGTGCGCTTGGCAGCGTATCGGGCTAACGGGTGAAAGTCCCGAACACACCGTAGTGGCGGAAGTGTATAGCTGACAGGTAGTGCATTGTC
>NZ_JAUSUD010000026.1 GCF_030813355.1 Metabacillus malikii
CCGTTCCCATGCCGAACACGGAAGTTAAGCTCTTCAGCGCCGATGGTAGTTAGGGGCTTCCCCTTGTGAGAGTAGGACGTTGCCAGGTAGATATTATATTAATATTAGTAGTGACTTTATATTATCGCGGGGTGGAGCACGAACGAATAAGCTTCACTGAGGAACATAAGCACACCGATTGACAAATCGGGGTGGTCAGTATTAGGTAGTTTCTATATGCATAGAAGAACTTAGTACTTCATATTATCGCGGGGTGGAGCAGTCTGGTAGCTCGTCGGGCTCATAACCCGAAGGTCGCAGGTTCAAATCCTGTCCCCGCAACCAAAATTGGTCCGGTAGTTCAGTTGGTTAGAATGCCTGCCTGTCACGCAGGAGGTCGCGGGTTCGAGTCCCGTCCGGACCGCCATAAATACATAATTTACAACGAAACTACAATGTTTCGTTTTTTTTATGGCCAAAATCTAAATCTGAATGCATTTCTGCTCAAATTTGTAGAGCAGTTTATCCTACTGTGTATCTGGCTTTTTAATAAGGTTAAATTGATAAAACTTGGATAAACTCTTAATATAAGATAAACTAATAAGAGACTAGAAATCCTTAGGAAATAACATTCCTAAGGATTTTTCATACAAACTTTTTAGATTGGTTTTGATTATTATGGAAGAGTTCGAGTTTATTAGTAAAATTAAGCCAAAGAGAAAACATCATCGCACAGTTAAAGTTGGTATTGGTGATGATGCAGCAGTCTATGAGCCTAATAAAGCAATGAATCAAGTTGTATGTGTAGATACAATGGTAGAGGATGTTCATTTTCTAAAGGAAAAGTCATCACCAAGAGATATTGGTTATAAAGCATTAGCTGTTAATATTAGTGATATAGCCGCGATGGGAGCGATGCCTTTATATTATTTAGTATCTATCGCAATTCCAAATAGTTGGAACGAAGAAGAGCTCTTTGAAATATTTGCCGGTATGGAAGAGCTAGCAACTCAATATCAAATGGACTTACTCGGTGGAGATACTGTTGCTACAGGTAATAAATTAGTTATAACTGTAACGGTAATTGGTGAAGTTGAAGCAAATGTATCCTTGCTAAGAAGTAAAGCTAAAGATGGTGATGTCGTGTTTGTAACAGGAACATTAGGTGACTCATCGGCAGGTCTTGCTCTCTTACTAGACAATATTTCTATTGATAATACGTATATAAGAGATACATTATTGATGCGTCATAAACGACCAGTACCACAAGTTAGAGCAGGAAGATTGTTAGCCAAACTTGATCGGGCTTCGTTAAATGATATCAGTGACGGCTTAGCTAGTGAGTTACATGAGATAGCCGAGGCAAGTCAAGTAGGTATTGTTCTAAATAGAATAGATGTGCCAATAAGTAGTGAATTAGAAAGTGTTGCAGATAAATTCGATATTACAAAATGGGTACTTTACGGTGGAGAAGATTATCAATTAGTTGGTACTATATCTTTAGAATCATGGGATGAATTGATAAGGCTTTGTAATGATAGTAATATTAAAATGACGAAAATAGGATATGTTGATAAAAATTTAAGAGGTGTTTTTTCTAAAAAAGACGACCAATTAATACCGATAAATAAATTAGGATTTAACCACTTTAGATAAAATTAGGTGAATGAATGTGGAATCATATGTTATTCAAACAAATGCAGCTGAAGACACGATTACGGTTGCACAACGCTTAGCAAGATTATTGGAAGAAGGAATGGTTTTGACGCTCGAAGGTGATTTAGGAGCAGGTAAAACCACTTTTACGAAGGGGCTAGCTACTGGTCTTGGAATTAATCGAAATGTAAACAGCCCTACCTTTACAATAATTAAAGAGTATAAAAGTGGAAGACTGCCTTTATATCATATGGACGTTTATCGTTTAGATGATGAAGGTGAAGATTTAGGTTTCGAAGAATATTTTAATGGTGACGGAGTAACCGTTGTAGAATGGGCACACCTCATAGAAAATCAATTACCGACAGAAAGATTAAATATTACAATTAAGTATATTGAAGAATCTACAAGGAATCTCATCCTGACTCCATATGGTGATAAATATAATGAGATTTGTAAGGAGTTAACACATGAAGGCATTAGCAATTGATACGACCAATCTAGTATTAGGTGTAGCATTACTTGATAATGAAAAAGTTATCGGGGAGTATATTACAAACTTGAAAAAAAATCATTCAGTACGTGCGATGCCTGCGATTGAAGCATTATTAAATGATTGTGATGTAAATCCAAGTGAATTAGAAAAGATAGTTGTAGCAACAGGGCCTGGTTCTTATACAGGGGTAAGAATCGGTGTGTCAATCGCAAAGACGCTAGCCTGGTCTTTGCATATACCAATTGTAGGTGTTTCCAGTCTAGAAGTATTAGCTGCTAATGGCAGATACTTTAATGGAGTAATTTCACCATTGTTTGATGCAAGAAGAGGACAAGTCTATACCGGTTTATATGAATACAATGAAGGAAAACTGATAACGTTAAATGAGGATTGTAATCTCTTACTAACTGATTGGTTAGAAAAACTAAAAGGTTCGGGACAAAAAGTATTATTCCTAGGAAATGATGTTTCGATTCATAAAGATGTAATTCAAGAGATACTTGGTGAAAAAGCAGTAATCGGACATATGACATTGAACAATCCACGACCAAGTGAACTAGGGGTACTGGGTCTTCCTAAAGAAGCAGTTGATGTACATTCCCTTGTCCCTAACTATATTCGCTTAGCTGAAGCAGAAGCAAAATGGCTTGAACAGCAGAAATTAGATGGTGAAAGAATTGGAGAATGAATATGTCATTAGGGCGATGGGAAAGGATGATATAGAGGAAGTTTACCAAATTGAACTATTATCCTTTTCAACACCTTGGTCAAAGGATTCATTATATTATGAACTAGAACAAAATTTATTTGCTAAATATGTAGTCGTTGAATATAAAGGTAGGGTTATCGGTTATTGTGGCTTATGGGTGATAATGGATGATGCACAAATTACGAATATTGCTGTACATCCAGAGTATCGCGGGAAAAAAATTGGAGAAGCCCTATTACAATTTTCCTTGCAGTTAAGTAAAGAATTAGGTGCGAAAAGACTCTCATTAGAGGTAAGGGTTTCTAACCATATAGCTCAAGCTTTATATAAAAAGCTTGGTTTTGAAACAGGTGGCGTTAGAAAGAACTATTATACAGACAATTTAGAAGATGCTATAGTTATGTGGGTGAATATTGATGATTGATAAAGATCAGTATATTTTAGGGATAGAAACAAGTTGTGATGAAACTGCTGCAGCGATTATTAAAAATGGCCGTGAAATTGTAGCAAATGTTGTTTCCTCTCAAATTGATAGTCATAAGCGTTTTGGTGGAGTAGTACCGGAGATTGCTTCGAGACATCATGTTGAGCAATTAACGATTGTATTTGAAGAAACAATGAACAAGGCAAATTTACAATTTCAAGACTTGGATGCAGTGGCAGTAACGGAAGGACCAGGACTTGTTGGAGCACTATTAACTGGTATCAATGCAGCAAAGGCATTGGCCTTTTCTCATGGGTTGCCATTAGTAGGGGTTCATCATATTGCTGGGCATATTTACGCAAACCGTCTTGTTACAGAGATGAAATTTCCATTACTTGCATTAGTAGTTTCTGGCGGACACACAGAGCTCGTTTATATGAAGGAACATGCAAGCTTTGAAGTAATAGGAGAAACGTTAGATGATGCAGCCGGTGAAGCTTATGATAAAGTTGCAAGAACGTTAGGACTACCATATCCGGGTGGGCCACATATTGATAAACTTGCACATGAAGGTCAGCCATCTATTGATTTACCAAGAGCATGGCTTGGTGAAGGATCGTTTGACTTTAGTTTTAGTGGGCTTAAATCAGCTGTCATTAATACATTACATAATGCGAAGCAAAAAGGGATTGAATTAGAGCCAAAGGATATAGCTGCCAGCTTTCAACAGAGTGTAATCGATGTACTTGTTGGTAAAACTGCACAAGCTGTGGATAAATATGAAGTAAAACAGCTGTTAGTTGCAGGAGGAGTAGCAGCAAATAAAGGTTTACGAACAGCTTTAAATAATAAGTTTGCAAATAGTGATTTAGAATTAGTGATTCCTCCTCTGTCACTTTGTACAGATAATGCTGCAATGATTGCTGCAGCTGGAAGTGTTCTGTTTGAAAAGGGGAAAAGAAGTGATTTGTCATTAAATGCAAACCCTGGGTTAGAGCTTCTTCCTTCTTAGTCTCCTATTGTAGGGGACTTTTTTTGTTTTGCCGTTTTTTTAGTATTGGTGCATTTGTCGTCTTGGGTTGATTAAGGTTATCCACATAGTTATCCACGAGATTTGTTGAAGTGTGTAAAATGGTTGAAAATCCTGTCATACGTAGAAAAAAACAACCTGTGGATAAATAGGATAATAACATCGAAAAATGTGGATAATGTGTATAAGTCTGTTGATATGTTGAAAATAAAGGGGCTTTAGTGTGGATAAAAGTTAATTTTCACTATTAGGAAATTTATATTTTAAAAGTTTTTGTCGAAGTAAAAGGTTAACTCAAATTGAAGCTGTGAATAAGTTTGAGTTAACCTTTCATATTAATGTAATGTTTCCCACTCTGTCATCAATTCTTCTAGTTGTGTTTGCAGCTGTTCATTTTCAGTATTGATTTTCTGTACTTGCTCGTGGTCTTGGTAGACCTCTGGATCACAGAGTAATTGTTCATTTTCTTCAATTTTTTCTTCTATTTCACTTATTTGAAGTTCTATTTCTTCAATTTTCCGTTGTTTTTGCCGTTCGAGTTTCTTTAGTTCTTTTTCTTGTTGATAAGTAAGTTTACCAGTTGTTTCTGCTGCAGTTGCTTCTGCCGTTTTCTGTTCTTGTTTCTCCAATAACTCAAGTTCAAGCTGTTCTTCTTTTTTCATGACATAATAATCATAGTCACCTAGATACTCTGTTAGCATATTGCTAGATAGCTCGAACACTTTTGTGGCAATTCGATTGATGAAATATCTGTCATGCGACACAAAGAGTATTGTACCTGGATAATCAATTAGTGCATTTTCTAGGATTTCCTTACTGTCTAAATCGAGATGGTTTGTAGGCTCATCCAGTATAAGAAAATTTGCGTTTTGGAGCATAAGCTTTGATAATGCTAATCTTGCCTTTTCTCCCCCACTTAAAGAGGATACAGATTTTAAGACATCATCACCTGAAAAGAGGAAATTCCCGAGTACAGTACGGATTTCTTTTTCAGTTTTATTAGGATATTCATCCCATAGTTCATCAAGCACACGTTTATTTGAGGTTAAGTCTGCTTGTTGCTGATCATAGTAACCAATTTGGACATGTGTTCCTAGAGAGAAGGAACCAGTTAAGCTGTCTAACTTTTGTACGATTGATTTTAAAAGGGTAGACTTCCCGATCCCATTTGGACCTACTAAAGCGATGCTTTCACCTCGTGAGATCGAAAAGGAAATATTTGAAATAACAGGTTTATTAGGCTCATAAGATACAGATATATTTGTCGCCTTAAGAACGTCATTTCCACTTTGCCTTTCAATATCAAAATGAAAGTTTGCTGATTTCTCATCACCAAGCGGCTTATTCATTATATCCATCTTTTCAAGCTTTTTCCGTCTACTTTGAGCAAGCTTTGTTGTTGAGGCACGAGCTAGATTACGTTGGATAAAATCTTGTAATTTTGCTACCTCTTCTTGCTGTTTTTCATATGCTTTTAAGTCACGTTCATAGTTTTCGGCTTTATATTTTAAGTAACTACTGTAATTCCCGATATATTTCGTACTAGTATGCCGACTTATTTCATACACTTGTGTTACAATCTTATCGAGGAAATAACGGTCATGAGAAACAATAAGGATAGCCCCAGGATAACCTTGTAAATATTGCTCCAGCCAGGATAGCGTTTCGATATCTAGATGGTTTGTTGGTTCATCTAATATTAATAAGTCTGGGTTTGTCAGCAATAGCTTACCGAGTGCAAGTCTAGTTCTTTGGCCACCACTTAAAGAAGAAATAGTAGTTGCTGGGTCGAAGTTACTGAATCCTAGACCATGTAATACTGACCGAATATCAGCTTCATATTGATAACCACCTTGGTCTTTAAAGGCAACTTGTAGGGTGTCATATTCCTTTAGCAATTGTTCGAATTGTCGGGAATCCTGACTAGGATCTACGGTTGACATCTTATTTTCTAAGGTACGCATCTCTTTTTCCATTGATTGGAGATGTTTAAAAACGAGTAGCATCTCATCCCAAATTGATAATTTAGACTCAAGGCCAGTATCTTGTGCTAGATAACCGATCGTCACATCCTTAGGTTTTATCAAATCACCAGAGTCGTAAGACATTTGACCACCAATTATTTTTAAAAGTGTTGATTTGCCAGCGCCGTTACGACCGACAATCGCGATTTTGTCTCTAGTTTGTACTTCAAGCTTTATATTAGATAAAATAGGCTCAGCACCAAAAGATTTACTAAGCTGATTTACTTGTAATAGAATCATTATATTCACCTCTATCAATTCTTTAAGTGTAGCTTAATAAAAGCCAATCGGCAACAGAGATACATTAGACAAAGTTTTCTAGAACAGGTTTTCAGTTATGGTAGACTGATGGGGTGTAGTCGATAGAAAATCATTATCATTTTGGATAAATGTAAGAATTCATCAAAGAAGTTCACCTACGTGAGTGAAAAAGAGTATATAAGAGCTTAAGATGTGACGAATACATAGAAAAAATTAACGATCACAACAATATGTAAAAAATAAACAGTTTCCATATAATTGTCACATTCACGGAAAAGACAGATTGGAAAAAATAGTGTATAGTCTATTATAAGGGGTAGTGTATATGTCCGAATTTACACATTTTAATGAGCAAGGCAGAGCAAAAATGGTTGATATTTCAGAAAAAGATACAACTGTTCGAACTGCCCGAGCAAAAACTAGCATTGAAGTAGGTAAAGAGGTCTATGAAAAGATCCTCAATTATGAGATAGGGAAGGGTGATGTTCTTTCAGTAGCACAGGTAGCAGGTATTATGGCTGCAAAGCAAACATCACAAGTAATTCCTATGTGTCATCCTATCCCAATTAAAGGTGTCGATATAGAGTTTGAATGGAAAACAAATGACGCAAACTATGTACTTCATATTTTCTCAACTGTCAAAACAAAGGGTAGTACAGGGGTTGAGATGGAAGCGTTAACTGCTGCAAGTATTACAGCATTAACCGTTTATGATATGTGTAAAGCGATAGACAAGGGAATGGTCATTGGTCCTACTTATTTGAAATCGAAAACAGGTGGGAAAAATGGAGACTATTTTAGATAAAGTAGTGTGTTTCTTTAAGAGAAGCCATATAATAGACAGTAGACCATAATAAGTAGATTCCCGTACTCATTCGCATAAATGAAAAATATTACGATTAGTTGGTAGCTTAAGAGAAATAGGTAGAAGTTTTAACTAACAACCAATCAAACGACATGCCTTATGGATGAATGTGAGGGATAAAATGAATATTGAACAATCAAAGATACCGCAGGCAACTGCAAAGCGACTGCCATTATACTACAGATTTTTAAAAAATCTTCATTCCTCTGGGAAGCAGCGTGTTTCCTCAGCAGAGTTAAGTGATGCTGTAAAGGTAGATTCGGCAACAATTCGCCGGGATTTTTCTTATTTTGGAGCACTTGGTAAAAAAGGATATGGATACAATGTCAATTATTTATTATCCTTTTTCAGAAAAACATTAGATCAAGATGAAACAACGAATGTCTGTTTAATAGGTGTTGGTAATTTAGGGACCGCATTTTTGCATTATAATTTTACCAAAAATAATAACACAGTCATCTCACTTGCATTTGATGTTGATAAAGAGAAGATTGGCAAAGAAATTGGCGGAGTCCCGGTTTATGATTTAAATCAATTAGAAGAGTTTCTACCTGATGATGTCACAGTTGCGATTTTGACTGTGCCGGCAAATGTTGCACAAGCAATTACCGACAGATTAATTGTCAGAGGGATTAAAGGGATTCTAAACTTTACACCTGCTAGATTAAATGTTCCCGATAACATTCGAATCCATCATATTGATTTAGCGGTAGAGTTACAATCTCTCGTGTACTTTTTAAAACATTATCCAATAGAAGACAAATCGTAATGCATACATATAAAGGAGGTGGATGTCGATGAATTTAGGATTCGGCAGTATCGTATTAATCGTTTTTGTTGCTTTACTAATCTTTGGCCCAAAAAAGTTACCAGAACTAGGGAAAGCGGCAGGCAATACGTTGAGAGAGTTTAAACATGCAACAAAAGGTTTAGCAGATGATGATGATGACGACGTGAAAAAGAAAGAAAATAGGGAAGAAGTCAAGTAAGATAGGAATGAACCGATATGAAACAAAATGAAATGTCGGTCATTGAGCATATAACAGAGCTAAGAAAACGACTAATGATTGTTGTCGTTTTCTTTTTTCTAGCCGTAATCCTTGGCTTTTTGCTTTCTAGACCGATCATTGTATACTTGCAGCATACTGATGAGGCAAAAAATTTAACATTAAATGCGTTTAATTTAACAGACCCTTTAATGGTCTATATGAAATTTGCATTTATTATCGCTTTCGTCATTACTTCACCGATCATTTTATATCAACTATGGTCTTTTGTAAGTCCTGGTCTATACGAAAAGGAAAGACGAGTAACACTAAGCTATATCCCGATTTCACTTGGTTTATTTTTAATAGGTGTATCTTTCGCATATTTTATCCTATTCCCATTTGTAGTAGATTTTATGGAGAGAATTTCAACAGACTTAGAAATCAATCAAGTGATTGGGATTAATGAGTATTTTACTTTTCTATTACAATTAGTCATCCCTTTTGGAATATTATTTCAGTTACCTGTAGTCATTATGTTTCTTACTAGACTTGGAATTGTCACACCGATGTTTTTGTCAAAGATAAGAAAATATGCTTACTTTGTATTACTTGTTATCGCGGCATTCATTACACCGCCGGAGTTAACATCACATTTAATGGTGTCGATACCAATGTTTATTTTATATGAAATTAGTATATGGATATCAAGAATTTCATATCGTAAAGCTCAAAAGGTTAAATTTGAAGAAGAGAATAAAAATAAATGAGACTGAATTCAAACTCAGTCTCATTTTTTCTTATTTTGATCCTTCACTTTTTTTGACAATAGGAACATTCTGATGGCAACACCAATATCAAATGTAGCAAATAACATAAGTAGAATCGTCGGAAAGGTAAAGAGTCCTTCCCGTGCACTGTTAATTGCTAAGTAAATAAAGATTAACCCCATCACAAAATAAAATATTCCCATGGAAATAGGGTTCACTCTCACAATAAAATGCCTCCAATAATCACTTGTAACTGTTCCATTTGCTCTAATCTTTCCAGATATTCCTCAATCTTATCTTTGAAGAGGACTTGGGTAACGACAACTAATGTATTCATCGAAACATGCGCAATAATTGGTACGATAATTCGTTTTGTTCTCACATAGAGAAAGGCAAACGTAAAGCCCATTGCTGCGTATAATAATAAATGTTCAAATTCGCCATGAAGAAGAGAGAATAATAGTGAACTAATAATGGCTGCAATGAAAAAGTTCGTTCTGTTATAAAGTCCACCGAAGATAATTTTACGGAAAATAATTTCCTCTAGTATTGGACCTATAATCGATGTAACGATGATAACGAGTGGTGAGGCTTGGATTAGTTTAACGATATTTTGGGTGTTTTCTGAACCCGGTTCGACACCAAATAGAGCAATTTCTATATTTGCTGCAATGACTTGCGAAAAGAGTGCGAGAAAAATCCCACCAAATGCCCAAAGGCTCGAGATAAGTATTGATGAGGGTTCTCCACCACGTAGGGAGTTACCATCTGTACGTTCATTTCTTAGTAAGTACAATGTGATAATAAGAGCAAGCGTAAAACTGACAATTGTCCAATTTGCAATATACTCGGCCCGCGATTCACCAATACGTAAATACTCAAATAATTCAATGCCGAAAATCCCAGAAAATTGCATAACCATATATGTAAGGATAATGAACCAATAGTTCTTTTTCATACATACCTCCTTAAAATTAACGATTTATAGAGTGAGTCATTTATTAGTTATATTAACTTCATAGTACAAATAAAGCTAACCATACCCAAAACATATTGTAACATACCTTTTCATAACCAATTGTATGTTAAGTGTTATTAAATTAGACAAGTAGGTTTATTTTTATCATATAATAGACATAATTTAGTAGGTAAGTTTCTAAAAAAAATTTTAACTTCAGACTTGAAATTGATAGAAATCTTATATAATATATAAATTGTGTTAGCACTCAATGATGATGAGTGCTAATAAAAAGGAAAATTTATCATAATTACAAGAAATTTGAGGAGGTTGTTTCACTTGTTAAAGCCATTAGGTGATCGCGTTATTATCGAGTTAGTTGAATCAGAAGAAAAAACTGCTAGTGGTATCGTTCTTCCAGATAGTGCGAAAGAAAAGCCACAAGAAGGAAAAGTCGTTGCTGTTGGTACAGGTCGTGTTCTAGACAACGGAGAAAAAGTAGCTCTTGAAGTAGCAGAAGGCGATCGTATTATCTTCTCAAAATATGCTGGTACTGAAGTGAAATATGAAGGTACTGAATACTTAATTTTACGTGAAAGCGACATTTTAGCTGTAATCGGATAAGGATACAGCACTATATCATAGAATCTATTTTTAAAAATTTGAGGAGGTCTAGTTTAAATGGCAAAAGATATTAAATTTAGCGAAGAAGCTCGTCGTTCAATGTTACGCGGTGTAGACGCGTTAGCAGATGCTGTTAAAGTTACATTAGGACCAAAAGGACGTAACGTCGTATTAGAAAAGAAATTCGGTTCACCTTTAATCACTAATGACGGTGTAACGATTGCAAAAGAAATTGAATTAGAAGATGCATTTGAAAACATGGGTGCTAAATTAGTTGCTGAAGTAGCGAGCAAAACAAACGATGTTGCTGGTGACGGTACAACTACTGCAACAGTATTAGCACAAGCAATGATCCGTGAAGGATTAAAGAACGTAACAGCTGGAGCTAATCCAATGGTTGTTCGTAAAGGAATCGAGAAAGCAGTTGCTGTTGCAATTGAAGAGCTTAAAGCAATTTCTAAACCAATCGAAGGTAAAGAGTCAATTGCACAAGTTGCAGCAATCTCTGCAGCTGATGAAGAAGTAGGTCAATTAATTGCAGAAGCAATGGAACGCGTTGGTAACGACGGTGTTATCACAATCGAAGAATCTAAAGGCTTCTCTACTGAACTAGAAGTCGTAGAAGGTATGCAATTTGACCGTGGTTATGCATCACCATACATGGTAACTGATTCTGACAAAATGGAAGCAGTTCTAGAAAACCCATATGTATTAATCACTGACAAAAAAATCACAAACATCCAAGAAATCTTACCTGTTCTAGAACAAGTTGTTCAACAAGGTAAGCCACTAGTATTAATCGCTGAAGATGTTGAAGGTGAAGCATTAGCTACATTAGTAGTTAACAAACTACGTGGAACATTCAATGCTGTAGCTGTTAAAGCTCCAGGATTCGGTGACCGTCGTAAAGCAATGCTAGAAGACATCGCAATCTTAACTGGCGGTGAAGTAATCACTGAAGACTTAGGTTTAGACCTTAAATCAGCTTCAATCGAACAATTAGGTCGCGCTTCTAAAATTGTTGTGACAAAAGAAAATACAACAATCGTTGAAGGTGCTGGAGATGCAAGCCAAATCTCAAGCCGTGTTGGCCAAATCCGTGCTCAAATCGAAGAAACAACCTCTGAATTTGACAGAGAAAAATTACAAGAGCGCCTAGCAAAATTAGCTGGCGGTGTAGCAGTAATCAAAGTTGGTGCTGCAACTGAAACAGAATTAAAAGAACGTAAACTACGCATCGAAGACGCACTTAACTCTACTCGCGCAGCAGTAGAAGAAGGTATCGTTTCTGGTGGTGGTACAGCACTCGTTAACGTATACAACAAAGTAGCGGAAATCCAAGAAGAAGGCGACACTCAAACAGGTGTTAACATCATCCTACGTGCACTTGAAGAGCCAGTACGTCAAATCTCACACAATGCAGGCCTTGAAGGTTCTGTAATCGTTGACCGCTTGAAGAAAGAAGAAGTTGGCATCGGCTTCAACGCTGCTAACGGCGAGTGGGTAAACATGTTCGACGCAGGTATCGTAGACCCAACTAAAGTAACTCGTTCTGCATTACAAAACGCAGCAAGTGTTGCAGCTATGTTCTTAACAACTGAAGCTGTTATCGCTGACAAGCCTGAAGAAGGCGGCGCTGGCGGCGGAATGCCTGACATGGGCGGCATGGGCGGTATGGGCGGCATGATGTAATCTGCCACTCAAACCCTTGGTATGACTGGGTTTGTTGGTAAGGTGAGAGTGGAATGCTAACATTTTGCTAACATTGAGGTAAATTAACGGAGGCTTCTCATGAGTTCACTGAACTTTTGAGAGGCTTCTTTTTTCATTTCTTGGGTGACATGAAGGTACACATTTTTCGTAATTTAATCAGCAGTGTGACCAAGCCTATCCATGATTTGTTCTAATGATACACCAGCCTCAGCAAGAAGAGATGTATGTGTATGGCGTAACGAATGCGGTGTTAACTCTGGATTCAGTCCCGCAATTTTAAACAGTCTTCCCGTTCTGTTTTGACAATTCTTGATAACGATGGGATAGCCATGTTGGAGCTCTGTTTTTGCAAAAATAAAATCTTTGTTATAGTAAGAATCCCCTAGTCGTTTATTTACCTCGTCTTGTGCTTGCTTATGCTGTTTCAAAGTGTTTATCACCTCTTCATCCACAATAATTCTTCTTCGCGACTTCCTTGTCTTTGGGAAGGAGTTGATATTGAAACGTGTTATTTATCTCGTTGTAATAGGTTTTGGTTATGCTGGTTGTATGGTTTACGAAGTTGATATCTTTCCATTTTTGGAGCAACTAATTCACCTACTCGAATGCCTGTGTACGAAAGAATTAGGAACATCAAGTAGTAATGCTCAAGTCCATTATGCATAGCTGTATTTAGAAACAGAGCAAGTTCCCCTTTTTCAAGATATTTGGGAATTTCCTCTTCTTCCAGCTGTTCAATTGTTTTCTTATCTTTTTTCAGATAGGCAATTTCTGTTGGATCTTTTTTAATCATCTCCATTTCTAATGCTTTTCGAAAGATCATTCTTCCTGTTCGGTATAGTAATGGTAGATATGTTGCTAATATCTAAAAGTTTCTCTTGATAGTTGGATACAAATCTATCAACAAGTGTCCTAGCAGTAGTAAAAGTATCTAAATTTATCATCGGATATACATGGGGTAGTAATTGATCAATAAATTGATCCTCAATAACTATAGAAATGAAATCATTAAATAAGGTAATAATTATTTCACTTTTGTTCTCATTAATTGCATAGATTACCTTTCCATCCTCTTTAATCCTTGTATCCTCCAATGATACTTGAAGGAAATTGCTTCCGTGCGTCATCTGTACGTGAACGAATATTTTCTCCTTCAATTTGTCTAAACATGCCATAGAACGACTCTAGAGCCAACTTATTTCTAAATGGTGGTTCATTTACTAGCGGTGTAGATAACTTCCACACCATGTTTAATAAAGACGTTTGTGATATCTACGAATTCATAAAAGTTTCTAGCAAAACGATCACGTTTATATCCAATTACTTTCTTAACTCTGGTCTCTGACTCATTTTTAATTTTGTCGCAGAAACGTCATGATCAGATAGATAAATAATGAAATCCTCGTTTCCAGTTAAATTTTGCGATTCGAGATATCTTCTCGCTGCAGCATCCTGCAGTTTAAGGCTTTGTGCATCTGAACTAACACGTTGATAAACAACAATTAGTTGTTTTTCCATCATGAAAACTTCCTTTCTATAATTATTTATTTTCTACTAATCAGTAAAGCACGAAGTCTATAGTCATCTTTTATAATGCGATATTGTTTGTTCATACTATCCTCTCCAGTCTATTTTTTTGTAATCATCTTTGACTGTAGGGGAATTATTTATACGTTACTTGGCTTTAGCTGACTTTATTTGTTCCATTTCTATTTCTAGCGATAACTGGACACCATCCGTTCGCTTAGTTCCTTGATTCTTTCTTGGCTTAATGATCACTTTTGTTTCATAACCGGGAATTTGAAGCTTCTTTATAATCTTGTCATACTGTAGTTCCTGTAGGTGGGAGAACAAATGAGTGATAGTTTTAGAGATTTCAACACCTTCACAGTGGGATAGATATCGTTTATACCAGTCATTATTGGAGTTATTTTTATTGTTCTCCACTTGGGAGTCCTCCTTTCTATAGGGTTTTTAATTTAATGCTCTTGTCCTCAAGCGTTAATCATCTTACTTTTAAAAAGATGATATTCGAATAGCTAAAATATATATTTTTAATTTTAGTTACTTGAAATGGCTAATAGCAAAGATGTTTTGGGATTATTTTTAATCCTTAATCGGAATGTAGATGATTAGTGGGGGTTAGATAATGATTAAATTTTGAGTAGGTGGAAATAATAAATATTATCGAATGATTGCAATAAGGGCATTAAAGAGAAAAATCCAGCACTAATTTAAGTGCTGGATTTTTCTGTTATTTATATAAAATTATAATACGAAAACCTTATGAGTACTATCTAGATCAATTAGTTTACTTAATCCGATCCCATTGTTTATGGCAATCTGGACATTCCCATTTTGTCACTCTATCTTCTTCCAAACTAGAAATTGCAAATTTTTCTTGAGCCGTGAGTAGCATTACCATAATGTTACGTAATTCTTTAGGTAGGGGTTCACATTGTAAGCTTACGTTACAATAAGGACAATATTCAATTCTGCCATCCATTTATTTCACCCTTTAGTGGAGGAAATGCAAAAGTATCCCCTCTGACTAAACTACAAGTTGCACTAACAACGTTAATATCGTTTATATCGTGATGTAGTAACATGAACACATAAATTTGAATAAGAGGATTATTCCGATGAGGAATTAGTAGCTGAGAAAGGGGGGAGTATGTTAGTTTGTTCTTATTTTCATTAAGGATTAATTGGAACCAAAATCTGAAGTGCACCCCAAAAGTTGGAACGTAAAATCTAACTTTTGGGGTGCACTACATCTGTCCCTCTGACCTATTATCTTACAAAGATTATCTAGTGAACAGTTCAAAAGCCGTGGTATGGGAGAAAGTCAGGTTTTGTAAAAAAAGGGTAATTTTATGGTAAAAAAACCATAAAATTTAGTAGATTTCTAATTCTTTTTGTCGTTACATGTTGAAAAAACAATTCAAAGTCCCTATCCTCTACGGAGGATATTTCGCTATAATTATAATTGTTTACTTTTTTGGAATATTTATACGGTTAGAATATCGTTTAATTAGAACCATGATTTACTAAGGGAGTCATACAGTGGGAATAACGGACTTGTTTTTATTGAGCATGATTAACTACGATGTATATCATGATTCAAAAAAATTTTAAAGAAGAAACTTTAAAGAATAATTTCAAATAGGATTGGTGAATGAACATGTATAGAACAATAATGAAATCAAAAATCCATTGTGCACGTGTAACCGAATCAAATCTTAACTATGTAGGGAGTATTACCATTGATAGTGAAATTATTGAGGCATTGGGGATTTTACCCAATGAAAAAGTACAAATTGTGAATAATAATAATGGTGCACGTTTTGAAACCTACGTCATACCTGGACCGCCGGGAAAAAAGGATATTTGTTTAAATGGTGCTGCTGCAAGACTTGTGCAAGAAGGAGATGTCGTGATCATTATCTCTTATGCACTGGTTCATGAAGATGAGTTGGCTAATTTCCGTTCAAATATTGCCATTATGGATGAAGAAAATAATATTACGCAATTGATTAATAATGAATTACCGCACAGTGTGATATAAATGGAACCGTTAGAAAATGAAGTATTCCGTGTTGAGTCAGTCTATAAACAATTTAAAAAAGGAAAGGTAGCTAACTCAAATATTTCTTTTACCATTCGTAAAGGGGAGATTTTCGGATTATTAGGACCAAATGGTGCGGGGAAATCAACCCTAATTAAACAAATGGTCGGGCAATTAAAACCCACTAGCGGGAAGATATTTTTATATGGAAAAGATGTTCTGGAAGATAGTTATTATGTTATGAATCATGTGTCTTACTATTCACAGGAAACATTTGCTTTAAATAAACTTAAAGTTTATGAAGCGATCTATTTTACTTCCATGCTGAGAAGCGTTAGACATCAGGAAGCAAAGAAAGAAACAGCGGCACTGATTGAAAAATTAGGTTTAACGAAACAGCGGAATATGATTGTGAAAAACTTATCTGGAGGACAAAGAAGAATGGTCGGCTTTGCTACTTGTCTAACAGGAAACCTGCCAATTATCATCCTAGATGAGCCAACCAATGATTTGGATCCAGTTAAACGAAACTTAATTTGGAGCATTCTGCAAGAGAAAAATCGTGAACAAGGCACAACGATTATTTTGGTTACTCACAATCTATTAGAAGCAGAAAAAATAGTGGACCGTGTTGCGATTATTAATCACGGGAAAGTTTTAGCGCTAGATTCTATTGGGAGACTAAAGCAAAATGTGGATCAGAGATATAAGCTCGAAATATCTACGATTCTAGGGGGAGATAATAAAATTAAAACCGATATGTCGAAATACGGTGAAATCCAAGCTATAACGGAAAATCGTTTTAGAGTATTGATACCAAAAGAAAACTTACATAGTGTCATAGGTGAAATCATTCAGTATTTAGAGGCGGTCCGTTGTGATGAGTATCGAATTATACCGCCAAGCCTTGAAGATGTGTATCTACATTATGAGGAAAGAGTCTGATATGAATACGAAATCTGATTATATTGAAATTACAAATAAACAAACAAAAGTATCAAACAGATTAGTAAAGCACTTAACCGATTTTTATATATTAGGGAGAATTCAATGGGGAATTATTAGAGATACTTGGCACTTAATTGTATTTATGGCCTCCATGTTCCCTCTTACTTCGCTATTCTTTCTAAAAGTCTTTAATCAAGAAACCACTCTTGAGGTCATTACGAGAATCATAGTCGGAAATATTGTGTTTGCGATTATCTTAATGGGATTAACGAGTGTCGCACAGGATATTTCTCATGAAAAAAATCAAGGTCACTTTACCTACTATGCTTCTTTACCAATTTCAAAGATAACATTTATTTTATCTGTTTTAGTAAAGGGGATTTTGTCTGCCATCCCATCTATTATTATCTTAGCAATCGTTGGACAGCTAATGTATGATGTCACCCTTCAATTTCATATCAACATAATCCCAATTATGCTTTTTGGAATATTAAGTTGTGTGGGAATTGGCGTGTTGATTGGGTTTTGGTCACCAACTCCACAGGTGGCAGCCATTTTGGGCCAAGTCGCCATGATGTTTATTACGTTTATGAGTCCTGTGATGGTAGAAATGGAATCATTGCCAATTTTTATTCAGTACATCTCCTATGTATTGCCAACAACCTATTTGACAGATGCTCTTCGGTATTTGTTTCAAGGGGTTTGGAACGTCCAAGTGACACAAGATTTAGTGGTATTAGTAGTGTTTAGTTTCATTTCATTTTTATTGATTATTAAATTTATTCAATGGAGAGAAAAAAATTAATGTTTTAAAAGGGGGAAAAAGCGTGTCTGAACTCAGATATCCCTTGACACATCCGCAAAAAAGGATTTGGGAAACTGAAAAGTTTATTCAACATTCTTCAATATCCAATTTAGTTGGGACCATTAAAATCAAGGGGATATTGAATTTCACTAAAATTGAACAAGCAATCAATTTATTTATTCTCAAAAATGACTCCATTCGACTTCGTGTAGTAGAAGAGGAAGATGGAGTAAAACAATACATATCACCATTTCAAGAGAAAACATTCAACATCATAAATTTGCAAGCTAGTAATAAAACATTTCATGAGTGGGTACAACAAGAAACAAGGAAACCATTTGCATTAATAGATTCTGATTTATTTGAGTTTATCTTATTTAAAAATGGCTACAATGAAAGTGGCATATTGGCAAAAGTTCATCATATCATTTCGGATGCCTGGTCGATTCATTTGATGGCAGAAAAATTGATGAAATATTATGCTGATTTATGTAACGGGGTCGAGGTTAGTGAGAGTAAAGATTATTCATACGTAGACTTTATCTCACGTGAAAATAAGTATAAATTATCGAAGCGATTTGAAAAAAATGAATCGTTTTGGCTGAATGAACTAGCTGATTTACCGAAGCCCATCAGTTTAAAAGAAAGCAATACAGCCATGAGAAGCACGAATGCCAAACGAAAAACATTCACGTTATCTAAAGAGATGACGTCAGACATCTATCAATTTTGTGAAAAACATAATCTGTCTGTTTTTCCATTTTTTCTATCGATTTTATCGATTTATTTAAAAAGGTTAAAAGGTCAAAATCAGTTTATTTTAGGTACGACAATCCTAAACAGGTTGAATCCAGTAGAACGGCAAACCTTTGGCATGTTTGTGAGTACGATGCCTATTAGTGTGAAGCTAAATGATGATCTGACCATCGTGGAATTGATGGACCAAATGGGCCATAAACTCATGTCCTTGCTGCGAAACCAGCAATACCCTTTTGATCTGTTAACTAGAAAACTAAGAGATCAATATAATTATATAGAGAGATTATTTGATATTTCGTTATCCTATCAAAATTCAAAACTTCATATTAATGATGAAGCGATAAAGGATGAATATGAAACACAATGGCATTTCTCAGAACATGAGATAAATTCATTAAATATTCATATTAATGATCGTGAAGAAAAAAACGAACTGATGCTCGATTTTGATTATTTAACAGAACTATTTACAGAAGAAGAAATTGAGACTCATTATAATAGAATGATACAAATCATTTTAAACTTATTTAAGGATGAAAACTGTCCAATATCTCAATTAGACATACTGCCACCGCGTGAAAAAGATTTACTAATTACAGATTTTAATAGTAAAAAAGCGGAATTTGATCGTACGAAGACGGTTCATCGAATATTTGAAGAACAAGCAGCAAAAACACCAGACAAGGCTGCTGTAGTCTATGGCAATCAAACACTTACATATAAAGAATTGAATCATCAGGCCAATAGGCTAGCAAGGGTATTGCGAAAAGAAGGCGTTGAAGCAACAACCCGTGTTGGTGTCATGACGGATCGTTCCATGGACATGATTATTGCTATTTTTGCGGTCATCAAGGCGGGAGGCACTTACATCCCGCTCGATCCTTATTATCCAACAGGCCGAATCCACTACATGATTGAAAATAGTGGTTTAGAGCTATTACTAACCAATGTGCAGACTGAACAGTTAGAATTCACAGGTAAAATAATAGATCTTGTTTCTGCGAAAATAGATCAAGAAAGTGTTGAGAATTTGCGCGAAATCAGCAGTGCACAGGATTTAATTTATATCATGTATACATCTGGATCCACGGGCCGGCCAAAAGGGATCGGGATTAACCACCAAGCATTGCATCAAAATATTCATGGGTTTACAGAAGCCATTCAATTTTCAGAGAATCAAACGATTTTATCGCTTATCTCTATGTCTTTCGATCCTTTTGTAATAGAATCTTTTCTTCCTTTATCCCTAGGTATGACGGTCATTATTGCAAATGAAGAGCAACGACAAAATCCAGAGAAAACAAAGGATTTAATAAGGTGGCATGAAGTGGACGTGATCCAACTGACACCGTCTCGTTTACGACTTTTATTAGAAGAGGACACTGCCTCTCTTCACCATTTAAAGAAGGTATTGGTTGGGGGAGAGCCGCTGACAAATAATCTAGTACAAAAAATAAAACAGAAAACAACCGCGAGGCTTTATAACATTTATGGTCCAACCGAAACGACGGTATGGTCAACATTCAAGGAAATCAACCATGATGCTGATACCATAACGGTCGGAAAGCCTATTGCGAATAGAGAAATCTATATCCTTGACACAAATGAGAAGTTGCAGCCGATAGGGGTGATCGGTGAAGTATGTATATCTGGTGGGGGTATCGCGAATGGTTATCTCTCCAATCCAGAGCAGACTTCACTCAAATTTGTCAAAAATCCATTCCAGCCAAATTTGATGATGTATAAGACAGGTGATTTGGGGAGATGGTTACCTAATGGGGAACTCGAGGTTCTTGGTCGAAATGATGATCAAGTAAAAATCAATGGGGTGCGTATGGAACTGGGAGAAATTCATAACCAAATCGATAGTCATCCGAAAATCAAAGAATCGGTTGTGACGGTGAAGCAATGGAACAATGGGAAGTATCTTTGTGCCTATTACATAGCAAAAGAGCCGGTTAAAATAGAAGAAATTAGGGGATATCTAACCTATAATTTGCCACATGCGATGATTCCAACCTATTATTTCCCGATGGAGGAGTTTCCATTAACACCAAATGGGAAAGTTGACCATAAAAGGTTACAGGATCCTTTTATAGAAAATAAGACGAAGCATGTGTATGTTGCACCAAGTACGGAAGCAGAAATGAAATTAACGAACATTTGGGGGAAACTTTTTAATCAACATCCATCCAAGATTGGGATTCATGATCATTTTCTTGATTTAGGCGGCCATTCTTTAAAAGCGATTGAACTAGTCGTTCAGGTTCAAAAAGAATTCCAAGTTAACCTATCGATTAAAGAGACCTTTCAATATGCAACCATCCAAAAGCTAGCGAAACATATTGAATCATTAGTAAAACAAAGTCAGGAAAAAATAGAACGAGTTACCTATCAAAAGTATTATCAGGCTTCAACATCACAAAAACGTTTATATATTATAAATACAACGAATCATACAACAAGCTATAATATGCCTGGTGCTTTTAAAATAAATGGGGCAGTAGATTTCAAGCAAATAAATGATATTTTTCAAAAAATCGTGGAGAGACACGAAGCATTTCGTACTTCATTTAAGATGGTCGACGGTGCCCTTGTCCAAGAAATCCATCGTGAGGTAGACTTCAATGTTGAATTAATCGAATTACAGAACGCTGATCCTAGGGGAAAAATCCAAACGCTCATTGAACCTTTTGACTTATCAAGTGCGCCATTACTACGTGTGTATTTGCTGCACGAACAAGCGGATCAGTGGATATTATTTGTTGACATGCACCATATTATTTCCGATGGTACGTCTATTGAAATTCTTATGGAAGATTTCATTCAACTATACGAAGGGAAGAATTTACCTCCACTTCAAGTACAGTATAAGGATTTTTCGCATTGGCAAGAAGGTCAAATGGTTTCAAGTGAAATGAAGAAACAGGAATCTTATTGGCAGGAAGTCTTCTCAAAAGAGGTACAGAATATCAATCTTCCATTAGATCGAGTAAGACCATCACAACCTTCGTACGCAGGAGAACAGGTCACATTTTCGATAGAAAAGGATCTCCTTTCTTCATTAAAAGAGGTGGCAAGAGGCCAGGAAGCTACTTTATTTATGACTGTTTTTTCAATCTATAACATCCTGTTATCCAAGTATAGTGGTCAAGAAGATATTACGGTGGGCATCCCTGTTATTGGTAGAAAGCACAATGAAATCAAAAATGTAATTGGCATGTTTGTCAATACATTAGCAATCAGAAGTTATCCGGACTCCAATTTGTCATTCAAAGAATTCCTATGTTCTGTGAAAGAAAATTTATTAAAAACATATGAAAATCAAGACTATCCGTTTGAACACCTTATCGAATTACTTGAAATACAGATTAATAGAAACCAAGCGCCTTTATTTGACACGATATTTACGATGCAAGATAAAAAGATCGAATCCCTAACCGTTGGAGATTTAGAAATCCAGTCTGTTGAAGTAACTAGTAAGGATATAAAATTTGATTTAAGTTTTGAAGCAGTTGAAAGGGAAAATCAACTACAAGTGAAAATCCTATATAGTACAGCTTTATTTAATCAAAGCACGATTGAACGAATGGTTGATGGCTTTATGGAGATCGTTCAAAGAGTGACAACTGAACCAAACACAAGCCTTAAAGACATTGTATTGTTAGATAAAGCAGAACAACAGAAGCAAATCTATGAATGGAATGATACTAAACATCTCGTCGATGTTTCAAAGGGCTATCATGAAAAATTAGAAGAACAGGTAAATCGCACACCATACCATACAGCTGTATTTGAAAACGATACAGGTCTCACGTATATGGAATTAAATCAAAAAGCCAATAAAGTGGCACGTTATTTACGATCCGTCGGAGTAGCACCGGATGATCTCGTGGGCATTATGCTAGAAAGATCAACCGACATGCTGATTGGAATTTTAGGCATTTTAAAAGCAGGTGCGGCTTATTTACCAATCAATCCACATTTACCTGCTGAAAGAATTCAATACATGATTCAGGATAGTGAAATAAACGTCTTAGTAACTAGTGGTTCTATGAAGCAAGAGATTGTCTTTTCTGGATTGACTATTCATTTGCATGATGACGAGATTAAGAAGCAGGATCATACGAATCTTCCATCTGTGACAAAACCTACGAGTCTGGCATATGTCATTTATACATCCGGATCAACGGGTAATCCGAAAGGCGTCATGATTGAACATCAATCCCTTATAAATCGAATCGATTGGATGCAGAGCAGATATCCATTAACCGAAGAAGATATTATTATGCAAAAAACGCCATTCACGTTTGATGTATCTGTATGGGAGTTATTATGGAGTTCCTTATATGGAGCAAAAGTGTACATGCTTCCACCAAATGGTGAAAAAGATCCAGCCATCATTTGTGAAGCAATCGAGAAGCATCGAATTACGGCCATGCATTTTGTGCCAACGATGTTTTCTATGTTTTTAGATCATCTAAAATATTATAAAGGATCTTATGATCTTAGCTCTTTAAGACAAATATTTACGAGTGGCGAGGCGTTATTGAGCAGTCATGTTACGGCCTTTCATCAATATGTAAAGAAAGAATTTGGAACAAGATTAACCAATTTATACGGGCCAACAGAGGCAACAATTGATGTCTCTTATTATGATTGTGAGGATGAATATGTATCCACCGTTCCGATTGGGAAGCCTATCTATAATACTTCCTTGTATATCTTGAATAAACATCATCACATTCAACCTGTTGGAGTAGAAGGGGAATTATATATATCAGGGATTGGACTGGCGAGAGGCTATTTAAATCGCCAAGAACTAACAGACGAAAAGTTTGTGGATAATCCCTTTATTCCAGGGTCGAAAATGTATCAAACCGGTGATATTGCCAAGTATCTGCCTGATGGAAATATAGAATATATCGGTCGCACAGATGATCAAGTGAAAATCCGAGGAAATCGTGTAGAAATCGGAGAAATTGAAACAAACTTGACAGGATATGATTCGATAACAGATGCTGTCGTTCTACCTATACAAGATGAAAACGGGAATTACGAATTATTTGCCTATTATGTGGCGAGTCAGCCTATCCCTAACATGGAGTTAAGAAACTATCAGTCTAAAATGCTGCCAGATTATATGTTACCTTCGATGTATGTGTTCGTAGAACGTATGCCGCTAAATGCAAGTTGCAAAGTAGATCGGAAAGAGCTTCAGAAATTGAAGAATGTGACAAAAAGCAGTGAATTCATGGTAGCAAGTAATGAGGTCGAGCAAAAATTAACAAGGATTTGGGCTGACGTCCTTCATATAGATGAACAAAAGATTGGAATAAATGACAGCTTTTTTGAATTAGGCGGACATTCTTTGAAAGCAATATCGATTATTTCAAAAGTATATGAAGAATTTGCTACTACTTTATCTTTAAAAGATGTATTTCATTCGCCAACGATTAAAGAGCAGGCTGAAATACTAGTTAAGAACGGCAATGAAGAAGCATACAGCAAAATCGAAGTTGTGAAAAAGAGGGAATATTATCCACTTACGCCTTCGCAAAAACAATTATATATCCTAGAACAGGTCAACGATATGGATAGTAGTTATCATCTGTATGAAGCTTTATCTATCAAGGGTCCATTAGATAAGGAAAGATTTTGGAGTAGTTTACAAAAACTTGTGGATAGACATGAATCATTCAGAACAAGCTTTTCCTACCGTGATGGTGAACTGATTCAAGTGATTCACGAGAACATCAACATCGATAAAGTAGAAGAATCTGATTCCTACCAAAATATCGAGCAACGAATAAAAGAATTTATCACCCCTTTTGACTTGGGAGAAGCTCCGCTATTTCGCAGCATGCTCGTTCAGTTGGAGGAAAATGAGCACCTTTTTTTATTTGATATGCACCACATCATCGCAGATGGCGTTTCCATTGACATCCTGATTCGTGATTTTGTTGCCTTCTATCAGGGGGAAGCATTGCCAGAGATGAACATACAATACAAAGACTATGCGGTTTGGAAAGAAAAACAAATGCAGACAGAAACCATGCAAAAGCAGGCCATGTACTGGAAGGATGTCTTTCATAAAGAAGTGTCACCCTTAGAATTGCCATATGATTTTACTAGACCCGATATTCTAACGATTGAAGGAGAGACTTTATCCATGGAGGTCGATCAACAGACTTTTACAGCTATACGTACCATGACGGAAAAGCTAAATAAAACATCTTATGTTCTGTTATTTGGTGTGTATAATGTGCTTTTATCGAAATACACGGGTCAACATGATGTGGTCGTCGGCACACCATTTGCAGGCAGACAGTACCATGAGCTAAAAAATGTGATTGGCATGTTTGTGAATACATTACCGATTAGAAGTTATCCGGAAAATCATAAATCTTTCATTCAGTATGTAGAGGAATTAAATGAATGCATTTTGAGTGCTAATGAAAATCAGGACTATCCATTTGAGAATTTACTTGATGATCTTCAGATACAGCGATTCAAAAACCAAAATCCATTATTCCATACGATGTTTGATATGAAAGTGAGCAGCCATGACATCAACATGGAAGGATTACACATTATCAATTATCCAATGAATAGGGGAACTGCCAAATTTGATTTGAGTTTAGAGACGGAAGAGCTCGGTGAAAACTATATATTGAGGTTTGAATACAATACCCATCTATTTAAAGAAGAAACGATTAAGATCGTAGCGGAGGATTTTTTAAAGATACTAGATACGGTGTTAAGCCATCCGTATCAGCCTTTAGGGGAGCTTGTATTAGAGACCAAAATAAAGGAATTAAAACCAATCGCGATCGAAGACGTAAATTTTACTTTTTAAATGGAAGGAAAGCGATCGTTTGATCCTTATGAACTTATAAACAGAGGGAGAGCCTCTCTCTCTGTTTCATCCATATAGGGGGGAGAAGTAATGAACTTTTCTAAACGGCTATTACTAAAAAACGGGAAATTCCAAAAAGAAAAGGAATACTGGGAAAAGAAACTATCAGGTGGTATCTACCCAAGTACATTACCTGCAGATAGAAAGTATGCCGGAGGGCTGAAACCATCCACGGAAACAATCAATTTCAGTATTCCAAATAGTGTCTTGACAAAGATGGATAGAATATCAAACGGATCTGAGATGGGAATTTTTTTATTGGTGACTTCGTCCATGAATGCAGTTTTATCCCAATACTCAAATGAAGAAGTGATCGTCATTGGGACCCCTGTTTTTAAACATGAATATGAGACAGGAGATTTTATCAATGACCGATTAGCGATTATCAATCATTTGAATGAGGAGATGACCTGGAAAGAATTTCTTCTGCAGGTTCAGCAAACGATTAAGGAAGCAAATGAACATCAGAATTTTCCTTATGAAGAACTAGTGAATGTGGCAGATACGGCCTACCATAAAGATTCTTCAGTATTTAAAACATTTCTGATGTTCGAACATTTACATAGCACGATTCGTCATGATTTAGAGAATCAACATCTGATTCTTTCTTTCCAACGATCGGATGGTGAATTACGCTCCAGGATTCAATATCGTTCAGATTTGTATCATGAAGAAACCATCAAAAGATTTTTTCAGCAGATTATTTTAGCTTTAGAGTCTTTTTGTGAAAATGCCAATGAAAAAGTGTCAGATTCTGCCTTGATCACAGAAGAGGAAGAAAACCAAATACTAGAAAAGTTTAACCAGAAATCAGAAACGACCTATCACGATATCCAACCTCAGACACTGCATCAACTTTTTGAACAATCAGTAGTACACTATTCGGAAAAAACAGCACTTGTGTTCAAAAATGAGAAAGTCAGTTATCAAGATCTCAATCACAAATCCAATCAACTTTCCCGAAAATTGCTGGACCTAGGTGTCAACCAACAGGATTATGTAGGAATTATGATAGACAATAGTATTGAAATGGTTATTGGGATTCTTGCGATATTAAAAGCAGGTGCAGCGTATGTTCCATTGGATCCTTTATATCCCGCGAATAGAATTGATTTTATGTTAAAAGACAGTAACATCCGTATCTTATTAACTTCATCGCGTTTAGAACAAGCCTATAATGCGTTAGATTACAGCCATGAAGTCGTATGTGTAGATGATCCAAGCATGTATGCTGGGGAAGGGACAAATTTACATTTGGCCGATTCAGAGGCCCCAGCTTATGTCATCTATACTTCCGGTTCAACAGGAAAGCCAAAAGGAGTCAGTATTGACCATCAAGCTGTTGTTCACTATGTGGAACAGTTTATCCAGGAATTTCAACTCAATAAGAGTGATGGATTTTTGCTGCACTCATCCTTTGCGTTTGATGCATCGATTGAGCAATTGTTTCCAATCTTATTGGTTGGCGGAAAATTAGTGATTCCAGAAAAAGATATAGTAATGGATATCCCGAGGTTAGCAACATTAATAGAAACCGAAGGGGTTTCGATGGTAAGCAGCACGCCACTAATTTTAAATGAATTTAATAAACAAAGACCATTAAGTGGGGTAAGAACCTTTATAGGTGGGGGGGATGTGTTAAAGAAAGAACATATTTCCAATCTAGTAACTTACTCTACTGTTTATAATACTTACGGTCCAACCGAAGCAACAGTTTGTGCCACATTTCATAAAGTGGATCCTGAAGTGAACGGAAAAATTTTGATTGGGCGCCCAATTCCTGATAAATCTGTCTATATCTTAAATAAAAAAGGGAAGTTGGTACCTATTGGAGTTCCAGGTGAAATTTATCTATCTGGCAAAGGTCTATCAAAGGGCTATTTAAATAGACCTGAAATTACGAAGGAAAGTTTCGTTGACGATCCATTTAAGCCTGGGCAAAAAATGTATAAAACGGGTGACGTGGGCAGATGGCATCAAGATGGAAGCATTGAGTTTATCGGGAGAATCGGGAATCAAGTAAATATTCGGGGATATCGAGTAGAGTTAGAAGAAATCGAGAAAACTCTGTTACATCATCCTGAAATAAGAGAAGCCGTCGTCATCAATAGTGTGAACTCAGTGGGGAATGAGGTATTGTGTGCTTACTATATCGCTAACCATCATCAATCACCTATACTGCTGGAAAATCATTTGCGAGAGCATTTACCACCGTATATGATTCCAACGGATTTTATCGAATTGGATCTGTTTCCAAGCACCGTAAATGGAAAGTTGGACTATTCAGCGCTTCCAAAGCCAAAGACAGTAAGGAATTCTGTCGAAGGTATGAAAAAGCCAAGTAATTCAATCGAGAAAAGGCTTTTAACCATATGGTCTGAAGTATTAGGGATCGAAGAGGAAGTTATCAACATAGAAGATGATTTCTTTAAATTAGGTGGTCATTCCTTAAAAGCGACCATTCTAATAGCTCATATTTATAAAGAACTGAAAGTAGAAATTCCAATCAGGGAATTTTTCCAGGAACCGACAATTATAAGTCTGGCACAATATATCCAGACTGTTAGGAAAAGGAAATATGAACCTATAGAGCCGTTGAAGCAACAAGAGTATTACCCTGTATCTGCAGCACAAAAAAGACTCTTAACGATAGCTAAGCTTGATGAAAGCAGTTCGAATTATAATATCTCAGGCGCCTTTATGATAGAGGGCTTACTGGATCAAAAACGCTTTGAACAGGCCTTTCATTCCCTTGTTAAACGGCATGAATCGCTTCGAACATCCTTCCAATATGCAGACTTCGAGGCAAAACAAGTTGTGCATGAGAAGGTAGATTTTCAGATACATAGGATTAAGGCATCAGAGGAGGAGTTAGCACATGTGATTCCAACATTTGTTATTCCCTTTGACCTTGAAAAGGCACCATTGTTTCGTGTAAAGCTGGTTGAAATTCATGAAAGAAAACATCTGTTTTTCATCGATCTTCACCATAATATTGCAGATGGTTACTCTATTGATGTCTTGATTAAAGAATTTGCAGAAATATATGAGGGGAGAGAATTACTAGAACCTCTCGTTCACTATAAAGATTATGCTTCATGGCAAAATCAATTTTTGTCATCTGAAGCTCTACAACAACAAGAAACGTATTGGTTAAACAGATTACAAGGAGACATTCCTGTATTGCAGTTACCAACGGATTATCCAAGACCTTCAGTATTAACTCATAAAGGGGACATGGTGACTGTTCAGATTGAACATTCATTATTACGTGATTTGCAACGAATGGCTGCTGAAAAAGGCATGACTCTATATATGGTCCTATTAGCTGCCTACAATGTTCTACTTTCAAAGTATTGTAACCAAGAAGATACGATCGTTGGAACCCCTATCTCAGGCCGGAACCATCCGGATGTAGGAAATATGGTCGGAATGTTTGTCAATACCCTTGTACTGCGGAACTTTCCTGAAAATGAGAAACCGTTTATACAATTTTTGGATGAGGTCAAGCAATCAACGCTGGCTGCGTTTGAAAACCAAGACTATCCATTTGAATTACTCGTGAATAAATTAAATGTAGAGCGGGACACTAGCCGAAATCCTATTTTTGACACCGTGTTTACCTTTCAAGATGTTAGTTATGCGCAATTAAAGATTGATGATTTGCGTGTGTCACAATGGGAGGTCAAGCCGCAAGCTTCTAAGTTTGATCTTTCGTTATATATGACACAAACAGAAAACGGGTTAGAAGCACAATTTGAATATATGACAGAGCTCTTTAGCAGAGATAGCATCCAGAGACTAAGCAGGCACTTTGTCCATATTCTAGAAGTCATAACATCATCGCCTGAAATAACAATTGCGGATATCACGATGACCGGTCATGAAGAAGAGAGCGGACTGCTTCATGATTTCAATCAAACGCAATATGATTTTGATAATCATCTTTTGATGCATGAAATTTTTGAGAAACACGCAGAGAAAACGCCTAATAAAATAGCTCTCCAGTTCGCTGGTGGCACCATGACTTATCAAGAACTGAACCAACAAGCCAATGGGCTAGCAAATAAACTGAGAAAACAAGGGGTAAAAGCGGAAGTTCTAGTCGGGTGCGCCATGGAGCGCTCGTTTGAAATGGTGAAGAGTATATTAGCCATCTTAAAAGCGGGAGGGGCCTATGTACCCGTGGATCCTCATCATCCAAGTAACCGTATCGAAAATATTATTCTAGATAGTCAGCCATGCATGTTATTAACGCAATCTAAGTTTAAAGAAAGGTTTAGTTCCTATCACGAAAACATATTGGTAGTGGATGATAAGATGGATCCTCAAGAGGACGTAACGAATCTCGATAGGGTGAGTACTCTTGAAAATTTAGCTTATGTTATTTATACATCCGGCTCTACAGGCAAGCCAAAGGGTGTCATGATTGAGCACAGAAATATAGTAAATACCTTATTCGGATTACAGAGAAGATTTTTATTCACGGAAGAGGATGCCTATTTGTTAAAAGCACCTTTTGTGTTTGATGCTTCGGTAGCGGAGCTATTTGGGTGGATGATTGCAGGAGGAAGACTGGTTATTTTAGAGCCGGAACTGGAAAAAGATCCAATGGCCATTTATTGGACCATCCAAAAGGATCGAGCGACACATGTCAATTTCGTACCGTCCATGTTTCAAGCCTTTATCGAAATGATTCCTGAAGACATGTTACAGGAATTGACGAATATAAAATATATTTTTCTCGGCGGTGAAGCGGTAACGTCAAAATTGGCTAAAAAAGCTATGAAATTAATGCCAAAAACGAAAATCATGAATCTTTACGGGCCGACAGAAGCTTGTATTTATACGACAGGATACTCGTTGGATCATAGTCTTGAGAGTTCTATTGTGCCAATTGGAAAACCACTTGATAACGTCGAAGTATTTGTATTAAATGATGCGAGACAATTGCAGCCAATCGGAATTCCTGGCGAATTGTGTATAGCTGGAAAAGGGGTGGCCAGGGGCTACCTCTATGATGAGAAGAAAACAAATGAGAAGTTTATCCCTCATCCATTCAAACAAGATGGCGTTTTATACAAAACAGGCGATTTGGTGAGATGGTTACCTGATGGAAATATTGAATATCTGGGCAGAAAGGATTTTCAAATCAAAATAAGAGGGTACCGTGTCGAAATAGGGGAAATACAGTATATCATCATGCAACGTGAAGGAGTTCGCGAAGCTGTCATTATCGGTCGAGAGGATGCTTACGGAAGAAAGTATATATGCGCCTATATCGTGGCAGATCGTGAATATAGTCATAAAGAATGGCATCACTATCTGATAGACAAACTTCCGGAATATATGATTCCTACCCATTTTGCACATTTGGACAGCATGCCATTATCTCCAAATGGTAAATTAGATCGAAAAGCGTTGCCAGAGGTAGAGACAACCTCGCTCATCGAGGACTATGTAGTCCCGCGAAGTGAAACAGAAGAACAATTGGTAGAGATATGGTCAGAAGTATTAGGAATGGACAGCCATCAAATTGGAATTACACAAAACTTCTTCGAGTCTGGGGGTCACTCCTTAAATGCGATCACACTCGTAACCAAACTGAACAAGACGTTTCATAAAGAAATTAGTTTGCGAGATATCTTTAAGCTGCCAACGATCGAATTACTATCCGTTCACTTGGAGAATAGTAAAGAATTGCTGCATAAGCACATACCAAGAGCGGGTAAGAGAGAATATTATCCACTTTCTAATGTACAAAAAAGGCTGTTTATTCTCGAACAAACAAGACAACTGGGGATAAGCTACAACATGCCGGTATTATTGGAAATACAAGGAGCACTAGATAGAAACAAGTTGGAGATGGTCTTGCATGAGTTGATTCAACGACATGAGGCATTTCGGACATCCTTTGACTTCATCAATGGAGTATTTGTCCAAAAAATTCATGAAGTGATACCGTTTGTACTGGAATATGAAACTATCAACGAATTAGAGATTGATGAGAACATAGAGAAGTTCATAACTCCGTTTGACTTAACGAAAGCACCATTAATTCGTGCCAAACTGTTTGAAGTGAATCAGTCCAAATTCATTTTCTGCTTGGATGCACACCACATTATCGCAGACGGGTCATCTCTTCAATTGTTATTAAACGAGATCATTGTACTCTATAGAGGCGAACAACTTCCTGAACTTTCGCTGCAATATAAAGATTATGCTGTTTGGCAACAAAGTGAAGAATTCAAGGAAGTATTAGAAAAACAAGAAATGTATTGGCGTGATTTGTACAAAGAAGACATAAAACTAGAGAGAATCCCGTTTGATTATCCTGAAAGCGACCCTGCTTTAGGCGGAAGAAAAGTTTTACATTATGCACTAAATCAAGAAGTCTCTCAGCAACTGGTGAATCTCGCGAAGGAGGATAACACCACGTTATATCAATTGTTTTTTACGGTCTATTCCATCTTGGTATCAAAGTATAGTGGATCAGATGATGTGATTATCGGAACTCCAACGGCTGGCAGAACACATGCAGATGTGGAGAAAATCGTCGGGATGTTCGTTAATACGTTAGCGATTAGAAACCAGCCAAAGCCAGAGTTGACATTTAATGACTTCTTATCTCAAGTGAAAGAAAATACGATTCTAGCTTTTGAGAATCAAGATTATCCTTATGAGATGTTGCTAGATACCTTGCAGTTTAGCAATATGGCGAACGCTCAAGGAATAATTCATACGATGTTTATTTATAAAGAGGACAAACTTCATAATCATTACTCTGAGATAGACGGGATGAGGTTAACAGAATACCCATATGAAAATGGCAAGGCGAAATTCGATTTAACGATTAACGTCGTCGAAAAAGGGAATCAATTCTACTTAGACATCGTTTATCAAAATCATCTGTATAAAATCGATACCATCTCGCAACTAGCTGAAGATATGGAATTGATTGCCGAACAAGTGGCACAAGACGGAAATATCAAGATTGGTGATATTAGAGTAGAACGGAAGATACTATCTGAAGAAATTACATTTCCAGATGAATTAACATTCTCATTTTGAGATTACTCTTACTGAGTGGCTGTCTCAAAAGCAAAGGTGTCAGGTACCAATTTTATGGTGGATGCCAGACACCTTATAAAACAGCTGCTTAGTAGATAAAGGAAAGGGAAATGCTATGACACACAATACGTTAACACATGAATTAAATTTAAAAGAAGAACGGAAGAAAGCGGAAACCTTTTGGATGGAAAAGTTATCAGGAGATTTGGAGTTTAGTAGTTTTCCACCTGATTTAGAAACGGGGAACGGGGATCGAATCGCTGCTATTTCGATCCCAATTTCAAGAGAGGTAAGCGATAGCATCAACAAAATCAGTAACCATTCAGATTGGGGAACATTTGTCATGTTAGTGACATCCCTAAATGTGATTCTGCAGAAATACAATCGAAGTGATGACATCTTAGTAGGGAGTACTGGATTAAAATCGGGCGCTGACGATCCTCTCTTATTCAGAAATACCGTCACAACTGACATGACGTGGAAAGAGCTTCTAATCCAGGTAACCAAGACCATCAAAGAAGCGGTACATCATCAGCATGGGGATGTTGCGTCGATACTATCATCAATGGACTTGCTTTCACCCAATACTAGGGAAGTAGCGTATCCCGTGCTTATTCATTTTGACAATCTCAGTAAGAAGGAAAATAAAAGCACTACAAATGCCTTAATAAACTTCTGTTTTTCAAAAAATGAAGATGGACAGATCACGGGAGAAATCATTTATCAAGACGCTTATAGCGGTGATTTTATCCGTCAGTTAGCAGAACAATTTGTTACGATTATCGAAGAGCTCACTCAGCACCCTGAACGTAAGATTGGGGAGCTGCAATTAATTTCTGAAAGTGAAAAGGATAAATTACTACATGATTTTAATAGAACTTACATGGATGTCGGTCATAAAAAACTACTTCATGAATGGGTAGAGGAAATCGTCCAAAAAAGTCCTGATCAAGTGGCGATTGTATTCGAAGATAAAGAGATTACATATCGTGACCTGAATTCAAGAGCCAATGAGTTGGGAGCGTTTCTGCGTAAAAAAGGAGTCACGCCAAATACGTTTGTGGGAATTATGATCAGTCCCGGAATTGAAATGGCGATCGGACTATTAGCCATCATGAAGGCTGGGGGTGCTTATGTACCAATCGATCCGAAGTATCCTTCAGAACGGAAAGAAGTCATCATTCAAGATAGTAGGTTAACCTTTCTTTTAAAAGAAACAACGGATCGATCAAAACTAGACTTCAATGGAGAAATCATTGACTTAGAATATTTACAGAAGAATAGTAGTGAAGCAGAGAACTTAGTTCATGTTAATCGTGCGGATGACTTGGCATACTGTATTTATACATCCGGTACGACCGGCAAACCAAAAGGGGTCATGATTCAGCATAAAAGTATTACGAATAACATTATTTGGAGAAAAAACGAATACAAGCTATGCGAGCAAGACTGTGTTTTACAGCTTTTTTCTTTTTCGTTTGATGGATTTGTGACAAGCTTCTTTACGCCATTTGTGTCAGGTGCACAAATTATACTTGTAAAAAATGATGATGTTAAAAATCCTCCTTATTTATACAAACTTATTAAATCGCATCGAATCACTCATTTTATAAGTACACCATCGTTATTTAATAGTTTATTGGATGAGATAAAACCTGAAGAATTACTAAGTTTAAAAATCATTACCTTAGCGGGTGAGGAAGTTAAAAAAGATCTTTTGAAAAAAAGTAAAGAAAAATTAACAAACGTCGAAATCGCCAATGAATATGGCCCGACTGAGAATAGTGTCGTGACGACAATTTGCCGAAATGTAACATCGGATTCTAAGATTACGATTGGGAAGCCAATTGCCAATAATTGTGTGTATATTCTCGATAAAGAACAGAAATTACTCCCGATTGGCGTGCCTGGAGAGCTATGTATATCAGGTGCTTCGCTTGCCAAAGGGTATGTGAATAATCCAACATTAACAGATGAAAAAATGGTACCTAATCCATTTAAGCCTAATCGTGTCATGTACAAAACAGGGGATTTGGCACGATGGCTTCCTGATGGAACGCTAGAATACTTGGGAAGAGTAGACGAACAAGTGAAAATTAGGGGATTCCGTATTGAACTAAAAGAAATTGAACTTCATGTAAAAGACTATGAAGGGATTCAGGATGTCTTAGTGACAGCTTTGAAGGATGCAAATGAATCAAGTAGCTTATGCGCATATTATATTGCATCAAACGAGCTGTCAGTATCAGAATTACGAGACTTTCTTGAAAAAAGACTACCTGATTACATGATTCCTAGTTACTTTGTGAAAGTGGACGAATTTCCGCTTACGATCAATGGCAAGATCGATAAGAAATCACTGCCAGACCCGAAACAAATGATAAACGAGGAACTCACGTATCAGGCCCCTCAGAATGATTTAGAAGCAAGATTAATCTCCATCTGGTGCGAAATTCTTGGTTCGGAAGAAGGAAAAATTGGAAGATCCGATAACCTGTTTCATTTAGGAATGCATTCATTAAGGATTGCCTCATTTGTATCTAAAATTTACAGGGAATTTGAAGTCTCGATTCCGATCCATATTATGTTTGAGTTATCCACTGTGAAGAAACAGGCTGCCTATATCTCGCAGATAAAAAGGGAAGAAATATACGGAATTGAAAAAGTGGATGAAAAAGATGAATATCCACTGTCTTCTGCACAGAAACGAATTTTTATGATTCAGGCACTGAACCAAGACCAAATTAGTTATAATATGTCGAAAGCCATCGTAATCGATGGACCCCTTGAGACAGAAAGGGTTCAATACGCATTTAACATGTTAATGAAAAGGCATGAAGCATTGAGAACTTCCTTTCAAGTAAAGGATGGAGAACCTATTCAAGTCGTTCATGATGAAGTATTCATTAACATGGGGGTTTCACAGTTAGAAGACCGAACAATAGAAGAATTCGTGGCTGATTTTGTCCAGCCCTTTGATTTATCCCGTGATCCGTTACTACGAGTCAAACTGGTCAAACTGGAGGAAAACAAACACTTACTGCTCATTGATATTCATCATATTGTATCGGACGGGCAATCGGTACAACTACTGGTGAATGAATTTGTCCAATTATATGAAGGAAAAGAATTATCAGAGCCTGCCCTTCAATATAAGGATTATGCGTCATGGCAGAATGAATTTTTAGAATCTGAAGAATTAAAGAGACAGGAACAATATTGGCTGAATCAATATGAGGGTGGATATCCTGTTCTGCAATTGCCGACAGACTTTACAAGACCACCTGTCAAGGAAACAAGGGGGGATAGTCTTTCTGTACATATCGAAACAGCTTTAACAAGTGACCTGCATCAATTGGCTGCTAAACGAGGAACGACCCTGTTCATGCTCTTGTTAGCTGCGTACAATGTCTTATTATCTAAGTATTCCAATCAAGAAGATATTATCGTAGGAACGCCCATTTCCGGGAGAAATCATCATGATGTCGAGAATATGATGGGGATGTTTGTGAACACCCTTGCCTTACGTAATTTCCCTAATAAAGGCAAAACATTTTTAGACTTTTTGGATTTGGTCAAACAATCGACGTTAGCAGCAATTGAAAATCAAGATTATCCATTCGAACTTTTAGTAGAGAAATTAAAAGTTCAGCGTGACACGAGTCGTAATCCATTGTTTGATACGATGTTTACTTTACAAGAGTCCAGTTATTCTCAGGTAGAGATGGAAGGATTGCATCTATCAACGGTGGACATCGAATCAAACTCTTCCAAGTTCGATCTGTCCTTATTCGTATCAGAAGGAAAAGATGGGTTGGAAGTACAATTTGAGTACCGTACATCGTTATTTAAAAAAGAAAGTATCGAACGGTTAAGCCAACACTTTATTAAGATTTTAAACACCATTGCCGCATCACCCCAGTTAAAGCTAGCGGACATTGATATGGTCATGGAGGAAGAAAAGAAAGTACTTCTTTATGACTTTAATCAAACGAAACAGGTCGTTCCGGATCATGTATTACTACACCAATGGTTTGAGAAACAAGCGGAGAGAACTCCTAATTCTACAGCGCTTATGTTTAATGGCTGTAAAATGACCTATCAAGAATTAAATGAACAGGCCAATCAACTCGCAAGAAAACTGAGAAAACAGGGGGTAAAAGAAGAAGTACTCGTAAGTGTCGTCATGGAACGCTCGTTTGAAATGGTAAAGAGTATTTTAGCCATCTTAAAAGCTGGAGGCGCCTTTGTACCGATTGATCCTCATCATCCTAGTAAGAGAATTGAAACCATCATCAAAGATAGTCAATCAGGTGTGGTATTAACACAAGACAAGTTTCAAAATCAACTTTATTCATACCATGATCACGTGATCGTGGTGAGTGACCGGAAAGATCCGAAAGAAGACGTGACGAATTTATTCCCAGTCAATCGACCAGAGAACGTAGCATATGTCATCTATACATCGGGTTCGACAGGAAAGCCTAAGGGAGTTATGATCGAACATCAACAGGTGTTAAATACGTTAGTCGGCTTACAGCGAAGATTCCCTCTCACAGAAGAGGATGCTTACCTGTTCAAAACACCTTTTATCTTTGATGTGTCCGTTTCAGAATTATTAGGTTGGTTCTTTGCAGGAGGAAGACTTGTCATCTTAGAAGCCGGATTGGAAAAAGACCCTGTTGAACTGTATAAGGTGATGGTACAAGAGCGGATTACCCATGTTAATTTTGTGCCTTCTCTGTTGCAAGCCTTTATTGATGTGATGTCGAAACAACAATTGCAAGAATTAACTAATCTGACCTATGTATTTGTGGCAGGAGAGGCCTTGTCGCCAAAACTGGCGAAGTCAGCAAAATCATTATTGCCTCATACCCGTATCTTTAATCTATATGGCCCGACAGAAGCCAGTATCTATAGTACAGGATACGAGTTGGATGACCATCTTGAAGCATCGAACGTACCAATTGGAAAACCACTTGATAATACGGAAGCATATATCTTAAATGAAGAAGGACATTTACAGCCAGTAGGAATTCCTGGTGAATTGTGCATATCCGGTCAAGGGGTGGCAAGAGGATACCATAATGATGAGAAGAAAACCAAGGAAATGTTCATCCCTCATCCTTACAAAAAAGACTCAGTACTATATAAAACGGGGGATTTAGTCAGATGGTTGCCGTATGGAAATATTGAATACCTCGGCAGAACAGACCTTCAAGTGAAGATCAGGGGATACCGTGTGGAAATAGGGGAGATTGAATATTGTATCCTGCAGCGTGAGGAAGTTCGTGAGGTAGTCGTCGTCTCTCGTGAGGATGTCCAAGGAAATAAATATTTATGTGCCTACATCGTGGTAGATAAAGAATGGAGCCAAAAGGAATGGCATGACTATTTGATGGAGAAGATCCCAGACTATATGATTCCTGCTTATTTTGTCCATTTAGACAAAATGCCGCTATCACCAAATGGCAAAGTAGACCGCAAAAGATTACCCGATGTAGAACCGACTATATTCGATGACCAGGAGTTTGTAGCTCCACAAAATGAAACGGAAGAACAATTAGTGCAAATCTGGTCAGAAGTATTAGGAATTGAAGTCAGTCGAATTGGAGTGACTCATAACTTCTTCGAGTTAGGTGGCCACTCTATATCGTTATTAAAAGCTTTATCAAAAATGTATTTCCAAGGCTGGAATCTTACAGCGAAAGACCTGTATACGACACCGACCATCAGAAGTTTAGCCGAAAAGGTAACGACAGCCCAACAGTCCGTGGACGAAGTCTATCAACCTGCAGAGATACTTAATATATCACCGAATAATCGACAGACTTTGCCTAGTGGAAAGCGTAGTACCCTTCAACATGTATTGGTAACGGGTGCTACCGGATTTCTTGGCATTCATCTTATGAAAGATTTACTACAGAATACCAATGTCCATATTTATTGTTTGGTTCGTGGGCCATTTGCGGAAAAACGCTTGATTCAGAAAGTGGAATTATATTTCAAAGATACAGATTTCATGAAAACATGGAATGATGTGAAAAATCAATTACACATTATTGAAGGCGATATTACGAAAGATCATCTAGGTTTGTCGACAAAGGATTTTACCGATCTAGGTAATAAGATTGATACCGTCATCCATGCAGCAGCTATTGTGAAACACTATGGAAATGAAACAGAATTTAATACCATCAATGTGAAGGGAACGGGTAGGATCATCGATTTCTGTTTCAATCACAGCGCTCATCTCCATTATGTTTCAACGATTAGTATTTCAGGCAATCGTACAATGAATCCAAAACAAAGGATTTTTACGGAAAATCATCTGTCTATTCAACAGGATATTTTTAACAATGTGTATATAAAAAGTAAATTTGAAGCTGAAGCACGGATCATCGAGGCACAAAAAGCCGGATTGCAAGTGAGTATTTATCGTGTTGGTAACTTAATGGGAAGATTAGCAGACGGAGTATTCCAAGAGAATATAGAGGAAAATGCATTCTATCGAAAAGTGAAATTTTTAATGGATTATAAAGTGATCCCAGATCCTCTTCTACACCAATCTATTGAATTAACACCAGTCGATATCTGTAGTAAAGCCATAGTTCAAATTATGCAAACGGTGGAATCAGATCGTAATGTGTTCCATCTATTTAATCACAACGTGATGAAAATGGATGAGATATTGGCAATCTTACACTCATTAGGAATCAAGGTCACAATCCTGCCTGAAGAGAAGTTTCGGGAATGGATCAGCCAAGAATTCCAACATAATCAGAATGACTTATTATCAACAATGATTCCGGAGTTAGTAAAAGTGGAATCCGAACCGTATCAGTGGGAAGTTGAAATAGATTCCTCTTTTACAAGAAGATACCTAGAGAAATTAGATTTTGTTGAGTATCCAAACATAGAAACCAACTATATTGAAAAGCTTCTTGAACATATGAAAAAGGTTGGGTATATCAACTAAAAGAAATCACCAATGGTTGGCAAGGATAGGAGCGGCGCGGAATCTCCCATCCTCCACCTGAAAGGAGAGTTCAACATGATTGTTCCTTTACGCGAAGGATATGATAAAGAACGATTACTGATAGGTGGGAAAGCAAAAAATCTATCGAAAATGATGAAGGCAGGAATAGAGGTCCCAGACGGTTTTATTATCACTTCCGATGCCTTATCTCACTTTATCAAAACGCATCACTTGGCTGAACAAATCGATTATTTAATACAAACAGAGGAAAACCCCAATCAAAAGATTCAACAATGTTTTCTATCTCATGAAATGCCAAGTGACTTAGAAAAAGAAATACGGAGTGCCTATGATGCCTTGCGATCATCGTCAGGTGGATCCCATGTTTCGGTAAGATCGTCAGCAGCTGCAGAGGATTTACAGCATCAATCATTCGCTGGACAATACGAAACCTATTTAAACATCGGAAGCTATGATCATTTAGTGGAGAGTATAAAAAAATGTTGGGTTTCGATCTGGTCGGATCAGGCACTCCGTTATGTACAACATGCTGAAATGAATAGCAAAAGTTCCAAAATAAGTATCTTGGTGCAGGTTATGATACAGGCAGATATTTCTGGTGTTGCTTTTAGTGTGAATCCAATAACCTCCGATTCTGATGAGGTTGTAATCAATTGCAGTTATGGCTTGGGAGAATCCGTTGTTTCAGGTCTGGTCACGCCAGATATGTTTATTGTGTCAAAACTGAATCACGATGTAATACATAGGGAATTAGGGGATAAAGAGTGTAAGATCATCGGAACTGCAGAAGGGATTGAGGAAGTTCCGACATCCCAACAAGAAAGTTCATCGTTTTGTGTGAACGAAGAACAATTGAAAAAACTGACCGAGATCGTTCAGGAGATTGAAGATTATTATCAATATCCAGTTGATATCGAATTTGGGATCAGGAATGACGACATTTATGTGCTGCAAACGAGGCCGATCACTACTTTAAAGGAGGTTACTGAAGTTGACTAATACATTAATAGAACAAGACTTTTTATTATCGAAAGAGGATATGGACAGCGCATTTTGGATACAAGACGATGTCCATTTTCCTAAACCATTATCACCGCTTTTTACATCCCTCATTATGCCTGCTATGGGTCATGGAACAAAGGTATGCTATGAAAGAATGAAGATGCAAATTAAAAGAGTCGATGTAAAATCTTTAAACGGTTACTACTATCAATCTATAGTTCCTGCAGATAAGGAAGAGTATGATCCTGAAGAACATAAATCACTTATGTTAAAACTAATTCCAAATGTAAGTAGCAAATTAGATGAATATGTGGAGAGTGTGTTCAAACCGTTCTATACGAAACTCTCTTCCTTTCAAACAACAGATACATCCATACCCATGATCTTAGAGGCAGTGAATGAATTAGAACAATTCTTTTTCAAAGCATGGGAAATCCATTATGAGGTGCTAACCCCAAAACAAGCAGCTGGTTGGATTTTAGAAGAGATGTACGCTCAATTAGTACAGGCTGAAGATAAGTCAGTCCTTTATGATGTATTGAGCGGACCCATGAATAAAACGTTAGAGACCGATAAAGCCATTTGGGAATTATCAAGAAAAGTAAAACATTCAAAGGAACTAACTCATTTATTTGAAGTGACGGAAATCGAAAGCCTTCCAGAACAACTATCCAGACTGGAAGCAGGACAGGGATTTCTTGCCAGTTTACAACAAGTCATGAATGAATGTGGGTATAGAAGCGCTAATTTTCATGATTTCATGGAAGAGACCTGGGTCGAAAATCCTGTATATATTCTTGGAATTGTCAAAACATATATGGATATCAATTTTGACTTTAACAAAAAATTACAGGAACGTTCTACGAAAAGAAGTCAATTATATAACGAATTATTATCAAAGATACCAGATAGTCCTAAAAAGCAGGAGTTTATCCAGATGATGGATACCGCATTAAAGATTTGGCATATTGAAGAAGACCATCATTTTTATATTGATGCGATGCTTCCAGCCAAATCGAGATTTTTCTTCCTTGAAGTGGGTCGTTATTTAGTTGAAAAACAAATCCTTTCAGATCAACATGATATTTTCTATATGTATCTAAATGACCTTAAAACACTATTGGCTCAACCAGATGAAGATGTAAAAGTATTGATTGAAAAAAGAAAAAAAGAGCATCAGAAGAATATGAAAAGTATACCGGTCCCATTTGTAGGGGATCTGTCCAAATTGGGCAATGCGATGGAGCTGGAAAAAATAGTTGGTTTTCCACAAGAACCGATTAATAAGTTGGAGAAATCGTTTAAAGGTGCAGCTGCCTCTAAAGGTATGTATAAAGGTAAGGTTAAATTGATTCATTCACAAGAAGAATTTCATCTAGTTAATCATGGAGATGTGTTAGTAAGTAAAACGAACACACCCGCTTGGACGGTCCTTTTTCCAATTGTCGGCGCTATTATAACGGATAGTGGAGGTGTTTTATCACATGCTGGAATTGTGGCAAGGGAGTACGGGGTTCCTGCCGTATTAGGGACGAAAGTAGCGACTTCTACCCTTAAAACAGGAGATGAGGTCATTGTTGATGGAACAAACGGTGTGATATACTTTAATCGTTAAGAGGAGTGACGATATGCAGAAGATGAGGCTCTATTGCCTACCATATGCTGGGGGATCGTCTTACGTATTTAGTAAATGGATTAGGAATTTGCATCCAGATATTGAGTTAGTCCCGATAGAATATCCGGGCAGGGGTAGAAGGATACTTGAACCTCTCATTTCTAATTCAGAAGAATTAGTAAATGATATTTTTGAAAATATAAAAGATGGGCTTGATGATTTACCGTACATCCTATTAGGCCATAGTATGGGAAGTCTATTAGCTTATGAACTAGTATACAAGATTTTGAAATCTAATAATAAAGGGCCAACTTTCATAATTTTCTCTGGGACGGATCCGCTAAAATGTCGAGAGAAGAAAATCATTTCAACGTTACCACATGAGGAGTTCGTACAAGAAGTTCTTGCCATGGGAGGTACACCTAAAGAAGTTTTTTCCAATAAAGAGATGGCTGAAATTTATATTCCTATTTTAAGAAGTGATTTCCAGTTAGTTGAATCTTACAGGGCAGGAGAATACCAGCCATTAGATATCGATCTTTTCGTATTTTATGGAAAGAATGATTATTCTACCGATTTGACTATCTTGAATGAGTGGAAATTTTATACAACAAAGTCATGTCATTTTTCTGAGTTTGAAGGCGGCCATTTTTTTATCCACGACAATGAAAGAGAAGTTATAGAAGAAATCAATCAATTGGTCGTAAAATTACAAACAGTATGATAAACGGGGTTTTTACATAAAATCTACCTTACATGATGAACATGGATTCATATCGCTTACTAGTTTCTTGAGCACTAGATCACAAAATGGGAACACGATCAGCAGATTTTACTAAATCCCCGCTAATCGATGTTTCATTTAAAGAGATTTTTAGTTTTATTTATTTGGAGGTTTCATGTCACAAATTATAGCGATAAAAGTACCTCAGGAAATGAAAGAGGACTATTATAAACATTTACTTAGCCTGGTTTCAATAGGAAAAAGAGAAAAATTAAGTCGATTTCGTCATAAGAGAGATGCTTACAGAAGCTTGCTAGGTGATTGCTTAGTCCGCCACTATTTATGGGATCACTTTTCCATCTCGAATGATCATATTTGCTTTATTTTGAATCAATATGGAAAACCAGGGATTGATTTAGATGTTCCTTTCTATTTTAACATCTCTCATTCTGGAGACTGGGTAGTTTGTCTTTTTGCTACTCAGGATGTAGGTGTGGATATTGAGAAACGGGATAAGGTAGACCTTGATGTAGCTAAACGCTTTTTTAGTCTTATAGAGTACGAAGATCTGATGGCTTTACAGGAACCGATAAGAACGAAGTATTTTTTTGATTTATGGACTTTAAAGGAAAGTTATATAAAATGTATAGGCACTGGATTACAAACTCCATTACATTCTTTTTCTGTAAGGATCCAGGAGTCTGCTATCTCTTTTACGATGAAAGAAAGTCTATTGCGCACAAATGTAACATTTAAGTTGTATGATTTTGATTCCAAATATAGTTTGGCTGCTTGTGCCACTTCGAAATTACCAGAAAGTGTGGACGTTATTACCTTAGAAAAGCTGTTTAGTAAAGTGATGGAAAACGGTATAAAAAATAACATGAAATCATGATGAATACATGTATCGGTATTTGTGAAAGGAGGGGTACATTATGAGCAAGCTTGTTGAGCTCAAACAGATTAGTAAAGAATACGGAAATAAAAAAGTTCTGCATGATATTTCGTTAACCATTGAGGAGAATCAAGTTATTGCTGTTCTAGGCGGGAATGGTTCAGGGAAAAGCACGATTTTACGAATAATATCTGGTTTAGAACGGCCTAGTTCCGGAAAAGTGGTATATACAAATAAAGGCTTTAGAATTGGATACGTACCTGATCGATTTCCTAAAATGCTTCGATTTACACCTGGCGAATATTTGCATTATGTGGGAAGAATTGGTGGTATTTCCGAAGAGGATCTAAACAAAAGAATTCCCAATTTGCTTCGTCGTTTTCAATTGGAGGAAATGAACCATAAATGGATTATGCACCTATCTAAAGGAAATATCCAAAAAGTTGGGATTATCCAAGCGATCATACAAAAACCCGATTTGTTCATTTTAGACGAGCCTGTATCTGGTCTTGATATCCATGCACAGCAAGAACTAGTAACGGTTATAAAGGAATTAAAAGAGCAGGGGGGTACGATTCTATTAACCTATCACGAATCTCATATGTTTGATGATGTCATAGAAACTACTTATTATTTAAATCAGGGTGTAATTTCAAAAACTAATACGTTAGTATATGAACAAATAAAATTAGTAGAAGTAAAACGGATAGAGGAGTCAATCGTTAAAGGGTGGAATGAGGTCCTGCATATCGAAAATAAAGAAAATAGTTTATTACTTTATGTTGGGTTAGAAAACAGTGACACCATTCTATCCAGGGTCCTGCAATTACAAGGAAGCATTGATCGTGTATCAACCATAGTAGTCGATGAGAATGATCAAATAGGTAAATAAAAAATCCTTTTGAATCACTGTTGACTCATCATCATGGTCTGTCGTACAGAAGGAGTGATTGTTTTGAAAGAACTTATTAAGTATAGTTTGCACGATTATATCCGTTCCTATAAATATTTCCCGCCTGTTTCAACCTATTTTATTTTCATTGTTATTTTTTATACATATAAACCTAATCCAGTTATTGGTAGTTATGCGGTAACGGCATTAATTTTATACATCGTATCCGCCTGGCTGTGTATAAGCATTTTATCACTGGATTCGTCTGTACAAAAACAATTGATGATTCTTCATATGAAAAGTGGAAACCGTTACTATCTTTCTAAATTAATGTCAGTGTGGCTTGTTGCAATGGTTCTGACAGTGTATGCATTCCTATATCCTATTATTTTTGATATGTTCAAGGAACCTGTTACGTTATCTACTGGTTTAGTTTCATTGGCTAATCATAGTTTATTAGCAACTTTAGGTATTTGTGTAGCAAGCTTATTTAGTAAAGGCTTAATGGATAACCAAGTCAATTCCTATGGCGGGCTTTCACTTATCGTCACCCTTTCAATAGCAGCTTTAGGAATTTATAATTATTTACCGCCATCCTTTAAAAACATAGTTTGGATCCTCCCACCGGCAGTGATTACACAAAATCCGTTAGGTGATTGGAGTGGTGAAAGCATCTCAGAACTAACGATATTTCCTTTTATCTGGATCATCATTTACTCGGTTTTATTAGTCATGTTGTTTTTAAAGCTAGCAAAACTAAAATAATCCATGTTGAAGTTTGATAAACATATATAAGGAGGGAAACGATTGGAGCAAAAGAAAAAAATATATAGTCGATGAAGTTTATTCCTGGATATAATCACTGGTAGTTCAGTTATAATACTTTTGTCATTCGTAGTTTCTTGTTCTCGCCTTCGGTTGTTTTGGGAGAATCTATGTTACCTACATTTGAAAATCATGACAGAGTAATTGTTAGTAAATTTTCTGATATTCAACATTTCGATATTATCGTATTTGATGCGCCAGATGCCAATGAGTATTATATTAAGCGGGTAATTGGTTTGCCAGGAGATACGGTTGAAGAAAAAGATGAAGTCCTTTATATTAATGGAAGTCCAACGGAGGAATTCAATTTTAGAGAAAGGGGATCATACATTTGGTAAGATAATGGGTGACTTTACTCTAGAAGAAGTAACGGGTGAAACAAGAGTCCCTGAAGGATCATTATTTGTGTTGGGCGATAATCGCTTAAATAGTAAGGATAGTCGAGCTTTTGGATTTTTACATGATGAAGCGGTTATCGGTGAAGTAGAATTAGGAATGCCCAGAATAATGGTGTTCCTTTTTCAAAGAGAGATGCCCATCGTGTCCGCTCATGAGCAACTTACCCTTGTTCATAGATTCCCATTGTAATCGTTCTCTTCAAATTTTTTACCAAAAGAAGAATGGATCAACACGGAAAGCTATGTATCGAATGTTCATAATTCTCCAAAAATAAGAGGGAAGTAGCCAGGGTAAGGCCGATTGAGGCTATTTCGATCCCCAAAAATTGAAGTTGATGAAGCAATAAATATTTCAATTTAAGTGTGAGGATAATTTATTTTGTATTTTAGAAATGGTTTCGTCTCTGAATCTGCTAACATTTTGCTAACGCAACCCCATAAAAAACGGTAAATCCCCGTTAAAGATGTTACAACCAAAAACATCCAAAGTGTTGATTTACCGCACTTTTGTACCTAATTTTAACAATATCACACTCTAGCAGACTACGGGCGGCATGATGTAATAGCTTTAAAACATTGGCATAACAGTATTTTGTGGAGAATCCTTCACATTAGACACCGAGAAAACCATCGATATTATAAAATATAAAAAGAGTTCTGTTGAGTTATTATCAAGATGGTTTCCCCAAAAAGTTAGAGTTTTATTATGCAGCTGATTGGCTGGATTGAGTTCGGTATTAACAGGGCTCAGTTCAGTCAATTTTTCTTTTGATCGTTCATTGTTATACCAGTATATATATTCTTCTTTTTAAATCTTCATAGCTTACTAGTTTTTCCCCATAATACATTTCTTGCTTTAAAATGCCAAAGAAATTCACCATCGAGGCATTATTTGCGCATGTTGCTTTCCGTGTCATTCTTTGGAATATCTTATTCTTCTTTATTGTTTTTACCCATTTGTTGTGCTGGTATGCCATCCTTGATTTGAATGGATGGTCGTACGGTAGGTTGCGTGATTTTTATGAACTCTATTGTTTCCTCTAAGGGTTCCATGACGAGATCCAACGTTGGGCGTTTCGATTCCAAGCGCAAGAATTTCTCCGTTATAAAGGTCAAGAATCGGATAATGGCGGTTGAAGCTTATTCCAATTTTTCATCTTTATTTTCATATACGTTGAGTAAAAGTATGCTTACAATATACTGATTATCTTGGATCCATTGATTATAAATCCCGCCATGCTCTTCTATAACTTTTTTCACATTCTTAATTCCTATTCCCTCACAGCGTCTATTCTTTCGAGTCTCTAGCTCTGCAGTATCAAATGGATTTGAAATTTCGATAAGTAGGTTATTATCAAATTGTTTAATGAGAAGTGAAATCTTTTTTTCTTCAGAGTTTGATAAGCGTAAGACAGCGTTTAAAGAATTATCTATTAAATTTCCTAACACAATCGCTAGAATATCAGTATCTAAACTAATATTTTCAGAAAGGAAAGATTTAACGTCTAATCTTACTCCATTGCTTTCAACAATAGAAGCTTTTTCATTCAAAAAATAATTTAATACATAGTTATTTGTAAAAAAGTAATCACTGTGTTCGATTTTTTGTATCGAGTTTTGAAGATATTCTTCAGCTCCAGCAATATTTTTTTGGCTTAACATTCCCAATAGAACAATGTATTGATTTTTTAAGTCATGCTTCATGGAATATAGTTTAGATTGTGAATCCTTTAATTGCTTGAAATACTTCAATTCTGATTCAAATACTTTTTTTTGTGTGGTCGTTTTTTCAAGCTTTTTATAATATTTTCCTAGGGTTATATATAGATATAGTATACATATGTTCATATAGATAATAAAAGCAGCAATTAATATAAAGATAAAATGAGGTTGAGTAATTTGGAATTCAGATAATACGGCAGTACTTAATAGAAGTAATGATATTACAGGAATAGAGAATATTATCATTAGAATAAAAATATTTGTAGGGCTCTTTAACTTCCATTTTTGAAGAATAATCATAATAAGGACCGCCTCAGCAATTAGTATTAATAATAAAGCCATACCTAGCCCCCTAAACCACAAACATTTGAATCCCTGCTAACCTTAAAAACTATAATCCAGTGAAGAAGATATTGATAAGAATAGATGAGAAGTTGTTCAATTTGAATAATTCAATAGTAATTTCCATTCATTATATAATGTCTCTTAATCTCATCAAAATTTGTTCCCTCGCATTATCCTTAAATTTACGACTTATTGGTATTTCTATAGTTTGTTTATCACGTATATTAACAGTAACTGTATTATTGCTAATTTGTTTTACATATCGAACATTAACAATAAACGAGGTGTGAACCTGTACAAAATTTTCATTAATTTTGGATAAAAGCGCTTTTGTGTGAAGTAATGTTTCATATACATCAGATGGTGTATGAATAAATACTTTCCTTTTGTCTTTTTCAAAGTAAACAATTTCACTAAACGGCAGACTGTAAAAAGCTTTGTTAAATGTAAACATAAATTTTGATGCGTTTAAATCTAAATATTTGATCGCGCGATTCAAGGCAGGAAATACTTTGTTTTTTGTTATTGGTTTCAAGATGTAATCAAACGTGTTAACCTTAAAAGCTTTTTCCATATATTCTTTGAAACTAGTAATAAAGATAATTGGACAAGTATAATTGTTCTCTCTAATGGTCTCGGCAATCTCTATTCCAGATAGATTCGGAAATTCAATATCTAAAAAATACATATCATATGTATTGTCTTTAAGTGATTCAATTAATCGAAGCGGATTAAAGTATATATCAATTTCAAATAACGCTGAGTCGTATTCTAGCATTAAATCTTCAATTGTTTTAGCATTAACAGAAACATCATCGCATATCGCAACCTTTAATACCATTGTATCACTCCTTTATACATAGTAAATATTAGTGATTATGGAAGAGTATGTCAACACTTTACTACCGATAACTATCTCATAAAACAGTCTATTAGCAAAATTATTATAAGTTTAAAAACCCCCCTAAAAAATTGTATGGAATTGGCATAATGTGCATATTATTACATATAACTTGCATATTGTTACATAGTAGGACATCTTCCGAAAAAAATGGATTATTATGACTATAGCGAATAGGGGAAATAAGTCTCTATTTGTAGTATTTTGTTGCTTATTTAGTGAAAGGAGGGAAATTAAATGACAAACGTTGTGTATGCAAAACCAACTATTGAAAAAGTAGCTGGTTTTAAAGAGTCCACTAAAGGTGTTTGGTTTGGTAAATTCACAGATGTTTTTGGTGGTAAAGCAGTATTTGCTATTGTTTATTAATTTTATGGAAAGTGGTCATTGGGCAATTCTAAATTGTCTAATGACCACAATTCTGTAAAAGCAATACTTTTAAAATCTCATATAATTATATTGATATTATATTTATATAATCATATCCAAAGTATTACTGTATATTAATTCGAACATAAAATAAGGAATACCTCTAAAAAATCAATGTGTTATTCCCCATATTACTCAGGTAAGAGGAGAAGAGTAAGATTGCTATTATAGAATATTACTTTTTCAATAAAAAATCAGCTTCTTATGTAAAAATATTTATTATGTCACCCAAGGACAACAATGAATACTAGTTTGTTGCAATTGTATTTATTTTTATCATAGTACAATATCAACCTATTAAAAAATCAAATGTATTTGAAAATTAAGTAAGATGGGAGGAGGCTATTTTCATTCTAATAGAAGAAAGATTAACAAAATTAGAGTCTTATAAAGCTCCATTTGAAGTAAATATAAATACAGAATCAGTAAGCATTTTGCTTATTTCTAAATATGAGTATGTTAAGCATTCTAAAGGTAACTTACAGATATATTGTTTGCCATCTGAGTATCCAAATGTTGCTAACCAGATACAGGATGCAAGAGAATTTGATTTGTTGCAATTGGCGGTAACTTTTCAAAAAAATATCACTAAAGGATCTTTTGTGCTAGTTAATCACGAAGAATTTATTGTAGGCGGAGCATTATTTGATGTTTCTTTATCATGGTATAGGCTAAATGACAGATTAATCATTAGTGATTCGGCGAGTGAGATTGCGCGATATTGCAATTTAGATATATCAAAGTCGGCAGTAGCATTGAATTTGATTGGTAGTCTACCATTTTATCCCTTCCAAAATGTAGCGATGTGGGAAGGTGTGAATAAAGTCCAACCATTTTGTATTCTGAAAGGTGGAAAAAGTCCACAACTTGAAGAATACAAAACATGGATACCTCCAGAACTAAATAATGATGTGGAATTAACGCTCCAAAATATAAGAGAGCGATTTTTTGAATTATTGACGTTTTATACTAGTAGCTATTCTAACGTATCTACCGACCTCTCTGGAGGTGTTGATTCAGCTACAATAGCATATGCTTTAAAGGCACAAAATACAAATATCAAGCTGTATCATGCAAGAACAGATAGTACATCCAATAATGATACGAAGTGGGCTAGTATGTTTGCGAACGATATGTATGAATCGTTAAATTTATTGCCATCAATCGGTGAGACTGGTCGGAGATTTGAAACAGACTTACCCTACTCAGGTTCAATTCTTCCAGAATCTCCAGTAATATGGGCAGATACAGAGGGGTATGTTGAAAATATAATTAAATTTAATGATAACTATGGAGATTCTGTTCATTTCTTAGGTCTTGGTGGCGATGAATTATTTACCCGTATGCCAGCATATGCGTGGACTTTTGTAAGGCAGAACAGAATGCGTAGTTTATCGTTTAGCCTCCGATATAGCTTACTTACGAGAATATCATATTTAAGAGGTGTGTCTAATCTAATAGATAATAGATCCTTTAAAGATGTACTGAAAGAAGAAATAGAAATTGGATTTGGCCAAGCTAAACCACGGAGGAAAGAGTCTGATTTGGCTTGGTTCGGAAAAATTACAATCCCATCATGGCTGTCAAAAGATTATTATTCTCCAAGTTACCAAATTGCGATGGAAACTGTAAAGGAAATTCCTGAAGGACTTGATTCTGACCGTTCTAAGCATCAAGCAATAGAGTCATTACTGTTTCAAAGGCATGTAGTAAGTCAATTGAATAATATTTACGGAAGTAAAATAAATTGGCAAGCGCCGTTTTTAGATCCAAAGATTATTGAGTATGCACTATCTATACCAATACGGTATCACTCAGATGCAAGGATTACTAAACCTATGTTATATAAAGCTACAAAAGGGATCGTTCCTATTGAAGTATTTACACGAGGTTTTAAAGGAGATTATTCAACATTCTTATACAATGCATATAAGGAAGCAGTTAAAAAGAATATTCATCTAGTTAGAGAATTCAAAGTTGTTGAACTAGGCATTGTGGACCCCGAGATACTTGTTAATGTATTATCTTTGCCAACTGCTTTAGGTGACCGTATTGCAGACTTTGAAAGATTAACTGCTGTTGAGCGATGGCTTCATAATGCAATTAGTTAATGTATTACAAGTGAAGATATTAACTGGGAAAGGGGGCAAATTTATGAAAGCGAAAAGAGAACTTAAAATAATTGAACAAGATGATGGAGCAGTAATCTTTGAAAAAAGGAGCGGAATATATTTCCAAGTAAATCATGTTGGAAGACTATTAATTGAAAGAATAGCTGAAGGAAAAACCAAGAGTGAATTAGTAGCGGAATTAGAAAAAACATTTGGTTTGGAGAAAGCTAATGCGGAGGAAGATGTTAATGACTTTTTTTCAATGCTTAGAGAGGTGGGACTTACATAATGAATATACCTCTTTTTCCTGAGCAACCAGAAGAAGTATCAACCGGGGCGATCTGGCTTGCTAGACTAGCTCTACTTCTATCAGCACCTTTGAATTGGTTAAGTCCAAGAATGATGGAAAAGATATTATCTAGATTAGTAAGAAAATATCCACCAGCTACAGAGGAAGAAGTTAAGGTTATTCGTGATGCAGTTTGTACAGTGAGTAGGAGATGTCGCAGTCAAGAGGGGTGTCTTAGACGTTCACTTGCAGTAGCGGTAGGGACTTGGTTAAAACGAAGATCTGTAAGTTGGTGCACTGGATACGCCTTGGAACCTTTTAGGGCACATGCATGGGTTGAAGTAAATAATAATCCGGTTGGTGAGCCGGAGGAAGTAAGGTCATATTCTAAAGTTATAAGTGTAACTAATACTAGTGAAAATGAGGAGAAATCACAAGGGGAATTGGAAAGTAATAACTCGAAGCCTAACGAACTTGGACAAGAGGATCAACCTGTACATATTCCAAGAGCGAGTATTAGACAATTGTTCGCTCTAACTAAAGGACATAATTTAGAATTCTCCTTGGTATTAATACTTGGTATTTTAAGCGCAGCTTTAACACTTTTACAACCAAACTTAGTGGCAGATATAGTAGAACAATCAAATACAGGTTTTACAATAAGTAGTTCTTTAGTATTTCTTATTTTATCACTAACAACAGCTATGGTTTTAACTACAATCCAATATTATATGTTACAGAAAATAGGTGAAGGTGTTGTTTATGAAGCCCGAACAAATTTAATTAGCCATTTGTTCAGACTTCCTATTTTTGAGTTTGACAATAGAAGTGTAGGGGATATGCTTAGTCGAATTAGTGGTGATTCTTCACGGCTAAGAATGGCTCTTATTCAAGGGACAATTGCATTAACCAGTGGATCTTTTATTGTAGTTGGTGCAGCAATAGGTCTAGCTTTAAAAGATAGCTTTTTATTCTTAACAGCTTTAGCAACTATCCTTTTATCATTTATTGGAATCCTCTTTATGAGTAATATAATACAAAAGGCAAGTTTTCGAGTGCAAAAAGAACTTGGAAAACTAAGTGAACTTGTTGAACGTGATTTACATGCAATACGAACAATTCGTTCTACTAATGCTACTTCCATAGAGGAGGAAAAAGCAACGCAACAGGCAGAACATTTGCGTAAGTTAGGAATACGTTTAGCAAAAATACAGTCATTTATGACACCAATTTCAAATATGAGTATACAGATATGTGGTCTAATTGTTCTTGGTATTGGCGGTTATCGAGTTTCTATGGGTTATATGACGATTGAAGATTTAATTGCTTTTGCTTTATTACTTTATATAATGATTGGACCTGTAGGGCAAATCTTTGGTGCTTTTTCTGGAATAGGGGAATCACTTGGAGCCTTTGCAAGAATTAGAGAATTATTAGATCTAGCTATAGAATCCGATTATGATACAAATACTAAAGTAACAACCATATCTAATCCTTCAGCTCGAAAAGGAATGGTGGTTTTTGAGAAAGTTAGTTTTGGATACAAAAAGTTAGAGTTTGGAGCGGATATTGCTCAAAAAGAGGCAGAAATGATATTGAAAGAGGTCTCACTAAGTGCAGAATATGGAAAGCGCACAGCTATTGTAGGACCTTCAGGTGCAGGTAAAAGTACTGTTTTACAGTTAATAGAAAGATTCTATGATCCAGACGGCGGGTATATTTATGTAGACGGAAAAGACCATCGAAGTTATTCACGTGAAGAACTTCGTAATCTCATCACCTATGTGGAGCAAAATGCACCTGTTTTACCAGGGACATTACGAGATAATCTTCTAATAGGAAATACTGATGTCTCTGATCAAGAATGTTATGATGTGCTAAAAGAGGTAAACCTTAACTACCTGATCGAACGTTCTCCTGATAAACTTGATATGAAAATAGGAGATTCAGGTATGACATTATCTGGTGGAGAACGCCAACGTTTAGCATTAGCACGTTCGCTTTTATCAAATTCGAAGATTGTACTTCTTGATGAATTGACATCAAATCTAGATAGTTTAAATGAAGTCGTGATGAAAAAAGCTGTAGACAAATTGAGAGAGTCTAAAACTGTTATTGTTGTAGCACATCGTCTCTCAACAATAGTTGATTCTGATATTATTTATGTTCTTGAACATGGAAGAATTGTTGGTTCTGGCAACCACAATGAGTTATTAGATAAAGTACCGTTATATAGAGAACTAGCAAAAGAACAATTCCTTGACAAGGTAATTTGAGGGTACTAGGAGAATAGCTAATAATAAATTAACGACTGAAATTTACAAAATCTAAATTTTCTGTAAAACTTATTTTTTATTTCATTGGGAAATGCCTCCTTCGTTCAGCTGATATAGTAGTCAAGGACCTAACTATATCTTTTAGCGAAGAGAGGCTTTTTTTGTCTTTTTGTTAGCCCCGTCATAGCCAAGCAAAGTCAAAAACACCCCTATGTATTTAATAGGGCCTGGAAATGTTTTATCCTCTGATTATGTTCTAATTCATCTATAATTACCACTCTTAAGTTAATAACTTACCCTACTATCCCTTATACATAGGGGCTACTGAGAATTGTAATTATTTATGACATCCAAATTGCCGATTATTACATAGGAGAAAATTTGTTTAAGAGATAGATTATTATAAGAACAATATTAAAAAAATAATATCGGAGGAGATTTTTAAATTGAAAACAAACACAAATAATATTGTTATTTCACATTTATGCAAGAGACATGGGGATAAAGAGATTTTAAAAGACGTATCATTTGAAGCAAAACAAGGTAGAATCACAGCTTTTCTTGGACCAAATGGTGCAGGTAAAAGTTCAACACTACGTATTTTGTTAGGGCTTGATCGATCAGCTGGAACGGCAACTTTTGGTGGCAGAAGGTATGTAACGTTTGATAATCCATTGAAAGTGGTAGGAGCAGCTTTTGACGGTGTAGGGGGCAATATTTCTAGAAAGGTAAAAACCCATCTAAAAATCATTGCACAAAGTAATGGCATACCTTTTCGTCGTGTAACTGAAGTATTGAAAATTGTTGGTCTTTCAGAGAAAGGCAACGCTAAGTTGGGAACTTTATCGTTGGGTGAAGGACAACGGCTCGGACTTGCAGCAGCTCTTTTGGGGGATCCACAATATATTGTTTTAGATGAACCAACCAATGGACTTGATCCAACAGGTATTCGTTGGTTTAGAGAGTTTATTCGTCAGCAGAGAGACTTAGGAAAAACAGTTCTACTGTCCTCGCATATTCTTTCTGAAGTGGAGGCTGTAGCGGATGATGTAGTTATTATTAATCATGGAAAAGTAATAGCACAAGGCGAGCTCCATTATGTAATGAAGAATCTGGAATCATTGGAAGACGTATTTTTCTCTCTTACGGAAGAAGGGGGTCAATAAATGAAAACTTTTCCTAGAACGATACAATCGGAACTGATAAAGATTGTTTCAAGTAGAATGTGGTGGGTGATTTTTACTTTAGTTGTCGTTGTTCAACCATTATTTGCAATAATATTAGCCAAAAGCTATGCGGAGATTGGTTTAGATGCAACACCAGAAACTCACCCTGAATTAGTAGAAGCAATTCCTCCTTTGGATTATCTTGGATTTGAAGTCGTATTATTTGGTTTACTACCGATAGTAGTCTTTGGAGGAATGTTAGGGGCAAGTGAATATAAATATCATGAATTACGTACAACTTTACTATGTCAAAGTAATCGTATACAAGTGTTTTTTTCAAAGGTATTTGCACTATTGATATGCAGCACATTTTTATCATTTCTATCCATTATAGTCACAATTTCTATTATGCATTTTAGTTTGGGCGAAGAAGGATTAAATCCATTTAGTTTAAGTACAGTAGCCTGGCAGTTTATTGGATTTTCAGCACTTGATTGGATTTTACTAACCTTACTTTCTTTTGGTATGGGGATGTTTTTTAGAAACGCCATCGTACCTTTAGTTTTCTTAGTTCCTCAAGTTTTCAACCTTGGGAACTTTTTAGCACAAAAGTGGGAATGGGGAGAGTATCTCCCAGTGGCAGCGGGGAATCTTCTCTTCGCAACACCAACAGACCCACTTGAACATGAACCACTAAAAGGCGGTATTATACTGCTCGTATGGGTGATGTTATCTTTAATAACATCTAGTGTCGCTTTTATTCGTAGAGATGTAGGAGGAAAATACTAATGTACGCTGCACTCCGTAGTGAGAAAACAAAGTTTTTTACTTTTGGTTGGTGTGTTTTAGGGATAATCGGAGCTACTATCATTCCATTACTATTCTTAATAATATCTGATATACCTAATATAGAGGGAGAGAAGGGGGTACTTTATCTTTGCCTACAGGCCCTCTATTTGGGCCAACTTGGAATTGTTATTGCCAGTGCTGCTTACTTTGGACAAGAATATTCGCACTCTGCTCTAAGAACAACACTTCTTACACAACCATCAAGAAAAAAAGTACTATTTATGAAGTTTTTAAATGTTACCCTTATTGTAGTATTTACAGGAATCGTTTCGAGTGTACTTGGATTAATCGTTCTTTCATTTCAACATGATATAGAATGGACGAGTGCTCTCATGTTAAAATTGCTTGGAAGTGTTTCACTTGGCATACTTAGTTGGATTCAAATAGCTTGGATTGCGTCTACCATATCGATAATGACAAAATCAATGATCACAGCGATTTCTATTATGCTTCCGCTTATTATAGGACTAGGCCAAATGTTGTTTATGTTATCTGAGTCGGCGAAATTTTTACCAACTCTTGCTACGATGAATCTTTTCACAATACCCGAGGTAACTATTTATTTGGATAAATGGTCGGGACTAGTAGTTCAATCTTCTTGGGCAATATTATTAGTTGCGATTTCCGCATGGTTATTTTTATATCGTAGTGTTCGTTAACTTATTTAATAAGTTGATTATCTCAGAAGGGGTAAAGTACTGAATTAAACCTAACTTGATAATTAGTTAACTGTTAAAAGTTTGCTAACTAACCTTCGGAAATTAATAAACTTCCGATAAGGATGTTGCTCCTTAGAATCAGCAAAACCTAATATGCAGCCCCTTTGATACACGACATTAAAGATATCTCTTATTGGAGGCATGATGTAAGGCTAATAAGCACAAACATCTGAGACATTGTGAAGTGATTTTTTCAATCTGATCAATAGACATATATTTTTTTATGGACTATCCCTTTTTAAGTGGGAGTAGTCCTTATTTACGATGAATTGATTTGCTTTACAGTATTTTGGAGAGTAAGGCATGCTTAGTTCGTACTGATAATCCTTTACTGGTTTTCTTGAAATGGTGAAGTATCCGTCAAAACCGCCAATATTGTGACTTTCTCGTTTGTTCGGCCAATCCCTATCTTTTTAGGTATTTAGTAGAACCATTATAAAAAGTCTAAAAAGATGCTACCTACTATTATTGTCTATCAATTACAAAGGATTTCTGGGGAAAATCGCGTCGCTTGATGTTATTGAATTAATTTCTCATAGGAGCAAGACCTAGGTGTGGTGTGTAATAACGCTAACAAGAGGTACAAGAAACATGGATAATCAACGTTTCGAAAGATAATAGTAGTATCTCTAACGTTTTACTACTGTTATTAGTATCCTGTGTAGCGTTGCTTTTCATCAGTAGGAGTGTAAAATTTTCACTGATAAAGTCCCACTTTATAAAAAATGCAACAAAATCCGCTAATTTCCGTAATAATTCTCTTCATTTCTACATAAATTTTACGAAATTTTAACAGTTTCCCTTCATGCATTTAACAAATACTCCTTAAAGTGAACTCTGTAAGTTAAAAATATGCTAAGAAATGGAGGAATAAAAGTGATGAAATTCATGAAAAAAGTAACAATCATTCTATTACTTACAGTTCTAGTTATGCCATCTTTTGAACTTCCTGTTCTGGCTGCTAGTCAAAATTCTGGTCTGGAGGATTCAAAACCTTCAAAGCCACAAGGGACTACGGGAGAAATAAATACAAATCCTCCTGCAGTTGAGCAACCTTTACCAGTTGTGGATAATGGCGGAAATGCTAATGATGCACTCTTAAGGAATATTGCTGCGACTAATCCTTTTATAAGTATATTAGATGGTTTTGATCAAGTATGGTCTCTGAATCAACCTGAATGGAGAGACGGAACAGCGTTAACGAAACCAGGTGCAAATGACAAGGTTGCCAATTATGGTGACGGGCCGACCGTTTATTTTGATGGTTTTAAAAATGATAAGACAAAAGTAGTAGCAGATAAGAAGACATATGCTAACGAAGAAATCAGAGATCCAGAGACTTGGAAAGCTAATATAAAATATGTTGAAGATGTTACAAATAATAGAACTGACGAAGAGGCGTTAGCTGCCTACTATGATGATCAACGGGATAAAATCTATAGTATGATGGAAGCTTATGGGCCTTTAGCTAATACATATGTTGACATCGTTAACCCTGTCACGAGTGTTGTGAGATCAGCTGAGGAAATGAAAATAGTATTGGAAGAAGCTACTGTTGAAGACGAAAGCCAAGGAATGGGACAATGGGAGGAACTGAACTATCAGATGCAATGGACTTAGTTCATTTAATTAGGTTTAGGAATCCTTCTTCGTCAAATCCTTCCAAGTACTTTTACTCATCTCCAAGACCTTACAGAATGAATTCAAATGGAGAAGTGAAAGAAGTTGTTGATGAGAATGGTTTACCTGTATGGGCCACAATCGGTAGTGGTGAAAGTACAGTAGAAGAATTGCCTTCAGGTGGTAAAAGAGAAACAGGAGAAAGAAATTACCAACAATATGAAACGAATGTTGAAGTAATTCCTGCATTAGAATATGTAAAAAGAAAAGCGGAAGACGGAAGAGGCAAAGACGGAGCTTTTCCAAGCGGACATACAAGTGCAGCTTATTTGTCAACATTCGGATTTGCATATGCAACACCGGAAAGATATGCTGAATTTTTAACTAGAGCAGCTCAAATGGGAGAAAATAGAGTAGTGAGTGGCATGCACTCTCCACTTGATGTAATAGGAGCAAGAATACAATCTACAGCAATGACTGCTTATTCATACAATCTTCCTGAAAACAAAGAGGTATTGGATAAGGCTTACAAAAATGCTGGAGAAGTATTCGGTAAAGTAGCTGAATCAAAAAACATGAGCTTATACGATTTTGCACATACAGTAACAGAGGAATATACGTTTGAAAGTGCGTACAATGAAGAAAAGTGGGAAGATCATGAAGCAAATAAAGCTTTCTATCGGGAAAAGCTTACTTACGGACTACCTCAAACAGGTATAAAAGGTTTAGACCCTGTCGTACCTAAAGGGGCCGAAGTTTTATTGGAAACTCGCCAACCTTACTTAACTGATAAACAACGTAGAGAAGTATTGTATACGACAGAAATTGAATCAGGCTACCCTGTAATAGATGAGTCAAATGGTTGGGGGAGACTTGATTTGGTAACAGCATCTGATGGATATGGTGCGTTTTTAAGCAATGTAACCGTAAATATGGATGCTTCAAAAGGAAGATTTAATGCCCATGATTGGTGGAGAAATGATATAAGTGGCAGTGGTATGCTTACTAAGCAGGGGACAGGTACACTTACATTGACAGGAAGTAATAGTTATACAGGAGGCACATTGCTGCAAGAAGGAACGTTAGAAGCTACTTCTGCGACTGCTTTTGGTGAAGGTGACCTTTATGTAGAAAATGGTACAGTTTTAGTTAATGCAGAAGAACCACTTAGTTTAAGCGGAAACTTAACAATGGAAGCTGGAAGCCTAGATATTGCAATCGATAATGACAAAACTCAACTAAATGTAGATGGACTAGTATACCTTGATGGTGGGGATCTGAATTTAGATCTTTCTAACTATGAAATAGACAAGGCTGCGAATATTACATTAATGACTGCTGACAAGGTGAACGGTAAATTCGATCATATAACTGCAGATGATTACGAGGTAACTGTCACCTATAACGAAGATAGTGTTGTTGCCCATATCAATGCTGACGATACTTCTGATCCGGTTTCGCCAGATCCTGAAGAGCCGGAAAAACCTGCTAATCCGGAAGAGCCTGAGGATTCAAATAAACCAGTCGAGAACGAAAATCCTGGAGATACAAATAATCCAGAAAATCCAGAGGACTCAAAAGCTCCAAACAAACAACCTAGTGTAACACCTGACGTTACCAATGGAGAGGCAGCGGTCGAAACAGGGTCGCACCATCAGCCTAAGACAGCTGATGGAAAAAAACTACCGGATACTGCCACTATGAATTATCAGTACTTATTAGCAGGGTTTTTACTTGTCTTAAGTGGCGTGTTCTTCCTCTTTATGAGAAATAGAAAAGCTAGAAAAGTATAGATAAATATATGTAAAAATCAAACAGATAGAAAGAGGCTGGGACATAACAATAATAACCTAGTTAAATACGAATATTACTTTTAGGGGTTCAATGTTACAAATTATGTAAAGGTTGATTGGAGCGGAAGTGCAAGACTCCTGCGGGATGCGTGGGAGAGGTGAGACCCCACAGGAGTTTACTCAGGAGGCTCACCACCCACCCCGCGGAAAGCGAGTACTCGTGCTGCAATCAACCAGAACGCTAACCCTGTAAAAACAACACGAAGGATGTATTGAAATCTCATCTAATAGTTCGTATTTTTCTTGTTTTTAAAACCTTTTGTCTCAGCCTCTTCTTTATTTTTGTTGTCATTGAGCCTTAAGAAAATATGAATTTTATTTGGACTTATTTATATGGAAGTATTTTATTAGAGTAGAAACAGGAAGGTTTGCCACAAAACGGTGAAAATATAAAAACAAAAACAAACAAATATAAAAAATGTTTGTTTATATCGTAAAATATCATATACATCTTTTATTATGTTGACTAAGGGGATCGTTCGTCCTACAATTGATATGAGAGTTTGAAAGCGTAAACAATTGGAATAGCTTTACAAAATTTAAGTAATAAAGATTAGAAGCGGAAAAGGTGGAGAGATGATGAACATCGGTATTAGAGCACATGATATCGAGAAGCTTCCGTTGGAGGAACTCGTAAATGTAATAGCTAATAAAGGACTTAAAGGGGTACAATTAGCACTTGCAAAATCCTTTGATTTTAATACTAAAAACGGTAGTTTAAGTCCTGGGATGGCTCACCATATCGGCAGTGCTTTTCGAAACAAAAATATCCAAATTGCAGTATTAGGTTGCTATATTAATATGATTCACCCTGACAAGGATGAAAGAAAGAAGGGGCTCGACCGATTTAAGGAGCATATAAGATACGCTAGAGACTTTGGTTGTAGTATTGTTGGCACTGAAACTGGTAATGTGAATGCGGAAATGTCCTACACTGAAGAAAACTTTAAGGAAGAGCCATTTCAAGAAGTAGTAGAAAGTGTTCGTGAGCTTGTTAAGGAAGCGGAAAAGTTTGGGGTAATTGTTGGAATAGAAGCGGGAGTCAATCATCCTATTTATTCTTCGAAAGTAATGAAACGACTGTTAGATAATATCGATTCTAATAATCTTCAGGTGATCCTTGATCCAGTGAATTTATTAACCGTCGAAACATTTAATAATCAAGATGAGATTATACAAGAGGCTTTTGAGTTACTAAGTGATAGAATGGCAGTTTTACATGCAAAGGACTTTATTATAGAAGATAACCAGTTGAAATTTGCACCAGTTGGAAAAGGCCTATTAAATTATGATCTCGTGATGAAATTATTGAAAGAGAAGAAGCCATATATTAATATTTTGATGGAAAGTACACAGGAGCCTTATATTGATGGAAGTATTGCCTTTTTAAAGGAAAAGTACGAGGGAAATTAAGGCTAATATGAGAATAAAGATGAACTGTTAACAGTTTTGGTAACTCATCTTATTGGCAGCATGATATAAGGCTTAATGAGAACATACATCTGAGACATGGTGAAGGTGATTTTTCCATTCCGATTAATAGATACGTATTCTAAAATATGACTACCCCCTTTTGACAAGGAGTAGTCATATTTATGTTACGTTGATTTACTTTTCAGTATCTTTGGAAGACATCATAAACTAAGAGTAAAGAATTTCCAATAAAATGTGGTAAAATTGACTTAGTGATTTTTGAGAAAAGGGGGTAGCTGTTATGAATTTATACCGTACTGATTCTATGTCAGTAGATGAATATTTTCAAATCCGTGAAAACTCAGATGAGTTATTAGAATATATTGATGGATTTGTTTATATATCACCATCACCATCGACAAAACATCAACGGATATCCAGAAAGCTTGAGAACATATTTGGGAATTTTATTGAGGGTAATCAATGTGAGTTATTTCATGCGCCATATGATATTGAATTAAAAAATGCAAAAGTAAAAGGAACAAAAATTGTCATTCCGGATATTAGCATCATATGTGATAAAAGTGGTTTTACAGAAGCTAGATATGTTGGTGTTCCAAGCCTAATTGTTGAAATCCTAAGCCCCTCCAATCAGTCACATGACCTCATTACAAAGTTAAATCTCTATATGAATTATGGTGTCAAAGAATATTGGATTGTTAATCCAATGTTGAACGCAGTAACGGTATATGCCCTCAATGAAGAATATATGTATGAACAACATGATATCCAAAAAAACAAAGGTGAAGTTACATCAAGATTGTTTGAAGGTTTTCGATTAGACATAGAGGATGTTTTTAAGAGTTAAGAACATAGCATAATGAATCATGGTAAATTGAAATTTATAGGGGAGAAAAAGCCTCTATTTAAAACAACTAGTCAGCTATCGATTGAAGGGGCATATATTGAATATCATAGAGGTGAGTTAAACTAAGAGTGGAGGTAGTTACATGCAGCAACTATTCATTTACTTATCATTTATCATATTAGGCTTACTAAGCGTATTGCATTTTTATTGGCTATTTGGTGGTAGATGGGGTATCCAATTCTCATTACCCGAGAAGGTAGAAGGTGGGACTGTATTTACTCTGAGAAGGATTGAAACTTTAGCTGTTGCAATTGGTTTAATGGGTATGGCTTCTATATTATTAATTCAAAACAATTTAATCCCCTTTCTTACACCAAATACCTTTACTAAATGGTCAAGTATCATTATAATGTAATCGAGCACATTATTCCAGATACTTGTTTTCACATTAATCCAGGAGAAAATCTGAAATAATGTGCTACTTTTTCCACTATATTTCGGAATG
>NZ_JAUSUD010000027.1 GCF_030813355.1 Metabacillus malikii
GAAGTTTGTTAACAGGTAGCCGCCGAAGCTAGACAGGCTCACCACCCACCCCGCGGAAAGCGAGCACTGTAGCGGAAATAAACCCTAAACGACAATTCAGTTAAAAGCAACAATGTTTACGAAAACAGCCTTTCTAAAAGATTGTTTAAAACAAGAATAAATATGAAAAGGTTACCCTAGAATGTGATGACTTAAAGATCAGTATAACAAAGAATTGCTAGATGAAGAAAATAATAGTACAGTTTAGTGTTGATAACAAGTAAATAGTGAAAGTGTTTAGGTGAAGCAAGGCTACAGCTTTTCTTTTTAACTTTAAAAATGTTATTATAGAGATTGATTTTACATAAAAGGAGATGTTTTCTTTGGCTAAAAAAGGATACATAGTAATGGAAAATGGAGAAAAGATAGAGTTAGAATTTTATCCTAATGAAGCTCCTAACACAGTAGCTAACTTTGAGAAACTAGCTAACGAGGGCTTTTATGATGGCGTAACCTTTCATAGAGTAATCCCTGGCTTTGTGAGCCAAGGTGGAGACCCGACCGGTACAGGAGCAGGTGGTCCAGGATACTCGATTAAATGTGAGACAGAAGGTAATCCACATAAACATGAAGCAGGTTCTTTATCAATGGCGCATGCTGGTAAAGATACAGGTGGAAGTCAATTCTTTATTGTGCATGAACCACAACCTCATTTAAATGGAGTACATACAGTGTTTGGGAAGGTTACATCAGGCCTGGAAACTGCTCTTAATATGAAAAATGGGGACAAAATGACAGAAGTTAGAGTATTTGATGCTGAGTAATTAATAGAAAGCAATGTGAGGTAGGGGATAAAGGCTCCTGCCTTTTTTAAATGAGTAATCCTTGGTACATAATATCATGAGGTTTAGTACAAGATAGTTTGTTTACCCTGTAATAATTAAAGTTCTGTTTTTAAAACTTGGGCTTTTTCAAAAAAAAATTGTTGCTTTCTACACTAACTTTTTTAAAAAGTGCTTGGTCGCGAACCGAAAAAAATAATTTTTCAAAAGCGATTTTCTTGCACTGAATACGATTCAGTGATAATATTCATTTAAAATTAAGGATTCCTCATATAATATTGTTAAAGGAATCAGTAAAAATTACATAGTAGATGATTGGTTTATAAGTCATCTAAATTCTTCGGGGCAGGGTGGAAATCCCTACCGGCGGTGATGAAGTTGAACACTTCTAAGTCCGTGACCCGTTAATGTTGAATCAAATTAACGGTGGACCTAGTGAGAATCTAGGACCGACAGTAACAGTCTGGATGGGAGAAGAATTGCGCATTAGCGGTGTATTATCATTTCCTTTTTATTAACAATTGTAACTATATTTGAATGTACGAGCTAAAGATTTTACTAAAATAATATCGCATGTAGGTTGAGTACAATATATAAATGCTCTGACATAGATAGAACCTATTGTATTTAGCGAGTACTAATGAACATCTGTTTCAATCTAAAAGTTATGATTAGTTATTAAATTATGGAAATAATACTCTTATTTGAGTTTGTCAAATATCAATTTTTCACATACAAAATGTCCCCAATGTCTTTTGACTATGGGGATTTTTTTTGATTTATTAACTCCCTCGGGTAACATAGGAACTGAATTGAGGTGGCAAAGTGTTTACAGGTATCATTGAGGAAATAGGTACGATAACTAGTATTCGTAGTACGGAAAGCTCAATTAATTTTAAAATTGATGCAAAAAAAATAATGGAGGATATTTCATTAGGTGACAGTATTGCAGTAAATGGAGTTTGTTTAACCGTAACAGAGTTTACGTCAAACTCTTTTCAAGTTGATGTTATGCCGGAAACAGTTAAAAGTACATCACTAAAAATTTTATCAAAAGGTTCAAAAGTAAACTTAGAAAGAGCGATGTCTGCTAACGGTAGGTTTGGAGGTCATTTTGTTTCTGGACATGTAGATGGTACTGGTAAAATTGTTAGAAAAACAAGAGAATCAAATGCAGTTTATTATGAGATTGAAGTTTTAGAGAAGTTAACTGATACTTTAATACATAAAGGTTCTGTAACGATTGACGGAATAAGTTTGACGATATTTGGTTTAGAAGCAACTAAGATATTGATTTCAATTATTCCGCACACATTATCAGAAACAATTCTCGAACAAAAAGGTGTCGGCGATATTGTAAATATAGAATGTGACATGATTGGAAAATATATAAAAAAGTTTATAAATCAGCAAGTTCAACAAAAAAGTTCGTCATTAAGTGAATCCTTTTTAAAGGAGAATGGCTTTTACTAGAAAGCATTCTGCAGTTGAACGATTGTGAGGAGGCTAAGTTAATGTTTCATACAATTGAAGAGGCACTAGAAGATTTGAAAGAAGGTAAGGCTGTCATTGTAATAGATGACGAGGATCGTGAAAATGAGGGTGATTTTATAGCATTAGCGGATAGAATTACGCCAGATATTATTAATTTAATGATAAAACATGGTAGAGGGCTAGTTTGTGTACCAATTACTGAGGAAAAAGCAAAAAAATTAGACTTGTATCCGATGGTATCACAAAATACAGACCCACATGGAACAGCATTTACAGTTAGTGTTGATTATAAGACAAATAAGACTGGCATAAGCGCTTTTGAAAGAGCGGACACTGTGAAAGCACTTCTCGCAGATGAAACAAAAGCAGCTGATTTTAAAAGACCTGGTCACACATTCCCACTGGTAGCTAAAGAAGGTGGTGTTTTAAGAAGAGCTGGTCATACTGAGGCAGCTGTGGATTTATCCATCTTATGTGGTGCCAAACCAGGTGGTGTCATTTGTGAAATTATAAAAGAAGATGGAACAATGGCAAGAGTACCAGACTTGCTTGAAATAGCTAACGAGCTTGGTGTGAAAATAATTACTATTAAGGATTTAATTGAATATCGTAATCGAAGTGAAAAATTAATAAAACGTGAAGTAGAAATTGATTTGCCGACAGAATATGGTACATTTAGGGCAATTGGTTATTCAAACTCTATAGATGATAAAGAGCATGTTGCTTTAGTTAAAGGTACGATAAATAGTGATGAACCAACACTCGTAAGAGTACATTCTGAATGTCTATCTGGTGATGTTTTTGGCTCGTATCGATGTGATTGTGGCCCACAATTACACGCGGCACTTTCACATATTGAAAAGGCTGGTAGCGGTGTATTATTGTATATGCGGCAAGAAGGTAGAGGTATTGGTTTACTTAACAAAATGCGTGCGTATAAACTTAGGGAGCAAGGAACTGATGCTGTTTCCGCTAATGAAAAGTTAGGACTTGTTCCAGATTTAAGAGATTACGGTATTGGGGCACAAATATTAAAAGATTTGGGTATAGAAAAAATGAATTTACTTACAAATAACCCAAGGAAAATTACAGGGTTAGAAGGATATGATTTGTCTATTGTGGAGCGCATCCCAATAGAAATACCTACTAGAGGTAAAGATGTACGTAATGACAAAACAAAAAATGATAAAATTGGACATTTTCTACATTTATAGATTATGTATAGCCACAAGTGAAAATTGTTGATTATATTTAAAAATTATTGGAGGTAATGGGTATGAATACATTTGAGGGAAATTTAATTGGTAGTGGTTTAAAGGTGGCAATTGTTGTCGCACGTTTTAATGAATTTATTACATCTAAGCTTTTGAGTGGTGCTGAAGATGGACTGAAAAGGCACGGAGTTAGTGAAGATGAAGTAACGATTGCATGGGTTCCAGGTGCTTTTGAATTACCGCTAGTAGCACAAAAATTAGCTGAATCAGGAAAATACGATGCAGTTATTACTCTAGGAACAGTCATAAGAGGTGCAACAACTCATTATGATTATGTATGTAATGAAGCAGCGAAAGGTATATCTAAAGCATCATTATCAACAGGTGTGCCGGTTATCTTTGGACTTTTAACAACGGAAACGATAGAGCAAGCAATAGAAAGAGCCGGAACAAAGGCAGGTAATAAAGGCTACGAAGCTGCTGCAACTGCAATTGAAATGGCAAACTTATTAAAAGATATCGGATAAATTACTGAAAAGTGTTTAAAAACGATTCGAAACTGTTTATAATGTTGTGAGGAGTTAATTATTGTTATTGCTGAATAAATTGCAATTTAGTTAATGAGGGGTATATATGTTAATTCGCTTTAAAAAAAGTTTTGAAAAAATTGCTATGGGTCTTTTATCTTTTATGCCAGCAGAAAAAGATTTAAAGCAGTTACAACAAACAATTAAGCAATATGAAACTGCAGAAGACTGGCAATTATTTCTTTGGAAGCAAGACGAGGATATAATTGGTGCGATTGGTGTTATTTTTAATGGGGAGAATACGGTTGAGGTTCAGCATATTAGTGTCAATCCATCACACCGTGGACAGGGGATTGGCAAACAGATGGTTAATGCTTTAAAGGAAATGTACAAACATAAAACAGTGATACCGAATCATGAAACAGAGGCATTTTTTGAGAAATGTCTTGATACTGATAATTGTTAGTTTTTCAAGTCAATAATTAAATATCGATCAATTAAAAATGGTAAACATAAAAGGGTCTAACTCCTGCAATGACAATTTATTTATATAAATTGTTTTTGTAGAGCAGACCCTTTTTTATTCAAACGAACTAAGAATTTCTATTTTCTATTAGCTTGACGCTGTAATAATTGTTTTTCTCTTTCCTGAATCACTTCGGTACGGTCACGCTTCATATGCTTATGTAAAATGTACTCATTAGATAAGTCGCTCGTCTCGCCCCAATTACGCTGAGATTCTTTAGCGAGAGTTTTACAATGTTCCAATAATGATTTGTCAACAATCGGTAAGTCAAAACTATAGTAAGCTTGATGATTCATAATTTCTAACTTTCGCTTTTCTAGTGCTTTTAGAAGCTTATCATAATCTAGTCCTAGTTTAGGGAAAATGATTTTTTCTTTATGTAATATATGTATGGAGTTTGTTATCATCTTCAGCGCACCGGCATAATTCCCTCGTCGTTGGTGATACAAACCAACAGACATTTGGATTAGCCCAACTAAATAATCATTTCTATGATTAACCGGGTTCTTTTTCCAGAATTCCTCTAGAATTTCATGACATTCAAAATAATCCCGTTCACAATGAAACTGTAGGAGAAAATTTATATATTCAATATCGTACTTCAATAAAATCACTGCCTTGTCAAATATTTTCTAGTCATTATAAGTGTAGTAACATATATATCTTTGGTCAAATTTTAATTATTTATAATGTGTAAAGGCGAGGGATGTTAGCCTCGCCTTTACCTATGTCATCTTATAGCCAAGCTGCACCAACAATAATTAATAAAATGAATAAAACAACGATTAACGCAAATCCTCCACCATAATTAAATCCATGTTCACCCATAATAAATTCCTCCTTCATGATAGCTTACATTTGTAATATATGAGTAATGGGTTAAGTTGTATGGGCATAAGTCCAGATTTGAAAAAATTTATTTGATTAAAATGATATAGTATTCACAACTAAACAAATTGAAGGAACTTCATAGTACCTCCTTCAATGTTTTGGTGAATTGGAAAGTTAAAAGAAGTTGCAAAAGAAACCCTTCCACATAGAGTCGGGCAAATTGAAAACTGATGGAATCACAAGATGAAGCCACTTTATAACATAAAAACAATATATTGGTAATTAACTCGTAATTTAAATGAATATCAATAATTATTCTTGGAGATATGCAGAATTTATTCTATACTATATGTTGGCTAGTTGGTAGAATGGTGGGATAGTAAAAAATGCAGTATCACGTAAAGATTAATGCGTTTGAAGGACCTCTAGACCTACTCCTTCATTTAATAAATCGTTTAGAGATAGATATATATGATATACCTGTAGCAGAAATTACAGAGCAATATATGTTGTACATTCATACGATGCAGCAATTAGAGCTTGATGTAGCTTCTGAATATTTGGTTATGGCAGCTACTTTATTGTCAATAAAAAGTAGAATGTTACTGCCCAAGCAAGAGGAAACTCTATTTGATGAGGAATATGTAGAGGAATTAGAGGATGACCCTCGAGAAGAACTTATGCAACGGTTAATCGAGTATAGGAAATATAAGGAAGCTGCGCAAGACTTGAGAGATTTAGAGGAAGAACGATCACAGGTTTATACAAAAGCTCCTAGTGATTTAAGTGAGTTTGGTGAACAAACAGTAAGTCAGACGGATTCTTTAAATGTAACAATATATGATATGCTTGGAGCCTTCCAAAAGATGTTAAGGCGAAAAAAACTGCAAAAACCAATACAAACAAGGATAACGAGACAGGAAATACCGATCGAAAAGAGAATGGAAGAAATTCTAGAAGATTTAAGAAGAAATCCAGGCAGACGCCGATTTGTTGAGTTATTTCCGTCAAATAGTAAGGAACATCTAGTTGTTACTTTTTTAGCAATATTAGAATTAATGAAATCACATATGATCCTGATTGAGCAGGAAAATAACTTTTCAGATATTTTTATTATGGGGAGTGTATAGCGTCAATGTCCTATGGTTTAATAGAATGGCAATCAATTGTAGAGGCGCTTCTATTCGCTTCTGGTGATGAAGGCCTATCTTTAAAACAATTAATTGAAGTGCTCGAGCTACAAGAGCATGAAGTGATCGAAATTATAAAAGAACTTGAGGAAAGTTATCGAGTTCGAGAACGTGGTATTGAATTAGTAGAGGTTGCTGGACATTATCAGCTTACTACTAAGAAAGAACATTCATTATACTTAAAGCGACTAGTTGAATCACCTGTAAATACGACACTATCTCAAGCAGCACTTGAAACATTGGCCATCGTTGCATATCGTCAGCCGATTACGCGGACGGAAATAGAGGAGATTCGTGGTGTTAAAACAGAAAGACCAATTCAAACATTAGTTTCAAAAGTACTAATTAAAGAAGTAGGCAGAGTTGAAGGTACTGGTCGAGCTATACTGTATGGTACTACAAAAGAATTTTTAGAACACTTTGGCTTGAAATCATTAGAAGAGCTGCCTCCATTGCCAGAGAAATCAGGTGATGAATTTGAACAAGAGGAAGCTGATTTATTTTTTGAAAAATTTAATGATGCCCTTGAAGACCTCAACTAAAAAGACCCTTAGCAATCATAAATTTGTTTATGATGCTAAAGGGTCTTTTTTTAGTTGAGGATAAAGAGTTAGTAGCTGATTTGCGATTAGAGAAAGTGAGTATTGGGAAAATCGGTGAGGTTATTGAAGGAAGATAAAGTTTGCTTTTTTAACACCCCTCGTAGAAACAAGCAATTTTGAGAAATATCTAGTAGGAACAATGACTGTTTTCGATTCATAACAATAACCTTTTAGCTATGAGATCAATAAATTTTATACATAAGCTTTGTCCACGTGCATAAACTTGTACAAAACAAGTAAGAGGACGTGATTGGTTTGCCGTATGTAAGAAAAATAACAACAGGAGTTGTCATTTTCATTTTACTTCTTTCCGTTTTCCCGCACAAAACAGCGGCTATAGGAGTTAGTGCACGATCTGCAATTTTAATAGAACAAGAGTCAGGAAGAGTTTTATATGAAAAAAATGCACATCAGAAAATGAGAATTGCTAGTATAACAAAGATTATGACTGCAATTCTTGCTATAGAGTCAGGTAAGCTTAAAGAGACTGTTACAGTTAGTGAACGAGCTACGAAAGCAGAAGGTTCATCCCTTTACTTACAAAAAGGCGAAAAAATTGCACTGGAGGATTTAGTTTATGGATTAATGCTACGTTCAGGAAATGACTCCGGTGTTGCAATTGCAGAGCATGTAGGGGGGAGTCTAGAAGGATTTGTCGTTTTAATGAATCAAAAAGCAGAAGAAATTGGGATGAGAAACACTCACTTTGCTAACCCACATGGTTTAGATGATCATGAGGACCATTATTCAACAGCTTATGATATGGCGATATTAACTCAATACGCAATGAGAAATGAAACTTATCGGAAAGTCTCAAGTACAGAAACATATCGGGCACCAAATCCAAATGAAAAATGGGACAGAGTATGGCATAACAAAAACAAATTATTAACCAGTATGTATAAGTATAGTACAGGTGGAAAAACAGGCTATACAGTTAGAGCAAAAAGAACACTTGTTTCAACAGCTTCTAAAAATGGTATGAATACGATTGTTGTTACATTAAACGATCCAGATGATTGGACAGACCATATGAATCTTCATGACTATGCTTTTAATCAATATGAATTAGTTAAACTAAAGGCAAAGGGACGTTTAACTAATATTGAAGATGAGTTTTATAAAGATATGGTTTTTATTAAGAGGGATATTGTCTACCCCTTAACTCCTAAAGAACAAGAAAAGGTGCATATTAATCTTTTATTACAGAAACCTGAAAAGCAATGGAAAAAACCAGAGGATGTTCCTGATGTTATAGGGAAGTTATCTGTAAAAGTAGATAATGAACAAATTTCAGAAGTTCCTATCTTTTATGAAAACGGGGCAGTGAAAAAACCAGATACGTTTTGGGACAATTTCAAAAGAATCTTCTTGATTACAACAGGAGTTAAGTAATATGGTTAATATTATTTGGATGCTATTAACTGTGATAGGAATTGTCTTTGCGATGTTTAATGGTACGATGGATCAGGTTAATGAAGCGATTTTCAAAGGAGGCAAAGAAGCTGTTACGATTTCGATAGGTTTAATTAGTGTATTGGTTTTTTGGTTAGGTCTAATGAAAATTGCCGAGGTAGCTGGGTTATTGGAAAAACTCGGGAATTTATTCAAACCTATTGTAACAAGACTTTTTCCGGAAGTTCCACCTGAACATCCAGCAATGGGCTATATGCTATCAAACATGATGGCGAATTTGTTCGGTTTAGGAAATGCAGCGACACCACTAGGAATTAAGGCGATGGAACAGTTAAAAGTTCTTAATGGTAATTCCGATAAAGCGAGTAGATCAATGATTACATTTCTAGCCATTAATACATCGAGCTTAACCTTAATTCCTACAACGGTCATAGCGATAATGATAACTTATGGTTCATCCTCACCAACTAGTATTGTCGGTCCAACGTTATTAGCTACATTTATATCAACATTAGGCGCTATATTAATCGATCGATTCTTCTATTATCGTAGAAAGAGAAAAGGGTGAAAAGTTCATGGGTGTTATAGGTGTCATTTCGTTATGGTTAATACCAATTATAATCGGTTTCATATTAATCTATGGGACAATTAAAAAGGTTCCAACATATGAAACCTTTGTTGAAGGTGGTAAAGAGGGGATATCAATTGCATTCTCGATAATTCCGTATTTAGTAGGAATGCTAGTATCTATATCAATATTTCGTGCGTCAGGCGCTTTAGAATTTTTAATGAATTCAATGCGACCTTTACTAGAAGTATTACATGTGCCTGCTGAAATTGTACCACTTGCATTTATACGGCCGATTTCTGGAACTGCTGCACTTGGGTTAACTTCAGATATAATTGCTACATACGGACCTGATTCTTTCATCGGGATCCTTGCTGCTACAATGCAAGGTAGTACAGATACAACCCTTTATGTATTAACAGTTTATTTTGGAGCGGTAGGCATAAAAAAAATGGGAGATGCCCTAAAAGTTGGTCTATTAGCAGATTTAGTTGGGATTATTGCAGCGATTATTATCGTTACCTTGTTATTTGCATAAGAGGTTATCCTAAACGCCTTGTCGAATAGTTGGAAGTTAAAGAGACTGTTTATAAGGACTTACTCTCGCTTGTTTTTAGAGTATAGTCCTTTTTATTTACCCATCAATAAATAAGTTAGATTCGTATTAAGGTGCTTTTCGATTCCTAAGCGTAAACGCCTGTTAACGTCTCACCCTTCCTCCGCATACCGCAAGAGTCGCGGACTTACGCTCTAACCAACCTATGAATAAAGTTTGCGCAAAAAGCAACTAACTTTTTAGAAAAGAGCTAGTATTAAGATTAATAGCAGCTGGCTAAGTTTCTACATGAATTTGTAAGTGATAAAATGACAAAAGAAATGTTCGCCAGAAACTATCAATTAAATTTATGGTATGATGGGGAAGCACGTCCACAAAATATATATTAAGAAATGCTTTAGATAGAATGAAATCATTTCTTTTAATAATCACTACTTGTGTATATAGAATGAAAACAGTAATATGTTAACGAGGTGAATGGAATGGAACGGTTACAAAAAGTAATTGCTCATGCAGGTATCGCTTCTAGAAGAAAAGCGGAGCAATTAATATTAGAAGGAAAAGTAAAGGTTAATGGTAAGGTAATAAAGGAATTAGGAACAAAAGTAAGTGAAAATGATAAAGTCGAGGTAGAAGGTGTACCCCTCGAAAGAGAAGAACCAGTTTATTTATTATTTTATAAACCAGCTGGCGTTATATCTGCCGTAAAAGATGATAAAGGCAGAAAGGTCGTCACAGACTTCTTTCCACATATTGAACAAAGAATCTATCCAATCGGAAGACTAGATTATGATACATCAGGATTGCTATTATTAACTAACGATGGGGAATTTGCAAATAGTGTAATGCATCCCCGTTACGAAGTAGATAAAACTTACGTAGCAAAAGTGAAAGGGATCATTACTAAAGAAAAAATGCGCCAGTTAGCAAAAGGTGTCCATTTAGAGGATGGTAAAACAGCACCAGCACAAGTGAAGATGTTATCGATGGATAAAAAGAAGCAAACATGTATAGTTGAACTTACGATTCATGAAGGTAGAAATCGACAAGTGCGACGCATGTTTGATGCAATAGGGTTTCCAGTTCAAAAATTAAAGAGAGAGCGTTATGCTTTCCTAGACTTGAGAGGACTATCAACTGGAGATGCAAGAGAATTAACTCCGCATGAAGTGAAACAGCTTCACGCATTGGCTACCCATGGAAAGCAATATAAATAACAATTCACATAAACGTCAAAATATACGTCAGTTGATTTATTACAAAATGATATAATTGTACTGAATGTGTAAAAAGTAGGTGATATGCTTGAAAAAGAAACGATTACTTATGCGTTCAATTATTTTAATCATATTAATTTGTGCGCTAGGATATACCTTATATTCCAACTTTTTTATAAATAAGGAAAAGGTCAAAATTGGAGATAAAGCACCTGACTTTGTATTAAAAGACCTTGACGGTAAGGAGCACCAGTTATCTGATTACCGGGGGAAAGGTGTGTTTTTAAACTTTTGGGGAACATGGTGTGAACCTTGTGAACGTGAAATGCCATATATGCAAAATCAATATGAATATTACAAGTCACAAGGTGTAGAGGTATTGGCTGTCAACATAGCAGAATCTAATATAGCAGTGGAGAGTTTTAGTAATGCACTAAATTTAACATTTCCCATTGTACTAGATAAGGATAGGCAAGTATTACAAGCCTATGGAGTTGACCCTTTACCAACAACGTTTCTTATTAATCCAGAAGGGGAAGTCGTACATATAACATCAGGTTCATTATCTGAAAGACTTGTAAGGGACTTTATGGAACAGATAAAACCATAAATGGGGAGTTTTTTAGCATGAATAAGGTTAAATGTGAGTGTGGTCATGCAAATCCAGAAGGCACTATTTTGTGTGGGTCATGTGGGAATCCAATAGATGAAAAGGTAACAAAAGAAACAACTAAGTTATTGGATATGAAATATGATGGGTCAGCAAGACGTTCTCAAACCTATAAAAAATCAATTGTAGATAAAATTTGGAATTTCTTTTCGTCTGTTAAGGTTGGTATATGGTTAATTGTATTGCTACTATTAGCATCAGCAATCGGAACAATATTTCCACAGGAATTTTATATACCCAAAACTGTTACTCCCGCTCAGTTTTACAAAGAAGAGTATGGGGTATTAGGACAACTATATTATCAGTTAGGTTTTCACAATTTATATGACTCCTGGTGGTATATTATTTTAGTAGCTTTACTTGGTATGTCACTAGTTATTGCTAGCTTAGATCGGTTCGTACCTTTGTATCGAGCTTTAAAGAAACAAGGTGTTGTAAGGCATGAGTCATTTTTAAAGCGACAAAGATTATTTAGCTCAACTGAAACAAACCAATTGAATGTAGAAGAGATAAAGACGAAACTAACTTCTAAGCGTTACCATGTAAGAGAGGAAAATGGTAATATCTTTGCCGAGAAAGGCAGATTCTCAAGATGGGGTCCTTATGTAAATCATTGCGGATTAATTATCTTTTTAATTGGAGCTATGCTCCGTACAGTTCCAGGGATGTATGTTGATGAAATGCTTTGGATAAGAGAAGGTGAAACAGCTGTTATTCCAGGAACTGAAGGCAAATATTACTTGAAAAATGAAAAGTTTCTTTTAGAAGTTTATGAGAAAGACAAAGAAAATGAAGTGTTTGAAAATGCGATTAATGAAGCCGGTGATGGCAGTGTTGCGAAAAACTTTCAATCAAATGTTGTTTTGTATGAAAGAGTAGGTAAATTCGTCCATGGTGCAAAGCCGGAACTTAAAGAGTTAAAAAATGAAGAAATTCGGGTGAATGAACCTCTTAAGTTCGATTCATTCGCTTTATATCAAACTTCCTATAATCAAAATGAATTTAGTAAAATGAAATTTAGTTTAATAGAAAAAGAATCAGAAGAAAGTTTTGGAGAGATAACGATTGATTTGCATGACCCTGATAAAGAATATGATTTAGGTAATGGTTATAAAGTAGAGTTAGCAACCTACTTACCAGACTTCTATTATAATGAAGAAGGTATCCCTGAGACTAAATCGAGATCACCTTACAATCCAGCTTTTGTATTCAAAATAATCACTCCTGAGACTCCTAATGGTGAGAAGAGTTTTGTTGCAATTCAAAATACTATTGAACCAGACGGAGAGAATAAATATAAAATGAAGTTTGCCGGTATAGAAACGGTTAGCTTGTCAGGACTTACGGTTAGAAAAGATTTAACATTATGGATACTTGGTTTAGGTGGTGCCATTTTTATGATTGGTCTAATTCAAGGTATGTATTGGAATCACCGTCGTATATGGATAAAACAGCTTGATAGTAAAGTATTAATTGCAGGACATACAAATAAGAACTGGTATGGCTTACAAAATGAGTTGAAATTTATTTTACAGGATACATCACTACAACAACCAATTGACCAAAAGGAAAAAGAGTAAAAACTCAAATTAATGAACACTAGCTCTCGTTTCTTTTGATTAACGTTTTCATGGACTAGGCTTATGCTTAAGTAGCTGAGACTGTCCGGGGGATGCAAAAATAACAAGATTTACAGAATGATTTTTATTAAAGCACCATACTGGAGATACGCTATATTAAGGAGGGGGACATGTGGCAGCTATTAGTAGTACGCTATTAGAAATTGCTTTTATAGTCTATTTAATTGCCATTTTTCTTTTCGGTGGTTCAATACGAGATAAACGGAATAAGCATGATAAACAGAGTAAGTGGACAATACTTGCTGTCGTAACAACAATAGTTGGTTTTATTATAAATGTAGGATACTTTATAACTAGATGGATTGCGTCAGGACATGCACCTGTTAGTAACTTGTTTGAATTTGCAACTGCATTCGGAATGATGCTAGTATTAGCTTTCATTATTTTATATTTTATTTATAAAGTAGCTGTGCTAGGTTTATTTACATTACCAATTGTTTTATTATTAATTGCTTATGGCAGTATGTTTACAACAGACATTACGCCATTGATTCCATCATTACAAAGTCACTGGTTGTATATTCATGTAACAACTGCTGCACTAGGACAGGCAGTTTTATCGATTAGTGCAATTGCCGGAATTATTCATCTTGTAAGAGTTGTTGATCAGCAAAAGTCTACTAAGAAGACATTTTGGCTTGAAAGCATTATGTATGTACTCGTTGTGACGTTAGGATTTATTTTGACTACAATGACGTTTAAAACAATGGATTATCAAGCTGACTTTAAGTGGATTAATAAAGAAGGCGAAGAGGCGGTAATGTCATACCAATTGCCTGCATTAGTTGGCCCTAATGAAGGAGAGTTACAGACAGAAGGGCGATTTGAACCTTTACTTCAATTACCTGCGATAATTGAGGCTTCAAAACTAAATACAGTCATTTGGTCAGTAATAATCGGTTCAATTCTTTATTTAGTAATACGGTTAATTGTAAGAAAGCGATTGGCAGCAGTTTTACAGCCGTTCACGAAAAATGTTAATTTAGATTTAGTAGATGAAATTGGTTATCGCTCTGTAGCGATTGGCTTCCCTATTTTTACTTTAGGGGCATTGATTTTTGCGATGATATGGGCACAAATTGCTTGGACCAGGTTTTGGGGATGGGACCCTAAAGAGGTCTGGGCACTAATAACGTGGTTATTTTACGCTGCGTACCTACATTTGCGATTATCAAAAGGATGGCATGGTGAGAAGTCAGCTTGGCTTGCGGTGATTGGCTTTGCAATCATTATGTTTAACTTTATTTTTGTAAACCTAGTAATTGCAGGACTTCATTCATACGCATAAAACAAATTTTTTGAAGAAATTAACATAAAAGTGCAAAAGGGTAAGATAATAGTTTAAACACTGCTATTAAGGCCTTCACTCTCATGCAGTGAAGGCCTTTTAATATTATACTTCTCGTTTTAGCGCTTGTTAAATTGATGATATCAACGCTTAGAATGGTTAGCCTCTAGCTAAAGAGCAATTATAGAAGGATTTACAATTCGCATCGTCCAAGTTGGATACAAGTAAAATGATTTAATGAAAAAGTAGTAGCGAATAGGGAGGTTTTTTTGATGGAAGAGACAAATGCAAGAATTTTAGTTGTTGATGATGAAGAACGTATTAGACGGTTATTAAGAATGTATTTAGAAAGAGAAAATTATGAAATTGTTGAAGCGCAAGATGGAACAGAAGCTTTGGAACTAGGTTTAAATAACGAGTATGACTTGATTATGCTTGATATAATGATGCCTGGTTTAGATGGAATAGAAGTATGTAAAAAGCTTAGAGAAAAAATTGCAACACCAATTATTATGTTAACAGCAAAAGGAGAAGAGGCAAATCGTGTGCAAGGCTTCGAAGTTGGTACCGATGATTATATCGTGAAGCCTTTTAGCCCTAGAGAAGTAGTGTTAAGAGTAAAAGCTTTACTTCGTAGATCATCACAAACGTCCTATTTAAAAACAGAGACGAAAGCAAATAATGTAATTGTGTTCCCACATCTTTCAATTGACCACGACGCACATCGAGTAACTGCTGACGGTTCAGAGGTTAGTTTGACACCAAAAGAATATGAATTATTATATTTTTTAGCGAAAACACCTGATAAGGTTTACGATAGGGAAAAATTATTAAAAGAAGTTTGGCAATACGAGTTTTTTGGCGATTTACGTACAGTTGATACTCATGTGAAACGATTAAGAGAAAAATTAAGCAAAGTCTCACCAGAGGCTGCAAAAATGATTGTCACAGTGTGGGGAGTCGGTTACAAATTTGAGGTTACTAATGCATGATATTATTTAGAAGTGTAGTTGGTAAATTATGGGGCACTATTTTACTACTAGTATGCTTTGTCCTGTTTATTTTAACAATCTTAATGCTGGAGTTTATTGAAGGGTATCATGTGGATGTTGCTGAAAATGAAATAGACCAACTAGCAAAAAAGGTATCAGTCATACTAGAAAGTCATGAGGACCAGGAATTAGCTAGGTCCATATCGTGGGAATTAACTGATGAACTTACAGATATATTAATTATAGAGAATCAACAAAATTACTGGAAATCACCTAATGATTATGAGGAAATAACCCATCTTGAGTTAGCAAATATTAAAAATGACCCAGACTTACAGAACGTTCTTATTAATCAAGAATCGATTAGTAAAAGAACAAACTTAAATGACCCTGCTAATCAGTATTCTAACAGTGAAGAAGAAGTATTAGTTGTTGGTGTCCCATATAAAGTAAATAGCTCTGAATACGGAGCAGTGTTTATATCCCAATCATTAAAAGCAGTTCATGAGACTACGAAAAATACAACCAAATATATTTTCCTAGCAGGTGGTATCGCGTTTATCTTAACAACTATCTTTGCTTTCTTTTTATCGACAAGAATTACTTATCCACTTCGTAAAATGAGAGAAGTTGCTCAAGATTTAGCTAGAGGGAAATTTGATACAAGTGTACCGATTTTATCAAATGATGAAATTGGGGAACTAGGAACAACATTTAACCAAATGGGGAAACAACTAAAGTTCCATATCAATGCATTAAGTCAGGAAAAGGAGCACTTAACGAATATTCTTAGCAGTATGGCTGACGGTGTTATCACATTAAATATTGATGGAGAAACATTGGTGACGAATCCCCCTGCAGAGAGATTCCTTGAAGCCTGGTATTTTGAACAAGGTAAACTTGATGTTAAAGAGGAACTGCCACATGAAATTAACGTGTTATTTGAACAAGTTGTTAGTGAAAATAAAGAACAATTATTAGAAATTACATTACAAGGTAGAAGTTGGGTTATATTAATGAGCCCACTGTATAACCAATTAGATGTAAGGGGTGCAGTTGCTGTTCTACGTGACATGACAGAAGAGCGACGTTTAGATAAATTACGGAAAGATTTTATTGCAAATGTTAGTCACGAATTGCGAACACCACTTGCAATGCTACAAGGTTATAGCGAGGCAATAGTAGATGATATTGCAAGTTCCGAAGAGGAAAAGAAAGAAATAGCACAAGTTATCCACGATGAATCATTAAGAATGGGTAGGCTGGTAAATGATTTATTAGATTTAGCCAGAATGGAAGCAGGCCATATTTCACTAAATCTTGAATCGGTTGAAATAGAGGCCTTTATCGATAAAATTGTAAGAAAGTTTCAAGGTCCTGCGAAAGAACAAGAAATTATGTTAAGAGGTAAATTAAATCTTGAAAGATATGAATATGTCATTGACCCTGATCGAATTGAACAAGTGTTAACAAATTTAATTGACAATGCGATTAGACATACATTAGAAAATGGCAGTGTGGATATAATTGTTTATGATGATAATAAAGGATTGAACATTCAAATAAAAGATTCAGGTTGTGGAATCCCTGATGAAGATTTACCGTTCGTATTTGAGAGGTTTTATAAAGCTGATAAAGCAAGAACACGTGGCCGTTCTGGTACTGGTCTAGGTTTAGCTATTGCTAAAAATATAGTTGAAGCTCATCTAGGAAAAATTCAAGTTCATAGTAAATTAGATGAAGGTACGACATTTAGTATCTTTATCCCACGAAAAAAGGTGGATATTGAATGATTATGCCGAACAATCTTGTTTCATAAGAAACACTATATAAATAGTGAAAGCTGTAAGTGAATGGGTTTTTTTGAAAACTACTGCATTAGAGGTTAACTCCTTAGCGTTACCTTTGTAAAGAATAAAATGTTTACGATAGAAAACAGGTCTTTTCAAAAGAATGATGAATCAAGAATCTTAACTTATTACTTACAATAAGGAGCGTCTTATATTGAAACTATATACAAAAACTGGAGATAAAGGGCAAACAAGTGTCATAGGTGGTCGTGTCGATAAAGACAATTTAAGGGTAGAAGCATATGGGACAATTGATGAAGCGAATAGTTTTATCGGTCAAGCACTCACATATTTATCGGATCCAATGTTCTCTGACATCTATAATGAACTAATTAAAATTCAACATGAATTGTTTGATTGTGGGGGAGACTTAGCTGTCGTGAAGGAAAAATATCCATATAAAGCGAAGATGGATATGATTGATTTTTTAGAGGAGCGAATTGATTATTACGTATCTGAAGCACCTGAGCTTGAACGCTTTATCTTGCCGGGAGGAAGTCCTGCGGCGGCAGTTATTCATATTGCAAGAACTGTTACGAGGAGAGCGGAGCGTAACGTTGTAACACTAATGAAGAATGATCCATGTTGCAATGAAGTCGTGTTGAAATATTTAAATCGTTTATCAGATTATTTATTTGCGATTGCAAGAGTAATCAACTTCAGATTAGGTTTAAACGATATAGAATATGAAAGAAGTGCACTTGTTTTTAAAACGAAGTAGCCAGAATAATGAATATAAATAAACAGAAGCCTTACCAACTAGTCACATCTTGGTAGGCTTTATTTGTTTCAATAAATAGAAGTATTGGAACTAGAGTGTATTTGTGCAATTCTAAATTAGATGGCCACATCAACATATTCATAAAATCTTCCTTTTATCTCTGAGTTTTATAGAAATAATATTATAGAATCTAAAAATAAGGAATATCTATTTTCTAACTCAATGTTGCTTTATACTAAGTAGTTGTAAGTAGTGGAATCTCCACGGATTTAACTACTTACCTGAATCACTTAAATAACCGTATTAATAATTGTGCCTAGTTTAAGATAATTTAACTTAGTCGGTATGTGCTTAATGTTGCATTTGAATTATCTACTATATAATAAAGAAATGACAATATTTGAAAAATATCTTCATAGTTAAGTAGAAAATATGCTAAAGTAGAGAAGATAAGTTTCAAATGTTACATTAATATTTCATTTATATTTCTTTATATAAGCATTGCAACTTTTTTTTTTACATAACGACTAATTGAGAAATGGAGGGGCATTCATGGAGGATACCTTTCAAAGAATATATGAAAAATATCATCACGATTTATTTCAGTTTTTATTTTATTTGGTTAAAAGTCGAGAACAAGCGGAAGATCTCGTTCAAGAAGTATATATAAGGGTTTTAAAATCCTATGACCGATTTGAAGGAAGAAGTAGTGAAAAAACTTGGTTATTTTCAATTGCGAGGCATGTTGCGATTGATTGGTTTCGAAAGCAAAACTCGTTACGACAAAGAATTATCGAAAAATTTGACTGGGATCGGCAACAGTTAGTTGATAGTCATGCTTTACCAGATGAAGTCGTATTGCAAAATGAACAAATTAAATGGATGTACAAATCATTAAACAATTGTACGTTTGATCAAAGGTCAGTACTTGTTTTGCGTTACATTCAAGAATTATCAATTTCGGAAACTGCAGAAGCATTAGGTTGGACGGTAAGCAAAGTTAAGACAACTCAACATCGTGCGCTTAAACATTTACAAAAAGTAATGAGTAGCATCTCTGAAAAGGAGGGGCATCCGATTGGGAAAACAGGCGTGGAATGAAGAAAAAGTTGAACATTTAATGAAGCAATTACCAAAAGTAAAGGATAAACAAAATCCAGAAGAAATATATCAAAATATTTCTAATGAACTCCATTATAGGAGAAAACAGAAAAAATGGTTTGCGCCGGCTATTGCTTCTATTGCTGCCATTTGTATTATGGTAATTATGTCACCTTTTTTGCTTTCAAATTTTAATATCGCAGAACAAAAAAGTTCCAGCATAATGGATTCTGGCAATGCTGAACTAAACAATAATAGCGAATTAGCAATTGAAGAGAAATCTGAGAGCATGGAAACTAAATCAAAAGACATAGATAGTGAACCAAATAAGAAGTATGCAGTTACTGAACAATCCAATGAACAAGTGGAGGAAGAACAGAAAACATTTGTTTTAGCAGAAAGTGATGCCAATAATACAATTACGATTGGATTTACAGACGAGCAAGCCCAAGTCATCTTGCCAATTACGATCATGTTAGAAGAAAATCCTGAGAATATCGAGGTTTTAGAAGAAATAGTACCAGAGGTTTACTATGATGAATTAGGACCTGTCACATATGAATTGCAAGGAATAGATATAGAACAACCTAATCAAGAGGAAATACGAATAGAATTGAACCAAGAGCAACAAATGAATGGTTCAAGAAGTGAGGAATTATTTAAAAACGCAATTATCGAAACTTTTAGATGGCATGATTATAAACACGCATATTTATATACAAATGATGAAAAAGGAATCGAACTACCACACTCAGGTGTTTTAGATAATTTAGAGGTTCCACACGAACGAAAAAAAGCTTATTTTCTCTATCAATATAATCAAAATACATTGAAACTTCTCGTTCCCTCTCCTAATCCATATGATTCAATTAATATGGCGCTAGAGGATATGAAAAACAACCAAGACAACTACAATTTAAAGTCAACGATTTTGGACAATATCAACATAGAAACAATTACAGAGCAAAATAACATGCTGGAAATAACTTTTCATGCAGACTCAAAGTTCCTTAATAATCAAGAATATATTATAATGTTAGAATCAATCTTACTAGTTGCTAAAGAATTTGGCTTTGAAAGAGTACTTTTTAAAGGGATTGGCATAGATAAAATTGGAAATATGGATGTTACTAAACCAATTGCAGTACCTTACTCACCAAACCCGATAGATGCTAATTAGAGACTCCCTTTGAGGGGTCTCTTTTTTATGGTACGAGTAAAATTGACGTGTTTTTACATGGTAACTTTGCTCAAATAAGTAACCGACCGACATCAAAAAAATACCAGAGAAGTCTCTTATATTTATTGAAATTAGACCAACTAATAATAGTCGGAAAAAAACTTAATGAAAAGTTCAATTAATAAATGTATAGTTAGGAAAATTATGTTATATACTACACATGTTCTTTTTTCAGACGAGTCTACATACAATGGACGTGTACTAATGAATTGTACATAATTGTTACTGAGAGAATTCAAGCCTAGCATAAAAAGTGCGAGATTTCGTACATGCGTTGTAGTTTGGTCAATTACTATCTAGTGAATGTCAGAGGTCCATAACGAAAAGCAAAACATGTAAGGGGAGAATGAAATGTTAATGATAATGAAACGATCGGTATTTTTAGTAGTAGTGATGATGATTTTGACTCTGGTCGATATAAATATTGTTAGTGCACATACGTCTATTAAAGAAATTGAAAATAATTGGGTACAACCAGTACAAGGTAAAATAACAGATACATTCGGTACTAGAAATGGTCATCATAAAGGAATTGATATTGCAGCACCTGAAGGAACGAATATTCTCTCTGTCTCGGATGGTGTTGTGACAAAATCGTATTATTCTGATTCCTATGGACATGTAGTATTTGTTAAGCATCCAGAAGGATATGAGACTGTTTATGCACATCTTAGTAAGCGGTTAGTCAATGAAGGAGAGTCAATAAAAAAAGGACAAACTCTAGGGATAATTGGTAATACAGGGATTTCAACTGGTACACATCTGCATTTCGAATTACATAAAGGTGAGTGGACTGTCGATAAAAACCATGCATTAGACCCTTTCTTTGTCTTTCAATTAACAGATTCTTCCGTTTCAGCATCACGGCAACAAGAGACTACTAGTAAGAAAGAAGTAAAATTAATAAGTGCTAAAAATGAATCAGACAAAAAAAATCATAGTAATCACAACGTAATTAAAGTGAAAAAAGGTGATACACTGTGGAGGTATTCCAAAAAATACAATGTATCTGTTCGTCAGATTAAGGAATGGAATCATATAAAGTCTGACTACATATACCCAGGCCAAGAAATTTCGATTCATTCGAATATGGAATATAAGTATGTTGTAAAATCAGGTGACACCCTACATTCAATTGCAAATCAATATAAAACAAATCCTAACCAGATTATGGAGAAGAATGATTTAAAAAACGAAACGATATACCCAAATCAGGTACTTGTCATAAATCCAGCTTCTTAAAAAACCTGTGTATGTAAGCTTTGTAATAACTAATTTTCAGTAATTAAGTAACTAAACTATCTCGTGAAACAGATAATATTGTATGTCTAACAGCCTCAATACTCATTGTAAGGCACTAAAAAACTATGCTGAGGTACAAATGAGAAGATTAAGGGAAAGAAGTCAAAATTCTATACAAAATCTCCTTTTAGGTATATACTAAATGAAAAAATGATCAATCTTCGGGGCAGGGTGAAATTCCCGACCGGCGGTGAGGATACCTTATCTAAGTCCGCGAGCCAATTTTTTGGCATGATCTGGTGTGATTCCAGAACCGACAGTAAAGTCTGGATGAGAGAAGATGGAGGTTCTATCCGTTTGAAAAAAATGATATCAAACGTTTATTTAGACATGGAATAAAGCCCCTTCATAAGTAGATAATTTATCTATTTATAAGGGGCTTTTTGTCTAATGAATGAACTTTCTCTTTTTCGAGATGAGATCAGAAAAGGAGAGACAACCATGCAACATAGTCATGTCAGAAGAAATGTAACAGTAGGAATGTTAAGTACAATTGCTTATTTACTAATGATGCTCGATTTTCCCTTTCCGGGATTCCCAGCTTTTTTACTCATTGATTTTAGCGATATACCAGCATTAATAGCAGCAATTGTTTTCGGGCCAATTGCAGGGATAATGGTTGAAGGGATTAAAAATATTTTACACTACCTTATACAAACTAGCGCAACTGGAGTTCCAGTTGGAGAATTATCAAACTTCATTGCTGGATCATTGTTTATTTTACCAATTGCGATATTTTTTAGACGATATAAAAGCATGAAGTCGTTATTTGTTGGCTTATTTTTCGGTACAATTTTAATGACTGTAGTTATGAGTGTGCTAAATTATTATCTTATCATGCCTGCTTATACATTATTTCTTAATATGCCAGCAATGTCTAATGAGGCAACAAAACAACTCGTTATTGCTGCAATCATGCCGTTTAATTTAATTAAAGGTGTTATGATAAGTATTTTATTATTTGCTTTGATGACAAAGATTAAAACTTGGTTAACGAAATCTATCGTTCATACTTTGTAAGAGAATTACTTTAACAAAGGTTCTTTTACGAAAATAACGAAATAAAATAAAAAAACAGTCCATTGTTAATGCAATGGACTGTTTCATTTATCTATTCAAACTTTAATGCGTCACCATCAAATTTTTCATCAGCAATTTTTATAGAATCTGTTGGGCAGCCCTCGTAAGCATCCATCATATCTTCTTCAAGAACTTCCGGGACTTCAACTATTCCTTGGTTATCATCTAATGTAACGAATGCAATTCCTTCGTCATCATAATCATAAATATCTGGTGCAGCTGCGCCACAAGCACCACATGCGATGCAAGTGTCTTTGTCTACAATTGTGTACTTTGCCATTAAAACAAACCTCCTGATAAATTAATACCATATAAACATATGATAGAAAATGTAAAATAACAAATAAGTAAACACAGAGTATTGAGCGTGTCTAACTAGTATTGTAAAACTGTTCTATGGACATTTCAATATAAAACTTCTGTAATCCATAACAGTGTAAATCATTCAATTACTATCATATCACTATTTTGTAAAATATGTTTGATAAATTTAGAACATTATGCAAACAAACTTCCAAATTGTAGTTAAGGATAACATATTTCTGAAAAAATCGATATGGTAATGACACATAAAATATATAATATTCTAAACGTATTGAACAAATTAATTTGTTAAAATAGAAGAAGATACTCGAATATTGTATAATACTGCAGGTGATGAGATGAACGACGGATATTTACGTTTTATTGTATTGTTGTGTTTTCAACAATTTAAAGGGGAGAGGTCGCCCTCCGCTATTTATCATTTACTTAAAGGGAAAAAATCTTCACAAACAATTCAAGATGGTAAACTTTTTAACCTTTCATTTTTGTTTGGGCTTTTTCCTAGTACAACTAAAACAATAATAGAAGCAATATGTAAGGGATTATTAGCTGATGAGCTCTTATCATTTAAGGAACACCAACACTATATTGTGACAGATAGGGGCAATGAATATATAGAAAGATATAATAAAGAAAAGCCATTACCAGGTCATCTAGACGGATGGAAATATGGTGATTTGTCGAGATTATATTGGCGCAGGTATTCTTTACTTGTACAAGTACTTTCTAACATTTCTTATAAACAAACATCATATTTACCGATAACAAAAAACCAAGAAGATTTACAATGGGTAAAAAAATTTATTAGTGGAATAGGTGAACGAAAGCAAAAAATAATTGATGACCTATACTCTGAGACGTACTTTGCTTTAAAGCAATTAACCAATTTAGAAGCTGAAATTTTCGTGAAGAAATTGACAGCCAGCTACCGTGTTGGAGATACATTTGAACAAATTGCAATAAAACAAAGAGAAGACCCTGTATATATTTATTTAATGTTTTGGAATGTTAATCACGTACTTATTAAAAACATTCAAAACACACCCGAACATTTTCCGATGTTTGTAAAGATAATAGAGGACCGGATGCAGCAAAATTATGTTACAAATTCTACAAAAGTCACTTACTCTTTCTTACAAAAGGGACTTGATATATCACAAATAGCAGCTACACGCGGTTTGAAAGAAAGTACGATTGAAGACCATGTTGTTGAGCTTACACTTCATTATCCAAATTTTCAACCTGATCCGTTTATTACAACAGAAGACTTTTTGCTAATTAATGATGCAATTGATTCGCTACAAACACATCGCTTAAAACAGGTTAAAGAATATTTTCAACATAAATATAGTTATTTTCAAATTCGACTTGCTTATGCTTTGAAAGGAAGAAACAGATGAATAAGCAACTAATGACGATTTTAAAAACACGGTTTCATTTGGATAGTTTTCGGGTTGGACAACAAGAGATTATTGAATCAGTACTTAATGGAAATGACGTTGTCGCGATGTTGCCGACAGGTGGTGGTAAATCCCTATGCTATCAATTACCCGGTTATATTTTAAAAGGTCCAATATTAATTGTTTCACCTTTACTCTCTTTAATGGAAGACCAAGTTGAGCAAATCAAACTGAGAGGAGAAAAAGGTGTTGTTGCTTTAAATAGTACGTTATCGTTTGAAGCAAGGACAAAATTGCTAAAGTCTTTAAGTGCTTATCGTTATATTTATGTTTCCCCTGAGATTTTACAATCTGACCATATTTTACGGGCTTTAAAAAATATTAGTATTTCATTATTTGTAGTTGATGAGGCTCATTGTATTTCACAATGGGGTCATGATTTTCGATTAGATTATTCGAGATTAGGCGAAATTCGAAAACAATTAAACAATCCTTCCTGTCTAGCATTGACGGCAACTGCAACAAAGGAAGTGCTAAATGATATCCAACAAATTTTATATTTTCAAGATAAGTGTGAAACGTTTATTTACTCTGTTGACAGACCGAATATAGCTTTAGCTGTTGAGAGAATGAAATCCGTAAGTGATAAGATGAAAAGAATTCAATATTTGGTAAAGTCGTTAGAAGGACCTGGGGTTATTTATTGTTCTAGTAGATTATCAGCTGAACGGATTGCTGAGGATTTAATTAATGCTGGAATAGAAGGTGTAGCTTATTATCATGGTGGGATGGACCCAGAACAAAGAATACTAATTCAACAACAGTTTTTATACAATCAATTGCAAGTTGTATGTTGCACAAATGCATTTGGTATGGGAATAAATAAACAAAATATTCGATTTGTTATTCATTATCACTTTCCTTCCCAAATAGAATCATATATGCAAGAGATTGGCAGGGCTGGGAGAGATGGATTACCTAGTCTTGCGATTACATTACTTACAAATAGTGATTATGATATCCCAAAGTCATTAGTTGAGTCAGAGTTTCCGTCATATAATACGTTGTCTCAAACTGTACACTATCTGTATAACAATCAACAAGAGAAATTATCAATGATAGATATCATGGAAAAGTGTCAACTGACTGAAACACAGTGGCGATATATAGATAAAAATCTTAACCGTCTAATTGATAACGTGGAGAACCTAGAAGAACTTATATCAAATATCTGGTCCGAGATTGAAAAAAGACTAGTTGTGAAACATAATAAACTAAATTTAATGTTTGATTGGCTCAATACCACAAAATGCAGGCGACAGAAATTACTCGCTTATTTTGGTGAATCACTAACCAATCATGAAAAAGTAAATTGTTGTGATAATTGTGGTCTAGAATATAATAGCTTTGAAGGGAATACACATAATCAGAGTGTAAGATATACATTGAACTGGAAAGAAGAGTTAAAAATGATTTTTAATAAAAGTGAGTGAATCCTTCTTGTTAAAAAAACAAAGCGAACAAATTAAAGAATTAACAGATAAAGAAATAGTAATTAGCTTATATATGACCCAGTTGCTGATTTTTGTATTTTCTTGTATATTATCCTTATTTTTATTCAATAGTTATAATGAGTTCAAGGTAATGTGGGATTTATCTAGTGTGAAGGTTATTTATTACGGTGTTTCCGTTGCTGCAATCGTTATTGTAATTGATTATGTACTTATGAAGGTTCTACCTGTACATTTACTTGATGACGGTGGTGTGAATGATAAAATTTTCAAGAACCGCAGTATTCCACATATAGTAATTTTAACAGGCATTATCGCCATATCAGAAGAGTTCTTATTTAGAGGGGTAATTCAAACAAATTATGGAATCTGGATAGCTAGTATTATTTTTGCCCTTCTTCATTTTAGATATGTAACAAAGTGGGTTTTGTTCACGCTAGTAATATCAATTAGTTTTCTACTTGGAATTGTTTACGAGTTAACAGATTCATTGTATACGACGATATTGGCTCATTTTATAATCGATTTAGTTTTTGCTATTCAAATTAGGCTTAAGTTTATCAAAGGGGTGAGGAACAACAATGAGTGATTACGATAGAAACCCTGACCAAGCAGAAAATTTACGAACGAGAATGATCGATGATTTTAAAGAAGTAAATGGTGAATATCCACCAAGAAGTGAAGTACACAAAGATAAAGAAAAGAAGACGAATGTTAAATTAAGGTATCCATTAATTAGCCTATTAGCAGGACTTTTTATTCTTTTACCTATATTAGTATTGACGATATCTTTATACTATTCACAACAAGGTAATGAACGAGGAAACAATAATAACGATAGTGACAACAAGGTATATTACACGAATGACTCGGAAGACGAATCAGAAAGTCTATTAGAACAGATGCCTACAGAAGAAAAAGAGGTAACTTCTTCTGAAAGTGAAGACGATTCAGGGAAAAATAACATTCTTGAAGATGGGGCTAAAAATGAACAATTAGAGAAAATAACAAAACAAGAGCAAGAAGTTGAGCAACGGTCCCCAGAAGAAGATGATGAAATTGTTAATGAAAATCCAGAAGTTGAAGTAAATGAGAGCGGCAAAGTGTTAACACACACAGTTTCTTCTGATGATACACTCTTCAAAATTGCTATAAAGTATTATAATAGTCGTGCTGGTGAGGATATTATTCGGAAATATAACGGTTTGAATGGTGATGAAATATTTGTCGGTCAAAAATTAAAAATACCTCTTCAATAGTAGCTAACAACCTCAGTTATCATAACTAAGTGGACGAACTCATACATTGTAATAACAATGACTTGAGGGGAAGTGAGTTGCTATCGAGACACATATCAAGCTCCTAAGGGACCATACTGATGAGCCGACAAAAAAAATGCTCCAAAACTTAGTTGAAAGAAAGCGCAAATATGAAATGTACAAAAAAAAGTGTTTTAATACACAATTTGTTACGTTTATTGCTTTAATGACTTATGTTGTATATTTATATATGTTTATTATTAAACCAACAGGTGGAGAAATACCTGTAATTTTTCATACGATTTTTAGTGGGTCCCATCATACATTTATTGCATTATTAATTGTTAGTGGATATGCAACGGCACAATATTTCAAAAAGAAGGAGGACAAAGCAGAAACGGAATTTAATAATTTAAGGTGTGAGGTAATCAGAAAGAGTGCGGAGTTATGGCAAAAGCCCTCGCAATGGCAAAATAGGCATGAAGTGTTTACGATGATGAAATCTGAATATGACATAAACTTATTTCATGAGAGCAAGTAGATGGATTTTAGATGGATTTTAGGAGTGGCTGACTTATAGTTGTGTCAGCCACTTTGTAGAATGACATGTAATGATATGTTGAAATCCGCACATTTTACTTGTTGATTTTAAACCGGATAGTATATAAAAGGAGGTTGTTTCGTTAACCATTGTTGCTTTAAAAGGTGTTGTCGAATAAAGTTTCCTAAATTTGATTGTCGATGTACTTCCAGTTTATACGTCGGATGGGATAGCCGACGCCACTTTTCGAAACCAACAGTGTAAATGCCTGCTCTCGTCTCACCTCTCCTACATAACCCGAAGGAGCCTGGAATCTGCTGCAACAAAATGGTTAAAATGGTTAGAGTAATAAGGCACAACCTTCTAGAGAAAACCCTAAATAAATGATAGAACTAAACGGATGGATAGGTGAGTTTTTTGATTGTTTTAATGGTTTTAATAATTTGTTGTGTGTGCATCTTATTAGGTTTTTTTATGTATTTAAAGGCAAAAGAGAATCATTTAACAACACATACATTTACTTTTCAAAATCTTCCGCATAGTTTTTCCCCTTTAAAAATTTTATTTATTTCTGATATTCATCGGCGGGTAGTTTCTGAAGAATTATTGTCAAAAGTTCCACCTTTTATCGATTTAGTCATAATTGGCGGAGATTTAACGGAAGCGGGTGTTCCGTTTGAACGAGTAGAAGAAAATTTGCGTATATTAACTAGCTACGGTCCAACTTATTTTGTTTTTGGAAATAATGACTATGAAGTAGGAAAAGAGTCATTAGAGAAATTGTTAAAAAAATATCAAGTTACAGTGTTAAATAATACGTCAATGCCTCTTTCATCGAATAAAGGTGAAACAATCTTCCTAATTGGTGTTGAAGATATGAATGAGGAAAGAGACTGTCTAGATTCTGCATTAAAAGGTGTATTAACGAACAGCTTCAACATATTGGTCAGTCATAATCCTAAAATTATTGATAAGTTTCCAGAAAATCACAATATCTCTCTTGTCTTAAGTGGACACGAACATGGAGGACAAATTAGATTATTTGGATTTGGTTTATATGAAAAGGGAAAGGTACATGTTTATAAAAAACTTACATTATTAATAAGTAATGGATATGGAACATCTGGTATACCACTTAGACTAGGTGCGCCAGCAGAAGCACATTACATAGAAATTACAAGTGATACTAAGTAGTGGTTTAGATTATTAAAGTTCTCAACACGACACATATTTAATATGAGGGTATGAACCATCTTTACTACTAAGTGAGTCGCTACTTCCTGTGTGAAGAGGGGAATAATATCTTTCATCATTCTTATTTAACTGCTAGTAACAAAACGACTGTTTTGATTGATTTATTTTTAGTACTAGCTTTACTTGAGGTGGGTGGTCAGCCTTATGCTATGTCAGCTACCCACTATCAAATTTTTGGACTTCATATCTCTCCATTCGATAAGTCATCATCGATTTACCTACGGGGTATCTGGATACCTATAATAGACAATGCTCCACTCTAGTTTGTGCATCGAACGATAAGTCGCCTCCACATTAAACGTCTTTGCATAAACACTCTCACCTGCGCACTCAGCAGGAATCTCCAAACACACCAACGACCCCTTGTTAAAATATAGTGCAAGAAAGCACCAGCTTTAGATATGAGTTATAACTTTCTATATGGTCGAGTTAGTCGTTTTCCTGTAATGACTTTCAAACATATAGTTTTAGATGGGCTTTCAATGTTAATCTTATGTTGGAAGTGATAATACTTGTCTAAAATGATCACACAGTGTACACTGTAAAAAATATTAGAACATATTAGAACCATTGTATATAAAATTCATATGATAATTTTATATAGAGCGTTCTGACGGCAGGAGGGTATGGGATGCGGCTAGAGCGACTGAATTACGATAAAATAAAAATTTTTTTAACAACTGATGATTTAAAAGACAGAGGTCTAACGAAAGAAGACCTATGGAAGGATTCAATTAAAGTTCATCAACTGTTCCGAGACATGATGAATGAGGCTAGTGAGGAGTTAGGTTTCAAGGCGCATGGTCCTATCGCTGTTGAGGTATATTCATTACATGCTCAAGGAATGGTTATTATCGTTACGAATTCAAACGAGGAAGATGAAGAGGATGAAGACTATTCAGATGATTATATTGAGATGCAAGTTAAATTAGATGAAAATCTCGATATTATTTATGAATTTGATACATTTGAAGATATTATTCAATGTGCTGCTTGTTTAAAGCAACAAGAGATAGAAGTAGGCATGCTCCTTTCATTTAATGGAAGGTATTTCCTATTATTTAGTGATAATGAAATATCAAATCTTGATGATTTTGTCGCAATATTAGCAGAGTATGGAAGTCCTTCAACATTAACCGTACATCGATTAAAAGAATATGGCAATATGATTATGAATGAATATGCGATAAGAGAGATCTATAAATATTTCATTAAAGGTTGATTTTATTTCTTCATCCTTGCAAAGAGTAATCTGATTAAAGAGAGTGAATTGGCGAGAATAATGATTATGACTAGATTATTCTTACCGTTCACTCCTCAAGAAATGAACGGGGTAATGGTTAACCTTATTCGTAAATTACCCAATTACAATACATAATTATTGAATGAATTGTAACGTAAAGGAATAAAGATGATTTGTTATAATAAAGTGTAATTATAGGCTATAGTTTAAGTATATTATTAAACTGTTTTATCTTTATCGATCATGATTTAATATATCTTCTATTATTTTACAATTGTGTTTTTTGTACTTTGCATAACGTTTTATAAAGTGTATACTAATTTCTGTAGGTGGACATTCTTTATTTACTGATATGATTTAGGAGGTTAGCTTAAATGGTAGCCGAAAATAGCACCAGTGCTAAAAATGATAAACTAGATGTGTTGAAATCTACACAAACGGTGATACATAATGCTCTAGAAAAACTAGGATATCCAGAAGAAGTTTTTGAACTTTTAAAGGAACCTATGAGATTATTGACTGTAAAAATTCCTGTAAGAATGGATGATGGTTCAGTTAAAATTTTTACTGGTTATCGAGCACAACACAATGATGCAGTTGGTCCTACTAAAGGAGGAATTCGCTTCCATCCTAAAGTGACAGAAAAGGAAGTAAAAGCATTGTCGATATGGATGAGCTTAAAATGTGGGATAGTTGATTTACCATATGGTGGTGGTAAGGGCGGAATTGTTTGTGACCCAAGGGATATGTCATTTAGGGAATTAGAGAGATTGAGCCGCGGTTATGTTCGTGCAATAAGTCAAATAGTAGGTCCTACTAAAGATATTCCTGCACCAGATGTTTTCACGAACTCACAAATTATGGCTTGGATGATGGATGAGTATAGCCGAATAGATGAATTCAACTCACCTGGTTTTATTACGGGTAAACCACTTGTACTTGGCGGTTCACATGGACGCGAATCTGCAACAGCAAAAGGTGTAACAATATGTATTCGCGAAGCTGCTAAGAAAAAGGGGATAGACCTTGAGGGTGCAAAAGTAATTGTTCAAGGCTTTGGAAATGCAGGGAGCTTCCTATCTAAATTTATGCATGATGCAGGTGCAAAAATTGTTGGGATATCAGACGCTTATGGTGGACTTTACGATCCAAATGGATTAGATATAGACTATTTATTAGATAGAAGAGATAGTTTTGGTACAGTAACGAAGTTATTTAATGATACGATAACAAATAAAGAACTACTAGAACTTGAATGCGATATTTTAGTTCCAGCAGCTATTGAAAATCAGATAACTGAGGAAAATGCAAATAATATTAAAGCGAGTATAGTAGTGGAAGCGGCAAATGGTCCAACTACATTAGAAGCAACGAGAATACTTTCTGAACGAGGAATATTACTTGTTCCTGATGTATTGGCAAGTGCTGGTGGAGTAACTGTATCGTATTTTGAATGGGTTCAGAATAATCAAGGCTATTATTGGTCTGAACAAGAAGTGGAAGAAAAGCTTGAAAAAGTCATGGTTAAATCATTTAATAACATTTATGAAACAAGTCAGAATCGAAGAGTGGATATGAGACTTGCCGCGTATATGGTTGGTGTACGTAAAATGGCTGAAGCATCAAGATTTCGCGGTTGGATATAAAAGGCGAACTATTTGCATCAATATCACTAATCTTCTATCATTATTGATAGGAGATTTTTTGTGATTTACGTCAATTAAATAAAGTCCATAACAATGTATACGTAAACAACGGTTACAAAAGGATATCAATAAATGGAATGCATAATTAAAGTATGATAAATGAACAGCATTCGGTACACTAATTTCGAGACCCTATAGAGTGTATAAATCTACTAACTCTACTAATCAGTAGTTGATTAAAAATGCACACGCGACATTTATGCAAAGAGGTTCAACATAAAAAGTCTAAAATATGTCAACAGAGGAAAATATTCATCATTCATAGTAAGCAAGTTGATTACACAGGAGTGAAATAATCGTGATTATAGAAGAAACGATAATAATTGGCGGTGGCCCATGTGGGTTATCAGCTGCAATTGAAATTGCTAAACTTGGAAAAAAGCCATTGGTTATTGAAAAAGGTAATATTGTAAATGCCATATATCATTATCCTACACACCAAACCTTTTTTAGCTCAAGTGAAAAATTGGAGATAGGAGATGTTCCATTTATTACAGAAAACCGTAAGCCTGTTCGGAATCAAGCATTGGCTTATTACCGCGAAGTTGTTCGCCGTAAAGAAATTCGTATCCATTCATTTGAGAAAGTTGAAAGGGTTGAGAAAGACGAACATAAATTTATTGTCCATTCTGACAAACAGACTTACTTAGCTAACCATGTAGTAATTGCAACTGGGTATTATGACCATCCAAATTATATGAATGTTCCAGGTGAGGAACTATCTAAAGTGTTTCACTACTTCAAGGAGGCACATCCATATTTTAATAAAGATGTTGTCGTAATTGGAGGGAAAAACTCAAGTGTAGATGCAGCGTTGGAACTTGTTAAAGCAGGTGCTAATGTCACTGTTCTTTACAGAGGTAAAGAATATTCCTCGAGTATAAAACCTTGGATATTGCCAGAGTTCGAATCACTTGTACGAAATGAAACAATTAAAATGGAATTTATGGCTAACGTCCTTGAGATAAGTGAGCATTATTTAACTTATGAAGTGAATGGCCAATCGTTTACGATTAAAAATGACTTTGTATTTGCTATGACTGGCTACCACCCTAATCATCACTTTTTAAAAGAGATGGGAGTATCGATCGATGAGGAGACAGGAAGGCCAAAATATAACCCCGATACGATGGAAACGAATGTTGAAGGAATTTTTATTGCAGGTGTAATAGCCGCTGGAAATAATGCGAATGAGATATTTATTGAAAATGGTCGGTTCCACGGTAATTTGATCTGTGAAGCAATTAGAAGTAAAACGGAAACTAAAAAGTGAGACTTAGTCTCACTTTTTAGTTTATATAACGATATTTTAGTACATTAATCAGTAAATATAGATTCTAATTCAATATGGCTTGAAGTATTTTCTAAGGCAATCATTAATTTTAGTCTAGCCTTTTGGCCATTAATGCCATTACTGAAGATGACGCCTAATTCTTTTAGATGTCTTCCGCCGCCTTCATAACTATAAGTATCTTGGACGACACCGTTAAAACAGCGTGACACTAGTACAATTGGTATGCCTCTTTTTAATAGAGATGTTAATTCCGGTAATAGAGCAGGAGGAAGGTTACCTTGTCCGAGAGCTTCAATAACAAGACCATCAAGTTTTACTTCAGATACCGCCTTTAGTAAACTATCGTCCATTCCTGCGAATGCTTTCAGTAATAAAACGTTTTTATCTAAATTATTTACTGAAAGAGAACGTCCGGTTAATGGTTTGTGATGAAATAGAGCACCATCTTTATTCACGATTCCAATTGGACCGTATTGTGGACTTTGAAATGTTGCTACATTACTTGTATGAGTTTTTGTTACATTTTTCGCTGTATGAATTTCATCATTCATGACAACGAGTACGCCCATATTTTTCGCAGAGTCTGAAGTTGCAACCTTTAATGCTGATAGTAAATTGTATAATCCATCTGAACCTAATTCATTACTTGAACGCATTGCACCGGTGAGCACAACAGGTATATCAATTGTTAACGTAATATCAAGGAAATAAGCTGTTTCTTCTAATGTATCTGTACCATGAGTAATAACGACACCATTAATATCATGCTCTTTGACATTTTTTAAAATGTAATTTTTCATGTCTAACATATGTTTAGGTGTTATATGTGGCGAAGGTAAATGAAAAAGTTCGGTTGTTATAAGTACTGTATTAGGTATATCATTAATATGATCCATTAACGGATTCTTCGCATCTGGTTTTACTTCACCAGTTTTTTCATCTGATTTCATTGAAATAGTTCCACCAGTATGTATTAATAGAATGTTTTTCATTTTATGTCCTCCATGATGTATAATTATCAAAATGATTAAGTGATTTCCATTTATAGAATAACGTGTTACGATAACTAGTAATAATAAAATTATTTAGAAGTTACAACACTCTATAGTAATACAATTATGCAGTTCTCGTAAACAATGTTGCTTACAGTAAAGTTGTCAATTTGTATTCGTTAGTTACATATTAGGCAAGAAACGGTTGTGTGGTAAGACTCATAGCTATGGGCTACCCGTCCTCGCTTTACAAACTGATTAGCGTTATTGCAACTAGAGTCCTACCACTTTCATGCAACAAGCAGTAGACTCAAAACCCGCTTCTACTAACCAATTATTAAGGAGAAAAAGAATATTTTTTGAACAGGCTTTTATATTATGACTGTTTTCGAAAATATTGCTGCTTTTTACTTCCTTGTCGTTTTAGGTTGGTTTCCGTTTTAACCAATTCTTAATAAAGTCAATGCAAAAAGCAACAATCTTTTATAAATAATCTTAAATTATAAACCTTGACAATTATTTTTTAGTTAGAAAGCTTACTTTAAAGTTAAATAGCATTTATATTTTTATAGAAAAGAGGCCTGTAGATGATTGCAATTATTTCTGCAGGCATAGCCCCGGGTCTAGCATTATTATCTTACTTTTATTTAAAAGATCAGTACGAATCAGAACCGTTTTATTTGGTGCTCCGTTCGTTTATATTTGGGGCTCTGCTTGTTTTTCCACTCATGTTTATACAGTATGTATTAGAAGTAGAAAAGGTAATTTCATCTGAGTTATTATATAATTTTATTGCAGTTGGTTTCCTAGAAGAGTTTTTTAAGTGGTTTATTTTATTTTTTACAATTTATCAGCATGTTCATTTTGATGAACACTATGATGGAATTGTGTATGGTGTCTCAGTATCACTAGGATTTGCTACACTTGAAAATATTATTTATTTATTTGCTAATGGTGTTGAATATGCAATTGGTCGAGCGATGCTACCTGTTTCGAGTCATGCTCTCTTCGGTGTTATCATGGGTTATTACCTTGGTAAAGGCAAGTTTAATAAAGACAAACATAGAAAACGGTGGTTAGTATATTCATGTATATTGCCGATTTTGCTTCATTTTGCATATGATTCCATTTTAACAAGTTATACACATTGGAAATATATTATCTTACCGTTTATGCTATTTCTCTGGTGGTTTGCTTTACATAAAGCTAAAAAAGCTAGAGTACGATTATCAGATTTATAAAGCAATCTTTTAGCCACTTTTCATTTAAAGTGGTTTTTTCTGTATCTACTATTCCCCATATTGCGATAACATCATTTCGTGTATAGAAGACGTTGATCTAATTTTCCTTCATAACCTATAAAGTTTCCACATTTAAAATGGCTGAATCTGCCTTACATGCCTAAAGGATTAAATCTAATGCATAAAATACCAAAGACTACAAAAAATACGTTTAAGCATTTACAACTACTTGAGGAGGCAGCAACATGAAAAACATGCGCATTATGTTGACCGTTGTCGTCGTTTTTATTGGAACGTTCACATTTCAAGTTTTTTTAACGAAAATCCCAGAAGCACATGCTTTTTCAGAACAGACTATTCAACGAGGTGCAACGGGTAGTGATGTTATTGAATTGCAGGCAAGACTACAGTATAACGGTTATTATCATGGGCCAATCGATGGTGTCTATGGATGGAATACTTATTGGGCAGTCAGGAATTATCAGAAAATGTTCGGCTTAGAAGCAGTTGATGGCTTAGTAGGGGAGAAAACAAAAGCTATGCTTACAAAGTCATCTACATTCTATAAAGACTTTGTGAATGACCAAATAAATAAAGGAAGACGCTTTACTCATTATGGTGGTGTTCCATTATCCTTACAATCAGCACCAAGTGAACAACAAATACAACGTGCAAGGCAAGCTGCTGAACAAAGAAGAGCACAACAGGAGAAGCAATACTTAGCACAACAACAAGCAAAACAACCGCAACAAGGTGGGCAGCAGGCGAAACAACAACAAGCAAAACAACCGCAGCAAGGACAGCAGCAGGCGAAGCAACAACAAGCAAAACAACCGCAGCAAGGACAGCAGCAGGCGAAGCAACAACAAGCAAAACAACCGCAGCAAGGACAGCAGCAGGCGAAACAACAACAAGCAAAACAACCGCAACAAGGACAGCAGCAGGCAAAGCAACAACCAGCAGAACAACAGCAACAGGCGAAGCAGCAACAAACAAAACAGCCTGACCAAGGTAATCAGCAGGCAAAAAAACAAGCTACAAAGAATAATGCTAAGCAAGAAGATACAAAAGGCCCACAAAAAGATTCAACTGCAGTAAATTTACCAAATGGCTTTTCACAAAATGATATACAACTAATGGCTAATGCAGTATATGGTGAAGCACGAGGAGAGCCTTATGTAGGACAAGTAGCTGTCGCAGCAGTCATTTTAAATCGAATAAATAGTCCGACCTTTCCGAATACTGTCTCAGGTGTAATTTTCGAACCGGGTGCGTTCACTGCCGTTGCAGATGGACAAATATGGCTAACACCAAATGAAGGTGCGAAAAAAGCAGTATTAGATGCGATAAATGGTTTTGATCCTACTGGTGAAGCGATGTACTACTTTAATCCAGATACAGCAACAAGCTCGTGGATTTGGGGTAGACCACAAATTAAACGTATCGGGAAGCATATTTTCTGTAATTAGAAAGGGTGAAGACAAATGATACGTGGCATACTTATTAGTTTATTAACAGTTGCCGTAGTTGGGACTGGATATTGGGGGTATAAGGAACACCAAGAAAAAGATGCTGTATTAATACAAGCTGAAAATAACTACCAAAGAGCATTTCACGATTTAACATATCGTGTTGATCAGCTTCATGACCAAATCGGTGCAACGTTAGCTATGAATTCAAAGGATTCTTTGTCTCCGGCACTAGTTGATGTTTGGCGGCTAACTTCAGAAGCGCAATCGAATGTTGGCCAGTTACCGCTGACATTGTTACCATTTAATAAGACGGAGGAATTTCTCGCTGAGATTAGTGATTTTACTTATCGTACAGCTATAAGAGATTTAGATACAGAACCTCTCTCAGACGAGGAATATAAAAAGTTACAATCGATTTATAAACAATCTGCAGATATACAAGATGAATTACGAAATGTTCAACATTTAGTTATTGAAAATAACTTAAGATGGATGGATGTAGAGCTTGCGTTAGCTTCAGGTCAAAAACAGATGGACAATACAATTATAGATGGTTTTAAAACTGTTGAAAAAAATGTCGGGGCATATTCTGAGGCTAACTCTGGTCCAACGTTAACTTCAACTAAACAAAATACTGAAAATGGATTTACCCATTTAAAAGGGAAAGAAATTTCAAGTAATGAAGCTAAGAAAATCGCAAAGGAATTTATACAGAATAATGATGTGAAAAATGTAAAGGTAACAAAAAATGGGGAAGGATCCTCATATGAGTTTTTTAGTGTATCAATGAAAGATAAAAAAGGAGATAACGATATAAATATGGATATTACCAAAAAAGGAGGACATCCAATTTATATCGTACAGAGTCGAGAAATAAAAGATAATAAAATTAGTTTAAGTGATGCAACAAATAAAGCGAGAAAATTTTTAGAAGACCATGGTTTTAAAGATTTAGATTTGTTTGAAAGTGCACAATACGATAACACAGGAGTATTTTCATTTGTTGCACTAGATAACGGAGTAAGGATATATCCAGATGCGATTAGAATGAAAATTGCCCTAGACGATGGACAAGTAATCGGTTTCTCTGCAAGAGATTATCTTTCAGCACATAAAAAGCGAGAGATACCAAAGCCTAAAATTACAAAAGAAGAAGCAATAAAAAAACTAAATCCTAATCTCGAAGTTCAAGAAGATCGAATGGCGTTAATTATGAATGAACTTGGTGAAGAGGTATTATGTTATGAATTTTTAGGTACCATTGATAATGATTCATATCGGATATTTATTGAAGCTGAAAATGGAACAGAAGAGAAGGTAGAAAAACTAAAAAATCCTGAACCAATTTTTCAGGAGGTTTAAACTAATAAAAAGGGTGCCAAATTACATTAGTGTCTAAAAGAACCGGCAAGCATTGTTATATAAAAAGTATGTATACTATTTATATGTTTGAAAGGTCAGACACTTCTGTATTAAGTCACCCTTTTTTACTTTTTTAAAATACATAAAATGAGCATAGAACACATTGATTTAGCTATAGAATTTATTTCACTCACTCTTGCACTACCTAATAGACCATGATTTAATAAGATTAGAGATTAGGGAAAGAGTGATTTTATGTTAAATATTGGGGATGTTATTCAGCTCGAAACAAAAGGTAATGTTGTCGAAAAATTAAAATGTAAATTAGTAGAAAGAAAAGGAAACCAACTATATATCGACTATCCTATAAACATAGATACTGGTCGTTCAGCCTTTTTAATGATTGGTACAGAATTAGTCGCGTCATATATTACGAAAGACCAAATAGCATATCGATTTCAAACAGAAGTAACTGGACGTGTAAAAGATAATATTCCGATGATTTCACTAACATATCCTGGCGATGAAATGCTTGTTAAAATACAGAGAAGAGAATATGTAAGAATAGATACGAGTCTTGATGTTGCAATTCATCCTATAAGCAATGAATTTGAACCCTTTACAGCCGTTACATCTGATATTAGTGCAGGTGGAGCAGCGATTTTAGTCCAACGGAAAAATAAATTAACTGTTAACCAGGAAGTAATGGTCTGGATTTCATTACCATTTTATAATGAGCAAATTCAACATGTTAAAGTACGTGCTAAAATTATTCGATTCTTAGATGTTGATAATGAATTATTTGTAAAAATCCCTTTACAGTTTCTTAATATTGAAGAAAATGTTAGACAAACATTAATTAGGTTTTGTTTTCAAAAACAAATACAAATGAAACGCAAAGGGCTAATTGTAGAATAAAAATACCGATTTATATACATAATGGGAAAGAGAGGAAATTTACTCTCTTCATTATTGTATATAGGCGGAGATGATCGTATGAAACGATTTGAAAGAATTCTTATAAAGCTAATAGTTATCCAATTTATCGTTCTACTTTGCTCACAACTATTGATTCAGCAATCAGCAATTAAACCATATTTATCAAAGGTGGTACAATATGAAGGGGTTAATAAGCAGACGATTACAGAATGGCTTGAAACTTTTAACCAATAATGAAATACAGGTATGCGAAAACTACCTGTATTTCATTATGTATAGACCTATTAACCGCGCCTTTGTATTTTGATTGGTCAGTTGAACTAAACCTATTAAAGATACCTATATTAAAAACAACTCAAAATTACAAATAACAACTAGTATAGTCACTACTAGATTAATAGTTTACTTGGAGGATATATGAGACATAAAATATCAATAGCTATAGATGGACCAGCTGCAGCCGGGAAAAGTACAGTCGCAAAGATTATTGCAGAGCATTACGCATATATTTATATAGATACTGGAGCTATGTATCGTGCACTTACTTATAAGGCAATACAAGAAAATATTGATTTAAATAATGAACTCGAAGTTGCAAATGTACTATCATCAATCAAGATAGAACTGAAGCCTGCTAATGATGGGCAAATTGTGTTAATTAATGGTGAAGATGTAACAGACGTTATACGAACTAATCAGGTTACAAATCAAGTATCAATTGTTGCGATGCATCCTAAGGTAAGAGAGGAAATGCTGAAGAGACAAAGGCTATTGGCTAGCAATGGCGGTGTTGTAATGGATGGTCGTGATATCGGTACACATGTTCTGCCTAAAGCAGAGGTGAAAATATTTTTAAAAGCTTCTGTAGAAGAAAGAGCATTAAGGCGCCATCAAGAAAATATAAAAAAAGGGTTTGAATCAGATTTAACAAAATTAACTAATGAGATTGCAAACCGTGATAAACTTGATTCAGAAAGAGAAATTGCACCTTTGAAAAAGGCATCCGATGCAATTGAAATTGATACAACTTCAATGACAATTCAAGATGTAGTAAGAACTATAGAAAATTATATAGAAGAAAGGCTTTGATAAAATGGCTCTATATACATTTGCAAGGTCTGTTGTTGCAGGAATATTAAAACCAACTTATCGAGTTAAAGTTGAAGGGATTGAAAACTTTCCAAAAGAAGGAGGAGTCTTCCTTTGTGCAAACCATATTAGTAATTTTGACCCTCCAATTGTCGGAATCACCGCCCCTAGACAAGTTTTATTTATGGCAAAAGCCGAATTATTTAAAATACCGGTATTAAAAACTTTACTAAAAGATTTTGGTACGTTCCCAGTAAATCGTGGTGGAAGTGATCGAGAAGCATTAAGAACAGGTTTAAAAATATTAAAAGAAGGAAATGTATTAGGGTTCTTTCCTGAAGGAACTAGAAGCAAAAATGGAGAATTAGGTAAAGGTCAGTCAGGTGCAGGCTTTTTTGCTTTACGCTCTAATGCGGCAGTTGTACCTTGTGCTATCGTAGGTCCATACAAGCCATTTCACACATTGCGCGTCATTTATGGTAATCCAATAAACATGGAAGAATACCGTGCAAAGAAAATAACAACTGAAGAAATGAGTGCTATTATTATGGAAGAAATCGGCAAACTTTTAAAAAAATAAGTTGCGATTAGGACTTACTACTTGACAAAAAGTAGCATTTATTAGAAGTTTAAATAAGGAAGTTTTTTCATTTTATTAATAAGTTAAGTGCTTTTTAATAAAATGATATCTTACATATATTTAATCAAGAGTCGCGCAGGTTTTGACCAAGGAGGTAATAAGATGGAAGAATTGAATAGCGTTCAAGTTGAAACACCTGAAGTTGGAGATGTTGTCAAGGGAATAGTTACTAAAGTTGAAGAGAAACAAGTTATCGTCGAAATAGAAAATTGTAAATTCACGGGAATTATTCCTATAAGTGAGCTTTCAAGTCTACATGTTGAGAAGGCTTCAGATGTTATTAATGAAAACGAAGAATTAACGTTACAAGTTTTGAAAGTAGAAGAAGAAGCACTTGTTCTGTCAAAAAGAGCTGTTGATGCTGAAAAAGCTTGGGATTCGTTGCAGCAAAAATTTGAAACAAAAGAAGTCTTTGAGGCAGAAGTAAAAGATGTTGTTAAAGGCGGACTAGTAGTTGATCTCGGTGTAAGAGGATTTATTCCTGCATCATTAGTTGAAGCGCATTTTGTTGAAGATTTTTCCGATTACTTAGGTAAATCACTTTCTCTAATAGTTGTAGAGATTGACCGAGATAAGAATCGTGTTATTTTATCACATCGTGCAGTAATTGAAAAAGAGCAAATTGAAAAAAAATCAGCTTTGTTGGATACAATTAAAGTAGGGGACGTTATTGAAGGTAAGGTCCAACGACTAACTGATTTCGGTGCTTTTGTTGATATAGGAGGTATCGACGGTCTAGTCCATATTTCACAGCTATCACATACTCATATCGACAAACCTTCTGATGTTGTGGAAGAAGGTCAATCAGTTACTGTTAAAGTACTTGGTATTGACCGAGATAATGAAAGAATCTCGTTATCGATTAAAGAAACACAAGCTGGTCCATGGTCAAATATTTCAGAAAAAGTGAAAGCTGGCGATATTTTAGAAGGTACAGTGAGACGACTTGTTGCATTTGGTGCATTTGTCGAAATATTACCTGGTGTTGAAGGACTTGTTCACATTTCTCAAATATCGAATAAACATATAGGTACACCTCAAGAAGTACTTGAACATAACCAAATAGTTAAGGTGAAGGTCTTAGATGTAAATGAGTCTGAGCAACGTATATCATTAAGCATCCGTGAACTTGAAGAAACAACAAAAGCATCAGACGAAGATTTTCGTAATTATCAAGCACAAGAAGATAATACATCAGGGTTCCAATTGGGTGAAATGATTGGAGACCAGTTAAAAAAATTAAAATAAAATGGTGATTTTGGTGAGTGATCGAAAGCAAAGAAAACTAGAACATATTCAACATGCACTAACATCTGGACAAGATCGAACAAATGGGTTTGAGGATATAACATTTATACATCAAAGCTTACCAAATCAGTCGTTAGCAAATATTCAATTAGACACAAAAATTGGCGAACTTATATTAAGTTCGCCAATTTTTATAAATGCAATGACTGGTGGAGGTGGCAAAAAAACTCTAGAAATTAATGAAGCATTAGCAAAAGTTGCAAAAGAGACAAATATCGCTATGGCAATTGGTTCACAAATGGCTGCAATTAAGGATAAATCGGCAATAGCATCTTATGAAATTGTTCGAAAGGTGAACCCGAAAGGTATCATATTCGCAAATATCGGAAGTGAAGCAACTTTAGATGAGGCGAAGTTAGCTATCGAAATGATTGAAGCCGATGCCTTGCAAATTCACATAAATGTAGTGCAAGAGTTAATCATGCCTGAAGGAGACCGAGATTTTACGGGTGTTCTAGCAAGGATTGAAGAAGTAGCTAAAAATGTAAATATTCCCATTATTGTAAAAGAAGTAGGGTTTGGTATGAATCGGGAGGTGGCTAAACAGTTAAAGGAAGTGGGCATAAACATTGTCGATATTGGAGGGCGTGGAGGTACAGATTTTGCAAAAATCGAAAACTTAAGACGAGAACGAATGCTAGAAAGTTTCAACGAATGGGGCATACCTACAGCATCTTCAATTGCAGAGGTAAAAACATCATCAGCAAATATGACGATTATGGCTACCGGTGGGATACAAAGTGCATTAGAAGTTGCTAAAGCAATAAGTTTAGGAGCTTCAGCGGCTGGTGTTGCTGGCTACTTTTTAAAGATCTTAATAGAAAATGATGGTGACTATTTAGTAGAAGAAATAAAAGAGATGAAAAAACAATTATCGATTATTATGACTGCTTTAGGGACTAGTACAATTAAACAGCTTCAACAGAGTCCGATTCTTATAAGCGGTAAGACTCATCATTGGTTAACAGAACGTAACATTAATACAAAGGAATACAGCGTAAGGACAATGATAAAGAAGTAGAAATTCAGAGGTTAATCATCTGAATAAGCTACTTCTTTTTTATTTGCAGTTTACGTAAACATCGTTGTTTTATACTCAGTTGGCGTTAGGGGTTGGTGTCCTTTTACAGTACTAGTTTTTCACGGTGGGATGGTGTGCCTCATAGTCCCGGCGGCTACCCGTTTATGCTAAAATTAACAATCTCTTGGAAAACATCCCTTTTATTTAACTCAACAGAAGCAAAATATATCCAGCTAAATCAACAATAATCATTGAGAAATCATAACCAAATAGTCAACAAATGTTCTTCTTTCATTGTGTCTATAAATTAAAAAAGTTTTTAGTTTTAGATTAAAACTAATTGAAAAAAGACATAATGGGTATGTAGGAGGAGTGGATGTGGAAGGGATTTTTTATTTTTGGTTTATGTGGTTAGCGTGGATTGTGACAACATTCCTATTGAGGAAGAGTACAGTTAGGCTTAAGTTAGGAATCTTTCTTATGATAACTATTATGATGAGCAAGTATTTTGTACTCCTTGGGGAATATAACATTAGAATTTCACTACTTTTATTTTTGTTTTTAGGCTACTACTTAGCGACAAAAATGAAAAGTGCAAAAATATCTTTTTTCATCATGGCTATGACACTTACACTAGCCTACTCAGGAATTTTGCTTTTTCGGATATACGACCCGGTATGGTTCCTTTTTGATTACCGTTTGATTGTAAGTCTTGTGATTAGTATATTAGCGATTTACTTAGGGAGAAAACCTACTGAAAAGTTTACTTTATTCATCATATCCATCGGACAAGGAGAATTTATATATTGGGGAATTCTTGGGAAATTTCATAGTGGATTAACAATCGGTACGTCTGCTAGTTTAGATATCTTAGCAATTGGTTGTTTTTTCATTTACATTTGGGTAATTGCACAACAGGTAATAACTTACATTGAACAAAATATCCAAAAACCTGCAAAGGAGAAACAAGGCTAACATGAATGAATATACATTACCGGTCCTTTTTGGTGTAGTTGTAGGTGTACTAACAAGACTACATATGTTAAAAACAGATTATCGACAGTACCCCACGTATTTACACGGGAAAATTATTCATATCGCTTTAGGCTTTATTGCTGCTGGATTAGGAACGGTTGCAGTACCATCGATAATGGAGGAAGACTTCACTGCTATTACTTTTTTGACCCTAGCTGCTTCGCAGTTTCGTGATGTTAGAAATATGGAACGTAATACATTAACTGTTCTTGATGGCTATGAGCTAGTTCCAAGAGGCAGTACTTATATAGAGGGAATTGCTGTTGCGTTTGAGAGTAGAAATTATCTCGTCATCTTTACATCACTATTAACAACTTTCGCTTACTTAGTTGGTAATTTTGTGATAGCTATTGTAGTAGGTGTTATTTGTTTCCTTGTATGTAGAAAACTAATGGCAGGAAGCCGTATTAAAGATATTGTAAATATTGAGTATGTTGAACCTCATTTTGAAGGTGCCGGTCTTTATGTAGGTAACATTTACATTATGAATATTGGGTTACCTGACAAACAAAAAGACGTTTTGAAATACGGTATGGGTTTTATTTTAACACCAAAAAATCCAAATTCTACAGCGACAATAGCAAATCTAGGACAGAGGCAAGCAATTTTACATGATGTTTCAACTGCCTTAGGTGTTGTAAGAGACTCAGGGGAACCTGCGCTCGTTCCATTAGCAAAAAGAGATTTAGATGATGGTAGACTTGGGGTTTTTGTTCTTCCTCAAGAACGAAATGTGGACAAGGCCATACGAGTAATTGGAGAGACGCCAACACTGGAAAATGCGATTAGAATGCCAACTGAAGCGAAGGCGAATAAAAGGGGTTAACGAAATGAGTTCATCTTTAGAAAAGTACATATTAGCGATAATAACAACAGATAAAACAAAAGCTGCTGGGGGAACTGCGATATTTACTTGTGAAACAAAGGAAGAGATGGATTTTTACGCTAAAAATTTAGAAGCAATTTTAGATGGAATTGCACATGGAATTGGTGATGACTTATATGTTATCGTAAAACACTGAGTTGAGTATTTTATAAATGTTTGCTAATATATAAAAGTTAAGCCCTTCTTTTGTTTAGAAGGGTTCTTTTATTAAGTTTGTTTGTCGTAAGCTTTGTTTAATTAAATTGTAAAAACTTCTGATGATTGTAGAAAATAATATGCTCCTATTCATATGAAATGTACGTTTTAGCTATACATATTCGTTTTTTAGTTTCTATGTAATGTTTCATATATCTTTTACGAATAAAGGATTTGCATAGCTTATATATCGTAAGTCAAAATATTAGAAGTAGATAAAGAAAGGGTGAAGGATATGGCAAAACCAATAATTGCAATTGTAGGACGACCTAATGTTGGTAAATCCACGATTTTTAATCGAATTGTAGGTGAGAGAATTTCTATTGTTGAAGATATTCCAGGCGTTACAAGAGATCGGATATACAGCTCAGGTGAGTGGCTTAATTATCAATTTAATATTATCGATACTGGTGGAATCGATATCGGAGATGAACCATTTCTCTCGCAAATTAAACACCAAGCAGAGATTGCGATTGAAGAGGCTGATGTTATTATATTTTTAACAAATGTTCGTGAAGGTGTTACAGCAGCTGATGAGGAAGTTGCCAAAATATTATATAAAACAAATAAACCTGTTGTTTTGGCAGTAAATAAAGTGGATAATCCTGAAATGCGTACAAATATTTATGATTTTTACTCATTAGGATTTGGAGATCCGTTTCCGATATCTGGTTCACACGGGTTAGGCTTAGGAGATTTACTAGATGAAGTTGCTAAACACTTTCCGAACATTGGTACGGAAGATTATGATGACACTACTGTAAAATTTTCATTAATAGGCCGTCCGAATGTTGGTAAGTCTTCATTAGTTAATGCAATTTTGGGAGAAGAGCGCGTAATTGTAAGCGATATAGCTGGTACAACTCGTGATGCCATTGATACAGCATATAAATATGAGGGTCAAGAATTTGTGATTATTGATACAGCTGGAATGAGAAAAAAGGGTAAGGTTTATGAAACAACAGAGAAATATAGTGTTTTACGGGCCTTAAAGGCGATTGAACGATCAGATGTAATTCTTGTTGTTATTAATGGAGAAGAAGGAATTATTGAACAGGACAAGCATATTGCGGGATATGCACATGAAGCAGGTAAATCAGTAGTCATTGTTGTTAATAAGTGGGATGCAGTTGAGAAAGATGAAAAAACAATGAAAGAATTTGAGGTCAACATACGTGAGCATTTTAAATTTTTAGATTATGCGCCTATTGTATTCTTATCCGCTATTACAAAGAAACGAATCCACACGTTAATGCCGAAAATATTAATTGCTAGTGAAAACCATTCTAGACGTGTTCAAACGAATGTTCTAAATGATGTCGTAATGGATGCAGTTGCGATGAATCCTACGCCAACACATAAAGGGAAACGGTTAAAGATTTTCTATACAGCACAGGTAGCAGTTAGACCCCCAACCTTTGTCGTATTTGTAAATGACCCTGAGCTTATGCACTTCTCATATGAACGGTTCTTAGAAAATCGGATTCGTGAAGCTTTTGATTTTGAAGGCACACCTATAAAGATATTTGCTAGGGAAAGAAAATAATTCAATATTTTTTGTTATGCAAGTCAGTTACGTAATAGCTATTGTAATCAATTTATGAATTGGTAACTGATTGCTCATGCAAAAAAATGATTTAGGGTATATCAGAAATGGCTTACCCTCTTTTTATAGGAAGGATGTGTAGAAATGGAACAAATTACTGTTTTAGGTGCCGGTAGCTGGGGAACTGCTTTGGCTATTGTGCTTGCTGATAATGGCCACCATGTAAAACTATGGGGACATCGTCAAGAATTAATCAACGAAATTAACGAAACTAGGAAAAATGAAAAATACTTACCGGGTATTGAATTACCTAGTCGTATTCATGCAATTTCTGATTTGAAAATGAGTTTAAATGGGGCCAGAACAGTTGTGTTAGCAGTACCCACAAAGGCAATCCGAGAAGTATTACAACAAATTGCACAATCGATTACAGAAGCAATTACGATCGTGCATGTAAGTAAAGGAATTGAGCCTGATACATTATTACGTATTTCGGAAATTGTAGAAATCGAAATGCCGAAGCATTTACTGAAAGATGTTGTTGTATTATCAGGTCCAAGTCACGCTGAAGAGGTTAGTCAACGTCATATTACAACAGTTACTTCATCTTCTAAAAACCTGCATGCAGCAGAATACATACAAGATTTATTTATGAATCAACATTTTCGTGTTTACACAAATCCTGATATTATTGGGGTTGAGATTGGTGGATCTTTAAAGAATATAATTGCATTAGCGGCAGGAATAACCGATGGTCTTGGCTACGGAGATAATGCAAAAGCAGCACTTATTACAAGAGGTTTAGCAGAAATTGCTCGACTAGGCAGTAAAATGGGTGGAAATCCCCTTACTTTCTCTGGTTTAACAGGAATAGGTGACTTAATTGTTACTTGTACTAGTGTACATTCGCGAAATTGGAGAGCGGGAAATCTTTTAGGGAAAGGTCAAAAACTTGAAGAAGTATTGGATAATATGGGTATGGTTGTCGAAGGCGTCAGAACAACAAAGGCAGCCTATCAGCTAGCTCAAAAATACAATGTAAAGATGCCGATTACCGAGGCGCTTTACGACGTATTATTCAATGGCCAGTCTCCAAAAATTGCAGTGGATGCGTTAATGGCACGTGTGAAAACACATGAAATGGAAGACCTAGTAAATGTTATGGATAATCGCTAACTAATAATATGTGTAATCTCTTCTCATAATTAGGTGGCAATATAAAGACAACGCGCATACTATAACATTGAAAAATAAAGGGTACATTATATCCTATAAGGTATAGACTGCGTGTTATTCGCGGATATTCATTTGATTACTTTCCTTAAGTTGCCGACATTAACCTAACTTGTAAAGTTTCTTAAACAATTCTAGGCATTAGAGGATACAAAGTTATCGGAATTCGCATAAAATGCAACGTAGTCAATATAGAGTTGTTCTTATAGTTGGGTACAATTTAGTCAATCATCTTGCTGAAGTAAAGTTCGTCCCCTCTTTACTTCAGTTTTTTACTGTATGTGTAATTTATAGATTCAACATGAGGATGTATAGTATATTATAATCAACGATAATATAGTCCTAGTCCTACGGTTAATTTACATGAAAAGTTAATTTGTATAAACATAAAATAACTAATGTTTGTATAACTCATAGTGTTGCTTTATTTTTTGTTTTTATTTTTTGTTTATTTTTTTGGGAAAAACATAGGACAAGCTTTAATGTATTTCGGTACGCTTAAATGAAATGGTAAGTTATACATAAAATATATAAAGTTAGGAGGACAAGAATTGAATATCGCACTTATGAAAATGTGGATATCATTTGCATCCATGGGTTTTATGTTTATCTCAATATTATTAATCTATTTAAGTAGATTTAAATTAAAAAAAGGAATTTTAAGAGTCATTGTGACGATATTTGCTTATCTATTTATGATTCTAGCAGGTCTGATAATTCTTTTCGTTGTATTTAGTGGCCCTGTATCTGAATAATATGGAAAAGGAAGTTGCTTGCCAATGAAATGTTTGAAAATAGTATCCTTATTATTAACCTTTGCTTTATTAACAGGATGTCTTTATCCAGAAGAGAAACTTCAGAAAAACTCAGTACCTTACGATGATCAAATAAGTGCTGTTCAAACAACTGTGAAACAATACCAAGAGGATACAGGTGGTCTGTTACCTATAAAAACAAGAGATATGACAACACCCATTTATCAAAAGTATCCGATTGATTTTAGTAAATTAACACCTAAATATATGGCCGAACCACCAGGAACAGCTTATGAAAGCGGAGGGATATATCAATACACTTTAGTCGATGTGGAAGAGAATCCTACTGTAAAACTAATTGATTTAAGGATATCAGAAGCTATTCATGAGTTAAAAGTTAGGTTGAATGTATATCGTCAATCAAATGGATACCCTCCGTTTAAGGATATCGTTGCCGATGGCATATTCACTTTAGATTATGAAAAATTAGGATATGATGAGCCGCTAATGGTTCAAAGTCCGTTTTCTGGTGAGTATCTGCCATTTGTTATCGATAACCAAGCTGAAGTTTTCGTGGATTATCGAATAGACTTAAGTAAAACTCTAGAAAATAATGAACATCGTTATACATTTGGAGACGATATCCGAGATATTTTACTTGAGGATAGTCATTTTGTACCTGTATATTCTATGCCATATACAATTGATGAAAAAGGAGAACCGATTTTTCTTTTGAATAAATAATCATAAAAAAAATAATAAAATTGTCATGAACCCTTCTTTAGAGAATAAACTTTAAAAGAAGGGTTTTCTTTTTCGCTTTTAAGTAGTACACCAATTAAATAAATTAGCGATAATGGAAAAAAGTTTGCTAGCTAAGTCATAAACAAATAGGACAACGTCATACATATATAGTGTCCTATAAGATGACGGATAAGATTTATCCCAAATTGTAAAATCGGGAGGGGATCACTTGGAAAAAGTAGATATTTTCAAGGATATCGCTGAACGAACTGGTGGCGATATATATTTAGGAGTAGTTGGTGCAGTTAGAACAGGTAAATCTACTTTTATTAAGAAGTTTATGGAGTTAGTTGTTTTACCTAATATTGAAAATGAATCAGATAAAGCTAGAGCTCAAGATGAATTACCACAAAGTGCAGCTGGTAAAACAATTATGACGACTGAGCCTAAATTTGTCCCGAATCAAGCAGTTTCCATTCACGTGGATGAGGGACTTGATGTCAATATTAGATTAGTAGATTGTGTAGGTTATACTGTTCCAGGTGCAAAAGGTTATGAGGATGAAAATGGTCCTCGCATGATTAACACTCCTTGGTATGAAGAGCCAATACCATTTCATGAAGCAGCTGAAATTGGAACGCGTAAAGTTATTCAGGAACATTCAACAATTGGTTGTGTCATTACGACAGATGGTTCGATTGGAGATATTCCTAGACAAGATTATTTAGAGGCAGAAGCAAGAGTTATTGAAGAATTAAAAGAAGTAGGTAAACCGTTTATTATGATTATTAATACGGTTCGTCCGCATCACCCTGAGACAGAAGCCCTTCGACAATCATTAAATGAGCAATATGATATTCCTGTACTTGCAATGAGTGTTGAAAGTATGCGGGAATCAGATGTGCTAAATGTATTAAGAGAATCTTTATACGAATTCCCTGTTTTAGAAGTAAATGTTAACCTGCCAAGCTGGGTAATGGTATTAAGAGATGACCATTGGTTAAGAGAAAGTTATCAAGAAGCTGTGAAAGATACTGTAAAGGATATAAAAAGATTAAGAGATGTTGACCGGGTAGTTGGTCAGTTTAGCGAATATGATTTTATCAACCGGGCAAGTTTAGCGGGAATTGAAATGGGTCAAGGGATCGCGGAAATTGATTTATATGCACCTGATGATTTATATGATCAAATCTTGAAAGAGGTTGTAGGTGTAGAAATCCGTGGCAAAGATCATTTACTCCAATTGATGCAAGATTTTGCCTATGCGAAAGCTGAGTATGATCAAGTAGCAGATGCATTAAAAATGGTGAAACAAACTGGATATGGAATAGCTGCACCTGCTCTAACAGATATGAGTCTAGATGAACCAGAAATTATTCGCCAAGGCTCTAGGTTTGGTGTTAGATTAAAGGCTGTAGCACCTTCTATCCATATGATAAAAGTTGATGTAGAATCTGAATTTGCTCCAATTATTGGTACAGAAAAACAATCTGAAGAGTTAGTGCGCTATTTAATGCAAGATTTTGAGGATAACCCGCTTTCAATTTGGAATTCTGATATCTTTGGTCGAAGCTTGAGTTCGATTGTTCGAGAAGGCATTCAAGCTAAACTTTCACTCATGCCTGAGAATGCACGATATAAACTTAAGGAAACACTGGAGAGAATTATTAATGAAGGCTCTGGTGGTTTAATCGCAATTATTCTATAGTGTAAAGGCCTCCTCAAAAGGGGTCTTTTTTTTATTTAAACATTAGCATTTTAACTTATAAGGTGTGGAGACAGCTTCCATTGCATAACCCATAATCCCACGATTATCTACTTTAAACCGTAGTTAACTATATAGCAGTGTGAAAAATAACATTCAATTTTAAAGGATATATTAATATAGTTTTAATTAATTTTGAAAAGAATGTTTGAATCTCAAATAAGTATTAAATTTTAAGACAACATGTAGGATTAATGCAGATGATACCACTTAATAAAATTCATAATAGGTTTAGTAATGCTGTAGTTTATAAAAAAAATATTAATATTTTGCACAAATCAATATTTTCAAAAAACATTCAAAAAACAGGAAAGAAGTGTAAAAAAATCGAACCTTTGTTCTTATCTAAGGGGGAAAACGTTGATATTAATGGTTTTTTATTAGGAATAAACTTGATTCAATAGATTTAATATGATAATCTACTTAAGAAATAAATTTCTCTGTTGGTCAATTCTTCCTTACACATCAAGATTCGTGATGAAAATCATTGAATTATGTAAAAAAATCATATAAGATAAGCGTGTTGTGATATTTTTTAATTTCTATCATGTATAGAATTGAATCAAACTGTGAAGAAATGAGACTAATAAGAGTCCATCCCTTTTGGGAGGAGGTGAAAGGCATGAATAAAACAGAACTAATCAACGCAGTAGCTGAAGCTAGTGAATTATCTAAAAAAGATGCAACAAAAGCAGTTGATGCTGTTTTCGATACAATTTTAGATGCACTAAAAGATGGTGACAAAGTACAACTTATCGGTTTTGGTAACTTTGAAGTTCGTGAGCGTGCAGCTCGTAAAGGACGTAACCCACAAACAGGTGAAGAAATCGAAATCGCTGCAAGTAAGGTGCCTGCATTCAAACCAGGTAAAGCGCTTAAAGACGCAGTTGCAGGAAAATAAGTTTGTCGTGTAATACTTATTACATACAACCAAAAGCCCCTTCATTAGGGGCTTTTTGATTGTTCATAATGTTTTTTATATTTAAAGGATATTAAAAAAAGAAAATGGCCTTTGTACTTACTTAATCTTATAAACGGTTAGTTGAAGTGTAAATGCATCTAACCCGCGGAGAGCAAGTTAATAGGCAACCGATAACGAGAATACATAAGTAATAAACGTCATTATTTAAAAAATTGCCTTTAAATAAACTGTTGCTTTTACACAAACATATGTAAGTTGGACTAACTGATTGCGAGAATACTACTACGATACATGATAAAGGTGGACTCATATACAATCGTATTAAGACCAGCTAGTAAAGACAACTTTGGAAAAGCAACTATGTATACATAAATAGCGAAGGAATACGTAAAAATAGACTATTGCATAATATAATTCATTATTATGTATATTTTGCTATTTCACCTTTCTTTATGCTAGAATCGGTATTAATTGTACTTTCAGGAGGAAAGAAATGGGACAGGTTGATATAAAAAAGATAGAGCAAGCTGTTGTACAAATTCTCGAGGCAATTGGTGAAGATCCATCTCGAGAAGGATTACTAGATACACCTAAACGTGTTGCAAAGATGTATGAAGAAGTATTTAGCGGGTTAAATGAAGATCCGACAGAACACTTTAAAACTGTTTTTGGAGAAGACCATGAAGAATTAGTGTTAGTAAAAGATATCCCTTTTTATTCTATGTGTGAACATCATTTAGTGCCTTTCTTTGGACAAGCCCATGTAGCATACATACCGAAGGGTGGCAAAGTAACTGGGTTAAGCAAATTGGCTCGTGCTGTAGAGGCTGTTGCTAAAAGACCTCAGTTGCAAGAAAGAATAACGTCAACGATTGCAGATAGTATTGTGTCATCATTAGATCCTCATGGAGTGATGGTTGTAGTTGAAGCTGAACATATGTGTATGACGATGAGGGGTGTCAAAAAACCAGGGGCTAAAACAATAACATCAGCTGTACGTGGGATTTTTCACAATGATGCAGCGGCAAGAGCTGAGGTTCTTTCGTTTATTAAAGGTTGATTTTTTTACGATACATAGGACATACAAAATGATATGATAGAATCGAAACAAGATAATCAAATGAAAATTTATTAGGGTGGGTGCTAACATGTCAAATCCCAAAAATGATTATGTCGTCATAAAAGCTATTGAGGACGGAGTAAATGTAATAGGTCTGACAAGAGGTACGGATACAAGATTTCACCATTCAGAAAAATTAGATAAGGGTGAAGTCATGATTGCTCAATTTACAGAGCATACATCTGCTATAAAAATTAGAGGTAAAGCTGTTATCCAATCCGCATACGGTGAAATGGAAAGTGATGCAAAAAAATGAGCAGGGATTCCTGCTTTTATTTACGTTAATACTATTATTATGTTGACCAAAAACGAGAATAAGCCAACCCAACGAGTACCAATATGTTATAATTAATATTAGAGTTATTTAATTGTTTTATAAGAGAGACCAGTGGGTATATACTTTTATTGACTAATTAGTTGTTAGCTAACAAAGTAATAACATTTGTGTTTTGTGTATTCACGAATCATAGAGAGAGAATGTTAAATTGGGGACAAGGGTGATATATTTGCAGGACATCTATGTAAAATTAACAAAAATTAAATCGATGCTTCAAAAAAAGTTGAGTCATCCTTTTCTTGAGCAATATTTGTCCACTCCAGAAATAGATGATGATAAGCTATTACTTCTGTATGCAATTTTTGATGAGATAGAACTTCCTAGTCAATTAAAGGAACGTTATATCATGACAGCTATGCTTGTACAAATCGCACTTGATACTCATGACAAAGTGACAGTAGATAAGAATATAAACCATGATGCTTTTGTTGAACGGCAATTGACTGCTTTAGCAGGGGATTACTATAGTGGTTTATATTATGGCATGCTCTCTGAATTGAAGGACATCCAAATGATACGCGTATTAGCTGAAGCGATAAAAGAGATAAATGAAAATAAAATTAAACTCTATCATGATAAGGAACTAAGTGTACAAACAACTATGGAAAGTGTGTTAATTGTTGAAACCGCCCTTTTTCAAAAGATAACACAACATTATAAGTTAGACTTCTGGAACCTATTTTCAACAAAATTTTTGACATATAAAAAGCTATCTCATGAAAAATTCCATAATGAAGAGAAAATAGCTACACTTGAATTATCAAAAATGAAGCAAGAACGCTACCCAATCAATTCGTTGAAAAGGATATGTGAATTATTTTATGATGATACAGTATCCCTTTTAGACGCTTGTTTAATAAAGACACCTTCTATTAAAGAGTTATTATTTAAACGAGTGCAAAATATTCGTTTACATGAGAAATTAGATTACAAAAAGACTGTGGAAGAAGGTTTGTCATAATGCAACACTCGAAAGAAGAAAGAGTACACGGAGTATTTGAAAAAATCTATAAAAATTATGACCAAATGAACTCGGTTATAAGCTTTCAGCGTCACAAAGCTTGGAGAAAAGAAACAATGCGAATCATGCAGGTACAACCAGGTCAAAAAGCATTAGACGTATGTTGTGGAACAGCTGACTGGTCAATTGCATTAGCTGATAAGGTTGGAGAAACTGGACAAGTTACAGGACTAGATTTTAGTAAAAATATGCTGAAAATAGGTCAAGAGAAAGTTGAACAGCTTGGATTAAAAAATGTTACATTACTGCATGGAAATGCAATGGAACTACCTTTCGACGATAATACATTTGATGTTGTTACAATTGGCTTTGGCCTAAGAAATGTTCCGGATTATATGCAAGTACTAAAAGAAATGAATCGTGTCCTTAAACCAGGTGGAAAGGCAGTTTGTCTTGAAACCTCACAACCTACAGCGCCGATTTTTAAACAATTCTTTGCTGTTTATTTCCGATATATTATGCCTTTGTTCGGTAAAATCTTTGCAAAAAGTTATAAAGAATATTCATGGTTGCAAGAATCTGCACGAGATTTTCCTGGAATGCAGGAATTAGCTAACATGTTTCGTGATGCAGGCTTTATCGAAGTTCAAGTTAAACCATTTACAGGTGGGGTTGCTGCAATGCACTTAGGAATTAAAGGTGAGTGAATAAACATCGCTATTTTTAATTAGAAATAACATATACCGTGTACGACAATAAGATGTATTAAGGTGAAAAGTATGAAATTTAAAACATTGTATTCATTTTTGAATACAGATCTTAAAATCATAGAATTAGAGCTTGAAAAAACAGCAGTCTCACAACATTCACTCATAAGAGAAGCTAACATGGAATTATTACAGGCAGGCGGTAAAAGGATTAGACCCGTCTTTGTTCTCTTATCATCGATGTTTGGTCAGTATGACATTAATGTTGTTAAACACGTCGCTGTATCGCTTGAGACGATTCATATGGCATCGTTAGTCCATGATGATGTAATTGATGATGCTGATATTAGGAGAGGAAAGCCTACGGTTAAATCGAAATGGGATAACCGGATTGCGATGTATACAGGAGATTTTTTACTTGCCCGTTCATTAGAGGTAATGACGAAAATAGAAAATCCACTTGCGCATCAAATACTTTCCAAAGCGATAGTTGAAGTATGTCTTGGTGAAATAGAGCAAATAAAAGATAAGTATAATTTTAACCAATCATTACGAACATATTTAAAAAGAATAAAAAGAAAAACAGCTTTATTAATCGCAGTAAGCTGTCAATTAGGAGCAATATCTGCAGGTGCGAATGAAGAAATACATCGTAAACTATATTGGTTTGGTTATTTTGTTGGAATGTCTTTCCAAATTACCGATGATATCCTAGATTTTACAGCAACTGAAAAAGAATTAGGAAAGCCAGTAGGAAGTGATCTTCTCCAAGGAAACATTACGCTTCCTGTTTTATTAGCTTTAAAAAATCCAACGATGCGAAATGACATCTTACAAATTAGTAACGAGACGACACCGAAAGAAATTGAACCATTATTACATAAAATATTAGAGTCAGATGTCATTGCTCAATCAGAATCGATAAGTAACCGCTATCTGCAGAAAGCATTGGATATTCTAGAAACACTACCTAGAAATCGAGCTAGAACAACTCTATTTAGTATTGCTAAATACATAGGGAAACGTAAATCATAACTTGATATTGTATATTGAATAATACCATAATACATGGTATTATTCTTGTGGAAAAATGTAAGCCTATACATAACTGATGGAGTGGAGTGTACATGGTAAGTAAAACTTTTTTAATGGTAAAGCCAGATGGTGTACAAAGGCAAATAATTGGGGATATTATTAGTCGTTTTGAAAGAAAGGGTTTACAACTAGTCGGTGCAAAATTGATGAGAGTTACTACTGAATTAGCAGAAGAACACTATAAGGAACATAAAGGCAAACCTTTTTATGAAAATTTAATTCAATTTATTACTTCTGGGCCGGTATTCGCGATGGTTTGGCAAGGTGAAAATGTCGTAGATATCACGCGTAAACTAATCGGTAAAACAAATCCGAAAGATGCAGAACCTGGGACAATCCGTGGTGACTATTGTTTATATGTAAGCAAAAATATTATACATGGCTCAGATTCAGAAGAAAGTGCTGTTCGAGAAATTAGTTTGTTTTTTAATGAAGATGAAATACTTGAGTATAATAAGGATATTGACGTTTGGATTTATAAAAGCTAGCATTGCTAGCTTTTTTATTGTTTAGCGTACAATGTCAAATACTTTTTTCAAGTTTTTGGGCAACTCAAACACACTTACTGTAGTTTCCTAATTCTACCAGTAACAATTAACC
>NZ_JAUSUD010000028.1 GCF_030813355.1 Metabacillus malikii
ACCGTTTCGATTTTTGGTTTTTCAATTTCTATCATCTATAAACCCTCCTTCAAAACGTCGAAACCCCGGCTAGACAAAAACGTTTAAACCGTCTAACCGAAATTCCCCATTCAAAAGTTCCCGAATGTGCACAACAACAAAGTAATTCTGATAGAACTTATATACTGTATCATAACCCATTATTGACAGGGATACAAAATCTATACAGAAAATTTACACACGACGACGTTTTGGTGGACGGCATCCATTATGTGGTACTGGTGTAACGTCTCTGATAGCTGTTACTTCTAGACCTGCAGCTTGTAGTGAACGGATAGCAGCTTCACGTCCTGCACCTGGTCCTTTTACTGTAACTTCAAGAGTTTTTAAACCATGTTCCATAGATGCTTTAGCAGCTGTTTCAGCAGCCATTTGTGCAGCGAAAGGAGTAGATTTACGAGAACCTCTAAAGCCTAACGCACCAGCACTTGACCATGATAATGCATTACCATGTGTGTCAGTAATAGTTACAATCGTGTTGTTAAAAGTTGAACGAATATGAGCAACTCCACTCTCAATATTCTTTTTCACACGACGCTTACGTGTATTAGTTTTACGTGCCATTATTGGTTAACCTCCTTTTACTTTATTTTTTCTTGTTTGCTACAGTACGACGTGGTCCTTTACGTGTACGAGCATTATTTTTCGTATTTTGTCCACGAACTGGTAAGCCACGACGGTGACGAATACCACGGAAAGAACCGATTTCGATTAGACGTTTGATATTAAGTGATACTTCACGACGAAGGTCACCCTCAACTTTAAGTTTATCGATTACATCACGGATTTTTCCAAGTTCTTCTTCAGTTAAGTCGCGTACACGAGTATCTTCAGAAACGCCTGCCTCTGCTAATACTTTTTGTGCAGTTGAACGTCCGATACCAAAAATATATGTTAAAGAAATTACAACACGTTTGTCACGAGGAATATCTACACCTGCAATACGAGCCATTAAGCTTGCACCTCCTTAATAATTAACCTTGTTTTTGCTTATGTTTAGGATTCTCACAAATAACCATGACTTTGCCTTTTCTGCGAATGACTTTACATTTCTCACAAATCGGTTTAACAGATGGTCTGACTTTCATGATTTTAATACCTCCTTAGTAGTACGGAGTGCTAATTATTTAAAACGGTAAGTAATTCTTCCACGAGTTAAATCGTATGGAGATAATTCTACCGTTACTTTGTCTCCAGGTAAAATACGAATGAAATGCATGCGAATCTTTCCAGATACATGCGCCAAAACCGTATGACCGTTCTCAAGTTCTACCTTAAACATTGCATTTGGCAATGTTTCAACGACAGTTCCTTCAACTTCAATTACATCGTCTTTCGCCATTGAACTGTTCTCCCTTCTCAAAATCAGTAACTTGCTCATTGACAATTAAGAAATTTCATCTTGTTTTGTCACACGACCTGTTTCCATTATACTGTTCTGAACTTCCGGAGATACTTAGATTTAGAATTCTAGATGATGAACATTTTCTTACCGGAGATTAATGAATGCCCTTCTCCATTAGTATTTAAACGAAATGTCATCCGAATTACCAATCAATATGGAATCGAATTAGGTTCGTTCAAGCAATGTCACCTTCGTTTAGGCCTTCGTTAAAATTTCATAGCCAGTTTCCGTAATGGCAATTGTATGTTCAAAATGAGCACACATTTTCCCATCGACAGTAACGACCGTCCATTCATCAGCCAATGTTTTAACATAACGGGTACCCGCATTAACCATAGGTTCAATCGCTAATACCATACCGGGCTTTAGCCTTGGGCCTTTATTAGGTGGACCATAATGAGGAATTTGCGGATCTTCATGTAATTCTTGACCTACGCCATGACCTACATACTCTCTTACCACAGAAAAATGCTGTTCTTCAACAAATTTCTGGATTGCATGAGATATATTTGAAAGTCTGTCACCAGGCTTTGCTTCTTTGAGGCCTTGATATAAAGACTCTTCGGTAACGTCTAGAAGTCTTCTGGTCTCTTCAGAGATATTGCCTACTGCATATGTCCATGCAGAATCACCATGATAACCATTATATTTTGCACCAATATCAATGCTAATAATATCTCCTTCATGCAATACACGATCACCGGGTATTCCATGAACGAGTTCTTCATTAACGGATGTACAAATACTTCCGCGGAATCCATTATACCCTTTAAAGGATGGAATTGCATCAAATCCGAGTATAAACTTTTCGGCAATGCTATCCAATTCTTTAGTAGTGATACCAGGTTGTATGGATTTTTGTAGCTCTTGATGTGTCAGAGCAACAATACGACCAGCTTCACGCATTATTTCAAGCTCACGCTGGGTCTTACAGATGATCATTCACTAATCCTCCAAGCAGCTGATTAACGTCAACAAACACCTTATCAATATCTTGTTCCCCATTAATATTTCTTAAATAACCTTTTTCGTTATAGAAGCTTAATAGTGGTTCTGTTTGTTTAAGATTAACCTCTAAACGATTCGCAACCGTTTCTTCGTTATCATCTGCACGCTGATAAAGCTCTCCGCCACATTTGTCACATTTCCCAGCTTCCGTAGGAGGGTTAAAAACAAGGTGGTAAGTAGCTCCACATGACTTACAAATTCGACGACCAGTTAATCTTTCCATTAAGATATCTTTGTTTACATCAATGTTTATAACGAAATCAATCTGTTTGTTTAGATCTGCTAAAATACCTTCTAGTGCATCAGCTTGAGCAACAGTTCTAGGAAAACCATCTAACAGAAAGCCTTTTTGGCAATCATTCTTTCCTAATCTTTCACGAACAATACCAATTGTTACTTCGTCTGGAACTAATTCGCCTTTATCGATAAATGACTTTGCTTGCAAGCCTAGTTCTGTTTCTTCTTTCATAGCAGCTCTGAACATATCTCCCGTTGAGATATGAGGGATATTGTACTGTTCGACAATTCGTTCAGCCTGAGTACCCTTTCCAGCACCTGGAAGGCCCATCAACACTAAATTCATTTGTATTTCCCCCTCAGTCTCTATATTAAGGGCATGGGATGAAATATCCCATATCCCTGCTATTTAATGAAGCCTTTATAATGACGCTTTACTAACTGACTTTCTAGCTGTTTCATCGTTTCAAGTGCAACACCAACAATGATTAGCAAGCTAGTTCCACCGATTTGAGCAGAGTCAGGCAAGTTAGCAAATTTAATAAAGAAAACAGGAAGAATAGCTATAGCTGCTAAGAAAAGAGAACCAACAAAAGTGAGACGATATAATACCTTTGTAACATATTCTTGCGTGCTTTTTCCCGGACGAATACCAGGGATATAGCCACCTTGTTTCTTCAAGTTTTCAGCCATTTGCTCAGGATTGACTTGAACAAATGTATAGAAGTATGTGAATGCAATAATGAGCACAACATATATTATCATACCGATAGGCTCAGTATAATCGAAAATTTTCCGAATCCATTCAGTCACATCATTAGGACCAAAAAACGCTGCAATCGTTGGAGGCGTAATAACAAACGATACTGCAAAGATTACAGGTATAACACCAGCTGGATTAACCTTTAATGGTAGATGTGTCGTTTGACCACCAGCCATATTGTTTCCAGAGCGTTTTGCATATTGAATCGGGATTTTCCGAAGTGCTTGTTGAATAAAGATTACACCTACTATAACTGCTAAGATCGCTAATAATAGGATGACAACTGTTACAATTCGAATGAATAATTGATCTCCTGCATCTTCAAATTGTTGTGCATATATTTGATTTAATGTAGATGGAATACCGGCAACAATCCCTGCAAAGATAAGAACAGATATACCATTCCCAACACCTTTAGAGGTGATTTGTTCGCCCAACCACATTAAAAATGCAGTACCAGCTGTTAATACAATCGCAATTAATAAGTATGTTCCAATGCCAGGATTCTCAATTAACATTCCACCTGATTGGGCATTAAACCCATAAGACATACCTAACGCCTGGATAAAACCTAATATTATCGTAAAATATCTTGTAAATTGGGCAAGTTTTCTTCGCCCAACATCACCTTGTTTTGACCATTCAGTGAATTTCGGTACAACATCCATTTGAAGAAGTTGTACAATAATTGATGCAGTGATATATGGCATTATCCCCATTGCTAAAATAGAGAAATTAAATAATGCACCGCCACCAAATGTGTTTAAGATTCCGAAAACATTTAGCTCATCCTGTGCCCGTAATACATCTGCATTAACATTTGGCACTGGAATGAACGTACCAAGACGAAATACTATTAACATTAAAAGGGTGAATATAATTTTATTTCTAATATCACCCACGCGCATAAAATTGGAGATTGTTTTAAACATTAGATCACCTCAACTGTACCGCCAGCAGATTCAATCGCTTCTTTAGCAGAAGCAGAGAATTTGTTAGCTTTAACAGTAAGTTTTTTCTCTAACTGTCCATTACCAAGTATTTTAACACCAGATTTCACATTGCTTACAACACCTGTTTCAAGCAATAATTCTGGAGTTACCTCAGTACCTTCTTCAAAGCGATTTAGAGTCTCAAGGTTTACAATTGCATAATCCTTACGGTTTATGTTTGTAAATCCACGTTTTGGTAAGCGTTGGAATAAAGGAGTTTGACCACCTTCAAATCCTGGACGTACTCCACCACCAGAACGAGCATTTTGTCCTTTGTGACCTTTACCAGCTGTTTTACCGTTACCAGAACCAATACCACGTCCTACACGATTACGCGTTTTACGTGAACCTGCTGCTGGTTTCAACTCATGAAGTTTCATTGGGACACCTCCTTATTTATTGTTGTATCTTTTATTGCTCTTTAACTGTAACTAAGTGAGCTACTTTATTAATCATACCGCGAATCGCAGGATTATCATCTTGTACTACAGTTTGATGTAACTTTTTTAGTCCAAGTGTTCTAACAGTTACACGTTGGTCTTCAGGACGACCAATTACACTGCGAGTGAGGGTAATTTCTAACTTATTTGCCATTTTAGTTCCCTCCTTATCCTAACAGTTCTTCTACCGATTTTCCACGTAACTTCGCAACTTCTTCCGCACTCTTTAAGTCTTTTAATCCAGCAAGTGTTGCACGGATCATATTAATTGGAGTGTTAGAACCTAAAGATTTTGAAAGGATATCACCGACACCTGCTAATTCTAATACCGCACGAACAGGTCCACCAGCGATAACCCCAGTACCTTCAGATGCAGGAATTAACAATACGTTTCCTGCTCCAAATTGACCGATAACTTGGTGAGGAATTGTTGTACCTACCATCGGTACTTCAATTAAGTTCTTTTTCGCATCTTCAATTGCTTTACGGATCGCTTCTGGTACTTCTTGTGCTTTACCAGTTCCGAAACCAACATGACCGTTTTTGTCACCAACAACTACAAGTGCAGCAAAACGGAAACGACGACCACCTTTTACAACTTTAGCTACACGGTTAACGGTAACTACGCGTTCTTCAAGCTCTAATTTGTTTGGATCAATACGACGCATTCTATTATGTCCCTCCTTTTCCGATTAAAATTCTAGTCCAGCTTCGCGTGCTGCATCAGCTAGAGCTTTAATGCGACCATGATATAAATATCCTCCACGATCAAATACTACAGATTTTACACCTTTTTCAATAGCACGTTTTGCAACTAATTCGCCAACTTTTTGTGCAGCTTCAGTATTGCTCTTTGAGTCAAGATTGAATTCCTTATCAAGAGTAGAAGCACTTACTAAAGTTTGTGAGTTAGTATCATCAATTACTTGTGCATAGATATGTTGATTAGAACGATATACGTTAAGACGTGGACGAGTTGCAGTACCCGTTAACTTTGCGCGTACACGAGCATGTCTTTTTTTACGTACAACATTTTTATCAGCTTTAGTAATCATTTAGGTCACTCCTTTCTTATCATCTAGGCGATATTACTTCGCAGTTTTACCTTCTTTACGACGTACATGTTCGCCTTCATAACGAATACCTTTACCTTTATAAGGCTCTGGTGGACGAACGTCACGAATATTAGCTGCTATAGCACCTACACGCTCTTTATCAGTTCCTTTAACAAGAACTTTTGTCTGAGAAGGTACTTCGATCTCAATACCAGTCTCAGGTGTGATTTCCACAGGGTGTGAGTAACCAACGTTAAGAACTAATTTATTCCCAGATTTAGAAGCACGGTAACCGACACCGATTAATTCTAATCCTCTTTCGAATCCTTTAGAAACACCTTCTACCATATTGCCTAGTAGACTACGTGTTGTACCGTGAAGTGCACGGTGTTCTTTCGCATCAGAAGGACGACTTACAGTTAAGACGTTTTCTTCTACATTGATTTTTATATCAGAGTTGAATGTACGAGTTAATTCACCTTTAGGTCCCTTAACAGTTACCGTATTATCATCAGCGATAGTTACAGTTACGCCAGCAGGGATTTCAAGTGGTTTTTTACCAATACGAGACATTCAATACACCTCCATTCTATTTGAACTAATTACCAAACGTATGCTAATACTTCTCCACCAGCTTGTTTTGCACGAGCTTCTTTGTCAGTCAAAACACCTTGAGAAGTTGAAACAATTGCAATACCTAATCCGTTAAGTACACGTGGTACTTCACCAGCTTTTGCATATACACGTAAGCCTGGTTTACTGATTCTTTTTAGACCAGTAATAACACGCTCATTGTTTGAACCGTATTTTAGAAAAATACGAATGATACCTTGTTTATTATCTTCTACATATTCTACATCACGCACGAATCCTTCACGCTTTAAAATCTCAGCAATTTCCTTTTTGATTTTAGAAGCAGGGAACTCAAGCTTCTCGTGACGTACCATATTCGCATTACGAATGCGAGTAAGCATATCTGCAATAGGATCTGTCATAACCATTTAAAATAACCTCCTTCCCGTTTTACGGTTTTACCAGCTAGCTTTTTTCACGCCTGGAATTTGACCTTTATAAGCAAGTTCACGGAAACAAATACGGCAAAGCTTAAATTTACGAAGTACAGAATGTGGACGTCCGCAACGCTCACAACGAGTGTACTCTTGAACTTTGAACTTCTGAGCACGTTTTTGCTTAACTACCATTGATTTTTTAGCCACAATTTCGCCTCCCTTTACTTAGCGATTATTTTTGGAACGGCATTCCGAACTGTGTTAATAGTTCGCGTGCTTCTTCATCAGTATTCGCAGTTGTAACGATAACGATATCCATACCACGAACTTTGTTAACTTTATCATAATCAATCTCAGGGAAAATTAATTGTTCTTTTACACCTAGAGTGTAGTTTCCACGACCGTCAAATGATTTCTTAGAAACCCCACGGAAGTCACGTACACGTGGTAAAGAAACAGAGATTAATTTATCTAAGAATTGGTACATACGCTCTCCACGTAATGTAACTTTAGCACCGATTGGCATACCTTCACGAAGACGGAAACCAGCGATTGATTTCTTAGCTTTTGTAATAACTGGTTTTTGACCAGTAATTTGAGCTAATTCTTCAACTGCTACATCTAATGCTTTTGAATTTGATACAGCATCACCAACACCCATGTTGATAACGATTTTTTCTAACTTTGGAGCTTGCATTACTGATTTATAAGAAAACTTATTCATTAATGCAGGTGTAATTTCTTTTTGATACTTTTCTTTAAGGCGGTTCATACGATAGACCTCCCTTCCTTATTTACTATTTATCTAAAGTTTCACCAGATTTTTTTGCTACACGTACCTTTTTGCCGTCTACCACTTTATAACCAACACGAGTTGGTTCACCAGATTTAGGATCAAGTGGCATAACATTTGATACATGGATAGGTGCCTCTTGGTTTAAGATTCCACCTTGTGGGTTTACTTGTGAAGGTTTAGAGTGTTTCTTAACAACATTAATACCTTCTACAAGTACGCGATCTTTCTTAGGATAAGCTGCAAGTACTACGCCTTGTTTACCTTTATCCTTACCAGAGATAACCATTACTTTGTCACCTTTTTTAACATGCATCCTAGTTGCACCTCCTTAGTAAGGCAATCATATTTATTATAAAACTTCTGGAGCTAATGAGACAATTTTCATAAAGTTGTTTTCACGTAATTCACGTGCAACTGGTCCAAAAATACGTGTTCCACGTGGACTTTTGTCATCACGGATGATAACACATGCATTTTCATCAAATTTGATATATGAACCGTCAGAACGACGTGCACCACTCTTTGTACGAACAATAACAGCTTTAACAACTTCACCTTTTTTGACAACGCCACCTGGTGTTGCTTGTTTTACCGTACAGACAATCACATCACCGATATTAGCAGTTTTACGACCAGAACCACCTAATACCTTGATTGTAAGAACTTCACGAGCACCAGAGTTGTCAGCAACTTTTAAACGAGATTCTTGTTGAATCACTTATGTTACCTCCCTTCGGTATAACTACCCGAACAAATTAAATAATAATAGCTTCTTCTACTATTTCTACTAGACGGAAACGTTTAGTAGCTGATAATGGACGAGTTTCCATAATTTTTACGATATCACCGATTTTAGCTTGATTATTTTCATCGTGTGCTTTGAATTTTTTTGAATATTTCACTCGTTTACCGTAAAGCGAGTGTTTTTTGTATGTTTCAACAAGTACAGTAACAGTTTTATCCATTTTGTCAGAAACAACACGACCAGTATAAACTTTACGTTGGTTACGTTCACTCATTTGCGTAAACCTCCTCTCTTATTAACGATTATTAGCTGCGATCTCTCTTTCACGGATTACAGTTTTCATACGAGCGATCGATTTACGTACTTCACGGATGCGAGCAGTATTTTCTAATTGTCCTGTCGCTAGTTGAAAGCGAAGGTTAAATAACTCTTCTTTAAGAGACTTTACTTTTTGTTCAATTTCAGCAGTGGTAAGGTCACGAATTTCATTAGCTTTCATTAGATTCACCACCAATTTCTTCTCGTTTTACAAATTTCGTTTTAATCGGTAATTTATGAGAAGCTAAGCGAAGTGCTTCGCGAGCAATTTCTTCAGAAACCCCAGAAATTTCGAATAAAACTTTACCTGGTTTAACTACAGCTACCCAACCTTCTGGAGCACCTTTACCAGATCCCATACGAACCTCAAGAGGTTTTGCAGTATATGGTTTAGAAGGGAAGATTTTAATCCAAACTTTACCGCCACGTTTCATGTAACGTGTCATCGCAATACGAGCTGCTTCAATTTGACGGTTTGTAATCCAAGAAGCTTCTAAAGCTTGGATTCCGAACTCTCCGAAATGTACTTCAGTACCGCCCTTTGCACGGCCACGCATTTTCCCACGATGTTCTCTGCGATATTTTACGCGTTTTGGCAATAACATATTATTTTCCTCCTTCCTCAGTTTTCTTCTTAGTAGGAAGAACCTCTCCACGATAGATCCAAACTTTTACACCTAATTTTCCATAAGTAGTATCTGCTTCTGCTGTACCGTAATCGATGTCAGCACGAAGAGTGTGAAGTGGAACTGTTCCTTCGCTATAATGCTCAGCACGTGCGATATCAGCGCCACCTAAACGGCCAGATACTTGAGTTTTAATACCTTGAGCACCTGCACGCATAGCACGTTGGATTGTTTGTTTTTGTGCACGGCGGAAAGAAATACGGTTCTCAAGTTGACGTGCGATGTTTTCAGCAACTAATTTAGCATCTAAATCAGCTTTTTTAATTTCTAAAATGTTGATATGGACACGTTTGCCAGTTAATTGGTTAAGTGCTTTACGTAAAGCTTCAACCTCTGTACCACCTTTACCAATAACCATACCAGGTTTAGCAGTGTGGATTGTAATATTAACACGGTTAGCAGCACGTTCAATCTCAATTTTAGAAACTGACGCATCATTTAGACGTTTACTAATGTATTCACGAATTTTGATATCTTCATGTAAAAGAGTTGAGTAGTCTTTTCCAGCGAACCATTTAGACTCCCAATCACGAATAACTCCAATACGAAGACCGACTGGATTTACCTTTTGACCCACAGATTATCCCTCCTTCTTTTCTGTTAAGATGATTGTGATGTGACTAGTACGTTTATTAATAGCACTTGCACGGCCTTGAGCACGTGGACGGAAACGTTTTAGAGTTGGTCCTTCATTAGCGTATGCTTCTGATACAACTAGATTGTTAATGTCCATTTCGTAGTTATGCTCAGCATTAGCAACTGCTGATTTTAATACTTTTTCAATGATTGGAGAAGCAGCTTTTGGTGTGTGTGTTAGAATTGCTACTGCTTCGCCTACTTGCTTACCTCGAATAAGATCTAGAACTAAACGAGCTTTACGAGGAGCAATGCGAACTGTTTTTGCGACAGCTTTAGATTGTTGCATGTAAATGCCTCCTCTCATTAACGTCTTGTTTTCTTGTCATCACTTGCATGACCTTTGTAAGTACGTGTAGGTGCGAACTCACCAAGTTTGTGACCTACCATGTCCTCAGAAACATATACAGGAACATGTTTACGTCCATCATAGACAGCGATTGTATGACCAATAAATTGTGGGAAAATTGTAGAACGGCGTGACCAAGTTTTAATTACTTGTTTTTTCTCCGATTCATTTAATTTCTCAACTTTGCTCATTAAATGTTCATCCACGAATGGTCCTTTTTTTAAGCTACGGCCCATGTTTGTACCTCCCTTCGCGATCGTGCTACGGTTCTATCGAACCGTAGTTCAACCACGTTATTTTTTACGACGACGTACGATAAATTTATCTGACTTGTTTGATTTCTTACGTGTTTTAGCACCAAGAGTTGGTTTACCCCATGGTGACATTGGTGATTTACGTCCGATTGGAGCGCGTCCTTCACCACCACCGTGTGGATGGTCGTTAGGGTTCATAACAGATCCACGAACAGTTGGACGTTTACCTAACCAACGAGAACGACCTGCTTTACCAATGTTAATTAATTCGTGTTGTTCATTTCCTACTTGACCAATTGTTGCGCGACAAGTAGCAAGAATCATACGAACTTCTCCTGAATTTAGGCGTACTAGAACGTACTTTCCTTCTTTACCAAGAACTTGTGCAGAAGTACCAGCAGAACGTACTAATTGGCCACCTTTACCAGGTTTTAATTCGATATTGTGGATTACAGTACCTACAGGAATGTTAATCAATGGTAATGCGTTACCCACTTTAATATCTGCCTCAGGGCCAGACATGATTTCTAATCCTACTTTTAAGTTCTTAGGTGCAAGAATATATCTTTTTTCACCATCAACATAGTTGATTAGTGCGATATTTGCTGAACGATTTGGATCGTATTCGATTGTAGCAACGCGTCCTGGTATTCCATCTTTGTCGCGTTTAAAATCAATCACACGATATTGGCGTTTATGTCCGCCCCCTTGGTGACGAACTGTTAATTTACCTTGGTTATTACGTCCACCTTTTCTATGAAGAGGTGCTAGTAATGACTTTTCTGGTTGGTCTGTAGTAATTTCAGCAAAATCTGATACTGTCATATTACGACGACCATTTGAGGTTGGTTTATATTTTTTTATCGCCATATCGATATCCCTCCTTTTCTATTAAAATTATACTTCAAATAATTCGATTTCTTTGCTATCAGCAGCTAGTTTAATAATAGCCTTGCGACGACGATTAGTTAAGCCAGTATAGCGACCTACGCGTTTTAATTTCCCTTTGTAGTTCATGATGTTTACTTTCTCAACTTTAACATCAAAGATAGACTCAATAGCATCTTTAACTTCAGTTTTGTTAGCTCTAACATCAACTTCAAAAGTGTATTTTTTCTCGGTCATTAAATCAGTTGAACGTTCAGTGATTACGGGGCGCTTAATAATATCACGAGGATCTTTCATTATGCAAGCACCTCCTCTACTTTTTGCACCGCAGCTTTCGTTATAATAAGCTTATCATGATTAAGTACATCTAGTACGTTTACTCCATTAGCAGTAACTACTGTTACTCCTGGAATATTACGTGCAGATAACGCAACATTTTCATTGATGTCAGCAGTAACGATTAACGCTTTTCTATCGACTGAAAGACCTTTTAATACAGAAGTCATTTCTTTCGTTTTTGGTGCGTTAAATGTTAAATCTTCTAACACTACAATGCTGTTGTCAATTACTTTTGATGATAAAGCTGATTTGATAGCTAAACGGCGAACTTTTTTAGGTAATTTATAAGAATATGAACGTGGAGTTGGACCAAATACAGTACCACCACCGCGCCATTGTGGCGAGCGAATAGATCCTTGACGAGCACGTCCAGTACCCTTTTGACGCCATGGTTTACGTCCTCCGCCTGCAACTTCAGAACGGTTTTTTACTTTGTGAGTTCCTTGACGTTGGGAAGCTCTTTGCATAATTACCGCTTCAAATAATACGTGTTGATTAGGTTCGATACCAAATACTGAATCATTTAACTCGATTTCACCAACGTTTGATCCAGATTGGTTTAATAATGCTACTTTAGGCATTATCCAATTCCTCCTTTCTTAATTTGATTATTTTGATTTAACTGCGCTTTTCACAGTGATTAATGCTTTTTTAGGACCAGGAACATTACCTTTGATTAATAGTAGGTTGCGTTCTGCATCTACTTTAACAATTTCTAAGTTTTGAACAGTTATACGTTCGCCACCCATACGTCCAGGTAATAATTTGTTCTTGAATACACGGTTAGGAGCAACAGGTCCCATTGAACCAGGGCGACGGTGATAACGAGAACCGTGAGACATTGGCCCACGAGATTGGTTGTGGCGTTTAATAGCACCTTGGAAACCTTTACCCTTTGAAATTCCTGTTACATCTACAGTTTCACCTGCAGCAAATATATCTACTTTGACTTCTTGACCAACCTCGTACTCATCTAAGCTAGCTTCACGAAGTTCTTTAACGAAGCGCTTAGGTGCAGTATTTGCTTTAGCAACGTGTCCTTTTTCAGGTTTATTAGACAATTTTTCACGTTTGTCTTCAAATCCTAATTGTACAGCTGTATATCCATCAGTATCTGCTGATTTCTTTTGAAGTACGATGTTCGGTGTAGCTTCAATTACAGTTACAGGGATTAAATCACCATTTTCAGCGAATACTTGCGTCATACCAATTTTTCTACCTAAGATTCCTTTGGTCATGAGTCACACCTCCTATTATTTTAACAGTTTATATTTTAGTGTTTTATAATTTGATTTCAATATCAACACCTGATGGTAAGTCAAGACGCATTAATGCATCAACTGTTTGTGGTGTTGGGTTGATGATATCAATTAAACGTTTATGTGTACGCATTTCGAACTGCTCACGAGAATCTTTATATTTATGAACCGCACGTAGGATTGTGTATACTGATCTTTCAGTTGGTAACGGAATTGGACCAGAAACGTTTGCACCTGAACGTTTTGCAGTTTCAACAATTTTCTCTGCAGATTGATCAAGAATTCTATGATCATATGCTTTCAAACGAATACGAATCTTTTGTTTTGCCATTATTTTCCCTCCTTTTCGCCTATTTTCAAAATAGACATTTTCTCCGCAGAAATTTTCCTACACATGCCATGGCAAAGCGGCCGTGTGTATCGGTAACCTCCTGCTTCATCGCAGTCAAAGACCAACATTCTCTATTATACAGAAAAAATATCTTACATGCAAGAATATTTTAATAAAAACATTGTATCCTTGGGCACTTTTCATATTATACATAGATATACATATAATATCAAGTTCTACAAGTTTGGTTTAATTTGTTAATACCCTTAATAGTTGTTAGAAAAAATGTGTTTCATTTATGTAAGCCTAAAATATGATAAAAAAAAGAATGAGTATATAAATACTCATTCTTTTTTGAAAATATTATTCTTGGATAGATGCTACAACGCCAGCGCCTACTGTACGTCCACCTTCACGGATTGAGAATTTAGTACCTTCTTCAATCGCGATAGGAGCGATTAGTTCAACAGCCATTTCAACGTTATCGCCAGGCATTACCATTTCTACACCTTCAGGTAATTGGCAGATACCAGTTACGTCAGTTGTACGGAAGTAGAACTGTGGGCGGTAGTTTGAGAAGAATGGAGTGTGACGTCCACCTTCTTCTTTAGATAATACATAAACTTCCGCTTTAAATTTTGTATGTGGAGTGATTGAACCTGGTTTAGCAAGTACTTGTCCACGTTGGATTTCTTCACGAGCAACCCCACGAAGAAGAGCTCCAATGTTATCTCCAGCTTCAGCATAATCAAGAAGTTTACGGAACATTTCAACACCAGTAACAGTAGTTGATTTTGGCTCTTCAGTTAAACCAATGATGTCGATTACGTCACCAACTTTAACTTGTCCACGCTCAACACGTCCTGTTGCAACTGTTCCACGACCAGTGATTGAGAATACATCCTCAACTGGCATCATGAATGGTTTGTCAGTATCACGTTCTGGAGTTGGAATATACTCATCAACAGCGTTCATTAGTTCGATGATTTTTTCTTCCCACTCAGCTTCACCCTCAAGTGCTTTAAGAGCTGAACCTTTGATTACAGGTACATCGTCACCAGGGAATTCATATTCAGAAAGAAGGTCACGAACTTCCATTTCAACAAGTTCTAATAACTCTTCATCATCAACCATATCACATTTGTTTAAGAATACTACTAGGTAAGGAACACCAACTTGACGTGATAATAAGATATGCTCACGTGTTTGTGGCATTGGGCCATCTGCAGCAGAAACAACTAGGATACCGCCGTCCATTTGTGCAGCACCAGTGATCATGTTTTTAACATAGTCAGCATGTCCTGGGCAGTCTACGTGCGCATAGTGACGAGTAGCTGTTTCATATTCAACGTGTGATGTATTGATTGTAATTCCACGCTCACGCTCTTCTGGAGCTGCGTCGATTTGATCATATCCTCTTGCTTCACCGCCGCCTGCTTTCGCAAGAACAGTTGTAATAGCAGCAGTTAATGTAGTTTTACCATGGTCAACGTGACCAATTGTACCGATATTAGCATGCGTTTTGGAACGGTCGAATTTTTCTTTAGCCATTCTAAAAATCCTCCTTAGAGTTTATAATTTTTTTAAGATTTTATGTAACAGAAAGTGATGTAAACACTTTCTGTTCTCACATAAGTAGTTATATCTCAACAAAGGTATAAAATCAATTATTCACCTTTATTTTTTTTAATAATTTCTTCAGATACTGATTTAGGAACTTCTTCGTAGTGGTCAAAGTGCATTGTAAATACTCCGCGACCTTGAGTACTAGAACGTAATGCTGTTGCATAACCAAACATTTCAGAAAGTGGGATCATCGCACGAACAACTTGAGCGTTACCGCGTGCTTCCATACCTTCTACACGTCCACGACGAGCAGTTACTTGACCCATGATATCTCCCATGTATTCCTCAGGTACTACGACCTCAACCTTCATAACAGGTTCAAGAATTACAGGAGCACATTTAGAGATTGCATTTTTAAGAGCTAAAGAAGCAGCTACTTTAAATGCCATTTCACTTGAGTCAACATCATGATATGAACCATCTACTAATGCTGCTTTAACGTCTACTAGTGGATAACCCGCTAATACACCGTTTTGCATTGCATCTTCAAGTCCTGCTTGAACAGCTGGAACATATTCACGTGGAACTACCCCACCGACAATTTTGTTTTCAAATTCAAAGCCTTTACCTTCTTCGTTAGGTTCGAATTCAATCCAAACATGTCCGAATTGTCCACGACCACCAGATTGACGAGCGAATTTACCTTCTACTCGAGCACCTTGACGGAACGTTTCACGATAAGCTACTTGAGGTGCACCTACGTTAGCTTCTACCTTGAATTCACGTTTCATACGGTCAACAAGAATATCTAAGTGAAGCTCACCCATACCAGCAATGATTGTTTGACCAGTTTCTTGGTCAGTATGAGCTCTGAACGTTGGATCTTCTTCTTGTAGTTTTTGTAAAGCAGTTGTCATTTTATCTTGATCTGCTTTTGATTTTGGTTCTACAGATAATTCAATAACCGGTTCTGGGAACACCATTGACTCTAGGATAACAAGGTTTTTATCATCGCATAGAGTATCTCCAGTAGTTGTATCTTTCAAACCAACAGCTGCTGCGATATCACCAGCATGTACTTCTGTGATTTCTTCACGGCTGTTTGCGTGCATTTGTAGAATACGTCCTACACGTTCACGTTTACCTTTTGTTGAGTTTTGGACATAAGACCCAGAACTTAACTTACCAGAATAAACACGGAAGAATGTAAGTTTACCTACATATGGGTCTGTCATAACTTTAAATGCCAATGCAGAGAATGGAGCATCATCGCTAGATTCACGACTTACTTCTTCATCAGTATCAGGTACTGTACCTTTAATTGCAGGTACATCTAATGGTGATGGTAAATAGTCGATTACTGCATCTAACATTTTTTGAACACCTTTGTTTTTGAAAGCTGATCCACAGATTACAGGGTAGAATTCAACATTAACAGTACCTTTACGAATTGCTGCTTTTAGCTCTTCGTTAGTGATTTCTTCACCACCAAGATATTTTTCCATTAATTCTTCATCTAATTCTGCTACTGCTTCAACAAGCTTTTCGCGGTATTCATTTGCTTGGTCTTGGTATTCTTCAGGAATTTCTCTATCTTCGATATCAGTTCCTAAATCATTACCATAGAATGTAGCTTTCATTTCAACTAAATCAATGATGCCTTCGAATTGGTCTTCAGCACCAATTGGTAATTGAATTGGATGTGCATTTGCTTGTAAGCGATCATGCAGTGTGCCTACTGAATATAAGAAGTCAGCACCGATTTTATCCATTTTATTTACGAATACAACACGTGGTACTCCATATGTTGTCGCTTGACGCCATACTGTTTCAGTTTGTGGTTCAACACCTGATTGTGCATCAAGTACTGCTACCGCACCATCTAATACACGTAAAGAACGTTCAACTTCAACTGTGAAGTCTACGTGTCCTGGAGTATCAATGATATTAACGCGGTGTCCTTTCCACTGTGCAGTTGTCGCAGCAGATGTGATCGTAATTCCACGTTCTTGTTCTTGCTCCATCCAGTCCATTTGTGATGCACCTTCGTGAGTTTCACCAATCTTATGAATACGACCAGTGTAATAAAGTACACGCTCTGTTGTTGTTGTTTTACCAGCATCAATGTGAGCCATGATACCAATATTACGAGTATTTTCTAAGGAGAACTCTCTTGCCATTGGGTAAATTTCTCCTTCCTATTTAGGAAATTTAGTTTTATTAAAGTATATAAATTACCAACGATAGTGAGCAAACGCTTTGTTTGCTTCAGCCATTTTATGTGTATCTTCACGCTTTTTAACTGCAGCACCAGTATTGTTTGCCGCATCTAAAATTTCATTAGCTAAACGCTCTTCCATCGTTTTTTCTCCACGAAGACGAGCGTAGTTAACTAACCAACGTAAACCTAATGTAGTACGACGGTCTGGACGTACTTCTACAGGTACTTGGTAGTTTGCACCACCAACACGGCGTGCTTTAACCTCTAAAACAGGCATGATGTTTTTTAGAGCTTGTTCAAATACTTCCATAGGTTCTTTTCCAGAACGCTCTTTAATTAAATCGAACGCATTGTAAAGTACAGTTTGTGCTTTACCTCTTTTTCCGTCGATCATAATTCTGTTTACTAAACGTGTAACAAGCTTTGAATTGTAAAGTGGATCTGGTAATACATCTCTTTTTGTTACAGGACCTTTACGTGGCATGTTATGTTTCCTCCCTTCATCTAGTTTCAAGGTTTATATTTATTTTTTTGCAGCTTTTGGACGTTTTGTACCATATTTAGAACGTCCTTGCATACGTCCATCAACTCCAGCAGTATCTAGAGCACCACGAACGATGTGATAACGTACCCCTGGTAAGTCTTTTACACGACCTCCACGGATTAACACAACACTGTGTTCTTGTAGATTATGACCGATACCAGGAATATAAGCAGTTACTTCAATTCCGTTTGTTAAACGTACACGAGCATATTTACGAAGTGCTGAGTTAGGTTTTTTAGGTGTCATTGTACCTACACGAGTACATACACCACGTTTTTGAGGTGATGATACATTCGTTTGCTCTTTTTTGAAGCTGTTATAGCCTTTATTCAAAGCAGGTGAATCTGATTTATCAATTTTACTTACGCGTCCTTTACGAACTAATTGATTAATAGTAGGCATTTTAAGTTTCCTCCTCTCATTTTTTAATACCACACATCCAGGTGGTTCATATTTAAGCAAAAACAAAGTTCCTGCAAATTGATTTACAAAGTGCAAAAACAGTTTTACTGGATTATAGCTACAGCTGCAGCTCCAACTTCTATCCCACAAGCCTTTCCAAGCTTTATCATAGAAGGAACTTTCGTTAAAGGGACATGTTTCTCTTCTGCAGTACTTATCACTTTCATGATAACTTTTGTATCTGCATCTTCTGCAACAATGACCTCTTTGACTTTCTCATTTAATAGAGCCTTAACTGATTGCTTCGTACCAACAATAATTTTATTTGCCTGTGATACTTTTTCATAAGACATTTTTACATATCCTCCAAAGCAACAGGTTTGTGAGCTACGCACCTAAAATATATTATCATTTGATAAGATGGATGTCAATATTAGATTCTATAAAAATCAACATCCATCTATCAAATTGATATTTAGTTAGTCTACTGAAACAATTTCTTCTGTCTGTTCTACTTTAGAAATTGGCTCAGCTTGGCGGTATCTTGGCATTCCTGTAACAGCTGGAACAAGCTTACCAATGATTACATTTTCTTTTAGTCCTAATAATTCATCACGTTTGCCTTTTATCGCTGCATCCGTTAGGACTCTTGTTGTTTCTTGGAAAGAAGCTGCAGACAAGAATGAATCAGTCTCAAGTGATGCCTTCGTGATACCAAGCAGTACTGGTCTACCCGTTGCAGGACGCTTACCATCCAGTAACACTTGTTTGTTTGCATCAGTAAATTGATGTACATCTAATAGTGTTCCTGGTAATACATCAGTATCTCCCGCATCCATCACACGTACTTTACGTAACATTTGTCTAACCATAACCTCTACGTGTTTGTCACCAATTTCTACCCCTTGCATACGGTATACTTTTTGTACTTCCCGTAAGAGATATTGTTGAACAGCTTGAAGGTCTTTCACTTTTAGTAATTCCTTAGGATCAATTGAGCCTTCGGTTAATACTTGACCACTTTCAATTTTATCGCCTTCAACAACTTTTAACCTTGCGTTATATGGAGCTGTATATGAACGTGTTTCCACTTCACCTTGAATAACGATTTCTTGTTGTTTATCTCGAACCTCATTAATTTCAGCAACAACACCATCAATCTCAGAAATAATCGCCTGACCTTTAGGGTTTCTTGCTTCAAATAGTTCTTGAATACGAGGTAAACCTTGTGTAATATCGTCCCCGGCTACACCACCAGTATGGAATGTACGCATTGTTAATTGAGTTCCAGGTTCTCCAATTGATTGTGCTGCAATGATACCAACTGCTTCACCAACTTCAACTTCACTACCAGTAGCGAGGTTACGTCCATAACATTTTTTACATACGCCATGTCTTGTATTACATGTAAATGCAGAACGAATCCAAACAGCATCGATACCAGCCTCAATAATTTCAACTGCAATATCTTCGGTAATCAATTCATTTTCATTTACAATAATCTTACCAGTTTCAGGGTGTTTAACAACTTTACGGCAATATCTGCCGATTAAGCGCTCATCTAGTTTTTCAATTATTTCTGTACCTTCTCTAATTGCTTCTGCACGTATACCTCTGTCAGTTCCACAATCGTCATCACGAATAATAACATCTTGTGCAACATCTACTAACCGACGTGTTAAGTAACCTGAGTCAGCAGTCTTAAGAGCTGTATCCGCAAGTCCTTTACGAGCACCATGTGTCGAAATAAAGTATTCCAACACCGTTAAGCCTTCTCGGAAACTAGATTTAATCGGTAACTCAATGATTCTACCAGCCGGGTTGGCCATTAGACCACGCATACCCGCGAGCTGTGTGAAGTTAGATGCGTTACCACGGGCACCTGAATCACTCATCATAAAGATAGGATTGCGCTTATCAAGAGAGGCCATCAATTTACCTTGAATCGTATCTTTTGCCGCACTCCAGATTGAAATAACACGTTCATATCGTTCATCTTCAGTGATTAAACCTCTTCTAAACTGTTTAAGAACGTTATCAACTTTTGATTGTGCTTCAGTAATAATCTCTTGTTTTTCTTTTAATACGATAATGTCAGATACACCAACAGTTATTCCTGCCTTTGTTGAATATCTAAATCCTAGATTTTTCATGCGGTCAAGCATTTTTGAAGTTTCAGTGATATGGAACTTCTTAAAGATTTCCGCAATGATTTTCCCTAAAATACCCTTTTTGAAAGGTGCAATTTCTTCCTGAGCAGCAATGTGTTCTTTTACATTAGCTGTTGTTGGAATAAAGTATTTTTCAGGAGTCTTTTCTTCGATATTTTCCTTCGTTGGCTCATTCATGTATGGGAATGATTCTGGAAGTATTTCATTGAATATTAACTTCCCTACAGTTGTAATGAGGAGCATTTTATTTTGCTCTTCTGTAAAGGATTGCTTGTTTAGTACTCTTGCATTTACTGCTACACGAGTATGTAAATGCACATATCCGTTTTGATAAGCAATTAATGCCTCATTTGTATCATTAAATACCATACCTTCACCGATTGCACCGGCACGTTCAAGAGTTAAGTAATAGTTTCCTAATACCATATCCTGTGAAGGTGTAACAACTGGTTTACCGTCTTTAGGGTTTAGGATATTTTGAGCAGCGAGCATTAATATACGTGCTTCAGCCTGCGCTTCAGCTGATAGTGGCACGTGAACAGCCATTTGGTCACCATCAAAGTCTGCATTGTACGCAGTACATACTAATGGATGCAAGCGAATTGCACGACCTTCAACTAATGTTGGCTCAAATGCTTGAATTCCTAATCTATGCAAAGTAGGGGCCCGGTTAAGTAATACAGGGTGTTCTTTAATTACAGACTCAAGGACATCCCATACTTCTGGCTGTACTCTTTCAATTTTTCTTTTCGCACTCTTAATATTATGGGCTAAACCTTTTTCAACTAACTCCTTCATAACAAATGGCTTGAATAACTCAAGAGCCATTTCCTTAGGAAGGCCACATTGATACATTTTTAGATTCGGTCCTACAACAATTACAGAACGACCTGAATAGTCAACACGTTTCCCTAAAAGGTTTTGACGGAAACGTCCTTGTTTACCCTTTAACATGTGTGATAAAGACTTTAAAGGTCTATTTCCTGGTCCTGTAACAGGACGACCACGACGACCGTTATCAATTAAGGCATCAACAGCCTCTTGAAGCATACGTTTTTCATTTTGCACAATAATACTAGGTGCACCTAAATCTAATAAACGCTTAAGTCGATTATTACGGTTAATAACACGTCTATACAAATCATTTAAGTCTGAAGTTGCAAAGCGACCACCATCTAATTGAACCATCGGGCGTAATTCAGGTGGGATAACAGGAAGAACATCTAATATCATCCAAGATGGTTCATTACCAGAGTTACGGAATGCTTCTAACACTTCTAAGCGTTTTATCGCGCGTGTTCTACGCTGACCTTGAGCTGTTTTTAGCTCCTCTTTTAATGCATCAACCTCTTTATCTAAATCGATATCAGATAATAACTTTTTAATAGCTTCTGCACCCATAGACGCTTGGAATGTATTGCCGTACTTCTCACGATATGCACGGTATTCTTTTTCAGATAATAGTTGTTTTTTCTCTAGAGGAGTATCACCAGTGTCTGTTGTTACATATGAAGCAAAGTAAATAACTTCTTCAAGTGCTCTTGGAGACATATCTAGTACTAATCCCATACGACTAGGGATCCCTTTAAAATACCAAATATGTGAAACAGGCGCTGCTAATTCAATATGTCCCATTCTTTCACGACGAACTTTAGCACGAGTTACCTCAACACCACAGCGATCACAGACAACACCTTTATAACGTACTCTTTTATATTTACCGCAATGACATTCCCAATCTTTCGTTGGACCGAATATGCGTTCACAAAAGAGCCCATCTTTTTCAGGCTTTAGCGTACGATAGTTAATTGTTTCTGGTTTTTTTACTTCACCAAAAGACCAAGAACGGATTTTATCCGGTGAAGCTAAGCCGATGCTCATATATTCAAAGTTATTTACATCTAACAAGGGGCCTACCTCCCTTTTTATCCTCAGGTTTTACCCGTATTTAAAATGTATAATCGTATATCATTACACTTGTTGTTAGTTATAGCGCCTAGACACACAAATCTAGACGCTATAACGTTACTTTATTATTCCTTCGTTACTGTATCTTTTTCTAACTCTTCAGTTTCTACTTCTTCTGGTTCATTAATGGATAGTCCTTCTGCCTGTTGAGAATCATCTTCATCATCAAGATCTCTCATTTCAATTTCCTGTTCATCACTTGAGAGCATTTTTACATCCATACCTAAACTTTGAAGCTCTTTAATTAATACTTTGAATGATTCAGGTACACCAGGTTCAGGGACATTTTCACCCTTGACGATTGCTTCATACGTTTTAACACGTCCAACAACGTCATCTGATTTAACAGTTAATATTTCTTGTAGAGTATAAGCAGCACCATAAGCTTCGAGTGCCCAAACCTCCATCTCACCAAAACGCTGTCCACCAAATTGGGCTTTACCACCAAGTGGTTGTTGCGTAACTAATGAGTAAGGTCCAGTTGAACGAGCATGTAACTTATCATCAACCATATGTGCGAGCTTAATCATGTACATGATACCTACTGATACGCGGTTATCAAATGGTTCTCCTGTACGGCCATCGTATAAAACAGTTTTAGCATCTCGCGCCATACCTGCTTCTTCTAATGTTGACCATACATCTTCCTCAGTTGCTCCATCAAATACTGGTGAAGCAACGTGGATACCCATTTTACGAGCAGCCATACCTAAGTGCAACTCAAGTACTTGACCGATGTTCATACGAGATGGCACCCCAAGAGGGTTTAACATGATATCAACTGGAGTTCCATCAGGTAAATAAGGCATATCTTCCTCTGGAAGAATACGAGAGATAACCCCTTTATTACCATGACGTCCAGCCATTTTATCACCTTCGTGAATTTTACGCTTTTGAACGATAAATACACGAACTAATTGATTTACACCTGGAGGTAATTCATCGCCATCTTCACGATTAAATACTTTTACATCTAATACGATACCTTCTCCACCGTGAGGGACACGTAATGATGTATCACGTACTTCACGAGCTTTTTCTCCGAAGATAGCATGTAATAAGCGTTCTTCTGCAGTTAACTCAGTAACTCCTTTTGGTGTTACCTTTCCAACTAGAAGGTCTCCGTCTTTTACTTCAGCACCTACACGGATAATTCCACGATCATCAAGGTTTCTTAATGCATCTTCACCGACGTTAGGAATATCTCTTGTGATTTCCTCTGGTCCCAATTTTGTATCGCGGGATTCAGATTCATACTCTTCTATATGAATAGATGTGTAGACATCGTCCTTGACTAATCTTTCGCTCATGATAATGGCATCTTCATAGTTATAGCCATCCCATGTCATGAAGGCTACCATTACGTTTCTACCAAGCGCAAGCTCACCTAATTCCATTGAAGGTCCATCAGCAAGGATTTCACCTTTAACTACCTCGTCACCCTCACTTACAATCGGACGTTGGTTATAACATGTACCTTGGTTTGAACGAATGAATTTCAATAAACTATATTTATCTAAGTTACCTTTTACTTTTTGTCCATTCACTTCTTCATAACGACGAACCCAAACATTTTTCGCCTCAACACGTTCAACAATTCCCGGATGCTTACAAATGACTGCAGCACCAGAATCTTTTCCTGATACATATTCCATACCAGTTCCAACGATTGGAGATTCAGGATTCATTAGCGGTACAGCTTGACGTTGCATGTTCGCTCCCATTAAAGCACGGTTTGAGTCATCATTCTCTAAGAACGGGATACAAGCTGTTGCAGCAGATACAACCTGCTTAGGTGATACATCCATATAATCAATACGATCTCTATGTATAACCGTATTCTCACCACGGAAACGAGCGACAATATCTGTGTCAATAAATGATCCATCTTCAGCTAATCTTGCATTCGCCTGGGCAACAACATAATTATCTTCTTCATCAGCTGTTAAGTAATCAATCCGCGAAGTGACTTTTCCTGTTTCAGGGTCAACTCTACGGTATGGCGTTTCAATAAAGCCAAATCTATTTACTTTTGCGTAAGAAGATAAAGAGTTAATTAATCCGATGTTCGGTCCCTCAGGAGTTTCAATCGGACACATACGGCCATAATGTGAATAGTGAACGTCACGGACTTCGAAACCAGCACGTTCACGTGTCAATCCACCAGGTCCTAATGCTGATAGACGTCGTTTATGTGTCAACTCAGCTAATGGATTTGTTTGGTCCATGAACTGTGATAACTGCGAGCTACCAAAGAACTCTTTTATAGACGCTATAACTGGTCGAATGTTGATAAGTTGTTGTGGTGTTATTGTGTTTGTGTCTTGAATTGACATCCGTTCACGAACAACACGTTCCATTCTTGACAATCCAATTCTAAATTGGTTTTGTAATAGTTCACCAACTGAACGTAGACGTCGATTACCTAAATGGTCGATATCATCCGTATCTCCAACACCATGTAATAAATTAAAGAAATAACTAATAGAAGCTAATATGTCAGAAATTGTGATATTTTTTATCGCTTCTTCAACATAAGCATTTCCTAGTACATTTATTACCTTTTCACCATCCGGATCGTTAGGTGCAAAGATTTTAATTGATTGAATAGTTACTTCATCTTCAATTACTCCGCCTGATGGCTGTTCTACTTTAAAGCCAATACCACTTTCTAAGTTTGGCAGAATTTTATCAAGCGTTCTTCTATCAATCATCGTACCCTTTTCAGCGATAATTTCTCCAGTTTCAGGGTCAACTAATGTCTCTGCTAATCGCTGATTGAAAAGACGATTTTTAATATGAAGTTTTTTATTAATTTTATAACGTCCAACATTCGCTAAGTCATAACGCTTAGGATCAAAGAATCGAGAATCTAATAGACTCTTTGCGTTATCAACTGTTGGTGGTTCACCTGGGCGAAGTCGTTCATAAATTTCTAATAGTGCTTTTTCAGTACTTTCCGTATTATCTTTGTCCAGAGTATTACGTAAGTACTCATTTTCACCCAATAAGTCGATGATTTCTTGATCAGAGCCAAACCCTAGCGCACGTAAAAGTACCGTTACTGGTAACTTACGTGTTCGGTCAATACGAACATAAACTACATCTTTTGCATCTGTTTCGTATTCTAACCAAGCTCCGCGGTTTGGTATAACAGTCGCTGTAAAGCCCTTTTTACCATTTTTATCGACCTTGGCACTGTAGTAAACACTCGGCGAACGGACTAACTGGGATACGATTACACGTTCTGCCCCATTAATCACGAATGTACCTGTTTCAGTCATTAGTGGAAAATCACCCATAAAGACATCTTGGTCCTTCACTTCACCGGTTTCCTTGTTAATTAAACGCACCTTTACACGCAAAGGTGCTGAATAAGTAACATCGCGCTCCTTAGATTCTTCAACAGAGTATTTCGGGTCTCCTAAGCTATAATCAATAAACTCCAGCGAAAGGTTACCAGTGAAATCCTCAATTGGAGAAATATCTTGAAACATTTCTCTCAAGCCCTCATCAAGAAACCACTGATAGGAAGAGGTTTGAATTTCAATAAGATTTGGTAATTCTAACACTTCACTAATGCGCGCGTAACTTCTACGTTGGCGGTGTCGTCCATACTGAACTAGTTGATGCGTCAACTCATTCACCCCTCAAATCAAGCGTAATAGATCTTGCAATGTACCATTATGTATGCCTTATTTTTTAGACAGACGAATAAGAGAACTCACATAAGATCATTCTCTTAAAATCTATATCTGAAATAACTTAATAAACCTGCAAAAAAATAAAGTAAACAGAGTACATCCACAAGGAAAAAACAAAAAATAAAAAGGGTTTCTTACTAGAAAACCACATTTTAATCGTACTATTGATTTTATAATTATTTCCATTAATCTAATTTTTATTCATAATATTACTAAAAATTTAGACAGTAATGGAAATTATATATTGGCATTTTATAATGTTATCACAACAGCTAATCTAGGTCAAGGACTTATTTGATAGATTTAATGATAAAATAGCCCTTCTTTTTTTCAACTGTTTCAACAGAGGTAAATAATTCTTCTAATTTGTTTATTGCCGAGGGTGCCCCTTGTTTTTTTTGGATAACAATCCATAACTCACCAGAAGTCTTTAACTGATTATAGCTAGCTTCGAATATTTGAAATACTACGTCTTTTCCAGCACGTATAGGGGGATTTGTGACAATCGCACAATACTTCTTGTTCTTATCAACCTTATCGAGTAGATCACTTTGAAAAATATTAACATTTTCTATTTTGTTTAATTTTGCATTGTCCATCGCTAACTCTACAGCTCGTTCATTGATATCGATCATATCTACATGTCTTTTAAAGTTATCTGCTATCGTTAACCCAATTGGACCATAACCGCAGCCAACATCTAGTATATCGCCTTCCACTTCTGGAATTTCAAATGTTTCAATTAATAGTCTTGAACCAAAATCAATTTCATTCTTTGAGAAAACACCATTGTCGCTCTGGAACGTATACGTTTTCCCCTTCAGTTTATACTCCCACTTCTTTCTATTAGATTGTACCGTCGGTTTATTAGAATAATAGTGGTTTGTCACTTAGCTTTCCTCCTCATTCAGGAGTTTAGGATATACAATTTTGATTTTTTTATTCACAATAATTATGTATATACGTAAAAAGCCCGCTATTAAGCGAGCTTCATTACAAAACATATATTACTTAACTTCTACAGAAGCGCCTACTTCTTCAAGTTTAGCTTTTAATTCTTCAGCTTCTTCTTTAGAAACGCCTTCTTTAAGAGCTTTAGGAGCGTTATCTACTAATTCTTTAGCTTCTTTTAAGCCAAGGCCAGTTGCTTCACGTACAACTTTGATAACTTTAATTTTTTGTCCGCCAGCACTTGCAAGTACTACGTCAAATTCAGTTTTCTCTGCAGCAGCTTCTCCACCAGCAGCAGCAACAGCTACAGGAGCTGCAGCAGTTACACCAAACTCTTCTTCGATTGCTTTAACTAAGTCGTTTAATTCTAAAACAGTCATATTTTTAACTGCTTCAATGATTTGTTCTTGAGTCATTATTATTTCCTCCTTGTTTTTCCTTTTATAATTTGAAGTGCATTAGATTAGTATCAGTACTAGATTATGCGCCTTGCTCTTCTTTTTGGTCTGCAACTGCTTTAGTAGCAAGTGCAAGGTTGCGAATTGGAGCTTGAAGAACACTAAGCAACATTGAAAGTAAACCTTCGCGTGATGGAAGTTCAGCAAGAGCCTTAACTTCTTCAACACTAGCAACATTACCTTCGATTACTCCTGCTTTAATTTCAAGTGCTTCGTGTTGTTTAGCGAAGTCATTTAGAATTTTAGCTGGAGCTACAACATCATCATTACTGAATGCAATTGCATTTGGACCTGTTAACGCGTCATTAAGACCTGTTAATTCAACTTGTTCAACAGCACGTCGAGTCATCGTATTTTTATATACTTTGAATTCGATTCCCGCATCACGTAGTTGTTTACGAAGTTCAGTTACTTCACCAACAGTTAATCCACGATAATCTACAACAATCGTTGATTTACTTTCACGGAATTTCGCTGCAATATCATCAACGATTTGTTTCTTTTGTTCGATAATTGCGCTCATTATTGTTACACCTCCTGTAGTTTCATGTGTGACACTAATACCGTTCGGCGATAGCTGCACGAGAAAACCTCCATGGTAGTTAGACATGGAGGTTAGTATATACAACAATAAGCATTATGCTTTATTCGTAAATACACCTCGGTAGGAAATTAAGCTTATAGAGCACCTACTGTCTACGGTATAGCGATTTAATTTGTTAAACAACATTGATTATTATATATAAACTTCTATTCGAAGTCAATAGTTATTATTTTACAGCAACAAAAGTTGAAGCGTCAACCTTCACACCAGGTCCCATTGTTGAAGTAGCATTAATACTCTTCATATAAGTACCTTTAGCTGCAGCAGGTTTCGCTTTTAATAACGTATCATAAACTGTTGTGAAGTTTTCAGCTAGTTTATTATCATCAAATGATACCTTTCCAATAGGAACATGGATAATACCAGCTTTATCTAAACGATACTCAACTTTACCAGCTTTGATCTCGTTTACAGCTTTTGTTACATCAAATGTAACAGTACCAGTTTTAGGGTTTGGCATTAAACCTTTAGGTCCTAAAACACGTCCAAGTTTACCAACTTCACCCATCATATCAGGTGTAGCTACGATTACATCAAATTCGAACCAACCTTGTTGGATTTTGTTGATATAATCAGAATCTCCTACATAATCAGCACCTGCAGCTTCAGCTTCTTTAGCTTTATCACCTTTAGCAAATACTAATACACGTTGTGTTTTACCAGTACCGTTCGGTAATACAACTGCACCACGGATTTGTTGGTCAGCTTTCTTAGGGTCAACTCCCAAACGGAAAGCTACTTCTACTGTTGCATCAAATTTCACTGTGCTAGTTTTTTTCACAAGCTCGATTGCTTCTTGTACAGAATAAAATTTAGAACGGTCTACAAGTTTAGCAGCTTCTACTAACTTTTTACCTTTTTTAGCCATTTTATTTTTCCTCCTTAGTGGTTTTAGCGGAATAACCTCCCACGAATAAAGGTTGCGAACTTGTTGTTAAGCAAACTCGCAACCCCAAAACATTCTAGACTAACAATTCATTAGTCTTCAATAACAATACCCATACTACGTGCAGTACCTTCAACCATGCGCATTGCAGATTCAACGCTTGCTGCGTTTAAATCAGGCATTTTTGTTTCAGCGATTTCACGTACCTTGTCACGTTTAACTGTTGCTACTTTATTACGGTTTGGTTCACCAGAACCAGACTCAATCCCAGCTGCTTTTTTAAGAAGTACTGCAGCAGGCGGAGTTTTAGTAATAAAAGTGAATGAACGATCCTCGAATACTGTGATTTCAACCGGAATGATTAAGCCAGCTTGATCAGCTGTACGAGCGTTAAACTCTTTACAGAATCCCATAATATTAACACCAGCTTGACCTAATGCAGGACCAACTGGTGGTGCTGGATTAGCTTTCGCTGCAGGAATTTGTAATTTTACAATTTTAATTACTTTTTTAGCCACGAGACACACCTCCTTAAGTCCGTGATGTGGTAATTGGGTTTTATAAACCCTCCCACTCATCTAAGCCATTTGTAATACAAATGGTCATATTCAGATATTCAGTAGAATATCCTTATCGATACAGAAATAGTTAAATTTCTGATCAGTATTAACATATATTTATATCTCGATTTCTCAAGACATACTGACCTATGAAATATTACCACTTTTAACAATTGATTTCAAGTTTTTTTGATTACAATTTAGTAACTTGGTCAAAGTCTAGCTCTACAGGTGTTTCTCTTCCAAACATATTAACCAATACTTTTAATTTACTCTTATCTTCATCAATCTCTTCGATTGACCCTGTAAAGTTAGCGAATGGACCTTCTATTACTTTTACAGTTTCGTTCAATTCAAAATCAACCTCAACACGTCGTTCATCCATTCCCATACGTTTTAAAATAAAGCTCACTTCATCTGGTAACAATGGTGTAGGCTTAGAGCCATGTCCCGCTGAACCAACAAACCCTGTTACACCAGGAGTATTACGAACTACATACCAAGAGTCATCCGTCATGACAATTTCAACTAACACATATCCAGGAAAAACTTTCTTTTTGACTACTTTCTTCTTACCATCTTTATAATCGGTTTCCTCTTCTTCGGGAACTACAACTCGGAATATTTTATCTTCCATTCCCATAGACTCTACTCTTTTTTCAAGATTCGCCTTCACTTTATTCTCATAACCAGAATATGTGTGCACTACATACCAATTCTTTTCCATATCATTAGGACAACTTGTCCTTCCCTCCCCATATTAAATTGTTAAAAGTTCTCTATAACAGCAACAAACCCAATTTATTTTCGTTTAGTTAACATTTTCTTCTTAGTTGAAGCAAATGTTAATCCTATTATTCATGCAAGCAACTATCTATATAGAAGTTTTAAAAACAATGAAAAAACCCGTTTAACGGGTTTTACAGAAAAATATTATTATCTCTATTATAGCATGTTTTACCATTATTTATTCAAGAATTAAACGAATTAAAGAGGAAATTCCTAAATCAATTACCGCAAAAAAAACAGTGACAAATGCTACAGTCGAAATAACTGTAATTGTATATTTCGTTAGTTCTTTACCTTTAGGCCAACTAACTTTTTTCATTTCACGAGATACATCTCGAAAGAAATTCACTAAACGTTGCATGAATGTTACCTCCAGGAATAATAGGGAAACTTTGCAATTCCAATTCATAATTATAGTGATAATTGATGACTATCAAACATATATAAATATGAATGTACTTCAACGGAAAATCTGTTAATAAGAAAATAATAATAAAATATAAAGACTACTTTGTTTCACGGTGATTTGTATGCGCGTTACAGAGCTTACAAAATTTATTTACATCAAGCCTATCTGCACTAGAATTACTTTTCATCGTACTATAATTTCGACTTCCACAAGTAGTACAAGCCAATATGACTTTCTTACGCATTTTTTCACCTACTAATTACACATAGATTCTTCTAAAAATGTAACATAGTGTCTTATCCCTCGTCAATGCAAGATAAATCATTTACGTAGGATTTACATTACCATTAATAAATCACCTTTTTACAGAATCTATTTATAAACTTATTTCTCTTAATTCTAAATATCTTTCAAGCTTCCTTTTCACACGCTGTAGCGCATTATCAATTGACTTAACATGTCTATTAAGTTCTTCAGATATCTCATGATATGAGCGACCATCCAGGTAAAGCACTAATACCTTTCGTTCTAAATCACTTAACAATTCGCCCATTTTCACTTCTATATCATCAAATTCCTCTTGATTAATGATTAATTCCTCAGGGTCCATCACTTTCGCACCAGAGATTACATCCATTAATGTTCGATCAGATTCTTCATCATAAATAGGCTTATCAAGAGAAACATATGAATTAAGTGGTATATGCTTTTGCCGCGTTGCAGTTTTAATTGCCGTAATAATTTGCCTTGTAATACACAACTCTGCAAACGCTTTAAAAGACGTAAGCTTGTCCTCTCTAAAATCACGTATAGCCTTATATAAACCAATCATACCTTCTTGAATAATATCTTCTCGATCAGCACCGATTAAAAAATATGACCTAGCTTTAGCACGAACAAAATTACGATACTTTGTAATAAGATAATCAAGAGCTTCACTTTGTCCACTATGAACGAGTTCTACTACTTGTTCGTCTTCCAATAATATAAACTCTTCCTTGCTGACCTTGCCCTTGTTGAATGGTGATTCCAAGCCGATCCCCCCGAGCGCACACAAGATAACAATATTATACAGTATACATTTTGTAAGCGTCAACTAACTATAAATTACCTCTACGCCATTTCTCAAGCTTTTCAACTACATCGTCTGGTAATAAGATTTTAGATGAAGGCCTTTTTTGTTCAATTTTGTTGACTTTATGCTTTATTCTCCCCTCTATTGTTTCCATCTCATTTAAAAGCTCACGAGCTGACTTTCGTAATGCTCCTTGGCCAAATATTGCCCATTGTTCAGTAAAATCCGATGTTGCGACATGTACTTGTGTTCTAATATTATTCAAAGATATCGCCAATTTTTCAATTCTCTCATCAGCGGTTTCATTTTCACGTGTATAGATTACTTCAACTCGGTAGTTCTTTAGCTTTTTTTCAATCCCTTTAACTAGATGTGCGTCGAAAACTACAATAACACGGTATCCCGTATAGGCCTGGTACTCTGCCATTTTTTCAACTAAACGTTCTCTTGCCTCAGACAAGTTCGCTTTCTTTAGCTTTTGTAACTCAGGCCACGCTCCAATAATGTTATATCCATCTACTAGTAGGATATCCATTTCTCTACTCCCCTAGTGGGTATCTCTTTCGGTATACCTCATACATTAATAAACTAGCAGCTACTGATGCATTAAGAGAGGTTACATGACCGACCATCGGCATTTTAATTAAAAAATCGCATTTTTCTTTTATTAATCTGCCAATCCCCTTCCCTTCACTACCAATGACGAGTGCTAACGGCATTTTCCCATCAAGATGACGATAATCATCTGCACCTTTTGCGTCTGTACCAACTATCCATACGCCCTTTTCTTTTAGGTCTTCAATCGTTCTAGCCATATTTGTTACTCTTGCAACTGGGATATGTTCAATTGCACCTGTTGATGATTTTGCAACTGTTGCTGTTAATCCCACCGCTCTCCGCTTCGGTATAACAATTCCATGTGCACCTACCGCATCTGCTGTTCTCATAATTGACCCTAAATTATGAGGGTCCTCGATTTCGTCAAGTAGCAAGATAAAAGGAGCTTCATTTCTTTTCTCAGCTGTTTCTAGAATGTCTTCTACATGCACATATTCATAAGCAGCAACTTGTGCAATAACACCTTGATGGTTTCCTTCCACCATTTGGTCGATTTTTTTCTTTGGTACAAAGTTAATTGTTACTCCACGCTCTTTTGCAAGTTTTGTAATTTGTTGTGCTTGTCCCTTTAAAGAATTTTCGGCAACCCATATTTTATTAATGTCTCTTGACGACTTTAATACTTCAATAACAGGGTTACGTCCAATTATATAATCTTGATCCATTAACTCTCCTCCTTTCATCTATAACTTAATAAACTCAAGTGACTTGTTTATTATTTCATCTAATCGGTCATGCTTATTTTCTAAGTATAGGTGACCAATAAGAGCCTCGAATGCAGTACTATACCGATATGTTTGCACATCTGTATTTTTAGGGATTGTTCCAGACTTCGCATTGCGACCACGTCTAATTACAGCTTCCTCTTCCTCTGAAAGAATCTCTAATGAAAATAGATGATGTAAGATATTCGCCTGAGCCTTCGCTGACACATATCTCTTTGCCTTATTATGTAACTGATTAGGCCGGATATTTCCACTTGCAAGCAAATGATGTCTTACATATATTTCATAAATAGCATCACCAATATAGGCTAGTGCTAGACTATTTAACAACCTAGTATCTTTTATTTGATTTAATTCCAAAAACATTTAAGTCCTCTTTTCTTGTTAACACTTCACGACAGTTACACTGTATATTCTTTGATTAAAATGCAATACAAGCTTAGATAAATTCTATTCACTTCTATCTTACCATACCATGACACTTAATCTAGGTTTACAGATTAAGTAACGTGTGTAGATTTCAGGTCATTTCATCCATCATGTATAGAAGAATTAATAGTTAATTTCCGCTACGTACACATACACTCTTCGCAAATGGCTCAAGTGGAATAACTCAAAAGGTAATAAGCTATTTTACTTACATCTCATTATATGCGAGTACTGCACGCACGGAAATCAACTTACTAAAAACGTAGTAAAAGGCAACGCTGTTTAGTGACTATCCAGTAGTAATACCAATTGTTGTTTCTCATTAAAATGCTATTACTTTTATTCCCAATGTAAACAATAAGTAATCAATTTACTTACTGTCTTTTCCACCTTGTTCCTTGTGGTGTATCCTCTAAAATGATATTAAGGTCTTTTAATTTATCACGAATCTCATCAGCAAGAGCAAATTTCCGATCCTTTCTTGCTTGATTTCGTTGCTTAATAAGGTCATCAATCTCTTGATCTAATAATTCACTCGAAGAGAATTTCACTCCTAGAACACCACTTAATTGATCGAATACATGTAAAAATTCATTGATCACTTTTTCTGAGGTATTTAATTGTTCTAAGTAATAATTTGCTTGTTTGGCTAAGTCAAAAAGGACTGAAATTGCATTTGCAGTATTAAAGTCATCATCCATCTCAATTTGAAATTGCTTTTTAAAGTTTGCGATTGTTTGGAACCAATTATCATCATCTTCAGTTAAATTCGTACTACTGTTAACCCGATGCTGTAAATTTGCATAAGAAGTCTTCAAGCGGTCAAATGCATTTTTCGTGCTTTCCAATAATTCTTGTGAAAAATTAATTGGGTGCCTGTAATGAACCGATAACATAAAGAACCTTACTACTTGAGGGTCAATTTCTTTAATAATATCGTGAACAAGCACAAAGTTACCTAGTGATTTTGACATTTTTTCATTATTTATATTAATATAACCGTTATGCATCCAGTATTTCGCAAATGGTTTTTCATTTAATGCTTCTGATTGTGCAATCTCGTTTTCATGATGTGGAAACGTTAAGTCCTGACCGCCTGCATGAATATCTATTGTGTCACCTAGATATTTCTTCGCCATAGCTGAGCATTCAATATGCCAACCAGGTCGTCCATACCCCCAAGGACTTTCCCAAGATATTTCTCCTTCCTTTGCCGCTTTCCAGAGAACAAAGTCTAGTGCATCTTGTTTCTTTTCTCCAACTTCTATACGATTGCCTAATCTTAGCTCATCGATTGACTGATGTGACAACTTTCCGTAACCTGTAAATTCTCTCGTTTTATAATAAACATCACCATTAGCTTCGTAGGCATAGCCTTTATCAATAAGTGCTTGAATAAAATCTATAATAATATCAATACTTTCAGTTACACGTGGATGAACTGTTGCCTTTTTGCATCCTAAAGCTGTCACGTCTTCGAAATAGGCATCTATAAACCGCTCTGCAATCGTTGGGACATCCTCGCCCAATTGATTGGCAGCTTTAATTAATTTATCATCAACATCCGTGAAATTAGATACATAATTTACTTCATATCCCCGATATTCCAAATATCGACGTACTGTATCATATACGATTGCCGGTCTTGCATTTCCTATATGGATATAGTTATAAACAGTCGGACCACATACATACATTTTTACTTTTCCTTCTTCAAGTGGTTCAAATGTTTCTTTTTGCCTCGTTAGTGTATTGTACAACTTTATCGTCATTTTCACTCATTCCTTTCTTTAACTGTTGTACTTCGGATTTTAATCTCAAGATTTCAGCTTCTAAATCTCGGAATCGATCCGCCACCGGATCCGGTAAGTCACAATGATTTAAATCTTGGTCAACTTTGCGTCCATTCTGGATTTTCACTCGTCCAGGTATACCTACGACTGTTGAATGGTCAGGAACATCCTTTAAAACAACTGAACCAGCACCAATTTTTGAATACTCACCAACCGTTATCGACCCTAATACTTTCGCACCTGTAGCAATTAATGCATGGTCCTTTATTGTTGGATGTCTTTTCCCTTTTTCCTTACCAGTCCCGCCTAGTGTTACTCCTTGAAAGACTATAACATCATTTCCAATTTCGCATGTTTCTCCTATTACGACACCCATACCATGGTCGATAAAAAACCGCCTACCTATTTTTGCTGCTGGATGTATTTCTACTCCAGTAAAAAAACGGCTGATTTGCGATATAAGTCTTGCGAGAAAAAATAGCTTTCTTTTATAAAGTGCATGGGCAACTCTGTGAGCCCAAATGGCATGTAAACCTGAATAAGTTAAAACTACTTCAAAGTAACTTCTTGCCGCCGGGTCCTGGTCAAAGACAACATCAACATCTTCCTTCATTAGCTTCAGCAACAATCATCCCTCCAATCCAATCTGTTGTCATATTTATAAAAATTAAAATGATTCATAGTTTTCATTAAAACATATTGTACAATCTTATACTTAAAAATTGTGCTTTAGAATTCACCCACAAATACTCATCAAGATTCTAAATATTAGTCAATAGGTACGCCACGCCAGCAAGCCTCCTTCGCTTTACCGTCTCTGCATATACACCTATATGAGTTTACCCCTCTTTACGCAGTCCATAGATTCTCGCTATCATCTCCAACAAACTCTTAACAAGTCTTGTGCAAAAAAACAATTTTTTTTAGATAAGAACCTTCTGATAACTTGACCTTTATTATTAAGCCAATACAAAAAGCGCCTCTGTAATATATACAGAGGCGCTTGCGGCGCGGTTCCACTCTGTTTAGGAAGAACTTTAGAGATTCATTCTAAAACTCAACCCAACTCTTGCCCTGTAACGTAGAGCGCTACGCTTTTCCTTACTTATCTGTCAAAAGCAAATGTTTAGGAAAAGACTCAAAGGTGCATTTCAAGCAATACTTCACTTAAACCTCTTCCAGCCTAACGAAGGTTCTCTCTAGAAAGGAACTATAGCTTTACTCTCCTTATCAACGTTTTAACTATCTAATTATTAATACTATATTACATTTTTTATAAAAAGTTAACTAATAACGTTTTTTAGTCTCGATATCACTGTATCTTTTCCTAAGATTGCAATAGACTTAGGCAAGTCCGGGCCATGTGTTTGCCCTGTTATCGCTACACGTATAGGCATAAATAGATTTTTCCCTTTTTGACCAGTTGACTTTTGTACAGATTTTATTGCAGCCTTAACATGTTCATCTGTAAGTATTTCCAGATCCTCTATTTCATTAAGAAAAGCATTCAATACATCTGGTACACTTTCTCCTTCCAGAACAGTCTCAGCCTCTCTGTTGTATGATACCTCTTCCTTAAAGAATAACTCAGTTAGACTAACGATTTCAGCACCATAGCTCATTTGGTCTTGATATAAAGCTACTAATTGATTTACCCGTTCCTTTTCCTCTTCATGAAGCTCAGCAGATACCTTACCCGCTTCAACTAAATGCGGTAACGTTAATTTTACAAGTGTGTCTAAGTCTAATTCTTTAATATATTGATTATTCATCCATGCTAGTTTTTGCTTGTCAAATACTGCAGGTGATTTAGATAAGCGTGCAGTATCAAAATGTTCAATGAGTTCCTCTTGTGTAAATAACTCCTCTTCTCCACCCGGTGACCATCCTAATAAAGCAATGAAGTTAAATAGTGCTTCAGGCAAATAACCCAGCTCTTCATATTGTTCAATAAATTGAATAATAGACTCATCTCTCTTACTAAGCTTCTTCCTGTTCTCGTTTACGATTAATGTCATATGCCCAAATACTGGTATATCCCAACCAAAGGCTTCATAAATCATAATTTGCTTTGGTGTATTAGAGATATGGTCTTCACCACGTAATACATGGGATATCTTCATAAGATGGTCATCCACTGCAACTGCAAAGTTATATGTAGGAGTTCCATCCTTTTTAACTATTACAAAATCACCCATTCCCTCAGCTTCAAATGAAATATCACCTTTTACCATGTCGTTGAAGCGATATTCTTTGTCCTTAGGCACTCTGAAACGTATGCTGTATGTTAATCCCTTTGCTTCAAGCTCTTTCTGTTCTTCCTCTGATAAATTAGCATGTTTCCCTGAATATTGCGGTGTTTCACCTCTGGACATTTGTTCTTCTCTTTCTTTTTCAAGCTCTTCTTCAGTACAATAGCATTTATAGGCTAAGTTTTTTGCTAATAATTCCTCATAATATTTCTTATATATATCATTTCTTTCTGATTGGCGATACGGGCCATATTCCCCACCAGTATCAACACTTTCATCCCATTCAATCCCAAGCCATTTTAAATACTTTAATTGACTTTGTTCGCCACCTTCGATATTACGCTTTTTATCAGTATCTTCTATCCGAACGATAAATTTTCCGTTTTGACTTTTCGCAAACAAATAATTAAATAATGCAGTTCTTGCGTTTCCAATATGTAAATGACCCGTTGGACTAGGGGCATACCGTACTCTTACTTCATTTGTCATTTTGTACCTCCATATGATTTTATAGATGGTTCACCATCATGATATTTCTATTTTTACCTCATCTTTTATATCTTAGATTATTAAACTTACGGTTATATGTAATAAACAAAATTCATTTTATCACCAAACGATTGCTTATACCAAATAGTTTTATGATCGTTTTTGTATTAGGACTGTAGCTTGGGAGGCTATACCTTCTCCTCTACCGGTGAAACCCAGTTTCTCTGTCGTCGTTGCTTTCACATTTACCTGGGAAATATCCGCTTCAAGCAGCTCAGCAATACGTGCACGAATTTTTTCAATGTGGGGTGCCATTTTAGGCTTTTGAGCAATAATGGTACAATCAATATTCCCTAATTCGTAACCCTTCTCCTTCACTAACTGCCATACATGTGCCAATAGCTTAGCGGAATCAGCATCTTTAAAATTTGGATCAGTATCTGGGAAATGTTTACCGATATCACCTTCTGCTATTGCACCTAAGCAAGCATCTGCAACTGTATGTAATAAAACGTCAGCATCTGAGTGACCTAATAATCCTTGTTCATATGGGATATCGATTCCACCAATAATTAAAGGTCTTCCTTCGACTAACTGATGTACATCAAAGCCTTGTCCAATTCTAATCATTATTACCCTCTTCTCTGTTATTTCAACACTTTATTTTAAATCACTTTTTAAGGTTTTTGCTCATTATTCATTGTCCGAGTTGATTTATTAAATACTCAATCTTCTTGAAAGCTCGCACTTTCTATAAATGCTTTAGCCACTAATAAATCTTCAGGTGTTGTTAATTTGATATTTCTATAATCACCCATGACAATTTTTACAGGTTTACCAATACGTTCAAGTAAGCTTGCATCATCTGTACCTAAATAATTGCCTTCAATTGCAAGTTTATGTGCCTGTATGATGTTGCTAATTAAAAATGCCTGAGGTGTTTGAATTGACCATACAGATTCCCGCTCAATTGTATCGACTACTTGATTATTCTTTACGCGCTTTATAGTATCCTTCACTGGCACAGCAAGGGTAGCAGCTCCAGATATGATCGCTTCATTTAACAGGTTATTAATTTGACTATGTGTAATAAACGGTCTTGCCCCATCATGAACAAGGACATATTCACTTCCTTTTACAGCTAGTAACCCATTATAAACACTCATTTGCCTCTCAACACCACCTGAAACCAGTGCAACAACTTTTGATAACTGATAGGCTGTTATGAGTCCATTAAATATTTCTCGTTCTTGTTCATTAATGACTAAAATAATTCCAGTACACAATTGATGTGACTCAAATACTTTTAATGTATGAATGATGACAGGAATTTCATTAAGCTCAATAAACTGTTTGTTCATCCCTGCACCCATTCTTTTACCCGATCCTGCTGCAGGAACAATGACTTGGTAATTCATATAATGACTCCTTCAATTATTCAGTATACCATCATCATAAAATATTCGAACTTATATGTAAAATAGCCCATGAAACATTTTAGCATTATGTCCCATGAGCTATTCTTATTGTATTAATTAAATTTTTTATTTACAAAGCCTTTTCCAACATTTTTGGCTTAGCAAATATCATTCTCCCTGCCGACGTTTGCAGGACACTTGTCACAAGGACATCGATATGTTTACCAATATAATTGCGGCCATCTTCTACTACTATCATCGTACCGTCATCTAAATAGGCAATGCCTTGATTATGTTCCTTACCATCTTTTATGACTTGAACATTCATTTCTTCCCCTGGTAATACTACAGGTTTGACTGCATTTGCTAAATCATTAATGTTTAGGACATGAACTTTCTGAAGTTCACAAACCTTATTTAAATTAAAATCATTTGTCACCACTACACCTGAAGTTAATTTTGCTAATTTCACTAATTTGCTGTCAACTTCTTGAATCTCTTCAAAATCGCCCTCATAAATCTCAACGTTTATCGAAAGCTCTTTTTGAATCCGATTTAAAATATCAAGCCCTCTGCGTCCTCTGTTACGTTTCAGTACATCTGATGAATCAGCTATATGTTGAAGTTCTTCTAATACAAATTGTGGTATTACGATTGTCCCCTCTAAAAAGCCTGTTTGACATATATCTGCGATTCTACCATCAATTATGACACTAGTATCTAATATTTTTAATTTCTTTTCCTCCGGGTCTATTTCATCATCAGCCACACCCTTTTTCTTATTCATCCGGTTTGGCATTGAAAATAAGCTAATTAGCTCATCCCGTTTCTTAAACCCAATTTGAAAGCCTAAATATCCAAGTAAAAGTGTTAAAAAGATAGGAATAATTGTATTAAATAATTGATATTGAATTTCATTTAATGGAATTCCAATAAGAAATGCGATTATAAGACCAAATATTAAACCTAAACTACCAAATAATACATCCGTAACAGGAGCTTTTACTACAGCCTCTTCTAGAACCTTAATCCAATTTACGACGTAATCAACTAACCAAAAAGTTGCAATAAAAAAGATAATTGCACCTAATACTGCTAAGGTATATGGCGTATCTATAAAAGGTATGTCTTGCATAGATAGAAGCTCAAGTAATTTAGGCATGAAGAGAATCCCTAACATTCCTCCTACACACAAAAATAATAGTTGTATTATGCGTTTTATTAACATACCTTCACCTCCTTTTTACGATATATTTACTTTATCCTAATTACGATATTTACGATATAAAAAATCAAAAATGTAAATAGATTGATACAAGCTTGTAATCTTACTGGGTTTAGACCCTTTTTAGGTGATTTACTACTAAACAATCGTTCTTATTCGTGCTTCCTTTAACTAAAAAAGGAACTCATACAATATCCGTTTACCTCTAGAATCAATTCCTTAAAGACTCCATCCATATTTTTATCAATTCTCTCCCTTTCTATAAGTGAAACTTTTAAATTTAAAAATAGATTAAATATTTTCAAAAACTATGTAGATTTTAGCAAACCCTAAAAAAGCAAAACATCGAGGTAGCCCAAATAAGGAATTTGCCCTTTAGACTGCCGTTAATGAGCTAATAACTCATACAAAATCTTCAAAGTTAATAAAAAACCATACATTCATTAGTTATATTTACTTCATGCAATAACAAGCTTGCAAACCTTGGGTATAAAACCATTTAGAAAACAATTCTAATATACCCTAATTTGACGTATTTAAATCAAAAATGTTGCATGTTTCATGAAAAATTCTTACATTTTTCGGTCAACTAGTAACTGTTCTTGCAATCTTCTTATTCCTTCGACTATCTTTCTTGCACGAACCTCACCAATGCCTTCTACCTCATCTAGTTGTTCTACGGTTGCATGCATAATAAGTTTCAAGTTTTTAAATGTTGTCACTAAATTTTCAATAATTATTGTCGGGAGTCTAGGTATTTTACTCAATATTCGATACCCTCTTGGCATAACGATACTATCAATAGTTGAATAGGAGGAATATCCTAACATTTTCAATAACACTGCATCTTCTAAAAGTTCAAAACTTGACAAGCTTTGAATTTGTTTTATTACTTTATATGGCTCAACAATTTTTTCATTTGCGTAATCCCGTATCATTAAAGCTGCCTCGTCTTCAATACCGGATACAAGCTCTGCCATTTGCAACCGGATTAAGTGACCTTCAGCACCCAGTTCATTGATATAGTCATTGATCTCATCTTTAATGCGTAAGACCATCTCAAAACGGTGCAATACTTGTAAGACATCCTTAAATGTTACTAATTCCTCTAATTCTAAGGCTCCTAACGTAGTAATTGCCTCATCTAAAACATTTTTATACTTTTCCATTGTTTGAATAGCCTGATTGGCTTTCGTTAATATAACTCCTATATCCCTAAGCGCATATCGTAGCTCTCCATGGTAAAGAGTTATAACATTACGTCTTTGTGAAATAGCTATAACGAGATTACCTGTTTGCTTAGCGACCCGCTCCGCTGTCCGATGCCTCATACCAGTTTCTGAGGAATAAATTTTAGGATCCGGTACTAATTGAGCATTGGCATATACGATTTTGGTTCCCGAGTCACTTAAGATAATTGCTCCATCCATCTTAGCTAATTCATAAAGGTGTGCCGAAGAAAAGGAACAATGAATTGAAAATCCCCCATCTATTACTTCCTTTACCTTGTCATTATGTCCTACAACGATTAGGCCACCTGTTTTCGCCCTTAATACATTCTCAATTCCTTCTCTTATCGGAGTACCAGGAGCTACAAACTGTAAAATATCATTTAACGTCTTATCACCTGATTTACTCTCTTTTTCCATTCATTATCCCCCTAATGTGTTTTGGAGAGCATCGGCCACGTTTTGTACACCAATAATTTCTATATCTTCTGGAGGGGTCCACCCACCTATATTTGCAACTGGAATAATCGCTCTCTTGAAACCTAGTTTTGCTGCTTCGATGACTCGTTGTTCTATCCTAGATACTCTACGTACTTCCCCAGTAAGTCCAACCTCACCAATAATGACATCTGTTGGTTTAGGAGGAATATCTTTAAAGCTTGATGCAATACTGACAGCTACTGCTAAATCAATTGCAGGTTCATCTAGTTTTACACCACCAGCTACTTTTAAATAAGCATCTTGATTTTGGAGTAATAACCCAACTCTCTTTTCTAATACAGCCATTAGCAACGGAACTCGATTATGGTCGATTCCAGTCGCCATCCTCCTAGGGTTTCCAAAGCTGGTCGGAGAAATTAACGCTTGTATTTCCACCAACACTGGTCTAGTTCCTTCCATTGATGCTACAACTGTTGAGCCAGCAGCACCCTTTGAGCGCTCTTCAAGGAATATTTCTGATGGATTTTGCACCTCATCTAAACCAGTTTCCTTCATTTCAAAAATGCCCATCTCATTTGTAGACCCAAATCGATTCTTTACCGCTCGAAGTATCCGATAAGTATGATGTCTTTCGCCTTCAAAATAGAGAACAGTATCTACCATATGTTCCAACAATCTTGGTCCCGCTATTGAACCCTCTTTCGTAACATGACCGACAATAAATATCGCAATTCCTTTAGTTTTCGCAATTCTCATTAGTTCTGCTGTTGACTCTCTAACTTGAGAAACACTACCTGGCGCAGAACTTATTTCACTATGAAAAACAGTCTGAATAGAATCAACAACAACAAACGCTGGGTTCATATCTTCAATCGCTTTCGAAATAAAGCTTAAATCTGTCTCTGATAAAACAAATAATTTATTAGACTTTACTCCAAGGCGATCTGCTCTTAGTTTCGTCTGCTTTACAGACTCCTCGCCGGATATATATAAAACATCATTCCCATTTTCAGCTAATTGTGAAGAGACTTGCAAAAGTAAAGTTGATTTCCCAATGCCTGGGTCCCCGCCAATAAGTACGAGAGATCCTTTGACAATCCCGCTTCCTAAGACACGATTAAATTCCTTTAGATTTGTAAAAATCCTTGGCTCTTGTGCTGTTTCTATATTCGTTATAGGGGAAGGTTTTTGAACGGTTTGTGTCGAGTGTGTAAATACAGCCTTTCGGGGTGAAACTGGTTTTAGTAGCTCTTCAGTCATAGTGTTCCATTCTTGACAACCTGGGCACTTTCCCATCCACTTGGCTGATTCATATCCACAGGACTGACAAATATATTTAACTTTTGTTTTAGCCATTACTTTAAAACCTCTCTTTATTAGATTAGCAGGTAGACATGCAAATTATGATACTTACTTCATGATTATATAATGAATAATGTCAATTCTTAATAAGTCTTATAGGGTGGTTATGCATTTTGTCTACGTAGTTAAATTTGTATATATAGGAATGAGGCACACTATTACAGTATGCCTCATTTCCCTTTTTCATTAATTCACTTCTTCTTTTTCAGTAGTCTTAACGATAAACTCACCATTATCAACATCAAGTACAATCTTTTGACCTTTATTAATTGTTCCTTTTAATAACTCCTCTGACAGTCTATCTTCAACATTTCTTTGTATTGAACGGCGAAGTGGTCTTGCACCATACTCAAGGTCAATACCCTCATCCGCAATTTTCTCTATTGCTGCATCGCTCAGCTCGATTGATAAATCTTGCTCTTTTAAGCGTTTTGTTAGTTGGTTAGACATGAGTAACACAATCTCTTTAAGATGCTTCTTCTCAAGGGAGTGGAACACAATAATTTCATCAATACGGTTAATGAATTCAGGTCTGAATGCTCTTTTCAGTTCATTCATTACTTTGCCTTTCATGTCTTTATAATTCTGTGACTCATCTTGAACATTAAAACCGACATATTTATTTCGCTTTAATTCACTGGCTCCAACATTAGATGTCATAATTAATATCGTATTTCTAAAATCTACAGTACGCCCTTTTGAATCAGTCAATCTACCATCCTCTAGTACTTGTAGTAAAATATTAAACACATCAGGGTGTGCCTTCTCAATCTCATCTAATAATACAACCGAGTATGGCTTTCTTCTAACTTTCTCAGTTAATTGACCACCTTCATCGTATCCAACATAACCAGGAGGTGACCCAACTAATCTTGATGTTGAATGCTTTTCCATATACTCTGACATATCGATACGGATCATAGCATCTTCATCACCAAATATTGACTCTGCCAATGCTCTAGCTAGTTCTGTTTTACCTACTCCAGTTGGCCCGAGGAAAATAAATGAACCGATTGGACGCTTAGGATCTTTTAATCCCGCTCTTGCACGTCGAACAGCCTTAGCTACCGCAACAACAGCTTCATCTTGACCAATTACTCTTGAATGGAGTAATTGTTCCATGTTCAATAATTTATCTGTTTCAGTTTGTGCTAATCTAGATACAGGCACTCCCGTCCAACTTGAAACAACCATTGCAATATCTTCAACAGTCACCTCTGTATTCTCTTGTCCTTGTTTTTCTTTCCATGTCTTTTTCGTTTCCTCTAATTGCTCACGTAAACGTTGCTCTGTATCTCGTAATGAAGCAGCTTTCTCAAATTCCTGACTTTGTACGGAAGCATCCTTTTCTTTACGTATTTCTTCAAGCTTTTGTTCAAGTTCTTTTAGATTTGGTGGTGTAGTAAACGAACGTAATCTTACTTTTGACCCTGCTTCATCAATCAAGTCTATTGCTTTATCTGGCAAAAAGCGATCTGAGATGTATCTATCAGATAATTTAACAGCAGCATCAATAGCTTCGTCAGTAATAGAAACTCTATGATGTGCTTCATAACGGTCACGCAAACCTTTTAATATCATGATACTTTCTTCCATCGTTGGTTCATCAACTTGAATCGGTTGGAATCTCCGTTCAAGTGCTGCATCCTTTTCAATATACTTTCTATATTCATCAAGAGTCGTTGCACCTATACATTGAAGTTCACCTCTTGCTAGTGATGGCTTTAAGATGTTAGATGCATCGATAGCACCTTCTGCACCACCCGCACCAATTAATGTGTGCAATTCATCAATAAATAAGATAATATTACCTGCTTGACGTATTTCATCCATTACCTTTTTTAAACGGTCTTCGAATTCACCACGGTATTTCGTTCCAGCAACAACCGTTCCCATATCAAGCGTCATTACTCGCTTATCCCTTAATATTTCTGGAACTTCATTTTGAACGATTTGTTGGGCTAATCCTTCAGCAATAGCAGTTTTCCCGACCCCAGGTTCACCAATTAGAACAGGGTTGTTTTTTGTTCGGCGGCTGAGTACTTCAATAACACGCTGTATTTCCTTGCTACGTCCAATAACAGGGTCTAAACTTCCTTCCCTTGCTATAGCAGTTAAATCTCTTGCCAAGCTATCAAGAGTAGGTGTGTTAGCATTCGTCATACTACCACTTTGGTGATTAGATGAAGTTTCATTACTACCCAATAACTGAAGGACTTGTTGTCTTGCCTTGTTTAGGCTGACACCTAAATTATTTAGAACTCGTGCAGCAACTCCCTCTCCCTCACGAATTAAACCTAATAAGATATGTTCAGTGCCAACATATGAATGTCCTAATTTTCTTGCCTCATCCATCGATAATTCAATAACCTTTTTCGCTCTAGGTGTATAATGAATCGTCTGTGAAGCATCTTGTCCCTTGCCGATTAATCCTTCTACCTCTTTTTGAATTTTTTCAGGTCCAAGTCCTAAGGCAATTAATGCTTTTGCAGCAATACCTTCACCTTCACTCACTAAACCTAGTAAAATATGCTCTGTACCAATGTTATTATGACCCAGACGTACTGCTTCTTCTTGTGCTAATGCAAGTACCTTTTGTGCACGCTCTGTAAATCTTCCAAACATCATGCTTCATCATCCTCCATCGGTTTGTTTCGTCTCATTTCTAGTTCAAGTCTTTCTCTTATTAAAGCAGCTCTACGAATGTCCCTTTCCTCAGGTCGTAACGGCCCTCCATAATACTGTTGTAAGAAGCCTGGCTGTGTTAATATCATCAGTTCGTTAAGTATATTACGAGAAATATCAGTTATAATGCCTAAATCTATTCCGAGTCTTACATCTGATAAGCATTTCGCTGTTTCATTTGACTCAATTATTCTGCTATAGGCTAATGTTCCAAAAGAACGGTATACTCTATCCTCTAGTTGAGTTTTAGAAACCTCATACAATTCTTCTCTTGTATTTCTTTCTTGTGTAATCAATTGTTGCACGACACTAACAAGATCTTCAATGATGTCTTTCTCTGATTTACCTAATGTTATCTGATTTGAGATTTGAAAGAGGTTACCAATTGCCTCAGAACCCTCGCCATAAATACCACGCACAACTAGACCAAGTTGATTTATTGCTGGGATAATTCGATTGATTTTTTGTGTTAATACAAGTGCTGGTAAATGCATCATAACGGAAGCCCTAAGACCTGTACCAACATTTGTTGGGCAGCTTGTTAAATAGCCGCGCTGCTCATCAAATGCATAATCAACATCCTGTTCGATCCAATCATCTAATTGATTCGCCACCTCAAGGGCCTCTTTTAGTTGAAATCCAGGAAATAGACACTGAATACGAACATGATCCTCTTCATTAATCATAATGCTAACTTCTTCATTTTCAGAAATTAAACATCCTCCATATGGTGCATTCTCGGTTAAATTTGGACTTATTAAATGTTTTTCTACGAGTACTCGCTTTTGAATTGGCTGCATCTCACTCATTTTAATCAATTCTAATTTACCAATATTGTTAAATTCTCTACTTGCATAAGCTGACTCGAACAAATTAAGAACCGTTTGTGACTCTTCGTTTGAAGATATAGTCGGGAATTTATATTGGTCGATATTCCTTGCAAGTCGGATGCGACTACTCAACACAATATCAGAATCAGGACCATCCTTCATCCAAGCACTTATTGCATTACTTATAAAACGTTGGAGTGACATTTTATGATCCCTCCTTATTACTTAACTTCTTCTCAAGTGATTTGATTTCATCTCTAATCTCTGCGGCTTTTTCAAATTCCTCTTGGATAATATATTCATTAATTTTACTTTTTAAATTTTCTAATTGCTTTCTTATGTGGATATCTCCCCCAATACGTTTAGGGATTTTCCCAGCATGAACTGTATTACCGCCATGCACTCGTCTTAATATTGGAGATATATACTCTTTAAATGTATGATAACAATTTGAACAACCAAATCTACCAACTTTCTTAAACTGTTGGAGAGTCATATGACATTGGCTGCACTGAGGTGTGTCATTTGCCTGAAAAACTTTATTATGTCCTTCCGTTTTTGCAATGTTTGATTCCATATTTAACAACCCAGTGAGTAAATTGTTTAAGGAAAATCCTGAATTTCCACTAAACATGAAAAGATCACTATTCCCTTTTGCACAATGCTCACACATATGAACTTGAGTTTTCTCACCGTTTATCACTTTTGTAAAGTGAAACGTTGCCGGTCTTTCTTTGCATTCCTGGCAAATCATCCGTCTCCCCTACCTTTACTTATATTTCAAAGAAGTTAACATCGCTTTTACCATTCTAGCCCTCAATTCATCCCGATGTGGGAGGTCTATATATAGCACTGAACGGTCAATTACACTTAACATTAATTTTGCTTCACGGGCTGAAATCACTTTTTCCGTGACTAGGCGACCAATAATATCTTCTGCTGCAGCTTGTGATAGGCGATGGTTTATCAAGTGAAGAATTTGATCAAGGAGATGTGCCTGGTTATTCGCACGAACCTTAATAATCCGTATATAACCGCCACCACCACGTTTACTCTCAACAACATAGCCTCTTTCAATTGTGAACCTAGTATTTATAACATAATTAATTTGCGAAGGTACACATTGAAACTTATCTGCAATTTCACTACGTTTGATTTCAACTATTTCCTTTCCACTATTGTCCAATACACTTTTCAAGTATTGTTCAATAATGTCTGAAATATTTCTCACTTAACCTCCCCCTTACTGACTTTGACTATATTTGACTTTAACTTTACTATAAATGGATCAGAAAAAATTTTCAACTTTTCTGTTCCATTTTAAATATTGCCAAAATCTACTGATATAAAACATCTTAATAAATTTTTTCTATATGGGGGATTTCACACATTATAGATTCAATTTTTTTCTTATAGTCAGCTTTGAAATTAATATCCAATAAATACCTATATGAAATAATAGCACTCTCATTTCTGTAACATTCTATAAAGGAGAACTTCGTTACTTTCACATCATATGTATGCAATTTATCTATTATCTGTTCAACTGATAAATCATTTGAATGAGTAATTAATTTTACCTTCTTAGCTAATTTCCTTCTATTCATTATTTTCTCTAGTCTGTTCAAAAATATTAAGCACATTAAAACTAGGATCGTTGTAAATATTGCAACTATATACATTCCGGCACCAATAACTAGTCCCAATCCTGCTACAATCCAAATTGACGCCGCAGTGGTCAATCCCCTTACTGTTGCACCTTTAACTAGAATTGTCCCTCCTCCTAAGAAACCAATTCCACTAATTACATAAGAAGGTATCCTTGCCGGATCAAATCGTATATTCCCATTCTCATTAATATACTCCTTAAACCCATAAAGAGATAATATCATCATTAAACAAGCTCCAATTCCGACTAATAGATGCGTTCGGAATCCTGCTGGATGATTATTTATTTCACGCTCTAATCCAATTAGTCCACATAAGATTGTCGCCACAAATATTCGTAAAAAAATCATGATTGTATCATCTTGCATAAATTCAACGATATTCACCGATATTTGTCTCCTATTCAAGTATTTAGTATTAAAAAGAGTAAGTGATTAAATTGTATATTTTATGAAGTAGAATTATTTAGTTTTTCTCTTATGTTGTCTCTCATTTTTTCGCAGAAATCTCGAGCACTATCATTAAATTTATAGATTCATTTAAAATTCAGCACTCAACGAAGGGATAAAATTATTTATTCTTTTATTATTTTTATGGCGAAGTATTTAAAAATAGACCAGTGAATGTGGAAACTAAACAATTCTTGTTATCAATAAATAGTAGAATAAACAAAAAAGACCAGTATCTCTACTGATCTTTTTCTCAAGGTACCTGGCAACGTCCTACTCTCACAAGGGGAAGCCCCTAACTACCATCGGCGCTGAAGAGCTTAACTTCCGTGTTCGGCATGGGAACGGGTG
>NZ_JAUSUD010000029.1 GCF_030813355.1 Metabacillus malikii
GCGAAGAGGTCACACCCGTTCCCATGCCGAACACGGAAGTTAAGCTCTTCAGCGCCGATGGTAGTTAGGGGCTTCCCCTTGTGAGAGTAGGACGTCGCCAGGCTATTATATTATTCCGCAGTAGCTCAGTGGTAGAGCTATCGGCTGTTAACCGATCGGTCGTAGGTTCGAGTCCTACCTGCGGAGCCATTTTGGAGAGCTGTCCGAGTGGCCGAAGGAGCACGATTGGAAATCGTGTAGGCGGCGAAAGCTGTCTCAAGGGTTCAAATCCCTTGCTCTCCGCCACTACAATACATAATTAATAGATTGGCCCGTTGGTCAAGCGGTTAAGACACCGCCCTTTCACGGCGGTAACACGGGTTCGAATCCCGTACGGGTCACCATTCATACGGAGGATTAGCTCAGCTGGGAGAGCATCTGCCTTACAAGCAGAGGGTCGGCGGTTCGATCCCGTCATCCTCCACCATTAAATTTCATACTCATATTATCGCGGGGTGGAGCACGAACGAATAAGCTTCACTGAAAAGCTTCAGCACACCGATTGTAAAATCGGGGTGGTCAGTATAAGGTAATATCTATTAGCATAGAAAAACTTTGTATATTTTTATTATCGCGGGGTGGAGCAGTCTGGTAGCTCGTCGGGCTCATAACCCGAAGGTCGCAGGTTCAAATCCTGTCCCCGCAACCAAAATGGTCCGGTAGTTCAGTTGGTTAGAATGCCTGCCTGTCACGCAGGAGGTCGCGGGTTCGAGTCCCGTCCGGACCGCCATTTTATTTTTGAAATATATTTAGGCTCGGTAGCTCAGTCGGTAGAGCAATGGACTGAAAATCCATGTGTCGGCGGTTCGATTCCGTCCCGAGCCACCTTTTTTAAATTCTAGTAATTTATGCCGGTGTAGCTCAATTGGTAGAGCACGTTCGAATATGCTTCGAAGCTTTGCTTCAGCGCACAAATCGAGCCACTTCTTGAATAACCTATCTGAGATTTGGGTGACTGGTAAGAAAGAAAAAATTTATTTAAACAATTTAATTTATATGCCGGTGTAGCTCAATTGGTAGAGCAACTGACTTGTAATCAGTAGGTTGGGGGTTCAAGTCCTCTCGCCGGCACTGTTTCACGTATGTGGAGGGGTAGCGAAGTGGCTAAACGCGGCGGACTGTAAATCCGCTCCTTCGGGTTCGGCAGTTCGAATCTGCCCCCCTCCACCATTTTAGGGGCATAGTTTAACGGTAGAATAGAGGTCTCCAAAACCTTTGGTGTGGGTTCGATTCCTACTGCCCCTGCCAAGAAACATTCTAAATTATGGCGGTTGTGGCGAAGTGGTTAACGCATCGGATTGTGGTTCCGACATTCGTGGGTTCGATTCCCATCAGCCGCCCCATTTGTATAAAAGAATCAATATAAGTAAAATTATATATGTTGAGAGCATGTTGTCGACAATATCCTTTGATATTTACTGTCAGAAATAACTAATCTACAATCATGTAGGGTAAAATATCCAAATGGAACATCTATTGATAGTGTACTTATTTATTATATAAGTAAAACTTAGTAGTTGACGATATTTCGTGTTATTTCCTTGCAGAAATAACCCAAAATATCCTCTTGCGGTGAGTGTTCATGAAGCAAATTCAAAGAAGTATTTCATGAAGTTTATTCAATGGGCTATAGCCAAGCGGTAAGGCATCGCACTTTGACTGCGACATGCGTTGGTTCGAATCCAGCTAGCCCAGCCATTTTTTATTTCACTTTTTCAATTCTCTTGCATAGGCTAGAGTATAGAATAATATAAGTTAAATTGTTTGCGGAAGTAGTTCAGTGGTAGAACACCACCTTGCCAAGGTGGGGGTCGCGGGTTCGAATCCCGTCTTCCGCTCCAGTTTAAAATGGCGGCATAGCCAAGTGGTAAGGCAGAGGTCTGCAAAACCTTTATCACCGGTTCAAATCCGGTTGCCGCCTCCATTTAAACTACACCCTTGCCGGGGTGGCGGAACTGGCAGACGCACAGGACTTAAAATCCTGCGGTAGGTGACTACCGTACCGGTTCGATTCCGGTCCTCGGCACCATTTGTATTTTTAAGCTTTGCCAGTGTGGCGGAATTGGCAGACGCGCACGACTCAAAATCGTGTTCCCTCGGGAGTGTCGGTTCGACCCCGACCACTGGTATCAATTACGTTAGTTTTTATGCGTACAATAATTCGAGAATATTGCGTAATATCAAGCGTTTTCTACTACGGTAGAGGACGCTTTTTTTGTGTTTTCAGCGTGTAAATTTACCGTCTACTACTATGCTCTAATCGTATTCAGCGATTTACTACATAGCTAGGAGGTAAGGTACGATATGGCAAGACGTAGCAACGTATTAGACGAAGGCGAATTAGCTATTTTGCGCAAAAAAACAAAGTCGTATGTAGAAACGTTCGAAGACGCAATAAACCTCTTTTTAAAAGACTGCGAAATACGCAATCTTAGACCACATACTATACGCTTTTACCGTAACGAAATACAAACCTTTCTAAATCAGTTAGGAGAGCAGGAAATAAACGTTAGTGTATTAAAGCCCTACAATATTACAGACGAGCATATTAAAGAAAACGTTATTCTTTACCTGCGTAAGTATAAGGGCGCTAGAGTAGTCACAGTTAATACTAGGCTGCGAGCACTGCGAGCTTTCTTTAACTACCTTCACAAAGGTAAACATATACCAAAAAACCCATTCGAGAATATTAAACTACTCAAAGACCGTAAGCGCGTTATAGCGACTTTTACGAAAGAGCAGTTAAATAAGTTATTCAGACAGCCCGACCTAAAGACGTTTACAGGCGTTCGAGATTATACGATTATGCTGCTATTACTAGAGACAGGCATACGAGCTAACGAGGCGATAGGGCTAACGTTAGCAGATATTCGTTGGGAAGATAGCTTAATATGCGTAAGAAATGCTAAGAGCTATAGAGAGCGTTTAGTACCAATGCAATCGACTATGAAAACGCAGCTAAAGAAGTATATTGCGATACGAGGCTATGCAGAGACTGACGCACTATTTACTACTGTAGACAATACGCCTCTATCTAAGCGTGGGCTACAAAACAGAATAGAAAAGTATGGAGTGTTAGCAGACTTAAAGGGTGTTCGCTGTAGTTGTCATACGTTTAGGCATACTTTCGCAAAGTTAAGCGTGCAACAAGGCGCTAATATATTCGAACTGCAAACAATATTAGGACATACGAGTATGGAAATAGTGAAAACCTACGTTAATTTGTTCGGTACAGACGTTAGAGAACGGCATAAGGAATTTTCGCCTTTAAAGGTACTAGACAAAAGGAACATTTGAAAGGAGGCGCATATTTGTATGGCTACTATTGATACATTAACGATATTAGACGGATATATTGACGGAAAAGTATTTATGCTGCGAGGGCTAGCAGGCTACGCAGTAAAAAGCAGATATAACGTAGAGGGGATAAGCTCTCTCGCTCGTCTTATCGACAGCAGAGGCGAAGAGTTTATATTAACTATCGACAGAGAGAGGCAAGTAATGCTAACAGTAGCGCAGTCTTTGCAGCTACGTAAAGAATTATTAGCACTAGCAGAAGAATTAGAGGACAATTAAAAAACGGCAAAAGAAAAGCCTGCGCAGATAATACGCAGACAATACACTACTGCGCTCGCAACGCAGTACAATACAAACTTAACTACTTTCATTCTATCGAAAAAAATAAGAATGTACAAGGTTTATTAAGTATTGTCTTTTTTATGGCGCTCGCTTCTCTTATTACAGGAGAGAGTATATATGGCATTAGGAACATTGCGTAATTATTACTACGAGGAAATGAAAGAATATTCACAGTTTGAGAGTTTAGAGCAGTTTAACGAATATACGAAAAAGTTGCGTTATTTTTATATGGACAAGCTAAACGCTACAGACTTTACGTTAATAGACTACTTAGCTAAACACGCAGTAAAAGCAGCTAAGGGTGTAGCGTGCCCCAAAGTAGGAACGATAGCAAAGGCTATAGAGCGCAGTATCGACACAGTAGGGCGTATCGTTCGCAAGTTAGAAGGCTTAGGCATTATTAAGCGTGCCTACAATATGCGAACTAAAAAAGGTGGTAATGGGGCTAACTTTTACGTATTTCTAAAGGACGCTATTCCAACAGATACAGAGGCGCATACAGGGGCGAATATACAGGGGCGTAATAATTGGGAGAACATAGGCAGCCCTAAGAATGAAGACGCAAGTAGCAGCGATAAAACTAACATAGCTAGAAAGCTAGATAAAAATAATAATAAAATAATCGAAAAGACTACCGTACATAATTCAGAAACCCATCAACAGCTAGTAGACTGTGAAGTGTATAGCGATATACCTAATCTAATTCGAGCTAGTCTTAAACGCTTAGGTAATAATAAACTAGCCAATAACATATGGCGCAAGATAATTCAGGCTTATGTACGCTCTTCTTTATACGAGCACTTTAACAAACTAAGCACGCTGCAAGACCTGCTAAACGCTAGTAGTGACTTTTTACGCACGCTCTATACTAAAGTCCATAATGCGATATATGGTTATGCACATGGCGAAATACAGGATATTTACGGCTATATTTACAGAGTAGTTACGGACATATTCGAGGAGCAGCGAGCAGAACTAGACGCAGTAATAAGACGAGTAGCAAAACACCCTAGCTATCTCTATAATTGGCTAGAGGAGTAAAGGGATAAGTGTATACTTTTACGCATGTTGCATAAATACATAATTAACGCCCTATCGACAGGTAGTGTCTAATGTTACTGCGTTCTATTGGAACTCAGTTACCGAGCTATTTATTATTTTACGTGGTTGAGAGAGGGTAATATGTGAAGAGAGGAGGCTTGCTTGCCATGAATGTAGAAAGACCGTCATTTCTCGACAGCCCATACTTCTACTACGATATGGACGGTAGCATGTGCTTACGAGATGAAGCGCCAAAGGAAATACAGCGAGAGTTTAACAAATATAGGCGAACATACCGCGAATGGTACGAACAATGGGACGAGGGGCTACGTATTAAAGACGAAGAGTAGAACAAACGCTTGTTCACTTTAACGAACTAAAGTTTACGAGTAAATCAATGTAAACAATTCGATTTATTACTTTATCGCGTTAATGTATAGATGTATCAACGGTTACAGCGTTAGTTGAATGTTTACCGTTATTTACATATAAGACGATATAGGGAGTTACGTATACAGCCGCTGGTAGTCTCGGGCAGGGACGCCCTTCTATCCTCAGGGGGTACGCATTAAACTTGAACATTAATATTCAATAACTGCGCCACACCTACGGGCGCTTTTTATGCCTAGTATGTATCGAAAGGTATACGATTGATACACTATTTTCTGATAATTTTAATCGTTGGAATAGCAGCGTTTTAATATGCTTAAATGTGTATCGAAAGGTTGTATCAAAATAGATAACGTGATAGAATTAGTGTAACGAAATTAATTACGATACAGAGAGGAAATAATACATATGCTTTTTGGATATTGCCGTGTTAGTACGACAGGACAGAACCTAGCTACACAGCGTAAGTTATTGCGCCAGTATGATAACGAGATTAAGCTCGTAGAAGACAAGTCTACAGGTAAGAATATCGAGCGAGTAGGCTTACAAAAGCTGCTAGATACCGTTACAGAAGGCGACACAGTAGCAGTAACACGCATTGACCGTATAGCACGTAACACAAAAGACCTGTTAGGCATTGTCGAGCAGCTAAACGAGAAAGGCGTAAGCCTAGTAGTATTAGACTTTAAAGGCGAAAAGCTCGATACGTCCTCTTATGTAGGTAAATTCTTAGTAACCATGCTAGGCGCAGTCGCAGAGATGGAACTAAACATGCTAGCGGAAAAGCGCATGGAAGGTATGAAGAGAGCGAAAGAAGAAGGTAAACACGTAGGACGCAAGGCAGACTTAGACTTAGATAACGCAGCCGTACAGCACGCAATACGAGAGTATAAAGAGGACGTTATACCAGTAACTATGATATGCGATAAATACAATATTCCTAGAGTGAAATTCTACCGATTACTTAAACGGCACGGTATAACTCGATAGACCGCACAGGGCGCAGTATATGCGTTCTTTTTTATGTTTAATAGGCTTATAGTACAGGCATATACAGTCTCGTATAGGCTTACATATATGCGATAACATGCTTGTATATCACCACAATATGACGATTAAGTCAAATAGACGTAGTAACGCTACTCTATAGCTGTTTACAGGACGAAATAGGGCGGTCTGTATAGGTTTATACATGAGCGATTCTAGGACAACTAGAAGAGCTTACAGAGTGCGCAATATACGGTGATACAATACGGCAATATAAGGTATGATATACGCAATATACAGTAATAAGATAGGTACAGAAGCTAGTAGTTTAATGCGGAGATTATCGAAAGCAGGAGCGAATGCAGCAGCGTAGAAGTTTAGCATTCAATTATTATCTGAAATGTATTAGGAAAGTGTTGAGTAAAGTTTAGCCTCTTTTTACTTTACTAACAAAATAAAACGGGGAAGAAAAAACTACACAGAGAGCAATTTGTAACTGTATAAATGTTAATACTGAGTATGGGTAGCCCCAAGCTGTACTATGCGTGTGCCTACAAAAGTCTCATTAAAATTATAAGTAGTATTTTTGTAATCGATAGGTATTGGAAAACAAAAAGAGCTTGTAGCTAAAGAAACTACAGCGCTCTAGATTTATTATTATTAATTTGTTTATTAATCACTAAGAGCAATTCTCGCTATATCACCAATTTTAATAATTTTCTCTCCAGTTGTTCTACCTGTTATCTCATTCTTGTCTATATTGATTTTTTGTACTGTGGTTCTTGTTTCGGTTGTTCCATATAAACTAGGTATACCGCTAATAGCTGATACAGCTGATACACTAAGAGCCTTTTGCAACGCAGATGGTTTATTTATTTTTTCGGTTGCGATTTTTTTACACACTGAAAACTTTGGATATACCTCAGTTACTTCTAATCTATCTTTTATGAAATCAAGTGTTCCTAGATTGATATTATCATTAAAAGGGTCTAAAATTTTCTCACCTTCTAAGAATATTTCAATCTCATCTCCCATTGAAATATCATCAGAAAGTCCCCCGTTTATCACAAGACTATATTCATCGATTATCTTTATTACTCTGAACGTGGAATATTTGCTCATCAAAAGCCCTCTTTTCTTTATTAATAATTTCTAATGTTTTCTTTTTTACACTTCCCGCTTCATTCCTAATAACTTGGTTTTTCAGCCCTCTGTATGTATCTTTAACATGCACCTCATACTCAATTACCAAATCACTCAGTTCCTTTAAGTCATAATCAATAAAAAGTCTTCTTTTATGTACAAAATCGTCATAATTATTCAACTTGTGATTTAGAAACTCATTTTCGCCTCTTAATTTATTATTTTCGGTATTTAGGCTAACATTAGTAGTTTGGGTCTTATTGAGCTTAATTTGCAAAATTATTGCTTGTATTAAAAAATAAAGTCCAGCAAAAGAAATAGTAATTAAAATTTTCCAATTCAATGTTAAATTAGAAAAAAAGAAAGTAATAAGCCCAACAAATCCAGGTAATATAGTATAAAATAAAATACCTGTTTTTTGTTTCAATAAAGTCACCCCCCTCTATATAAATTAATGTTAATATTTAGTGGTTTAATTGTAACATGGGTGCTTAAAAAAATTGTAATAGAAAATATTAATATCTAAATCTAAGTGACTTAATAGAACCTTTACAAGATTTATAACTTAACCAGATTATAAAATTATCTGCGCCTATCCTTTTAAATGGGAGGTGTAGAATTGACTAAATTATATGAAATAGTCTCACTACAGCAGCAAGAGGTATTAAAGTCAAAAACGGAAACTAAGAAGGAAGGACTTGAGCATAGATGTAGGAAACGTCTTAGCATGGTTGATTACGTTTTACAGATAGAGAGCTTATGGGGAAAATACGCATATGAGCGTACAGAGCATGCGTTAGAAAGATTAATACGACACCTATCGCCAATATTAAAGATGAAAGCACATTCGTTAGGTAATCGTTGGAACAATAGTAAGTTAAGCGCAGCAGACTTCGAAAGTGTCTTTTATGAAACGACGTGGCAATTATGCGATAAGTACAATCACTACGGCGAGTTTTATTTTTATGAAACGCTACTACTATCATTAGAGCGAAGAGCTATAGACCTTACTAGAGCGCATACTAAAACGAAAAGAGGCGCTTTCGAAGTAGATATAAGACGGCTTAAAGAAGAGGCTGCGGAATACCTAGCGGACGAAAGTATAGACGTAGAAGGCAGCGTATTAGAAGGTCTGTTAGTTACGCAGCTACTTAATGATGTTACATTAACGATACAGGAACGACAGCTATTACAAGCTAAGTATGAATACCCTAACGCAAGTATGACTGAACTAGCTAAGGCTGCGAGGCTAAAACATCACGAAGAAGTAAGGCGTAGTTTTAAGCGAATAGGTAAAAAGATGGCGCACTATATTAATTAGCTGCGTTTTTTTATACTAATCAACAACTACATTATCTATAGAAATACTAATACACCTAGACTTAAAGGGCTTTTTCCCGTCCTAAGACGTTATTTTATTCGTTAGTTTAACATTACCTCGCACACTTTTTTAGATATTTTTATATAACCATAAAGTAAAAAAGTAATACTCTAGCATACAAGTAAATACACGTTATACATACCTATAGATAGGGGAAAAAAGCCCCGAAGTACTTAGAGAACTGCTAAAGCAAATCGACTAAGTACGAATATAGAGAGAGGTAGACCTAACACGTCGCACTCACTCTATTTTTATTTGTAGTAAATGTGGTTAAATGTACTACTTACAAGGAGGTAATGTATGGAAATAACGCCGAATATGTTAAAAATCATACGAGGAAGTACGGCACACTCCCAACTAGATATGGCTAATGCGCTCGGATATTCGCTAAGCATGATTGCGAAGGTCGAGCAAAACAAGCGCAAACTTAGTAACCAAGCGGTATTGCGTTTATTACACGTATACGAACTAAATACAGAAAAATTAGAACAAATTAGTCAAGCAGCAGCGGAGTATAAAAGGGCAGGAATCTTATAATCATGCAAAAAGAAAAGAAGCATGTAGAATACAATACGCCTAGATGGGTACGTAAACTACAACGAGAGCTAGGTCTAAGAAAGAGTAAAAAACAAGCAGCTACTAAGAAAGCAGGAAGCAAGTAAGCGGAAATTATCATATCACAATAACTAGGGGGATAAATTATGAATCATTTAGAGACTATTAAAGAGAATATTATCAAAGTACACGAACTACGTAGCAGCGCAGCTAGTATTATGCGTACGTTTCACATTTCACCATACCTAGAGCAGCGAGCAGCTATTAACGGTAATAGAGACTTGTCACACGAAGGCAAAGAGCGCAAGTTATCGGAATTACGCAGCAAATTCGAAGATGATGTAATGAAAGCTGCAAGCGATATGCAGCGAGTTAAGACAGACGCACTAAAGACAGTAGAGAACGCAGCACAACAGATACTAGTAGCGCCACTTGAAGAAGTTGACGAGACTAAGCAAAAGCTTTTTAATGATAAGTTAAGCGAGGTACAAGCGTCTGTAACCTTTTCTGTTAACTCTAAAAGCGCACTAGAGGCATTAAATAGCCTAGTAGATACGCAAGAGCCCGCACTAGCTAAGCAAGCTGCCGAGAAAGTATTACAACTTTCTAACGACGTACTAGCTATCGCAACATCAGAAGAGCGCCAACAAGTAAAAATGAAGCTTGGGCGACTACATTCAGAGTTATATGAAAAAGGGTTACCACAAGGTGCGCAAGAGGCTAAAGCAGCAATAGCAACGGCTAAAGGTCTTAACGAGGCTACATTATTCTCACCAATCGTTGTGGACGCTCTAGGTGGTTATAGTAGCACGCTAAAAGAATATGTAAATAAACCACAAGACTATACTAAAAAATAACGAAAACAGGCGCAGGGCTGTAGGCTTTGCGCTAACTTACATAAAATGTGTTGCGAATGAGATACGAAACTATTATAATAGACTATATTAAAATAAATCGTATGTAGTAATTAATAGTAGCGTAGTAGACGAAACACAATAAGCGTAGAATATTACGTAATATCTCGTACTACTAGCGTTAATTGAAATTCGCAGCACGACTCAAAATCGTGTTCCTTCGGGAGTGTCGGTTCGACCCCGACCACTGGTATAATCACAATCATTCAGTAGAATTTTGTCTATGACTATAAATTAAAATATAAAACGTCTCTACAGATTAATGTAGAGGCTTTTTTTGTGCTTTTAATTGCTTTTAAGCACGAGACATTATTCCTTCATATCCAATTATTCAATATAGGGAGAAATCGCAATTATTACATTATTGTTGACTTAGACTTATCGTCTAGAGAAAATGCATCGACAATTTTACAGCCTTCCGTATCGATAATGCTTCCTCTAAAATCGAGTGAATCAAACTCGTTTAGGTGTTTTCCACTCCTTATATGATTGTATTACAACACTTCTTAACATCTTCTCTTAATTCCTTAATCTCATCTGAAATATTGGACACCAAGATATTCTATATAATGAATCCTTGCGCTTTAAGGGGAATATTTCTTGAAATTCAACATGACATCAAAAAAATAAGGAGAAGCAGCTACAGTTTCTTCTAAATGAATGCTATGTAGAAAAAACATATTGAATAAGGTGTACAATATGTTCGAAAAAAATGGATATAAAAACCTGTATAAGTGAATAAATATTTTTTATAAGTTTATTATAAATTTGTATAAGTTTACTTTACTTTTGTACAGAACTATTTTATAATCTTATTAAGAGGTGATGAAAATGAAGGGTAACTTTGGTGATTCGATATCCAATAAGGTTTATGAGTATCGCGTGCTGGCCAGAATGTCTCAGCAAGAGCTGGCTGAGAAGGTCGGGGTTTCTAAACAAACAATTTTCGTTATGGAAAAAGGAAATTATGTTCCTACGTTACTCCTAGCTTATCGTATTGCGAATTTCTTCAAAGTGGATGTTAACGAAATTTTTACTTATGCGGAAGGAAATGATCAAAATGAAAATTGAGTCAATATCAAATACAATCTTTCATCCCTTAAAAACCTGGGCAGAAACATCAGCTGGTAATTGGAATATGCTTCTTGGTATCGGTATTTTAATGCTTTTAGTCGGTGCGATTCTGACATATGTGTTTCGTAAAAAGATGGGGAAAGCTGACGAAAGAACAAATCAGATATCGTTAAAAAGTACCCTCATTATGTTATGTGGAGTAATTTTATGCGATGTGATTTTCCCAAAAGAGTATATGTGGGAAATTTTCCTATTATTTAAATATTCCCTTGCTTTCTTAGCTGCAGGTGTCTATCTGGCATTTCGATATAAAAAAGACTTTTTAAATTAAATAACTTAGTAGGATAGGAGGATTTTAAAATGCAAGTAAATTCAATTATGAAGAAATATAGCGACTCTGTAGTTTTAAAAGGGGTGTCCTTTGATTTTAAACAAGGGGAAATCGTTGGTTTAATTGGAAGTAACGGAGCTGGAAAAAGTACATTAATGAAAATAATTGCTCAAACAATACAGACATATGATGGCTCTGTCGATGACAATACTCATGTCGGTTACTTGATTGAGGAACCAAAACTATACAGTAATAAGACCGGATTAGCACATCTAACCTATTTTTCGGAAATCTATGGGAATAAGTTTAATCTTAGCGAATACGAGGAACTTCTAAAGGGTCTACAATTAAGTGATGTATTAAAAAGAAAGGTGAAAGAATATTCATTGGGAATGCGGCAGAAGTTAGGGATTGTCATAAGTCTTTTGAATAAACCAAGATACGTTGTATTAGATGAACCAACAAATAGTATGGACATCGAAACATCCCTCGAAGTATTGCAACAATTAAGGAAAATGGCTAATGAGTGGAATGTCGGCATCTTAATTTCCAGTCATAAGTTAGAGGATATTGAAACTATCTGTGACCGCGTTTTGTTTTTAGAAAAAGGCAATATTGTCGGGGAACAGCAATTTAATGAACAGAGCCAGTATGTTGTAAAATTAGTTTTTGAAAATCCTACTGAACTAGCATTATTCATCGAGAATCAAAAATTCGGAAGTATCATTGACAGCAGTGAAAAAACAATTCAAATTGAAACGACAGCAGAGAATACAGAGATTTTCCAATTTCTGAATCAGTTAGGAATAAGGGTAACAGATTTTACTTCTGAGAAAAAAACACTTCGAAACGTCTATATGAACAAATTAAGGGGTGGTTATGATGATACTAAATATCAAAAGTTATGTTAATTACAATTTTAAAGAACTAGTTAAAAAGGGTTATCTAATTATTGGAATATTAGGAGCCTTAGGACCAGCATTACTTGTGAGTTACTTTATCTTATCAGAAACTACACCGTTTACCATAAAACATGTCTCCAATTTTTATTGTATGCTGGGTATGCTCGCGGCGGTATTACACCCACTTTACATTGTCAATAGGGATTACTCATCTAAGACCATCTCATTAATAAACAATTCCAAACAGAACAGAAAAAACTATGTAATCGCCAATATTATGATTGCACTACTTGTTAGTTTAGTTTATGTAATATTAGGAATAGGTTTACTACTAGTTGCACATCAACTTGGAGTGCCTGGGGAACTGAAGGTTTCCTTTCTTCTAGGATTCTTTGCTAATGTCTTTCTTCTAGTACTTACTTATTTCTTGTTCGGATATACTTTGTTACTATATGGTGTTCGTAGTGGTGCAGTATATGGGATTTTGACAGCAATGCTGCTATTTATCCATAATATTTTATCAAATATTTTGGGAGGGATTCAAAATGAATTTCTTTCAGGGCTAATTGAAAATTTCCCTGGATACTTCTATCCAGTTATGGTTGGCTCAAACCCTCTTTCACTTTTACAATACACCATCGGTTGTCTCACCTTAATCGTACTTATTGTACTCGTTCTAAGAAGAAGTAATAAAATTGAAATATAAAATATGACTTCATTTTTTAACTGAAAGCCGTGTTATAAAGATAACTACTAAACAAATAGAATTTCCTATGCATCCGAATTTATCCGGTAACATTTGGATATCTAGTTGCACTGGTTGTCTAGTAGCCGTCATTGTTGGGCTTCTTTTACACAAATATCTCTTTAAGAAATAAGCTTTAAATATAGTTTTTAAAAAGGGACATTATAACCTGTATATATAGTGAAAAGACAATTATCGTAAGTGAAAAACACTCAGAGATTAATATTTGTGAGTGTTTTTTGCTTGCTAAATAATTTGTTAGGTAAATAACATCTTTCTTTTTTATCCTGAGCGAAAATCTTGAACGATGTATTCATTAAAGTGAAATACTACCTTCACTTTCCAATTCCTCACCCAATTATTTTCAACGACAAAAACATCACATTTGAAATTTTTCCACTCCAATTTTTATACTCATAAATAATAGGTTAATATTCAGTATAAGCCGATGACTGGTACAGTTTCGCTTATAATAGAAAATATATGACGAAATAACATGGCAGAATGTGGCTCCATTTTTGGTATGAATAAAAACAGAACCGTAAATGGCAATTTTCCTTTTAAAGTATAAGTTTTACCTTTGCATTTTTTATATGAAAATAGTAAAGTTTATAATGTTCAAATTGTACTATTGTTTATTAAAATCGCATGCAAAAATGTAGAGAAAAAGAACAGTTATCATTTTTGCCTCTTAATATTGGATGAATTTATACTGAGAGGATATGAGTTAATATGAAAGATAATTTTTGGCGTGAATTGCCACGGCCATTTTTTGTATTGGCACCGATGGAAGATGTGACGGATGTTGTGTTTCGTCATGTCGTGAGTGAGGCAGCTCGTCCTGATGTGTTTTTTACAGAGTTTACAAACACGGAGAGCTTTTGTCATCCGGATGGGAAGCAAAGTGTCCGTGGACGTTTGACCTTTACAGATGATGAACAACCGATTGTTGCGCACATATGGGGGGACAAGCCTGAATATTTCAAACAGATGAGTATTGGAATGGCGGAGCTAGGGTTCAGAGGTATAGATATCAATATGGGATGTCCTGTCGCGAATGTGGCTTCTAAAGGAAAGGGAAGTGGCCTTATCCGTCGTCCAGAGGTTGCTGCCGAGATTGTCCAAGCGGCCAAAGCGGGAGGCTTACCTGTAAGTGTGAAGACTAGACTTGGTTACACGGATGTAGATGAATGGAAGGAATGGCTAGCACATATTTTAAAACAAGACATTGCGAATCTTTCCATCCATCTACGCACTAGAAAAGAAATGAGTCAAGTAGACGCACATTGGGAGCTCATTCCAGAGATAAAAAAATTGCGTGATGAGATTGCACCAGATACGCTTTTAACAATCAATGGAGATATTCCAGATCGTGAAACGGGTATGAAGCTTGCTGAACAATATGGTGTTGATGGGGTGATGATCGGCCGTGGTATATTTAAAAATCCATTTGCGTTTGAAAAAGAGCCGAAAGAGCACACTAGTAAAGAATTACTTGATTTATTAAGGTTGCATCTGGACCTTCATGATAAATATTCTACAGATCTAGAACCGCGTCGATTTAAACCACTACATCGCTTCTTTAAGATTTATGTGAAAGGGTTCCGTGGCGCTAGTGAACTGAGAAACCAATTGATGAATACGAAGTCTACGGATGAAGTACGTGAATTACTAGATACCTTTGATTATAATGTTGAGGATGCGGAACTCGAAACTAAATAAGAATAAACACATAAAGCTCAGTAATGTTGCTATGCAACGCTGCTGGGCTTTTTTATTTTTTTTACAAGTCAATTCGTATAACTCCTCGATGATTGTGTCTCACATCCATTCTCCCCTTTTACAAACATTAAATAAATATCGTATTGGTAATATTTACAGTGTTTGAAAGCCTCTAAATAAGTAGTAGTTATCCCGATATTAAATAAGGAGTAAAAAGCAACAAGGTAATAAAGTTTGTAGAGCAGATACAAAATAGGGAAAGGAATCATGAAATAATGAAAATCAAAAACTTCAAGATTGGAACAAAAATAAATCTATTGATTATAGGAGTTATCCTATTTTTATCAGTCATTATTGGAATTGTTACTGGAGTTCAAGTAGATAAAGCAATGAATAATGTCTTTTCGGACCGAGTAAAAGTCGTTTCAGAGCTTAGCTATAACTGGCTGGATGAAACGTATGACGGGGATTGGAGTCTTAAAGATGGTGAACTTTACAAAGGTGATGTAAAGATTAATGATAATCATGAGATTATGGATAAAATAGGGGAGATTACAAAAGGAGTAGCAAATGTCTTCCAAGGAGATACAACAGTTGCTACAAATGTTGTAGTAGATGGAGAGAGACGTGTTGGTCAAAAAGCAGCTCCTGCAATATCCGATGTTGTCCTGAATTCAAAGGAGGAATACCTCGGTGAAGCCGACATCTCAGGTGAGAAATACTTAACACTATATATGCCGATTAAGAATGGTGATGGCGAGATTATTGGGATGTGGATGGTAGGTCCTAAAATTAATGTGATAACTGAAACTGTACAGTCTATCTTATCGATACTTAGTGCTATTATCTTCATCTCAGGTATTATCGCTGTAATCTACAGCATCATTTTCACAAAGAAAATAGTACGTCCTATTAAAACTATCAATAACCAGCTAAAAGAAATATCTGATGGAGAAGGAGATTTGACGAAGGAGCTTTCTATCGATTCACGCGATGAAGTTGGGGAATTAGCAAATTCCTTTAATCGCATGATTGGAAGCTTACGTACGATGATAAGTCAAGTTGGTGCAACTTCAAATGAAGTAACTGCCTCTTCTGAGGAATTATCAGCAAGTGCAGAACAAACTTTACAAGCAACAGGACACATTGCATCTTCTATTCAAGAGGTAGCTAGTGGGGCAGAAATGCAGGAGCAAGGTGCACTTGAAAGTTCACAGACAATGAAAGAGATGGCTATAGGAATCCAACAAGTAGCAGAAACAACCTCGACTGTTTCTGATTTAGCTACGGAAACGAATCAAAATGCTCATCTTGGTAATGAATCGATTCAAAAAGCGATCAAACAAATGAATGAAATCCATTCATCTGTAAATAATTCAGCAGCAGTTATTAAAAAGCTTGGAGACCAATCAAATCGCATTGGTACAATTACAGAGGTCATTACCGGAATTGCTAATCAAACAAACCTATTAGCATTAAATGCTGCAATCGAAGCAGCGCGAGCAGGAGAGCATGGAAAAGGCTTTGCTGTAGTCGCTGAAGAGGTAAGAAAACTAGCTGAGCAATCAAAGGATTCAGCGGACGAAATAACTAGCTTAATTAGTCAAATTCAAGTCGATACAACACATGCTGTAGACTTAATGGACAAAGGAGCTGTTGAGGCATCGTTAGGTATGGACGTTATTCACGAAACGAGCGAAGGCTTCCAAAAAATTCTCCAATCAATTGAAGAAGTGACTACACAAATTCAAGAGGTCTCTGCTGTAACGGAGGAAATGTCTGCAAGTATAGAAGAAGTTAATGCAATGATGGAAGAAATGGCTCATATATCTCAAGACTCTGCAAACAATACACAAAATGTCGCTTCTGCTGCAGAAGAACAGATGGCATCAATGGAGGAAATTACTTCATCTGCTGCATCACTATCTAAGATTGCGGAAGACTTACAAAAGCTTGTCAATAAATTTAAAGTGAACGAATAGAATAAATTTTTAGAGAGGCTGAGACAAAAGGTTTTAAAGACAAGAAAAATACGAACTATTAGATGAGATTTCAATACAACCTTCGTGTTGTTTTTACAGGGTAGACGTTCTGGTTGATTTCCGCTACAGTACTCGCTTTCCGCGGGGTGGGTGGTGAGCCTCCTCGGAGTAAACTCCTGTGGGGTCTCACCTCTCCCACGCATCCCGCAGGAGTCTCGCACTTCCGCTCCAATCAACCTTTACAGAATTTGAACATTGAACCCCTAAAAACAATGTTCGTATTTAACTATGGATTTTTTGTTATGTCCCAGCCTCTTTTTATTTTCGTCTTGTACGAATAAAAATTATAAGGAATTGCACTAGGTTCCTTTTATGACAAGAGCTTATTTATGATGGACGTAGCATTTGTAGTGTATAGAATATAAGTCTTTGTCTTCGTCTTAATAACGACTCTATCTGTCGTTGCATAGGGTGTACCAATTCTAATGGCTTCTTTTTTCCCACCACCATATGTGTCGTCTAAAGATACATTGATTATTTCAGATGTGGGAATTTCTACCTTTGATAATTGCCACTTAATTATTACTATGTCATTCGTTTTTTTAACATTAATACCTAACATCATATACAACACCTTTTTGCCAAAATAAAAATTGCAATTGGTTCTACATACTTATACGACTCATACTTTGTTAAAGTTTCGTTTCAATGAGTTTTTAACAGACCTTGACTAATAAATAAGCGTTTTGAAAGGTGTATAAAATCACACTATCTAGTTCAGATTAAAGGGAAATCACTTGTGATTATGTTTGTAAGATTTAGCATATCCGAAATCAATAATGAATAAGGAGGAGTTTTTTTGAAAAAGTTAATCATTTTGTTTATTGCTTTACTGTTGCTCGTTTTAACCGCCTGTTCAGATAATGAAAATCGGACTAATGAGGAAAAGCAAACTACCCAAGAAAAGGATACTACTTCAAAAAGTGATGCTGCTGAGGAAGAGGATATTACTCAAGAAAAGAACGAAGATACTAATCAACAGAACGTCGATGTCGATAAAGGGCTTTTAAATGTAGAAATAACTTTGCCAGCTACAATGTTTGAAGGGCAAGATATTGAGAGTGTTATTTCAGATGCTAAGAAAGAGGGAGTAAAAGAGGTCGTAAAGAACGATGATGGATCGCTCACATATAAGATGTCTAAACAAAAACATAAAGAAATGTTGGGAGAGTTAGAAGCTGAGGTAAATAAATCAATTGAAGAAACGAAGAATAGTGAAGAATATAAGTCAATTAAAGACATTACTCATAATGATGCACTTACTGAATTTACGGTTGTTGTTGATAGAAATGCTTATGAAAACAGTATGGACGGTGTAGCTATACTCGGATTAGGAATTTCAGGAGCAATGTATCAGACCTTTGCAGGTGGTGTACCAGATAGTCAAAATGTGACCATTTCGATAATGGATGAGACTACTCAAGAAGTTTTTGATAAAATCACTTATCCAGATGATTTAGAACACGATAATGAAAAGTAATTCTAATAAAGGCATATAAAAAATAAAGTTAAAGACCATTTTGGCTAGCAAATTGGTCTTTACTTTTTTAAAAGGCTCTTTTCTAAAAGATTGTGGTTTTTTGCACTAACCTTTTTTAGGGTTTGTTGGAGCGGAAGTGCGAGACTCCTGCGGGAAGCGTGGGAGAGGTGAGACGTGGGCAAGCGTTTACGCTGAGGAGAACGAAAAGAGTAGGCGGCTTGCCCATCGACGTACAAACTGGAGGGGCATCGACTGAGATAAAGGAATCACGATGAGCCGTATAGCGAATCGATGATGACTTATCGTAGGGAGATGACCTGAAGTTTGCTTGTTCGTGCCGCAAGGAGCTATGAGGCTCACCACCCACCCCGCGGAAAGCGAGTACTGTAGCGGAGACAAAGCCTAGACGACAACTCAGTTAAAAGCAACAATGTTTACGAAAACAGCCTTTTAAAAAGAGAATAATTGGGAAATAATAAAAGAAAAGGATTCGTGATTATCATGCTCATATAAAATTATTTCGAAATACTAAAATCTTTACTAACCTAGCTAATAAATGATAAAATTCATTATGTTCATTTTTTGCTTAATCTTATCATAGAGCGGGGGACCCAAACGGTATATGCGGCGATCACCGCTATTGGTGAGTTCTTTAATTAGAAGGGGCTGTTGTTTCCTATAGTCCTAACCTGAAAGCTAACCTCGTAAGCATTGGAGAGGAAACAGTATGATAGAATAACAATTCGGCGTCAGCCGTTTTTTTTGTGTGAAAAATATCGTATCTAATTGTTTCCCTTACCTAAAAGAAATTTGTATCTAGCAACAAGAAGGTGGGGTAATTTTATGAAGAAATTTAGATTAAGTTTAGCGAGTCAAATTTTTATCGGTTTAATACTAGGTATTATCATCGGTGGTATTTTTTATGGAAGTGAGACGGCACAGAGTATTTTACAGCCATTAGGTGATTTATTTATCCGATTAATCAAAATGATTGTTGTTCCGATCGTTCTATCTAGCATTATCGTAGCGATCGCTGGTGTCGGTGACTTGAAATCGGTTGGTAAGTTAGGTGCGAAGTCTCTTACGTACTTTATCGGGATGACCTTAGTGGCAATCGCAGTCGGTCTTATCTCAGCAAACATTTTTCAGCCTGGTGCCGGTCTAAATATGAACAACCTTGAGCATACAGATATATCAACATATGTTGAAACTTCGGAGAGTCAGGAAGGGAAATCAATTTCAGATACACTTCTGCATATTGTTCCAACAAATCCAATTAGTGCAATGGTTGAAGGAGATATGCTCGCAATAATTTTCTTTGCTGTTGTATTCGGTCTTGGGATTGCAGCGATTGGGGAGAAAGGAAAACCAGTTCTCCGTTTCTTTGAAGGTACAGCAAGTGCAATGTTTTATGTGACGAACTTATTTATGAAATATGCACCAATCGGTGTTTTCGCTCTTATTGGTGTAACGATTTCTAAGTACGGTTTTGCATCACTTATTCCGTTAGGTAAGCTAGCTCTTACTGTTTACGGAACAATGATTTTCTTTGTCCTTGTCGTTTTAGGCATAATGGGGAAAATTGTTGGATTTAGTATTTTTAAATTATTAAAAATGATAAAAGAAGAATTAATCTTAGCCTTTTCTACATCTAGCTCGGAAACCGTTCTTCCGAGAATTATGGACAAGATGGAGGAAGCGGGAAGTCCGAAGCATATTGCGACTTTCGTGATTCCGACAGGTTATTCTTTTAACTTAGATGGTTCTGTGTTATACCAAGCGATCGCATCATTATTTATTGCGCAAATGTATGGTATCGAGTTGAGCATTGGCCAACAAATTACGCTAATGTTAGTGCTAATGATAACATCGAAAGGAATGGCCGGAGTACCTGGAGTATCCTTCGTTGTACTATTAGCGACATTTAGTACAATTGGTTTACCTGCAGAAGGCTTAGCGATTATTGCCGGTATTGACCGTATTCTTGATATGGGACGTACGGCAGTTAATGTCGTAGGTAATTCATTAGCAGCCATTGTCGTTGCGAAATGGGAAGGGCAATTTAATCCTCCTGTTGAAAGTAACGATGTTCAAGAGGCTTAAGGTAGGAAAAAGACTTTCAACGTTCCATGTTGAAGGTCTTTTTTTTGTAGCAATAATTATGTAAGTGGTAACTTTTCTGGATGCACCTTACAATCTAGTTTCTTCGTTAAGCACCAGCTCGAATGTTTGAAACGGTTTTATGAACTAAGGAAAAGTTTTTAAACATGCGGTCTCCGCCATTTCCTATCGGTGCTTGTGCAACTAACCCAACTTTTATTGTCTCATCAACTGGTAAACTGAAAAAACGCATCATATCAAATGTAACCCCGTCTAAAGAATAATGAAAAGAGAAGGCATTACCGACTCTCGCAACTTGTAGCCACACAGTATCACCTTTAATGTTGCAGCCATTTGCATCATCTGAAGTGTGATTGGTAACAACACTCACGACCGCATGTGTATCAAAATCTGTTTTTTCGAAGCATGCTTTAGCCCATATGTTATCATCTTGCATAATCATAATACATGCTGCATCATACATATCTTTTAATTCATGTGAAACTTGAACTCGCATAACAAAGTCTCCACTTACTTCAGTATAATAAAATGGGGCATTCATAAGATTTTGCGGTGATGCACCTGATTCTGATACAACACCATTATTACAGAAAAAGTCACTTTTGGCTGGTGCTTCAATTGTCAGAGTATCTTGCTGAAATTCCGCATTACTTTCGTTCATCCATTTAAATTGATGATTGCTTAACATTTTATTACCCCTTTCAAATTTGGATTTCAAACGATTCTTCGGGTTAGGGAATGAGAGAATTTACTAAAAATACAAAAATAAGGATTGTGCTATTTTCATAGTATAGGTTATAGACATCAAGTACAAGATTTATAAATAATAAGTTTGTATTAATGCATTAAAGCATTGGGGGACAAACATTGGGGGACAGTCCCCCGACAATTTAAAGTATTAATGCAGTGAGGGACAGTCCCTCACTTTTTTAAAGCGTTAAAGCGTTGAGGGACTGTCCCCTGAAGGGGGAGAGAACAATCGCTATCAAAAAAATTGTAATTGCACCGGATTCTTTTAAGGAAAGTATGACTGCTAAACAAGCTGCAGAGGCTGTAAAGAGAGGTTTTGAATCCATTTACAAAGGGTCCGTTGTCTATGATTTGATTCCAATGGCAGATGGTGGGGAAGGCACAATCCAATCGTTAGCTGTCGGACTAAACGGTAGCCTACACGAAAAGGTAGTTACCGGTCCTTTAGGTGAACCTGTAAAGGCAAAGTATGCGATATCAGGGGATCAATCAACAGCAATTATTGAAATGGCGGAAGCCTCAGGACTTGCACTCGTACCTTATGAAAAACGTAATCCATTAAAAACAACAACTTATGGAACCGGGGAATTAATAAAAGCAGCCCTAGACCATGGTGTATCGAAAATCATCCTCGGCATCGGTGGAAGTGCGACAAATGATGGTGGCGCAGGAATGATTATGGCATTAGGTGGAGTGCTTTATGCAAAAGACGGAAACAGCATAGCTAGAGGTGGCGAGGCACTACAAGAGCTTGTCAAAATGGACTTAACGAACATGGACCCCCGCTTAAAACAAGTGAGGATAGAAGTGGCTTGTGATGTTGACAATCCATTATTAGGACCAAGAGGGGCAAGTGCAGTATATGGACCACAAAAAGGAGCAACGCCTGAAATGGTCGAGCAACTCGACAAAGCGCTAGCAAACTATCATGATGTCATGAAACGAGCAACTGGAAAAGATGTGAAAACAACACCAGGTGCTGGCGCCGCAGGTGGAATAGGAGTAAGTTTACTAGCATGCTTAGATGCAAAGCTAGTGCCGGGAATTGATATCGTATTAAAACATACGAACTTTGCTGAGCGTGTAGCGGATGCAGACATTGTCATAACAGGTGAAGGAAAAATTGATAGCCAAACAACTTATGGGAAAGCTCCTATTGGTGTTGCAAAATTGGCAAAAAAATATAGTGACGCTACGGTAATTGCCATTTGTGGTACTCTAGGTGATGGGCATGAAATCGTCTTTGAACACGGCATAGATGCCGCATTTAGTATTGTTAGAGGCCCATGTCAAATCGAAGATGCTATCAAAAATGCCCTGGAAAACTTAGAAGCCACAGCACGAAATATTGCACGAGTGATGAAAATAGGAATCTAGTAGCGGGTTAATACGGATTTTTTTATGAAAATGGCAATAGTAAGAGTGTGGGAATGTATAAACTACCAGGATACGAATTTATTAACTAAAAACAAATGAAGTGTTATTAACTCTCAATTCCAATTCAGAAAGCAGTGCGAAACCATTTTTCAAATCGCACTGCTTTTAATCATGTATTAACTACATCACTTGATGTGAAATACGATGCTGGTGTGGCGTTGTGCCGACCGTTTTTTTAAATAGATGAATAAAATAAGATACATTGCCAATCCCGACTTGCTCAGCGATTAATTCAACAGAGTCATTCGTCATTTGTAGTAAATGACAGGCCTGTTTCATTCTACGAACTGTCAAGTATTCTGTAAGGCTACTACCGGTTTCCCTTTTGAAAATCCTAGAAACATAAGGCTTTGAAAGATGAAGCGTTGATGATAGCTTTTCCAAGTCAAAGGGTTCGTTGTAGTGATTCCCCATCCATTGCATGATAGTTTCCGAATAACGTAGTGAACGTTGCATGCTTTGATGAGATAAAGCCTCTGCATTATCTGTATTTAAACGGATACAAGACAGGATTTGCATGAGAAATAGTTGACATTCCTCATCCCAATTTTCGGTTATTACCGATTGATTAAAAGCATCAATCATTTCAGAAACATAATTGAAATGATTCGATAAATCGAAGGCTTGTTTCTCATAAATTCCATTTTGCAAACGATTAAATAACGTATTGATACTAGGGAATATGTGTAAGTTCTTCGCTTGTGAAATTGGATCAAAATGTAGGATGCTTCGTTCATAGGGGGTCTGAGAAGATACTTCCACATGTACTTTATGTAACTGAAAGGGTTGGAAAAAGAAGAGCATCCCCGGTTTCAATTCATAGGTATGTTGGTTAACAATGACCCGGCCTTGTCCACGATGAACAAATAAAAACTCACCGCCTTGATGCCAATGGTAAAACCCTCTAAAGTCTCTGTCGGATATCCGACGGTAAATCCACTGAAAAGGCTTTAAATCAAATAGAATAGATTCAAATAAACGATTCATATTCCCCTCCTAACAGAACAACAGAACCATATTTTTAGTTATTATACAACAACTTTATAATCTTGAGTGACGTTATACTTTAATTATTAACTGATACAGGAGGGCAATCATGCATAACTTCAATCAACAAAAAATCTTAAAAAGGCTTGAAGTGAAAGTAGAGCGTATGGTAGAGCAAATCGGGGATAAATCACCACATGTGGCGAGAGCTGATGGAGTGTACGACGATATGCCTCATGACTGGTGGACATCAGGCTTTTGACCGGGTCTATTGTGGGTAATGTACGATATGACCGATAATGAGAAGTTTAAGACGGCTGCAATGGATTGGGATGAGGAACTACGAAAGTGTTTTTCTCAGCATCCTAACGAACTGTATCATGATGTCGGTTTTCAATTTTTACTTACTGCTGTATTGAAGCATGAAATCCTGGAAAATGAGAGTAGTCTCGGTATCGGATTGGAGGCTGCCAACTATTTGGCCGGGCGTTTTAACCCGGTTGGAAAATTTATTCGCGCTTGGAACGGTGATAAAATCGGCTGGGCAATTATCGATTGTATGATGAACCTGTCGCTGTTATTCTGGGCAAGCCGTGTAACTGGTGATCCGAGATATAAACATATTGCTACTATTCATGCAGATACGACGCTAGAGTATGGGATTAGAGAAGATGGCTCGGTATGTCATATTCTATCATTTGATCCTGAAACAGGTGAATTTATTGAATCAATTGGTGGTCAAGGAAACGCACCGGACTCTGCGTGGAGCAGGGGAAATGCATGGGCGATTTATGGATTTGCCAATGCATACCGACATACAGGAGATTCCCGTTATTTACAAGCAGCAAAACGCGTCGCACACCATTTTATCGCCGCTCTTTCAGAAGACTATATCCCATATTGGGACTTCCGAGTAGATTCTATCGAAAATGAACCAAGAGACAGTTCTGCAGCAGCAATTGCAGCTTCTGGATTGTTAGAGATTGCTGAATTGCTACCTAAAAATGAAAGTAGAATCTATGCAGATGCAGCAATAAATATATTAAATTCTTTAACTGAAAACTATGGAACATGGGACAAACCAGAGCATCACGGTATTCTAATAGAAGGAACCGGACATAAACCGGCTAATGAGAATATTAATGTTTCACTTATTTATGGTGACTATTATTATATTGAAGCGATAGCAAAGCTTAATGGGTGGAAACGACGAATCTTTTAATAGTAGAAGCTTTCTAATAGAGTCTTACAATTAGGAAGCTTCTTTCCTTATATTTTTTTATGAGTTAGCTTTGTGTATGAATTAGTTCAAGGTCTGTTATTGTACTTATTTTGTTATACATATAGAGCAACACAATATTTTGGATATTCAAATAAAATTTAGTGATATGAAGGGAGATTTCTGAAAGTCCCCTTATTTACATCATACATTTAAAAAACTGAGAATGTATGAATTAATGGAAATAAATGATTGGGTCAGCTCTATTACTTTATATTTCAACATATAAACATAATAGGGGGATTATCAGTTGATAAACTCCTAGTAATAGAAAACTAGTAAGATGTGAGTGAAATAAGGTGGAATCGAACTCAGAATTATTATAATAAAGATTCCTTGAGAGTTGGCGGAAGCTTGAGACTTTTGTGTGGGAAGAAACGCAATGAAAGAGCCACAGCTTGTGCTAAGTATGCTCACAGACTTGGAAGATAATATAACCAATAACGATAACTCTGGAGGCTAAATCAATGGAACAAGTTAAATTAGGAATAATAGGTGTCGGCAATATGGGGACACAACACGCAAAGTATTTACAAGAAGGAGTAATAGACGGTGCTGTCCTAACAGCTATACTAGATAAGAATGAGAATCGTACAAAAGAACTAAATTCGGTACTGAATCAGGATGTTCAAGTGTTCAATGATGAGGAAGCATTCTTTGAATCGGGATTAGTTGATGCCGTTATCGTCGCAACACCCCATTATGACCATTCATACTTTGCTATAAAAGCATTTGAACAAAACTTGCATGTCCTTTGTGAAAAACCAGCTGGCGTATATACAAAACAAGTGAGGGAAATGAATGAAGCGGCAAAGAAGAGTGGTAACGTATTCTCGATGATGTATAATCAACGAACTAATCCGTTATATGAGAAGGTACGGGAGCTTATCCGGGAAGGTGAGTTAGGTGAAATTAGAAGAATGAATTGGCTTATTACGAATTGGTATCGCTCTCAAAGCTATTATGATTCCGGCGGCTGGCGTGCAACCTGGGCTGGAGAAGGCGGCGGAGTATTAATCAACCAATGTCCGCACCAGCTAGACTTGTGGCAGTGGATGACTGGCATGATGCCAACAAGGATGCGGGCATTTTGTCATTTTGGCAAATATCGGGATATAGAAGTTGAAGATGATGTAACCGCATATGCAGAATATGATAACGGTGCAACCGCGGTATTTATTACGACGACAGGAGAAACACCAGGAACAAACCGATTACAGATAAATGGTGACCGTGGAAAAGTGGTCGTAGAGGATGGCAAATTAAATTATTGGAGATTACGAGTTTCAGAGTCACAATTTAACCGTGAGTATACAGGAGGCTTCGGTGAACCAGAGTGTTGGAAGGTGGACATACCGATTACAGGAAAGGAAACTTCCCATACAGGAATTACGCAAAACTTTGTAGATGCTATTTTAAAAGGTACCCCACTTATAGCCCCGGGTGAAGAAGGGATTAAAGGGCTATCATTATCAAATGCTATGCAACTTTCAGCTTGGACAGACGATTGGGTCAAGTTTCCACTTGATGAGGAGATGTACTATAAATATCTCAAAGAAAAGATAGCGAATTCAACTGTGAAAAAAGAGGCAAGTAGCATCACTCTGGATGTGAAAGGGACCTATTAAAATATGAAAAGAGGGGTTTTTATTATGAATCGACAGGAAGGCATGAACTATGCACCTAAAGGAAGGGTTAATAGGGTTATAAAAGAAGGTGAATTTATCATTGCAGCAATGGCCCTGAACCACGGACATATTTACGGAATGTGTAACGGGTTAATTGAAGCTGGTGCTACGTTAAAGTGGGTGTATGATTCTGACCCACATAAGGTGAAAGCATTTCAAAAGAAATTTCCCCAAGTGAAGGTCGCATCGTCTAGTGAGGAAATCCTTGAAGATCCAAAGGTTCAATTAATTGCCGCAGCGGCCATACCTTCTAAGCGCTGTGAATTAGGACTTAAGGTAATGGATAACGGAAAGGATTACTTTACGGACAAAACCCCTTTTACAACGTTGGAACAATTGCAACAAGCAAGACGGAAAGTAAAAGAGACTGGAATGAAGTACATGGTTTATTACAGTGAACGCCTCCATGTCGAAAGCGCTGTGTTTGCAGGTCAGTTAATCGATGAGGGTGCAATAGGCAGAGTAATTCAAGTTACAGGGTTTGGTCCACATCGTTTAAGTGCTGCATCAAGGCCAGACTGGTTCTTTCAGAAAGAATTTTATGGAGGCATTTTATGTGATATCGGGAGCCACCAAATTGAGCAATTTTTATATTATACGAAAAATACGAAAGCAAAGGTGTTAGCTAGTAAGGTAGCGAACTTTAATAACCCTAGTTACCCTGAGCTCGAAGATTATGGGGATGCAACACTTATTGGAGAAAATGGCGCAACGCAATTTTTTAGAGTCGATTGGTTTACACCGGATGGCTTAAGGACATGGGGAGATGGAAGAACGTTTATTATCGGAACAGAAGGAACAATTGAAATCCGCAAATATATAGATGTTGCAAGAGAGAATAGCGGAGACCACTTGTACCTCGTAAATAATAACGGAGAAAGATATTTCAACTTAAGTGGCCAGGTAGGATATCCGTTCTTTGGTGAACTTATATTAGATTGCATCAATCGGACGGAGAACGCAATGACTCAAGAGCACGCCTTTAAAGCTGCTGAGTTATGTTTACTTGCCCAAAAACAAGCAATAAGAGTAGATGAATACACGAAACAAGAACAATTTCTTTAAAAAGTTATGTGAAAAAGATATAGCTGATATTGAAATTGGAAATTTGAGACTACTGATTAGAAAGACATACAGGGTGGTGTCCTAAAGGCGAGAGTGATGATGTTACAGTCAGTAGAAAAATGTTAACAAAAGGCTGTTTTCGTTAACATTGTTGCTTTTTACCAATTTTTCGTTTTGAGTTGGTCTCCGCTACAGTACTCGCTTTCCGCGGGGTGGGTGCTGAGCCTCCTCAGCGCAAACGCCTGCGGGGTCTCAGCTATCCCACTCATCCCGCAGGAGTCTCGCACTTTCGCTCTAACCAACCTTAAAAAAGTTAGTGCGAAAAAGCCACAATCTTTTAGAAAGAGCCAAACAAAAAACAAAAAGGGGGAATTAATCGTGAAATTCTCAGTATTTTCAGTTATGACACCGGATACAACTCCTGAAGAGCTAGTTGGGTTTCTTAAGGAGAATGGTTATGATGGAGTCGAATGGAGATGTAAAGAAATACCAAAAGAGTTAATAAATGAACAGCATAGCTTTTGGGGGAATAATTTAGCGACGATATCACCTGATATTACCGATCAAGAGATAGAAGATTTACGTCTAAGAACAGAACGAAACGGGATGGAAGTCATTTGCATTACCCCATATTTAGCTGCTGGAGATATAAGTGCAACAGAACAGGTGCTACAGGTTGCGCAAAAATTTGGCGCTTCCTCAATACGCCTCGGAGTTCCAATCTATAATCGTTCGCAAAACTATCATGACCTATTTCAGAAAGCCGTTGCGTACTTAAAAGATGCCGAACAACTTTGTAAGCAGTATAAAGTGAAGGGGTTAGTTGAAACACATCATGCCACGATTACACCAAGTGCCAGCTTAGCACATCGGTTAGTAAGTCATTTTAATCCAGAGCATATTGGAGTGCTGTATGATCCAGGTAATATGGTTCATGAAGGCTATGAAAATTACCGAATGGGACTAGAACTATTAGGAGATTACCTTGCACATGTCCATGTGAAAAATGCGTATTGGCAACAGACACCGCGTGAGGATGGAACAGTGGATTGGTCTGTCGAGTGGGCATTAGTAGAAAAAGGTATAGTAGATTGGAAGCAAGTACTAGGTGACTTAAAAGCTATAGGTTACGACGGATACGTAGGTATGGAGGACTTCAGCTGCGGATTAACGACTAAAGCATCTCTGAAGCACAATATTGACACGATAAAAAAATACCTTGCCGAGATTTAAAACCTTAACCTTTGCGTTCGTTATGATAAATGAAAGGAGGTCGTCCGTCAGTGTAAAAGTCGGACCCTCCAGCAAAAAAACTTGTCATGAAATCAATCTATAAAAATAATCAAATAGTTTAAGGGTGATAAAAATGTTTGAATTACAAACTAATGACCGCAAGTTTTGGCTTGATTCAATGTTGAAAATAGCAGACCCTGTTCTCCATCATTTACATAATAGAACATTAAAACGGGACATGCCGATTGAGATGATAGAAGGAACAAGTCGTGAGAAATTTTCACATCTTGAGGCGTTGTCACGAGTATTAATAGGGATGGCTCCATGGTTAGAAACAGTAAGTGAGGATGTCAAAGAAGAAACCTTGCGTATAAAGTATGCTGATTTAGCTAGAAGTGCTATTGATGCAGGGACAGAGCCAAACTCACCGGATTATATGAATTTTTCGGATGATTTCCAACCGATTGTTGATACAGCTTTTCTTGCCCACGCACTATTGAGAGCACCAAATGAATTGTGGGAAAAGCTCGACCATAGAGTGAAACAAAATGTCATACAAGCAGTCAAAGCAACACGAACAAGAAAGCCTTTCTTTTCAAATTGGTTATTGTTTTCAGCAATGATTGAGGCATTTCTATACAAGGTTGGCGACGAAAGCTGGGACCCAATGCGAATCGATTATGCCCTCAAACAGTTTGACCAATGGTACTTAGGAGATGGGATCTATAGTGATGGACAGGATTATCATCACGATTACTATAACAGCTTCGTGATTCATCCTATGCTCGTTGATGTAATAGAAACGGTCGGGAAAGAGTACCCAGAATGGGGGGTACGTAAAGAGTCAATTATTCAAAGGTCACAGAGATATGCAGTTATTCAAGAGAGGATAATCTCACCTGAGGGAACATTTCCACCAGTCGGCAGGTCTCTCGCCTATCGTTTTGGTGTCTTCCAAACATTGGCCCACCATGCACTCCGCAAAGATTTGCCAGAAGAACTCCACCCTGCACAGGTAAGAAGTGCCTTAACTGAAGTCATAACAAGAACACTTTCAGCTCCAGGTGCATTTACGGAATCAGGGTGGCTCACTATCGGCTTTTGTGGAAAGCAACCGGGAATCGGTGAAGGATATATTTCAACAGGCAGTCTATATTTATGTACAGCAGCCTTTTTACCGTTGGGGCTACCAGGTTCAGATTCATTTTGGAATAACCCTGCAATGGAATGGACCTCTAAGAAGGCTTGGTCGGGGAAAGATTTTCCGATAGATACTGCTTTTTGAAGCTTTGTTTTGCAAAAAAAGTGTTTGTTAAAGTCGGATATTGAAATATGTAATTGATTATTATTGGAAAAAGTAGTTGGAATCTTTTGGTTTTAAGCTTCAAACTCAATTAACTGGTGTTATTCCTAAATACACAAACATGTGTAAAGGGGATAACACCTTTTTTAATAACCTGGAATCAATCATTTATGTCAGAAATTATAACATTTATTTTTTGTTGATAAACCTAGGTTGGTAACGTTTACTCAATAAAGTGTCGAAAAAAATTATTAAAAACCAATTGAAAATAGATAATTTTCAGTATATTATGATTTTAGTGTTAGATATAGTTACATACAATGTTATAAAATGTTACATATGTTTTATATCTGTTGCTAACGCTAAATCAAATAGGAATAAGAGGGGTGTACGAAGATGAAAAAAGGTTTTTTGGTTCTTTTCATGATGGTACTTATGCTTGCGGCTTGTTCTTCGCAGTCGAGTGAGTCTGCTTCAGAGTCTGCTTCAGGATCAAGCAGCTCTGAATCTAGTGGGGATACGATTAAAGTTGGAATCCTTCATTCATTAAGTGGAACAATGGCAATAAGTGAGGTTTCCTTACGTGATGCTGAGTTAATGGCGATTGAGGAGATTAATGCGAACGGTGGTGTCCTTGGCAAACAAATCGAGGCAGTTATTGAGGATGGAGCATCTGACTGGCCGACGTTTGCGGAAAAGGCGACAAAACTACTGCAGCAGGATAAGGTTGCAACGGTTTTTGGCGGTTGGACTTCAGCGAGTCGAAAAGCGATGCTTCCGGTGTTCGAGCAAAACAATGGCTTGCTATGGTATCCGGTTCAATATGAAGGAATGGAGCAATCACCAAATATCTTCTATACCGGAGCAACGACGAATCAGCAAATTGTCCCTGCGGTTGATTGGCTATTAGAAAACGTTGGGAAGGACTTCTTTTTAGTTGGCTCTGACTATGTATTCCCAAGAACGGCGAACCAAATTATTAACGCACAAGTGAAGGCGAAGGGTGGCAAAGTAGTCGCTGAGGAGTACACAGCGATGGGGCATACCGATTACAACACAGTCATAAACAAAATTAAATCAGCGAAACCAAGTGTGATTTTTAATACATTGAACGGTGATAGTAATGTCGCTTTCTTTAAACAACTTAGTGATGCTGGCATTACACCTGATGATATTCCGGTGTTATCGGTAAGTGTTGCTGAGGAAGAGATTCGCGGAATTGGTGCAGATGTTCTTGAAGGACATTATGCAGCATGGAACTATTACCAAACAACAGATACAGCAGAAAATAAAACATTCGTGGAAAACTACAAAAAGAAATATGGCGATGACCGCGTAACAGGTGACCCGATTGAAGCAGCCTATAACGCAGTGTACTTATGGGCAGCTGCTGTTGAAAAAGCGGGCTCGATTGAAGTCGATAAAGTCAAAGAAGCAGCAGACGGTATTGAGATTAATGCACCAGGTGGTACAGTGAAAATTGATGGTGAAACACAGCATCTCTACAAAACGGTCCGGATTGGTGAGGTTCAAGCTGATGGTCAATTCAAAGAGGTGTGGAACTCTGATGAGCCAGTAAAGCCTGACCCGTATTTGAAATCATATGAGTGGGCTGGAGAGTTAGGTCAAAAAAAGTAAGTTAAATTGATTGGAACAATTCCATTCAGCTCTCTATTTCCTAGATTAGGAGAAAGAGAGTTGAACGGGGACTATGAAAAGAAGGAGGGTATGGCGATGTCGATACTTATTACCCAGCTATTTAATGGAGTAAGCCTTGGTTCAATTTTATTGTTAATTGCGTTAGGTCTTGCGATTACATTTGGACAAATGAATATCATCAATATGGCGCACGGAGAATTTATTATGATTGGCGCTTATACCACGTATGTTCTTCAGCAGGCTTTCATTCAATATCTTCCACAATCAGCCTTTGGTTATTATTTTATTCTAGCTATTCCGGTCGCTTTTATTGTTGCTGCACTTATCGGCTTATTAATTGAAAAAAGCATTGTTCGCTTTCTATATGAACGACCTCTTGATAGCTTACTAGCAACATGGGGAGTTAGTTTAATTTTACAACAGGCTGCGCGAACTATATTTGGGGCGCCGAATGTCGCAGTTATTGCACCGGAATGGTTAAATGGTGGACTTACGTTAGCGGGGGTCACGCTTCCGTATAAGCGTCTGTTTATTATTGGTTTAGTCATTATAAGCTTAGTGCTTCTCTTTATCTATCTTTATAAAACATCCTCAGGTCGACGGATGAAGGCGGTGACGTTGAACCGTGATATGGCATCATGCTTAGGGGTCTCTACGAGAAAGGTTGATAGTCTCGCATTTGCGTTAGGTAGTGGGGTCGCTGGTATTGCCGGCTGCTCGTTAACATTGCTTGGTTCAATTGGTCCGACGCTTGGAACTGCATATATCGTTGATGCGTTTATGATTGTTGTGTTAGGTGGGGTTGGCAAGCTGAAAGGAACGATTTTTGCAGCGTTATTGCTAGGGATATTAAGTACATTTGTAGAGCTTTCGACTAGTGCGACGATTGCGAAAGTGGTTGTGTTTGCATTTATTATTCTTTTCCTACAATGGAAGCCGACTGGACTTGTAGGAGCGAAGGTGAGAGCACTTGATTAATGGAGGTGAAGTCATGATAAAGAAATATAGCCAAAGTTCTTATTACGGATTATTCATTATTTTGCTGTTAGTCGCGCCGTTTTTTCTATCAGAATTTCGGGTTGGCTTACTAGCGAAGTTTTTATGCTATGCGATTATTGCCGTGGGAATTTGTTTAATTTGGGGCTATACAGGGATTTTAAGCTTAGGTCATGGTGTTTATTTTGGTTTAGGTGCCTACTGTATGGCGATGTACTTGAAGCTGGAGGCTTCGCCAAGTGGAATACCGGATTTTATGGAATGGAACGGGATTACGGAGGTTCCATTGATTTGGATGATTTTTGAAAATCCGTTTGTTGCGATTGCGGCTGCAGTGCTCGTACCCTTTCTTATCGCTTGTATTATCGGATATTTTACATTTAAAAACCGGATTAAAGGTGTGTTTTTCTCGATTATCTCACAAGCGGTTGTCGTTGTTGCGGTTACGTTATTTATCGGGATGCAGCATATTACGGGAGGAACGAGTGGGTTAACGAACTTTTATACTGTTTTCCAAGTTCCGTTATCAGATCCGCAGACGAAAACGATTCTTTACTATGTAACAGTTGGCTTTTTAGCTGTTATTATGGTGCTTTCTCTCATTTTGACGAAGACACGCCTTGGGAAAGTGTTAATTGCGATACGTGATGGAGAAAATCGCTTGAGATTCCTTGGATTTAATCCTGCTACGTATAAAGTGTTTATTTACGGGCTTTCTGCAGCGTTTGCTGGAATTGCTGGTGCTTTGTTTGTCCTTCAGGTTGGGATGATTACACCGGAAATGATGGGGATTATTCCTTCTGTTGAGATGGTGCTTTGGGCAGCAATTGGTGGCAGGTATTCAATTTTAGGGGCAGCGATTGGCGCGATTATCACGAACAGTGCAAAAAGCTTTTTAAGTGAATCATACCCTGAGTTTTGGACCTTTATTTTAGGAGCACTTTTCATCATAGTCGTTTTATATTTACCGAACGGCTTAGCAGGTCTAGTTGATAAAGTGAAGCTTGCCCTCTTTAAAAAGGAGAAGAAGGAGGTTGAGAAGAATGCAGCCGATACTGTCGTGTCGTGATGTGATGGTTGACTTTTCAGGGTTTAAAGCACTTCAAGGTGTCAATTTAGAGGTTGACCATCATGAAATTCTGTTTTTGATTGGACCAAATGGCGCCGGGAAAACGACGTTGCTTGATGTGATATGTGGGAAAACAAAGTCGACGAACGGTGAAGTGAGATTTGCGGGTGAAGTGACGTTAACAAAGCTTTCCGAGCAAAAAATCGTTCATCATGGTGTGGCCCGGAAATTCCAAGCACCAAGTATCTTTTTACAGCTTACGCCATTTGAAAACTTAGAGATTGCAATGAAGCAAAAGAAAGGCTTTCTTTCGATGTTGTTCGCGAAAATGACGCAGACTCAAGAAGAAAAAATAGAGCAATTGCTAGAGCGAATTGGCCTTTATGACGTTCGCCATCAGCCTTCCTCCTCGTTATCACATGGTCAAAAACAATGGTTGGAAATTGGTATGCAGCTCATCCAGGAACCGAGGCTGTTGTTATTAGATGAGCCAATTGCCGGAATGTCTGGGGAAGAACGAACAAAAACTGGGCAGTTAATTGAGGAAATTGCGAAGGAGTGTTCGGTGTTAATTGTTGAGCATGATATGGATTTTGTCCGTAACTTTTCAACAAAGGTTGTTGTTATGCATGAGGGTAAGGTGCTTTGTGAAGGGTCCATGGATGAGATTCAGGAAAACGAAGAAGTGAGGAATGTGTATTTAGGGAGGAAGGGATAACATGCTTCAAATCCAAGAGCTTCAAGCCGGCTATGATGAAACGATGATCCTCCGACAGCTTCATATGGAGATTCCAGAAGGAAAAATTGTCGGACTTCTCGGACGAAATGGCGTTGGTAAAACGACACTAGTAAAGGTAATTATGGGACTGTTGCCAATTGCCGACGGAACAATTACCTTTCAAAACACAAATTGGCGGAAGGAACGACCGGAACAACGGGCACGACAAGGGATTGCCTATGTGCCACAGGGAAGGGAAATCTTTTCCGACCTGACGATTAGGGAGAATTTACTTCTTGGGATGGAGGCTCTGCCAAGGTCGGCAAGGTCAACGGACATCCCTCGCGAAATCTTTGAATGGTTTCCTGTGTTGGAGGAGATGATTGACAGAAAGGGTGGCGACTTAAGCGGCGGTCAACAGCAACAGCTGGCGATTGCTCGGGCGATTATTTCTAATCCGAAGCTGCTGTTGTTAGATGAACCGATGGAAGGCATCCAGCCGTCAATCGTTCAGCTCATCCAAGACGTCCTCGTGAAAATCTCCCGCGAAAAGGGAATGTCGATTCTCTTAATCGAGCACAATTTAGATGCGGTCTTATCTTGTGCAGATGAGGTTTACATTCTTGATAAAGGCAAAATGGTCTTGAATGGTCTTTGTGATGAAATCAATGAGGATGAACTGCATCAGTATTTAGCGGTTTAAAGCGGTGGGGGACTGTCCCCAAAGGAGGGGTGAGGATGAAACTAACAGCACGTGAACAAGACAAATTAATGATCGTTATTGCTGCTGACTTAGCAAGGAGACGGCAAGCAAGAGGGTTAAAGCTAAACTATCCCGAGACCATCGCGATCATTACATACGAGGTCATGGAAGGTGCCCGTGACGGAAAGTCAGTTTCTGAGCTAATGCAGTTTGGACGGACGATTCTTTCAACCGAAGATGTGATGGAGGGGGTTGCGGAGATGATTCATGATATTCAGGTTGAAGCAACCTTTCCGGATGGAACGAAGCTTGTCACAGTTCATGATCCGATTTTTTAAGAAAAAGGCGATTCACGTGAAAAGAGGGTGAAGAATGATACCAGGAGAGTATAGGCTCAAAAATAGTCCGATTTTATGTAACGAAGGAAAAATGCCGATAACGCTAGAGGTAATTAATAAAGGTGACCGACCTGTGCAAATCGGTTCGCATTTTCACTTTTATGAGATTAATAGCAAGTTAGACTTTGACCGCGAGAAAGCATTTGGAAGAAGGCTTAACATTCCATCTGGGACAGCTGTTCGCTTTGAACCAGGAGATAGCAAGGAAGTGGAGCTTATTCTGTTTTCTGGTGAACGGAAGGTTTATGGGTTAAACAATTTAACAAATGGTCCGCTTGAGAAGGGTGAGGAATCATGAGCTTTGACATGTCACGAAAACAATATGCTGATATGTTCGGTCCGACAGTAGGCGATCAAGTACGACTTGCTGATACGGAGCTGTTCATTGAAGTCGAAAAAGATTATACAACATATGGCGATGAAGTGAAGTTCGGTGGCGGAAAGGTCATCCGCGATGGTATGGGTCAACATCCCCTTGCAACACGCAGCGATACTGTCGACTTGGTTGTCACGAACGCGTTAATTGTTGATTATACAGGGATTTATAAAGCTGATATTGGTGTGAAGGACGGCATCATTGTCGGGATTGGGAAGGCAGGAAATCCTTTATTGATGGATGATGTCGACATTGTCATTGGTGCTGCAACAGAAGTAATTGCTGGAGAAGGACAAATTTTAACTGCTGGTGGGATTGATACCCATATCCATTTTATTAGCCCACAGCAAATCCAAACTGCAATTGAATCAGGGATTACGACAATGCTCGGAGGTGGAACAGGTCCAGCGACGGGGACGAATGCCACGACATGTACACCTGGTGAATGGAACATTAGCCAAATGCTCAAAGCTGCAGAAGAGTTTCCGATGAATCTAGGCTTTCTCGGAAAAGGCAATTCCTCTAGTGAAGCAGCGCTTATCGAGCAAATTGAAGCAGGTGCGATTGGCTTAAAGCTCCATGAGGACTGGGGAACAACGTCGTCCAATATTGATAAGGCGTTAACGGTAGCTGATAACTATGATATCCAAATCGCGATCCATACAGATACGTTAAATGAAGGTGGGTTTGTTGAGGATACGATAAATGCAATCGATGGCCGTGTCATCCATACGTATCATACCGAGGGAGCGGGCGGTGGCCATGCACCAGATATTATTAAAGCAGCATCTTATCCTAATATTCTCCCATCATCAACAAATCCAACGCGACCTTATACGGTGAATACGATTGCTGAGCATTTAGATATGCTCATGGTTTGTCATCATTTAGATCCAGCTGTTCCTGAGGATTTAGCATTTGCCGATTCACGAATTCGTAAGGAAACAATTGCCGCAGAGGATATCCTTCATGACCTTGGTGTATTTAGCATTATTTCCTCTGACTCACAAGCAATGGGAAGAGTTGGAGAAGTGATTTCGCGAACATGGCAAACAGCCGATAAAATGAAGCGACAGCGTGGCGAGCTTGTCGCAGGGGAAGAAAACGATAATTTTCGCGTCAAACGATACATCGCGAAATATACGATAAACCCCGCGATTGCCCACGGCATCTCTGACTATGTTGGGTCAATTGAGGTCGGCAAGTTCGCTGATTTCGTGCTGTGGAATCCTGCATTTTTCGGGGCAAAGCCTGAATTAATTGTCAAAGGTGGGATGATTGCCTGGAGCGTAATGGGGGACCCGAATGCCTCGATTCCAACACCACAGCCTAGCATGTATCGACCGATGTTTGCGAGCTTCGGGAAGGCAAAATATGCAACATCGTATACCTTTCTATCACAAGCCGCATTCACGAAAGGCATCCATGAAAAACTTGGACTTCAGAAGAAAATTGGCGTCGTGAAAAATATCCGTAAGCTCACAAAGAAAGACATGAAATTAAACGGAGAAACCCCAGAAATTGATGTAGACCCACAAACATACGAGGTAAAGGTGAACGGTGAATTAATCACCTGTGAGCCAGATGAAAAGGTTTCACTAGCACAACGATACTTTTTATTTTGAGGTGAGGAAATTGATTATTGAAAAAGTAATTGGGAATGTCAAACAGTTAGACAAAGCACCACACCATGTTGAACGTGTGTATTTACGAAGTGATGAGCTTGTCAAAAAAATTCAGCGTGTCAAAACAGACCATGGAAAAGAGCTCGGCATTCGTCTCAAGGGTGGTAAAGATTTAAAGGATGGCGATATTTTATTTCAGGATGAAAAGAATTCCATTGTCATCAGTGTCATTGAGGATGATGTTCTAGTCATTAAGCCGACCTCAATTCGGCAAATGGGGGATATTGCCCACCAGCTAGGAAACCGCCATCTACCAGCACAGTTTGAAAACGATGAAATGATTGTCCAATTTGACTACTTAGTAGAGCGTTTGTTAGTTGAACTCGCTGTCCCATTTGTACGGGAAAATAGAAAAATGAACGAAGCGTTCAAGCATATTGGTCATTCCCATGACTAAGCTGCTAGACCTTTTACAAATTTGTGATTCGAATTTTCCTTCAGGTGCATTCTCCCATTCATTTGGCTTGGAAACGTACATTCAGGAGGAGAAAATCACGAATAAAGAGACATTTTTAACCGCAATGAAGCAATATATCTCGACTCAATGTGTCTATACAGATGGGTTAGGCTGTCGAATTGCGTATGAAGCAATTCAAGCAAAAAACATTGATAAAGTTTGGACATTGGATGAAGAGTTATTCGCGCTGACAAATGCGAAAGAAACACGTGAAGGCAATAAACGGATTGGCCGCCAATTAACGAAAGTGATGAATGAGTTGTATGACATTGACCTTCTAAAAATCTATGAAGCCAAGCTGAAGGCAAAAGAGTTACATGGTCATAGCTCAATCGTCTTTGGAATTATATGTGAGGCAATGAAAATTGACCTTGCCACAACACTGGTAACCTATTTATTTGCAACGACAAGCTCGATGGTGCAAAACGGAGTTCGCGGGATTCCGCTCGGGCAAACAGACGGTCAAAAGATTCTCCGTGAGCTGCAACCATTTATATCACAGCTAGTTGACCGTATCTTGGTCATTGATGAAACAGAATTTGGTGCCTCTGTACCTGGCTTAGAAATTGCCCAAATGATTCATGAACAGCTATCAGTCCGATTGTTTATGTCATAAAAAATTGCTAGATAATAAGAAAGGGAGTATTGAAATGGGAGAACCTATTAGAATTGGTATTGGTGGACCTGTTGGAGCAGGAAAAACATTGTTAGTAGATAAATTAACACGTGCGTTAATGAAAGATTTAGAGTTAGCAGTTATAACAAATGATATTTACACAAAAGAAGATGCGCAATTTCTTATTCGAAACGGAGCATTACCAGAGGATCGAATAATCGGTGTCGAAACAGGGGGCTGCCCACATACGGCGATTCGAGAAGATGCATCGATGAACTTTGCGGCGATTGAGGAATTGAATGACCGCCATCCGAATCTTGATTTAATCTTCGTCGAAAGCGGTGGTGATAACCTAGCGGCAACGTTCTCACCCGAATTGGTAGACTTTTCAATTTATATTATCGATGTTGCTCAAGGGGAAAAGATACCACGTAAGGGTGGTCAAGGGATGATTAAGTCTGATTTGTTTATTATTAACAAAATTGACCTTGCCCCATATGTCGGAGCCAACCTTGATGTGATGAGAGAGGATACGCTATTGACGAGAGGGGATAAGCCGTTTATTTTCTCGAATTTAAAGAATGGAACAGGTGTTACGGACATCGTGGAATGGATATGGAGAGAAGCGTTTCTTGTCGGATTAGAATCATGACGTATACAGGATATCTTCATGTGAAGGTTGGGAAAAGACGTGACAAATCCGTTATTACCAATAGCTACTTTGACGGTGTCCTAAAAATCACAAGACCTACATATTTGCACGATGACCTCCCATTGCTCACCCTCATTCATGTCGGAGGTGGCTATGTGGATGGGGATACGTACAAAACAGAGGTCGTTGTTGAAAAGTCAGCCCGTCTCGCCTTAACGACACAAGCATCAACAAAGGTCTATAAGTCACCACGTGATGGTGTCAATCAAGTGATGGACTATGTGTTAGAGCCGAATAGTGAGCTATTTGTAAAACAAGATTCACTCATTCTTTATCAGGATGCACAGTTTACCCAACAAACAAATGTGTACATGAGCTCATTGGCAACGTTTTTTTACACAGACATTATGACACCAGGCTGGTCAGAAGATGGGAGTTTGTTTACGTATACGAAATGCACGTCAAAAATGAAAATCTACGTGGACGGTTCATTGCAGGTTTTTGACCATTTGCTTATTGAACCAAATGAACAGCTGCAATCGATTATGCACCTGGAAGGGTATAGCCATATTGGCACGATGTTTTTGATTCACCCAAAGGTAACCGAAAGTTTAATTGAGAAGCTGCGAACAAAGCTTGCACATTTTACAAGCGAAAGTCGGTTTGGGATTAGTTTAGTCGCTAATAATGGGCTAACGCTGCGAATTTTAGCTTATAGCACACCACTCATTGAAAAGGTGTTTTCTGAGTGTGAGAGCTTAATGATGAAGGAATTAAACAATGAAGAAAAGCTAGAGTGGAGAAAGGGCTAGCCGCAGAGACTAGCTAAATATTTGGTCATTGCGTGCTACGTTTTTATCCGTTTGTGTTACGAAAAAATACGAGTGGTGGTTAAGATGGAAGATTCAGTGTTAAAGAGATTTGGTGTTTCAATGGAGAGCAGCTTGCTACGCCGCTTTGATGAGTTAGTGCGAAAACGAGGCTATGAAAACCGTTCCGAGGCTGTCCGCGACTTAGTCCGAGATGCGCTCATTCAGCATTCTTGGGAGGAGCATGAGCAGCTTGTCGCAGGGAGCTTGCTGTTGTTTTATAACCATCATCAATCAAATTTACTAGAAGAAATGACGCAAATTCAGCATCAGGGGCATCATCTCATCCTGGCAACAACACATTTTCATTTAGACGAATCGAGCTGTTTAGAAATTATCGTTGTCAAAGGGAAAGGAAACGAAATCGAGCAGCTTAGCAATCGACTAACGAGCTTAAAAGGAGTCGATTATGGCAAGTTTACAATTGCTCCTGTTGCGCAAATTTAGCAGGAAAAGGGTGGAAGCGAACATGACGAAAAAAAAGCTTAGCTTTTGGTTATCCGCAGGGATTATCTTTTCCCTGCTCGTAACAGGCTGTAGTCAAACAAAACCAATGAAGTCGGAAGCAACAAATAGTGAAGTCAAAAAGGATGAACTCGTTTTGGCGGTTGGAAATGAGCCTGAGATGGGTTTTGATCCGACAATTGGCTGGGGAAGATACGGTTCACCGCTTTTTCAAAGCACGCTGTTAAAAAGAGATAGTGATTTGAATATTGTCAATGACCTTGCGACTCGCTATGACGTCAGTGATGATGGGTTGGTTTGGACCGTTCAATTAAGAGAAAATGTGACGTTTTCAGATGGAAAACCGTTAACGGCAGACGATGTGACGTTCACATTTGAAACAGCAATGACAAATGGCTCTGTCTTAGACTTTCAAGCTTTAGAAAAAGTCGAGGCAGCGGGTCCAACGACCGTAAAGTTCACATTGAAAACTCCACAGTCGACATTTGTTAACTCACTCGTTGCGACAGGCATCGTCCCGAAGCATGCTTATGGAAAGGAGTACGCAGAGCATCCAATTGGGTCTGGGCCATACCAATTTGTGCAATGGGATAAAGGACAGCAGCTTATTGTTAAGGCGAACCCGCATTACTATGGAGATATGCCGTTTTTTCAAAAAGTAACCTTTCTATTCTTAAACGAAGATGCTGCGTTTGCTGCTGCGCAAACGGGTGTGGTTGATGTTACAGCCATTCCAGCCGCCTATAGTAAAAAAGCAATTCAAGGGATGCGTTTAGAAGCGGTTAAAACGGTTGATAACAGAGGGATTGCTTTTCCAACGGTTCCAGCAGGTCAGGTTACGGAGGAGGATATTCCGATTGGGAACGATGTGACCGCGGATCCAGCAATTCGTAAGGCAATTAACCTCGCAATTAACCGTGATGAATTGATTAAAGGAGTTCTTGAAGGGTATGGCTCACCTGCCTTTTCAGCAGTCGATCGCCTACCTTGGTGGAATGCTGAAACTGTCTTTGAGGATGGCGATATTGAAGGAGCAAAAAAACTGTTACAAGATGCAGGCTGGCGTGACAACGATGGTGACGGAATCGTTGAAAAGGGCTCACTGAAGGCAGAGTTCACGCTATTGTATCCTGCAAATGATGTGATTAGACAATCTTTATCACTAGTCGTCGCAGATATGATGAAGCCTCTAGGGATCCAAATCAATATCGAGGGGAAAAGCTGGGAAATGATAGAAAAGGACATGTACTCACAGGCTGTATTAATGGGCTGGGGTAGTCATGACCCACACGAATTATACAATGTGTATCACAGCAAGTTAGCTGGCAAGGATTACTTTAACACAGGGTATTATCACAATGAAACGGTTAACGAGTATTTAGATGAGGCACTTCACGCAAAAACAGAGGAAGCCGCAAATGTATTTTGGAAAAAAGCACAATGGGATGGAACGACAGGACTAAGTGCAATTGGTGATGCACCGTGGGCCTGGTTAGTGAATATTGACCATTTGTACCTCGTCAAGGAAGGTCTTGACATTGGTGAACAAAAAATTCAACCACATGAGCATGGCTGGCCAATTACCGATAACCTTGTTGAGTGGGAATGGACGGAATGAAGACAATGCAAACATCAAGAGGCATTGTGAACCTTGTTTTTGCTAAGGTAGTAAGAATCATTTCCTTGTTATTTGCGGTTTGCTTGATTTCCTTCCTGTTAGTGAAGCACTCACCAATAGACCCGATACAAGCTTATATCGGGGCTGATTTGTTAAAGGTTGGTCCTGAGCAACGTGAGATTATAGCAGCGTATTGGGGGCTTGATGAACCGATTCTTATTCAATTTTCTCATTGGCTTACAGCTTTTTTCACTGGCGATTTAGGAACATCGATGATGTATCGCCAGCCTGTCTTACATATTATTGCTGACCGATTTTTTCATTCGTTCGTCTTAATGCTTGTGGCCTGGGCTTTATCAGGAATAATCGGCTTTGTCATGGGTGTCGTGTCAGCGATGAAAAAAGATACTTGGATCGACCGACTAATTACGGGGTATTGTTATACACTTGCATCAACACCTACATTCTGGCTTGGTCTCTTGCTGCTAATCGTTTTCGCAGTTAAGCTCGGTTGGTTTCCGATTGGGCTCGGTGTTCCTGTAGGAGTTCTTGCTGACGATGTCATGCTTCATGAACGAATCCAACATTTATTTCTTCCAGCCGTAACGCTTAGCATCGTTGGTGTGGCCAATGTTGCTCTGCATACACGAGAGAAATTGCTTGATGTATTAGCGAGTGAGTATGTCTTGTTTGCACGAGCTAGAGGAGAGCGTGGGTTTACCTTGTTTTGGAGGCATGGACTTCGGAATATTGCACTCCCAGCAATTACGCTACAATTTGCTGCATTTAGTGAGTTGTTTGGTGGGGCCATCCTTGCTGAACAAATTTTTTCCTATCCAGGTCTCGGCCAAGCGATGGTTGAATCAGGTTTAAATGGTGATGTGCCGTTACTGTTAGGACTTGTTATTTTTAGCTCCCTCTTTGTGTTTATTGGTAATCTCATTGCTGATATCTTGTATTATATGTTGGACCCAAGGACGAGAGAGGTGAATCAGGGATGATTCAGGAGACGTTTAAACAAGCGACACAGAAGCAAATCGGATTTAATAAACGACAGAGAACGGCTTTGACGATTGTGTTAGGATGTACGATTTTGTTAAGTGTATTCTTCATAGGTTTTTTTCTTGATGAAAAAATCATTACAACAATTCTTAGTGAACGAAATGCTTCGCCTTCACTTGACCACCTTTTTGGGACAGATTGGTTAGGGAGAGATATGTTTATTCGTACGTTGAAGGGGCTTTATATGAGCATTGCCGTAGGTGTGATTGGAGCGGTTGGAAGCACTATAATTGCAGTGTTTCTTGGAGTTAGTTCAGCGATGCTCGGGAAATGGGCAGACAAGTGGATTACTTGGTTAATAGATTTATTCTTAAGTGTGCCACATCTCGTTACCCTTATACTTATTGCGTTTATGTTAGGTGGTGGCTTTCACGGGATTGCGATAGGGATTGCCGTTACCCATTGGCCGAGCTTAGCTAGAGTGATCCGCGCCGAAACGATGCAAATCCGGTCTTCGCCATATGTCCAGATGTCAAAGAATTTCGGAAAAACAAAAGGTTGGATAATGGTTCATCATGTCCTGCCAGCGATTGTCCCACAAATAGTTATCGGTTTTATTCTTCTATTTCCACATGCGATTTTACATGAAGCAGCTATTACGTTTTTAGGCTTTGGCATTTCACCACATGAGCCGGCAATTGGGATTATTTTATCTGAATCGATGAAATATTTATCTTCTGGTATGTGGTGGCTCGCGTTTTTCCCAGGACTTTGCTTACTGTTCATTGTTCGGATATTTGACCGGATTGGGGTAGGGCTAAGAATGCTCATCGAACCTAATCAATCACGTGATTAGTTGTACGAAAGGAGGGAAAAGAATGTCGTTATTAGAAGTAGAAAATCTGTCTGTGACATTTACAAACTACACATCCATGCTAAGAAAAGTGAAACGGCAAGTAATAGCGAATTTGAGCCTCTCGGTTGAAGCAGGAGAAATTGTTGCCGTTGTTGGGGCTAGTGGCTCAGGGAAAAGCTTACTAGCTCATGCGATATTAGGGATACTTCCCGTGAATTCGGATGTGAGTGGAACTTGCCGTTATAAGGGAACGCCGTTAACTGCCAAGCGCCAGAAGGAATTAAGAGGAAACGAAATATGTCTTGTTCCACAATCTGTAGCTTATTTGGATCCATTAATGAAAATTGGCAAACAGGTGCAAACATCTGTGAATACTGGTGATGCGGTACGTACACAGCGAAAGGTTTTTGAACGGTATCGTTTAGCTAAGAAAACGGAAAATATGTATCCGTTTCAGCTTTCCGGGGGCATGGCAAGAAGAGCACTCCTCGCAACTGCTGTCATAAGCGAACCACAGCTGATTATCGCTGATGAACCGACTCCAGGACTTGATGCGATTGTCATTGAGGAGGCATTAGCAAATCTTCGTGAGCTCGCAGAAAATGGCTGCGCGGTTCTTTTGATTTCACATGATATTGAAGCAGCATTAAAGGTTGCCGATAAAATTGCTGTCTTTTATGCGGGAACAACCGTTGAGGTAGCTCCAGTAGAGGATTTCACTGGTAAAGGTGAGTTGCTACGGCATCCATATAGTAAGGCACTATGGCGAGCATTGCCACAAAATGAGTTCATCCCGATTAAAGGGACACAGCCACAACCGAATCATCTCCCAACAGGCTGCGTATTTGAACCACGTTGTGAACGTGCCACAGCTCAGTGCAGAGTTGTCCAACCAGTGAACAGAACAGTACGAGAAGGAATGGTGAGGTGTTTTCATGCAACTTAGTGCAAGGGAAGTTAGTTTTTGTTATCAACCGGAACAATGGTTGTTTCAAGGAATGAATCTTGTCATCGATCCGGGGGAGATCGTCGGCTTAATTGGTCCAAGTGGCTCTGGGAAAACAACCTTTTGTAAGCTTCTAGCAGGTTACGAAACACCGGTTGCTGGAGAAGTATACTTAGGCGGGAAGTCCTTATCTAACAAAGGATATCACCCTGTTCAGCTCGTCTATCAGCATCCGGAAAAAGCAGTTAATCCGCACTGGAAAATGAAAAGAATTGTCAGCGAGGGATGGAACCCTGATAAAGAGACCCTTGATTTACTAGGGATTGAACAGGAATGGTTAGAGAGATGGCCAAACGAATTATCAGGTGGCGAGCTCCAACGTTTTTGTGTCGCACGTGCATTAGGACCTGAGACTCGCTTTTTAATCGCCGATGAAATGACAACGATGCTTGATGCGATAACACAAGCACAGTTATGGACAGTATTACAAAATATTGCTAGGGAAAGAATGATGGGGATGCTCGTTGTGAGTCATGAGAAGAGCTTAATACAAAGGGTTTGTCATCGAGTGGTGGAGATGAAGAGAGCTTTTTAGGTTTTATTAGGACAACGTTTCAAGTAGAGAAAATACCAGTGGATTGTTATCTTGGACAAATTACAAATTTAATGGTTTAAAGTGTAATGAGCATTTCTTTGAATGAGGAATGTTTTTTTTGTTGAAAGAACAAAAATATTATACAAAATAATAAATATTTATTGTAAAACAATAAATAATAGATTAAAATCAAAATCGTAATGCAATTCGATTATCCACCTTAGAAGCAATTTGTCAGGCGTTAGAGTGTCAACCTGGGGATATTCTAGAATACAAAAGTGACGAAAACAGCTAAACAATGTGAAGGAGCTAATAATTATTTAGGGAGGTATAATGATGGAAAATAACAATTTAATTATTGAAAACATTGCTAACCCTCATGAATTGGAGAGGATCTATCGAAAAGACCCGAAAGCATTTAAAAAGTCATTCTTACAAGCATGGGAACAACATCCTGATTCTCAAGTGCTTGGCATTTGGTATGAAAGATTGCATTTCAAGGAGACAGCGAATACAGAAAAATCTCCTTTGCTTCAAAAAAGTTTCATCTTGATGGGCATTTTAGCTATTCTGGCAGGAATATGTACCAGAGTCATTTTTCATTTTGTCGAACAAGAAGTCATTGCTCCAATTAACCTGGCGTTTGGTATATTTCCTTTTATCGCTGCCTTGTTTGTTTACAATAATACCCCGAAGAAAAGGATGATTTATTCTCTTGTAGCGTTGTTTATAATTACTGTGGTCTATCTTAATATGCTGCCTTTAAATGATAAAGACAGTATTATCCTTGCTTATTTACACCTTCCTATATTCTTATGGCTATTATTAGGGCTTGCATTTACAGGAAATCAATATTCAAAAGGGAGTTCTAGATTAGCTTATATCAAATTTAATGTGGAATATGGTATTCTTTACGCCAGCATGGCTGTTTGTGGAATGGCACTGGCGGCATTAACGATGCTGTTATTCAGCTTTATTGGCTTACAAATAGAAGACTTCTATTTTAGTAATGTTGTTTTATTTGGTGCTGCCGCTCTTGCGATTGTGGCTGCATACCTGGTATCAATGAATCTTAAACTTGCAAAGAATATTACACCATATATTGCGAAAATTTTTAGCCCGCTTGTCCTGGTCACATTATTGGTCTATCTTATGGCGGTTATATGGCTCGGGAAAAATCCATTCTTGGACCGTAATTTCCTGTTAGCCTTCAACGGGATCCTCTTTTGTGTATTGGCTGTTACGATATTTTCCATTACTGAAAGCGACACAGACCAGAAAAAGAGCATTTCAGATTATATAAATTTTGCACTTATTGTACTTGCGCTTATCATTGACAGCGTTGCCCTATCTGCCATCGTTTTCAGACTTTCATCTTATGGGATTACCCCTAACAGATTAGCTGTTTTAGGAGTAAACATCCTAATCTGGGCAAATCTAATTTGGATTATGATCTCCTATATGAGTTTTCTAAAAAGCAAATCCGGACCTTCAACGATCCAAGATGCTATTACTAAATATTTGCCAGTCTACGGACTTTGGGCAGCTATCGTTATCTTTACTTTTCCTATCATCTTTAATTAGAACGGAGTTGTTCATGTAACGAAACTAAAGTTAATTTTCTAACCGAAAAAAATCGTTAAAGCTGAAACTATGTAGATTTTTATAAAAAGCTACATAGTTTTGGTTAGTTTCATTACCAATGTTAAAGCGTTCATTCAAACTAGAAGATAAATTGTTTTAGTCGATAGAATTTTCAACTGAAGTAAAAAGTAATTAAGGAATTAGCAGAAAATAAAAAAAGTTTACGTTAGCGTCAGGTGTCTGATAAAAGTATTTACAGTACAAAGACCTCATAATTTCGCCTTTTGTATTACATATAAAGTTAAGAAGGGTGATAATATGTCATCGGAGTCCGTTGGTATTGCAGAATCCAACGTTTAATCATCTCCTCTGCCTGATTTAGAAAGAGAATCACGCTGCATTCTATACTGCTTTGGCGTATACCCAGTATATTTTTTAAAAACTTTCGTAAAATAACTCTGATCTGTGAAGTTAAGGAGGGTATGTATCTTTGATAATGAATAATCTGAAAATGAGATTAGCTTTTTTGCTTCTTCAATTTTCGTACGTTGAATATATTCTGTAACTGAAATGCCTACTTCTTTTTTAAACAAGTTCGAAAGATATTTATAATTAATTGAAACGTAGTCAGCAAGTTTTGAAAGTGAGATGTCTTCGTATATATGTTTGAAAATGTAATACTGGCATTCGCTAATTGGTTTTGTATATTTCTGTTTTTTACTATTCGCAACTCTTTCCGCAAACTCACATAAGCAATATTCTGTAAAAGTACGAACATCTTTAACGTTATTGAGTTCTTCAAGTTATTGTATTTGGATGTCCCCTATCGTGTAAGCTATTTCTGGGTGTAGGCCGCCATTAATTGCAGCTCTTGTAGCAAGAGTAATGGTAGCAATCGTATGATTCTTTTGGTTTCTTCATTCACTCGTTTTGGATAGTATCGCTTCAAAATCTCCATCTTCCTTGAAAGACTTCCAATAGAGAAGAAGCTCTTCTTTATCTCCCTCTGTAATATATTGATAGACTCTTTTTTCATTATCGGGATTTTGGTGAAAAAATGAATTCTGACGCAATTCCACTAATGGTTGGTTTCGATCTACATATTGAAAATCCCGATTTTCCATTTGATTGCTTGCTCGTAATGTGGATTTTTGCGAAATAGTTGGACCTAAAAAAATAGTCCCTGAAGTCGAAGCATCATGATAAGGGATTACAATCAATCTTTCTAAATACTTTGTTGTATATAGGATTGGAGTGTGCTTTGTGGAATCAAGAGTGGGTATGTTGTCTAAAATACACTCCCTTGATTCATATAAAGGATTAACTATGTTTTTTGAGTTGTACTTTATTATAGTTTCGCCAGACTTATTCATTACATAAACTGGTATATTGATAGTTTCATGAATAAGCTTCAAACCAAATTCTAAGTTACCTTGAACCATAGTCATCACCTCATATGTTTTTCTCCTAAAGAAAAAAAGTAAGCCCCCAATCAAACAACGCATATAAACACACAGCGCCTCCTGGTACGATGAATGTATCAATTTAAGGAGGTGCTTTTCATATGCCAGAACA
>NZ_JAUSUD010000030.1 GCF_030813355.1 Metabacillus malikii
AATGAAATAGCCGTAATTCGATTAAAAAAGTCGGGATTTACGGCTATTTGTAATGCGTACCGAAAGGATGCGCTTATTTTATAATTCGGGCTTACGAAAAAAAGATGAAAATTTACCAATTTCACAGAAAAAATACCATAATCGTGAACGAAAAAGATTTATGATTCTAAATAGGAATCACAGTATGTAAGCGCCTCAAACAGAGTGGGACATAGGGGGGGTAAACTAATTCTATGTAATCGTTTTAAATTAAATGTTCAGCATTAATAAAATGTATTTAATGATGGTAAGTAAAGAGCTTCATCAGCTTGGAAAAATAGCTGGCTCAACCTATCAAGCAGAAATTGCGTATATGACGAATTATGATAATGACTGGGACGGAGAATTTGATGCATGGGTTGGACCGTACGCCTCCAAGAGCAAAGATGCATGGTTTAAGGCCTTACAATATAACCACGTCCCCGTTGATGCGTATAATCTAAATCATGATTCTTCTTTAGAGGATTTAAAAAAATATAAAGTGATCGTTTATCCACATGCAGCAATCATCACAAAGGAACAGGTAGAACTATTTGAAGCATACGTTAAACAAGGTGGTAGGATAATTTTTGGTTGTCGCTCTGGGTATAAGGATGAGACCGGCCAAACGTATATGAAAGCATTCCCTGGATATTTGGCTGATTTAGTAGGTGTGACAGTTGAAGAGTTTACGAGAGAAGCTCCGTTTGAGGCTGTACCGCGGATACAGTTTAAAGGTTTAGATGAAGTGGAGACAAACGATTTTAATGAAGTGTTAAAGCCTCATTGCGATGTTGAGATAGTAGGGACATTTACAAATGCTCACTTTGAAGGAAAGCCTGCGTTAGTAAAACGAAACTACGGGAAGGGCAGCAGCTATTATTTTGGTGGGGTATTTAACCTAGAACTAGCGAATTTATTAATTGAAGAATTACAATTAAATACGTATCAAAATCGATTTGAGTTACCTGAAGAAATTGAGTTAGCGATTCGTCACAAAGATGGTAAGGACTTTATTTTCTTATTGAACTACGCTCATACAGCACAAGAAGTTGTTGTGAAGAAGGAGTACAAGGATGCAATTACAGGTGATCATGTTACGGGGAAAGTTACGTTAGGTCCTTTTGATGTTTTAGTTTTAGAATAATGGAATCTGTTATACCCTTAAAAGTTAGAAAGAATTTTAAATAAATACACAATCAAAAAGAGGTTGGGACAAAGGTTTTAAATATTAGGAAAATACGAACAATTAGATAAGATTTTAATAGTATCTAATTGATGTTTTACAGGGTAGACGTTCTGGTTGATTGCAGCACGAGTACTCGCTTTCAGTGGGGTTCACCTTTCCAACAGGAATCTCGCGTTTTTACTCCAATTAACCTTTAACAATATTTGCAACATAGAACCCACAAAGAAATGTTCGTATTTAACTAAGTTGTTTTTTGTTATGTGCCAGCCTCTTAACGCTCTAAACTTTTCAATTATATATTTAATAACTACTAAGTAATTTGATATCACTTCTTTTCCTCACGTTGTTATCCCTATTGTAAGGCATAGCGTAAACTACCCCTTCATCATGTAAAGAAAGTGGTAAGTCCTGTTTAGTAATGTAAACAAGCCTCAATCAACTGATACAGAAACAAGGAATTATTTTAGGCAACTTTTAGTATTTTAAGCTCCCCAATAATATCTATAGTGTAGTATGTATGAATAAAATCATTATCAAGAGTTGCAAAATAATTACATCCCTGAAGTGAAGAACTAGCAATATGAAACGCATCAAATACATCAAGTTGTTGCATACGCATAATATTTAATGCTAATTCTTTAACATCATAATCATCAAGGTCTGGTGTAGTAACTGTTATTGAAAGATCACTTGATAAATCTCTAATTAAACCTTGGTAGGTATCGACGGCATGATTGTAATATAAATGTAACCCTTCGCGATTCAATTGTTTTTTCTTAAAATCTTTTAATATACTTTCAATACTGTAATAAAGTTCACCATTGCTAACCAACTCGTCCAATTTTGAACTAGGAACATACTTTATAAGATTTCTAGCAGTTGTTACATCTCCAATAATCAATAAATCATCGGGTGTAAGCTTATATCCTTTTTTATTCATTTTATGTGTAAGGTAAAGAACGTCTCTAATAGTATTTTTAAAAAGATTATGGACAACCTCTGCTGCTACCTTATTAGTTATAACTAACTCACTAATTTTTTCATTTGACCACTTATCAAGTATTACAGAAACCCTATCTCCTCTCGGTCATCTGTATCTAAATAAGCCAAAAGAAAACAAGCATCAACAGCGACTGATGCTTGGCTAAAATCTTCGTATATAATATCATTTGAATCAATTATGAATTCTGACATTACTTACCTTCCTTATAAAGTTCAGCCAAACGTTTACCCGCTAATGTTCGAACTCCTCGTTTTTTTCTTATATCCATAGCTGTTTTTCCTGATGAGTGACTTTGCTTTTCATCTTGCTTTAAAGGTGCCACAACTGGTACCAAGTCAATCACTCCCTTAACACTTTTGTTAATATTATACAAGTTCACATTAGCATTGTCCATTATATTCACCACCTTATTTCAAGCATTTTTCATTATCATTATTACCACATATTTCAGTAAATACCCTCTAATTAATTATAAAAACATCCTCACGATACGACACCAGCCATCCTATCGCAAAAATGTATAATTATTGCTTACTATATGTCTCTGTTTCGTCTATAAAGCACCAATGATAAATAATTCTATAATTACTAGTTCTTGAGAATGTCTATTATAGAAAAAAGTATTTGATAATATATACTCATATATAATAGGAAAAATTAACATATTGAGTAGAAATGAGTTTAGGTGGTAAATGTGATTACGAGTAAATGGAAATACATAGGATAATGACACACCTATACTTATAAGACTGAAACCATTTTGGCAAATAACCGTATAGTTAGGAAGAAATATATATAAAGTTCGGGAGGTGTAACTATCCGAAATTTATCGTCTTACTTAATGTTTGTTGGCATTTTTATCGTTGCAATAAGCGGAAACTGGGTCTTGAAAAATTACGACCGCGTTTCTGTCTATCCAAATACTACATACATAGCCTTGGGAATCGGATTAGGGATGGTTGTGCTTGCTTATGTCTTGAAGAAGGTTTCGACCTACAAAGAGATTCAACATGCAGAAAAACGCGATAACAGAGTTTTTATAAATAAATTGGTGCAACAGCGTAAGCTACTCGAAAAATGGCTAATTGGAATTTCTAGTTTAGCATTGATGATTACTGCATTTTACAATTGGTCGCTAGCGTTTCAATTGTTAGAACTATTTCTTTTCATAGGAATTGTCCTCATCGGTTTTGTATTTGTGATGAAAGGCGACAGAGTGGAAGAGCCTGATGATTTGAATTTTAAAGGGAAAGTGAAGAAGTTCCATGAGATGATTGATTATCGACGTCATCCGTTTACGATTTCACTAAATCTCTATCTTCTCGTCGTCGGAAGCTTTTTGTTAAGTAAACAGCTTGATATTCCATTTTACATGGAGGTGAGTGGAGATCCGAGATATGCTACGTCTCTACCAGTTAGTACCTTTGTCATGTCAGCTTTAATGGTAACTAGTGCGTTTATTTATATCATCAATAACGGGGATATTTTTGGTATCCGTAAGTCTGAGCAAAACGGATTGAGGGTGCTGCAAATTCATTTTGCTGAAATTATTAGTTGTGGCGTTACCCTTCTTTTATGGATTGTGATTGTTATTGAGGCGTTTATTGTCCGGTTTTGATGAGAAATTAGTGAAGTGCTATGAATGATGTGTTAACTAATTTGGAATATAGTCAATAAATTGTATGATATCGCTTTTTTATTGATTGTATAGGAGACGAAACTTTCAACATGGTGAAACGTATGAATTATGAAGAAAACGATGTCATAATGAGAGGGATGATCAAAATGAACGATGAAGTTTTAAAGTTTGTCATAATACTTCTTATATTTTCGGTGCTTCTGAATATGTACCAGTATATTCAAATCAAGCGCTATGAATTGAATGAACGTTCTTATAAAAGTTCTTGGCAAGAGGCGATGAATCTCAAGAATCCTATCAGTCTGATACTGTGGTGGATGTTGTGTTCATTTTTGGCAATTGGACTTATTTTTGGTTTTGTTACGTTATTTATATTATAAATATAGAATTGAAAGCCATAATATACTTTTATTTAGGTGGTTTATTTATGAAAAGAATGTTTTCAATATTAATTTTTTCTATTATGTTTGGGGCAATGTTTTATTTATTCGAACCAGAAATTCCAGATGTTATTTTTGTAACAATCGGTGTTTTTATTGTACTTGTAGCTAAAGAATTAATAGTTTCACATATAAGTAATTGAATAAGTGTCACTGTCACCAACCGCAAAATATCAAAATTGACTGAAAACAGGAGGTGACACAATACCCAAATGTTTTATTAAGGCTGCTCTTTAATGTATAATTTAAACAAAATAATTATTTAATGAGGTGGTTATGAATGACTGCTGATGAGATAATGAAAGCAATCGAGGAAATGGATAATGGGGAACGGATTAAGTTATTAAGTAAGTTATTTGATAATTACTTTGATAGCAGACCTCCTAAGGAGCAAATCATAAAAGAAAAAGAAGAAATGTTTTGGGGTAAGGAAGATGAATAAAGTAAACGTGGAGAAATCTGGACTGTTGAGTTAAATGGAAAAAGAAGACCAGTCGTAATTGTAAGTAATGATAATGTTGTTGTAGAATTAGACCACATAATAGCCACAGTTTCAAGTCAACAAACAAGAAATGATTTTGATGTTGCGATTGAATACTGGGAAGAGGCTGGTTTGGATAAACCCTCAATTGTAAGATGTTCTAAATTAAATACTGTACATTTTAAGGAATTACTATTTAAAATCGGAAAGCTACATGAACATGATTTAGAGAGGGTACTAACGACAATTCGAAACTATTTTTAATTTTGTCTTTTTCGACTAATTACGGTCAACTGTATTATGTGATGATAATAACTCAACGTTTCTTACACTTAGTAAGGAACTTTTTTTATTTATAATTTTGCCTATGAATTAGCAATTAGCGTGTAACCGTTCTGGTTGATTAAGATAAGTATTTTTAACCGACAATCAATGCGGTTGGAAATAAATAAGCTATATTTATTATAGACAATAAAAGAACTGAGGTAGTTTAATTGAGAAAAAGAGCAAAATCCAAAAAAATACAAGAAATCGATTATTTTGAGGAGATAGAATCAGACGACACCTTTTATTTTATCGCGGGGTACACAAATGGTGGTGCACCTTTTGGAATCACTTGGGAGGAAGTAATTGCCGATGATCTGAAACTAAGAGGTGCTGTGAAACAGGATGCCAAGAAAGTAGCGGAACTTATACACATCGGCATCACAGACATTGCTGAGCAACTCACAGGACAAACGAAGAAAGAAAATATCCGTAAAACACTTGCTCAATTCTTTCGTGAAGAAAATAACCGTCTTAGCTATCAAAATATCATTGTCGCAGATATATTAAACGAAGTAGCCGGGATAATCATTACCTATCCAGGAGAAGATGCGGCAAGGTTAGACGAACCAATCTTGAAACGATTAAGGAAGAAGAGAAGGGATGAAGAAATTCATTTCGATAAAGAAGCAGACGAAAAGGATTTTTACATCGACACCATATGTGTAGATGACCGGTACAGAGGTAATGGGATAGGTACAATGTTGCTAAACGAAGCAGAAAAAGTGGCAGTACAAAAAGGGTATGCAAGAGTTGCTTTAAATGTTGCACAAAGTAATTCAAGTGCGAGAAATCTGTATGAGCATATTGGTTACGTTAAAGAGAAGGTTATTGAAATTAACAAACATCGCTATGAATATATGGTGAAGCCACTTAAAGATAAGGAGTAAAAGTGAGATTATTGGAGTTTTTTGATGATTTATATGGTTAAGAAAGATGAAGTGACACCGCGAAACAATTTTTAAAATTCTTGGTGTGGGGACAAGTGGTTCCAAAATCGGAATTTAATCATATACACCCCACACCTACTGGATTAATCACTAATAATAATTAGTATGTTTTTCTAAGATCGTGTCGTAGGCGAACACAGGTAAGTATTGGATAATTTAGAAATTCACTGACACGGCTAAGTTATAAAAATGAGCGAGCTTACTTTAATACTGTTTAGAAGCTGAAATTTCTTCCATTTTACGTAATACAAGAGGGTAAAAGTACTTTTTTGCACTTTGTGTTGAATTCCCACCGAAAAAATTAGTGCCTGGGCAAGACTTTACGTCTTTGTCGCTACCTTTATCTAAGATTCTTTGTCCTGTTTTGTAATGCCACCAATGATGATAAGTAATTGTATCAACTGAAGGCTTTAAATTGAATTTAATACAAAGTAATGCTGTAATATAAACAATCGTATCTTTTTGTTCTTTCGTCATTATATCTTGCCCTTTGTCGAAGTTACCTATATTTTCAATTGATATCCCGTGAGCATTTGCATTCCAACCAATTGAACCTTCAGGGGCCATGTTAAAAGGTCTTGAAATAACGATTCTTCCATCAGGGAATGTAGTAATGTTTTGAGCAATCGTCTGCCATCCTTTTTCACTTTTATGGTAATGTTCCATATTTTTTACCAATTGTAGGTGATTGTTCCATTTAAAATGTTTGTATGACGGTGCCCACGTATGGTGATGTTGAATAAGATTTATTTTCCTTTTAACTTGTTGCTTAAATAACCAATTCTTAAATTCCTCTCTTGTCATAAGGATGTATTTTCCATCCTTTGTCATTGTTTCTATTGATGGTTTAGGAGTTGCGGTTAAGGATTGGTCATCGTTATTAACCATAGTACCTTCAAAAGCATGAACAGTTGAAATATTGAATACAAAAGCTAGAAGTAGAGCTAAAGTAATACTTTTTTTCATCTTTTATATCCTTTCTAATAAAATTATCAACACCGATTAAGCGCCTTATTTGTATTATTAGAGTGTGTAAGCAGATCGAGGAATATGACTTTAGAATGTATGGGAAATTATGCATTTCTCATTTTCGTTTTAAATGGAGTTACTTGATGGTAAAAAGGATGCACATAAGTATAGATTTCTATAGAAAAAATAATAAAAATGGCAATGAACTTATCTTTATGAGGTGTATCAAAGAACCCCTATCGCTAAGGAATAAGTAAATCATCTCCTTTTCCTTTTTTATAAAGCGTGTTTTCATAAAAATAGAAACAATTACCTCTTTAAAAATTAACTTTGTCAACTTAGGGGCGACAAAGTTAGCTTTTCACTTCATTGATAGTGTTTCTTTCTTTGGGATACAATAAATAGGAATTTATATTATAAGGAGAGAGAGACTATGGCTCAATCGAATATAAAAGTCGCTGTACAGAAGTTTGGGAACTTCCTTAGCTCGATGGTAATGCCGAATATTTCAGCATTTATCGCTTGGGGTTTAATTACAGCTTTATTTATACCTACTGGCTTCTTCCCAAATGAAAGCCTTGCCAAAATGGTCGACCCAATGGTGACCTACTTATTACCTATCCTAATTGGATACACGGGTGGTAAGCTTGTCCACGAAGAGCGCGGTGCTGTTGTAGGGGCTATCGCGACTGCGGGGGTTATCGTCGGTGCTAATATCCCGATGTTCCTAGGTGCCATGATCATTGGTCCGCTTGGCGGATGGGTCATTAAGAAATTTGATCAATTGATTGAAGGGAAAATTAAAGCAGGATTTGAAATGCTCGTCAACAACTTTTCCGCAGGGATACTTGGCGGACTTATCGCCATTCTTGCGTTTTTAGGAGTTGGCCCTGCGGTTAGTACATTAACAGGCTGGCTTGTAGCTGGGGTTGATTGGCTTGTTGGCGCTGGCTTACTGCCACTGACAAGTATTCTTATCGAACCAGCGAAAGTATTATTCTTGAATAATGCGATTAACCACGGAGTACTATCTCCAATCGGAATTGAACAGGTTCGTGAAGCAGGACATTCGATGTTGTTCCTTCTTGAGGCTAACCCTGGACCTGGTATCGGCGTATTGCTTGCGTATATGATTTTTGGAAAACATTTTTTATTGATTACAAGCAATACCATTACCATCATGATTTAATTTACTACTATAGCTTGGCTCTCCTTTTCTAATCGGTGTTGCACTAGCATCCCTAAACTTCAGAACAGTTTTGTAATAAACTATCTCTTCCGGTTCTTCAATAGGTTCAAGCTCAGTTTCAGGCTCTGGTTCAATGATTTCTTCTTGTTGTTCAAATAAAAAACTTAAGATTTAATTAAGAAGAATGTCATTAAAGTTGATGAAATTCCAAGTAAACTCTAATTATATGTAAAAAACAGTCAAATCATCCTATATTTCCTTAAGAAATGGTGAAAATTCGTATATCATTTAAGTATACAAGGCATACTTAACCTGTTTAACATTAAGTTAAGGGGTGATGGTATGTGTAATAAGGAGGACAAGAAAATGTTCGCCACAAAACGAAAGCCTGCAAAGAAACCAATTATAACTAAAAATAAGTTTGCTAACTTAACAAAAAAAGATTGGGCAGAGTCGAATGAGTCATCTACTGAGAATAGAGATATTTCAGGCTTAACTTATAGGGATGTATATAGGAGGTAAGATGATTGTCTGATTTTTTGTCAAAGGAATCTTGGGGAAGAATTGAGAGAGGTTACGAGTTTCAAGCTGCATTGTTTTATAATAAGAGAAGGCGTTTTCTATTCCAGAGTCTGAAGGTTCTACAAAGGGAGAAATAAAAAGCTCGATCGGCGATTTTAGCCCTATTGAAATTGAAGGAAGATATCGAGCAAAAGAACAATTCGTTGTTATGACATTCAAACCTAGAAATGTTATCATACTTACTTCTAATGAAATAAACCATAGTGAAGAATATCTATATGTGCTTGTAGCACCAATAAATACAATAAAAGAGTACGAAAAAGAGAAAGATTGGTATAGCATACTTAAAGATGACGAACATCCTATTTTTACTTATTTACCAAAAGGTGATAATGAGAGATACGTAGATTTAAGTCAAACTGTTAGTATACATAAAAGTTTGTTACTAAAGAAACTCAATAAAGTACCAGAAGAACGTTGGAACATTGTAGAAGAAAACTTGTTACAATGTCTATCATTAGGGCTTATAGAAGAAGATTTAGAGGATAATAGTTAATCAGACCCATAAGCTATTAGGTCTTTTTTATTTTACCCATTACTGCCCTATCCAATTAAATATTGTACATAGAAAAAGCCACTCTATTATTAGAATGGCTTTTTGTGTTTATGATGTTGGTTATCCTTTTGGTGGATAAGGTTCATTACCATAACTATTCACGGTCTCGTATTTGAACATTAGTTCTATGAATTACAACCTCTGACTCTTGGTTTCACTCACACCATTTTATTTATCTATTCTTTATTTGTTAAAACACTCCTTTAAGCAAGGTATTAAAGCAATATAGGGGTTTTACGAGATCATCTCACTCCAAAGAACACTCAGTGTTTTTTTGTATGTATTTGTAATATTCAGTTAAAAATTGAACTAAGGAGAGTTGATTGATATAAATCTGGATGAGCAAATATTGTCAGGTTAGTCGGTCGGTAAGAGTAATATTTGTATACAAATTTCTATCAGAGTATAATTTTCTAGTTAAGTTAGGTGCAGTATATCCTGACCTAGAGTTGATAATACAATTGTTAATCTCGGTAAAAACCTAGATGTATAAGTACTATTACTCTAAATAACTACCTTATGGAATTAAGTATGTTAACAGATATTGTGAAAAAAGGATGAGGACGATGTCGAAAGGATTAGTTGCTCATGATTCAAATAATGAATGAGGAGATTCACAATAAGACATTTAATCACCGATTATGGAAAAGTATTTTTCTGACATAATAGAGTTGTAAATAAAAATAGCATCTCTCACACCACTAATACCATTAAAAAAATTCCAACATTGAAGACATATAGATGCAAAAACCCCTTCCATATGGTACTCTAAATGAAAGCGGTTGACATAATGTATAATGTAAGAAATATACAGGATTTATAAGGTGATGAAAAATGCAAGTAAAATTAGAAGACGTCGCAAAACTGGCAGGAGTATCAGCAACAACAGTTTCCCGCGTGTTAAACAATCGGGGATATATAAGTGACAAAACGAGAAAAAAAGTAGAAGATGCCATTAAAGAATTAAACTATTATCCAAATGATATTGCACGTTCGCTGTTTAAAAAAAGAACAAACTTTATTGGGCTAATCTTGCCGACAATCAATAATCCCTTTTTTAGTGAATTAGCTTTATATATTGAGAATATCTGTTCAGACTTTGGTTTTAAGGTGATTCTTTGTAATAGTCTCGGGCAAATCGACAAGGAAAAATCGTATGCGGAGATGTTAATTCGACATCAGGTAGATGGAATGATTGTCTGTTCATACAATCGTGGAATTGAAGCATATAAAAATCCAAAGCTCCCGATTGTCGCCATAGACCATTATTTATCACCTACGATTCCAGTAATAGGATCTGATAACTATGAAGGTGGAAGGCTGGCAGTACAACATTTGATAGATTCCGGCTGCAAATCAATTATACATATTAATGGACCATTAGATTTAGAAACCCCAACTCAAAATAGAAGAAAGGCTTATGAAGACTTAGTTGAAAAGCCAATCACATATGAGCTTAATAAACTATTTAATGAGGAAGCAACAACAGCGACGATTCGAAAACTATTTGAGGAACACCCACATACAGATGGGATTTTTGCAAGTGATGATTTAATCGCAGCTACATGTTTAAAAGTTGCTAAAGAATTACATATCAATGTACCAGAACAATTGAAAGTAGTTGGATATGATGGAACTAAGATTGTGGGAAGTTTCTTACCACAATTAACAACGATTAAACAACCAATTGAAGAAATTGCGAAAACGGCCGTAACAACATTAAACGAAATTATTGAAGAAACACAAAAGGATAAAACGATGGAAGTTATTTTACCTGTTCAGCTGATAAAAAGTGGTACGGCATAATTGCAACACTAAATTAGCTATTGTCAGACCCGAGGAAGAACATCTTAACCACGAATTTCTTAGTTAAGATGTTTTTTGTTTAGGTAATTAATCGATAAAAATAATTAGGTCAACCGCTTGACATATAAAAACCGACCGTTTATGATGAAAATATGAAAGCGGTTAACAGAAATATGTCAACCGCTTGACATAAAGTGTTATAGACATAGATATTTCGATTTAAGGGGGGAATATGAACGTATGGCATTACTAGCGCCAAAAAAGAAAGCAAATCACGAGATGAGTAGTTCGCTAGATTTGGAGATGAAAGTGGAAAATAAAAAAGAAAGCTTTCTTCACTATTTTAGACGGAACTACATGCTGTACATGTTTTTAGCTCCAGCCATTATTTTGACGATTATTTTTAAATACGTACCGATGTATGGAGCGATTATTGCATTTAAAGATTTTAGCCCGATGAAAGGAATTCTAGGAAGCGATTGGGTCGGTTTCGAACATTTCAGAGATTTTCTAACCTCTCCAAATTTTGCAGATATTTTTATGAACACACTTAAATTAAGTCTATATGGGCTATTACTAGGGTTCCCGGTTCCTATTATTCTAGCACTTAGTCTGAATCAAGTGCGAAGGGCGGCAATCAAGAAAAACATTCAACTCATCTTGTATGCACCTAACTTCATTTCAGTCGTTGTCATAACAGGGATGCTGTTTATCTTCTTTTCACCGACAGGGCCGGTTAACTCACTTTTAACGACATTTTTAAATGGTCCAATCCCATTTATGACAGACCCTGATTATTTCAGGTCGATTTATATCCTGTCAGGCATCTGGCAAGCAGCAGGCTGGTCCTCGATCATATATGTAGCAGCACTCGCAAACGTAGACCCACAACTGCATGATGCGGCGACAATTGATGGGGCAACACTTTGGCAACGGATTAGACATATTGACCTTCCAACGTTAAAACCGATTATGGCGGTACTGTTCATTTTAGGAGCAGGCGGCATTATGGCAATCGGATTTGAAAAGGCTTACTTAATGCAAACATCGATGAATATCCCAACCTCAGAAATCATTCCAACCTATGTCTACAAAGTCGGCTTACAAGCTGGTGACTATGCATACTCAACAGCTGTAGGATTGTTTAACTCCGTAATTAATGTCGTATTACTCGTATTCGTTAACTTTGTCGTCAAGAAATTAAATGAAGGTGAAGGTTTATATTGATGGAGGTGAACTTCTAATGAGAAACCATAGCAACTCGGATAAAGTACTACTGTTTACGAACAAAATCGTCTTAGTCTTCCTTATTTTAATCGTGTTACTACCATTGCTTTACATTCTATTGGCCTCGTTTTTGGATCCGAATGTCCTGCTAAGTAAAGGAATTTCCTTCAATCCAAAAGATTGGAGCATTGAAGGATATACAAGAATTTTTCAGGATGACTTAATGGTGAAGGGTTTTATTAATTCCATCATTTATTCAGTCGGGTTTACGCTCGTCACGATTATCGTCACAATATTTGCGGCTTACCCATTATCACTAGATGGCTTTAAAGGAAAAAACGTCATCATGATTTTCTTCCTTATCACGATGTTTTTTAATGGTGGATTAATTCCAACATATTTAGTCGTCAAAGACTTAGGGATGCTGAATACGATGTGGTCGATTATTTTACCAGGGGCGATTAGCGTGTGGAATGTGATTTTAGCCCGAACCTTTTTTAAGGGCTTACCGAAGGAGCTTTTTGAAGCAGCGAAAATTGATGGAGCGTCCGAGCTGAAAATCTTTTTAAAAATTGTTCTGCCATTGTCGAAACCGATTATCTTCGTGTTAGCGTTATATGCCTTTGTCGGTCAATGGAATTCTTATTTCGATGCAATGATTTACTTAGAGGATCAAGAGCTCCATCCTTTGCAATTAGTGCTTCGCTCCATTCTCATTCAAAATGAAGTCCAGCCGGGGATGATTAGTGACCAGCTGGCAATGGCAGAGCTCAGTAAAATTGCAGAGAAAATAAAATTTGCGTCTATCGTTGTATCAAGCTTACCACTGCTTATTATGTACCCTTTCTTCCAAAAATACTTTGAAAAAGGTGTCATGGTAGGGTCTTTAAAATAAACACTAAATGGGGGATTGTTAAATGAAAAGGTTCTACAAGCTTGTCTCGTTTTTTCTAATCATTGGTCTCGTGCTTACAGGTTGCAGCGGCGGAAAGAGTAAAAGTGCTTCAACAGAGGATTTGGAACTAACAGATGTGACGTTTCCATTAAAAGAAAAGGCTACCCTTCGTTTTATGACACAAAGCTCACCACTTGCACCAACAGATCCGAATGAAAAACTCATTTTTGAGAGATTAGAAGAGGAAACAGGGGTCCACATTGAATGGAAAAACTACACAAAGGACCAATTTGTTGAAAAGCGCAACTTAGCATTAGCGAGCGGTGAATTACCAGATGCGATTATGGATGCAGCATTTAGTGATTATGATTTATTAAAATATGCGAAGGATGAAACGATTATCCCAGTAGAAGATTTAATCGATCAGCATATGCCAAATTTGAAAAAGGTGTTAGAACAAGCACCTGAATATAAGGCGATGATAACTGCACCAGACGGACATATTTACAGTTTCCCGTGGATTGAGGAGTTAGGTAGCGGGAAAAGCCGGATTCAGGTCGTTGATGGACTACCTTGGATTAATGTTGAATGGCTCAATAAGTTAGGCTTAGAAATGCCGAAAACAACCGATGAATTGAAGGAAGTGTTAATCGCTTTTAAAACACAGGATCCGAACGGAAACGGTGAGGCAGATGAAATCCCTGTTTCATTCATGATTAATCATGGCGGTGAAGACCCAGCATTTTTATTTGCAGCATTTGGCTTAGGTGATAACTATGACCACACAGTTGTATCCGATGACGGTGAAGTAATTTTTACAGCTGCACAAGAAGGCTATAAAGAAGCACTGAAATTTTTTAACGAGCTACATGAAGAAGGATTAATTGATGTAGAAGCGTTTGAACAGGATTGGAACAAATATGTGGCAAAAGGAAAAGAGGAGAAATATGGTCTTTATTTCACATGGGATAAAGGAAATATTTCTGGCATGAATGATAAATATGACTTAATGCCACCTGTCGCAGGACCGTCCGGCGAAGTAAATGTCGCACAAACAAATGGCTTCGGTCTAGACCGCGGCAGAATGGTGATAACAAGCGCGAATAAAAACCTAGAGTTAACAGCGAAATGGATTGATAAGCTATACGAACCGCTGCAATCTGTGCAAAACAACTGGGGCACTTATGGTGATACAGAGCAAGAAAACATTTTTGAACTAGATAAGGAAGCAGGTATGCTCAAGCACCTTCCGTTAGAAGGAACTGCACCTGTCGAATTGAGAGAGAAAACAAATGTAGCTGGACCACTGGCAGTTCTTGATGAATATTACGGTCAATATACAACAAAGCCTGATGATGCAGCATGGAGACTTGATTTGTTAGAAAAGGTCGTTGTCCCACATATTAAAACGAAAAACTTTTACCCACCTGTTTTCTTCTCATTAGATGAAGCAGATGAAAAGGCAAAAATAGAGACAGATTTATTCGATTATGTTCATAGAAAACGTGCCGAATGGATGACAAATGGAAACATCGATGCTGAGTGGGATGATTATCTAAACGAACTCGAAAGACTTGGATTAAGTACTTGGCTCAAAATTAAACAAGATGGCTACGACAGAACGGTTAATCAATAGGAGGATATAAATTGAAAACGACAAAACTAGAGAAATACAGACCAGCATTGCACTTTGCACCACAACAAAATTGGATGAACGACCCGAATGGCTTAGTATTTTTTAAAGGCGAATACCATTTATTTTTTCAGCATAACCCAAATGACAGCGTATGGGGGCCGATGCACTGGGGCCATGCAGTCAGTAAAGATATGATTGAATGGGAGCAATTAGATATCGCATTATCTCCAGATGAGCATGGAACGATTTTTTCCGGCAGTGTCGTCGTAGATTGGCACAATACATCGGGATTTTTCCAAGACGAACCAGGACTTGTCGCGATTTTCACGCATCACTTTGATGGAGCAAATCACACCGAAACAAAACAGATGCAAAGCTTAGCATACAGCAGCGACCAAGGGAGAACATGGGTAAAGTATGAAAATAATCCTGTGTTAACTCATGCTACGAAAATCGACTTTAGAGACCCGAAAGTATTTTGGCATGAAGCAACTCACAAGTGGATCATGGTGTTAGCGACAGGTCAAACAATCTCAATCTACTCATCTCCAAATCTAAAAGATTGGAGCTTTGAAAGTGAGTTTGGTGAAAAAGTCGGCTCACATGACGGTGTATGGGAATGTCCTGACTTATTTGAATTGCCAATCGAGAATTCCAACGAGAAGAAATGGGTGCTGCTTGTCAGTATTGGAGACAATCACAAATTCGATTCTGGCTCACGCACTCAGTACTTTATCGGATCCTTTGACGGCCATACATTTGTCGAGGAGCATGATGACATTAAATGGTTAGACTTCGGTAAAGACAACTATGCAGGCGTTAGTTTTTCTGATATTCCGAAAGAGGATGGACGTAGAATTTATCTCGGCTGGATGAGCAATTGGCGCTATGCCAACCAAGTTCCGACTAAAGGGTGGAGAAGCCAAATGACATTGCCGAGAGTACTCTCACTCATCGAGACTGACGAGGATATCCGTATTGTGCAAAAGGTAGTCAAAGAGCTAGATTCATATTTTACGAAAAAGGAAGAGCTAGCCGATGTTATCGTTTCAACGGATGCGAATTACTATAACGTTAATGCGGAATATGCAGAAATCGATCTGGGATTAGAAAATATTAATGCAACTCAGTATGGCTTAACGATTCATCATACGACGACACAATATACAACAATAACAGTTGATGCGAAAGAAAAGACATTAGTGCTTGAGAGAAAACATTCAGGGGAAGTAGACTTTTCGGATAATTTCCCTAAGCAGCAGGTCGTGAAGCTTAGTAAAACAGATGAGCTTCAGCTTCGTTTAATTGTTGATTCGTCATCGTTAGAATTATTCCTAAACGGCGGTGAGCAAGCGATAACTAGCTTAGTCTATCCAGATAAAGCATGTGAAGGTGTTTCACTGTTTACAACCGAAGGAGAAATAAAAGTCGTACACGGCAAGCTGTCAATTCCTTCGAAAAATTAAAGAGTGTACGATTCAGCCAGAGGATGATGTGCGATGCCTCTGGCTGATTTTAACGCACATAAATTATAAAAGTAGGTGGATAGAAATGAAAGATGTAACAGCATTGGGAGAGCTTTTAATCGATTTTACTCCAAGTGGTAGAGGAGAACAGGATAATCCTATGTTTGAAGCAAATCCAGGTGGAGCTCCTAGTAATGTGCTCGTTGCCCTAGCTTGGTTAGGCCTGGAAACGGCATTCATAGGATGTGTAGGGAAAGACAATTTTGGCCAATTATTAGTTGATGCATTACGTTCAAAAGGAGTCGATACGAGTGGAATTGTATATTCCGATGTAAAAACCACAATAGCATTTGTACATATTGATGAGCATGGTGAACGTTCATTTGATTTTTATCGTCAGCCTGGGGCAGATATGATGCTTGCAAAGGAAGATATAGACCTTAAACTAATCTCTCAATCTCGTATTTTTCATGTGGGATCAATTTCAATGACAGATGAACCGGTAAGAGAGGCAACGTTAATGACGTTAAAGCATGCAAAAGAGAAGGGGAAAGTGATTTCTTTTGACCCTAACCTCCGTCCATTACTATGGGACAATCTGGATCATGCGAAAAGGCAAATCGAGACTGTTATGCAGTATGCAGATATAGTGAAAGTTTCAGAAGAGGAATTAGCATTTTTAACAGGTGAAGAGGATATTTCTCGTGGAGCAGGGCAGCTATTTGAAAAGAATAGTCTATCACTTCTATTTGTTACGGTAGGTGATAAGGGAAGCTATGCGTATAATGCGAATGGATTCGTTTTTGTGCCGGGTATTGCTGTGAAAGCAGTTGATACGACGGGGTGTGGTGATGCGTTTTTTGCAGGGGTTTTATATCAGTTATTAAAAAGTGACCGATTAAGTGAAAGTTTAGCAAAGGATGAGTTGGAGTTTATTTTGCAGTTTGGAAACGCAATGGGAGCCTTTGTCGCTAAACATAAAGGTGGGATTCCGGCGATGCCGACGTTATTGCAAATAGAGGAGTTTATTGCTGAGGTTTATTCAACTGGATGATTTCAAAAAAGAGTAATATCAGAGAGAATTAAAAGTTTCTCGGTTATGGGAACTTTACATAGGTGGGTTTGATTATAATTAGAAATATAGATGGTGCTGAGGATACTCTGTTGAGGCTTTTCGAGAGTGTCGAGAGATATAAAAAAGTTCTTTGAATATTAGATAGTTTTGTTAGTCTCCATGTTAAAATGTTCGACCCCGACCATCGGTATTTTTAAGTAAAAACAAGTAAAATTTTAAAAAAAGGTATACACTCACAAATGTTGATACATCAATATTTGTGGGTGTTTTTGTTTTGCGAGAAAAGGGATGAAAAGGGGAGGACTTGAATTGGTTTTACACGAGAAAATACCTTAAGATTGTGGAGCAACCATTATATTTTAAGCAGGAAAATACTGCACAGTAGACTAAATACTGTGCAGTAAATTATTTCTATTAAATGGAGATTTGTAAAAATAGAGTAGGTTCATATATCAAAAATAATGTCCACGAAAAGGATAGGGTTTGTTGTTTACACCTACTATCAAGGTTTATCTAAGGATCAGCATACATGTACAGCAACTAAATACTGGTATATAATATATATCAAATTTTTAAAAAATATAACATACACACAGAAAGAAGATATTTTGTTAGTTCTGAATGATGAGCATTTTGCCTAAATTTATATTGTAAAAAAGGAGTAGTGGATTTATATGACTATAGATGAATATTTAAAATTGCAAGAACAAGAGTTTCATGAATTTGGTAGAAATATAGAAAAATTAATTTTAGTGGCTGCAGATTCTTTTGATACATTAAAGAATTTTTACGAACCAATGGGGGCAACAGTAAATCCATATAAAGATAATGAATCATATATCGTCGAAAAAAATAATGGGGAATGCCATTTATTTATTAAAGGTTCAAATTTACAATATAGGAAAAGGTTTATAGATTTCTTAAATGTAAAATATAATGTTCCTAAAGATACTGTGCCGAGCTCTTTAAATGTAGATCATGTTTTCAATAAAGAAAGGGCAAAAGATTACTTTATAAGGATGATATTACTTGATGAGAAATCTAATCAAGCATGGGGTAGAGCATATGAAAAGTCTATGACTAGAATTGATAAATATAAAGATTCTGCAAAAAAAGCTATGATATTACTGGATTATTCTGTTTTTCTTAAAATCTTAGAATTACCTAGTTTTAAAAAAGGAAATATTAAAGGTAAAGATGATATACAAAGAATAGCCAATGAAGCTAGGCAAGAATTAGAAAAGTTATTTGGAGCTGATATAATTCCACTGGATGTTGTTGAAACATTTTATAGAGCAGAAGTTAATCAGTTAAAATATGGTTATTGGAATGTTCCATTTTACATAAAAGCCAAACACTTTAATCTAACTGTATTAAAACAACCTTACAAAGGGAGATTCCAATTCATAATGCAAGAAATAAAGAGCATATTTGAAAGTGTTTTAAAAAATCAATTTGTTGTAGATTTTAAAGAAAGTTTATCCGAGCTAGATACTCATAAATATTTAATTATATCTTCGCTTGCAATAAATCGAGGGAATGTTATAGTGAAAGAGATTGGTGATGTTAGTAATCATCTTTTAAGTAATATAGATGAAGCTATTGAACTAGATTGGGAAATAAAAGTTAGAAACAAACTAGTTCAGACAATGATAATTAGAGTTTATAAAGAAGGATATAATGATATTGATACAATCAGATATGAATTCCAGTTGGATTCACCATCTTAATTACCGATAATTGGAACTGCCAACTGAAGGGTTTTAACCTGGCATTAAGCCAGCCAACTGATTATAAAATTGAAATAAGAAGTACTAAAGTACAAGAAAGTCGATTGCTACATAGTACAAATATACTATTCAATAGAAATTGATATTCCACAATTCGCGCGATTGTGAAAGACTAAAAGCCTAATTCCTTGCTAAAGAAAAGGAGGATGAATAGGCTTTTTCACTTAGAATCTTTGACGTTCTTCTATTGGAAACAATTTGACATCGTGGGGTAAATTCCGTGGTAAGCGCTGATAAAAAATAGTTACTCATATTACTGGTAGATGTCTAATAATAATAATAAATGAATTTGTTCACTGCAGGTTGGTATAATTTATTACATTGACTTGTGATAGATTGACATGATTTTAATCTAGTATAAGAATCTCCTTTGTGTTTTCAAATATCTTGCTATGTTTTACCCCTTTGGATAATATTGTCTAAAGGGGTTTTTTTTGTCGGTAGGGAAGTTTGTAAATCTAGTATTCTATGTTTTTGTAGGCAGTTAATAAAAAAATGTTAACTATTTTAAATTAAGTTATCGGGGGTTGGTCTTATGAGAATTGATTGGATAAGGATAAAGGGATTTAGAAATTTTGTTGATGAAAAAATAAATTTTGCTAATCAGACACTAATAATAGGTGCCAATGATGTTGGAAAGACGAATTTAATATATGCCTTAAGGATTCTGTTCGATAGAGGCCTAAGTGATAAAGATTTAGAATTACATAACAGTGATTACAATGTTTATACCAAGACTGAATCAATTGAAATTACAGTTAAAGTAACTGAAGTTAATCAGGACTGTCTAATGAGTACTTTTAAAGGGGACATAAAGGATGGTACAGTATTTATTCAATATAAAAATACAAAGACTGGTGAATTCCAAATCTTAACGGGTCATTCTGAAGAAACGTTAGAAAACAAACTATCACGCTACTATATAAAGAGATTAAATATGGAATACGTTAATACAAACCGCAATTTATCTTCCTTTATGAAAAGAGAAAAAAATCAGATTCTTGAGGATGCGAAATCAATTTTGGGAGAAGAGTTGAAAAAAAACGATGAAGTAGCAGTTTCTACAATGAAGGATGACCTAAAGATTTTAAATGAAAAGATTGATAACTTGAATTACATAAAAAGATCTTTAGAAAGTGTGAATACTGAGTTAGCAAAGTTAGCTATCCATAACGAGAACCAAACTCTAAATTTTAAAAATGCTAATTCTGACATAGACAGCTTACTTGATAATCTAGAATTAACTTATGCATCAGATGGTGAAACGCTTACTTTAGGTGGGGATGGTCGTAATAATCAAATATTCTTAGCTACTTGGGTCGCAAAACAAAAAAATAAAAAGACACTTGAAAAAGTAACCTTTTTTGCAGTTGAAGAGCCTGAAGCTCATTTACACCCACATCAACAAAAGAAACTTTCTAACTATTTACTAGAGAACTTTGAAGAACAGGTATTCATAACAACTCATTCACCACATATTGCTTCGGAATTCAGACCAGATAAAATAGTAAAGTTATATTCTAGAAACAAGAAAACTATGGTAGCAAAAGGTGGATGTAGTGAAGAATTAAAATTGAGTTTTGATGATTTTGGATATAGACTAGATGCAATCACGGCAGATGTGTTTTTTGTTAATGCAGTTTTTCTAGTTGAAGGTCCATCAGAAAAGCTTTTTTACACAGCATTAGCAAAAAAATTGAAAATAGATCTTGATCGTTTAAATGTTTCGATAATTTCTGTCAACGGTGTTGGATTTAAACCCTATATTAAAATTTGTTTAGCGTTAGATATTCCTTTTGTATTAAGAACGGATAACGATATTTTTAATAAGTCCAAAAAGGTATCCGATACAGAGACCATTGAATTATCATATCATGCTGGAGTATCTCGCGTTATGGGGATTTATGAAGAACTTCTAAAAAATGAAGAGACTAACCCTTTAATTGAATATTGGAAAGTGAACGGGAAATACAATGAATGGGACAGTAGAGATAAAGTACCTGCAAAAGCTAACAGCATTTTACAGTATGTTTCTAAAGAAATAGAAAAAGATAATATTTTTTTATCAAGTGTGGACTTAGAACATGATTTAGTAATGAGTAATTTATTCAGCTCTTTAAAAAACTATTATAATACGAGAACAGAAACAAGTACTGTTAAGAAGATGCAACAAGCTAAGGCAGAGAATATGTTAAGTTTTTTAAGTGACAAATTTGATACTCTCGATTGTTTAAAAGAGGATAAGATTGCCGAACCTCTAAAAAGAGTCCAAGCATTGGCTGAAAGGGTTGTGCGTGTGAATGAATAAATTAGTCCAACCCACTAAAGAACAAGTAAGAATTATCGATGAAGTCGGGAATCTAGTAGTAACTGCAAAACCTGGAAGTGGAAAAACCTATACAGTAGTTGAAAAGATTGGAGTTATTTCTGAATGTTTGAAGGAATACCAAGGGGTTATTGCAATCTCTTTTACTAGAAAAGCAAGTCAAGAATTAGAGTTGCGTTGTAAAAGAAAAGGAATATTAAGAAGAAATCATTTTTTTGGAACTATTGATAAATTTTATATATCTGAAATAATAATGCCGTTTTCAAAAATTCTTACTGGGAAGAACATCCCATTAGAAGTAAAAGATTCTTTTAATGACTTTCCAGAGTATGAAGCATTAAAAGGTCTAAAGGTGGATTTCAGGAATAGAGAATTACAGATATTATTAGAGAAATCTTTAATAGATGGCCACATTTTTTTAGAAATATGTGGAGAAACAGCATTTTTTATTATGAATAAGGTTCCAGAATGTTTATTATACTTAAAAGCAAAATATACTCATATTTTTATAGATGAGTATCAAGATTGTGGGGAGATTCAACATGAAATCTTCTTACAACTTGTTGATTTGGGGATTTTTGGTGTTGCTGTTGGGGATTTAAATCAAGCAATTTATGCATTCAGTAATAGATATTCAAAATATTTATTTTCATTAATGTCTGATAAAAGATTTAAGCACCTAGAAATAACACATAATCATAGATGTCATAAGACAGTCTCTGACTACTCACTAGCTCTTATGGGAGTTCGAAACATTAATTTAGAAGGTGAATCAAGGGTATTCAAGGTTAATGTAATAGGTACTGATGAGAATGTAATCAATTCAATTGAGTGTAATTTACCTATTCTGAAAGAAAAATATGGATTTAAAAATAATAGTGACTTTGCCATTTTGTGCAGAGGTAACGAAACTGCTAAAAGAGCTTCACTATTTTTAAAAACTGAAAATAAGTTATTTGTAGATACAGCACTTGATAAAAGTAATTCCTATTGGGGTATATTGTTTAATGATATGTTAACTTCATTCTTTTTATATAAAAAGGGCTTAACAACAATCTTAGATTTTGTAGAGAGCCGCATTAATGAAGAGTATGATAAAAAGAGGTTTGAAAAAGGGTTAGAAATCTTGACTGAAATTTTTTCGTTAGAAGAAAATCAGTTGGGAAATCAAATAGACACATTTATAAAATTCGCTCATTTAATATATCCAGAACATAAGGATGAAAAAATATGTATTGATTTAAAAAGTATAATAGAAGATGAGCAAAAGCTAAATAGTTTTAAACCTGCTACGGAGAATGAAGTAAATATTATGACATTGCATAAATCAAAAGGGCTAGAGTTTAAATGTGTTTTCTTACTTGATGTTTATAAATGGATATTGCCACCTGAAGGTAAATGGGTTACTAATGAAGACTATACACAAGCTCTAAATCTCTTTTATGTGGGGGTTACTAGAGCTATTGAAGCTTGTTATATTATGCAGGGGACTATGAGATACAGAGCTAAGCAAGAGGATTTTTGGACAGCAGAAGAATCTCCTTTTTTATACCTGAACAATACACAGTTGCTGAGGAAAGACCTTCTTTGGAAAGATGAATTATTAGTAAAGCAAAATTGAATAGCAATTGTATAAGAGTTCATGTTATTTTAGTTTTTGCTTTGGTTCGTTTTCAAAGTGGGGGGAATAATACAAGTTTTTGGTTATAATGTATTTAGCAATGACGCTTTGGCCACTGTGTGATATAGGTGATCCACCCGAAATCTACCACAGTGATTTGGGTGGATTTTATTTTGGCATTTTTTATAAGTGACATTGGGTAATGTTTTATTTATTCAAAGGAGTATTTTTATACAGCTGAATTACATCTCCCTAATGTAAATTTGATGCTTCACCAAGTTAACTCTTGGAGAGGTGCATTAAAAATATTGAGATAATAACCATAAATGATAAGTGCAAAAATCCGAATATCAGACCCTACCAATTATGGTGTCTGATATTCTTTTTTATTTAGGGAATTCCAAAATACTTTATAAAAAATTGTGAACCGTTGAACTCAAACTATCGGTTTTTGTTAATTGAACAAGGAGTGCCATTTTTAACAGGATCTTTTTGCTGCGCAGTACAACGATACTGTGAAATTATTAAAAATGTTACCGCTTAGCAAAGTAAATTTGTGAACTATTGTACCTTTACAAACGGGAGCGAGAGTTAATCAAAAAACAATATTGTTGATGTGGTAAATGATGTCTTCTGTTGTATAAAAAGGATAGATGTATACAGGTGATCATCCAAGTCATTTACTCTTTTTCTTTACACCTATAAAATGTGTGACATTCTAATCAAGTATTTAGTTCTAAGATATCCTAGAGATTTAATAAAAGCAGATGATTTAGTACCTAATTTGTAGGCAATTGAACGACCATTTGCCAACAAAATTCTATAAAGTATAATATGAGGATAGAAAAATACAACAAAAGGAAGAACTCTTGATTATTTTTAAACAAAAGTCACCAGTATCTTTTATAGTTGTAAAAGATTAAGTTAAATAGTAAGTCGAACTAGGAGGGAAAGATGAAAATTTATGTGGATGCAGATGCTTGTCCGGTGAAAGATATTATTATTGCAGAAGCAAGGGATTTTGAAATTCCGGTTATCCTTGTTACAAGCTTTTCTCATTTTTCTAATGCAGAGCAGCCATCAGGAGTGAAAACCATTTATGTTGATTCTGGAGCAGATGCTGCAGATTATCGGATTGTGAAGTTAGTGGAAAAAGGAGATATTATCGTGACGCAAGATTACGGTCTTGCATCACTAGGTTTAGCAAAAGGAATTATCGTCCTCCACCATAAAGGATTTAGATATACAAATGAAAATATTGACCAATTATTACAAACACGTTATTTAAGTGCAATGGCAAGAAAAAGCGGACAGCGAACAAAGGGACCAAAGCCTTTTACAGCAGAAGACCGTGAGAAATTTAGGGATCTTTTTAAACAGGTTATTTCTCCTAATAAATTAAGATAAACTTAGAGATTCAGAAAGGAGTTAAATTTTGAAGTATATAAAATCGCAAATGCAACAACTAATTAAGGAAAATAAAGAACTGCATACACGCTTTAAAGAACTGAAGGCTGAGCATAGTCTTGAGAAAAACAATGCCCTCAAGGCCTTGTACCATTCAGAAGTTGCGGATGGAGGAAAGTATCAGGTAGCTTACCAAGCACTTGATCAGCCCAAAAAGTAGACTCCTATATTTTAATTATACTTACTGAAAATTCTGTTATAAATGCTGGATGGTTATAAGAGGATTAAAAGTTAGTGACCAAAATATGAAGTAGGTTGCCGCAGTACAAAAATACTGCGTTTTCAAAAAAAGGACTAGCTACAAAATTGTCATAACAGATTCCTTGCGAATTAATCTAGTTATCGTATTGTGTTTTTTTGGAAATGATAAGAATAGTTTTGGTAAAAAGTACAAATATTCAATTCGCCATTTTTAATGTATATTTTATTTAAATAGTGGTGAACGAATAAATGAGTTCATTCGTTCCTCATTTGAAAAAGGCAAATCTATCGAAAGGTAGAGACCGCAAAGTCACAGGTCTACGGTGAAATCACTATGATGGCTGGGCTACCAAATGAAGAATGGCGAATAGACTCAAGTTTAATAGAGTTAATTCAAGATTCTTCCTTTACAAATAATTGTTATGGAGGGATTTTTTTGTGTCAAAGAAACACTTTTTATTCAACGTTCGTCATGTTCTTGCTACAAGTGTCGTTGCTACTACTTTCGCGTTTTCTTTAGGAACTGGACAAGCTTTTGCTGAAGAGAATGAACTACAATCTGAGACTCAATTAGAAGAATCAGTGCAACAAGACCAAACAGAAGAGCTAGTAGATACAACAACAACTCAAGAGACGACACCAGAAGCGGTTCAAGAAGAAACAACAACAGAACCAGAAACAACTGAATCAGAACCGGAAACAACAACTGAAGAAGACACTTCAGAAGAGACAGATGTAAATCACGAAGTTGAAGATACGTCTACGCTTTTACCAGGAGATTTCTTTTATTTTGCCAAAAAGCTGATGGAAAATGTTCAACTAGCGTTAACATTTGATGAGGTAAAAGAGGCAGAATTACTTGCTACATTTGCAGAAGAGCGCATTAAAGAAGCTGAAGCATTGCTTGCTCAAGGTAATGAAGAGTTAGCCAGTGAAATTCTACAACAAGCCATTGAACAACAAGAATTAGCATTAGCAAAATACGAGCAATCACAATCTCCTGAAGAAGAATCTACTATTGAAGAAACAGTAGAAACAACAGAAACAACAGATATAGTAGAAGCAGTAGAAACAGTAGATAGTGAGATTGCACAGGAACAGACTCCTGTAGATCCGATTCGTGCTGAACTTGAAGCGAAGTTTGTGGCAAACCTAGTTGCTTTACAGGCTGCTTTAGATAAAGTGGAAAACCCAGTCGCAAAAGAGGCATTGGCGAAAAATATTGAAAAATCACTAGAAAAACTTGAAAGAAAAATCAACAAAAAAATAGTAAAACTTCAGGAAAAAGAGTTAAAAGCGGATAAAAAACGTGCTGATTTAGAGGCTAAATTAGCATCAGGTGAAATAGATATAGAAGAATACAACAAAGAACTTGCTGAACAGAATGAAGAATTAGCAGAAGAACAGGCTGGCGTCAACGAAGACATCAATGAAGAGACTGATGAAGCAGTAGAAGATGCAACTGAAGAAGTAAAGAATGAGGAAAAAGAACAACGTAACAATGTCGCTGAAGACAAGGAAATTAAAACAGCTGTGGCCCTTAATAAAGTTGAAGAAAAGCAGCAGGAATCTTTAAAGAAAAACGAAGAAGCTAAGAAAAAAGCCGATGAAAAGCAACGTGAAGAGACTAAAAAAGCTGAAGAAACTAAGCGTGAAGAAATGAAGAAGCAGGAAGAAAGAGCAAAAGAAGAGGAAAAAAAATTAGCAGAACAACAGCGTGAGGCTGCAAAAACAGAACAAGAAGCACGCAAGAAAGCCGAAGAACGTAAGCGTGAAGAAGCAAAGAAGCAGGAAGCAGAAGCGAAAAAAGCTGAAGAACGCAAGCGAGAACAATCTAAGAAGCAGGAAGAGGAAAAGAAGAAAGCCGAAGAACGTAAACGTGAAGAGGCTAAAAAGCAACAAGAAAGAGAGAATTTTAAAAAGGAAGAAAATAACGGTAAAAAAAATAAGGAAGCAGATAAACAGGGCAAAGTGGAGTAATTCCTCTTGTCTTTTTTTGTTATTTATTTATTAGAATCTTTATGTGATTCAATTGGCATATTGGGGGGAACAACAATAATCCATGCTTCTTCATTTTCCTCTGAATATCCTTTTTCTATGACTGTGTAACCATAGCCCAAGTTGATGGTGATAACGAATGTATAAGTAATACGATACTAATGACGATTGCTATTAAAATAAAGACTATTATATTCTTATTTTGTAAGAAGTTCTTTCTTGTCATTTTCTAATCTTCCTTAATACTTTAAGTATGTAGGGTTACCAAAATAATATCATAAATTTTCCTCTTGGAATTTTCAAAATGTCTAAATAGAAGCAGAAAAATAATATGTATTACATTCGAAATCATTTGTAATGCTTCTGCAGCAATACTATACATCTCTACTTCTATTTTTGCATATTCAAGTAAAGCCCCTTTGCTTTAAGTACATTTATTCACAAACTTTGATTATAGCAAATCCTTATTTTTCTTATAGGAACGTTTTAAAGAAATGTAGCTAGTGAAAAACCAAAGTAAACTAACACCTACTAATATTGCGATTATATCAATCCATTCTTTTTGGTTGTTGGGTACACCTGTAAATACTAAATATAACAGTATGTAAATAACTGCAAAACTACTTGTTCTAACAAAAATGTGCCTTAACTCTTTTCTGTAGGCCCTTTCTGTTGCAATATCTGTATATTCCATACCAGACATTGTATATCTTATTGAGACATAAAAGAGGAAAATAGCAATAGATAGTAATAGAGAAGTGTCAGCATCTAAGTTGAAATAATTGTTCAAGATAATCATTCCTATAAGGGTAAGCAAAAGAATTATTGCCCCTTCTGAGTAAAAATACAATATCCTTTTTTCCTTATATTCATCATTCGGTAATAAAAAAGATATCCAAGATTTCATTACAACTCGACCTCCCAAAATAAATCATCTAATGTTTTACTTAATTCTTTGGCAATAGCAATACACAAGTTCAAGCTTGGATTGTATTCTCCGTTTTCAATCAATCCGATCGTTTGTCTTGTAGCATTTACTCGTTTTGCAAGCTGTTCTTGAGTCAATCCTTTTTCTATTCTTGCTAGTTTCATTTTACTCACCATATGCTCACCTACATAATGAAAGATATATTTAACAATATGTTAGATTTATCTTACATTACATATCATTAAAATGCAATATAAATGTTACATTAAAATATAAGGGCCGACTTCTTAAAAAAGAAATCGGCTCTTATATTTACGCATCACAACCTGCCAAGAATATATCCTTCTTGTGATATAAACGAGAGATTTTTCAACTAGCCTGCCCCTTTAATACAATAAGAAAATGCAATACCTCTTTGTTGAAGTATCGCACCCCGTTACTTCAAGAAGGAAAATGACGATTGTCTATAATGACTCCCTAATGCTTAATTTCGATTTTCCAGAGAAGAAATACAATTTTCTTCACTATGCATTGTCCCACCTTCAAAAATATCTGTTACACCATCGGGTAATAACTTATCTTTTTCACAAAATTGCTTAACCTGTTTACCTTTTTTAGTTATTCCATAATAATACGTCACGTCTCGTTCGTCTTTAAAAACAACCTGGTAATGACCATGATAAAAATCTTTATTTGTTCTGTGTTTCGGCTCCACATAATGCGATTCCACTAAGTCGCTTTCTGTGTATCCCTTTTCCTCCAAATAGACTGGTACACTTTTATTTGCCACATATTTTGTATAAGGATTTCCGTTGTTTAACAAGTAAATAAATACAAAAGGAGTTGCTATAACAAGGATTAAAATTACACTTATCGCAATCCATATACTTTTTTTCATATTATTTCCCCCAACGTTTCACAAAATGGTCTATTTGTTGAACTAATCCTAAGTAATTCTCCACCTAAATTTTACCATAAAAATAATTTATCCCTTCATGAATAATGTGCTGTTTGTTGAAGAAGTAAAACATTAAAGCTATTTTTTATTTTTTAAAAGGTATTATGTTTTTGGTTTGTTTTCCTTACCTTTCCTTTTGCTTAATCCCCATCCTACAAACAATCCTAAAAAGGCACCCAAAACACTATAACGAATTATCGACACGATGTAATCGTAAACAGGTACATACTCTGTTGTATAACCACCGTCGAAATGGGTAATTACTTTATAATCAACAAATAAGACCGATAAAGCCAAGGCTATTAAAAATCCATAAATAGACCACTTTTGCATACTTTTTTCCACTTTCTCACCTCTTATAATACACTTTCATTTATATTTTTTTATTGACCAGTTCCTTTAGTTGAAGAACGATAAACAAAAAGACTGCCGTAGCACCCTCGATCCTAAACTCAAGCACCCGAAGTTGAAGACGGTAAACAATCAATCTTTTATTCTCAACTGTGTCTTAAGATTTTTAAATGGTGTAGCTTTCGAATCAATAATAAAGATAGCTATATTATAAACTAGTTAATCCATAATTGGTATTATTCGGAAGTAGTTAAACATCTAAAAAAATGAAACAGAAAAAGGACTGCCGCAGCACCCCACTTTATTCTTTAACTCTCATATCTATAAGAATATCTTTTGAAATTTTTCACAACATATAGAAATTAATGCCCACTAACATTTAATCAAGCTTGTAGATTACGTTATAGAACAAACAACTTTTTGTTCTATTTTCTCTTGTCTAAATAAATCGGGGAACACCACACTTATCCTTAGCATTATTAGGTGTAATGAAGTGTTAGGAATGAATATTGGAACAATGCCAAATGAACTATCGTAAAACAAAATTACCTATATAATTCTCCTGAAACTCAGTTTCAAATGGTATCATTGAACTAATGTTACGTGATATCAGGGGGATTTACGATGGCTTTACTTCAAGAAGAATTAAAAATTACAATGCTTCAGGAACTACTCACTATGAAACTAGCGTTACCATCATATCAACGCCCGTATAGGTGGAGTGTGAAGTCTACGAATACGCTTTTTCACGATACGTTTACGGCTTATCAAGAAGGGATCCAAGAATATAGAATTGGCTCCGTCATTTTACATAAGGAACATGACAAATACAACGTTGTCGATGGCCAACAGCGGCTGACGACCCTATCGATTCTACTCTACTGTCTAGGGAATGAAGACCAAGGGCTGCTGCGCGAAAAATATAATCAATTATCCAATGATGCAATCGTAACGAATTTTCACATTTTATCGAAGCGGATAAGTGAACTTTCGAAAGAGGAGCAAAGCAAATACAAAGACTATTTACTTGAACATTGTAGTGCAGTTCAAATTGTCACAGACAGCGAGCAGGAGGCGTTTCAATTTTTTGATTCCCAAAACTCCCGTGGCAAAGAGTTAGCACCACATGATTTATTGAAGTCCTATCATTTACGCGAGATGGATGAAGCGGACGAGCAGTTGAAGGTAAAAATCATCAATCAATGGGAGAATAAGAACCAGGATGATTTGAATGAGTTATTTGAAAGTTATCTATACCCTTTGACGCAATGGTATAAAGGAAAGCATGGTTTGGGCTATTCTTCAAGTAAGATTGATTTATTCAAAGGGATAAAAACTTCAAACGTATACAATTATGCGATTTATCATAAAGCAAGTAATCTTTTCGTCGAACAGTTTAATGCAAATGGAAGCAGTGAATTACTTGCAACTCGGTCATTAAATCAATTTCAATTAACACAGCCGTTGCTGGCGGGAAAGCGATTTTTTAATTATGCTCTGCACTACGAAAAGCTGCTTGAGCAAGTGCGAAATCGAATAAAGAAGGAGCACACTGATGGACAAATGCCGATTAGACGGTCTGGAGATGTTTACATTAAGCAGCTATATGAATGTGCTTTACTATTTTTTGCTGATCGCTTCGGTGTTGATAGTCTATCAAAAGGTGTCATGCAGCAACTCTATTCATGGAGCTATTCATTACGGCTAACGATGAATGCAGTGTATCCTCAGACGGTTAATAAATATGCACGTGGAAAACATGAACGTTTGAATGAAGGATTGGACCTGTTTTCAGCAATGAGTGAAATGAACGATGCAGAAGATATCAAACTGATTGTTTTAGAGAAACCGAATATTGAGCAAAAAAATAAACAGAAGTACAAAGCAGTCTATGAGTTACTTTGTGAATGGAATAGGTGGTAGGCGATGGATAAAAATTTAAAGGTCATACCGGTGGCAAGCATTTTCTCGAATTGCAGTTATATTGTCCCGATTTATCAACGGAACTATGCTTGGGGGGCAACTCAAATTGAACAGCTGATAGAAGATATTGATAGTTCAATAGACGATTCTGCTAAAAACTATTTTCTTGGCAATCTTATCGTAAATCAAACGGACAATCATTTGTATGAAGTAATAGATGGCCAACAAAGATTGACTACATTATTTCTGTTAGAAAATTACCTTGGAATGAACCTTGCTAGTGATGCTTTGAGATTTGAAGCACGGGAAAAGTCAAACCGTACCCTTCACAAACTAAACAATGGTAACAAAGGTGAATTACGAGAGGACTTACAATCTGCTGAAATTTTAGATGGTTATCAAATCATTGAGAACTATTTTAAAACAAAAGGGATCGACAAAGCAGAGGTAATGACTAAACTACAAAAGGTTTTCCTCGTTCGTGTACAAGTTCCACACGGTATCGACTTAAATCACTACTTTGAAATCATGAATACACGTGGGGAGCAGCTGGAACTTCATGAAATTGCAAAAGCAAAGTTTTTAGAAGTGTTAGAAACAGAACACGATAAAAAAACAGCCGCATTGATTTGGGAAAAATGCTCTGACATGAACTCCTACATTCAAATGAATTTTGACCCAAAAGTGAGAAGGGCTCTGTTTAAGAAAAACTGGTCGAGCATTAGGGATACTATCGACAATTTTGATTCAGTTAAGGCATGTGTTCCAAATGATGAAGAAGATAGTCAGTCAATTCCTTTGCTTGAAATTTTAAAAGGGAACAAGCTTCTGAATAATAGGGGAAGTAAGGATGAAGCTGAGAATGAGCGTTTCGAATCGACCATTTCATTTCCAAATTTTTTATTGCAGGTTAATGCGGTAATAAAAAAGGTAGACGAGGAAGATTCAACACTTGATGATAAGCACTTCTTGAATCATTTATCATGGGCTTGGGAGGATGCGGATAACGCAAAGAATTTTTTATATCATATGCTAACATGCCGCGTGTTGTTTGATAAATATATTTTGAAACGCGAATATGCAGGAGATAGCAAAGAATCCGGAAAATGGTCATTACAACGTTTAGAGAAGTATACAGATGCAAAAGGTGATAAGCCGAAATATGTCGGCACCTTTGGCGATGACGGTAGCCGGAAAAATAAACAAATAAAAGCGTTGCAAGCCTGCCTGCGGATAACGTACACATCACCGAAGACGATGCACTGGATTTCACTCGTCTTAGCGAAGCTGTTGGAGAATGAATCATGCGACCTCATTGAACTTCTCGAAAATTACTGTAAAACAAAAGTGAGCGTTTCACATTTCGAGGATGCGAGTGGGTTCGGTTTTGAACGAATCGTATTTACTTACCTTGATTATCTTTTATATAGAGATGGCTATTCTTACTTAGGGAAGGAAATAATCCCGCCAATGCGTGATGACTGGCAATTTCAATTTAGAAGTTCAATCGAACACTTCCAACCACAAAATCCAGTTGTCGGTGAAGCTTGGAAATCAGAAGACCTGAATAGTTTTGGAAACCTAGCATTAATTACTGTATCAGGAAACTCGAAATTCTCTAATTTACCACCAGTCGGAAAAATCAGCACCTACCCAAGCATTATCAGGCAAAGTTTGAAGCTTATAATTATGAAAGAACTAGTCAGTCTCGATGATGAAGGGTGGACTGAAGCGAAAGCGAGTGAACATAGAGATGAGATGTTTAAGGTTTTGAAGGGGTAGTAAATATGAATGTTTTGAGGTGGAGGGTATGATAATTTTTTGTGAATTTACAAGAACAATAACAATTTGTGAAACAATTAGTATTTAAATTAATACTTAAGGAAATCACAGGCTTAACAACTTTCAGCTTTGATGATTTATTGTGAATTTTCCTCTAAAGCTAGAAGTAAACATAAAAATAGTAGTAGTGAATCCACCATGCAATATGATGCAACGAATTCTGAAGAATATTTAGCATTGCTTGAGGACGATTCGCGAAAAGAGAAGCTGCTCATGCTTCGAGATATGATTTTTGCTTATGCACCTGAAATGGACGAGGTGATTCGCTATAAGATGCTAAATTACGGTAAAGATGATAACTATGTTTTCGCGTTAAACGCACAAAAGCATTATGTCAGCCACTATGTGGGTACAATCGAAAGAATCGAGAACGCAGAAACACTATTAGCGGGCTATAATTATGGAAAAGGTTGTATTCGTGTCAGAAAGACAATAAGGATTGAGGAGACGGGGCTGGAACAATTTATTCATAGGACTGTTGATATGTGGCGGGCTGGGGAGGATATGGATTGTTAGTAAAGCGGTACTACTAAAAAAACAATCACTACGCGAGTAGGTGTTTAAGTAAAATACTGATAGTAGAGAAGATGAAACACTCACAGTTGTGGGTGTTTTTTTGTTTTTTGGAAAATGGATGAAATAGAAAATGCTTAACAGTATATTGGGTTATTGAGGATAATAAAATTCTTATTAAGTAGATTAAATGAGAAGTAAGAAACGAGCCCATTTCTGCAAAGGATGAGGGCCTTCTGCCAATTGAAAAATGCGTGGTAGAAGTCACCATGAACGTCTATGTAATGAGTGAAAAAAGCAGGTACAGTAATAAGAACTCAGTCAAATTCCGATTATGATAGAATTTTTACCCACATTTAAATCTGTAATAAATTGTATAATCGTTTATATAGAGTATGAAAGTTTTTGATTTGTATATCAACTTGCGCGATATATTATTGGGATAACTTAGACTCTGAAGGTAAGTAATCAACATTCATTTAAATTAGCAATAATCGTTACATATAAAGTACTCAACGTATTGGTTCAATAACTCATTGTGGACGAAAATCCAATTTTACGTACAATATTTTTATTTTTATTCTAGAAGTCCAAAGGAGATTAGATAGATGAACGAATTAATAGTACTGAAGAGATATTTAGATAAATATACAGAGTATAGTGAGGAAGAGAAACAAGCAGTTTTGAGAGCTCTTAACATTCAGGAGATTAAGAAGGGGGACTATCTAATTCGCCAAGGTGATATTCCAGTTGAGCAATGTTATTTTGTATTGAAGGGCTGTGTAAGACAGTACGATATTGATGTGGAGGGTAAGGAGGTTACGGTTAATTTTTATACGGAAGAGCAAGCGATTCTGTTGTTTCATATGGACAATCCTTATGAAAAATCTAAATACTCATTCACCTGTCTCGAAGATAGTGTAATGGTTGTTGGAAATCTTGAAACTGAATTAGAAATGTTTGAGCAATATTCCGAACTAGAATCGATGACTCGTCAGTTGACAGAAATGAATCTCCATGAAACGCACCATGAGTTCGCTAAATTTATCCGCGCTTCTCCGGAAGAACGTTATAAAACAATCATCCAAAGTCGACCAGATCTTCTCAAACGAGTACCGCAGCATCAACTAGCTAGTTACCTTGGAATAACACCTGAGTCGTTAAGTCGAATCAAAAAGCGTATTCGATAAAAAAATTTCCGGTTATCTTTAATTCTTAACTAAAGTCAATGCGACCTTATTCTTTATAAAATACAATGATTAAAAAAGAATAAGGAGGAGGATTCCAATGAAAGCTATCCTCTCTGTAAAATATGGTACACCAGAAACGTTGAAACTAACAGAAGTAGCTATACCTAATCTGAAGGGAAACCAAGTACTCGTCAAGGTTCAAGCAGCATCCTTAAATTATAGCAATCTCGTGTTACTCACTGGGAAGCCATGGTTAGCCCGCATAGCATTTGGCGTGACCAAACCGAAATATCGAATTCCTGGTGGTGATATGGCAGGAACAGTTGAGGCGATCGGTGAGAAAGTGACGCAATTTAAGGTTGGAGACGAGGTATTTGGTGATTTATCGGATAGTGGATGGGGGACATTTGCAGAATATGTAGCAGCTGATGAAAAAGCGTTGGCATTAAAACCTCGTAATCTATCATTCGAGGAATCGGCAGCAGTACCGATGGCAGCAGTGACGTCCTTACAAGCATTGCGTGATAAAGGTAATGTGAAAACTGGCCAAGAAGTACTCATTCATGGAGCATCAGGAGGAGTGGGAACATATGCGATTCAAATCGCCAAAGCATTAGGTGCTACTGTGACTGCCATCGTAAGTACACGAAACGTTGCCATCGCTAAATCACTTGGTGCTGACCATGTCATTGATTATAAAAAGCAGAATCTAGAGGAACTGAGTCAGAACTATGATTTAATACTCGGCGTAAATGGCGGGCAGCCACTATCGATATATAAAAGAAAACTAAAAGACACCGGTACATTCATTCATGTTGGTGGAGCGGAAAGTCAAATGTATCAAACGATGCTACAAAGGCCTTGGTTATCCATGTTTGGAAAAAAGAAATTTGTCTCCTTACTAATGAAAGTAGAAAAAGAAGATTTGATTGCAATAAAAGAGCTAATTGAAGCAGGAAAAGTCAGACCAATCATTGATAAAACCTATACTTTAAACGAGGTTCCACATGCATTTCAATACTTTCAACAGGGGCATGCACAGGGGAAGGTTGTTATAACAATTTGATTGGTTAGAGGGAATGGGGTTAATTACGCATTCCAAAAATTGGGGTCGCATCAAAAAACAGTCTCTTCTCTACATTGAATATACGGCGGTGCAGTCAAGTGATAAGGCAGAGAGGTTTGCAAAAGCTTTATCATCGGTTCAACTCCGACCACCGGATCTTTAGGTGAAAACGAGTTGAATTATGAAATGGAAGAACACCTAAAAATGTTGGTGCATCAATGTTTGTAGGTGTTTTTTGTTTTTGGAAAACGGGTTGAAATAGGTTGAATCTTAAATATTCTTTTGTCCTGCTTTATGTTCCATTATTTAACGTTTTGCTACAATGTCAATATAGATAATCGAGAATAGGAGACGAGTAATTTATGGATTTGAGAGGAATGCAAGAGGTAATAGACCGAGCAATAAAGGAAGTCTGGGTTTCAAATATACCAAATATTCCTAATGGTTGTCTTCTGCTTTTTTACTAATGAAAGGAGGAAATCAAAATCAGTATTATCATTAATCACATCAAGCAATTTGAAAATATTATCAACGCTATTCCAAACTGCTACACAACTCCTAACGAATCAGGTTTTACTTTAAATAATAAACTAGGTGTACAGTGGGGCAAAACAAATCGCAAGAAAAAGTGGGGACAGGCCTTCCATGATTCAAATAGATTCTTATGTGCCATTGATTTTCTCGTAGATAGTTACGGTATTGAAGATTTGTCACAAAGGTTTAGTCTTTCTATTAGAAAAGAAGGAGAAGAAATTTCTGGTATTAGGAAAATTTCTTGTCCGGATTATGATACTGTTCACATCTCCTTGTATAATGATAGTACCGGGAGTAATTATAGTTTTAATAATGATTTATTTATTCGTTGGATACAAGAAGTGGCTAGAGATAATCAGAGGTAGAAGTATATTAACACTTATAGGTCGATAAGATTCATTTCAACTCCTTTATTTATTACAAAATGCAGTTGCTCCTTAAAAGGTAACTCACACTACTTTGCTGGTAGGGTGGAGTTACCTTTTTGTATTGATTTAAATTATCAACTAATGGAATTCTCAGAGGATTTTTCGACTAAAGACTACACATTTAAATCTTAGCCTGCATTTTTGTGAAGTTTTTACACCAACTAGATTTCCCACTCTGATTATCGTCCTTGTGTATAATGGCTCTAATGGTAACGGTTTTTGTGAGAAGCAACGTTTAGCCTGTATTTATTTTCCCTCTTTATATCAGTTTTCTAGGTAAATAGTTTTTGGTATATGAAGGACACATGAATAGTTTTGCACTAACAACTTGGAATTGTAAGTGCTACATTGTGTTTCCACGAAAATACATAAGACAGATTATTTATGGGAAAAATGATTTCCTCTGAAACGATTTGACCCGACCATATTGTCATCTAGTATATGCTAGAAATTCAATATTGAAGAAAATGTATTTTAAATGTAGTACAATGTTATAAATTAAGGCAATAAATTCCTTTTTGGAGGTGCGCGCTATGAATGATGTTGTGAATATTCGAAGAGAAAAATATAAAGCTTGGGTTACGGAAAATTTAGGCGAAAAAACAGGTATATGGTACACGCCATATCTTGAAAAACTTGGTCAACTGTTAGAAAAATTTGAATTAGTTTACGGCTATAAGGAAAACTTCTTTGATTATCAATCATATTCGGAATATAAAAATATCTATCAACAAATAACGGAACAAAGTGATGAGGATATTGAGAGATTAGTAACTGGTAAAGGTACACCTCGATATCCAGAAAAGTTTGGTACTACTAGAATTCAATTTAGAAAAAAATATGCGGAAGATGAATATAATCGCGGTTTAAGAAGTAAGCCTGATAATCTTGGTGGGATACCCGACTGGGGCGTTTTAATGCGATCATATTTAATATTTTTATATTATGATGAAAATCCTACTTTAACATATCCTAAAAAAGAGAAGAAAATTGCAAATCAAGAAGATGAAATTGATAACAGCATTAATTATTGGGTAATTTCGCCAGGCGAATATTCAAGATTATGGGATCAATTCCACGCGGAAAATATGATTGCACTTGGTTGGGACTATTTAGGGGATTTAAAACACTATGATTCAAAGGAAGCTGTTGAACGAAAAATAGCTGAGCAAAGAGTGGATGGGGTGCGTCCTGTCAATGATACAAAGGCTGTGTGGGATTTCTATCGTGAAATTAAAATAGGCGATGTTGTATATGTGAAAGAAGGAATTAAGAAAATACTCGCACGTGGAGTTGTTACGGGAGATTACTACTTCGATAATGAAGCATCAGAGTATAAACATAGAAGAAAAGTAGATTGGCTTCAAGTTGGAAAGTGGGAACTACATCAAACTTTTGCTCAAAAAACTTTAACATGTCTAAATCCTTATCCGAATTTAATCCAAGAAATTGATCAAGTAATGAATGAAGATTTTATTGATCCAGGAATTGCTGAAGTAAATGAATTTCGAAATTGGTTATCCACTCAAGTTACTGATACAGGGGTTAGCTTGAATGATAAAACAGTTACGCAAAAAGTAAGTGCGTTAAAGGACTTAGAGCGCCATTTTGATGCTTCAATTTTTGGTGAAACAGATATTGAACAACTAAAACGGTTGAAAGATGTCATTTTATCTGATGAATCCTACAAAAAATATAAAGGTGTATCGGGAAGTTCAATTGACTATTACATTCGTTTTATTGAGTCTAAGCCAATTGTACAAGATAATGAATCCTTTACAATGGATAAATTTCTTTCCGATGTTTTTATCGAGAAGAAGGAGCTTCTACGTCTAGTTTCTCTAGTTGAAAATAAGAAGAATCTTATTTTGAAAGGTGCACCGGGAGTAGGTAAAACATTTATTGCCAAACGTTTAGCGTATGTAATGATGGGAGAAAAAGATGAAACACGTATCCATATGGTTCAGTTCCACCAAAGCTATAGTTATGAGGACTTTATTGAAGGGTTCCGTCCAAAAGCTGAAGGAGATGGGTTTGAGCTGAAACAAGGTCCGTTTGTGAAGTTTGCTAGAAAAGCTGCGCGAGATCCAGAACGAGACTACTTCTTTATTATTGATGAAATTAATCGTGGGAATATGAGTAAAATATTTGGAGAATTAATGATGCTTATCGAGGCAGATAAGCGGGACTTACAAATCAATCTCCTTTATTCTAATGACAAATTTTCTGTTCCACCGAATTTATACATCATTGGAATGATGAATACGGCAGATAGAAGTTTAGCTTTATTAGACTACGCACTTAGAAGAAGATTTTCGTTCTTTGAAATTAAACCGGCGTTTCAAAATGAGACATTTAAGTCATATGTAAACGAATTAAATAATCCAGAAGCTTTAAATCGTATTATTGATGAAATTATAAGATTAAATAATCAAATTGTTGAAGAGCTAGGAACAGGCTTTCAAATTGGGCATAGCTACTTTGTAGGTGAAGCTTATAAAGTAAATACTACAAATCGTGTAGAGGAAGTAATCGAATATGAAATCATTCCACAGCTATTTGAGTATTGGTTTGATGATGAACAGAAGGCAAACGATTGGGCTGAACGACTAAGAGGTTGTTACGATGGAGAGAAATAATAATATTCCAATTCGTAATTTATATTATATGCTTTCCTATGCATATAAAACCTTAAGTCTTAACGAGTATAAACAAGTCGGAACAGAAGAGTTTGAGAACGTCAAAGAGCTTTACTCAGAAATTTTATCGATTGGTATACCAGTTTTGATTCGCGGAGGTTTAAGTAAAGATTATATAAGTGTTGAAGAGACTTCCAATGTTATTAAGGGAAAAATAGATATTAATTCTACGATAAAGAAAAATGCATTGGTAAATAAGAAAGTTGCAGTAGTTTATGATGAGTTCTCTGAAAACATATTGCTGAATCAAATCATTAAAGCTACACTCGTTTACCTATCACGCTCAAATAAAATAAGTCAAAAAATGCGAAGAGTGTTTTACGGCTTGCTGCCTTATTTTACAGATGTATCAGATGTAGAGCTAGATTTGAAGCTATGGAAAAACGTTAGATATAACCGCCAAAACATTCGCTATCAATTTATTGTAGACGTGTGTAGGTATCTTTATGAGCAGTTATTATTTGATGAAAGCTCTACATCTCAAATTATGAAAAACGCTCAAGATGAACAAAGATTATCATCTTTATATGAAAAGTTCATCTATGCATTTTTTAAACGTGAAACGAAATATAATGTATCCCATCCTCAAATTCAGTGGAGTGTTGATGATGATTTCGTAGATGCATTACCGATTATGCAAACAGACCTTGTTCTTCAAAAAGATAAAAAAACATTGATAGTGGATGCGAAATTTTATTCTGAGAATATGGTAGCAAGGTTTGAAGGAGGAACTGCAAAACAAAAATCCGGTAACCTTTATCAAATATTTACATATATAAATAATTGGAAAAAAGAGCCTGACGAAACGGTTGCAGGTATGTTACTTTATGCGAAAACAACCGCATTAAATCAACCTAACCATATTTATCACATTAAAGGTAATCAAATTTTTGTTGTATCTCTTGATTTACAACAAGATTTTAGCAGCATAAAGGAAAACCTACTAACATATGCAAATCAATTTTTTGCATAGTTATATAAAATCTCTTAATCTGGTACGAAATATCCCTCGAATCGTCATACGGGGGGATTTTTCATTTAACCTCTCCAAATGACCACTATGTTTAAATTTAATCTATAACTAAAATCCCCTTCTGCGAGGATGCTGTTAATGTGGTATTATTTACCTAGGATTATATAAGTATCTAAATAGGTACATATTGCTAACAATCGTAAAAGGGAGCAGTAGTTATGACCACAAAATATATATCAACAACAGCACTTTCAAAGGAAATAAAAATAGCTGCAAAAGAGGTTTTTAATTTATTATCCGAGAATGGATTGATAAGTAGAGAGGATAATAATTGGGTTTTAACAGAGAAAGGAAAGGCTAAGGGTGGAATCGTTAAATCGCATCCCATGTATGGAAGTTATATTGCGTGGAGTGAAGAGTTTAAGAATGACGAAATCTTTTCTACTGTTGAGACAAATAGCAATCTATTAACTTCGACAGCGTTAGGGAAACATTTTGGAATATCAAAATTTAGAATCAATCCTATTCTATCTGAATTAGGTTTACTTCAAAAAGGCGTAAAGGGTTGGACAGTAACACCATTAGGTAAACTAATGGGTGGTAAGCAACTTGAATATGACAAAACGGGTATACCATATGTTTGTTGGAATTCTAGTATTCTTACTAAAAAGAGCTTAATCAATTCTCTTGAAGAAATAAAAGGTGAATCAAAGGTAGAAGAAAAAGAAGAACAGAATAACGAGTCACCAATTGGATTTAGAGACAAATTTGTAGCAAAACATAGAGCAGCTGACGGACATTATGTACGTTCTAGAGCTGAGATGCTAATCGACAATTGGCTCTATATGTCTGAAATCGTCCATGCTTATGAACGAAAGTTACCAATTGAAGAGGAAGTATACTGTGACTTTTATCTACCTGTAGGCAAGGTATACATTGAATTTTGGGGACTCGAAAATGATGCTAAGTATGTTGAGAGGAAGCAAAAGAAACTAAGTATTTATGAAAAGTATGGCTTTAATTTAATTGAAATTAATGACGAAGATATTCAAAACCTTGATGATATATTGCCGAAAAGGCTTTTGAAGTTTGGGATTCAGACATACTAGAGATATCTTAATCTGTATTACTTTGCCACAAATACAAGTAACATAGGTGAAAAAGAGAGTTAATTGAAGGAGCGATAGAACACTGTAAATGTTATCTTCATTGTTTTGCGGGTGTTTTTGTAAGATGCGTTTTAAGAAGACTAGCGATTACAGGATTTGTAAGCGATTAACCGTAAGTGTTAATATATTTTTTATAGCTAAAGGGCCTTTCTTTATATGACCATTAATCTTAATGTTAGAGTAAAATATCCTTAATAATCAAATGTTTATAAACTGATGAAGTTTAAAAAGAGTAAATATGTAGGAGTACAAAATGAATCAAGAAAAGAAACTAATAACAAATTCCAACAACACAAATCTACTCAACGAACTCACTAAATCCATGAAAGAATGTGTTAGTTTTTATTTTAGTGTCGCTTTTATTAACTTTAGTGGGCTTCAGCTATTACTAGATTCATTTAAAGAAGCAGAGTTAAACAAGAAAATGGGGAAGATTATAACATCGACATATCTTAATTTTACTGAAGCAAAGGCATTAGATAAAATTAAAGAGTTTAACAATATTGACCTGAAGGTATTTGTAACAGATAGAGAAATCGGCTTTCATACGAAGGTTTACATATTCGAATATGAGGACTACTACAAAGTAATAATTGGTTCGTCAAATATTACCCAAAGCGCATTAAAAAGCAACATTGAATGGAATCTAGAGACTATATCAAAGAGCGACAGTGGTTTTATTAAAGATGTTATTAAAGAGTACGAGCATTTGTGGAGCATTAGTGAAGATGCAAGCTCAGAATTTATTGAACAATATCAGGAATTCTTAAAATCATTAAAGAAGAATGAGCAATCGAATAATGTTATTTATGAAAAGCAGAAATACATTGTTCCAAATCGGATGCAAAAGAGAGCGATGGAGAACCTAGAACGGTTACGTACATATGGGGAAAAGAAAGCATTAGTTATCGCTGCAACCGGAACTGGTAAAACGTTTATGTCAGCTTTTGATGTGAAGAATGTAAATCCTGCGAAACTATTATTTATTGTCCATAGAGAGGAAATTTTAAGGAAAGCAAAAGAGACCTTTGAAACGTTGATAACGAATACTGGTAAGACCTTTGGGTTGTTAACAGGTAATCATAAGGGGAAACATGAGGACTATGTGTTTTCGACTATTCAAACATTGTCTAGGTGCTATGAGGAATTCGATAGAAAAGAATTTGATTATATTATTTACGATGAAGCTCATCATGCGACAAGTCCATCCTATCAAATAGTAATGAATTATTTTGAACCAAAGTTCACACTGGGAATGACAGCGACACCAGAACGTAGTGACCATTATAATGTATTTGACCTTTTTGATAATAATGTTGCGTTAGAGGTCCGTTTGCATGATGCATTAGAAGATGAGCTTGTAATCCCATTTCATTACTTTGGGATTACTGATATTGAAGGTGTCAACTTAAGTGATATCTCGATTGATGATATAGCGGAAGTAACAAAACGACTTAAGCTTAATGAACGTGTGGACTACATCATAGAGAAGATGAATTTTTATGGGTATGATGGGGAGAAGAGAAAATGCTTAGGGTTCTGTGCGAGTAGAGAGCATGCAGAATACATGGCAGCTGAGTTTAACAAAAGAGGCTATAACAGCGTTTGTCTGCATGGTGGTCATTCCGTAGAAGAGCGTGGGAAATCTATTACACAGCTAGAAGATGATGAAGCTGAATTAGAAGTTATCTTTACTGTAGATATTTTTAACGAGGGTGTCGATATTCCCTCGATTAATTCTGTGCTTATGCTGCGCCCAACCAATTCACCAATTATTTTTATTCAACAGCTTGGAAGAGGTCTACGAAAGCATGGCAGCAAAAGCTTTCTAACGGTATTAGACTTCATCGGAAATCATAGCAAAGTCTTCCTGATTGCGATAGCCCTAAATGGAAGTAGGTACTATGATAAAGAAAGCTTAAAAGTAGCAATCGCTACTGGCTTTGCTAATATACCTGGAGCTACACATATTCAAATGGATGAAATAGCTCAGGAACGTATTTTAGAACAAATCGATAGAGAAAACTTTAATTCAATGAAATACTTAAAGGAAGAGTATTTTGAATTTAAAAAGCTTAATCAAGGTCGTGTTCCTTTATATTTAGTTGATTATATCAAATTTGATGGGGCACCGGACCCAGTTAAATTTATTGACCGTGAAAAAACGTATCTTAAGTTTGTAGGGAAGGTTGAAAAAGACGATCACTTAAGGGGACTACTTATTAATGATACATTTGAAAGTATTTTAAAGGAACTCTCAAGCAAGCTTCCACTTAAAAGAAGTTATGAATTCATTATCTTAAAATACCTGTTAACACATGAGGAAATTACACATGCACTGGCAAAGCATGAAATATTAAAATTAATCAATGATGTTGATGATGATAGTATTCATCATGCGTTTGAATACCTTAATCAAAATTATTATGATAGTACACAGTTAAAAGCAAAACAAAAATTAGTAGATTATCAAGGAGACAAGCTAGTTAAAACAGACGCTTTTAAACGTGTGTTAGCTAATCCAGAGTTGAGGTCATATATTGAAGATGTGCTTAACTATGGCATCTATCGATATGAACAGGAATATAAACATAATTATTACGGTGTTCCTCACTTTAAGCTATATGAGCAGTATCAAATGATCGATACAGCTTTATTATCTAATTACCGGAAAATACATACTGCTTTTAGAGGGTCTGGTCTGCTAGCAAATGGTAACGATTATTTTCTCTTTATTGACCTTCATAAGGAAGAAGATATTAAAGATAGCATTAATTATCAAGACAAGTTTATTAATGAAGAATATTTCCAATGGCAAACACAAAACAGTACAAGTCAATCATCGGAAAGAGGGAAAAATATTATCTTTAATAAAGATAGAGGAATAAACCTGCATCTTTTTGTAAGGAAATACAAAGAAATTGATGGAAAGACCGAACCTTATATTTATATTGGAAAAGGGGATTCTGTCGCATTTGAAGGTGAGAAGCCAATTACGGTAAGAATAAAATTACATCGCGAAGTTCCTAGTAATTTGTATACAGAGTTCACGAAAAAAGTGTAGTCTTCTCAAGTTGAGAAGACTACTTTTCACTTATTAATTGCTCCACAGCTGGTATATCAGCTGGCGCCCATTTCAAAGAGTCTAGATTTTCTCTCTTTAGCCAAATGAGAGTGGAATGCTCACTTGGAGTTGGAGTCCCAGCAACAATTCTACATTTAATCGAAATAAGATTAATAATAAAGGTATCGTACTCATGCGTATTATCGTTGAATAAATCTACAGTTTCAACTGTACAATTGAGCTCTTCTTTAATCTCCCTAACTAAAGCTGAATAGATGTCTTCATCCTTTTCAACCTTTCCACCAGGAAACTCCCACATATTTGGAATTGACATTTCAGGAGACCGTAATGCACAAAGAATTTCATTATTGTCATTTTCAATAATCGCAGCAACTACTTTAACAGTTTTTTTCATAGTATCCTCCAAATAATATTCTACTAGTTATGATAACATTTCAAAAATAAGTTCAAAACTATTAATTGAGAAAGTAAGTCTAATTATTAAAATCTATATTAATCCTAATGCCTAGGGGTTGCAGATGAGCCTTTAATAACTCTTAAAGATAATGTCAGTTGATAATTAATGGTGTTTGAAAAAAATAGTGTAGGTAAGCTATTTGTCGTCAAAAATAAAATTACTAAATCTTAACATTGAGTTAACAATTAGTTTACTAGAGCATGAAAAAATTGTAATAGTAAAGTTTATAGAAGTACTTCAAAATAAGAAGAATAGTGTAATCGAGCTCATTATTCCAGATACTTGTTTTCACATTAATCCAGGAGAAAATCTGAAATAATGTGCTACTTTTTCCACTATATTTCGGAATGTGCAAAAATTTG
>NZ_JAUSUD010000031.1 GCF_030813355.1 Metabacillus malikii
GTTGGGTGGGTGATTGAGTAAACTTGGTTAAGTACTTCAATCGTAGCATAGTCATGGGACATTTTTGTGTCCAAAATTATTATTTCATACACCAGAAATTATCATTAAACATAGGTAGGAAGTTCTGCTAGAGATTTTCATAAAACTCCTTATATTATACTACATCCAATTTCAGTTAATTAAATCCTCGATGGAAGCAAGAGAACCGTCCCCCCGCTTCCCCGGAACCTCCCGCTTCCCTCCAACATCCCGTAGTCATATCCTCACTGGAAGCAAAAGAACCGTCCCCCTGCTTCCAAAATGGGTAAATCGGTTGATTGAGGTTACATAATATTGGAAGTAACATTTACCTATATGTTTATTTTTGTAGTGAACCTGAAAAGGGAGTGTTTGATAGATGGTAAATAAGTTTACGCAACAGTTGAAGGAGTTAGTTTTAGAGAAGGTTAATCAAATTATTCAGACGTTAGATACTGATAAACAGTTGGGATTTGGACTAATAATGAAGGAATTTTGTGAGCATTTTGCCTTAGATGAGATGATTTTTCAACATTTATATGATGCTTATAAGCAGCAGATACCGGAGCTTGAATTGTATAGTCGGGATACAGATATTTATTACCGACGTGAAGAAACACTCCATACGATAACATTCCTAGAGAAATCTTTTTCATTAGAAGAGGCTACATATCATGGATTCCTAACAAGCTGCCTCGAGCTGTCACGTGAGGTTTTACCGTTAGGTACAGTTGTTGAGCTTGATGAAGCTTATTTCAAGCCGAGTCAAGAACATGGTATTCCCGCAAAGGTTGTAATAACAGGAAGGTTTATTGCACCGCAGGGCTACAATACATACTTCCCTTATTGTGGTGTCCTCTACCCATTCGGAGAAATGAAAAAGGATGCACAAATACACTTTACAACACCGCTTATTAAAAATGTTCTACACAAAGGCTATAAGGACCAGGCAGAGGAAGCGTTAGAAATCATCATGAAACAAGAGCTAATCATTGATAAAAACTTACAATCTATTGAATTTTCAACACAGGACATGCATAAGCTCCAAAAGGAAATTGAACTTAAACAACGTGCAGGTGAACAATAATGGCATTATATACGTATGATTTCTGTCATAAGCTTGTCTACGGCAGCTGGGATAGTGGCATTATTAACAATCTCGAGGACGCCAAAAGAGAAATTAAACAAAACTTCGAGCAGATGGACTTTGAAAACGCCTCTGCAAAAGAGGAAATGCAACAAATCGTAGACGACATGATTTCAGAACTTAATCAACTCATCTCAACCATTCAAGCCGTACATTTTAGATGAAATATTCAGCCCATCCATATAGAAAGGACGTGGAACTATTTGGCGAAAGCAGAAATTAAACTAGATATAAATGAATTAAAGGCTGCATTAGACTCACTGCAACAAGGTATTGACGACTTTACAAGCTACACGACATCATTCCGCAACGGCACAAGAGACCAGTTAAAAAGCTTTAACTCAGACTTCATCGATAAACTAGATGCCCTCCTAGACAACATGAACGATGACATCAATACAAGTCTATTAGAAAATTTAAACTCCATAAAGAAAGTCGGCGAACAAATTATTGAACAAATGCAAAGTACCGATGAACAAATAGGTCAGAAGATAAAGAGTGGTACCTCATCATGAAACAGGACCTTAAAATAAACTACGGAATATTGGACGGGATTATCGAACAGCTCCGCACATATAAAAATGCCCTAGATACAATGGACTCATCACTCGAAACATTAGTGGGCTTCATCAACAACAACTACGCCGATAGCATCGACGCCTGGGATGAACTTGTCAAAGATTCAAAGAAACATATAAAAGAATACCGTGAACAAATCGGTGACCTACTCTCCCTATTTGAAGGATATGTAGACGACACCACCGCACATATATCACCAATCGCCAGGAATGCGATGATGCGAGTCGACCGCAGGGACATCTGGGCGAACTTATGCCAGTTAGAATCGGGAATTAACAACAACGTCCCAAAGGCTATCCGAATAACAAAAAATGAACCTTTTTCGCTCGCTTTCTGGGACGACCCAACCGATGAGGAAAAAGAAAAAAGTCGCTCAAACAAAGCAAAGCTCGACTACATTCGCGGTGAGATCTCCTCAACCCAAACAATACTAGACCGAAAAATGGACGCGTTATGGAACATTTTTGATAATAAAATCGTCCCATATGAAAACACCGACGATGCTTACAATAACAAAGCTGCAGCCGTCAAATCCAAATACACAAACTTCTTTGAAGGAATCATTGACCAATTTGAGCAGGATATAAAAGTAGCAACAAGCTTTATTAAAGGTCTAGTCGAAGGCCTAGTCGATATTCTCGTCGGAATCGTCACAATCGTCGTAGACGCCAGCATCGTCGCAGTTTCCAACCAAATCCCAGACGCAATCGAGCCCGATTTCATCAAAAACCCAGCCAATGAAGTCAAAGCCAAGTACGGAAAAATGATTAGCGACGCCATCGAAGACCCATTCGGCATTTTTGAATCAATCGGCCAAGGCATCTCAGATACCGTTGAAGAAGAAGGAATCGCCTACATCGCCGGAAACGCAGCACCTTCCCTAATCCCATATGTCGGAGTAGTCGGTAAGGCAAAATGGCTAAAAGCAGTTGATAACGGCGATGCACCAAAGACAAATTCCGTAACCGAAGCTCTTAAACCAAAAGTAAATGACCTCGTACGAGACAACAAAGCGTTTGAAGGAATCAAGCAGCGTGGTGTAGAAGTAGTAACGAGGACAGCGAACGGTGCGCTTCATGTGGTCAAACAGTTGGATAAAGGGATTAACAGTGTTAGAAATGGATTAGTATATGTTGCTGAAAATGTGGTTGGCGGTGCGAATATATTCTTTAGGACACTAATAGATCCTGATGGTGTTGAGGATAGATTAGCTTATGCAAATGCATCTAATAAATCTAATGTGCCGTGGAATGTTTTGGATAATAAGGTTATTCAGGAGAATATAGTTGATCCTTTGAAAGTGATGTTTAGTAAGTTGAGTGGTGGGGGGAAAGGTGATAGGAATGATAATAAGGATGATATTGACGAGGTAGCAATTGACTCTGTGAAAATAGAACAAACTATCGAGGCAGCGAGGGCACAACAACTAAAAGTTATCGAGTCAGTAGAAAGTGGAGAAGTAGTTTTAAAAACAACTAAGCATAAAGGGAATTATGGTGAGATGAAAATGGATGACTTCTTTGAAAGTCAAACCTATACTAGAATTAGTGATGATCGTGTCTTAACATTAGACCAAAAAATTGTCAGGGGAATCGATGGGGTATATGAAAATTCATCTCCACCGCCTAAGTATGTGATAGCGGAGGCGAAATATAATACTTCACAACTTTCAAATACTAAAGATGGATATCAAATGAGTGAAGATTGGATTTTAGGTAGTAATAGACTAGATGAAGCTGTGGGACCAGAATTAGCCGAAAAAATAAGAGATGAAATGATCCTGAATCCAAAAAATGTAGTGGGACTATTAGTAAGAATTAATATAAATGGAAATGTTGTTGAATCGCTTTTAGATTCCTCCGGGAAAGTATTGAAGTAGAGGAGAATGTAGATAATGAGAGATACACTTAGAAGTACATCCTATTTTAATAAGTATTTAGACGATGAAAATCGTAAGTTAGTTAAATATAAATTGATGGCAGAAAAAGTTTTGGAAGAACGTGGTGAAGAAGACCAGGGATTAAAAAGAGCGTATTTAATTATTCAAAATAGCTATTTCAATAAATTGAATAGTTTGTACTCTATGGGAGCTCCTATTGAAGAAATTAAACTACTATATCCTGAAATCATTGATATATTGAAAAAATCCTGGAATAAAGAAAGTGGATATGTGAGAATTTTATGGATGATATCAATTGGGATAATGCTAGATGTATCACAAAAATATATAAACCAGTTAAAAAATCTTGTAACTAGATTTGAATTACAAGATTACCTGCTTGATTTTTTATTAAATAAAGAAAATAGTAATAGGAATGATTCAAACAAAGGGTTTACGTTTTCTGAACCATATAGCCTACTTTACGATGTCATTAATGCTAAAAGTAAAAATGAAGCTGTCGAGAAGCTAAAGTATTATTTAGAGGAAGCATGGTACAATGGCCATGGAGATACTGGTTGGTATGAATCTCATAAAAGCAAACATGATACCTATAATGGGTATTGGAGTTATGAAAGTGGTGCAATTGCAAGAATATTAGATTTGGATGACCAAATATTAAGAGATGTTCCTTATTATCCGTATGATTTGGTTCATTACAAAGATAATAAAAATTAATTGCCTTTTATAGAAATTATCAAGGTCTTTATTGTTGTTGCAGAATCAACATGATAAGAGTTCGCTTGAATCCTTATTCTCACTAGAGTGGACCGACCCCTGTATGGAAAAAAGGGGAATCGAAACAGATAACTGCACCAAGAATTAATCAACGAAGTCAAAGTGTAGTATGGAAAAGTTTGTTGGATACCTGAAGGTTTTTGTGTCTGTCATTTCTCAAATTTTGTTGAGAAGTGACAGGCCTATTTTTATTTTTGAACAATTCCATCAAGGCAATAAGGGCTTCATTAGATACATTAGAATTGTTAAAAATGCCTCTACAGAAAACACCGACGCCTAGAATGAACTTGTCAAAGATTCAAAGAAACATATAAAAGAATACCGTGAACAAATCGGCGACCTACTTTCCCTATTTGAAGGATATGTAGACGACACCACCGCACATATATCACCAATCGCCAGGAATGCGATGATGCGAGTCGATCGCAGGGATATATGGATGAACCTGTGCCAGTTAGAATCGGGAATTAACAACAACGTCCCAAAGGCTATCCGAATAACAAGAAATGAACCTTTTTCACTCGCCTTCTGGGACGACCCAACCGATGAGGAAAAAGAAAAAAGCCGCTCAAACAAAGCAAAGCTCGACTACATTCGCGGTGAAATCTCCTCAACCCAAACAATACTAGACCGAAAAATGGACGCGTTATGGAACATTTTTGATAATAAAATCGTCCCATTTGAAAACACCGATGATGCTTACAATAATAAAGCAGCAGCTGTCAAATCCAAATACACAAACTTCTTTGAAGGAATCATCGACCAATTTGAACAAGATATAAAAGTAGCAACAAGCTTTATTAAAGGCCTAGTCGAAGGCCTAGTCGATATCCTCGTCGGCATCGTCACAATCGTCGTAGACGCCAGCATCGTCGCAGTTTCCAACCACATCCCAGACGCAATCGAGCCTGACTTCATCAAAAACCCAGCCAATGAAGTCAAAGCCAAGTACGGAAAAATGATCAGCGACGCCATCGAAGACCCATTCGGCATTTTTGAATCAATCGGGCAAGGCATCTCAGATACTGTCGAAGAAGAAGGAATCGCCTACATCGCCGGAAACGCAGCACCATCGCTAATCCCATATGTCGGAGTAGTCGGCAAAGCAAAATGGCTAAAGGCAGTCGATAACGGCAATGGCTCAAAGACAAACTCCGTAACCGAAGCTCTAAAACCAAAAGTAAATGACCTCGTACGAAACAACAAAGCATTTGAAGGGATTAAGCAGCGTGGTGTAGAAGTAGTAACGAGGACAGCAAACGGTGCGCTTCATGTGGTCAAACAGTTGGATAAAGGGATTAACAGTGTAAGAAATGGATTGGTATATGTTGCTGAAAATGTGGTTGGTGGTGCGAATATTTTCATTAGGACGCTAATAAATCCTAATGGTGTTGAGGATCGATTAGCTTATGCAAATGCATCTAATAAATCTAATGTGCCGTGGAATGTTTTGGATAATAAGGTTATTCAGGAGAATATAGTTGATCCTTTGAAAGTGATGTTTAGTAAGTTGAGTGGTGGGGGGAAAGGTGATAAGGTTGATGATAAGGGTACGGTTAATGTTACTAGAGCACAACAAAGAAACCTTGAAACTTTAGACAATATAGTAAATAAACATTTAACAGACAAAGACTTTTCAGGGACCTTAAGAGATTTACAAGGTAATCCTGTTCCTAAACCTGGTGGGGGATATTGGAACCATCTTCAAGAAATGCAGGATTCATATAAAGGATTGGTTAAGATAAGAAAAGGGTTAGAAGGTTCGCTAAATAACCCGAACTTAGACGCTACAACAAGAAAAGTATTACAAGATGGTTTGGATAAGACTAATAAAAATATAAAAAAAATAGAAGACTTATTTGAACCTTTTGGAGGGATATAAAAATGAAGATAAGGGATATTTATCAATTGCCACAGGGAGAGGCCCGAGAAGATTATGCATTGGATGAATGGTATAATACCTTAATAGATAAAGATATTACAGAATTAGATATTATTGATTTATGTAGAATGATTAAACAGAATATTTTTATTGAAATAGCAATTGATAAAGCAATAGGGTTTCTTAAACTTAACCCTCTAGAAGGTGATGTTTATGATGGTCAGCTATTAGAGGTACTATTTTCTGTTGATATGGAAAAAATCACAGAACAAAAGGAACCACTAAAAGAAGTACTTATGGACGTAAAAGAAAATGTAGAAATGGATAACTTTATGAGTGATGAGGACTATAATGAATATAAAGACTTAGTAGAGAAATTTTTAACTAAAATAAACTCATACTAACTTAAACTATTAACTTGATTGGCTAAATGCCTTTCAAGGTTTTTTTACTTTAAATCGGATGTTGATTCGCAAATTAGGGAAATTGCGAAGAATATGTCACCTGAGCAGCTAAAGAATACTTATTTAAATGTAAAATTAACTCAATAATTCAAAGGAGGTATATTAATTGGATACTATATTTAGCGATTTTATAAAACATGAAACAGTTGGTGAAGATGTTATTTTAAAATATAAGGATAAACTTCCTGAAGAATTAATAGAGACATGGAAAAATATGGTTTTGGTACTTTAGTAAATGGCTATTTAAAAGTTATAAATCCAGACGATTATTTAGATGTTTTAGAGAGAAGTTATCTAAGGTATGAACAGGCGATTCCTATTTTAACAACCGCAATGGGTGATATTATAGTATGGGAAAAAGACAAGTATGTAAATTTATTAAACTTTAGAAAAGGATATGTTAATGTTGTTTCATCCGGATTTGAATTTTTCTTTGATGATTTAAAAGATAATGACTTTATGAACGATGAATTAATGTGGCAGCCTTATCCTGATGCGATTAGTAAATACAGTGCCCCAAACTACGAAGAGTGTTTTGGATACACCCCACTATTAGGTTTAGGTGGAGCAGAAAAAGTAGAAAATCTAAAAAAAGTGAAACTGAAGGAACATATTCATATTATTACTGAATTTATGGGACCAGTTCAGTAATATTCGATAGTACGTTAAAGAATTAACCATGTGCACTTGATTGCCTTATTAGGTATCAGGTGTTTTTGTTTTTTAGAAATCAAAACTTTGGACGATACAACGGCTTGAAATAGCGCGGAAGCTAACAAAAGGAAGAAATAAAAACCAAAAGAAGGTGGATATGCAGGAGGAAGGGTAACATTTGGCTAAATGAAACAACTCAAGGGAAATCATTTACGAAAGTACAAGTGAAACGTATTTTAGACCGATAGAATTCTGGATAATAAGGTTATTCAGGAGAATATAGTTGATCCTTTGAAAGTGATGTTTAGTAAGTTGAGTGGCGGGGGGAAAGGTGATAGGGTTGATGATAAGGGTACGGGAAAAGTATATCCAACGAGACAAATAGATTCAGTAACAGAAGCACATATAATTGATAGAGTGAAAGAACTAAGAGGGAATTTAACAAGTAGGTATAAGAAATCTGGTAATTTTGCTGTTGCAGAAGTGGATGTCAGTGGGCTAAGTAAATCTGAATTTTATGCTCAAAGCAGCATAAATGAACTCAAAGGAAATCTTGAGCATAAGGTGCCTGATATTTCTTTACAACCTGAAAATCCAATGTTTAAAGCTACAGAAGCAGTTGGTAAAGAGGGAGAGAGTTATTTAAGGAATACAGATACGGAGTATAAAATACTAAATGATATTGCTTCTAGGCTTGGAGAGAATACACAAGCTACTGGTAAAATCAAGTTATTTACAGAATTAGATACTTGCGACAGTTGCAGTAAAGTCATAGCAGAGTTTGCTACTAAATATAAAAATATTGAATTAGAAGTCATAAACAACAATGGTAATAGAATTATTCCTTAAACTTAATTTCTTTGGAGGGGAAGACTGATGAAAGACTGGGAGTATAATGAATTATTTGGTGCGATTCAGGAGACATATGAAGAGTTGTTAGATGAAGACAGGGGATATAGGTATGCTATAGCAAAACTAGCGGATGAATTTGATAACTTAGGTAAGATAGAAGATGTTATTGTTGATACTGCTATTGGAGAAATTGCAATCGGCCATGAGAAAGTTTTTATTGGGCGCATTGAAGGTATAATAAAGAGATTAAGCATGTTTAATCCACAAGAAGCAGGAGATGAATTAACATTAGAAGAAATAAAAGACTTATCGAGAAGAATAAATAAAGTAATAGAAGGACTAAAAAATGTAGAGGTGGATTATAATCCTTCAGCAGAATAAAGGTTAGTGTTTTAGAAAAAGAAATAAGTGTTTGAAAGTAAGTACTTCATGATGGTTGTACCATCATAGAGTATTATGTGCAATGATAGAATAGGAAATGAAGTACGAGCTTAGGCGAGATGACATTTTACTGGGCGATGAATATAAACACATGGAATGTATATTAAACTAACGAACTCGTACAAACTTGTAAGTTTTAATGTAGTATTTGTTATGAAATATAAAAAGTGTCATATTGTTACTACAAAACTTACAAATTTATGCTACTTAAAAATAGATGAACTTAAAGCGCTTGATTGTCAATTAAAGACAACAAGTGCTTTTTTGCGTTTTAGCGTAGAAATTTAAAAAATCACTATAATTTTATAAGTGCATTAAGTGTTAAATTTTTATTGTTGTTTTATAGACTGTAGTGGCTGTGAACAGTGTACGACGATAGTAGAGGAAAAAATAAAGGGTTGTATTATTTTTTGAAGTCATCGTAAAGTACGTTTTAACGGATGGACGTTATGCACACGTTATCCTCAAAAAACGGGTAAACGTTACAGGGACTTTAATTGCTGTAACGGGAGGGAGCATTATGAAAGAGAAAGTAGTTGGTTATGTACGTGTTTCAACAGAAGGGCAAGTACGTGAAGGGTATAGTTTAGCGTATCAAGTAGAAGAAATTGAAAGGTATTGTGACGAAAATAAACTCCAACTGCTTCACATATATGAAGATAGAGGAATCAGTGGAGCGACAGTTGATGAAGATGGATTAACTATTGAGCGAGAAGGCTTGCAAGAGCTATTGGCAGATATAGAATATCATCAAGTAAGCCAGGTAATTGTACTGAATACGTCTCGTTTGTGGCGCTCTAATATGGCAAAAGTATTGATACAACGAGAGTTAAAAAAATACGACGCAGATGTTAAAGCGATTGAGCAGCCAAATTACAGCATATACACACATGAACCAAATGATTTTTTAGTGAATGGCATGTTAGAGCTGTTAGATCAATATCAAAGGCTCGAAATTGCATTAAAGTTGAGTAGAGGCAGAAAGAAAAAAGCAGAACAAGGTGGCTATACAGGTGGGGGAGTCATGTTTGGCTATACAGTACAGAAAGGGCAAAAAGTATTAGAAGTAGATACCGAGAAAGCGATAGTTGTACGGAGACTTTTTGAATTAAGACATTTTTTAAAACATTGGTCACTGTCTCAATTGGCAGAACAGCTTAACATGGAAGGTTATCGAACAGAGAAAGGGAAACGATTTACAAAAGTACAAGTGAAGCGCATTTTAGACCGTGAAAGCTTTTATCGGGGAATTTATACATATGGGCAAATTCAAGCAAATGGGCAACACCCTGCAATAATTTGTAGGGTTACTTAAAAAAGGTGCTCATTTTCTTATAAGTTAGTATGTAACGGTGAAAATGGATAGGCTTTCGTACCAATGCGCACCGGAAGGTGAACGCTCGAACTAAGGTTGCCGGCATTTTCATTCCATTGAATAGGAGGATGAGTTAATGCACAAACGACAGAAACATTTTTATGTGGGAGTAGACTTACATAAGCAACACCATGTGGCGGTTATTATTAATTGTTGGCAGGAGAAGTTAGCTGAATTAACAGTTGTAAATAAACCATCTGCTTTCTCCACGTTTTTACTAGATATTGATAAACTGATGGAAGAAGGATTGACGCCTGTATTTGGCTTAGAAGATGGGAGGCTATGGACGATCGTTAGCGCAGTTTTTAACCGACCATGGACAAGTTGTAAAAGAAGTAAATCCAGCTCTTTCATACGCTGAACGAAAAAGCCATATGACCACACAAAAGAGTGATAGCTGGGATGCAGAATGTGTGGCACGCATATTGGTAAATAAACTAGACCAGTTACCAGACGCTAACCACATGATTTATTTTGGTCGATACAACAACTGGTTAATAGAAGAAATGCATTAGTAAAGGCACAAGGGGCTTTAAAGAACCAACTGCATATTCAATTAAGTCACCATTATTCAAGCTATAAAAAGTTTTTTTCAGAAGTAGATGGAAAAACAGCATTGGCATTTTGGGAACGATACCCATCTCCACCGAGTTTAGAAGGGGTAAGTGTTAAGCAATTGACCATATTTTTATTAGAAGCTAGTAGCAATACATGTTCGGTGAAAAAAGCGAGTGAAATTTTAAAGTTGGTGAAAGAGGATGGAAACACAGTAAGAGAACACCAAGAAACACGAGACTTTCTAGTAAAGAGCATCGTCCGAGACATTTCATTTAAGAAGCAGGAAATGCGCTATGTGGAACGAGAATTAAAAGGGTTAATGAGTTTACTAGACGTTCAATTAGACACGATGCCAGGCATAGATCTCGTGACAGCTTCAGCTTTAATTGCAGAAATAGGCGATGTACGCCGTTTTCCGAATGCCAACAAATTAGCACGATTTGCGGGTATTGCGCCTGTTTACTTTGGCTCTGGTGGGAAAGGAAGGGAACAAAAAAGCAAGCAGGGAAATCGGGCGCTACACACTTTATTTTACAACTTAGCGGTACAGCAAGTACAGGTGGCAAAAGGAAGTAAGCTACCAAGGAACCCAGTATTCCATGCATACTACCAAAGGAAACTAAAAGAAGGCAAAACAAAGGGACAAGCATTGGTTTGCATTATGAGAAGGCTTGTGAACATTATATACGGTATGATGAAGCACAAAACAACCTATGAATTGCCGATAATAAAAGAGGAAGAAGTATTTAATAAGGTTTAAGAGCGATTGTTTTTTTATTAGCGGATTTTAACATAGGGTACGGGTAACTTTGCTAATAAGAATTTTGCTTCTAGAGATTTACTAGAATCTCATTACGAAAAACATGCAGTTAAAAACAATGAATTCCATGGTGCTTATAGTAATGCAGATGAATATATGCAAGGTGCTAGGGATGTTATGAGCAGTGGAACAAAAGTAGGATATCAATATAAAGGTGAAACTCGAACAGGTTACGTGAAATTTATGGGTAACTCTCGTAAGGGGGAAGCAAAATTTGAGTTTGTTGGAACAAATGCCAATGGTGATGTTACAACGTATCATGTAAAACGCGGTGAGGATTTATGGAAATTGCTAAATAACAATAAACGGGATAAGACAATTAACCCTTTGGAATAAGGAGGTAGCTTTTCATGCAATATACTGCAAAATTAATAGGATTAAGTCCTTTAATTGAAGAAGAAGCTGTACTTGAAATTAATGGACAAAGATTAGTTGCTTTTATCAATAACTGTCCTTTTGAGATAATTCAAGGAGGACAGTACCTAGTTGAAATGGAATTGGCAGTACTTGATGACTTCGTAATTTCTAAGATTGATTCAGGTGAAAAAGGTATTGAACAGATAGGTGATAGTTTTTCGCATTTTATAAGAGGTACCTTGAATATTGATACTGGTAATATAGACGCAGGCATAATATTCGAGGTAGATAGTGAATTTCTTTTCGACTATGGATATCTTCATAATCAAAACGTACAAATTCGGGTAGATAGATTAAGCGTTGATTTTATTGAGTGATATGATGAACGAACCTTGATTGGCTAAGTGCCTTTCAAGGTTTTTTCTTGAACCTATCTATTATGAGAGATTTTGAGAGTTCTGTTCGAGAAGTTGTTGAAAAAGGTGAGGTTGTAAGATACCAATCAATTCCGATCTATGAGGGCAATAATTTAATGCCTAAAGGTGTTATGTTAAAAGCAAGGGGAACAAATGGTTTTTCTTTAGATGTTACAATAATAAATAAAAAATAGGAGTCGATTTATTTGGATAAATTATTTAAAATACTCCCCCCTCCAGAAATTCCACAAAAAACTGGGGATAAAGAAAAATGGCTAAGATTTTTTGACACTCTTGGTACGGAACTACCTTCAGACTATGTAAAATTTATTGAAACTTATGGTACGGGCGGTATTGACAATTTCTTGTGGATATTAACTCCTTTTGTAAACGATGAAAATGTAAATTATCTTGGTAGGCAGAAGGAAATGACAGATGCATATATTCAATCCAAGGAAAATTTCCCACAATATTATAAACATGATGTTTACCCTTCAAGTGGGGGGATAATTCCATGGGCATACACTGATAATGGTGACGAATTGTACTGGTTAACAGATGGAAAACCTGATGAATGGAAAATTGTAGTGTATGAATCGAGATCACCAGAGAATTATACTTACTCACTTACAATGGTAGAATTTTTATATCAAGTAATAATGAAAGAATTAAAATGCAATGCATTCCCTAATGACTTTCCAAGTGATGAAACTACATTTGTTTCAGTAAATGTTGAGTAGTTATTTAACCTTGATTGGCTATATACCTTTCAAGGTTTTTTAACTTTAAGAACTTTATGGTTAAAAACAAAATCACTTTTGAATCAAAAACTCATGATGGTTAGCAAACTTATGAGATTGGTTGCAGTGACATTTAAATAAACAACCACACTAACTACTCGATTAATATTTTGTACACCAGAATGACAAAGTTCGTATATTAAAGTAGGAAAGACAAGGGTTTTGTGGAAGTAAATAAATTATGTGTAGGGCTACTTTAATGATGCTTTCATGAAATTCAGAACTCATTAAGGTATTACCATCATGAAGTTTGGTTTTAATACTCGGATAGGGTGACAAGTTGTGAACATTATTTATGGGATGATGAAGCACAAAACAGCCTACGAATTGCCGATGGAGCAAGAAAAAGAAGTAGTTTAATAGGATGGTAAATGGCTGAATTTGGTTACACGAAACAAAAGGGTGATAAGGAGTTAAAGATACATAACGGGCAAGCAGAAGTAGTGAAACAATTATTTCAACTTGAACAAAATCACAGAAAATGGTCACTTTATAGGTTGGCAGAAGCACTAAATGACTCTGTTGCACTAGCTCGCCAATTTGGAATGGAGCCTGGTGGGATTACCGCGAAAGATATATATAAATATCGAACGAAAAATCAATTAACATGGCATGAAGTAAATGATGTGAAAATAATGCAACTTGTACCGACAGAGAGAAATAAAAGATTTGGGCATCTTGGTGAGTAGGTGAGAAAAACGCAGGGGTGTTTGAGCCAGGAGGATTTGCTAAAAAATAAAAAGGAGAAGTAAGATGAAAATAAATGATGCGGTTTTTGGTGAGCTTGAATATGATTTTGTGTGGTCTAAGGATACTAGCATTAACTTTTTGGGAAATGAAGTTGAGATAGCACTAATAGTAAAAGGTGATGAGGAAGGTAAGTTTGATGAAGAACAATATGTAGCATATACTTCACTCATGCAAAATTGGGAACAATTACAACAAAGCTTTTTGCAATCAATATTAGACTATTACAAACAAGAGCGTCAGGAACTAGGTTATGATATTGAAGTAAATGAAAACTATCCATTAGTCGAAACAACTAATGAAATATTAGAAATGATAAGTCTAGATGGGATTGTTGTTCCCTATGCAGGTATTTTTGACGGTCGGGATATTGGAATTACATTTAATTGTACATGGGATACAGAAAATGGGCTAGGGATTCGTTTGCTAAATGAAAAAGTAACTGAAGTAGGTTATCAAGACGTTGCAATTTAAAATAGGCTGTTAAAAAGTACATACTTCATGATGGTTGTACCGTCATAGAGTGTTATGTGTAATGATAGAATAGAAAACGAGGTACGAGCTTAGGCGAGATGATAATTTACTAGGTGATGATGATAAACACATTGAATGTATATTAACCTAACGAACTCGTACAAACTCGTAAGTTTTAACGTAGTAGTTGTCACGACATAATAGGTGTCATACTGTTACAATAAAACTTACAAAATTAATGCTACTTAAAGCACTTGATTGTCAACTAAAGGCAATAAGTGCTTTTTTGTGTTTTAACCTGAAAGTTTAAAAGAAGATTATAATTTTATAAGTGTATTAATTGTTAAATTTTATAGATTGTAATGGCTATGTACAGTATACGACGATAGTAGAAGAAAAAATAAAGGGTTGTGTTATGTTTTGAATTTACAAATGGAAGAAAAAATAGATTAAAGCCTAATGTTAGATATAAAACGGGAGAGTATGATTACTTTTATGAAACAGATAAATTACAATTAACTGAGAGAGAGAAGAGATTATCACATAGCAAAAATACTCTAGGAAAAGTAAAAGGGCAGGATCATGCAGGACATTTGGCTGGTGATAGATTTGGAGGCTCACCTAAAATTGACAATTTAGTTTCGCAATTATCTGATGTTAATATGAAGCAGTATAAGAAAATTGAAAATGAATGGGCTGCAGCTTTGAAAGAAAAACCCCCTAAAGAAGTAACAGTTGATGTTGAAATAATTTATCATGGCAATGATATACGTCCAAAGGAATTTATAGTTAATTACTCGATTGATGGTAAGTCGGACTTCAGAGTTATTAAAAATTGATTTAAGGAGTGAAAAAGTAGTATGAAAGAATTTGAAGATAAATTTAGTGAATTGCAAGCAGATATGATATCTATATGTATGGAATATGTTGAAGATAGGGCGGATAAGGTGTACGTTTATGCTTCGCGTGAGGAAGGAATTATTTCGGGAAGTTTCTTTTATTGCATTAACAATAAGTATGTAGAACGTCATAAAGTAAATGATGCATTGGAAGATGAAGACGAAAGATATGATGTTTCTACTAAAAGACAGTCTATGGTATTACGCATTATATGTGAAGATATTGAGAAAATTGAAGAGTTATGCAAAGAATATGAGCGTGACATGCCAACTGAGATGAAATTGATATATGATGTTCATAGTGGCAAGTTTAAAGCTCAATATAAGTATGATTTAGTATATACGAATGATGAAGTTAAAACAGCTAGCCATATTGCTGATGAGTGGTTTGAGGAAGTAAAAAATAATAACCTTTAAAAAATTTACAGTATAGATATATCTAAATTGAATTAATAACTCATGAGAGTTTCAGCATCAATTTTGTAGAATAGTATTTGAATAGTGTATAGTGATCAATAAAGATTACAGCATTTGCATACAGAGGTGACAAAGTATTGCTGTAAATTAATTAGAACATGTTATGAAGAATAATAGGGTGTTAAAAAAGTATATACTCAATGATGGTTGTACATCATTGAGTACTGTGTACAATGAAAGAATAGGAAACGAAGTACGAGTTTAGGCGAGTTGACATTTTATTGAGCGGCGAATATAAAACATATAGAATGAGCATGAAAGTAATGAATTCGTACAAGCTCGTAAGTTTTAACGTAGTAGTTGTCTTGACATACAAAAGTCGTCATACTGTTACTATAAAACTCACTTATTTTAGCTACTTAAAAACAGATGAAAATTAAAGCACTTGATTGTCGATTAAAGGCAACAAGTGCTTTTTATTTTAGGATTACAAAAAGGATTATAAACATATAAAAGAATACCGTGAACAAATCGGTGACCTACTCTCCCTATTTGAAGGATATGTAGACGACACCACCGCACATATATCACCAATCGCCAGGAATGCGATGATGCGAGTCGATCGCAGGGATATATGGATGAACCTGTGCCAGTTAGAATCGGGAATTAACAACAACGTCCCAAAGGCTATCCGAATAACAAAAAATGAACCTTTTTCGCTCGCTTTCTGGGACGACCCAACCGATGAGGAAAAAGAAAAAAGCCGCTCAAACAAAGCAAAGCTCGACTACATTCGCGGTGAAATCTCCTCAACCCAAACAATACTAGACCGAAAAATGGACGCGTTATGGAACATTTTTGATAATAAAATCGTCCCATATGAAAACACCGACGATGCTTACAATAACAAAGCTGCAGCCGTCAAAGCAAAATATACTAACTTATTTGAATGGGTAAAAGATGATATTAATAAAATAGACAGGGTAATAAATAAAGTAACTAATCAAATAGTAGTTGGAATACATGATTTTATTTTAAAAATGACTACTATCGTTATAGAGTCAGGCATAGTTTCTGTTTCACTTCATATCCCTGACATTATAGAACCAAGTATATTAAAAGAAAATGCAGAAAGAATTGTTACAAGATACAATGAAGGTGTATTTAACATACTAAATGACCCAATGATTATTATGGAATCTATGGTTCAGACAGGGTTAGATTTAGTAGAGAAAGAAAACGGTATCTTTGTAGTAGGGGATTTCCCATACCCATTAACTCCAAATTATATGAAGGATATTAGCATAAAAGATATAGCTGATATCAGGCCTAGTAAGAGTAAGAAAGAAAGTAATGATAGTTTGGAAGTAACAGAATTATTAAATTACAAGTATAAAAAGGAGTTTAGTGAATCAGGTGTATTAGGTACTACAGGAATAGGTAATTACGATTCATTATTTGAGGCAAACTTAAGTGGTGTTAAAATAAAAAATGGAGTGAGCCTTGTTGATACAAATAAAGCTTTGAAAGTGAATGGATTAAAGGATGAAAAGTACTTTCAAAAGTTATTTTATGCAGATGGTCAAGTTGTACTTCCTGTTTTAGATTTTACTGATTCCTTTATATCGGGGAGTTTAATAGGTGGAAAAGCTGAAGCAGCTGTATCTCATAGCCGTTTGGCACATGAAAATTCTCCAGCAAGATTAGATATGAAATTTTTACATGGTGAAACTGTCGCAGGTATCGAAAATTATACTGCAAGTGTGGGAGCTAAAGTATCTGCTACAACTGCAGAGATATCAGTTAATCCATTGAATTGGTTTGGTTATGAACCACTAGAGGAATGGTTTGGACTTGAGTGGGACCCATATATTGGAGTTGAGGCATCACTAGGTAGTATTGGAGCATCGGCAAAGGTTGGGTTAAATAACGAATTATATGCTGCATATGGTATAGGTATTGGGTTAAAGTTTGGTGCAGAAAAAGATGAGGAAAAGGAGTAGTATTTGATGGAGGAAACTAAAGAAAAGTTGATCAGGAGTATAAATGCTGCCTTTATTATTGCTAGTTGTATGATATTAGGATTCGGAGCGTTGTTTGGAATACTACAATTGGGAACTGATCCCGGCAATAATACAATGGAAGATTGGATTATTGTGTGTTCTGCTTTAATAATATTATTTATATTACCAGCAATTGGAATACATGTATTTAGAACAAAAATATGGCTTAAAAAGTTTCCTGAACTTAAAAGAAAAAAATAATAATGGAGGAGAGCAAATGGATTATCAAGATATGAATAATCGTTCAGATATAGATTTATTGCCAATTGGAACAGTTGTTAAATTAAGAAATGTAAAAAAGTTAGTTATGATTTACGGTAAAGACCAAATACAACGCAGAACTCAAGAAAAGTATCACTACGTATCAGTACCTTTTCCAGAAGGTAATATAACAGAAGATTATAATCTTTTCTTTAATCATAATATGATAGAGAGAATTGTTTATAGAGGATTAGAAATGTAGTGTAGGAGGAGGGAAAAAGTGTCTCAATTTTGGTTGAAGTATGGAAAAGTTATAACACTACTAGTTTATAGTGTATTTATGTTATGTCAGGTACTGGTTGGTTTACTAGTCTTTGAAGATTTAAAAACAAAAATCGTCATGATAACGTTACAGGTAATAATGACATCGATTGTTTTTTTTATTGCATATAAAATAACAAATAGAATGCTCGAAAAATAGAATAAAAGTTTATGGTTATAAAGCTATTATATAAAAAAATCAAGTCATATATAAGTTGACTTGATTTTTTTGAATCTCACTAAGAAAAAAGGCCTCAATCTTATTAAATTTAATAGTTATAAATGTTCATATTTAAAATAAGCAGTAAGAAATATTGAGGTTGAATATATATGGAGGTAACATTTCACTATATTAATAGTAACAATAAATTGAATCCTTAATAGTGAATATATACCTCACATCTATTATAAAATTATGATTCTTTAACAAATTTAATAGGTGACTGGGAATTTTAGAATTATTAACAATCTCGAGGACGCGAAAAGAGAAATTAAACAAAACTTCGAGCAGATGGACTTTGAAAACGCCTCTGCAAAAGAGGAAATGCAACAAATCGTAGACGACATGATTTCAGAACTAAATCAACTCATCTCAACCATTCAAGCCGTACATTTTAGATGAATTTTTCAGCCCATCCATATAGAAAGGACGTGGAACTATTTGGCGAAAGCAGAAATTAAACTAGATATAAATGAATTAAAGGCTGCATTAGACTCACTGCAACAAGGTATTGATGACTTTACAAGCTACACGACATCATTTCGCAATGGCACACGAGACCAGCTAAAAAGCTTTAACTCAGACTTCATCGATAAACTAGACGCCCTCCTAGACAACATGAACGATGACATCAATACAAGTCTATTAGAAAATTTAAACTCGATAAAGAAAGTCGGCGAACAAATTATTGAACAAATGCAGAGTACCGATGAACAAATTGGTCAAAAGATAAAGAGTGGTGCCTCATCATGAAACAGGATCTTAAAATAAACTACGGAATATTGGACGGGATTATCGAACAGCTCCGCACATATAAAAATGCCCTAGATACAATGGACTCATCACTCGAAACATTAGTGGGCTTCATCAACAACAACTACGCCGATAGCATCGACGCCTGGGATGAACTTGTCAAAGATTCAAAGAAACATATAAAAGAATACCGTGAACAAATCGGTGACCTACTCTCCCTATTTGAAGGATATGTAGACGACACCACAGCACATATATCACCAATCGCCAGGAATGCGATGATGCGAGTCGATCGCAGGGATATATGGATGAACCTGTGCCAGTTAGAATCGGGAATTAACAACAACGTCCCAAAGGCTATCCGAATAACAAAAAATGAACCTTTTTCGCTCGCTTTCTGGGACGACCCAACCGATGAGGAAAAAGAAAAAAGTCGCTCAAACAAAGCAAAGCTCGACTACATTCGCGGTGAGATCTCCTCAACCCAAACAATACTTGACCGAAAAATGGACGCGTTATGGAACATTTTTGATAATAAAATCGTCCCATATGAAAACACCGACGATGCTTACAATAACAAAGCTGCAGCCGTCAAATCCAAATACACAAACTTCTTTGAAGGAATCATCGACCAGTTTGAGCAGGATATAAAAGTAGCAACAAGCTTTATTAAAGGCCTAGTCGAAGGCATCGTAGATATCCTTGTCGGCATTGTCACAATCGTCGTAGACGCCAGCATCGTCGCAGTTTCCAACCACATCCCAGACACAATCGAGCCCGACTTCATCAAAAACCCGGCCAATGAAGTCAAAGCCAAGTACGGAAAAATGATTAGCGACGCCATCGAAGACCCATTCGGCATCTTTGAATCAATCGGCCAAGGCATCTCAGATACCGTTGAAGAAGAAGGAATCGCCTACATCGCCGGAAACGCAGCACCATCGCTAATTCCATATGTCGGGGTAGTCGGCAAGGCAAAATGGCTAAAAGCAGTCGATAACGGCGATGGACCAAAGACAAACTCCGTAACCGAAGCGCTTAAACCAAAAGTAAATGACCTCGTACGAAACAACAAAGCATTTGAAGGGATTAAGCAGCGTGGTGTAGAAGTAGTAACGAAGACAGCGAACGGTGCGATTCATGTGGTCAAACAGTTGGATAAAGGGATTAACAGTGTTAGAAATGGATTGGTATATGTTGCAGATAATGTAGTTGGTGGTATAGACGTCTTTATAGATATAATGAAAAGAAATGGTAACATAGACAATAATGCAGTGTATGTAAATGTACCTAATAAACCTAATGTGCCGTGGAATGTTTTGGATAATAAGGTTATTCAGGAGAATATAGTTGCCCCTTTGAAAATGATGTTTAGTAAGTTGAGTGGTGGGGGGAAAGGTGATAGGGTTGATGATGGGGGTATGGGTAATCGTTTATCTGGAGATAGTGAAATTAAACCATTAGTAGGAAAAGGCGAACAGTATACTAATGGAAGAAAAAATAGATTAAAGCCTAATATTAGATATCAAACAGGCGAATACGATTATTTTTATGAAACTGATAATTTAGGCAGAATTTCAAAATTCGAGGCAGATAATCTACAACTAACTGATAGGGGAAATAGACTATCGCATAGCAGAAATACATTAGGTAAGATAAAAGGAAAGGACCACGCAGGACATTTGGCGGCTGACAGATTTGGTGGGTCACCTAAGATTGATAATCTAGTATCACAATTATCTGATGTTAATTTGAGACGGTATAAGAAGGTTGAGGATGAATGGGCTGCAGCTTTAAAAGAGACTCCACCTAAGGAAGTAAAAGTGAATGTAGAAATTAAATACGTAGGAAAAGATGCGAGGCCATCAGAATTTATCGTAGAATATGAGATAGACGGTAAATATGAAGAATTAAATATATTAAATAGGGAGTGATTAGGTTGGGTAAACAATTTGAAGATTACTTCAGTGAATTACAGGCGGATATGGTTTCTATATGTTTAGAATACGCTTCTGACCAAGCTGATAAAATATATATATATTGTTCTATTGAAGAAGGTCTTATCTCGAATGACTTTTTTTATAATATTGGTGGAAGGATTGTAGAGAGACATAAACTAAACGATGCATTAGAGAATGATACAGGTTTTTCTTATGATGTTTCAGTAAGTCGCCAAAAAGCAGTTGTGAAAATAATAAATGAAAATATTAAAGAAATGATTGAACTATGTAAAAAATATGATCGCGAAATGCCGACAGAGATTAAGATTATATACGATGTAATAGAAAATAAACTTAAGGCAGATTATAAATATGAACTTGTGCATACAGACGATCCTAGTAAAACTGCTAGTTCTATTTCAAAGTATTGGTTTGAAGATATTAAGATGGATAATAATTGATTAAATAGAGACGGTTATGGAGCAGCTAAATGAATGCACCATAACCGTCTCTATAATTTTCTAGGGAAATGGATGGAATATAATAATTCACTATCCCAGATACCATGGTATGAGCACGTAAGGAAATTTATCGAGTAAATATAAAAAATCTGGTAATTTTGCTGTTGCCGAAGTGGATGTCAGTGGGATAAGCAAATCGGAATCCGAATTTTATGCTCAAAGTAGCATAAATGAACTTAAGGGAAGTCTTGAGCATAAGGTGCCTGATATTTCTTTACAACCTGAAAATCCAATGATTAAGGCTACAGAAGCAGTTGGTAAAAATGGATTTAATTATTTAAGGAATACAGATACTGAGTATAAAATACTAAATGATATAGCTTCTAGGCTTGGGGATAATACACAAGCTAGTGGTAGAATTAAGTTATTTACAGAATTGGATACTTGCGACAGTTGTAATAAAGTTATAGCAGAATTTGCATCTACATATAAAAATATTGAATTAGAAGTCATACACAACAATGGTAATAGAATTATCCCTTAAACTAAATTTTTTGGAGGAAAATAATTATGAAAGATTGGGAGTATAGTGAATAATTTGAAGCAATTCAGGAGACATATGAAGAGTTGTTAGTAGAAGATAGGGGATATAGATATGCTATAGCAAGACTAGCAGATGAATTCGATAGCGTATTGAAGGTATAACAAAGAGATTAAGCAAGTTTAAAGATATAGATGCTTCAAATGAACTGACAAAAGAGGAAATAGCAAATTTAACTAATAGGATAGAAAAAGTATTAGAGGGTCTTAGTAAAGTTGATATAGATTATAACCTATCTTCCGAGTAAGTTATATTAGAGTCTAACAATAGATAACTATAAAGAGCACTTGATTGTTTTTTTGGCAACAAGTGTTTTTTTTATGAAAAGTATGCATTGGACAACTTAAAAAACTGTATGAAATCATAACTCATGATGATTTTTGTACCAAGAAAATACAAAAAATGATCAGCGACGCCATCGAAGACCCAATCGGCATCTTTGAATCAATCGGCCAAGGCATCTCAGATACCGTTGAAGAAGAAGGAATCGCCTACATCGCCGGTAACGCAGCACCATCGCTAATCCCATATGTCGGAGTAGTCGGCAAGGCAAAATGGCTAAAAGCAGTCGATAACGGCGATGACCAAAGACAAACTCCGTAACCGAAGCGCTTAAGCCAAAAGTAAACGACCTCGTACGAGACAACAAAGCGTTTGAAGGAATCAAGCAGCGTGGTGTAGAAGTAGTAACGAAGACAGCGAACGGTGCACTTCATGTGGTCAAACAGTTGGATAAAGGGATTAACAGTGTTAGAAATGGATTGGTATATGTTGCTGAAAATGTGGTTGGTGGTATAGACGTCTTTATAGATATAATGAAAAGAAATGGTAACATAGACAATAATGCAGTGTATGTAAATGTACCTAATAAACCTAATGTGCCGTGGAATGTTTTGGATAATAAGGTTATTCAGGAGAATATAGTTGATCCTTTGAAAATGATGTTTAGTAAGTTGAGTGGTGGGGGGAAAGGTGATAGGGTTGATGGTGATGGTACGGATGATATACCGCCAGCATTCAAACAAAAGGAATTTGCCAGTACCTATGAATCAAGATTTAAGCAAACACCTGCTGAAACGAATATAAAGGTTGTTTTTGAAGGTGCTAGAGGTGAGTCTCTATGTACTTTAAAACCACCACCAGATCCTACATTACAGAAAATTTTAAATGAAGCTGGTATTGAAGGAATCGAGTATAGAAATGGAGTTCCTGATTTTTCACCAGTAGCAAAAGCGCAGTTGGAAATTGATTATATGCTAGGTGGAAAAGGAACTAAAGGAAATGCTGCTAGAGATTATAATTTTAAGCAAGCAAATGAAAAGTTAGCGGTTCAACTTAATAATTCACCAGAATTGGCAAGCAAATTTGGAATGGAATCTGGTGGAATTACTGCAAAAGATATAGAAAAATACCGAGTTATAAATTAACATGGCATGAGTTAAATGATGGAGTTACTATGCAACTTGTGCCAACAGAATAAATGCCCAATTTGGACACCTTGGTGGAGTTGGTGAAATAAACGCAGGAGCTTTTGGACCTGGAGGGTTTGCAAATAAATAATAAGGAGATAATAAAATGACAATCAATGATAAAGTTTTTGGAGAACTGGATTACCAGTATACATGGGTTGGATACAGAACCATAAAGTTTTTAGGAAAGGACACCAAGATAGCATTATTAATTGGTGGAGAAGATGATGGTCAGTTTGAGGAAGGCCAATATGTGGCATATAATTCATTAATGGAAAAATGGGATAAAATTCAGTATAACATATTAGAACCGATTCTAAATTATTATAAACAGAAAAGGCATGAACTTGGTTATGATGTTGCATATAATGAAAATTATCCATTAATTGAAACTGTTAATCAATTAATAGAACATATCACATTAGTAGGTATATCTGTTCCATATGATTTTCTTCGTGATGGACGTGATATAGGTGTCTCATTTGATTGTTCATGGGATGAGGAAAATGGCTTAGGAATTCGTCTTATAAATGAAAAAGTAGAAGACGTAGGCTATCAAGATGTAGCTATCTAAAAAGGAAACACAGTATGAGTTTAGAGAGATGATTAAATCACATGTGGTTTACATGTAATGGTAGAGGTCGATGGTAATGTTAAAAGTGTAAAATCATCCTTCTTCCATAAAGGAAATGGGTAGCTATAAATTGTTTAAAATGATTAAAATCAATTCGATTAATGGTAAATAGTTAAGTCGGATTTTTGTATTTGTCGCAATTTACAATAGTTTTATTATGCTAATAAATATTCGAGACTAAGATTATATAGCATAAATCCACAGTTCAAAAGAGATTGGTTATTGTATAAGTACTATTGACATACTACTGATTTATACATTAACACGAGAATGAAAAAATAGCGGAAATTTGAAACCTTGAAGGAGGAAAGCAATATGTCACAATTTTGGAACAAACATGGGCGAGTCATAACATTAGTTTTTTTCAGTATATTTATGGTCAGTCAAATAGCGGTTAGTTTTCTAGCCTTTGAAGATGTAAAAACGAAGCTTATCATGATAACGATTCAAGTGCTAATGACTTCCTTCGTTTTCTTTATTGCGTATAAAATAACGAAGAGAATACTTGAAAAAGAGGATGCTGTGCGGAAATAAATAATAAAAATACCTAGAGTTCCTCTGTTATAAATAGGATAAATTACCAAGAAAAGGACTAAATTACCACTTTGTGTAACAGGAACTTCTGCTCATATAAATAATGGTATAATCTATCTGCAATTGTTTGGATTTACAAAATAATCCCAAATTGGAGGTAGAAATTATGAAGTGGTACATAAAGGGGTTAAAAAATTACACTAATTTTATGGGGAGGGCGAGCCTGGAAGAATATTGGATGTATATTCTTTTTTATTTCCTCTTTCTCATGGGGGCATTTTTTATTGATTTGCCTTTTTACTTGAAAGGGAACGACCCTATAATGACAACTATTTATATACTAGCCTTCTTTTTACCAACTTTGGCGATTCAAGTGCGCAGACTTCATGATATAGGCAAATCAGGCTGGTGGGTATTAATTGCACCTGTACCACTAATCGGACCAATTACCTTGCTAGTATTTCATTGCTTGGATAGCCAACCTGGTGAAAATAAGTACGGTCCACACCCAAAAGCCACAGTTGAAAAAGCGAATGTCCAGCTCGAAAACAGTTTTCGCTTGTAAAAGATGCTAGTGATTCAAAAATTTTAGTTTGTAACTCGAATTTCTAAGGAGAACCTTTACCAAATTCCCGGTATAGGTTCTTTTTTTCTAACTTTACAGCGATTCTCCACCTGTTTTGCATGAAAATACCTTCTTGTCCCACACGAGAATTGTAGAATCTCTCAACTTTACAGATTTATCTCTCAACTTTTGTAGAAAATCTGTCAACTTCGCATAAAAATTTGTCAACTTTTGCAGAAAATCTGTCATTCGACAAAATTCGTCGAAGTTCCCCCTTTGCAATAGTGTTTCATTCTAAGAAATCCTCCCGCCACCCCGTTCAAAAGGGTATATCCGAAGAAACTGTCACCCCTATCATAAAATAGTCGATTTTCAAAAGTTACGCCCACTATTGTAATAGCAACAATCTAAAAAAGTAGTCACATCATTCATGTTGCTCCAACCCCAGTAACTAGTACCACTCCTAAAGCTTAAACTTCAACATTTTAGTAAGTAGCACCTCCCGAAGGCCAAGCCTGCTCACTATGTGATCAGCACCTTCCAAAAGTCTTGCACCTCCACCTTAGTGAGTAGCACCTCCCGAAGACCAAGCCCGCTCACTATGTGAGTGGCACCTTCCAAAAGTCTTGCACCTCCACCTTAGTGAGTAGCACCTCCCGAAGGCCAAGCCTCGCCCACTTAGTAAGTAGCCCCCTCCGAAAGCATACCCTCACAAACTTAGTGAAGAACCCATTCCAAAAGCATATCCTCCGACAATTCTATTGAGAAACGCCACACCAAAAGTATCCCTTACCACCTATATCTCGAAGCAAAGCATTCCCCCTATCTATGAAAATACTCCCATCTCCACCACCACACCTATTACTTTTATCCTGAAATAAACGGGCATCCTTGACTAGATAATGTCTGTATAACAATATAAATACATATGGTGTCATAATTACATATTAATTCCATATATTTATGTGTAATTTTTGTCTTGAAGAGAGGGAATCGGTATGACAACGGTTGGTATAGATTTGGGTACTTCTAATAGTTTAGTAGCATATTGGTCTGAGGATGGGCCGAAAATTATTCCCAATGTACTGGGGGAGCATTTAACACCATCAATTGTGAGTGTTGATGATAATGGCGAGATTTTAGTTGGACAAATTGCGAAGGAGCGTCTAATTACACATCCGGATGAAACGGCTGCTACGTTTAAGAGATATATGGGGTCAGAAAGAACGTATTCGTTAGGCAGCTATCAATTCACTGCTGAAGAGCTTTCTTCCTTTATTCTGCAATCTTTGAAACGGGATGCGGAGGAATATCTTGGGGAAGAAGTGTCAGAAGCGGTTATTAGTGTGCCGGCTTATTTTAATGATACACAGCGTAAGGCTACGAAGCGAGCGGCAGAGATGGCAGGTTTGAAGGTTGAGCGGTTAATTAGTGAACCAACAGCAGCAGCGATTGCTTATGGGTTGCATTTAGAAGAATCTGATACGAGATTTTTAGTGTTTGACTTAGGTGGTGGGACATTTGATGTCTCAATTCTTGAATTGTTTGAAGGAATCATGGAAGTGAAATCAATTGCCGGGGATAACTTCCTAGGTGGTGAAGATTTTACATCGATTTTATACGACCATTTTCTTGAATCACAGATGATTGATGCTGGGTCACTCAATGTCAATGAACGTTCAGCATTATTAAAGCAGGCCGAAATTTGCAAACGGGAAATCGGTAAAGGGAAAGCGGGGAGAATGAGCTTTCAATATAAAGGTGAACATTACGAACGGTCGATTGATAAGGCACAATTCGAACGGATTTCAAGAGATTTAATCATTAAATTGCGAAATCCGATTGAACGTGCTTTGCGTGATGCTTCGCTGTCAGTCGATGATATTGATGCAGTTATTTTAATTGGCGGAGCGACAAAAATGCCAATTATAAAGACGATTGTTAGTAAAATGTTTGGTCGTCTCCCACATTCAACGATAAATCCAGATGAAGCAGTTGGTCTCGGGGCTGCGGTCCAGGTTGCGCTGAAGGAAAGAAATGAAGCGTTAAAAGAGATGATTTTGACAGATGTTTGTCCCTACACGCTAGGTACGGAAGTGTCGAAGCCGATTGGCAAGGACAAGTTTGAATCGGGTCACTTTTTCCCAATTATTGAACGGAATTCACCAATACCCGTTAGTAAGGTTGAAAGATTAGTTACATTACATGATGGGCAGAAGGTTGTTCGAATCAATGTTTTTCAAGGGGAAAGCAGACGAGTTGAAAACAATCTTAAGCTAGGTGAGTTCGAGGTTAAGGTTCCACCGGGGCCAGCAGGGGAGCAACAAATTGATGTTCGTTATACATATGATTTGAATGGACTGCTTGAAGTGGAAGTGACCACAGTTAGTACAGGTGAAAAGAAGCGGATGATTATTGAGAAAACGCCTGGAGAGCTTTCAGAGAAGGAAATCGAAAGCCGTCTGGAGCAATTAAAATCGATTAAAATACATCCGCGTGACCGTACAGAAAATCGTTTACTGCTAGCGAAGGGTGAACGCTTATATGAAGAGGCACTAGGAGATAAACGGGAGCAGATCGCCATGCTGTTAGCAAGGTTTGAAGCAGTGATGGCTAATCAAAATGAGCTGGAAATTAAGAAAGCAGCTCATACCTTAAAGAGTGAGTTAAATGCGATAGAAAGCTGGGTGGATTATTAATGAATCCATGGGGAATTTTAGATATTGAACCAACCGATGACACGTCGCAAATTAAAAAGGCATATGCAAAGAAATTAAAACAACACCATCCTGAAGATGACCCGGAAGGATATCAACGGCTTCGTGAGGCTTATGACTACATAATGAAGCAACAAAAGAAAAATTCAAATCGAGCGCCATCTAAAGCTTACAAGATGAATGCAGAAGCCAATACACAATCTACTTCCTCTGTGCTGACAATTGAAAACCAAGAGGAAGAACTAGTCGAGAACCAAAAGCAATTGGTGAATGATTTTATGAATAAAGTAGAGGAGCTATATCACCATTTCCCTTCTAGGATTGAAGGTGATAACTGGTCTGTGCTACTAGATTTAGAGATACTGAGACAAGAGAAAATGTACAAAGCCATCAAACGAAAGCTGCTATTATTTCTCTGTACACATCATTTTTTGCCAAAAAAAATATGGGTTCTGTTAGAAGAGACCTTTCACTGGTATGAAGAGCTAGCGGGGAATGAGGCGATTTTAAATGAACGGTTAAAACATTTCTTCCACAACTACAAACAACGGCTTGAAGGTCCAGATTATTCTTATCACTTTTTACTAGATGCGGACGGGCTAGATTATGATGGATTTTTGGCGAAGAAAGAAGCAGCATATGAAGCGTTCGAATCGGCAGATTATTTAGAAGCTGAGAAGGTGATTACGCGGGCATTGCTCCTTTACGCACGTGACCCTGATTTATACAAAATCTATGGGGAGACATTGCTAAGAACAAATCAGCATGAAGAAGCGGAATTTGCCTTTTCTCAGCACATGAAAATTCACAATCATTCTTTTAATGCTCAACTTGATGTCGCAGCTGCATATTTTACATGTCATCACCTGGACGAATCGTATAAAATTTGTGAATCCTTATTAAAGGTTGATTCTAGTCATATTGACGTTAACTTGTTAGTAGGAAAAATTCTCTATGAAAAAGGTTTGGTGACTGAAGCTGAAGAAATGTTTAAAAAGGTTTTAGAAATAAATCCACACCAAATCGAGGCAATCTTGCATATAGCTAAAATCCATGGTGCGCCCTCAGTGGAACATAAGCAGCAGTCCGAGCATAATGAACATCAGTATTCTGAAGAAGACACTGTTCATAACCAAGACAGTATCGTAGAGAACTTTATTGAAAAAGTGAAGGCAGTCTATACGCATTTTCCGTCGCGGATACAAATTGAAACATGGCAAGACTTACTTAATTCAGATGAAATATGGAATTTTCAAATTAAGGGAAAAATCAATGTTGCGCTATACAACTATATATTGGAGCATCACTTTTTGCCAAAAAATGTCTTAACTCTTCTCGAGGATACGTTCCATTGGATAGAGGAACTCGAGTCAGAGGAAGGATACTTGGACGAGAAGGAGCTTGCCTTTTTAACTTATTATAAAAGGAAATTAGCGGCTCACTATGAATCTTATAAATTTTTAAAAAATGCAGGGGATATTGATTATGATCGCTTTTTAGGTCATAGAGAGGCGGCCTTTGTTGCATTTGAGATGCTACATTACTCGGAAGCAGACAGGAATATACAAGAGGCATTGCGTATTTATCAATACGATCCTGATTTATATCGTATTTTAGCACTAAGTCAATTTTTTACCAGTCGGTATGAAGAAGCAATTGACACGTTTAACCAATTACTGCAAATTGACCATACCGATGATACCTCAAGACTAGCATTCGCTGAAGCGCTCTATAAATGTAAACGATACGAAGAGTCGATTAAGCATTGTGAACGATTGCTAAAAAAGCATCCAGATGCTCCTAAGCCAAATGTACTCTTAGGAAAAAATCTGCTTGAATTAGGAGACTTAGAAAAAGCGCGTGAGGCATTTAAAAGTGCCAAACATGCTGAACCAAGTCATATCGATGCAATTATTCACTTGGCGACCGTTAATAAAATGATGTATGAGCAGAAAAAGCAAAAGAAATATAAGCGTCCACTTATAAGAGAAATAAAAGGAGAGTTAGGAAAGTCAAGTGTAGTTGGTCTTGCTTTTGAGTTTCTTGTCGGATTTACACTGCGGTCACTCCACTTAATCTTTCTATTTCTCATCTTTTTTAACGGGTTTACCATTTATTTTCCTGACCCTTTTCTAACGCCTTTGTTTATTCCACTGTTCTATGTAACTGGGATGTTTGAGGTCTATCCAGACTTTGCGATGAAAATGTGGACCCATTTATTGATATGGTACATCCTGATGTATTGGTTTGGTAGGAAAATTGTAAGGGTAGCAAGAGGAGTCCGTTACTAGAAGGGAGCAGAGAAAATGACAAAGAATGAACGTGAACGAAGGAAGCAAACTAGTCTTTTCTTTAATGGATTAACAGCTGCAAACAATGGGAGTTATTACGAAATAGTGAATCAACAAATTCTACCATGGAAAAGCAGCATAAGAAATTCACTGAAAAAAAGGGGAATACTTGATACAACCAGCTTTAAAAAAGAGATTCATAAGATGCTAACCCATGGCCAACAACGGGAGTTCAAAGAGCTCAGAAATGAACTGCTAGCGATACCGAAAGAGGAGCGTCTTCACTATGTTGAATCCTTTGAAGATGACAGTGATAAACAAAGGAAACTAAAGGTCGTGCATGATTACTTTTATCGCTTACCAGAAAGTACAATCGCTGCATTTGATTACACTCTTTACATTGTGCATTGTACATACGGAGCAAAAGTCGGATTAATAACAAAAGAAGAAGCATGGAATTACAAACTAAAGGCTGCAAGACTCGCGCAAAAATCCTACTCAGGATGGCTCGAATATATTTCTGCATATTATGCGGGTAGTCAATTTCATACACAAAATGAAGATGGAATAAAAAGATACTACACTCAATACACAAAAGATATATCAAAACTTGTAGCCGCAAAGCATAGCCCAATTAACAAGGTTCAATGGAATATAGAATTATAAAAGCTAAGCATCAATTGTGGTGACGACGATTGATGCTTTTACTGCATTAAGAAAGTAGCGTGAATAATGATGAAGGAAGCCAAATTAATAGAAGAATTCACAACCGAACAACGCGCCCTCCTACCAAAGGTCCAACTCAAAAACACCTTTCAAATTGACAAAATACAACTTGTCGCAGGCGTAGACCTAGCCTATTGGGATGTTGAGGGAAAAACATATGGTACATGCTGCATCGTCGTTATCGATTTCTCTACACATGAAGTTGTTGAAAAAGTACACAGCTACGGCGAAATCACAGTCCCTTATATTTCAGGCTATCTCGCATTCCGTGAGTTACCATTAATCAAAGCAGCTGCCAAAAAGCTGACGTTACAGCCTGACCTCTTTCTTTTTGATGGAAACGGCTATTTACATTACCGCAACATGGGAATCGCTACACACGCTTCCTTCTATTTAAATAAACCAACAATCGGCGTTGCCAAAAGCTATTTGAAAATTGATGATATCGACTTTACGATGCCAGAAAATCGTGAGGGAGCATATACAGATATCGTAATAAACAATAAAATATACGGTCGGGCACTGCGTACGACGAAAAATGTAAAACCAATTTTTATCTCGTGTGGGAATTGGATTGATTTAGAGACAACGACTGATATTGTCATGAGTCTTGTTAATAAAGAGAGTCGCTTACCAATCCCTGTGCGGTTGGCGGATTTGGAGACGCATGTTAAGAGGCGGGAGTACTGAGGGGGAGTTCAGACATGGGCGATTTCCTATATAAAAGTGGTGCGATTTTTATTGATAATGAGCAAATTAGTCAGTATGCTTAGCATTCTGGCTATATTTTTTGTTCTAAACTCGAAAATAGGTACTGAATTTCGGATACGGAGTGGAGAATCTCTCAACTTTTCAGGATAATTTGTCAACTTTCGAAGAAAATCTCTCAACTTCAGCAAAAAATCTCTCAACTTTTGAAGAAAATCTGTCATTCGACAATTTTCACCAAGCGGTAAGAGCCCCAAACTTAAATTTGGGGCTCGCTCATCAATGTTAATTGTTGAAAGGTAATTTCACTTCTATTTTATATAGAGCATCTTTCTCGATATCTCGTAAAATACCATCATGAAGAAGCACTCCGTCACAATAAACCTCAGTTTCAGTCACTCCAGCTTCCCGCTTCAGCTCAATTTCTACCTGTGAACCTCGAAATTCACGCTTAACTGATGCTTCATTCCAACTATCAGGCAATTGAGGCTCAATTCTTAATCCATCTTTATCACCACGTACTCCGAATAACCCATCAACTAAGCAGCGGTACACCCATGAAACGGTCCCTGTATTAAATAAGTGACTAGAACGACCTGCTGTTCTAGGAATCTGTCGGTATGCGCCACGGTAATAGTTTGGAATAAACACTGGTAATTGGCCGCGTTGCAGTACATCGTCCAAACCTGGTCCAGGAATCATTTTGCGTAGCAGGCGATAAGCATTTTCTTTTTCTCCAGCTGTGTATAGAGCATAGATGTAAAATACTGCAGCATGATTATAAACGGCGCCGTTTTCCGCAGAACCTGGATGCTTTTGTGTAACACGACCAACGTCTTCACGCATTTTTGTATAAGCAGGAGCGAGCATTTCGACACCGTATGGAGATTCCAACTGCTCTTCAACTGCTTTTAGTAGTTTTGCCTTTTGAGATTCGTCAGCCGCACCGCTTAATAGCGCCCAGCCTTGAGAATTAAGGAAAATTCGTCCTTCCTTATCCTTGCTAATTCCGAATACGACGTTATCATCAGTGATTCCTCGTGCATACCATTCGCCATCCCATAAGTATGTATTGATGACGTCATTTGCTTTGTCGGCTTCTTCTTTGTACTTCTGACTGTTTTTTAGCTCACCATTTTTTTCACAAATGTCAGCCCAAATCATAAAGGCATAGGCTGAAGCTGTCGTTAGCCATCCAGAAACCCCTTTCCCTTTGTAGCCGACCATATTCATTGGATCACACCAGTCACCTTGATTGATATAATTTAATCCTCTTTCGTCGCGATCGTGAATGAGCCAATCCATTGCAAGATTAATATGTTGATATACTGTTGCTGTTTCTGTTCCGCCATCAAAAGGAACAACTTCATCTAAAATACTGTAGTCATTTGTTTCGTCTAAATAAGCACTTAAACAAATTGGCAACCAGACACAGTGGTCGGTATGTGGAACTTGGTTAATGTATTTCAACTCAGCATCCTTGTGAAGAATAATTCCATCAGGCATGGATCCGTTTCGTTTTTGCTGACTTAATGCGTGTAAAAATGCGTCTCTTGCAACTTGTGGTTTAATGTAGCTCATCCCCATATTATCTTGGAGATAGTTTCGCGTTTGTGGATCTGTTGATAGACGATTTGTTATACCGTGATAATACATTTGACGTGGAAGCCAATGATTTACCATATTGTCTAGTCCAGCATCTGGTGTGTGAATTTCTAAACATCCTCTTCCAGCTGCAACATATTTTTCATATTCTTGCTCGGCTTCTGTAAAACCATCGAAACCGGTTTCGTTTTTATCCATAAAAAATTGCTGTTTAATCGTTTCTATTTCATTTTCATTATGTGCTGGTCCAAAGATGAAGCGGTATTCCTTTTCTTCCTCTTCATTCAAATCTAGCTTATATTGCAACGCACAAATTGGCATTTCATAACGTGAGTCACCTTTTCCGAGTGCCTCTTGTTGGAGTGCCGATGGTGAGTGGATACCGCCTTCACCTTCAAATGCCTCTTGGTTCACTTCCCAAGAAAACGGCGTTTCCTCTGCTAACAAATAGGTTTTATCTCGAAAATTTTTGATTTTATCATAATCTTGATATTTTTGATAAGGTGTAATCGATGAACAAACAATTGCTTGTAACTTTTCATTGTATTCTCCAGATTGGTTCATCCACGACATATACCCAACTGTAAAGGCAGGATACATACTAAATGTACGCTTACGGTTAGAAATATTTTTCACCTTTACACGCCAAAGCTCCATTACCCCATCTTTAGGCAATGTTATTGTCATCTCAACTTGAATACCATCTTGTTCGATGTACCATTTAATGTTGTGCTTTCCGACAGCGAACGTATACTTTTCAGGTAAAACGCGGACAGGCTCGTATGGTGCTGAGAAAATCTCGCCATTTTCTTCATCCTTCATATAAATGAAACGTCCTGGATGATGAGCGTAATATGGCTGTTCCGGCTGCATGAATGTTTTCGCTTCCAAATTTGGTGCATGTGAATATTTAGCCGGCTCAGGCTGCATAAACTGTGCAACTGCATAACCACGGCAGTTCACTTGAATCATCATGTTGTCATTCCATAAAAACCCCGAAGCTTTAGGCATACTAGTCGGGCTAGTAAGCTCGTAATATTCATTATTTTCACTAGCTTTAATCAAAAAAATCCCTCTTTTCGTTGCGACATGTTTTAGAAGTTACATTCTCCCTTCACTATTTTATATGATTCTTCTAATTTACTCCACTAAACTGAGTGATATTTCCTAAATTTCAGTTTATTTTTGAAAACACTCATTAGCATAATCAATTTGTTCAAATGTTGTAGTGAATATCTATAATTTGGTATAGTGGTGTATGTAGGTGTAATTAAGGAATTGAAAATTTTTATTACTATAAATAGATTATTTTGTTATTAAACATAGAAGAGGGTATGTTCAAATGAAAATTACAATTGCGGGAACAGGGTATGTAGGTTTATCGAATGCAATCCTTTTAGCTCAACATAATGAAGTAATTGCGTTAGATATTATTCAAGAGAAGGTTAATATGATTAATGAGAAAAAGTCTCCTATCATCGATAAAGAGATAGAAGAATATCTTGCGACAAAAGATTTAAACTTAATAGCAACAACGGATAATTATTTGGCTTATAAAGATGCAGAATATGTGATTATTTCTACACCTACCAACTATGATCCAGAAATGAATTATTTTAATACGAGATCTGTTGAAGCAGTAATTGCAACGGTACTATCAATAAACCCTGATGCAGTGATGGTTATCAAATCAACTGTTCCGGTTGGTTTTACAGAAGCTGTGCGTAAAAAGTTTGACACGCAAAATATTATTTTCTCACCAGAATTTTTACGTGAAGGTAAGGCTTTATATGATAACTTGTATCCTTCAAGAATTATAGTTGGGGAACAATCAGAACGAGCGAAAGTTTTTGCGAATTTGTTAGTTGAAGGTGCATTAAAGGAAGATATCGATGTATTATTCACAAATTCAACAGAAGCAGAAGCGATTAAATTGTTTGCAAATACTTATTTAGCAATGAGAGTTGCTTTTTTTAATGAGTTAGATTCCTATGCTGAGATAAGAGGTCTTAATTCAAAGCAAATTATTGATGGAGTAGGACTTGATCCACGCATTGGCACTCATTATAATAATCCATCATTTGGATACGGTGGATACTGCTTACCAAAAGATACGAAACAATTGTTGGCCAATTATCAAGATGTTCCAAATAACATAATGGGAGCAATCGTTGATGCGAACCGGACAAGGAAGGATCATATCGCGGACATGATTTTGAAGAGAAACCCAAAAGTTGTCGGCATTTATCGTCTTACAATGAAAACGGACTCAGATAATTTCAGACAATCAGCGATCCAAGGTGTCATGAAACGCATCAAAGCTAAAGGAATCGAAGTCGTTGTTTACGAACCAGCACTTAAAGAGAAAACATTCTTTAACTCAAGAGTCATAAACAACTTTGAAGAATTTACAAGTATCTCAGACGTAATCGTAGCAAACCGACTAACAGAAGACCTCCACAGCGTCAAAGAAAAAGTATACACAAGAGACCTTTATAGTAGAGATTAAAAAGGAAGCGGGGGGACGGTTCTTTTGCTTCTTTTTGTGTTGTCACATAGAGGGAAGTTGAGGTTGAGGATTTGTTCTCCTGTATAGGGAATACAATATATAGTTTCAATCAGTTATAAATGTGAAGTGTAATAGAACTAACTGGTTTTCATTAAAGAACGAACCTAGGAAAAGTATGTACTCTTTCATTATTGCAAGTTTTGCAATAGGGAGGTTGTACATACTTTTTTTGAGAAAGCGCAGTATTGAGAATAGTTTTTCATTGGGCGGAAGTGTAGGATTTTATATTAATGAATAAATAATTACTCTATGATTTAATAACAAAATTGAAATATCGTACTTTGACTATATGTTTGTATTTATATACTATTGTTTTGTTCAAGAAAGCAAAGGGAAAGCAAAGGTGGAAAGCAAAGGGACGGTTCCTCCGCTTCCTTTGAACAGGAAGCAGGAGAACCGTCCCCCTGCATCAAAAGGAGGTTACATGTTGTGCCACGTCGGGCGAGAACGAAGAGTGTGTCTGGAATTTATCATGTAATGCTAAGAGGGGTGAATCGGCAGGAAATATTTCATGATGATGAGGATTGTTATAGATTTTTAGACTTGTTGAAAATGTATAAGGAGAAGCTTGACTATAAATTGTATGCATGGTGTTTAATGAACAACCATGTCCATCTACTAATAGAAGAAGGAAATGAAAGCATCTCAAATACGATGAAGCGAATTGGTGTTTGTTTTGTCTATTATTATCATGAAAAGTACAAGACGGTAGGTCATCTTTTTCAAGATCGGTTCAGAAGCGAAAATGTTGATACGAGCAGGTATTTTCTCACTGTCGTTCGCTATATCCATCAAAATCCCGTAAAAGCGGGTATAACGGAAAAACCTGTTGATTGGAGATGGAGCAGCTGCCTTGGCTATTATGGCAGGCGTGTCTATCCTGCAAAATTACTAGATAAACAGAAACTATTTAATTTGTTTTCTCATGATAACGTTGTTGCAATGCAGCTCTTTAAGGAGTTCAATGAAAAGGAAAATGATGATGAATGCCTCGAAGACCACATTAGACTAAGATTAACAGACGAAGAAGCAAGGGAATTTATCAAAACTATTTTAAGTCCAATTGAAATAGCACAATTTAAAACCCTTCCGAAAAACCAACGAAACGAATTCCTTCAACAAATTAAACAACTTCAAGGCATCTCCCAACGCCAATCCGCCAGAATCCTCGGCATCTCACCAAACTTAATCTTCAAAGCATAGGAAGCAGAGGGACGGTTCTTCCGCTTCCTTCAAACAGGAAGCAGGAGAACCGTCCCCGCGCTTCCCTCTTTTCATTTCACTCGAAAACTGTTTTAATATAATAATGTACGATTGGGAAATTTAAACTTATTGATTAAGTTAGTGTTTAACTATGTTAGGTGAGGTGCAATATATGAAAAAAAGTTTATCCATTTTCACAAGGGATTGGAGAAATATATCAAAGAACTGGGTTGCGGCTATCTTGATTGGCGGATTGATTTTGCTACCTTCTCTTTACGCGTGGTTGAATATTTTGGCTTCCTGGGACCCGTATAGTCAGACGGACCAACTACCGATTGGGATTGTAAATGAAGACAAAGGTGCATCGTTTAGAGACCGTGACCTGCAAATCGGTGACGAGGTTGTCGAGAGTTTGAAGAAGAATGATAGCCTCGAATGGCATTTTTCAAAACGAGAAAAGGCACTCGATAAATTGAATGTTGGGGACTATTACGCAGTCATCGTTATCCCTGAAAATTTTTCTGAAAAACTAATTACGGTATTAGAAGATAAACCTAAAAAAGCTGAAATTGAGTATTTTGTTAATGAAAAGGTCAATGCCATCTCACCGAAAATAACCGATAAAGGTGCATCGACAATTGTAGAGCAAATTACAAGCAACTTTGTATCGGAAGTAAACGGAACAATTTTTGATATGTTTAACGAGCTTGGAGTTAACTTGGAAAAAAACCAGCCCGATATTGAAAAATTTGAAGAATATGTCTTTAAGCTGGAAGAAAGCCTACCAGATATTCACCGTATTATTTCAGATGGCTACGCTGAAACCGAGGACGGTCAAGCTTTGATCAAAAAAGCTGAGAATATGCTTCCGAAAGCAAATGAGGTTGTCGGGAACGGCCTATCTACAATTGATAAATCATTGAAGATGTTACAAGATGGCGAAAAAAGGCTGAATGAAATATCTCCAAAAGTTGAAGCGGATTTGAAAAAAGCACAACAAATGGCAGAAGATGTGAATCAATATATTACAGAACTGCAAAATAGAGATATAGCGTTAAACCCTGAGGAAATAACGAAACAATTAGATGAACGCGTACAATCATCTATTGATAATATTGAAGCCGTAGAGACGGTTTTAAAGCAATTTCAACAGTTGCAACAAATGAAGCCTGAAGAAAATACTGGAGGGGAAAATCAACTTCCAGAAAATGTACAAGCAAACTTGCCATCTTCAGAGACGCTTAATCAGGCGATTACGCAATTAAATGATTTAAAGACGACACTGCAAGGAATCCAAACAGAAAGTAAGCAAATCAAAAGTGAACTTTCTAAAAAACAAGCCGAGATGGAGAATATCCTAACGACATTAGATGAGAAATCAAAGCAAACAATCGATAAAATTGATGCTTTTTCTAAGGAGTACAACGAAACAATTAAACCAACAGTGTTAGAGGAAGTTCGGTCTGCGAAGAAGACTTTGACTGACGCACGTAAATTACTAGTCGAGGCACAAGCAACGATTCCGGAAGTGACAAGTTTATTAAAAAACACGGATGGGACGTTAAGTGAAGGTCAAGAGGCACTAGAGTATATTTTAAATGAGTATCCTTACGTTAACGTAAAAGTGAATGAGCTGGCTGACCGGATCCGTGAGATTCAAAAAGAAGCAGATTTAGATAGTATTATTGACCTGTTAAAAAATGACCCAGAAGCGGAAAAGAGCTTTTTTACTGAGCCTGTGTTATTAAATAAAAACAGTGTCTTTCCAATTGAAAATTACGGAACGGGTATGACGCCGTTTTATACAGTTTTGTCATTATGGGTAGGGGCGTTATTACTTGTATCACTATTGTCAACTGAAGTGCACGACGAGCATTTTTCTCCAAGACAAATATATTTTGGGAAATTGCTCACGTTTTTAAGTATTAGCTTGGCACAATCATTAGTCGTGACATTAGGGGATATTTTCATCTTAAAGGTCAATATTGAGGAACCTTTCCTGTTTGTAATATTCGGATTGTTTACAAGCTTTATCTTTATGACGATTGTTTATACTCTTGTTTCTGTATTAGGAAATGTAGGAAAAGCTGTAGCGATTGTGTTTTTAGTTCTGCAAATTGCAGGCTCAGGAGGAACATATCCAGTCGCATTATTACCAAGCTTCTTCCAAATGATAAATCCGCTGCTACCATTCACATATGCAGTCGATATCATGCGCGAAGCAGTCGGAGGCATCGTCCAAGAGAAAGTCATCATTGACCTACTCTTCCTAACAGGATTCGGACTAATATTCCTGTTAATCGGCACATTCATCAAAAAACTACTAAACAAATCAGTCAAACACATCATGAAAAAATCCCACGAATCAGGATTGTTTCATTAGGAAGCAGGGGGACGGTTCTTCTGCTTCCTTTGAAGGATTTGTGGGTAATTGAGAAAAGCGGGGAATTGATTATTTCCTCGCTTTTTTTTGTGCTTTACTGACGAAGTAGGGGGAAGCGGGGGGACGGTTCCTCTGCTTCTTTTTGAGGATTGTGGGTAATAAAGAAAAGGTGGGGAAAGTAATTTGTGCTTTATCAAAGGAAGCAGGAGATATTTTTGAAGTAATATGCTTATAATGCTTTTCTTTAGAAATGTTCGTTTTTGAAGACCTGATGGTGTGGTCTATACATTAAAATGTGCTGAAGTTACAGATTGACGTTTCGCATATTATCCATTTTTGGAAGCGCAAGAACCGTCCCCATGCTTCCATCTTGTATGATAAACTAAGACTATAGAACTATTAATATTGTATCAGGGGTTGCTAATTAGATATGAAAAAGACGTTTACCATTATTGTTACAGCTTTACTTACAACGGTCGTTACTCTTTTTGTGCTATGGAAATTAGATGTTATTTATTTGAACTTGTCGACGCCTGTTGAGAAGGGGAAGGAGTTCATTGGGCAGGATGAGCTTTCTTTATTGCTGAAGCAAGAGTATCCACATCTCGGAGATGAAATACAAGTTGCACATACGTTATTAGGAGAGCCAGTTTTTACATCGGATGGTCAAAAGGACTTTGACTTATTAAATGGTGAAGAAACCGTTTATATTACATTTGAAGACCGTCAACATAGCGATAAAATTCAATCATTCCAACTTTATGTAAGTGGTGATAAAGAAAAGATTGTGGAGCTTGGAAAAAAGTTTCTGCCAACGGGAAGTTCCTATATTAAAGAAAAAGAAGATGAAATTGAACGGAAAAATGAAACTATTCGTTATACAAAAACGGAATTTTTAAACAGGCATTACTATCAGATGCCTAATGGAGATGGGTTTGCTTACATACAAGTTTCAAATAATGAAACAGATTTATTTGATGAAACCAGGCAGCAGAAAGAGATTAATTATGATTTAGAAGTATCTTATGTCAGCGAAATGGAGTTGCGACATGATTTAGGGATGATTGATGAATATACAGTAGTCAACGGGGAAATCGTCGCTAGTAGTTTGAGAAGTGATGAGCTTGTTATTGATGAAACGAATGAAGCTTCTGATGCTAAGTCGGAGGATAGTGTTGTAGAGAGTGCTGAGGAGAATATACTAGCAAACGATGTATCAAGCCATGAAATGCAGTCTTTTTCAGACCATATTATTGACCAAAACAATGAAAAAGTGAAAGATTCAACATTTCGCCAACTTGCTAAAACCGGGAAGATAGAAGGTATAAATGTACAATTATATGTTCCAAATGGGCCGGAAATAGATGCACACATCGGGCAACCTGATTGGCGTGTTCCTAATGAAGGTGGTTACTTCCTAATGTATGAACAATGTGGCTGTGGTTATGGAGTAGAATATGATTACGAGGAACTACCAGATTCACCAATAAACTCATATTACCTACCAATCCGTTTAACCCGCGATGAAATTGTTCAATCACTAGGGGAACCAACTAGTGAAGGTGATAGTGAAATCGATGGAAAGCCATATCTTTATTACCAACTAGGAAATTACGAGCTATTCATCGACAAAAGCTTGACATCACAATACTACAACTCTATCTCATTGAAATAAGGAAGCAGGGGGACGGTTCCCTTGCTTCCTTCATTGGCCCTGCTATTTAGTTGCTAGACAATATTAAGTAGGAAGATGGTACATAAGGTATACGAAATAGATAGGAAGCGGAAGAACCGTCCCTGCGCTTCCTTTTGGGGGAGATTCATTTGTTATTAATTATTTTCTTTATTGTGCTTGTCATTGCAATTGTTTGTAGTCTCCCTTCAGTTAAGGGTTTAATTGGGGAAAAGTCTGTGGCATTTTTTCTGAAGAAATTGAATGGAGATGAGTATGAAGTTTTCCACGATGTTTATTTACCAACTAGTCATGGAATAACTCAAATAGACCATATTGTTATATCAAGGTATGGAATTTTTATTATTGAAACAAAGAATTATAAAGGATGGATTTATGGATCGGAACGTAATCAATATTGGACACAGGTGATTTATAAACGAAAGGAAAAGTTCTACAACCCTATTAAACAAAATTATGGCCATATTAAGGCATTACAAAGCTTTTTAGGGGTAGAAGAGAATGATATCTTTTATTCAATTATTTCCTTTAGTACACGCTCTACCTTAAAAAAAGTTGACGTTCAAACGGAGAATGTAGCGGTTATTTATACTCCGCGAATAGCTGGAGAAATTATGAGACATCAAACAAAATGCTTATCAAACTTTACTATGAATAAGTATCTCTATCAAATTAGAAGTTTGAAAAAACCTACTCAACAAGAAAAGCGAGAACATATTCAACAAATAAAGAAGAGAGTAACAGATGGCAAATATGACACATGTCCTCGTTGTGGTGGACAACTTGTACACAGAAGTGGTAAATATGGTCCGTTTATAGGTTGTAATAAATTCCCATCTTGCAGGTATATTGCCAAAAAGGAAGCAGAGTGACGGTTCCCTTGCTTCCTTCAAGTTTAAGATGTTTGGTTAATAGACGGAACTAAGTAAGAATCTGTACATAAGGTTATTCGGATGTTAAGGAAGCGGAAGAACCGTCCCTGCGCTTCCTATTTCATTAAAAGAATATACAATTGGGAGGGGAAAGTCCTGCAACTCATATTAATTTCAATTATTGTACTTATCATTTTGGCAATCATCTATAAAATTAACCCAGGTTGTGGATGTTTAATAACATTAATAATTATTGGATTTGTCCTATTTCGGTTCTTTCCAGGTTCTTTAAATTTCATCATTAATTTAGTTCGAGCTGGATTTTACTTATTGAAGGAATGGATAACGACAAGCGTGGGGGAAATGTTTTAATAGGTGTGAAAAATGGAAGCAAAAGAAGAACGAAATCGCTAGCGATAGCTTTAAAAACATCCTTCTATCAAAAAAGGGCAAAAAAAATGAAAAAGTATCTTTTTCGTGATATTGTTTAATCGCCAAAGAAAACAATAGAAAGAGATACTTTTTCGTATGAACATTATATCACGAAGTGCTTTTCAAAGACACATACATATTAACAATTCAATTCGTGCTCCTCCTGAATTTAAATCTTTTCTAGTATTTAGATTTACTATTCAGGAGGAGATACAATGGATCATTATGAAAGAAAGATAGAGCTTTTCTTTGAACTCAAAGGTACTCCCGATTCCTCACAAGAATCATATCGTCGCAGAATACTAGCCTTCTTAGGCTATATGAATAAATGTAATCGGCCCATATCTGAGATGAATGAACATGATATTCAACAATACATTCTACATCTTAAGAAAGAAAATGGTCTTGCAGCTAGTACGATTAATAACTATATTTCATCGATTAAATTTTTCTATACCTACATTTTGGAAAAGGATTGGAACAGTCGTAAAGTACCAAGAATGAAGCGAATTCAAACGTTTCCTATGGTTCCCTCTAGGGATGAGGTCTTCTCCCTTTTAGATACTACTAAAAATTTGAAGCATAAAGCTATATTAGTATTAATGTACGGGAGTGGACTACGTGTTAGTGAAGTGGCACGTCTTAAAATTAGTGATATCTGTAGTAAATCAATGCGAGTCCGTATTGAGAATGCCAAACATAATACTAATCGTTACACTATTCTATCGAAGTTCGCATTAGAAATACTTCGAGATTATTTTAGACTCTATTTTACACCAGGTGAATATTGCTCTTCTGATTGGCTGTTTCCTGGACAATCCAAACAAAATCATATCCATGTCAAGACCATTAAAAATACAATCATTAAACTTAGAGATAGTGTGGGACTGGATTCGAAAATATCTGCTCATACTTTAAGACATTGTTTCGCAACACATGCTTTAGAAGATGGTGTAGAACCTGTATTTATTCAACAGATGCTCGGACATAAACGACTTCAAACTACACTTACCTATTTACACATTACCTCCAAAAGTCTAATGGGTGTACAAAGCCCGTTAGATAGACAAGGAGGTCCAATGGGATGACGACGGTTCAAGAGGTGTTCCGTCAGTTTTTCCCTAAATATTTAGACAAATATTCGCCTTCCTGGACACAAATCAAGGCAGCGAACGA
>NZ_JAUSUD010000032.1 GCF_030813355.1 Metabacillus malikii
GAGATATTATTTAGTTTAATGCTTGTTTCTGACGCCCAAATTTCAGGTTGATTATTCAAGTAGCAGCTCAATTTGTGCGCTGATGTTTTGCTTCGTAGCTTATTCGGTCGTGCTCTACCAACTGAGCTAATGGCTCATTATAAAGAATGAGATACTATTTAGTTTAATGCTTGTTTCCTGACGCCCAAATTTCAGGTTGATTATTCAAGTAGCAGCTCAATTTGTGCGCTGATGTTTTGCTTCGCAGCTTATTCGGTCGTGCTCTACCAACTGAGCTAATGGCTCATTATAAAGAATGAGATAATATTTTGTTTTTCAAAAATGAAGCGTGTATTTTTTAATAGATTTAACAGGACGTTTTCTATAATAACATAGAAATAATCAAAACAACAACACTTTTTTGTTTTTTTTCATAGAAATAGAGATTGCCCAATTTTCAATAGGTTTCATTGGACAATCTCTTTATTCATAAAAAATTAGCTATATACGCTACGAATAACATTTGTTTGTGTTCTATCTGGTCCTACTGAAAAAATAGACAATGGAATGCCAGTTAGTTGTGAAATTCGTTCTACATAGTGTCTTGCGTTCTCAGGTAGTTCACTTAAATGCTTCACATTTGTAATATCTTCTGTCCAGCCTGGTAATTCTTCATAAACTGGCTCACATTCAGCAAGAACCTTTAAGCTTGCTGGATATTCATTGATTGTTTGTCCCTTATAATTATAAGCTACACAGATTTTTAATGTTTCAATTCCTGTTAATACATCAATTGAGTTTAGGGATAAGTCAGTTAATCCACTTACTCTTCGTGCATGTCGAACGACAACACTATCAAACCAACCGACACGGCGAGGTCTTCCTGTTGTAGTTCCATATTCACGACCTACCTCGCGGATTCTATTACCTATTTCATCATTTAGTTCTGTTGGGAAAGGTCCATCACCTACACGTGTTGTATACGCCTTTGAGACACCTACAACATGATTAATTTTTGTAGGTCCAACACCCGACCCGATTGTTACACCACCAGCTACTGGGTTTGAAGATGTAACGAATGGATATGTACCCTGGTCAATGTCTAGCATGACACCTTGTGCACCTTCAAATAGTACACGACGTCCTTCGTCTAACGCATCATTAAGGACAACTGAAGTATCACAAACATATTGTTTGAATTGTTGACCGTATTCATAATATTCATCTAAGATTTCCTCAACTGTGAAACCTTCAACTTCGTAAAATTTTTCTAATAATCGATTTTTCTCTTTTAAGGCACGCGTCAATTTCTCCTCAAATGTATCCCGCTCTAATAAGTCTGAAATTCTGATCCCTACACGTGCAGCTTTATCCATATATGCTGGACCAATACCTTTTTTTGTTGTTCCTATCTTATTCGCACCTTTACGTTCTTCTTCAACCTCATCTAGTTTTAAATGATAAGGTAATATCACATGTGCACGATTACTAATTCTTAAATTATCTGTTGTGACCCCACGCTCATGTAAATAAGCCAATTCTGCAACAAGAGCCTTAGGATCAACCACCATACCGTTCCCGATAACGCTAATTTTATCTTTATAAAATATACCTGAAGGAATTAAATGGAGTTTATATGTTTCTCCACCAAATTTTATTGTATGTCCTGCATTATTTCCACCTTGGTAACGAGCAATTACTTCTGCATTCTCAGAAAGAAAGTCAGTAATTTTCCCTTTACCTTCATCTCCCCATTGTGTTCCGACTACTACTACTGAAGACATTCCGTGCACCTCCATAAATTCGCGCTTTTTAACATACTTATTTTAACAATGTACTAGTATGAAGTCAATTACAAATACGAACATTAAGTGTATTTTTTTTGAGTTTGTTCGTATTTAATACAGTACTTATTATATCTCTTTAATCTATAGTCTTTCCTAAAGAATGGTTGTTACTCTATTTTCATATTGTATTCTCCTTGATTTATGAGATGGTTAATTTTTAATATAATAAAAAGGAGACCATTAATTGGCCTCCCTTATGCACCAGGCGGTACACCTGTTTCTCCATATCGCATTTCCAGATTGACGAACTTATTGTATTCCTTTACGAATGCAAGGGATACTGTACCAACTGGACCGTTACGTTGCTTAGCAATAATAATTTCTATAATATTCTTGTTCTCTGATTCTTTATCATAATAATCATCACGATATAGGAATGCTACGATATCAGCATCCTGCTCAATACTTCCTGATTCACGAATATCTGACATCATTGGACGCTTGTCTTGACGTTGTTCAACTCCACGAGATAACTGCGACAAGGCAATAACAGGAACTTTCAATTCACGTGCAAGTTCTTTGAGAGTACGCGAAATTTCCGATACCTCTTGCTGACGGTTATCTGAACGTCCACTCCCTTGAATTAATTGTAAGTAATCAATTAATACCATTCCAAGTCCACTTTCTTGCTTTAAACGTCTACACTTTGCTCGTATTTCACTCACACGAATACCAGGAGTATCATCGATATAGATACCGGAGTTTGAGAGACTCCCCATAGCCATTGTAAGTTTACCCCAGTCCTCTGGTGTTAATGAACCTGTTCTGAGTCTTTGTGCATCTATATTTCCCTCAGCACAGAGCATCCTCATTACCAGCTGATCTGCACCCATCTCTAGACTAAAGATAGCTACATTCTCATCTGTCTTTGTTGCAACATTTTGTGCAATATTTAAGGCGAAAGCCGTTTTACCAACAGAGGGTCTGGCAGCTACGATAATAAGGTCATTTCGTTGGAAACCAGCAGTCATCTTATCTAATTCTGTGAATCCTGTTGGGATTCCTGTTATATCGCCTTTTCTATCGTGAAGCAATTCAATATTATCATATGTTTGAACGAGGACATCTTTAATGTTTTGGAATGCTCCAGCATTTTTTCGCTGCGCAACCTCCATAATTGTTTTTTCTGCCTCATTTAATAGGACTTCAACTTCGTCCTCTCGGCTATAACCATCTTGTGCAATTGTTGTTGCAGTACGGATTAAACGACGTAGAATTGATTTTTCTTCAACAATCTTTCCGTAATATTCAATATTCGCAGCTGTTGGTACAGAGTTTGCGAGGTCACTTAAATAGGATACACCGCCGACTTCTTCTAGAAGATTGGCATCTGCCAGCTCCGATGTGACTGTTACTAAGTCAACTGGTTCTCCTTTGTCTGATAAATCTAGCATTGCATTATAGATTCGTTGGTGTGCTGCCCGATAGAAATCTTCAGGTATTAACAGCTCTGAAGCTAACGTTAATGAGGAAGGCTGTAAGAAGATGGCCCCTAACACTGCCTGCTCCGCTTCGATATTTTGTGGTGGAATACGATCACCAATCAATTCGTTTATGATGATCACCGTCCTTTATTGTTTTCTAAACTTAATAGTCTATTATCATATAAAACTCTTCAAGTATTAAGCATAAAAAAAAAGTGGTCAAGCTTCAAGACTAATTTACCTCTTTCCACAAAACCACAATTTTTCCCATATTTTAACTACTGTTCTTTCACATGTACTTTCACTGTTGCTGTAACTTCTGAGTGAAGCTTAACAGGTACATTTGTTACTCCAAGTGCACGGATTGCATCTGGTAGTTCGATTTTTCGTTTATCAAGCTTAATATTATGGCTTTTCTTCAACTCATCAGCAATCTGTTTACTAGTTATTGATCCAAATAAGCGACCACCCTCACCTGATTTGGCACTTAGTTCTACTGTTAATTCTTCAAGTACTTTCTTTAATTCTTTCATTTGTTCTAATTCTACTTCTGCTTCTTTCTCTTGTTTCTTCTTCTGGTTATTTAATGTACTGATATTCGCACTCGTTGCTTCTGTCGCTAAACCTTGCTTGAAAAGAAAATTTTGTGCATATCCATCAGCTACGTTTTTCACTTCACCTTTTTTGCCTTTTCCTTTTACATCTTTTAAAAATATTACTTTCATTACTTTTCTCCTCCTTCAAGGTATTCATCAATTACTTGTTTCAACTTTTCAACTGCATCTTCTAATAAAATATTTTGAAGCTGAGTTGCTGCATTTGTCAAGTGTCCTCCACCTTCTAATGCTTCCATCACAATTTGTACATTTATTTTACCTAACGAGCGTGCACTAATACTTACACATTCATCACTTCTTCTAGCTATTACGAATGAAGCCTCAATGTGGTTCATCATCAATAATGTATCAGCTGTTTGGGCAAGGGTAACTTGTTCATAGTGTTCATCATTATCAGCAACTGCTAGCGCAACGCCCTCACGATAAAGAATCGTATTTTGAATTAGTTTAGCCCGCTTTGCATAATTCTCAATATCTTCCTTCATAATCTTCTGAACAAGTACCGTATCAGCACCCTTTGCCCTTAAATATGAAGCAGCATCAAACGTGCGTGAGCCTGTTCGTAGAGTAAAGCTTTTTGTATCAACGACGATACCCGCGAGTAAGGCTGTAGCTTCAATCATATTCATCTTTAATGATTTAGGCTGATATTCTATTAACTCAGTCACTAGCTCTGCCGTAGATGAAGCATATGGCTCCATATATACAAGTATAGGGTCCTTAATAAACTCTTCTCCACGTCTATGATGATCAATAACAATTACATGGTTACTTAAAGAAAGAAGCCTCTCATCAATGACTAATGATGGTTTATGGGTATCTAGTACAATTAATAATGTTTCATCAGACATAATCTCCACAGCTTCATTCGGAGTCACAAATCTAGACCAAAGATCTGGATACTTCTCGACTTCATTCAAAAGTTGTTTTACACCTGAATCAATTGCATCTTGATCAAGAACAATAAATCCCTCTTTCCCATTTACCTGTGCAACCTTTAAAATCCCGATAGAAGACCCTATTGCATCCATATCAGGATACTTATGCCCCATTATCATGACCTTATCACTTTCTGAAACAATTTCTTTCAATGCGTGTGAAATAACACGAGCTCTAACTCTTGTTCTTTTTTCGACTGGATTCGTTTTGCCACCATAAAACTGTACTTTACCATTTGTTTGTTTAATGGCAACCTGATCTCCACCTCTGCCTAGAGCAAGATCTAAACCAGACTGAGCAAGGTCCCCTAGCTCCTGTAAAGATGAAACTCCCGAGCCGATACCAATACTTAATGTTAATGATACATTTTCAATTGTCGTTTTTTCTCTTACATTATCAAGTATAGAGAACTTTGTTTGCTCTAGTTTCATTAAAATATGCTCATTTAAAACAGCAAGAAACCGCTCAGATGATACCCGTTTAATAAAGACACCATATTCTTTTGCCCAATTATTCAAGAGAGCCGTTACTTCACTGTTTAATGCACTTCTACTCTGGTCATCCATCCCTTGGGTTAGTTCATCATAATTATCCAAAAAGATGTAGCCTAATACAGTCCTTTCATCCTCATACTGTTTCTCAATTTCTATCTGCTCAGTAATATCAATGAAGTACAGTAATCTTTCTTCTCGCTTAATTATCAGTTTTAATTTTCTCTTGTTGAAAGTTATTGTTTCCGTTTCAATTTCTTGATTTATAAAGGAAATGATTCCATCATGAATAGTAGAGAGGTTTTTCCCAACTAATGAATCTTCGTTTAGAGTCGATGTAATAAAAGGATTTGCCCATTTCACTTCATAATTCTCATCAAATAGTAAAATCCCAATTGGCATTTCCATTAATGCCTCTTCTCCGACCTTTTTAAGTCGATGAGACAACGTACTAATATAACCTTCCAAGTCATGGCGGTATACTTCAAGCGATTTAATTAGAAAATATATAATGATGACAAATAACAATGTGACAATTATCCCTATTATCCAATTGAAATAATAAAGAGAAATAATAACGATTGCCAAAACGGCTATCATTGCAGAAAGAGAGTACCGTAACAATTTATTATCTAGAAATTTAGGCATGTACTCATCAACTCCTCTCAGGCTGTAAATCCTCGTACTACTTTTTTTCCATTTTATCGCGGAGAGGGAAACATAAATCAATTATACCTAAGATTCTTACAATATAAAGCAATATTGGAATAAGTATTGAACCGATTACAGCAATATAAGCAATAGCTTTCGGTAACCCTTTCCTATATACATAATAAAATATAAAGGAGCAGCCTTGAAGAATAATGAAAAATTGTAGAATTATAAAGATATTGCTAACTGCAATATAATAAAAGCCACCACTGTCTGTTTTGAACATAGATAGTACTGTCACAAATAAGTAATACCATACTAAGCTTGTTGGTAATTTCATTTCTCTAAATAATTTAATTGGTGGTACATCAAGTCTTAGTCGTTGCAAAATTGGAATGGCAAATGAATGACTAATGAACGCAAAAATAACACCGGTTATCACAATCACACTCGGTATAATGACCTCCATTAATTTCAATCCACTCTCTACTTGCTTAATCTGCTGATTCACGTCAACATCTGGATTTAGGCTGTTTATTAACGACTTGGATTGTTGAATAGAATCTCGCATCAACTGAAATGAATCCTTTATTAAATCAATATTTAATAAGTAAATTGTTCCAATATATATGATAATAAGACCAAGGGTATAAGCCAAACTTCCACCAATTATAGCACCAATTGTCTGTCTTCTTCTATACATTAGTCCCATTACAATACCAGTTGAACCAAACATAGCTGCAATTAATATATTTGTTACATTACCAAATATGATCGATAAGATACATCCTGTTATTAATAAAACAATCGATAATGAGATTCCATGTCGTTGAGTAAAGATAATGAAGGGTAATGGCAGTATGAATAATAATATTGTTCCAATTACAGGAACATATAATGCTATCATTAGAAATAGTAGAAAAAGTGCTAATAAAATCGCCCCTTCAGTTATTACTTGCGTTCTTTTCATTTTTCCACCTCAATTCTGCTATTATTATATGTTTCCCTATTTTATCCAAACAATATAACCATATATTTTTATAATTATCCGTACATATATTAGATTGTCCTAATTAAAATTACTGTTTCACCATTTGAGCAACTTTTACAAGGGAGAATGTAGCGTGTTGGTAAATATCCCCAGAATTAATCACCTGCTAGTACCTGTTATTCCTTCACACTACCAGTGGGTAATCATAAGCCAACAGACAGTTATTATAACCACAATTTACGAGATATCGGCCAAATAAAAAAAGCACAGATAGGATATGAATCTTATCTGTGCTTTTTATCATATTATTCACCAGATACGTATGGTAATAAAGCCATTTGACGAGCACGTTTAATTGCTACAGTCAATTTACGTTGGTATTTAGCGCTTGTACCTGTTACACGACGTGGTAAAATTTTACCACGCTCAGATACGAATTTTTTTAATAAATCAACATCTTTATAATCGATGTGAGTGATACCATTTGATGTGAAGAAACACACCTTACGACGTTTTGCACGTCCACCTTTGCGTCCGCCTGCCATTGTCTATTTCCTCCCTTCTATATATGTTTGTATTAAAACGGTAAATCATCATCAGATATATCAATAGGTTTCCCATCATTCGCAAATGGGTCTTCATCAAAGCTTGTACGCCCTTGATTACGTTGTTGATTTTGATCTGAACCGAATGGGTTTTGATTGCCAGAGTTTCCTGGGTAGCCACCGCCAAAGTTGTTATTATTATTAAAGTTATTATTGTTGCCACCGTTGCCACCGCTCGCACTTCTTGGCTCAAGGAATTGAACACTTTCAGCAACTACTTCAGTTACATATACACGCTTCCCAGTTTGGTCTTCATAACTACGAGATTGTAAACGGCCGTCTACTCCTGCTAAGCTACCTTTTTTAAGGAAGTTCGCAACATTTTCGGCCTGTTTGCGCCAAATTACACAATTAATGAAATCGGCTTCTCTTTCACCTTGTTGGTTAGTAAACGTACGGTTTACTGCTAATGTAAATGTAGCAACAGCAACTCCACTTGGTGTGTAACGCAGATCTGGATCTTTTGTTAGCCTTCCGACTAATACAACTCGATTCAACATCAGAACCATCCTTTATATATCATCTATAAAAATCAATCAATTATTATTTTTCTTCTTTTTTAACTACGATATGACGAATAATGTCTTCACTGATTTTTGCTAAACGGTCAAATTCTTGAACAGCAGCAGCTTCAGCGTTAACTTGAAGTAACATGTAATAGCCATCACGGAAATCATTGATTTCATAAGCTAAACGACGTTTACCCCATTCTTTCGCTTCTGTCAATTCCGCACCATTATCAGATAAAATGTTGTTAAAACGCTCAACTAAAGCTTTTTTAGCCTCATCTTCGATATTTGGACGGATGATGTACATAATTTCGTACTTTCTCATCATCTTACACCTCCTTTTGGTCTAACGGCCCACGAATGGGCAAGGAGCAATTAAAATAAATTACTCACAATTAGAAATTATAACAAATGAATATAAAAAACGCAAGTAATGATATTGTTCATCTAATCTAGCAATTAGATAACTACATGTAAATTTCCTTTCTCATTACTTACTTATCAGACCATTTTAGACATTAAAGCGGAAATGTATAACATCACCATCTTGAACAATATAGTCCTTTCCTTCTAAACGAACTTTACCGGCTTCACGGGCAGCCCCCATTGTTTTTGCTGCTAACAAGTCGGCATAAGAGACTGTTTCCGCACGAATAAAGCCTCTTTCAAAATCAGTATGAATGATACCAGCACATTGCGGAGCTTTCATTCCCTTTTTAAACGTCCAAGCACGTACCTCTTGTTCCCCTGCAGTAAAATAAGTAGCCAATCCTAATAGATGGTAAGAAGCCCTAATTAGTTGGTCAAGTCCTGATTCTTCAATACCTAATTCTTCAAGGAACATTTGCTTTTCTTCACCTTCAAGTTCGGCAATTTCAGACTCAATCTTAGCACATACTACGATAACTTCTGCATTCTCTCCTGCTGCAAATTCACGAACCTGTTGTACATATTCATTTCCAGAAGGGTCTGCTACTTCTTCTTCACTTACATTAGCTACATATAAAATTGGTTTAATTGTTAATAAATGCAGCTGCTTAACATACTTTATTTGCTCTTCGGTAAAATCTACTGAACGTGCCGGCTTTTCATTTTCAAATGCCTCTTTTAACTTTGATAATATTTCATGCTCAAAAACAGCTGTTTTATCCTTTTGTTTTGCTAATTTAGCAACACGGTCAATTCTCTTATCGACCGTTTCTAAATCAGCTAAAATTAATTCTAGATTGATAACTTCAATATCAGCAATAGGATTAACTTGACCAGACACATGTGTAATATTTTCATCAGCAAAACAACGAACAACATGACAAATTGCATCAACTTGACGTATATGGGAAAGAAATTTATTCCCTAACCCTTCCCCTTTACTTGCACCTTTTACAATTCCAGCAATGTCAGTGAACTCAAAAGCGGTTGGTACAGTTTTTTTCGGTTTTACGAGTTCAGTTAACTTTTGAAGCCTGTCATCTGGTACTTCAACAATACCGACATTTGGGTCTATTGTACAAAATGGATAGTTAGCTGACTCTGCACCAGCCTGTGTAATCGCGTTAAATAATGTTGACTTACCCACGTTAGGAAGTCCTACAATTCCTGCAGTTAATGCCATATTTCCACTCCTAATCTTTATCTAACTTACATCATTTAGAACATTATCCGATGTAAAGAATAACCTTGTCCAAATAGTTTTTTATACTACGTAATGAATCTCCACCAATTATAGAGACAAAATGGCTAAAAAACAAGCAGAGCAACGATTAACATAATCTATATCACTCTAATTTTTCAATATTAACTAAGCAATCGTAGAGTATGCTACCTTTACCATTATCGGAATTTTCATCAAGTGTTAATTGGTTTACTGAACCACCAAATCTCCTCCATTGCCCTTCATCAACATTAATTGTCCCCTTATGTGCTCTCGGCAAGACTTTTGCTACTCCTTCAAGAGTACCTCTATTGTTATAAATTTTGATTCTCTCGCCATCTCTAATCTCTTTCTCTAATGCTATATCGTTTGAGATTTCAATTTTATTTGTCTGTAATCCTTCTATTAATGGATAATGCTGGGAGTGGTTTGAACGTAACGGATGAATTGATAATAGTTGATACGGATAGTAAGATGCTAATACAGGGTCGCTGAATTTCGATTCTTTAGGAAGAAGATATTGCGGCTTACCTATCATTCCTCTTTTATTTGCATATTCAGATGTAAATTCAAACTTCCCACTTGGTGTTTTGAACTGTCGTTCTTTCCAAGGTGTATCTTGTACAGGGAGAGGTAACCGTTTATTAGTTATTAATTCGTTAAGTGTTATACCGAAGTCGTTTAAACGCATTAGTCCCATTTCAAGAAATTCTCCTCGATTATAAGCAAATTCCTTTTGGAATCCTAATCTATTAGCAAGCTGTGTCCATATCCATAAATCTGATTTTGCCATTCCAGGTGCCTCTACTAATTTCGGTCCATAATTTACATAATGGTGATACATGGATGAATAATAGATGTCTTCTTCCTCAAATACCGTTGTTGTTGGTAAAACATAATCTGCTAGTTCTGCAGTATCTGTTAAAAAGTGGTCCACGACGATAAGTGTCTCAACAGATTCAAACGCTTCTCTCACTTTGTTTGTGTTTGGAACTTGTCCTAATGGATTTCCGCATGTAACAAAAATCATCTTTATTTCTGGATTTTTCGCATTTAGAATCTCTTCTGCTTGCTCCATCATTGTAAATTGCCTTGAAAGTTGCTTTTTATTAGATAAAGTTAATTCATTCATTGAAAATTGTTGACCTACTTGAAGATTCCCAAAATTTGCTCCTCCACCAGGTACACCAATATTCCCACTAATTGCAATTAATGCATCAATAAGACGAATTGTGTTGCCACCGTTTGCATACCTTTGCATACCTAGACCAATAAACGTAGAAGTAGGTCCATCACAATATTTATTAGCAATTAAATCAATATCTTGTATAGATACTTCTGTCTTAATAAGAATATCATCCATTGAAAATTGATTTAGTAAATCAAGTAAATCGTGAAATCCTACTGTATAGTTTTCAATAAAATGTTTATCATATTGATGATTAGTGATTATCTGTTTCATCACACCTATTGCAAATAACCCATCCATCCCTGGTTTCACACTAATATAATTGTGAGCAATTTTTGCTGTTGCATTAAAAATCGGGTCAATGACAGTGATTGTCACACCTCTTTTTTTGGCAGCCTGTAATTCTTGAAATAGATGCATATTTGTTCTAGCAACATTCCTTCCCCAAACGATAACATGCCTACTATTCTTTAAATCCTCTGGTGAATGACTATATGAATCGCCAAAATCCCAAGTTTGAGATTCTATCCCTGAACCCCAACAAATACTGCCTACAAGCTCTGTTACTCCACCAAAGCAATTAAAAAATCTCTTATCTAAATTCTTTAATAGTCCACTATTTGCATAATCATGACTATGGAGAATGGCCGTTCCACCGAATTCCTGTTTAATTACTTGCATTTTTCCGGCAATTTCATCAAGCGCTTGGTTCCAGGATATTTCTGTCAGTACACCATTAACTCTCTTTAATGGCGTAGTTACTCTCTCTGTTGAGTTCGTCTTACCTTCTAGCATTCTACCTCTACCGCAAATTTTCCCCTTTGTAATGGGGTGATCCTTGTCACCTTCAACTTTTGTCACTTTCCCATTCTCTACAGTAACCTCAAACCCGCAATTATCCCAACAATTTAAAGGGCATGATGTCTTAAATACTTGTTTCAATTGCAAGCCCCCATTTCATTACTCGCTATCGACATGTTTAACTAATATTTTTTTCATTTTCCTAGAAAAATCACGTCTTGGTATTAATACACTATGTTGACATCCTTCACATTTAATTCGGACATCCATGCCCATTCGTATGATCTTCCATCGATTAGTGCCGCAAGGGTGTTGCTTTTTCATTTCTACAATATCATTTAAATTAAATTCCTTATCTTGCATACTATCCCCTCCAAGTTCTGCTTTTTTTGACCTGAAAATTAGTTAATATTTATCAAAATATAACGTTGGCTATCACATAAATGATATTGCCAGTTAATAAGTTGTTGTTCAGTTAATTCCTACTCTTTACAATTATATTCAAATTTGCTTCGTTTTTCTATTAACGTGTTTTTAATCTAAGGCTTTGTTCCCTGTGCACATATCAATGCTTTATTTTAGGCCCTTATTCTAAAAGCAGGTCGTTTTCTAACATTAATTCCAACATAATAACTTCTTATTGTAAATGACAAAAATAACCTCAGTCACGTCGGCGAGTCTAAGTCGTTTAGTAACTGAGGTTATTACATTTAATATTGTGAAGGTATATTATCCATGATTCATTTGTTCTACTTTTTTAATCTATCTATAAATGGATACATTAAGATTGTTATAAGTAGATATAAATTTATCAATCCATAAAGCGGATATAATATAGCTACAAGATTAGAAAACCCAAATCTAGTGAAAGGTATCATTAAAGCAACTAACACGAGTGCCAAAATCCAATATGGGAGTTTTATTATCACTTGGAATCTTGAAGCAAGTCCAAAAACACCTGAAACAGCTGTCGTATAAATAGCAAGCCAAAGCATAACAGACATAAATATAAAAACAGCAAATGGTTCACCTCGTAATATCGCAAATAACGGAATTTCATATTCAGCTAATAAATCTGCTATTTGGATTAATGTTTCATTATAAATAAATGATATTGACCCTAAAACAAGACCACTGCCTATACTAGCAATCTTTGCCTCTTTGATATCCTTTATCTCCTTACCAACCGCGGACAAAACAGCAATTAAAGGTAAGATATTTAAAGATGTAAATGTAAATGCAGCAGGCCAATTGTACTGTTTCGATATATCGAATAGCCATGTATGGGAATTTGAAATATTAAAGGAAAATAAAGCATAGAACAATCCGAGAACCAGTAAAGGAATAATGATTGTATTAAGCCTTATTATTCCGTTTGTATTACCAATAAACAAAAGGATTAGTAAAACTGCGAAGAAAGCAATACCTACCCAATAAGGTATTAAAAATGCTTCTAGTGTGGCCCCGCCACCAGCTATCATAACAATTGTTGTACTGAAAAGATATAAAACGATTAAAACATCATATACATGTGCAAGCTTTTTACCTACTAACTTTTCTAACACAGGAAAGAAGTGTTTTGTCTTGCTTTCATGACTAATTTTCATAATGACATAGACAGAGATTATAAATGTTACTGTAAATATACATATAGCCAGTCCACTTTCAAAGCCAAAAAATTCCCATATTTCTCTCCCTGACGCATACCCCGCTCCTATCGTTGTACCTAAAATCAAAAACATCCACTTTAACCCTGATTTCACATCATATCACCTCGAAGGCTGTCCAAATTTCATTGCGCACGTATAGAAATGCAATTTGTTCCGTATACTGTTACTACTATGATGTGGGAGTGAAATCTATGAATCTTAAATCAGGACTTTTTCAGACAGATACGAAAGATGACCGAATATTCCATGAAGATAGTTGTGCAATAGATGAAATATCTACTTTAATTTCTAAACACTTACCAAAATTATTTATCAAACCTATTGTAATTGTTTGTATAGGTACAGACCGTTCTACTGGTGATAGTCTAGGACCTTTAGTCGGCTTTAAATTAAAAGATCAATTAGAACACTTCCATGTTTACGGTACGTTAGAAAATCCTGTCCATGCAGTTAATCTTGTCGATACGTTAACCTTTATAAAAGAAAAGCATCATAACCCTTATATTATTGCAATTGATGCTTGTCTAGGTCGGCTCAAAAGTGTTGGGTATATTCAAGTCGCTAAAGGACCATTAAAACCAGGGGCAGGTGTTAACAAAGAGTTACCAGAGGTTGGAGATATGCATTTAACTGGGATTGTTAATGTAAGTGGCTTTATGGAGTTTTTCGTATTGCAAAATACTCGTCTTCATTTAGTAATGAGTATGGCTGAAAGTATTGCCTCTGGGATTATCAGTGCCGAAAGACAATATTTAAGTAAAAGGCTTTCAATTCGAAGAAGTTTCTTATCAAATAAAGACCATGATTCTGCAATAAATTAGGAAAACCCCTATATACATTTATAGGGCAATGTTATATAGGGGCTTTATTAAATAACAAAGATTCCTCTATGCTAATTTCCTCCCTCATAGAGAAGACTGTTGCATTTTCAAGGCGATTATTTCACAAGAGACACACAAACCAAAGTTACCCATTTCTATCTTCCTAATAAACACTAATTAGTGTATATGTGAATCATTTAAACGTATTGTTTAAATATAATAATAATCGTGATGACAACTAAGCTTGGTAAGAAATTTGCAACTCGAATTTCTTTGATTTTCAACATGTTAATCCCGATTGCAAAGATAATAACCCCTCCAGTTGCAGTCAGTTCACTAATCAGTACTTCTAATAAGTTACTAGATAAATATTGATGAATCACATTTGCAAAAATTGCTATACCCCCTTGATAAAGAAAGACAGGTACAGCAGAAAAAATCACCCCTAACCCTAGAGTGCTTGCTAAAACAATACTTGTAAATCCATCAATCATTGATTTAGTTAATAATACTGAATGGTCTAATCTCAATCCACTGTCCAATGCTCCAACTATTGCCATAGCCCCAACTGCAAAAATAAGTGTAGCTGATACGAAACCAGTTGCAATATCGCCTCCTTGCTTTTTACCGACTTTTCGCTCAAGCAAGGAACCAATTTGATGTAGTCTTTTCTCAATTTTTAGCCATTCGCCTATAACTGTTCCAATTACTAGACTGACAATGACTAAAAAAAAGTCACTACTTTGAAGGGCCATATCAATTCCTAAAACAACAACTGCCAAACCAATTGCTACCATAATTGTTTGCTTCATCTCATCTGGTATCTTTCGTAGTAATAAACCAATGAGAGTTCCAAATACTATAGTTAATGCATTAACAACAGTTCCAGTTAATACCATATTCTTCACCCTTTAATATATATACACATGCTGTATTAATCGTTTGAAAATAATTGATTATGATTAAAATGATTTATATGACTGGCAAATTAGTATTACCTGCCTATATTATTGTTAGCCTTCATTTCTCTGGCTATCCGCTAAAAAAATCTAACTTATCAGTTGGTTATTACATGGATATATCACACTCTAGTTGCTATTATGCTTAAATAGTAATTTTATAAGTTCATCAAAGTAACAAATCATTATAATTATTAACTAGTCTAAAGTGGGGAATTTTTAACAAAAAGAAAGGCTCTTTTCTAAAAAGATTGTGGCTTTTTGCACTAACCTTTTTAAGGGTTTGTTGGAGCGGAAGTGCGAGACTCCTGCGGGATGCGTGGGAGAGGTGAGACCCCGCAGGCGTTTACGCTGAGGAGGCTCACCACCCACCCCGCGGAAAGCGAGTACTGTAGCGGAGACAAACCCTAAACGACAACTCAGTTAAAAGCAACAATGTTTACGAAAACAGCCAAAAGAAAAAACTGACTCCTTTGAGCCAGTACACTTCACCATGAATAGATTCCTTCAATTTTAAGATGACTCTTGATGTAACAACTCTAATATGCGGTCTAAATCATCCTGTGAGAAAAATTCAATTTCGATTTTCCCCTTCTTCTTCTGTTTCTTTATAGTTACAGACGTACCAAAATACTCCCTTAAAAATGATTCTCTTTCCTTAATAAATACATCCTTATCAGGGACCTTTTTCTTTGTTTCACGTGAAACATTTTCATTTATTTGTTGAACTAATAATTCAACTTGTCTTACATTTAATTGCTCACGAATAATTCGGTCAACAAGTGGGGTTAACTTTTCTTTATTTTTTAGTCCTAGTAATGTACGGCCATGACCCATTGAAAGTTTTCCATCTGAAATTAATTGTTGTATGTTTGCTGGAAGAGATAATAATCTTACGTGGTTTGCAATATGTGGTCTGCTTTTCCCTAACCTTTTTGCTAAAGCTTCTTGCGTAAAATTTAACTTCTCCATTAATACTTGATATGCCTGTGCTTCCTCAATTGGTGTTAAGTCTTCGCGTTGTAAGTTTTCTAATAGTGCTAACTCCATCATTTGTTGCTCTGTTAATTCTCTAACAACAGCTGGTACTGAGTTAAGATTTGCTTCCTTTGCTGCACGGAAACGGCGTTCTCCAACAACAATTTCATAACCCTTTATACTCTTACGAACGACAATTGGTTGTAAAATCCCATGATTAATAATGGACTCTTTTAACTCGGAAATAGAATCTTCGTCAAATGTTTTACGTGGTTGATAAGGATTTGGACGAATGTCCTTTACTTTTATTTCTTCAATTTTTTCTTCTTCAATATCAGGAAATAATGCTTGTAATCCTTTACCATTAATCCCCTTACCAAGACCTCTAGCCATTTACAACCACTTCCTTTGCCAAATCTAAGTAAACTTCCGCTCCTCTAGATCTTGGATCATAGATAATTATCGGCTGACCATGACTCGGCGCTTCACTCAAACGAATATTTCGTGGGATTATCGTCTGATATACCTTATCTTGGAAATATTTTTTCACTTCTTCAATCACTTGAAGTCCTAAATTTGTTCTTGCATCAAGCATTGTAAGAAGTACACCTTCTATCATTAAGTCTGTATTTAAATGCTTTTGTACAAGACGTACTGTATTTAATAATTGACTAAGTCCTTCTAGCGCGTAATATTCACATTGTACTGGTATTAGAACAGCGTCAGAGGCAGTTAATGCATTAATTGTCAGAAGTCCTAAAGATGGTGGACAATCAATTATCATATAATCATACTGATGTTTAACAGATTCTAGAGCACGCTTTAAACGAACCTCTCTGGAAATAGTTGGAACAAGTTCAATTTCTGCACCTGCTAATTGAATTGTTGCAGGAATGATATCTAATTTTTCAACAGCTGTTGGTTTAATGACTTCTTTTACATCTATATCATCTACTAAAATATCGTAGATACAATGGTCAACCTCAGCTTTTTCAATTCCAATGCCACTTGTAGCATTTCCTTGTGGGTCAACATCGACAAGAAGTACTCGATTACCGATGTATGCGAGGCAAGCACCTAAATTAACAGAAGTCGTTGTTTTGCCAACTCCACCCTTTTGGTTAGCAATGGCAATGATTTTCCCCACGATGTCACCTGCTTTCATTAATATATGATCGTTAAATTATGATATTTCAAATGATATAAACTAGTATACTTGATTGGTAATAAGAGTAAACTATTAGGATATCATTTTACTATTTTATCATGAATAAAGCGGAAAGGTTTAAATTTTTTATTAAATCTATCTAACTATCTATCATTTATATTAAGAGTTCATAAATGATATTGACAATATTATTTATGAAATGAAGTGCTAAGATTAATTTCATAACGTTTATTATGTGAACTTTAAAGCATTCCGTGATAAGAATAAATATAAACCTGTCGTTACTAAAACAGTAGTTTTATACTCACAAACAATCATCAACATAGCTGAACATACAGAAAAAGGCCTCCAATTTGGTAGACCTTATAATAATAATCTATTAGTTATAATATTAGTTCTAGTTCTATCCATTGATGCCTTGGTCAATCACAATAAAGAATACTGGTTATGAGAATACATATCTGTAATCAAAATTGATTGATTTCATTATCCTTAAAACTAATTGTAATGGTTACTCTCTCTATTATTACACCGTAGTGATTTCAGCTATAGGCAATACTGCATTTGACCTCATGCCTCCACTCACAAACGTTCGAATAGGAACTATAAGTCTATTATATAGCTTTCCCTATTCATGAAAATGACTAAGAAGTTATATATTATAAATAACATTATAGGCAATGCTAAATCTATATTGGTACTATAATTTATAGTACATTTACTTAGGAATCTTTATAGTTAATTGTATATATTCTTCAAATTCTTCCTCTTCGGTATTCAGCTTCACACCACTATCTGCAACCATCGATAACGATTGTCTAATAGTATTCATTGCAATTCTTGTATCTCTGCTAAATGCTTTGCGTTTTGGCTTAGGCTTTACTATATTCTTCTCTAGTAATCTTACAACACGCTCTTCGGTTTGTTTTACATTAAGCTGTCTTTCTATAATTTCCTCTAACAATGTAATTTGCATATTTACATCTTTAAGAGGAATTAATGCACGTGCATGTCGTTCTGAAATAACCTTTTTCAATAGTGCTTCTTGTACTTCTTGAGGAAGCTTTAATAAGCGCAACTTGTTTGCAATTGTTGATTGCCCTTTACCTAGCCTTTGTGCTAAAGCCTCTTGTGTTAGATTATGCAACTCTAGTAACTTAGCATAAGCATAAGCTTCTTCAATTGAGGATAATTCTTCCCGTTGAATATTTTCAATCAACGCAACACTTGCTGTTTCAGTATCATTAAAGTCTTTTATAATGGCAGGAATCTGGTCCCAACCTAATGTTTGCACTGCACGGAAGCGTCGTTCACCAGCAATAATTTCATATTTATCATCAATGAGACGAACAACAATTGGTTGGATTATACCATGGGTTCGTATCGTTAATGCTAATTCCTCTATTTTTTCATTAGAAAATACAGTACGCGGTTGAAAACGATTCGGTACGATATCTTTAATATCTATATGTTTTACCTCTTCTTTATACTGCTCTTCTTCAACAATTTCTGTATCTATTTCAGTTTCTACTTCACTAACAACGACTGGTTCTGCTTCTTTTTCTCCTAAACTAAAAAAGCGAGAAAACGGATGCTTCATGACCCTACACCACCTTTAAAAACTACCAATAGTAATATTCTCTTTTTCATAGATTATTTCCTGCTTTACACCAAAATATCTAGTAAATGTTTCACATGAAACATTTACTCAATTGGAAGCTTATTTGGTGTACCTGGTTTTCTAGGATATTTTTTCGGTGTCGCCTTTTCTTTGTCAATGATTAATATTGTTCTGTCTCCATTATCTAAAGGAAGTTCAAATGGATGTATTTCTCTTACTTTGCCACCTAAAACTTTTATTGCCTTTTCTCCAGCATTTAATTCTTCTTGTGCTGCAGCAGCTTTCATTGCTATAAATGTACCATTTTGTTTAACAAGTGGTAAGCATAGCTCACTTAATACAGATAGTCTAGCAACCGCTCTAGCAGTCACGATATCGAAAGACTCCCTGTGTGATTTGTTTTGCCCAAATGTTTCCGCACGATCATGAAATAAGGAGACATTTTCTAGTCCTAATCTATTAGTTAAATGCTCAAGAAAAGTAATTCTTTTTTGCAATGAATCAACTATTGAGATATGTAGATGCGGGAAACAAATATTTAAAGGAATACTAGGAAATCCCGCACCTGCCCCGACATCACAAATAGAAAGAGGTTTTGAAAAGTCAAAGTAAAATGCTGCAGAGACAGAATCGTAAAAATGTTTTAAATAAACTTCACCTTCTTCTGTTATAGAGGTCAGGTTCATTTTTTCATTCCATTCTACAAGCAATTGAAAATATATATTAAATTGTTCCATCTGTTTTTCAGATAAAATAATACCCTTTTCAGCAAGACTTTTTTGAAATAGTTCTTTATCCATATTCAAAACCTTTCTATTTATTGATTTGATACTCTTGAGATCTTCCCTTGCTCTAAATAGACAAGTAGAATTGATACATCTGCAGGATTTACGCCTGAAATTCTCGATGCTTGTGCAACAGATAGTGGTCTCACTTGTTTTAACTTTTGACGTGCTTCATTTGCTAATCCACTTATAGCATCATAATCAATATTTTCTGGAATCTTCTTATTCTCCATTTTTTTCAACTTTTCCACTTGCTGTAATGATTTTTCAATGTAACCTTCATATTTTATTTGTATTTCTACTTGTTCTGCTACATCTGGATCAATATTTTTATCAGAAGGTACTAATTGACTTATATGCTCATATGTCATTTCTGGTCGTTTCAGTAAGTCAGCCGCTCTTATTCCATCTTTTAACTCACTGCCCCCTGCTGAAGCAATTAAGTTTTGTGTTACTTGATTCGGTTTGATAATAACAGACTCTAGTCTTTGTTTTTCTAACTCAACTGACTGTTTTTTTAATATGAATTTTTCATAACGTTCATCTGAGATTAATCCAATTCTTTTACCGATATCTGTTAAACGTAAATCTGCATTATCATGGCGAAGCAATAATCTGTATTCAGCACGAGATGTTAGTAAACGATATGGTTCATTCGTTCCTTTCGTTACTAAGTCGTCTATTAAGACACCAATGTAAGCCTCAGAACGACTTAAAATAAGTGGCTCTTTTCCTAATGCTTTTTGTGCAGCATTGATTCCAGCTATAATACCTTGACCTGCTGCTTCTTCATATCCTGATGTCCCATTAATTTGACCAGCAGTAAAGAGTGATTCTACTTTCTTAGTTTCTAATGTAGGCCATAATTGAGTTGGTACTATAGCATCATATTCGATAGCATATCCAGCTCTCATCATTTGTGCATTTTCAAGACCTGGTACTGTTCTAATCATTTGTTGTTGAACATCCTCAGGTAAACTAGTCGATAACCCTTGTACATATACTTCATGAGTATTTCTTCCTTCAGGCTCTAAAAATATTTGATGACGCGGTTTATCATTGAATCGAACTACTTTATCTTCTATTGATGGACAGTATCGAGGTCCTGTCCCTTTAATCATCCCTGAGTACATTGGAGAACGATGCAAATTATTATCAATTATTTGATGTGTTTCAGTACTCGTGTACGTTAACCAACAAGGTAATTGATCTGTTATATACTTTGTTGTCTCATATGAAAATGCACGTGGTACTTCGTCGCCTGGTTGTATTTCTGTTTTACTGTAATCAATCGAACGACTATTTACACGTGGAGGTGTCCCTGTTTTAAATCGGACTAAATCAAATCCTATCTCCTCTAGATGCTCAGATAGTTTTATGGAAGGCTGCTGATTATTTGGTCCACTAGAATATTTCAATTCGCCTAAGATAATTTCTCCCCTTAGAAATGTTCCAGTTGTTAATATCACTGATTTTGCATAGTACTCAGCACCAGTTTGTGTAACGACACCTTTACAAACACCATCTTCAATAATCATATGGTCAACCATACCTTGAATCAATGTAAGGTTTTCTTGGTTTTCTAATGTTTTCTTCATTTCATGTTGATAGGCAAATTTGTCAGCCTGTGCCCTTAATGCACGAACAGCGGGACCTTTTCCAGTATTCAACATCCTCATTTGGATATGGGTTTTATCAATATTTTTCCCCATTTCTCCACCTAGTGCATCTATTTCTCGAACGACAATCCCTTTAGCGGGTCCTCCAATTGAAGGATTACATGGCATGAATGCTACCATATCAAGATTGATCGTAATCATTAATGTTTTTGCACCGATTCTAGCTGCTGCCAGTCCTGATTCACAACCGGCATGCCCAGCGCCTACAACGATTACATCATAATCTCCAGCATGATACGACATAAAATACCCTCCTTTTCTCCAGTAATAAATGTATCGTCACTTAAAGAACTAATTCCTATTTTATACAGGCTATTTTCGTAAACTTTGGTGCTTTTTAGTGAGTTATCGTTTAGGTTTAGGATTGGCCTTCTCTTGCAGTTTGCCTCATAGCTTTAGCAAAAGACCACTAGCTCCTCCTAATCATTTTACTCTTCACTTCTTGAAACGAAATCAATATTGTTATTTGTAAAAGTTTATTTTCCAAGACAAAATTGAGAAAATAATTGATCAATTAAGCTTTCATGTACTGAATCTCCAATTATTTCTCCAAGTTGTTCCCAACAACGTGTTAAATCTATTTGAACAATATCTATCGGGATACCTGCTTCTATCCCATCTAATGCATCACTTATCGATTGGTTAGCAGCAGTTAATAGAGCAATATGTCGAGAATTTGATACATATGTCAAATCACTACTTTGAACATTCCCTTCAAAAAATAATGAGCCGATTGCCTCTTCTAACTCATCGATACCCTTCTCTTCAAGTAGTGAAGTTGTCACAATGGGCCTATCTTCAGCCAATTGTTCTATTTTTTCAAGGTCGATTTTTCTTGAAAGGTCCGTTTTATTTACAATAAATATTGTATCCATACCTTTAACAACTTCTATAAGTTGTATATCTTCAAGCGTTAATTCTTCGTGATAATTTAATACGAGTAAAATTAAATCTGCTTCCTTCAATACTTTTCGAGACTTTTCTACTCCAATTCTTTCAACAATGTCTTCCGTTTCGCGTATGCCAGCAGTATCTACTAAGCGAAGTGGAACCCCACGTACATTTACATATTCCTCAATGACATCTCTAGTTGTACCCGGTATATCTGTTACAATTGCTTTATTTTCATGAACTAGGCTGTTTAGTAGAGATGATTTCCCTACATTTGGTCTTCCGATTATTACCGTTGATAACCCTTCACGAAGTATCTTTCCCTGTTGAGATGTTTGCAACAATTTATTTATTTCATTTTTTACAATTGTAGCCTTTTCTATAAGCATTTGATGTGTCATTTCTTCCACATCATCATATTCCGGATAATCAATATTCACTTCGACATGTGCTAATGTCTCTAATATCTCTTGTCTTAGCCTCTTAACTAATTTTGACAATCTACCATCCATCTGGCCTAAAGCTACATTCATTGCTCGGTCAGTCTTGGCACGAATTAAATCCATAACCGCTTCTGCCTGAGATAAATCAATTCTCCCGTTTAAAAAAGCCCTTTTTGTAAACTCACCCGGTTCTGCTAAACGAGCACCATATTTAACGGTTAATTGTAACACTCGATTAACTGTTACTAATCCACCATGACAATTTATTTCAATAACATCTTCTCTAGTAAATGTTCTTGGTCCTCTCATCAATGAAATCATTACTTCTTCAACTACTTCATCTGTTGAGGGGTCTACGATATGACCGTAGTGAATTGTATGGGATTCGACCTCATTAAGTCTTTTTCCAGAAGGTGATTTATATAATTTATCCGCGATAGCAATTGCTCCTTCTCCGCTCAACCTAACAATTGCAATAGCTCCTTCGCCTAAAGGAGTCGATATCGCTGCTATAGTATCTAAATCCATTACTATGATCACCTCTCATACCTCATATATAGTACTTATTTACCTCTTCTAGAGGAAAATTTTAAGATAGCATATTTTTTCGTCATTTAAAAGTAATATATTTAATAGTTATCCACAACTATATTTCATCACGACGTACCTTTTTATATTTTAACTTATCCACATGTTAATAACAATATATCTAACCAAGCATTTATTTTTATTCAGCATTAATCTTTCTTGTGGGATTCTATACGGGGACTTATATAACTTAATGTAAATATTTTTTTGTTTTTTAAAGGTTTATAAAACTAGAAAATTGCAAAAAAAATCCACTCTGTATTAGAGTGGACTTTTTTCATTTGGGGTGACAACCAAATATCGATGAGGTTCTTCACCTATTGAATATGTTTTAACATTTTTATTTCCCGCTAGTATAGCGTGAATGATTTTACGTTCGTTAGAAGGCATTGGTTCTAAAGAAACCTTCTTTGATGTTCTTATAACTTGATTCGCTACTCTAAGACCAAGTTGCTTTAATGTTTCTTTTCTTCTATCTCGGTAATTTTCAGCATCTACAATAATTTGAATATACTGTTTTGAATAGCGATTTGCCACTAGTTGGGTTAGAAACTGTAAAGAATTTAAGGTTTGTCCTCTTTTTCCGATCAATACTGCAATTTTCTCCCCAGTCAGATGGAATGTGACTGTTTTATCACGTTGTTTTACTGATAAACGAGCATTAATCCCCATTTTTTTAACAACATTTGTTAAAAACAATGATGCTTCCTGAATTGGATCTTTTTCCTTCACTTTTACGAGAACTTGAGCAGGCTTCTTCCCAAAAATACCAAGGATGCCTTTTTTTCCTTCGTCTATAACCTCAACTACAACATCATCTTCTGTTACATTTAGTGATTTTAACGCATCTGTTACTGCCTCATTGACGGTAAGTCCTTTAGCAGTTATCTCTTTCACTTCTTATTTCCTCCATCTTTTGCGCTTGCGCCTTTTATTTCTGGACCTTTTATAAAATAAGTTTGAGCAATCATAAATAAGTTACCAACTACCCAATAAAGAGATAAAGCAGCTGGGAAACTAATTGCAAAAACAATAATCATAATAGGCATAATCCAAAGCATCATTGCCATTTGAGGATTCTGGTTTGCATTTCCAGCCATCATCATTTTTTGTTGAATAAATGTTGTTAAACCTGCAATAAGCGGAAGTATAAAGTATGGGTCTCTTTCACCTAAGTCAAACCATAGGAAATTATGTTGTGCAATTTCCTCTGTTCTCATGATTGCATGATAAAATCCAATTAATATTGGCATTTGCACGATAAGTGGGAAACAGCCAGCTAATGGATTTACACCATGCTTCTGAAATAATGCCATTGTTTCTTGTTGAAGCTTCTGTTGTGTTTGTTGGTCTTTTGAGCTATATTTTTCCTTTAACTTTTGCATTTCCGGTTGAATAGCTTGCATTGCCTTTGAGCTTTTCATTTGTTTAATCATTAATGGTAAAATGGCTAAACGAATAATTAATGTAACTAGTACAATGGAAATTCCATAATTATCGCCTGTTATTTCTGCAAAGTATGTAATAACTTGTGATAATGGGTAAACAATATACGAATTCCAAAATCCTTCACTTTCAGATGTTATCGGTACATTCACTTCTGTACAGCCTGATAATAGAGTTAAAATACCAATTAACCCTACAATGAAAAGTATACGCCTCTTCAAACCTTTTTTCCTCCTAATCATTTATAGATACAATTTATACGTTATAACAGAGAAAAAGTGTCACATAATAAATATATTAACATTATTATTCGAAATTTCCTCATTAATCTCTATTTTTTCATTAGAATTTCTCTATTTCTTTGAGCGATATAAACTACCTTTACGAAATAAATGTTGTAAACTACTTTTCACTTCATAATAATTCATATCCGCAGCAGGCTTTCTTGCAATAATGATATATTCTCTTCTGCCTAATATACGTTCTTTTTCTTCGAGGAACACTTGACGAATCAATCGTTTTACACGGTTTCTTGTGACAGCATTTCCTATTTTTTTACTAACAGATAATCCTATTCGAAACTGAGATTGTTCTGGTTTCTCTAATATATAAATAACAAATTGCCGATTTGCTATTGATTTTCCCCTTTTGAAGACACTCTGAAAGTCCTTGTTCTTTTTTATTCGGTACTTCTTTTTCATCTATTTTCACTCCGGTACGTCTGCCTAATGTGCTTATCTAACCTTCATTATGACTAATTGATATGTAATTTAAACAACTTATCTTTCTATCAAATTATTATGTTGTTGTTACTACATAATGTAATAAGTTATCGAATTCAAACTACAATATGGCTGTATCGCATACACTGTTGTAGGTACAAAACGCAAGTGAATTAAAGATATAACTATCACCTTTCTAGTTCACTTGCGCCTCATTTTCTTATTACATTCCACTCAGTTTATTGCAGTTAAATTTAGCTCAGGGGCATTCACTGAAAAAATGTAATCTTCTATGCTTGCAAAAAAAGACCACTGATTTTTCAGTGGCCTATGCTGATAATACTTTTCTTCCTCGACGACGACGACGAGCAAGAACTTTACGTCCATTAGCTGTGCTCATACGGCTACGAAAACCATGAACTTTACTATGTTTACGTTTATTTGGTTGATAAGTACGTTTCATTTATTGACACCTCCCTGAGGAATACAGTTACAGACAGTCTTATTAATTATAGTGACCTATACAATAGATTGTCAACCATTCATCGTATTTAGTATGAAAAAAATATATAATGCAGCCATTTATGACATTGTGGATAGTTTTTCGACATGGTTTTGGTTGTCCACATTATTTATCGACAGGTTTTTCACAAATTATCACTATGTGGACAAATCTTTTTAACAATTGATTAGTTATGTGGATAAGTTTTCAAAAACCATTGCAACTATAGCTTTATTTTGATATTATATTTGTGTTTTCACTCTTAATATCTAATCTATGTATTTTTGTTATCCACAATCTGTGTATAAGTTGTGGAAAAGTTATAAACACCTTGTGTAAATAGTTGTCCACAAATGCGAGTTTTTGTCGAAAAGATGGTTTTCTACTATATTATATATTTGTGCACATTTTCCATTAAATGAATGTTTATACATGGAGATACAAACCTTGTACAAAAGGTTATACAAGCAATCAGGGCACTTTGGTAAAGGAGGGACATTACACTTCATGGAGAATATTTCCGAACTTTGGAGCAAGGCTCTAGATATAATCGAAAAGAAAATTAGTAAGCCAAGCTTTGAAACATGGTTAAAATCTACAAAAGCACACAGCATAAAAGGCGATACTCTCACAATTATAGCTCCTAATGAGTTTGCTCGAGATTGGTTGGAATCAAGGTACTTACACTTAATCTCTGATACAGTATATCAACTGACTGGAGAAGAATTTGCGGTAAAAGTCATTATTCCCCAAAATCAAAAGGATAATGATTTTATTCCCAATCCTCCTATTAAGCAAATCAATCAAAGTGAAGAAGAACAAATTGAATTACCACAAAGTATGCTTAACCCAAAGTATACGTTTGATACTTTTGTAATTGGTTCAGGAAACCGATTTGCACATGCCGCCTCATTAGCAGTAGCAGAGGCTCCAGCGAAAGCATATAACCCGTTGTTCATTTATGGGGGCGTTGGTCTAGGGAAAACCCATTTAATGCACGCAATTGGTCATTATGTTATTAACCATAATCCTTCTGCAAAAGTGGTTTATCTCTCTTCTGAAAAATTCACAAATGAATTTATTAACTCAATTCGTGACAATAAGGCTGTCGATTTTCGAAATAAGTATCGCAGTGTAGACGTTCTATTAATTGATGATATTCAGTTTCTTGCTGGAAAAGAATCAACTCAAGAAGAATTTTTCCATACTTTTAATACATTACATGAGGAAAGTAAGCAGATTGTTATTTCTAGTGACCGGCCTCCTAAAGAGATACCGACACTAGAGGACCGTCTGCGTTCACGTTTTGAATGGGGGTTAATTACAGATATTACACCGCCTGATTTAGAAACGAGAATAGCAATTCTTCGGAAAAAGGCTAAAGCTGAAGGCTTGGATATACCAAATGAAGTAATGCTTTATATCGCAAATCAAATCGATTCGAATATTCGAGAACTTGAAGGGGCATTAATTCGAGTAGTTGCCTATTCATCATTAATAAACAAAGATATAAATGCAGATTTAGCAGCAGAGGCACTTAAAGATATCATACCTAATTCGAAGCCGAAAATTATCTCAATTAGTGATATCCAACGCATTGTTGGGCAAGAATATCAAGTGAAGCTAGAAGACTTTAAAGCAAAAAAACGGACAAAATCAGTTGCCTTCCCTAGGCAGATTGCCATGTATTTATCAAGAGAGCTGACAGATTCATCACTACCTAAAATCGGGGAAGAATTTGGTGGTCGTGACCATACAACAGTTATTCATGCTCATGAAAAAATCTCAAAATTATTACAAACAGATGAACAATTGCAAAGACAGTTAAAAGAAATTACTGGTTTATTAAAGGGAAATTAATTCGAAAGTAAATCTTTTAATCTATTAATTCGACTTGAATAATGTGAATAACATCTCTTGCTATATACACAGTCTGTCCACATGTGGATAGGCTGTGTTTCTATTCGTTTTTACTAGTTATCCACATTTCCACAGGGCCTACTAGTACTTCTATTATATTTTTAAATAATAAATATATAACTAATAAATCTATTAGGAGGATATTTCATGAAATTCATTATTCATCGAGACAAGTTAGTTCAAAGTGTTCAGGATGTAATGAAAGCTGTCTCATCTAGAACAACGATTCCAATTTTGACAGGTATAAAAATAGTTGCAAATACTGAAGGTGTGACGTTAACTGGTAGTGACTCAGATATTTCTATTGAGTCTTTCATACCTATCGAAGAAGACGGAAGTGAAAATGTAGAAATAGTTGAATCAGGCAGTATTGTGTTACAAGCAAGATTTTTTAGTGAAATTGTAAAAAAACTACCTATGGATATTGTTGAAATTGAAGTAAGTAATCACCAAGCTACAATAATCAAGTCAGGAAAAGCAGAGTTCAATTTAATTGGATTAGATGCAGATGAATACCCACTCTTACCTCAAATTGAGGAAGAACATGTAATAAAACTACCAACTGATTTATTAAAGGCAATGATAAGACAAACTGTCTTTGCAGTATCTACCTCTGAAACCAGACCTATACTTACAGGAGTAAATTGGAAGGTTGAAGAAAATGTATTAATCTGTATTGCAACAGACAGTCATCGTCTTGCATTAAGAAAAGCACCTATACAACAAGCAGTACAAACGGAGCATAATGTAGTTATTCCGGGTAAAAGTTTAAATGAACTAAGCAAAATCTTAGATGATACAGATGAGTTAATCGAGATTATCATTACTGAAAATCAAGTATTATTTAAAGCGAAAAATTTACTCTTTTTCTCTCGCTTACTCGATGGGAATTATCCTGATACATCAAGACTGATTCCATCTGAAAGTAAAACAAATTTAACAGTTAACTCTAAAGATTTCTTACAAGCAATTGATCGTGCCTCATTGTTGGCAAAGGAGGCTCGGAATAATGTTGTTAAGCTTTCGACACTACCAGGCGAAACGGTGGAAATTTCATCTAATTCCCCAGAAATAGGTAAAGTAAGTGAAGAAATCCAAACAGCTAACATATCAGGTGAGGATTTAAAAATTTCATTTAGTGCGAAATATGTCATGGATGCATTAAAAGCACTAGATGGGACAGAAATTAATATAAACTTTACAGGTGCAATGAGGCCATTTGTCATCCAAACAACAACAGATGATTCAATGCTTCAACTAATTCTACCGGTTAGAACTTATTAATTTTGACTTGTTATTGAGGTTAGTTAGTAATCAGACTCGGATACAATACCAAGAAGCCCCCTTCCCTTCTTTCTTGTCAAAAAATGATAAAGTAGACACTAATATATGAGTTGAAAAGGAGACTATCAGTTAAGAGTCTCCTTTTCCTCATTCCAAAATATAAAGTAATGGTGAAAAATGCAGCTATAACTAATTTTATGATGTTCTTTTTGAAGAACGATTCCTTTTAAAAGCTTCACAACTTTTGTAATAATTTGTCCTTTTGAGATGGACACTCTACTTGATATCTGAGTTTACTTATGTAAATTGTACTTTTTCTAGAAAGTTTAGTATTATTAATAGTTAGTGACTTCATAAAAAGGATGATAGATCATGGCGAAACCAGTAAAAATAGAAACTGAATATATTACTTTAGGCCAATTTTTAAAACTATCAGATGTAATACAATCAGGTGGTATGGCAAAGTGGTTTTTAGATGAATATGAAATATTTGTAAATAATGAGCCGGAAAATCGTCGTGGTAGAAAGTTAAGAGATGGTGATACCATTTATATCCCTGATTTTGGCACGTATATCGTGAAAAAATAAAGTTGGTGTACAAATTTTGTATATTAATGAGTTAATGTTAAAAAATTATCGAAACTATGAAGAACTATCTATCCAATTTGAAAACAAAGTGAATGTTATTCTTGGAGAAAATGCTCAAGGTAAAACAAATGTAATGGAATCTATATATGTCTTGGCAATGGCAAAGTCTCACAGGACGTCAAATGATAAAGAATTGATTCGTTGGGATAAAGAATATGCTAAAATAGAAGGTAGTATTAAAAAACATAACCGTTCAACCTCTTTGCAATTAGTCATTGCAAAAAAGGGAAAAAAGGCAAAGCTGAACTTTATTGAACAGGAACGTCTGAGTCAGTATATTGGTGCAATGAATGTTATTATGTTTGCACCTGAGGATTTAAATTTAGTTAAAGGTAGCCCTCAAGTTAGAAGAAGATTTATAGATATGGAAATTGGCCAAGTTTCTGCTGTTTATTTGCATGATTTGAGCCGTTATCAAAAAATTATGCAGCAAAGAAATCATTATTTAAAAATGCTGCAAATGAAGAAACAATCCGATAAGACCATGCTAGATGTATTAACAGCTCAGTTAAGTGAAGCAGCAGCTAAAATCATCCATAGGAGATTGCACTTCATAGAAGAGCTACAAAAGTGGGCTAAACCGATTCATTCAGGAATCAGTAGAGGTTTAGAAACTCTTTCCATAAAATATAAACCTTCTGTTGACGTATCAGAAGATCATGATTTGACAAAGATGATAGAAGTATATGAGGAAAAATTTGCTAATATAAAGGATAAAGAAATTGAACGAGGAACCACACTTGCAGGGCCTCATCGTGACGATCTTTTATTTTATGTAAATAACCATGATGTTCAAACCTATGGTTCTCAAGGTCAACAAAGAACAACGGCGTTATCTCTAAAATTAGCTGAAATTGATTTAATTCATAGTGAAATTGGGGAATATCCTATTCTTTTGCTTGATGATGTTTTATCTGAATTAGATGATTACAGGCAATCTCATCTTTTGAATACTATTCAAGGAAAAGTTCAGACCTTTGTTACAACCACTAGTGTTGAAGGAATTGATCATCAAACATTAAAAGAGGCTGCGACATTTAATGTCGATGCTGGCCATCTTTCATTGAGTAAATGAGGTGATTCACTTGTATATTCATCTTGGTGACAATTATGTTGTCCCATCTAAAGAGGTTGTCATGATTTTAGATCGTCATTCCTCCGAAGCATCATCAATTGTATCAGAATTTCTATCAGAGCAAAAAAACAAAGTTGTTCAACTTTCAAATAGTAAAGCAAAATCAGTTATTGTAACAACTGATAAGATTTATTTTTCCCCTTTATCTTCAAATACATTAAAAAAACGAGCACAAAATGCTTTTGATATAGATTGATTGAATATAGCTTTTATAAGCTTTAAGAAAAGTGTAGGTGAACGTATATTATGGCAATTGAGGAAAATCAAGTCCAACAATCATATGATGAAAGCCAGATACAAGTATTAGAAGGCTTAGAAGCTGTTCGGAAACGTCCGGGTATGTATATAGGTTCTACTAGTGGTAAAGGGCTCCATCATCTTGTTTGGGAGATTGTTGATAATAGTATTGACGAGGCATTAGCTGGGTATTGTAGTGAAATAGTAGTAACGATTGAAGATGATAACAGTATAACAGTTAAAGATAATGGCCGTGGTATACCTGTTGGAATTCATGAGAAGATGGGACGCCCTGCAGTTGAGGTCATTATGACTGTTCTCCATGCTGGTGGTAAATTTGGTGGCGGAGGATACAAAGTATCTGGTGGTCTTCACGGTGTAGGGGCATCAGTTGTAAATGCCTTATCAACAGAATTAACTGTTACTGTTCATCGAGAAGGAAAGATTCATTTCCAGAGGTTTAATAGAGGTGTTCCTGCCGGTGATTTAGAGGTAATTGGTGAAACTGATGTAACTGGTACAATTACTAACTTTAAACCTGATCCTGAAATTTTTACCGAAACTGTTGTGTACGATTATGAGATTTTATCTACACGTATTAGAGAATTGGCTTTCTTAAACCGCGGGCTAAAAATCATTATCGAGGATAAACGCGAGAATAAACGCCGTGATGAGTTCCATTATGAAGGTGGAATTAAATCATACGTTGAGCATTTAAATCGCACGCGTGAAGTTATTCATGAAGAACCAGTTTATATTGAAGGGGCAAAGGATGGTATAACAGCTGAAGTAGCTATTCAATACAACGATAGTTATACAAGTAATATCTATTCATTTGCAAATAATATTCACACATATGAAGGTGGAACTCATGAGTCTGGCTTCAAAACAGCTTTAACTCGTGTTATTAATGACTACGCTAGAAAGAGTAAAATATTTAAAGAAAATGATGATAATCTTTCAGGTGAAGATGTACGTGAAGGTATAACAGCAATCATATCAATAAAACACCCGGATCCCCAGTTTGAAGGTCAGACGAAAACTAAGCTAGGTAATTCAGAGGTACGTGCGGTAACGGATTCTATATTCTCTGAGGCATTTGATAAATTTTTATTAGAGAACCCTTCAACAGCGAAGAAAATAGTTGAAAAAGGACTAATGGCCTCAAGAGCTAGATTAGCAGCTAAAAAAGCGCGTGAATTGACGAGAAGAAAGAGTGCATTGGAAATTTCTAATCTACCTGGGAAACTAGCAGATTGCTCATCTAGAGACCCTGTAATTAGTGAATTATACATTGTAGAGGGAGATTCTGCCGGAGGTTCTGCAAAACAAGGAAGAGATAGACATTTCCAAGCGATTCTACCGTTAAGAGGTAAAATCTTAAATGTAGAAAAGGCAAGACTAGACAGAATCCTTTCTAATAATGAAATTAGGTCAATCATAACAGCATTAGGAACTGGAATTGGTGAGGATTTTGATCTTGGGAAGGCACGATATCATAAAATTGTCATTATGACCGATGCTGATGTGGATGGTGCACATATTCGTACATTACTTTTAACATTCTTCTACCGATATATGCGGAAAATCGTTGAAGCGGGCTATATATATATTGCGCAACCACCTCTTTATAAAATTCAGCAAGGCAAGCGTGTTGAATATGCGTATAATGAGGCTCAACTTGAGACTTATTTAGCTGAATTGCCGGCTCAACCAAAGCCGGGTATACAAAGATATAAAGGATTAGGAGAGATGAACCCTGGTCAACTTTGGGAAACAACAATGGCTCCTGAAACTAGAACTTTACTTCAAGTGACATTAGAGGATGCAATTGATGCTGATGAAATATTCGATACATTGATGGGTGATAAAGTAGAACCGCGACGTCATTTTATTGAAGAAAATGCTCAATACGTTAAAGATTTAGATATATAAGAAAACGCCTCATTTTACGGTGAGGTTTTTTCTTTTAAATTAATAAATATAGTTGTGAAATATCAAGAAATGAATGTGTATTGTTTATATGTTATTGATATAATGAAGATAGATAGTAAAAATTGTACGGTTACCTCTTCCTATTACTGTTATAAATGGATTGAACACTCGTGCATTTCAAATGAATTGGGTATGAAAGACTTTCAATTTAGACTCAGCTATAACTTATCTTTGAAGTAAAGGATTCTAACTTTTTAGTTTGGCACCACGCAAGCTAGTGTATTAAAAGTATAGTGTACTGAGCATAGATTAAAAGTATACAACTCCCAATTTGAGATTGTGTATTGACAAAGGGAGGTTATCTTAGTATGTCGGAAAATGAAAAATCACATGTTATTGAGAGAAATATTAGTAGTGAAATGCGTGAGTCGTTTTTAGGATACGCAATGAGTGTTATTGTATCCCGTGCATTACCTGATGTCCGTGATGGTTTAAAGCCAGTACATCGCCGAATCCTTTATGCAATGAATGATTTAGGGATGACATCAGAAAAGGCATTTAAAAAGTCAGCACGTATTGTTGGTGAAGTAATTGGTAAGTACCACCCTCATGGTGATTCAGCTGTTTATGAAACAATGGTACGTATGGCCCAAGATTTTAATTTTCGCTACATGCTAGTCGACGGTCATGGGAACTTTGGATCAGTCGACGGTGACTCTGCAGCAGCGATGCGTTACACAGAAGCGAGAATGTCTAAAATATCAATGGAGTTAGTCCGTGATATTAATAAAGATACGATAGATTATCAAGATAACTATGATGGTTCAGAAAGGGAACCTGCTGTATTGCCTGCGAGATTTCCTAATTTGCTCGTTAATGGAGCTACAGGAATTGCGGTTGGTATGGCGACAAATATTCCGCCACATCAACTTGGTGAAGTCATTGATGGTGTCTTAGCTTTAAGTAAAGAACCAGATATTACAATACCTGAATTAATGGAATTGATACCAGGTCCAGATTTCCCTACTGCCGGACAAATTATAGGGCGAAGCGGTATTCGTAAGGCATATGAAACAGGTAGAGGATCTATTACTTTACGTGCGAAGGTAGAGATTGAAGAAAAGGCATCCGGAAAACAAGTTATTATTGTTAAAGAAATCCCGTATCAAGTGAATAAAGCTAAATTAGTTGAAAAGATTGCAGAACTTGTGCGTGATAAAAAGATAGATGGAATTACAGACTTAAGAGACGAATCTGACCGTGAAGGTATGAGGATTGTTATTGAAGTTAGAAAAGATGCAAATGCAAACGTCTTATTGAACAACCTTTATAAGCAAACAGCCTTACAAACTAGTTTTGGATTTAATATGTTAGCATTAGTAGATGGTCATCCGAAAGTTCTAAATATTAAACAAATGCTATATCACTATTTAGAACATCAAAAGGTTGTTATTAAAAGAAGAACAGCTTTTGAATTAAGGAAAGCAGAAGCTAGAGCACATATTTTAGAGGGATTAAGAATTGCTCTAGACCACCTGGATGCAGTCATTTCACTTATCAGAAACTCACAAACGACTGAAATAGCTAAAAATGGATTAATTGAGCAGTTTTCTTTAAGTGAAAAGCAGGCCCAGGCTATATTAGATATGAGGCTGCAAAGATTAACTGGCTTGGAAAGAGAAAAAATTGAAGAGGAGTATCAAGGCCTCGTACAATTAATTGCAGAATTAAAGGCGATACTTGCTGATGAAGAGAAAGTATTAGAAATTATCCGAGAAGAATTACTTGAAATCAAAGAACGCTTTAACGATGAAAGACGTACTGAAATTGTTGCAGGTGGCCTTGAAAGTATTGAGGATGAAGATTTAATACCAGTAGAGAATATTGTTATAACACTTACTCATAATGGCTATATTAAACGACTTCCTGTGTCTACTTATCGTAGCCAGAAACGTGGCGGTAGAGGTATACAAGGGATGGGAACTAATGAAGATGACTTTGTTGAACATCTCTTAACGACATCGACGCATGATACACTTCTATTCTTTACGAATAAAGGCAAGGTATATAGAGCAAAAGGTTATGAGATACCGGAGTATAGTAGAACTGCAAAAGGACTTCCGATTATCAATCTTTTAAGTGTCGAAAAGGATGAATGGGTTAATGCGATTATCCCTGTTTCGGAATTTGTTGATGATTGGTTCTTGTTCTTTACAACTAAAGAGGGGATATCAAAACGCTCACCATTATCGCAATTTGCTCATATACGAAATAACGGACTGATTGCAGTGAATCTCCGTGAAGCAGATGAACTTATTTCAGTGAAACTTACAGATGGTTCAAAGGATATCATTATTGGAACGAAAAATGGTATGCTCATACGTTTCCCTGAAACTGATGTACGTTCAATGGGTAGAACAGCAACAGGGGTAAAAGGTATTACACTTGATGAAGATGATGAAGTTGTCGGAATGGAAATTCTTGAAGAAGATGTAGATGTTCTTATTGTTACAAGTAACGGTTATGGAAAACGTACACCTTCTGGGGAATATAGAATTCAAAGTCGGGGCGGTAAAGGATTAAAAACATGTAACATTACAGAGAAAAACGGTACAGTTGTTTCAGTGAAGGCTGCAACAGGTGAAGAGGATTTAATGCTTATTACAGCAAGTGGTGTTGTTATCAGAATGGGCGTTGAGACTATTTCAACTATGGGAAGAAATACACAAGGTGTTAAATTGATTCGTCTAGATGAAAATGTATTGGTCTCTACAGTAGCATTAGTAGAGAAGGAAGACGATAGCTCAGAAGAAGAAGTAAGTGAATCACCATCACAACAAACAGAAGAAGTAAATGAATCACTTCCAGAACAATCAGAAGAGGAAGTAGAAGAATAAAAAAAGGCTATTGAGGATATCCTCAATAGTTTTTTTATGTCCGGAAATGATAAATAATGATAAAAATAAACTACAACTTTGCTACGATAATTGGTTTAGAGAGAAGATTGGGATCATTTGTTTTCTTGGTAGTATATATGATGAGATTTAGCTCTATTTGAGAATAACTTTTATAAGAAGTACCTTAGAATACAATTAGTAATAAGACTAGCGCTTTTACACATTACATATATATAGTGCTAAAGTTGTGTGAGTAAATACTCAGTTGATTCGGGGATTTCTATCAATGCTTATATATATTTTCTTAAAAAATGATGAAAAATAGACAATTGGACCTATAAATCGGTATAATGTTATGAAGGGGGGCGAAGGTTTTGAAAGTCCAAGTAAATCGTTTAGTAGAAGGTAATGTATTATTGAATGATGTAGTATCAGCATCTAACAAACCATTAATACTTAAAAATACAACTATTACTGATTATACAATAGAGGTATTGAATGCTTTCCTTATCAAGGAAGTTGATATTTTAGAAGGTGTAAACAGTATAGGGATTGAGAAATTAACGAATGAGAATTCCTCTGTAAATTTAACAGAAGAGAAAAGTGTCGACCAAGTAGAATTCGTTAATTTATATATGGAGACGGTTAAAAATTATAAAAACTTATATATTAGTTGGCAATCTGGTGCATCGATAGATATTTCTAGAGTCAGAAAGATAATTCTACCTTTGGTCGATCGGGTATTACTCGAGAAGAGGGATGAGGTTTTTAAACTTTATCATTACGCAAATATAGAAGATTATCTATTTCATCATTCCGTATCGGTTTCATTATTAAGTACTGTATTAGCAAAAAATTTAGGCTATAAACAAGGGGATATCAGGCAAATTGCATTAACAGGACTACTTTGTGATAGTGGTATGGCTAAGATAGATGTTAATTATTTGTCAAAAAGTGTAACATTGACTGAAAAGGAATATAAAGATGTAAGACAGCATCCAATCCAGAGTTATCAGCTACTGAAAAATATAATGTCAATAAAAGAAGGGGTAAAAATAGGTGTCCTACAACATCATGAAAGAATTGACGGCAGTGGTTACCCATTAGGAATAAAAGGAGAACAGTTACATCCATTTAGTAAGATTGTAGCTTTAGCAGATACGTATCAGGCCATGGTATCTATAAGACCTTATCGTAGTAAACAATCTCCATTTAAAGTGTTGGAACAAATCATGCAGGATGACTTCGGTAAATTTGATATACGTATTGTAAATGAATTAAAAAGATTATTATTAACGTTTTCTTCGGGCACAAAGATTTTGTTATCTGATGGCTCGAAAGCAGAAATTGTGTTTGTAGATGAACAGCACCCTACTAGACCATTAGTTAAAATTATTGATAGTAATAACATAATTGCACTAAAGGATAATAGTGATTTATTTATTGAAGAATTAATATGAAAGATACTGCTCTGTAACTGTTGACGTATATAATTAAAATTGATATAATTCTAAAAGTCAGCTGAACAGAGCAAATATGTAAGGAAAAATAAAAAAACAGTTGACGGAAACAATTGATATATGATATTATAATTGAGTCGCTTTTATTGGCGAAGTAATTAAGTTCTTTGAAAACTAAACAAAACCAAGCGTGCCAACGTTAAATTTTTATTAACACAATCGTACATTTATATGTACAAAAAACTATTGAGCAATCAAACACTTTATTGGAGAGTTTGATCCTGGCTCAGGACGAACGCTGGCGGCGTGCCTAATACATGCAAGTCGAGCGAATCTGAGG
>NZ_JAUSUD010000033.1 GCF_030813355.1 Metabacillus malikii
CACCTATTCAACAGGCATCAACTAAAAAAAATTTAAGTAGCTAATATTCTGTGGTTCTGTGTTTCTTTAAAATAATGAATTATGAAATTGATTCAAGTACATACTACTTAAATTTGTTTTTATTTATTTTATTGTAACTTTTTTAATATCTATTCGATTAATAACTGAACACCTAATTAAGGGGGGATAGGATTGTCAAACTATAAAAAAATCGATTTAGCAATCGAGGAGATATATGAACTATATTATAGAGATGTATATAAGTTCTTAATGTGTTTTACAGGTAACCAAAACGATGCTGAAGATTTAACACAAGAAGTGTTTATGAAAGTAATAAAGTCTTTATCTAATTTTAATAATCAATGTAAATTAAAAACTTGGATAATTTCTATAGCAAAGCATACCGCAATTGACCATATGAGAAGAAAGAAGTTTTCAATTATTTTCAAGGAAATTTTCTTTAACCAGATTCCATCGAATAAAAAGACACCGTATGAAATTCTTCAATACAGCGAAAATATAAAACATTTATATGAAGCTATATATCGATTAAAGACTAAATACAGAACAGTAATTATCCTTAGAGGAATTAATGAATTTTCAATTAAAGAAACTGCCGAAATATTATGTTGTTCGGAATCAAAGGTAAAAATTGATTATCATAGAGGGTTAATATCATTAAAAAAATTCCTACATATTGATAATGAGGAGGTATTTAACAATGCGAATTAAAGAAGAAATATTTGATACTATTAAAAATTCTCCAGAATTAAAGCCTCGTGAAGATTTTATACAACAGACAAAGCTGAAGTTAATTAATGAAGCCAGAAGATATAATAAAAGGCAAAAAATAATTAAAGCATCCTATCATTGGTCTGCATTTGCTGCTGCCCTTGCATTAATTACCTGGATTTCATTTTTAGGTGGGATGAATTATCTTTTGGAATCAGCAAGTCAAGTCATGGCTTCTTTTAATGGAAATACTAATCCTCCAGCAACGGAAAAGAATGAGGTTAATCCTATATCAATTAAAAGTCCAATGGTTTTAATTTATCATACACACAATACGGAATCTTTTTCTACATTAGCTAGTGACAATAGGCTATAATCAAACTAAAGATAATACCTACTATTGCCGAAGATATTATTTTAACGAGGTAATTGTTTTCAAGTCCACCAATAACATATCCCTTAATCTTTTGATAAAAAGTTGCTTCTGGAACCCAGTCAATAACATATCCAATCCCGAACATAGAAGGAAGGCTTATCAATATATATATAACGATAAAGCCGAGAAAAAACCTCTTGATATTCACAGTATTCAACCTCCATTCCTATATTTTTATACTATAATTTTCAATAGGAAATTTCAAAACTACAATTTTCCAACCATAGAATAATTTCATAAAACTATTGACATTTAAAGTATAATGATTTTACAATGAAAACATACTCACCAGTATTCTAATGTAACAAATGGAGGTTGAAATAAATGAAACCGCACGATAGAATTTTGGCAGCTTCTAAAGAGTTAGCCACTAAGAATCCTGCAGACAAAATAACATTTGCCGACATTGCAGAAATAGCTGAAGTTCATTGGACTACTGTAAGGAGATACTTTGGCAGTAAGGAGGGAATGCGGCGAAGATTAGTCGATTTTCAGGAACCTAACCAAAATCACCACTTAGATACGCGCACTAACATATTGGATTCAGCAGGTAAGGTATTTGGAGAACTTGGTTACGAAGGGGCAACACTTGATTTAATTGCCGAAGATGCAGGATTAACCAAAGGAGCTGTATACTGGCACTTTTCCAGTAAAGGAGATTTGTTTATTGAGTTAATAAATAAGAGCCTAACTAATTTATTAGTGGAACTCCCTTCCCAATTAGAAAAGGTATTTAAGTCTTCAAGTCCCGAACAAGCAATAAACAGATTGCTTAAGAGCCAGTTTCAAGCTTGTGAAGAAGATAAAAGCCAACAACCTACCTTGTTTTTTGAATTTATTTCTAGAAGGCGTGATTCTGAAGTTAGAGAAAAGTTAGATGTAGTTTTTGCAAAATTGTTTGCAGGAACTGAAGTAATTTTAGAGGATCTCCAGAAAAGAAAGATGATTTCAGAAAAAGTGGATGCCAGTTCATTATCTGTAACTCTCCACGGCTTAATAAATGGGATGGTTCTTATGTGGATGGTATCTCCAAGCTCTGTACCGCTCACTCAAATGGCTGACTCTATATCCAAAATAATATGGGACGGAATAAACCCAAAATAAAGCCCGTTGAAAAACCGGGTATTTTTTTGAACATAACATACTTTTAAGTATGTTAATGGAGTACTTTACAGTAGGTGAGGAGAATGAGGAGGAAGAATATGTTTATCATTGCTATTGTAACTGTCCTTATAGGAATGGTTACTTTATACTTTTACAACCAAAATCAATTTAAGAAGGCTGAATTGGCATATCCTCCTAATGGAGATTTTGTTGAAGTAGATGGTATCAAACTTCACTATTTGAGTAAAGGGAACGGAAAGCCGGTTGTGTTCTTGCATGGAGGCGTGCTTTCAAGTGAGGATTTTTCCGATGTAATAGAGCTTGCAGCCCAAGAGGGATATAAGGCAATCGCATTTGACCGCCCTGGGTATGGGCATAGCGAAAGGCCCACCAACGAAAAAGTCACTCCTATTACACAAGCTAAGTTAATTCATAAAGCATTAAAAAAGCTGAATATAACGGATCCAATTATCCTTGTGGGTCATTCTTGGAGCGGAACTATGATTATGTCTTATGCACTTCAATTTCCTAATGATGTTGAAGGTCTTGTTACCTTGGGAGGAGCAATGTATAAAGAAGGATACCCTGCTGAAAATGGAGATACTCTTTCAGAATTAGTAACGACTCCTATTTTGGGTGATTTAATTATGAATACCCTATTAGCAACACCATTAGGTAAGTCAATGGGTAAAGAAACAACTAAAGCAACGTTTTCACCGGAGACACCTCCAGCTGGTTACGAGGAAAAACTACTAGCTTTATGGGGTAGACCCACTCAATTTAAAGCTAATAGAGAGGATACTTTAGCTTTTCCGATAACATCCAAGCAAATTAGTTCTCGGTATAAGGAAATAGAAGTTCCAACTATTATAGTTGTAGGGGAAAATGACCCTTTTGGCACTATCAAAATGGCTGAAAGACTTCAAAAGGATCTTCCTAATTCTAAAATGGTCAGATTGCCCAATGTTGGTCACATGATTCCTGAAAATCACCCTGAGAAGGTATTGGATGCAATAGAGCTATTAACTATAATGAAGTAACAATAAAATTACATCTAGTAATTTGTTAATTAGTAAAAATACCTTCCAATAAATGTGCTAATGGAAGGTTTTTTCACCTACGTTTGTGTAGTATATCATGGCGTTGTTTGTGAATTATTGGAAAATATTGACTAACAATTACCTAGTAAACATAATGGGTACCATATTAACACTGCATAGAACCTAATATTAGAGTAATTAATCTTCTTATGTATTTTCTCTCATCCTTAACCAATTATCTCTTGTTAATTTCATTTTTAAGGAATCAATTCATTTACCTTCAAATTCTAAGTTGTTTTTATCTACACTATCTAATAAAAAGCCAACTTTTCATATACTTTTTTTGCTCTGGGATTAAAATCAAAAACACTCAAAGTAAGTTGATTCAGATTGGTATTCTACATAATTAATTATTAGATGAGTGGCCTCAGTTCCTAATCCACGGTTTCTTCCCATTTGACAAATAAGTATCCTAAAATTCATACTTTTTTCTTCATGATATTCATTTACTACTGCCTCTCCAACCAATATCTTTAAGGATTTGTCAACAATTGCAATATCCAAATGGTCTTCTTGTCATTTCTTGTATTGTACCAATTGATGACTGTTTCTCTGTCAAAATCAGATGTGCTTCCTGTAAGTTTTATAACCTCAGGATCCCATAACATTTTTCAATATAGGGAAGATCATTAGAATTAAATGGTCTAAGGATAACCTTCTCTCCTGAAATAATTGACTTTTCACTTAAATCTACCATTGATCTCACTCCACCACTATGTTTAATAATTGTATCTTATTTGTATAAGGAGTTACTTTTAACACGGAATCATAAATATAGCAATAATCAGCATTACAAATAATTTGAATGAGACATAACTTTATTTAGATTAAGTCAAGTATACCCTCAGGTTTTTGAACTATGTAATAAGGATTAGCTGATTTAATTACGTCTCTTCCATCGTAACCCCCTTCAACCCAGATCACTTTTACGTTACTCTTGTTGCAAGCAACTATATCTCAGTTCTCATCTCCCACATAAATTACTTCATTAGGTTGCAAATTCTTTGTTTTCAACATTTTTTTATTGTCGGTTCAATTGTTCTCGGATTGTTCTAAACGAGCTATGTCCAGAATTATGTAAAACTACAAATAGTTTTTCTGATGCAATCAGCTTAGTAGATTATTTTTTTATGTATACCGATTATCTAATTTATCACGATGAGACCTAAAAATATCTTCTAGCGGTATTTCATATTTATTTGCAATAACGATCAGGTTGCCTAGGACGTCCCCAAGTTCCTCTGTTAATTCTTTCTTTAGTTGTGATAATGTTCTTTTACTTTCATCGGGTCTATCTCTACCGATTTCTAGAGATCTTATTGCTCTAGCAACTTCTCCTGTTTCCTCAACTAAAAAACCAATTCTAATAAATATGTCTAATTCTGACCATCCTCTTTTTTCATAATAAGCTTTGACCCATTCCTGAAATTCATTAACGTTCAATGTATTTATCTCCCTAATATTTTTTTTACAGACAAAAATCAACTCTTGTTTGCTCCTCATACAATTTTTATCATTACTTGAAGGACTATTGTTTAGGACCAATTCATTCCAATTTCTTCTACATCTGTTCCTGCATATGTTTCATCTTTTGTCCGCCCTAAAATTCATAAATTTGGACTCACCTCAGTGAAAGGCCATTTAATCAACACTATGTATAAATAGAGAAAAAAACAGCCCTTATAACATACCATTCCTTCCCATTTTATTACTTCTATATTTACCGCTTAAACTAACGTTCGTTAAATCTTTATTTCACATCTATTTCAAAAATTTCATCATAGAGAATCACCTCGTTATTATCTACTCCTGCCTCATTAGAATAGATATATGGAATGACCTTCAGTTTGACTATGTTGTTTTCTAATGCTATAAATCTATTAATGTTGATGTCACTTGAGAGCTGTCTAGAGAATTCTTGCAATTTCATCCCATTTTGATCTTCAAGTCTGAAGTAAAGGTCATTGGAAATACCCTCCATTTTATAAGTAATTACTGTTGAAACAGGAGTTAATATCAATTCTTCTACCGTCACTTTCTGACCCTCCTCTAGGATAAAATACTTATTGGCTGGTATTGATTTCTTGTCTGCCCTGAGTTTTTCACCGGATGCAGTAAATTCAAAACTCCACTTTCCTTTTATTAATTTCTTTGAATCACTTCGTTCCAAATCATTAAAGACTATTTTAATTTGTTGATTATCTTGCAGTTTAATATTTTTTAAATCCGAAGTCCAAAAATAATTCACTGCTGAATTGGTTATTCCTTCGGGGCCTCCACCTCCCCCGAGGTCTGACTTTTTCCCATTAATATAAACCTCTATTTTTGAATACCAATTATAAGCCAAGTCATTATCCGATATATCCGTATGGAATGTACTACTAATAAGGAGTTGACCTTCATCTAATATTATTTCATTCAATGTCAGCTTCACTCCATTGCTTTCTACCGATTCTCCAATGACTGTTTTATAATCGCTTAATGAACCTTCTTGTGAATGCACAAATTTCTCTAGTGCGTCCCCGATTATTGGAATATCTGCTAAAGTATATTTTGTATTCATCCCTAAAATTGTTATGACTACCAGCGAAGCTGCTACAGCAAGTATCCTTTTTTTATTACCAGACCTACTCTTTAACTTTGCCTTTATTCTTTTTTTAGTAGCTTTCTTTTCGATATCCGTTATTTGACCGTCTTCAAATTCTAATAGAGTAATTTTTTCATCATTTAAACTCTCGAATAAGTTTTTCATCTATTCACCTCATTCTATTTTCCACTTGCTGAATTACCTTGAAATAATGACCGAAGCTTTTTTCGCCCACGGGACAAACGATTATAAAGAACGGATCTTTCCAAACCCGTTTCATTTTCTAATTCATCGATATTTTTCTCTTCAGCATAATGTTTGATGAATAATGTACGATCTTCTTTCTTTAAGTAACTGAGCATTTTCTCAGTAGTACTACTTAACATATTTCTTGTTACATGTGCTTCTACGTCAAATGGACTTTCTACCATCTCATCATGGATATCTTTTTGCTCTAAATATCTTTTGTATTTTCTTTGATAATCAATTGCCTTGTATTTTGCGATAGCTGCTACCCAATTTTTAAGTGAATTTCTACTTTCGTCATATGAATGAATATTATCCCAGATAAGAAGTAGTACATCATCCAAACATTCCTCTTGAATAGATTCTAAATTGTACAAGTACTTTTGAATGACTTTTTTTATCAAACCTCCGTAACAATCGATGATATAATATAAAGCTTTTTCATTTCTTTTTGTTAACTGTTGCACAACGTTACTATCGTTTATTCTCATTCATTTCCTCCTCGTAAGTGGCCCCTACACAAGTTATTACGTAATCATTGTTCTTATTTCTATCAAGAAATTAATTTTTTCTAAAATTGTTTGTTCTTATGTATGGCATTACTCTTAGGTCCATAAATAAGAAAGTTATCTATTGATAACTTTAGTTAAAAGAACAGACCTAAATAAATGAATATTCTTCTTAATTAGATTCTTTAAGATCACTACAACTTTCTTAACGTTGTTAAAAATAGGGGAACCGTCTTGAAGATTGGCTTAGTGTTGTTAACCCGAATTTTCTTGACGGTACTCCTTTTATCCCCTTATAATTTAAAGTTTGAACATAAAAAATGGAGCTACTTTTATATAGTAACTCCTAGCAACCTATGATTTTACTTCTACAATAAATGGGTAGACTGTAACATTCCCGTTTTCCCGAAATTCTGCCCATATTTTATAAATTCCTGGCTTTGAAAATTGCGTTTCGAAAACTGGTGTATCACCATCTAATGGATGTACGTGAAGATATTCATCTGCTTGTTCATCTAGAATCACAACGTGGCCTAATGCTCCTAAATATGATTCCAATTTGGCTCCGTGAACATCGAATGTCAAGTTAACCGGCTCATTCACGACTAATGATGTGGGTGTCATCGTTACTTTGTTTCCATTTATTGTTTTTTCTAGAGTTTGATCGATCTTCAAAGAGCTATGACTATGCTCTCCAGTGTCAGGATTTCCTACAGTAAATAAAATCGTTTGAACTTCATAATTTAGATCCTTTGGTTTAATATCAACGAATGCCTTATACGTACCTTCTTTTAGTGGACTTTCCACTTTAAACTGTCCTGGTGTAGTTTCTTCCGGATGTAGATGGAAGTATTGGTCTAAGTGATCATCCACTACGATCAAGTGAAGAAGCTTTTCATGGCTTACTTCTAAATCTGTTACAGGATTTCCAGCAAGGTCTTCAAGTCTTACTGTTAATGATTGATTCTCTTCTTTTACGGTTACCTTTACTTCACTTTCTGTACTAGTTTGTTGACCATGCTCATGTAATTCATCTCCAGAATGTGAGTCATGAGCTTTCCCAGCCTCTTTTGCTTCACTAGTTGAAGCAGTGTGCTCCTCAGTATGAGCGTCTAATTTTTCATCTACTCCGAAAACAGCTTCATAGGCAAAGTACCCAACAATGACAATAGCTAAATACAGAAAAGCTGAAATGATCCACTTTTTCATAGGACGTTCTCCTTTTATCTATAGTTTAACTCTTTGTAATCTAAGTGCATTCAGGACAACAGATACAGAACTAAACGCCATGGCTGCTCCTGCTAACCAAGGTGCTAGGAAGCCTAGTGCTGCAACTGGAATCCCAAGTGCATTGTAAGCAAATGCCCAAAATAGGTTTTGTTTAATATTACGAATGGTCTTTTTACTCATAAAGATCGCATCGGCAATGCTATTTAAGTCTCCACGAATAAGGGTAATGTCCGCAGCTTCCATTGCAATATCTGTTCCCGTACCGATTGCCATTCCAATATCAGCGATCGCTAAAGCAGGTGCGTCATTAATCCCATCTCCAACCATTGCAACAATTTTTCCTTGTTCTTGTAGCTTTTTCACTTCCTCTGCTTTTCCTTCTGGAAGGACTTCCGCTACAACTGAGTCAATACCAGCTTCTTTTGCAATCGCTTTGGCTGTACGCTCATTATCCCCTGTAATCATCACAACATTTAGACCCATGTCTTTTAGACGCTTTACCGCTTCTTTTGACGTTTCTTTAATTGTATCGGCTACTGCGACTATACCTGCATATTGATTATCGATCGCAATGAGCATCGCCGTTTTTCCTTTTTCCTCAAGCTGTTCCATTGTACGGAGTGCCTGCTCAATCTTGATGCTATGTTGTTGCATTAATTTCCTTGTGCCCGCTAAAATGAATTGGCCATTTACTTTTGCCTTTATTCCATATCCAGGAATCGCTTCAAACTCCTCAACCTCAGTAAGTTCGACATTTCTTTCCTTAATTCCAGCTACAATAGCCTCAGCCAGTGGGTGCTCAGATTGTTTTTCAGCTGTTCCGACAAGTTGTAAAAATTGATTTTCGTCCACTCCCTGCTCAACTAAAACGTCCGTTAAAACTGGAGTACCGTTCGTCACAGTCCCTGTTTTATCTAAAAGAATCGTTGTTAAACGGTGTGTCATCTCAAGGTGTTCTCCACCTTTAAATAATACTCCAAACTCTGCTGCTCTTCCTGATCCAGCCATAATGGAAGTAGGAGTAGCTAAACCTAATGCACATGGGCATGCGATGACAAGAACAGCAATTAATTTTTCTAGTGCTTCAGCAAAGTCTCCAGGTGCTACCCAGATGAACCAAACGAAAAATGTAAGAACCGCTATACCCACTACGATCGGGACAAAAATACCTGAGATTTGATCGGCCAATCGTTGAATTGGTGCTTTTGATCCTTGTGCCTCTTCCACCACTTTAATGATTTGCGCAAGTGCTGTGTCACGTCCGACCTTTGTTGCTTTCACCTTTAGGAATCCATTTTTGTTAATGGTGGAACCAATGACTATGTCACCGACTGTTTTATCAACAGGAACACTTTCACCCGTTAACATGGATTCGTCTAAAGCAGAGCGACCTTCAATGATTTCACCATCTACCGGAACCTTTTCTCCTGGTTTTACAAGGAGAAAATCACCAACAACTACATCCTCTAATGTAACCTCTTGTTCAACTCCATTACGTACAACTGTTGCCGTTTTTGCCTGAAGACCCATTAATTTTTTTATTGCTTCAGAAGAGCGACCTTTTGCTCGAACTTCAAATAATTTCCCTAAAATAATTAATGTAATAAGAACGGCGCTAGTTTCATAATACAATTCCACCATGTGACTTCCACTACCAATTGATACAATTGATAGGTATAAGCTATAGAAGTAGGCAGCAGAGGTACCTAAGGCAACTAGTACATCCATGTTTGCACTTTTGTTTCGTAAGGCTTTAAAAGCTCCAACATAAAATTGTTTCCCAACAATAAATTGAATAGGAGTAGCGAGTGTCAGCTGTACCCAAGGGTTCATAAACATGTCTGGAAGGTAAATAAAAGATGTAAAGCTAAAGTGACTAACCATTGCCCACAAAAGTGGAACGGATAAAATAAGTGAAAAGAGGAATTTTCCTTGTTGTGTTTCTAATTCTTTTGCCTTCATATCTACAAGGTCTTCTTTTTGATCATCTTTTAAAGTTGCTTTGTAACCAAGCTTTTCAACACGTTGTAACATATCGTTTAGACCTGTTTGTGATGGATTGTATTCAACGGTTGCACTTTCTAACGCTAGATTTACATTCGCTTTTGTAACACCCTCAATTTTATTTAAACCTTTTTCTATTCTTGTCGCACAAGCAGCACATGTCATGCCAATAATATTTAGCTCAACTTTTTCCTCGACTACGTCATATCCTAAATCATTTATTTTCTTTTTGAATTCATCTATTTGAACAACATTTGGATTGTATTTAATGGATGTTCTTTCTAGGGCGAAGTTTACATTCGCGTCTTCTACACCTTCTACTTTTTTAAGCCCCTTTTCAATTCGGATCGCACATGAAGCACATGTCATTCCTGTTATCGGAAGAACTGCTTCTTTAAGTTCCTGAGTCATCTACTTAACCCCCCATACCCAGTGATGGTATATTTGTTTTCAAAAGGAAACGTGCATATCATTCAGCACGTTTCCTTCAGTATCAAATTTCAACTTAAACTACATCATAACCTTGATCAGCAATTGTTTCTTTAATCTCATCTAAAGAGACAACTGTTGAATCAAACGCTACATCCACCTTTCCTTCAGATAAGTGGACTTTCACTTCTGATACGCCATTTAATTTTCCTACATTTCCTTCTATAGAATTGACACAGTGACCACATGACATTCCATTTACAGTTAAGGTTACTTTCTCCATATCTATCTCTCCCTTTATTTTTTCATTAATCGTTGAATCGTAACTAGAAGTTCGTTGACTACCTCTAAATCACCATCTTGTATTCTTTCTGTTACACAACTTCTTAAATGATGATCTAATAATTCTTTGGAAAAGCTATTTAATGCTGATTGGACCGCTGAAATTTGTGTAATGACATCATCACAATACGTATTTTTTTCAATCATACCCTTAATACCACGAATCTGACCTTCAATTCTGTTTAAGCGGGTAACCAAGGACTTCTTCACTTTTTCTGAGTGATGACTTACCTTTTCAGAATGATTGGAGCAGCAATTCTCACTTTCAATCAATTCTTCCTGTTCTTCAACCATATTCATAACCTCCTTATGAATATAATTTACCATACCCCCCTACCCTATGTAAAGTATTGATTGGAAAATAATTCTCTATTTTTTTACATCAGAGGATTTACTTATTATTAAGAATGTTTCTTTCACCTAGCAGTTCATCGTTTTGTAATAATTAAATTTCCCTTTATTCTTAGGAGACGCATAGATTTTCATTTCACTATCGATGGTTGTTTCAACATAAACACTTCTCATTTTTTTAAATTCATAAACAATAACAATGCTAAGCCTGAAACAATCATTAATACTATAAATATATAGGCAAAACCGCTTGCAATAGACGATAAAATGATACCAGCAATTGTTGGTCCTATGGTCGAACCTAAGGATCTAAATAAACTTAGCAGCCCAACTGCTGAACCTGCTTCTTCCATTGAAGTTCCCTGTATCACTAGGATGTTTAGTGGTGCACCAATAATGATCCCAATTCCAAAACCAGTTATAGCAGCAGAAACAAGTAGCAATGAATAGGTAATCGGAAAGATGAAAGAAAGTGAACCGATTAATGTGATTGCAAACCCTAGAAACAATATGTTTCTTGCTCCCCACTTTGTAACCAAATACCCACCTATCAAGGAAGCAGCCATAGAAGCAATTGCAAGTGGAGCCACTCCATAAGACGATTGTGCCTTCGTTACATCAAAGTTTGTTTCTATATATAACGGTAAAAGATTCATTGTTGATGCCATTATGAAACCGGACATCAGTGATAAGCTTAAAATAATTAACACATATTTTGACTTGAAGTAATTCAGTTTGATGATAGGATCTTGTGAATGCTTTTCTGTTTTAATGAAAAATGGGACGATTAGTAAACCAATGATAAGTATTGGGACATTTTTCAATGTAATACCTAGCATAACAGAAAGGATAATACCTGTTATTAAGATAATGCCTAAATAATCGATTGGTTTCTTACTAATTGTTTGTGGTAATTTCATCACACTCATTGAAAAAACAACCAAGATTGAAATAGGTACATTGATTAAGAAGATCCATTGCCATGCATAGTTTTGAATGATATATCCTCCTACAATAGGCCCCATAATACTTCCTAAGCCAAATACTACACCAATCCATCCCATTGCTTTCGCACGTTCTTCAGTTGGATAACTTACAGTAATGTAAGCAGCAGTAATCGGGAATATACCCCCTGTACCTATTGCCTGAATACTCCTTCCTACTAAAAAGGTCAAAAAGTTAGGAGCGACAGCTGATAGTAATGAGCCTAATCCAAATAACAGAATACCAGCCATGAAAATTCGCTTTCTACCAAATCGATCAGAGAATTTGCCCATTAAGGGTATACTAACTGCAAAAAGTAAGGTATAAATCGTGAAACTCCACACCCCCCATGAAGTATTGATGCCAAATGTACTAACAATCGAGCTTAATGCGGGCCCGACAATTCCGTGATCTAGGGCTCCCATAAAGATTCCAGTAAGATAAATACTTAACACAAGTGATTTTTGTTTACTTTGCATTTGTAATTTGTTTTCTAATAGTGCTTCCATAACCTTTAACCTCCAATATATAACAAGGAAATAATTGCTATATTTATTACATACTATACCCCTGTAATGTATGTAAAGGAAATGTTTTATATTTTATTCCAACTTAAATTTAGATAAAGTTCTCCCCTGAACACAAGCATACATAATCTCTTTCAACCTCTAAATTATCGCAGTTCTCCTTCTGAATGCCAGATGCTGCATTAGGCTCCATTTATTGCATAAATATAATAATAATGATGCATGGACTGCTACTCTAGTACTAGAAAAAGGTATGTCTCATTAGTCAGATTTTCATTGAGAAACGCCTAGGTTTCAGTTGTAAAATAGAGTGTATCAGTACCAAGTAGTTATTTATAAGATAGGTAAGAGTTTGAAGTTATCGCTCTCCTACCGATTCTTAGATCTCACTTAATGTAACGACTGTCTTATCAAAACCTACATCCTGTTTTCCTTAAGATAAGTGAATCTACACTTCAAATGAAATGAATCCTTCTAACTGAGAACCGTCGCTCCTGGGTCTTGCTTTATTCAGTTCCAATGTAGTCCTCAATAAAATCATTAATTTGTTTACTCATATCCTGAGATTTTGTCCAGTGTAAATAATGATGTCCATCCAAGATGATGAGTTCGCTAGAATCTTGATTACGTAATTGGTCTTGATAAAATGTGACATTTGATTTTCCTTCTTCATTTACCTTGTCTTCCTTTGTCGTGAACATCATAATAGGTATGTTTGGAGGAAATGACATATCCTTTGTCTTCTTGATATTATTGCTTAATTCTTGTGCTTCTTCTATAACATTAGAATTGTATGCCTTCCAAGCAGAAAGCTTCTCAGTCATCTGTAAATTTTCTTCAGAATAAGTCCCTTCATCTGCGATTGGAAGAAAATTATCAGGAATGACATTTACCGCAACTCTTGCGATTCCCATTGGGGCGACAAGTTTCAAAAATCCTGGTAAACTTGGTGCAGCTTCTTGAAAGTATTCTGTTGCCATCGGTAAAGTGCTATCAATTCCAATAATAGCTTCTACCTCATCAGGGTATTTATTTACGTAATACATGCTATAAATTCCCGAAACGGAGTGAGGCATTAAGATATAAGGCCCATTGATATTGCTTTCCTTAAGAGCTGCTCTGATTTCCTCCGTAATGTTCTCAACTGTTCGTTCCTTCTTTGTTACGTCGCTCCAGCCATAACCAAAGGGCTCTATGACTACAACTTTATTATTTTTTGCCATTTCATTCATCAACGGTTCGAAATCTAGCGCAGGAGCTGTCGTACCTAATCCACTTAATAGGACAACGGTATGTTCACCCTCCCCCTCTGTATACACGTGCATTTTCTTCCCATCAACCTCAACTAACTGCCCAATTGCAGAGTATTTCTTTTGCTCAAATTTAGTCATCACCTGATGGTATACAATCCATAGTAGAAAGATAGATAATAAGATTAAAAATACATTTCTAACAATTCTCCAAAATTTATGCTTTTTTTTCCCTTTCATTATTTCACTTCTCTCTTATTAATTTTGTGCTATAGGATGGTTCTTTAGGCGATATGTCAGATTTATATCATAAAAGCAATTAATTTATCACTTTTGAAGTAGAATACGTTTTTATTGAAAGTGGCTCAAACTGGTAAAGTTCTCTTAATAAAGCTTCTGGCTTGTTTTCTATAATCGCGAAAGACCTGAATCTTTCATGTAAAAACTTTTGTTCAATCATATGGTCAAGCAAATCAAGTAATGGATTAAAATAATCTTTGACGTTAAGAAGCCCACAAGGCTTTTGATGCAATCCAATTTGCGCCCATGTGAAAATTTCAAAAAATTCCTCCATTGTTCCAGGACCGCCTGGTAAAACAATAAAGCCATCAGCTAACTCTGACATTCGCGCCTTTCTTTCATGCATAGTCTCGACGACATATAATTTGGATAACAGTTTATGCGAGATTTCCCTCTCTTCTAACAACTTAGGAATTACCCCGATGACCTCTCCACCATTATGTAAAACCGAATCAGCTAATGTTCCCATCATTCCTACACTAGCCCCTCCATAAACCAATGTGATTCCCCTTACTGCTAGTTCTTTTCCAAGTTCTGCTGCTACTTCTTTATATTCTTTTTGTGCCCCATCACTCGACCCACAAAAAACAGCTACTCTCTTCATAATTTATTCTCCCTTCAAATATCCTTTAGATGTACAAATGGACTCACCATTAATGGTTGTATTAAAACTTAAAACCTACCAAGATGTGTATCTTTAAATCCAGTGCTGTATTTTAATCCATAGCCTAAGGAGCGGTCCATTCCAATATGGGCACTCCAAATCAAGCCAACCAATAAGAGGATATCAACTTTCATTAAAATTGACACTCCTACTAAAAGTAGAGGAATCGTATAAGTATGAAAAATGTTATAAATATATGCACCCATTTTATTATTAACTACATATCCTACCATTCCTACATCAGGCGCAAGTAAAAAGATAATAAATACTATCCAACTAAATTCATTTACATAATAAAATCCAATGGCAAGTAAAAATACAATGAACCCTTCTAAACGCATTATTTTACTCATTCTACTAACCTCCTATAAACTCCATATTTATTCGACTTATAAAAAGGGCAAAAATTACTTAGACAAAAAAACTCCTTTATATTATAATCGCCTTAACACTAACGAACGTTAGTACATTGATTATTATAATACTTCTTTTTTAAATTGCAACAAAAAAATACCAATTACTAGCAAGAAAGTTTAAAAATTGAGGATAGGGAAGGAGCATTATATGATGGATGAGAAAAAGAATATAACTATTGCATTAGCTCAAATTTCGGTAATGGACGGAGACCTGGAATACAACTTAAAGAAGCATTGTGCTGTCATTGAAGCTACAGGAAAACATCACAGTAATTATGTCATTTTTCCAGAACTATCTTTAACGGGGTACGAATTAGAGCGTTCAGATCAACTTGCATTCTCTTATGAAGATGAGAGATTAATTCAAATTCGAAGCTGCTGTATTACCAATAATATAAATGCTGTGGTTGGAGTTCCCGTTAGGTTTGGAAAAGATATAATGATTTGCAGTTTAATATTCTTTAAAGACGGTACTTTTGAACTTTATACCAAACATTTTTTATATCCTGGCGAGGAACAATATTTTATTCCGGGGAATTTGGATCCTAAAATAATAGAAAAGAATGAAATATTTTCCTTTGCAATTTGCGCGGATACAAACAACCCTATACACAGAAGCAATGCTTACAGCACTAACACCTCGGTTTATATCACAAGCGCATTGTTGTCAGACAATGGTTATGCAAACGATACTAAGGTACTTCAGCACACGGCTAAAAAGTATAATATGACAGTCTTTATGGCAAATTATTGTGGTGAAACTGGCGGATATAAAGCTGCTGGGGGAAGCTGTGCATGGAATTCAAGTGGAGAACTAATTGGTAAAATGGACTCTAACACGGAAGGAATATTACTTATAGAATGTACAGATACCCGTGAATGGTCATTGGATAAGATAATTGCTTTTTAGAATAATGGAAAGGAAGAGAGTAAAAATGCTATATACGAAATTGACAAGTTGCCTCCATTATCAGTTGATGATCTCTATCGACAAATGTAAGAGAACCTTACCAATTAAACATTCCCGTATTTAGCCAATCTGCTCTTTAGAAACAAAACGCTTAAGGCGCTTTCTCAGCCCCGGCAAGCAAATGTTCTGTGTCAATAAAAGTCGTGTTTTGACTTCTTGACACTCATTTCTACCTCGAAGGGCTAGGTGCTGAAGCTAGACCTAAATACACCTCATTTAGAAATATCCACAGCAAAAAAAAATCATTGTACGCTAAACAACAAAAAAACGCTAATCCTTTGGATTAACGCACCCTATACGTAAAGTACAATATTCACACTCTTACTTTTGCTACCTTATTTTATTATAACAGTTCAGTAAGAAAGCACTGATCCTATAGATCCTTCTCTACAAAAATGTAATAGATAGACTCTTTAGGAATAATATTTGCTATCAACTTATATAACCTATTTAATTCTGATAATACCTTTGTACCTCCCCAGCTCCCCGGTAAAAATTCTGGTGGTAACATGGGATCAATATCCAACAGTTCATTTATTAATTTACATATCTCTAAATAATAGCTAAATGCTATTAAATCATCCGGATGTTGATTATTTAGTAGCTTATTAATATCTGATTTACGTTCCATCTCAAACCGTTCAAATTTTTCTTTATATATATTATTCAGTTCTTCAATCTTCCATATTTCTAATGCTTTATTTGCTCCTTTCTCACCATCTTTGGAAATCTTATTTAATAGGAATTCATTACTTGCAAGAATCGTTACATAATCCTCAATTTCAAGTGTGTCGATAATATTAATTACATCTTTTGTTATATCCCAAGGGTAAACATACACACTTTTATTTAATTGCCCAAATCCAAATTGAATCAGTTTTCTCCTAAATATATCTCTTTTTTTCCTTAACATTTCTGGTATTTCAATTAAAATGATGTACCATTTCCCATCCCAATGCTTGCTGTATAAATCCCTTTTAAAATATAAAGAACTGAGGACTTCTTTTCCTAATGGAGTAATTCGATAAATGGCACGATTTAATGAATCAATATATTTTTCCTTTTTTAATTTAGTTAATAAATTTCTAATTATTTGTGGGGTATAGCCCATAGCTTCATATGTTTTGATTAGCTTTTTACCTTCAATTTCTCCCACTTTAGAGAGTAAATATAGTAATTGCTTTTCAAGTGTCAAAAAACTCACCTCAATATTAATGATATAGAATGTCCATAGATTTTCAACTAATATTTTTAGTAATCGATCTATACATTCATAACTAATATTGACAGTATTAGCCAGAATATTTATAATGTAAATATATACGCTCGTATATAATATACTTATAAAAGGTGTTGGTTCTTTTGAATGAAAATCTACTACATAAAATTGAAAAAGAATTTCAAGAATTTAGGGTTTTAGATGAAGAAGGAAATGTAATTGATGAGCTGAATTTTCCGAACTTGCCCGATAATGATTTAGTTGAATTGATGAGAAGAATGGTTTATACAAGAACTCTTGATAAACAATCTATTTTGTTAAATCGCCAAGGGAGACTTGGTTTTTATGCTCCAACATCTGGGCAAGAAGCATCAATGATAGGAAGTCAATTTGCACTTGAAAAAGAAGATTGGATACTACCGGGTTATCGAGATATTCCACAGTTATTCTTTCATGGTGTACCATTACAAAATTTATTTCTTTGGTCCAGAGGACATTTTAAAGCTGGTCAATTTCCAGACGGTGTTAATGCGTTGCTTCCACAAATCATAATTGGTGCACAAATTATTCAAACTGCAGGTGTAGCACTTGGTTTAAAGAAAAAACATCAAAAGGCAGTTGCTGTAGGATATACGGGTGATGGCGGTTCCTCACAAGGCGACTTTTATGAAGGAATGAATTTCGCCGGAGCCTTTAATACGCCAGCAATCTTTTTTGTCCAAAATAATCAATTTGCGATCTCTACACCATTTTCAAAGCAAACTGCAGCTAAAACAATCGCACAAAAATCTGTTGCGGCTGGAATTAAGGGTATAAGAGTAGATGGAATGGATGTATTAGCTGTTTATAAAGCAACAAAGGATGCACGTAATCAAGCAATTAATAACGAAGGACCAACACTTATCGAAGCACTAACATATCGATTTGGTCCACATTCTACTTCAGGTGATAATCCTGACCTTTATAGAGAGTCAGATGAAGTTGAAAAATGGAAAAGCAAAGACCCTTTAAATCGCTTCCGGAAATTTCTTAATAAAAGAGGACTGTGGAACGAAGAGCTAGAAGAAGCTATAATTCTTGGTGCAAAGGAAGATATTAAAAATGCTATAAAGGAAATTGACAAGTTACCACCACAAACAATTGAGGATCTTCATCGCCATATGTATGAGAAACAATAAATTTATAAAGTCACCTTAGGTATATTTTGCACAAATTTTAAGGCACTTTTCGTAATCCTTGTTGCTTTTAGATAAAAATTAACTAGGTTTTGTATAGAATGGTATAACCTATAAAGAGGTAATAGTAGATATGGAATTTTTTCTGGTATTATTAATATGTCCTATCATTGTTCTTGTAGCATCAATTATCGGTTTCATTTTGGTTAGAAGATGGTTTGTAATGCCACTATTAACATTAGTTGTGTTCACCATCTTAACTTTCTCTGTTTTCAATGAATCTTTCTTTATTTGGGTTGTAGTTTATACAATAATTTCGTTCATTGTCAGTTTAATTATGAGATTTATTAAGAAGTAACTTAGTTCTTCTTATTAGGAAAAAGATACCGTCAATAGACGGTCCTTTTTTTGCAATACCCAAAGCATTGACAGTTGTATGATTCAATTTTTGACACGCTGAAAGCATCTGCTCTACTCGTTTTAAAAAAATATCTAAAACGGGAACACGCAGATACTTGTTTATACGCTCTTATTCCTGGTGCAGGGAAAAAGTAACCTTGGTAAGAAGATGGAAAATTCATACGATCGATATAGTCAATGCAACATTTGATTTGGCTGTAGGACATTGGAACTAACCTGCTTCTTTTTTTGCATAGTCCTATACCATTTCTATTAATAGACAGGTTATGCCCTCTACTTTATGAAGACACTACCAAAATAAGTTTGCTTCAGTTTGGTACATCTAGTTTAAAAACAAGTTCTCCATACATATTTGCTTTCTTCTGACTTGTAAATCCTACTTTTTCATATATATGTATTGCTTGATTATTCTCTTTCTCAACAGTTAATGAGATGCTTTTACATGCGGGATGTGTCTTTTTTATGAAGTCTACTATAATATGTAAAGAATCTTTTCCATAACCTTTTCCTTGGAACTTCTTATCAATTTGAAATCCACCGATCCAGTAATTATACTCACTACCTGGTGTATAAGAAATGTAGAAAGCACCAATGATTGAATCGTTACAATAAAGAGCGTAAGGATCTAGCGCTTCATCCCAAGGCTTAAGATATGCAAAAGCAAGAGATTCTGCCACAGTGGGAACAAATGTACTTTGGTTTTCATGAACAGATATTTTGAATGCTTCTTCCCAATTCTCTTTTGTAATTTCTCTAACTAAAATGTTTCGTGTCATAAAATCCCTCTTTTTTTCTAATTCTCCTTAAGATACATCATATTCGCACTATAATAACTAACGTTTGTTAGCACATAATACTATTATATCCCTTCTTCCAAGAAATGCAATAAAATTCACCTGCTTTGTTGTATAATTTTATCTATTAATCTATCCTTGTTGTCGATTAGCCAAGCTTCACTTGCAAGTATCCAATCTATGATTCCAATCATCCAATTTTCACTATCAAGCCCTTTTACATACCTTGCCGTAAAGTAAACGAACATGGCAGCACGACGAAGTCTTATCAAAAAAGGAATATACAATAATTCATTTTCGGTTAAGGGGGTAACACTAACATATCCTTTTGTCAGCATGCCTATGTTGGTTAGACTTTGGTCCATTTCCCATAATGCTGTTGGTCCTCCGCCTAGCGCAATTGCCAAATCCATAGGACGTACATCATAACAGCAAAATTCAAAGTCGATGATTCCAGTTATCTTTCCTTTGATAGACAATATATTGCCCGAAGTATAATCACCATGAATATACTGTTTTCCAAGCAGATGATAATAACTATTATCAATCTCCTTATCAAGTTGTTGAAAGATCTTATGTAGTTCGTGTTTTTTTGCAATAGAAGTTGGTAAATGATCAACAATTTTATCAATACCTTTAATTAAAGGATGAAATTGACGAAATTGATCATAGGCAGGATTTCTTCCCAAATCTTTATATACATCTTCACTTAGTCTACTTAGTGCTTTATTTAACTCTCCTAATGCCTTTCCAGCTTCATAAGCTTGTTTAGCATCGCTTAAATCTGGATTAATCCCTTTTAACAAAGGCATTAAAATAGAAATGGTTCCATTTTCAGATGACTGATATAAATAATCACCAGTATGGTTCATTATAAAAGTGGGTACTTCAAAGGAAAGCTGACAATTACTTAGGTACTCCAGTATCAAATACTCACGTCTAACCTTGGTTATATCACTTTCACTCTCATAAATTCTTAAAATATACGAATTATCCTCTGTAATTATAGAGTATGTTTTATTCATAAAGCCTTGATTAATTTCCCTAATCTCTATAATCCTACCAATATCCCATGTATTGCAAATCAATTTTAAGTCCATATTAACTACTCCTAACGAATTAACGTAAACTATTTACCGAAACATTTTCTAATTAAACGTATAACTGTTTTTTTACTTAGATAGTTTTAACGAATAACCTTGTGAGCATAAAAATTAGAACCTATAATAATTGAAATATTCTATGTGAAAAAGAGACCATCCAAGACGGTCTCCACTACTAGTTAAGATTTAAACAATAAAGTGGCTCGGTTTCTTCCCCAAATTCTACGACACGGCCAGTGTCTTTGAAACCCAGACTCATATATAAGTTTTTTGCTCTGTCATTAGTTGGAACAAAACTTGTATAGATTTCTTCACAAGAGAGCTTTCTCATTTCCTTGATTATTTCCAGCATGGCTAATCTTCCATAACCTTTTCCCTGGTATTTATAGTCGATCATTAACCTTGTAATAAAATACACATGTAAAATGGGAGAAAGTCCATACATCGCAAAACCTATCATCTCATTCTCATTATTGTAGATTGCTTTCGTAACCCATTCAGGTTCAACCTTTGATTGTGCAATGGAAAAGACATTTGAAGCAACATTTTCCTCAAAAAGAGGGTAACCTGTAGACTCCTGCGATTTTAACATTATACATTGAAAAAAGTTATTGCTATCTATATCTCGTAAAGTTATACCATTCATATTCTTTTCTCCTAAAATTGAAATCTAAGACACTTCGGTACACATTCTGACTGAAAATGATACTATGCTAGTAGAAAGAAAAGTAAACTTTTAGTTAGTCTCCCCTATATATGTTCTGTTTGTTTTATCAAGTTAAAATGTTGCTTATGTTGTACTATTACGTGAACAACGAATGCCATACTACATGCAAAAATACATCCCCTAGCATATGGGCAATAATTGCATACTCTAGACCCTTTTTCCAAAATAAATAACCAAAGAAGACACCCATCAATCCATTTAATACTATAGCACGAATAAATAATAAACTAGTAATCTCACCAAAGACAGTTGCAGTTGCTGGTAAATGCCCGAGCCCAAATAATAAGGTCGATACAAGGATCGCAATCCAGTAGATATATTTTGGAATAGGCCTAGACTGCTTCCGATAGGAAATGGAACAAATCCAAACAATTAAAGATAGAAGGAAAAGACGTAATAATATTTCTTCAACAATACCACCATAAAACATAAGCAATCCTATTTTCCACAGACTTACATTCGGTACTAACTGGGTTACAAGATGAGGTTGAAATACCTTTACTTCTAGGACTGCAATGATTAATGTTCCTACTGCACTGCCTAAAATTGCAATCATTATCCATTTCAAAGACAAAGGAACTGTTTTATTTTTATATACTAAACCTCTTAGATAAGAAACATTAAAACCTACACGTCTAGCAAGATGGAGGCCAATAGCTGAAGCAATTAACGTGTAGAGTGTTACCTGAATGACATTTATTATTGCAGCAATTGTAAAGGAGATATGATAGGTCTCAATCAATATATCTAGTAGCCCTATCCCCTTTTGATAAGGAATCATTACCACGGCAGCGAAAGCTCCTAAAAGTGTCAACAGTAATATTAATCTTCCATCCTTTTCAGTTAAGTCTTTTTTCATTTCTCATTTTTCCTTTGTTTAACAAATAATGTTATGGATACAATTAAACAAACAGCTCCAAGTACAGCATTTAATGCTACTTCCCAATCAGTACCAGTGTAGATATTTGAAATGCTCCCTGTAGCAAATAAAATCGTTAAAATTATCCAGAAAGCAACCTTAAATCTGTTATAATACACACTAAACATTTGAAAATTCTCCTTCTCCTACAATTATTTTTGGCTGTTAGCATACTCTTAGAAAGAATTATCAACGTGTACACTCTCAAAAAATGTTATGTTTTTTATGTTGGGTTGCTATTTACTTAATCTTACCTATCCACTTACTTCTCAAAAAGAGAAAAAATAAGAACATTTATAAATCAAATCACAGATTGTCATTTTTCTCAAAATGGCCTTTTTGTATCGTTTAAACAGCCTCATTCTCTTTCAGTACCTTGTTAATCATAAAACTGTTAAATACATCTGGCTCTTCAAAACAAGCCATGTGCCCCGAATTTTCTAGAATCAAGATGTTCTTTCTTGGTGCTTTGACTTTTTGATAAAAAGTTTCAACTAGGTCATGGACAATTTTGTCGTGTCGCCCCATGACAAAGTAAACAGGTACATCTAATTCATATAAACTCTCAGCTATATTATAGGAACATAATTCCTCCCACAAGTGTTGAGAAGTGAAAGAGAATCCTTTAAAGAAATTTAGTCGATCCCTCATGTTAAAATGAGAACTTAACAAGTAATGCATATTGATGAACATAGCATTTTTCTTGTAAGTAACTCCACCTATTTTTGTAAGATAGGTTCTCTGCTTTACCAGTCCATCAATTGATTTATATGAACCATTATTAGGTGCGCCTATTTGCTCTAATTCCACAATTGCCTTCTTGTCATTCACTTTGGTAGCATAATCAAAAGTGAATTTATAGGAGATTTCCTCTTCCAAAGGCCGATTAATCGGCTGGTTAATTCCCACATACGCTGATATTACTTCCGGATATTTTTCTGCAAAAAGTACCCCTATTAAAGCTCCCATCGAGTGACCCATAATATAGACCTTCTTTTGATTGAAACGTTCTAGCAAATGTTGTACTAGCTCATATGCATCAGAGAGTAATTGCTGTACATTCATCGTTTGCGGGTCGACGTCTTTGTTATAGGACTTCCCACAACCTCGCTGATCCCAATTCACAACAAGAAAGTGATTCTCTAATTCTCTATTATACTTATGTTGTGCCCCTGTTTGGGGACTTCCTGGGCCACCATGAAAGAATAATAGAATTGGGTTTTCTATACTAGAACCACGAGCAATGTACCATTGTTCAACATTACCTAATGTAACCTTTTCCATAAATTTCAAAGAGAACACCAACTTTCTTTATTATTTAATTTTGTTTACCACAATATTGAGAAAACCCACACTGGTGCTTTCACTTGGCTTGAGTTCTAATCACTAGCTGTTCCATACAGTACTACTTCTACTCTTTATCTAGTTTCATCATTTAAGCAAATCCACAAAATTATTTAATTTGTCTAAAGATGTCAGATTCTTATTGCATGATTGACTATCATGGCATATATAATTTCCTTTTGTCTTAAAAGTTCCTTGTTCTTTTCCTTTTTCTTTAACAAGGAACATCCCAACCTCTTTATGACTATTACATATAGAGCAAACCCCTTTTTGATTCGATGGTGTAAATGAACCTTCTATACCGATCAGCTTACTATCACGATTAATGACGATATACCTTTTATTAGAAGTGGTATCTGTCCAACTTAGATAAGCTATGTCGCGTAAATCTATTTCAGCAAGCGAAGGTACCTTTAACTTCTTAGCTTTAGGAAATAGCTTCTTTATTCCCTGCTCTGACACTTCAAAAGGCATGACATAAGGCTTCAATTGTGATAAAAAGGCTTCTGCCTCTTCTTTATTATCAATTAAAGATATGGGTTGTAATAACTGTGCTTGTTCCTCATCTATTAAAGGAAATAAAACTAAAACTCTTTCTAAAGTCATTGATTTCAAAGCACTCCTCACACCATCATCATTAGCTGTAGCGTGACCATTAACAAGATTTTGTACTTGTCTTTTTATAAAATTAAATTGATCCGTACGAATAAAAGATTTCAATTCTATCACTCCAATAATTTATTGAACTTGACCTAATTCATCTAAACTAACCAATGTAGTGGCGGAGAAACCGATTTGGGTAATTGGGTCATTTTATCACCCTTAGCTGCGTTCACTTGTGCCTGAGTTAGGAAGAAGCTTCCTGTCAAATTTGCCCCACTTAAGTCGGCATCTCTTAAGTCTGAACCAAGAAAATCACACATTCTTAAATCAGCACCTCTTAGGTTAGCAGCAATTAAATAAGCCCCTCTAAAGCTAATACCTTTTAGATTAGCTCTTTTAAAATTTGCACCGATTAAATCAGTGGTCACTCCTTTAGGTTTTAGGTATTTCCCACCCTTTACTTTGGTTCGCACTAATTTGCTTACATCTAGAAGCAAATTACTAATAATCATTCGATGCGCAGGCACATCAAATTCTAAGAGGGACGCTCGACTACCATGCGTAACCATTTCCGTTTCTTCGTATATCTGTTGCAATTCATTATATAAAGGGCGTGCATCCTGTAAGTTTAAAGCCTCCTGTAAGTAATGAAGCATTTCATGAAGTTGCTGCATAATTGGAAATACCTGGAACATTTCATCAGCAATATTCGGAGAATCCCTCCAACTTACCCCTTGAAAGGATTCTTGAGAAACCTTTTGACCTGCTCCATAGCATTCATATACCGTACATCCTTTAAAGCCACTAGTTCTAAGATTTTGGTGAATTTTACACCTATAATTCGATTTAAGGTGTATACAAGGAGTTCCGCCACATTTTTTCATAGCAAAATCGGCAGACTGCGAATAAGGCAACGCCACACAACACAGAGCAAAGCAATTTTCACAATCTGCTTTTAATTTATGAGGCTTATTGTCTTTGTTTATGAGTTGCTCGGTCAACACTTACACTTCCTTCTATTTTTACATGGGTTTGTAAATTTCCAGTAATAATCTTCTTTAAAACTAACTAACGTTAGTATATAATATTATTATATCCATTCATTAGCAAATTGCAATATCTATTCAATATTTAGTACTGTGTATAAATAGAAATCTTTTAGATAAAAGAATGACTAAAATGAGGTGTAGAAGTATGACATTAAGCACAAAGGAAAGAATTTTTTATACATCATTGGACCTATTCTCCCGAAGAGGATATAGTGGAGTATCTATACGTGAAATTACTAGAGAAGTAGGGATTAAGGAGAGCTCCTTATATAATCACTATCGTAGTAAAGATGCTATACTGGAGGATATCTTTACCTTTTTTAGAGATGATTTCTCTAAAACGCTACCACCAATTGAAATGTTAGATAATATTTTACAAACTAACTCAGTAGAGGAATTTTTAAAAGCAGGACACAGAAATTTCAAGAAGTATATGGAGAATGAAAACGGGCAAAAAATATGGCGAATTCTTCAAGTAGAGCAATACCGTTCTCCTCTTGCAAGAGAAATAATTATAAACGATTTATTCAAAACAACGATACAATTCCTTGAAATAGTTTTCACAAAATTAATAGACATGAAAAAGATCCGTCCACTCAATCCAAAAATGTTAGCAATAGAGTATCAATATCCTGTTTTCTCCTTACTAACGGAATATAATATTCTAACATTTGATGGGAAGGATACCTCAGAAGTAGAATCCCTTTTAGACCAGCATATTGCTTTCTTTTTAGAAACAATATTAAAAACATAATTCCCTTAAAAAAGCACAGATGATACGCGCGTCATCTGTGCTTCTTATGTATGTAATTGTCCTCCTATATTAATATGTAAATAACGATTACCCGTATAGTTATGCCTCCATAAGATACCGTTGCTGGTAAATCACCCAGTCCAGATTGGAGACTAGATAAAAGGATAGTGTTCCGTTAATTGTCAAAAATATTTAAGTGGGTATTAGTCGATTGTGTGTCGGATATGAAAGACCCATTAATAAAACATCTAGAAAAACAAATAAAAGCATCAAAAAAATTCTTACAGGAATATGGAATTAAAAAAATTGGCATTTTCTATTCATACGCCCGTAATCAACAACAAAATACTAGTGATGTAGGTATTCTAATAGAATCTGAGAAGGCAATCGGTTTAGAATTCTTGTCTATTAAATATTACTAGCAGATAAATTAGGCTTGAAGGTTTATATAGCAACTGAAGCAATGATAAAACCGCAATTGCGAGAGCAAATACTCAAAGAGATTGTCTACATATGGGATGTTTTCGGATAAAAAGAATTAATAAAGGTAAGACATTCTGATAGGTTTTTACGGGTCTGAGCGTATTCTGAAGCAATTACATTTTCCAAAAATACCCGTTTTTGCACGTTGGCCTCCTCTTTCATGAAAATACTGGAATTTTACAATTATCAATAAAGCTTATCGCCACACCGGCAACTTCTGAAAGGAGGGAGGAAAGGACCGAATATTTCGATAAAAAATGTTCCTGATTCATTTTTCAAACCTTTTAAGAAATCCTTCTAGCTCTTCAGCTGAATAGGGTATATGTTTGGATACCTCATCTACTGAATAGCCACTGTCTACCAAACTCTTTTCTACTGTTAACATCCCTTGCAGTATTGCCTCATTGGTTCTGTTATGTTCATCCATTTGGGATTTCTCCCATGTCTTCACTTGAAAAACTCTCTTTTGGATTAATAGTAATCGCTTATTGAAAGTAACCTTCTACGTGAATTAAAAGCCCCTCATATGCCAATATCAGTTCCGGTTTTAAAGCAGCTCTTAGTTATGAACGATGTGGAAGAATTTCTTTTATTTTTGTAATATCTAACATATGTATAGTCTCCTTATCAAATTACTTTCTTTATGTATACGACGAAAGGAAGGCGTTCACCTTCCTTTTCATTTATTCTTTTTCAACTAGGTCGATGATATGTTGCCATGTTGATTTATCGAGTGCATCTGCTGGCTTACCGTTGCCGATGATTCCGTAGCCTACGATAATGCCGACAAGTGTACTAACCACCATGAAAATAAGAACAAGCAATACTCTTATCCATATTGGTAATAGTCGGATACGAAGTCGTACTTTCTCTTTCTGTTTCGTTCGTGTAGTTCCCTCTTGTACCTGTTTGGTTTCTTTTGCTTTCTTACCATTTTTCATTTCTTCCCGGCTAGTTACTTTCGTCGATTCTTTTGCAACCAATAGACCAAACTCCTATCTTACACCGTTTATTAATCCCATCATTTGATCACCCATTGTGATTGTCTTTGCATTCATTTGGTATGAACGCTGGGATACCATTAAATCTGTCATTTCCTTTGCGACATCAACATTAGACATTTCTAAAGCCCCTTGTTGCATGGAGACATCTCCGCGAAGGGCTCCTTCTAAATAGGTGATGATGTCATTTAACTGAAGCTCGCCTAAGTCGTTGTTTAAGCTATAGCGGTTATGCCCATTTTGAACAAGCAGCTGTGGACGGTCGACTTGCACGACACCAAGGCCAAATACTTGTGGCATATCTCCTTCATTACGAGGTATTGCGGTTATGGTTCCATCCTGAGAAATCTGCAATTCTTTAAATGAGTCTTCAAAAACGATTGGGTTTTGATTTTCATCGAGAACCGCTCGACCTTCAGACGTTGTTAATGCAAGGCGATTTGTTCCATCGTTAGTTGGAGCTAAGTATAGGGCTCCATCTCGCGTATATTGGGTTTCACCGTCAACATCGATTTGTAAAAATTGGTTAGGAACTGTAAAGGCGATATCTAATGAACGGTCTGTTTGTTTCATACTGCCTTGTGTTAATACAAGACTGCTGCCTAGTTTCGCTCCTGTTCCTTGGGTGATTCCTAACTCAGTCCCAGAACGGCCAATCTCATCTGCTTCGTTTGTCTGATTGTTAAATTGTTGTCTTACTAACTCTGAGAAACCTGTTTGTGTTCGTTTATAGCCTTGGGTATCGACATTCGCTAAGTTATGACCGATTGTATCAAGCTGTTTTTGTAGTTGGCCCATTGTATTCGTCGCTGAAATCATTGTGCGTAACATTGTCTGTTCCTCCTATTAGCTTAAACGGCCAATTTCGTTCGCGGCCTTCTCCATACTTTTATCATATGCTTGTAGTACCTTTTGATTTGCTTCAAATGATCGATATGCTGTCATCATGTCTGTATATGAACGGGCAACATCTACTGTTGAGCCCTCTAGATAATTTTGCTTAAGACTATACGTAACCTCTCCGTTATTAAGTGCTGATGGCAACGCACCATTGTCAGCTGTACGATAAAGGCCATTTCCTTCTTTAACGAGGTTGCGGATATCTGCTTCAAACCGAACATCAATTTGTGCGATAAATTCACCATCTGCAAAAACATCGCCATCTTCTGTAATTTGATAATTACTAGACTGGATATTTATAGGCTGACCGTTTACTGATAGTACTTGGCTACCGTTAGAAAGAAGGGTACCGTTTTCGTCTAATGAAAAGCTCCCATTACGTGTGTAGCGCTCCTCACCTGCTTGGTTTTCTACGGCGAAGAAAAGAGCCCCTTTCATATTTGTTTCAGGATGAACTGGTACATTCTGTTCTAAAAGTGCGACATCACTCATTAACCCTGTTTCCCGCAGGTCACCTTGGTTATATTGACTGCCAATTTCTTGTACATATACACCTGTATTTAAAGAACCAACTGTAGATTTAACAGTTTGATTATCGATTCGCTTTAAAAGCATTTCTGGAAATGCTCTAACTGACGCTTGGTCTGCTTTGTATCCCGCTGTATTTGCATTAGCAATGTTATTTGAAAGCATTTCTGTACGTCTTTGTTGAGCGAGCATACCTGCTGTTGCTGTATATAAACCCCTTAACATATAATCTCCACCTTAAAAGTTCATTGTTCCGGACAAATTGAATTCTTTTTCGACAGAATTCCCTGTTATTTATTATAAAGGAGATATAGTTATTTCTCATCACATTTTTTTAGGAAATGTATACCTTTTTCCTATCCATCATATAGAAAAAAGAGCCCAGCAATGTAGACTCTTTCTCTTTTTAACCGAGTTTCTTCTTTGGAAGGCGGTCAATGTTATCTAGCATAATCCCTGTTCCAATTGCTACACAGTCCATTGGTGCTTCGGCAATTAATACCGGTACCTTTAATTCTTCTGCAAGCAATTGGTCTAATCCGTTCAATAACGCTCCGCCACCTGTTAAGATGACACCACGGTCAATGATATCTGCTGAAAGCTCAGGTGGTGTACGCTCTAATACGCTTTTTGCTGCTTGTACAATCGCAGCGACAGGTTCACGGAGTGCCTCTTCCACTTCTTTTGAATTAACGGTAATCGTTCTTGGTAAACCAGTTACCATATCACGACCACGAATTTCAATTTCCTCATAACGTGCGCCTGGGAATACTGTTGCAACATTTACTTTAATGTCTTCTGCAGTACGTTCACCAATTAGTAACTTGTATTCACGTTTGATGTAATTTAACACTTCGATATCAAACTTGTCCCCTGCAACTTTAATTGATGAGGCGGTGACAATATCGCCCATTGATAACACAGCGACATCTGTTGTTCCACCGCCTATATCAACTACCATATTTCCGTAAGGTTGGAAGATGTCCATTCCAGCACCAATTGCCGCAACTTTTGGTTCTTCCTCAAGAAAGACATTCTTTCCGCCGCTTTTTTCAGCTGCTTCACGGATTGCCTTTTGTTCAACTGATGTAATATTTGTTGGGCAACAAATCAACATACGTGGCTTTGAAAATAACCCTTTTACATCAAGTTTATTTATGAAATGCTTTAACATCGCCTCTGTTACTTCAAAGTCTGCAATGACTCCATCTTTTAATGGACGGATGGCAACAATATTCCCAGGAGTACGTCCAACCATACGTCTAGCTTCTTCACCAACCGCAAGCACTTTCCCACTGTTTTTATCTAATGCGACAACGGACGGCTCATTAAGCACAATTCCTTTGCCTTTCACATGAATTAACACATTTGCCGTTCCAAGATCTATACCTATATCCCTCGCAAACATCTATCTAAATCCTCCTTGCAAATCTTCATTCCCGTTAATAGCTAACCTAATTAAATATTGTATCATAAATTGAAAAAAATAGTATGATTTTGTAAAATAATTTAGTTAGTTTATGTAGGGATTTGTCGATTTACACTGAATCAGATAGATTCATATTATTTCACTGGCTCTTCTTCTAAAATCTCGTCCTTTCGGTACTTAAGCTTCGTCGCTTCACCACCTCGTAAATGCCTAATTGATTTATGATAATCAAGTATTTCCTTTACCTCATTCGCAAGATCAGGATTTATTTCAGGTAACCTTTCTGTTAAATCTTTATGAACGGTACTTTTGGAAACTCCAAACTCCTTCGCTATGACACGAACTGTTTTCCTTGTCTCCACGATATATTTCCCAATCTTGATTGTGCGTTCTTTGATGTAATCGTGCACACCACTCGACCTCCCTAATATGGATGTGAGAAGTGTGAAATGAGACTCGCATGCCAAGACACTTTGTCTGACTTTCTCTTAGATGATTGAATGATGCCTACGCTACTGCGATGATAAAATACACTCACGATCCCTCACCTCAAACACTCTCTTTGATAGGTTTGTAACATTTTATTAGCTTGGGTGACGGAATATGCAACAAATGTCAAGAGGGACAAGGCATTTCGTAATTTTTTTCAAATTAGGCATAAATCCTAAATATAATATTCATAACGTAAGAAAGATTATTTCCCGAGAAATCTGTCGAAGCATATATACTAAACGCAAAAAAAGTTGAGAACCAGGGTCTGCCCCCTCCAACAAAAAAAGGTAAGCTGCACTCAATACGCTCAATCCCTATTCTTAATATATAAGCTAAAAATGAGGGGGCTGACCCTCCCGTTTTACCACTAAACAAAGTTAAAAAAAACAAAACAATGTCACTTAACCTCCTTTCCACCCCAACAAAAGCTATAAAGCCACAAAAGAGGGGGCTGACCCTCCCGTTTTACCACTAAACAAAGTTAAAAAAAACAAAACAATATCACCTAACCTCCGTTCCAACTCCTACAAAAGCTATAAAGCCCCAAATGAGGGGGCTGACCCTTCCGTTTTACCACTAAACAAAGTTAAAAAAAACAAAACAATATCACCTAACCTCCGTTCCAACTCCTACAAAAGTTATTAAACAAAAAAGAGGGACTGACCCCATGTCTGCTTGTTTAATCCCCCAAACAAAAAACCGCCCACCCTGTATAAAAATACAAAGCAGACGGCTATACCCCTTATTTATCGATCCAAACCTCCCCATCCTTATACGTCATTTGTTCAGGATAGCGAAGGTTTAGTACTTCTTCTTGTTTTTCGATTGATGGTGCCTTTGTAGAAAGCGAGACGATGATGTTCGTTACGATACCAGCGAATGCCCCGAATACACCTGCACCTGTGTCGATGATGCCAGCAATTGTAAAACCACCATATTTAGACAGGAAGATGTATAACAGCGTCACACCTAAGCCTACAACCATTCCTGAGATGACTCCAGGTGTGTTTGAACGTTTCCACCAGACACCGATGAGCAGAGCAGGAAAGAATGTTCCTGAGGCTAATGCAAAGGCCCAGGCTACAATCTGGGTAATCGCTCCAGGCGGATTTAACGCAATCAGACCAGCTAATAGAGTAGCAACGACAATTGACCAACGACCAACAGCTAGACGGTTCTTCTCTGAAGCCTGAGGCCTTAACACGCGATAATAAATATCATGGGCAAATGAAGATGAGATAGATATCATTAAGCCGCCAGCTGTTGATAATGCTGCTGCCATTGCTCCAGCTGCAACTAGTCCAATGACAAACATCCCTAAATTTGCAATTTCCGGTGTTGCCATTACGACAATATCATTAGAAATGATGAGTTCACTCCATTGCAGGATGCCGTCACCATTCCCATCTGCAATTTGAAGCTTTCCTGTATTCACCCAAGACTCCGTCCAGGTAGGTAACTCAGAAAGCTTTTTCCCTGCGACATTTGTCATTAAAATAAATCTTGAAAATGCAGCATATGCAGGTGCAGATAAATATAAAAGACCAATAAATAAAAGTGCCCACGCTCCAGACCATCTTGCTGCCTTCATTGTCGATACTGTATAGAAGCGAACAATAACGTGTGGTAAGCCTGCCGTACCAGCCATAAGTGTAAACATTAAGGCTATGAATTGCCACTTCGTTCCATTTGTAAATGGTGCAAAGTATTCTGAAATCCCTAACTGTCGGTCTAATTCACCCATCTCCTCAACAATTTTTCCGTAGGAGAGCCATGGAGCAGGGTTATTCGTCAGCTGTAATGACATAAAGATAACCGGAATTAAGTATGCAATAATGAGAATTAAATATTGTGCCACCTGTGTCCATGTTATCCCCTTCATCCCACCAAAAGCTGAATAGAAGGCAATGAGGACAAAGCCAATCATTGTTCCAATTTGTGCATCGATTTCAAATAAACGACCAATTACCACTCCAGATCCGGATAATTGTCCGATAGAGTATGTAAAACTGATAATGATTGTACAAATCGCCGCGATAATCCGTGCTGAATGACTATTATATCTGTCACCGATAAATTCCGGTACAGTGTAGCGACCATATTTTCGTAGCTGTGGTGCTAATAAAAAGGTAAGAAGTAAATAACCACCTGTCCACCCCATAATATAGGCAAGACCATCATAGCCTAATAGCATTATTGTACCAGCCATTCCAATGAATGAAGCTGCACTCATCCAGTCGGCCCCAATTGCCATTCCATTAAAAATTGGCGGAACACCACGTCCTGCTACGTAAAAGTCAGATGTTTGTTTTGCTGTATTATAAATGGCAATTCCGATATAAAGTGCAAACGTTAATAGAATGATTGTCAATGAAACCATAAATTGTGCATCCAATGAAACTCCCCCTTATTGCCTCATAAAATAGTTTAACCATCTCACCCTTGGAAAGATTTTATATGAATCATTGGTGACGAACTAAATTTATAGATACCCCTTTTATATTGACTTTTATTAATGGTCTAACGTCTTACCAGCGCTAAGTTGTTCATTTTTACTTTCATCAATTCCATATTTTCTATCGATTGCATCGCTAACCTTTGCATTTACAAATAATAATAGAATAAAGACGACGACAGCACCTTGTGCTCCCATGAAATAGTGAAACGGAAATCCATTGATTGTGAAGCCACTAAGAGGTTCAGCAAAAAGTACAACCCCAAATGATGCTAGAAAGCCAATAATTAAAAAAATGACAACATTGCGTGTTCGCTCTTTAAAATAGGCATCTGCGATACTTTTATCGATCTTTTTCATTTAGCCACCTCCGAAATTTTTTTCATTAAGATAAACTAAAAATAAATTTAACAGTATCAACAAATGGTGCAGGAACTAAAGCTATTTGGACGATGAAGTAGATAAGCAGTGTTAGGATAGGTAATAATAGAAACTGAGGTTTTCGTTTTCGTAAACCCATAACAAGTGAAAAGCCTGTTATGACTAGCATTAATAATAGAATGAACAAGAAATAAATCCTCCTCCTTCTCAATGGTTGAAAGCGTTAACAATTTTTATGAGTATTACACCTCCTCTAAAACTGATTGGCCATTCATTTACCTTCTTTATTATGAAGTGGAGTGACAATACGGTCAATAGAAATTGTGAAAATTGTGTGAACTTTCTCTCGACAAAAATCTGTCATTTCCTAGAGATAGACTGAAGGGATTACTTTCTAATATAAAAAAATCGAGGTAGGTCTCATCCTGAGTCCACCTCGAGTATACAGATATCCTTATGAATTTAATGTTTGATTTGATGCTTCTGGTTCGTTTGATTGCTCGCTACCTTCAGTTTCTGCTTCTTCGTCTTTTGACTCAGGAGCATCTTCGGTAGAGTCGCTATCTTTGTCAGTTTCTTCTTCAGTTGTAGATTCTTTCTCTGTAGAAGACTCTTCTTCAGTTGCATCTTCTTCTGTAGCTTCATCTGTTGTTTCTTCTTCAGTAGCTTCTTCTTCAGCATTTTCCTGTGTTGCTTCATTTATAGATGTTACCGGCTTATCCATAAATGTTAACGGGTTTAACGCTACACCATCTTGGCGGATTTCAAAGTGAACATGTACACCATCTTCTTCATTGTATAAGCTTTTACCTGCTTTACCGATTGGTTGACTTTGTTCTACTTTGTCACCAGCTTTAACTGTTGCTGCTGATAAAGATTGATAAACGGTTGTTAAGTCATTTTCATGGTCAATTTCCACTACATAACCTAAAATCGGATCCTTTTCAGCCTTCGTTACAGTACCGCTTAATGATGCAACAACATCAAATTCCTTTTGGTCTTCTCTTGCAAGGTCAATCCCTTTGTTCATGCGATATGAATTTTCATAAGATACTAACGCAGCCTCTTGCTCTTCAGCTGTTGCATTAGGATCGTAGAACTTTTTCACAACGTTTACTGCATCAGGGTCTAATGCTGGCATTTTGAAGTTTTCCACAGCACTATTTACTTCAACTGCTTCTGGATCCTTCATTGCACTTTCGCCTTGCTCATTTTGTTGATTCTTTAAATCTTCTGCGACATCATTGCTAATATTTTGGTACCATAATACTGCTGTAAGGATAACTGCTGCACTCATTAGGTATATTGCCGGAAATACCCAACGTTTTCTGAAAAATTGTTGAAATTTTGTGTTTTGAGAAGTACGTTTCTTTTCTTCCTCTCTCATTTCTTATCACCTCAAAAATCATTCTGAACAGATTTGAGAGAATATATACACTTTCTAAAAAAAATTTTTTAAATTTAGTTTGTGCAGTGTTTATAATAATATGTATGCATTTAAAAACTTTTTTTGAAAGGACCTAATACACATGAAGAAAATTGCCTTTACTCTATTTCCGTTACTATATATGGGGCTCATCTGGTTTTTATCGAGTCATCCAGCTGATGCCGTTGTAAATACCCCCTTTTCATTTGATGCTCTCTTAAAAGAATCATTACATCTAATTGAATTTGCCATCCTTTATTGGTTAATTGCCTTTGCATTCAAAGCACATGGAAAATGGACAGAGCGAGTAAGCATTATCGCAGCTGTTATTTCAATTCTCTATGGCCTAACAGACGAAATCCATCAATCGTTTGTTCCTGAGCGTTCTGCTACAGTTATTGATTTTGTGAAGGATACGATTGGGGTTGTCGTTTCTTATTTGATTGCAAAGCGGATTTATTTTAGGAAGTGAGGTTGGTGTTTGTTATGGAGGCTGATGGAGAGTTGGGGATGGTTTAGGGTTTCGGCCCCTTTGTGAAGTAGGTTTTGGTTGAGACTTTTATTTATTTTCGGGTTCATCGGTCTGATGAAGCAGGTTTTGATTCAGATTTTCATTTATTTTCGGGTTCATCGGCCTGATGAAGCAGGTTTTGGTTGAGACTTTTATTTATTTTCGGGTTCATCGGCCTGATGAAACTATTTTGGATGGACCTTGAACAATTTTCGGGTTCATCAATACTATGAACTAACCTGAGGGACATTTTCATTTCTCCCACTTCTGTACGTTGAGCTTGGACACTTTTATGAAGAACATTTCTTTCTCCTGATATTTGTATTTTGGGCTTCATCATATTTATCAAGGCTTTTCATTGATGCTCGACCTGCAATTTGGGCTTCATCACTTTTATGAAGGACCTTTCTTTACTGCTCGACCTGCATTTTGGGCTTCATCGCATTTATGAAGGACTTTTCTTTGCTGCTCACCCTGCATTTTGGGCTTCATCACTTTTA
>NZ_JAUSUD010000034.1 GCF_030813355.1 Metabacillus malikii
ATTCCGAAATATAGTGGAAAAAGTAGCACATTATTTCAGATTTTCTCCTGGATTAATGTGAAAACAAGTATCTGGAATAATGTGCTCGATTACACTACACCTCCCTTAAGAAATTAAAAAAACCAGAAAGTTTTCAAAGCTGGATTATCAAGATTCTCATTTTTAAATCGATTGATTTTATACGAAAAGAATCACGACATTTTACGACAGATAATGAGGAAATGTTTGCTGAATTAATTTCTAAAGAAAACATCGATTACATTGCCCATTCACTGGATTTATCAGAAGCCTTTAAAATATTGGATCCCAAATACAAGACCATTATTTTGCTGAGGTATTATCACGATTTATCAATTAAGGAAATTGCCAAAATCATGAATTCCCCAGAAGGAACGGTAAAATCACACTTGAATCGAGCGCAAAAAAAGCTGAGGCCAATTTTAAAGGAGGGTTATTTTTATGAATAAAGAGAGGTTTAATCAAACGATTGATAACATAGAAATACCACTTGAAAAGTTAGTTGCTAGGGAGAAAGCGGCTATGTACCAAGCAAAGAAAAGACGTAAAGTTGGAAGAAAAACTAAGCATTCAATTCTGGTTGCTTGTGGGTTATGTTTCACACTCCTAGGCTCCGGGTTTGTTTCAAAGGGAATGGCAGAAGCGTTATCAAATATACCAGTTATTGGTCCGATTTATAAGGATTTTAGAGACATCGCCTCTGATAAAATTGAACGTGATCAGCTGATGACGGTGATTGAAGAACAAGATAGCCATGACGGAATCACAATGACTGTAAAAGAAGCTGCTTACGATGGTGGCCGGTTAATCGTAACAGTCGTTTACACAGGAGAAAAAAATCTTTCACTGAAAGAAGATGTTGTCGGCACTAATTTTATCACAATTAACGGAGAGCCGGTCAAACCAGCGATTGGTTCAACAGGGCAAGATGATCTAAACTCGAAAACTATCATTGAACATCACCAATTTACCTTATCAAATAATCATGAATATGGTAATCATGTTGAGATTGCGGTCCATGGAGAAAATCTATTTGGACATGAAGGTAAGTGGAAGGTGGCTTTCCCACTTGAAAAAGTAAAAGGTGATATATCAGAGTTCTATCCGGAGGTGAAAACAAAAACCGTTGATGAAGTTTATACTGTAACAGCCGACAAAGTCACTTTTTCACCTCTATCAACTAGAATAGATTTAACGGTTGATTACCCTGTTGAAATGGATAAAAACGATACATGGCCATGGTTTCAATTTTCCATAATCGATGATAAAGGTAACGTATATGATGGACTTAAATTGCAAGAAGGTATGGCAGGGAACAACGGACGAAAGATGGTCCTGACTTTGCCTCCAATGGATACTTTACCAAAGTCATTTACACTTAAACCCAATAATGTAGATGATGTAGGACAAAGTGAAGGCTTGAATGAATTAGAGTTGGTCATTCCTTTGGATATTAATGAATGATAAAAATAACTAGTTCCAACATTAAATACTGTTGAAACTAGTTATTTTATTAGCAAACATGATTACTAGGCATTAAATCCAGCTCACTTGTTAATGCAATAAAGATTAGCTAAAGGTAAGACTTATAATACTATAACTACTATTAAAAGATAGTTGTTTATCCTGTATAGGCGCTCTTATTTAATAAGAATGCGTCTTTTTGTTGATAAAACATTTAAAGGGGGGGATTTTATTGAGTGTAAAAAGATTGTGAAGAATTGTACGAATAGTAATGAGTCCTTTAGTTGTATATGAGTAATCAAGTTTATTAACGTGTTATTATCAATAGTAAAAACATTATTGTTTAATTTATCTTATCTTTAATAATTCAATGTAACGAACTTTTCGTTGTTACTGGTTGCCAACCAAAAAACTCGCAATAGGAATTTTTTGTACCGTTTTATTTCTGCTTAATCGTTGTATTTGACTGTAAACGGTTTTGGAGCTGCTCTTCATAAAAATCAGCTAAGTCTAATTTATTCATGCTAATCTTTCCTTGTTATTTTTTTGATATAGGTATTCATATTCTTCCAATAGGCATCTACTACTTCCAATTCTACAATTGACATGTCAAATAAATTTATATCCAGCATTTCAACAAACTGGCCTAATAAGACGTTATAAGGATTATTTTTATCCTGACGATTTATCCCATTATTTAAAATAAAGTTTAATAAACGATTATACACACCATTAGCAATCTCATTTATTATTTCAATTTTGAAAGTTTTTTCATAGTTTAGAGGTTTTTCCATTGTTCACCAATCCTTATCAATTTTTGTCAATTCAATAACCTAAAAAAGTCGTTGCTAACTCTGTAATCTCTTCAATAGTTTTCAGCACAGTCCTATGTTTCAAGAGGAATGAAATAAACTTCACTATTATCTCATCCCGTTAAACATAAGTCCTGCTTTTGTTATCATTGAATGACAACAAGGTATATCCTGTAGTCGTTTTTTATAATGTTGTATAGCATCAGTGGATATAAATACGTTTGAAAATCTTTTTGAGCGTTGAAGAGAAGCATACGATTGAAGGCTTTGTCGGGTTCCCATCCTTTTAACTGAAAATAAGTAATACGCTATGACAAGCGAAGTAAATGTGTTATCAAATTTCTTCAACCAATGGAAAGAGCAAAGATTATGATTTAATATCCTTTAATTAACAGATGCATTTCTTCAAAAAGAGGTATTGCACATTCTTATTTTACTTAAGGTTAGTTGTATAAATCAACCATATTTACTGTATTATTTAACCAAATAAGTTATAATAAGGGTAAAAATGAGTAATAGATTCTTAGTCTTATATGTGAAAATAATAAATTAATATTAAATCTAAGTAGTTAAATATCCTTACAGGAGTAATTAATTTGAGAAAATATATTTTTTCGTGTTAGTAGCCGTATCAATTTCAAGTGGATGCAAAAAGGAATATACGGGTGAGTATATACAGTGGGGAGATAGCTTTGAATCTGTTGATACCAATATATTGTAAGGAAATAATATCCCAAATAAGATTGAATACGAGAAAGTATATATACCAGAAGAATTAAAATAGAATCTAGTTGAAGGACATAAATAGGAGATAAACATTGAAGACAAAAAACAAGAAAAAATGGTTGTATGTTTTGATTGGAATTGCTTTATTAATTTTCTTTTGCCATTTTCAAAACAACTCGATTGTAATAAGTGAATATACGATTGGCTCAGATAAGATTCCAGAAAGCTTTGATAAATATAAAATTGTTCAGCTTTCTGACCTCCATAGTAAGTCTTTTGGGAATGACCAAAGCAAGTTAGTAAAAAAGGTTAGCAAGATAGAACCAGATTCAATTGTATTCACAGGAGACTTAATTGATTCAGACAGGTATGATGAAAAGTCTAGTCTAGTATTAATGGAAAGATTGGTTCAAATTGCACCAGTTTATTATGTGACAGGTAATCACGAATGGTGGTCTGGTAATTTCGACACATTACAAGATAAATTAACTGGAATTGGTGTACAGGTGATGAGAAATACAACAGAGGAAATCACCATTGGTACGGACCAAATTATAATGATTGGAATTGATGACCCAGCATATTTAGGAGAATCCTATGAAGAAAGGGACAAAACGGAGGAGAACATCAAACATTCAATTGGTGAAAACGAAGGAGAAGATAACTTTCAAATTCTATTATCGCATCGACCCGAATTGTTTTCTCTTTATGATGAATATGGGTTTGATCTTGTTTTTTCAGGTCACGCTCACGGTGGACAATTTAGAATACCTTACCTCGGAGGTTTAATCGCTCCAAACCAAGGCTTTTTTCCAAAGTATACCTCAGGGATGCATAAATCAGATCGCACTACAATGATCGTAAATAGAGGACTTGGAAACAGTATTATTCCTATAAGGGTGTTTAATCGACCAGAAATTGTCGTAGTGACATTAAGCTCTGTAGGAAAATAGTGAGTTTGTTCACTGTTTTTTTTAAAAGGAAGAGATTGAAAGAGCACTTCTATTTATGAGAAGCACTATGAAAAAGTACTCACTTTTAAACTAATAGATATGATATTTGAACATAGTGTATCGCCTTTTTCTTATTTTATAGAAGCAAAATAGAGCTGCTTACTAATGTATGGGATTAGAAGCTTAATTCAAAGAAAGAGATAATGATATTCCAATACACCGTCAAGACTTAATCACAGCAATTGAACTAGATTTGAAAAATGATTTTAACGTATTGGCCATTTTTTATGGTGGTTCTATCGGAAATCAAAACACTGACATCTATTCAGACATTGACCTGCGTATTGTCGTCAAGGAAGCGATACCTTTTCAATAAGTATCTTAATCTTTGTTCATTAATAATATACCTATTATATGTCTCCATTTCTTTTTATCTGCAAAAAGCGGTACCTCCAATAAATAGAACTACCCTAGGTGAAAAATATCAAAATTATCATATTCAAACTTCATATTAAACAACCATATGAATAACTTATTTTACCTATTCGGATTTTCTTCTACTCCATATTTTCCACATAGACTATTATGAATTTATATATATTCTGGGACGATATGTTTCATTACTTTTCATATGTCATTTGGTTGTATTCTTTGTTTTTGGGTTTATTGGAAAATTTTCGATTAGGAATTGGGGGTTTTTGGTAGATATTGTTATTGGAACTTTATTTTTCATATATCAGAAACTAACAGTTATCTCAATCAATTTATAAAAACGTTCATCTACGAAAAAAGTAGCATAGTTTATTCAAGTAACGGGTAGCTTACTTTCCAAATAAGTGTCTATATAGTATTTGTCGAGTATGATGATAAAAAGCCGATTTTCTTTAAGCTAGAAAACCGGCTTGATCATTTAATCCTTTTTAAATTGTTCGCGAACAGGAAGTGACCATTGGGGTAGGTTAATTACTTCGAAAGTAATTATCCCATTAATTACTTCAAGCACAATTTCCCCAACATCTTCACTGTTATCAATTAATATAAGGTTATCGATCATATTGGCATAGTTATAGAGATGTTTAAACGATGTATTATTCCTTCTTCTAATATCTTCAGTGGGGATGTGATGACCACCATTCTTAACTCTCATTGCAACCCTTTCTATGTTTTGTTGGACATTATTTAATGCAACATAAAACATTGTTATTTCAAAGCCCATCTCTTTAGCTTTTTGCATTTGTTTTATAGCATTTTTTCCAGCAAGGGTTGTCTCAATTGAAAAGTCTTTACCCTCTTTAATGTACTTATTGACAGATCTAATGACTTCCTTACCAGCTGAAATCCTATTTTTCTCAGGGTTTTCTGGATCGATTCTTCGAGCGATAGCATCTGGATCAATGTTTATATCGACACCAATTTTGTCAATAATTAAGCTGCGTAATGTGCTTTTACCACTTCCATTATTACCCGCAAATACAAAGAATATTGGTTTGTGACTATGCATTTGATTCACCGCTTTTGTTCAACGGAACAATATCTCCATTAGGAAATTCCTTTACAAGCTTTCCAGCCTTTTCATATACGATGTATGTGTTATTAGCTTTTGCATCAATTCTCGCTCGTTCGCCAGTCATTTTAGCCCATTTACTTAACCATTCATATTTTCTTTTAGGTTCATTGTTTTGTTCTAACATAAGGAACACCACCTTTATATAATTATATCAAATTGGTTATAACATTTATAAGGGATTTAAGGTGCAGTGGTACTAAAATTTTGTGAAGACCTTCACTTAAAGTAAAGGGGGCATTATATTAATAAGAACCAACTTAAAATGACATTCAGATATGAGTTAGTTTCCTGATAAATTCCGATAAGTTAATCAATGCATCATAAAAAGGACTACCTCCATGTCACAACGAAGTAGTCCATATTTTAGAATGTGTAACTATTAATTACGATGGTGTAAATTAACCATAATAATTTCTCAGATGTTTAGCTCAGGTAGCTTTCATCATGACGCCCAATTTTCTTCAGGATATAAATCTTAAACAGAAGTAGCAAGCAGTATGGAAAACATAGTATGTTAGAATCAAAACGTTTTATACAAATAGGATTGCTCTTCTTAAAGTTTAGCTCCTCCGGTAGCATCAATAAATTGCCCCGTAATCCATCGCGCTTCTTCAGATGCTACAAACGTAACTACATCCGCAACATCTTCGGTGGTGCCAACTCTTGAGAAAGCAGACATTGAAGCTGCTTCAGCATGAGCTTCTGGATTGGCAAGCCAATCCTTGTTCATATCAGTAGCCGTAACCCCCGGCCTTACAGCATTAATCGTAATACCTTTTGATGCAAAATGTGGAGCTAAGGATAAAGTAAGTGTTTCAATTGCTCCCTTAGAAGCCGAATATATGCTTTGCATTGGACCGGCAACACGAGTAAAGCCAGTCGAAATGTTAATGATTCTTCCACCATTCCGTATAAATGGGCTAGCTGCTTGAGTAATAAAGTATGGAGCTTTAAGATTAAGGTTAATGACATCTTCAAACGTCTCAATTGATGTTTCCTCAAAAGGAATGGCGGGTGCAATACCTGCGTTATTCATTAAGATATCTAGGTGTACCGATCCTAATTCCGAGCGAACAGCATCTTCAAACTCATTCCAAAGCTTTTGTACTTCGGAAATACCTTTTGTTAAGTCTGCTTGCAGAGCCACAGCATTTGACCCCAAGGCCTTAATCTCATCAACAACTTTTAACGCAGCATCCTTATTATTTCCGTAATGAACACCTATAAATTCTGCTCCGCCTGCAGCTATTTTTTTAGCTATTTCTGCACCTATCCCACGACTTGCCCCTGTAATCAAAGCAACTTTACCATTGAATTCACCTTCATTTGTTGACATATAATCTACTCCCTTTAATTTTATATAAATATTTGTTTATCAGAAACTTACACCAGTAAAGATTAATACTATTGGCTGGCGGTACCTCTCATATTGTAAATTTTCTTGGGCCCATCAATGATTTCTACATGAAAAGAACCTCCTTTACCTTTTTCTGTATGTACGTAGCTGGATGCATTCGTGTGATGAGTGATTTATTTCATAATCATCATTACGTTATTCATATTAACCTCTATTTTTAATGTTGTCAATAACATAACAATCATTATGTTATAAAATTTAATATACACTATCATTTGCTCCATTTTAGAGACTCAGGTGAGAATTAGACTTTTTGCTTATTAGATTGGCCATTTGCACATGCAGGGTTTAGCTATAATGTGTGACATAAATTCTGACGGCCGAGTCCTTTTTCGCCAGTGTGCTGACTCAGGATTACTAGTCCAGTGGATTGGCACCATTCTGTAACGTGTGTTATGATATTATATAGAAAATATATCATTTACAAACAAGGCAAGGTGATTAACGAAAATGGGACGTACACGAGAATTTGATGTAGAACAGGCATTGGAAGCAGCACTTAGTGTGTTTTGGCGCAAAGGATACGAGGCAACGTCGTATACTGACCTGACTCAGGCCACGGGTGTTGAACGCCCAGCCCTCTACTCAGCGTTTGGAAACAAGGAGGCGTTGTTCCGTCGAGTTCTTGAGCGCTATTACGATCATTACCATGATTTCTTCCCAGCGGCACTGGAGCTGCCGACTTCACGTGAGGTGGTCGCACGTATTTTTCGCGGGGCGGCAGAATTGCAAACTCGTTACCCGGACAAAAAGGGATGTCTATTTGTCCACGGAGACTTGGCTGGATCGGACGATGCTGAACCAATTCGACATAGCTTGATCGATGCACGTGCGGATGGAGAGGCATCGCTGCGTGAACGCTTTGAACGGGCAAAACAGGAGGGAGACCTTCCGGAGACTGCTAACTGTGCTGTACTAGCAACATTTGTGATGGCCGTACTCCACGGTATGGCTGTACAAGCTAAGGCCGGAGTCAGTCGCAACATGCTAGAGGCTGTTGCTGAACAAGCACTATCTACCTGGCCTACTAAAAGTTCCTTACTTTCTGGTGGGAAGTCATCGTAAACGTTAGTGCAGAAGAATATTGTTATGCAAAAACATAAATGCTTTTGAAATGATATCATCGCGGATTTGCTAAATTTAGTAATTCCCAGCATAAAAGAACCTTTAACATACACCTTTTCCATATTGGAGTATGTTGAAGGTCTTTTTATATGCAGAAAAAATAATACTACATGATACTTTGACATTTTCATCTTTAGGAGAGAAGAAGCATAATATAGTAAGATAAAAAGGAATTTTATCACAAATACTGAACTCTAATTTAGAATTATATATAAGTGAAATTCTGAAGATTCATTTTCAGAGCCAGTCAAGTTAAAAGGGAAATAAGTCAAATAAGGTTTTAACCTGTAATGGGGAAAATTAGCAGAAAGTAACGCAGAGTCCATACAGAATACATTCCTTCCACTTGAAGAAATCCCATGAAATATTTTTACCGAACATCAAATGTTGGTAAATGGTTTATTAGAGAATAAACCATTTATTGGGTAATAACCCTACCATTCTGGTTAAAAATGGTTTATTATATTAGAGAACATAAGTTCCTGTTTGTGAGGAGGAGTATGGAGATGTGGAATAGAATCGAATGTGTTGCCATTTATACAGAGGACATCGAAAAATCAGTAAAGTTCTATCAATCGTTAGGGTTAACAAAAGCCTGGGAAACATATCAAGATGAAGAAAAACAATGGACACTTATTGGGATGAAATTTCCTGATGGTAATTCAGAGTTAGTATTAAAAAATAATCCTGATTTGAATATGGCTGAAACAGAAATTGTCTGCGAAGATGTACGGCAGACTTATGAAACATTAAAATTAATTCCTGAAGTTCAGTGGATTCGTACTCCTTTCGCTAATTCTTTAGGTGGTCACGTAGCTGTAATGGAAGCACCGGATGGAAATGTCTTTGTATTAGTAGGTAAATGTACAAGATCAATCCAATCGTTTGGATTTCTTATTTAATTAACTGAATAAGATTTCCTTTAATCAGAAATAACGTTGAATCTACATTTCTATTAGATTACTAAGTAAATCAATGAAACGTTACGCTTAAACTTACGTATGCGATACTTTAACCAGAGGGTTATCGCATTTTGTTCATTATTCTAAAAGAAGTTTAGTAGACGATAGAAATTTCCGAGGTAATTATATGAAAAATACTTCTCCATGCTGCGGATATAAAACATTTGATGAACAACCTCCTGGCACATATGATATCTGTAGTAACTGCTTTTGGAATGGCATTCAAAATGATGACCTTGATTGTGACGGTGGTGCGAACATTCCTTCCTTAAGACAAGCCCAGAAAAACGATATCATATATAGGGCTTGTGCAGAAAGGTGCATTGAATTTATAAGAAAACCAAATGTTAGTGATGTAAAAGACCCTAATTGGAAACCTTTTTCTGTTAGTCAATAACGGGTGCACTACTTCTGAAGAGGTAATGCATCTTTTTTCTTGTTCCACAACGGTAATCAACATTAACAAATGATGGTTTATAGGTTATTATAAAACGAATGTAACAGGTGATTAATTGCATAAAGTAAGAAATTAAAAACCTCACTATTGTAAAAGACTCTTATTTTCCAGATTAATTTATAGTAAGTTTGGTGTTGCATTTTTAAAAAATATAGAGTTTTAAGTTTATAGAAATTAAATTTTAAGAGTCATGTAAAGTAAGAGATATTTTCAATAAGGATTGATTGAATGAAGAAAATTTTATTAGTCGTCTTTGCTGTAACTGCTATCATATGTGTTTCTGTTTTAATCAATAAAGTTGTTAACCAGAATCAGGATATTTACGTTGCATTAAATGGAAATGACCAAAATACAGGTACAAAATTAAAACCATTCCGCACATTAAAAAAAGCGGCCTCAGTAGCAAGGGCCGGTACTACCGTACTGATACGAGAAGGCATCTATAATGAAAAGTTAGTCGTTCAACATAGCGGAACGAAAGCAAAACCAATTACGTTTAAAGCCTACAAAAAAGAGAAGGTTGTTCTTAGCGGAAAGGACCTCAAGGATATTGAAGGGGATACAGCCTTAGTTGCGATACATAATAAAAACTATGTGACCATCAATGGACTAACTATTCAGGATGTATCTACCCATTTAGCAGATGAAACAGTGATAGGTATGTATGTAACAGGCTCAAGCAAACATATTAAACTAGTAAATAATCATGTGCAACGGATTGAAACCTATGCAGAGAATGGCAATGCTCATGGGATCGCTATCTACGGAACTGGAACAATGCAAGATATCAATATTTTCAGTAATACGTTGGAAGATTTAAAACTTGGTTCAAGTGAATCCCTTGTTCTGAATGGCAATATTGAAGGTTTTAAAGTCGAAAATAATATCGTTCGCCGAAATGATAATATCGGAATTGATATGATTGGTTATGAAGGTACTTCTGATGATAAAAAGAGAGACTATGTGCGAAATGGTATCGTGAAAAACAATCAGGTTTATGACATATCATCCTATGGCAATCCAGCATATGGGGAAGATTATTCAGCTGCTGGCATATATGTCGATGGCGGTAAGAATATAACTATTGAAGAAAATACAATTTATAAAAGTGATATCGGTATTGAAGCAACCTCTGAGCATGCTGAAAAATACGCTGATTATATTAACATCATAAACAATCTTGTATATGACAATTTTTACACTGGAATATCGATTGGCGGGTATGATGAAGAACGGGGAGGTACGATTAACTCTACGATCTCTCATAATATTCTTTATCGCAATGACACGAAGGGATTACATGGAGGACAGCCTTTATTGCAACATGATACAAGAAACAATGTAATAGAAAAAAATATTATAACCGCCGGACCATCTAGAATTTTTATCGCTAACTACTTTACAACCAATCAAGGTAATAAACTACAAGAAAATGTGTTTCATAAAGAAAAAGGAGAATCAGGTATTTGGATTTGGGTAGAGGAAGAATATACATCTTTTCCTTCGTTCAAAGAAGCCTCAAAAAGTGATGAGAAATCCAGTTATTTGGATCCGAAATATCAAAATACAGATACATATGACTTTAAGTTGAAAAAGGATTCTCCTGCGAAAATAATTATAGAGTAATTTGTTTTTATCTGTTGAAAATTCTAAAGACGGGACTGGATATGTTTAATATTAAAGAGTGCAATTGTGCAGCATGAATTTCACTCTTTCTTTCTGTTGATATCTATCTAGAGAAAAAAATCGTATTTTTTAAGTGTATTACAGCAGCAGATGGAGTACAGGTAAATGGCTTGTCTAAAAATAATCCCCCACAATATATTTAATTACTTAACAAAAGAATTCGATTCCATATAGTCCTTCAACTATAATGTTCACAATGATAAAATGTCAGTTAATTTATTTTTAAAAAGTATATCAAATTGTCTAGAAACCTTAGTATGTTAAGAGCATCAATTATATTTAGTAATCGGGGGAGAGATTAGAGTGAAACAAAATATTTACGATAATGATACGTTCTTCAAAAGCTATACCTCTTTACGAAAGACAGGTGTTACCTATAACGATTTTGTAGAGCAGCCAGCAATTAAATCGGCTATATCAACCTTAAATGGGAAGACGGTACTAGACTTAGGATGTGGGAATGGTCAGTTTTCGAAGTATTGTGTAGATAATGGTGCGGTAAAGGTTACAGCAGTAGACATTTCGATGAATATGATTGAACAGGCTAAGCATGAAAACAAACACGATAAAATAGACTACATTTGTACACCAATAGAAGACTACGAAGTTAAAAATCAGAAATTTGACCTAATCGTAAGTTCTCTTATGATTCATTATGTAGAAGATTACACTGAATTAATAGAAAAAGTAGAGAGCTTATTAAATAAAAACGGTGAGTTTATTTTCTCAACAGAACATCCTATTGTTACTTCCCGAAAAGAAATGAATAATTGGATGAAAGATGAAGGCGGGAATAAATTACATTGGAAATTAGATCATTATCAAGAAGAAGGAAAAAGAGAGCAGCATTGGTATGTTGATGGTGTGGTAAAATACCATCGCACAATTTCAACTTTAATCAATACGGTTATTCAGAGCGGGCTTGTGTTAGAAAAGCTAATAGAACCACAATCTATTCCGAGTGGCTTAGAAAAGATGCCAAAATTAATGAATGAGAAAAGGAGACCATCCTTTATTGTTATAAAGGCAATAAAACAAAACGACTAAAAAAATAGTTGGCAGAGACTGCGATACTTCAAAGGGTATCGCATTTTCTTTTCTAACTAAAGAGCTATTTAGCACGCTATGACGATAAAGCTCATAGAATAAACAAGTGACTTAAATAATATCTTGAAGATAATATATATTCCTTATTGACATTCAGCAAGAAATTCAATATGTTTTATATATGAGCATATGTTCATATAATAAATTATCGTAAAGATTAAGGAGCATTAAAATGACTGAAGAAATAAACGACGAAGAAAAGTATCAGCAACGATCTCGTGATTTAGATGAAGAGACATTATTTGTCGTCTCACAAACATTCAAAGCGCTAAGTGATCCAACTAGAATTCGCATTTTAAACTTATTATGTACCGAGGAGCATTCCGTGAATGATATTGCGGAGTCCCTAAATTTAAGCCAATCGACTGTTTCCCACCAATTACGTTTCTTGAAAAATTTAAGACTCGTCAAGTTTAGAAGAGCAGGGACAACATTGTATTATTCAAAAGATGACGACCATGTAATGAATTTACTAAAGCAGGCAGTCGAGCACGCTGCCCACCATTAACTGAGGAGGAACGAATAATGGGTCACAGTCATGGACACGACCATGGGCATAACCATACACATGGGGCAAATAAAAAGACGTTAATGATTAGTTTTATTATTATTACCGCTTATATGATTGTTGAAGCAATTGGCGGTATTATTACAAATAGCCTTGCATTATTATCTGATGCGGGTCACATGTTAAGTGATGCGATTTCACTTGGGATTGCATTACTGGCCTTTACACTAGGAGCTAAGGCCGCAAACCATCGTAAAACATATGGCTATAAACGATTCGAAATTTTAGCAGCTGTTTTAAATGGAATCACTCTTATTTTAGTGGCATTATACATTTTTTACGAAGCAATTGAGCGTTTTCAAAATCCACCTGAAGTAGCTTCAACTGGAATGCTAACGATTGCTTCAATCGGATTGCTCGTAAATCTCATTGTTGCATGGATTATGATGCGTGGCGGGGATGTAGAAGAGAACTTGAATATGCGTGGCGCATACTTACATGTCATTAGTGATATGCTCGGATCCGTAGGTGCGATTATTGCCGCACTACTCATCATCTTTTTCGGTTGGGGCTGGGCCGACCCACTCGCAAGCGTCATTGTTGCAGCACTTGTCTTACGAAGTGGCTACTACGTTACGAAATCAGGCCTCCATGTGTTGATGGAAGGGACACCTCAAAACGTAGATGTAGACAATGTAATTCAAATCATTAAAACGAAAAAAGGTATTCAAAATGTTCATGACTTGCACATTTGGTCGATTACAAGTGGTCTAAATGCTCTTTCGTGTCATGCAGTCGTAGACGATAAAATGACCGTTGCTGAAAGCGAACAATTGCTTCGTCAAATCGAACATGACCTCCTGCACGAAAACATTCACCATATGACAATTCAATTAGAAACATCAGCTCATCTGCATGACAATTCGATTCTCTGTAACGCGGAAGCAGAATCTGCAGGTCATCACCATCACCATTGATTCGGAATGAATTTTAAGAGAAAAAAGCATACAAATTACATTCCGATTAACTATACAATGTTAAAGCTCTTGTTTTGTTAAGCATCAATTCAAGAGCTTTCTTGCATTTAAATATTGTGAATACCTGTAGTTACATAAAAGCTGTCTCAGTAAGAGCAGTTGTCATCATTTTAATAAAGTAAAATTGCTATATAGAAGACCATACCAGCCAATTTAAATGAGGATCAGAATGAATGTTGAGTACTTATCAAACCATCCAGAGAAAATAGAAGAAGTTTCTGAAATGGTTTTCAATGAATTTATCGTCAAAACGGGTAGTTCGAAGACATTTGAAGATGTTGTGAAACACTTTTCAAATACAGACACCCATGCATTCCGGATAACATTCATTGCTTTAGAGAACGGAAAGTGTTTAGGAACCGTATCAATCTTTGAAAACGATTTAAAGATAAGAAATAAGTATAAACCATGGCTTGCATCACTCTACACAAAACCTGAGTACCATGGGCGAGGTATAGGACAAACGTTAATTGCCAAAACGATAGATGTAGCTATAGAATTAGGATTCAAAGAACTTTACTTAAGAACAGAAAATGCATCTGACTATTACCGGAATAGAGGATGGACATACGTTGAAACTGTTTCAGATGATATATATGAAAAAATTGATGTATTTAAATTAAAGTGTGTTTGATATCAATAATTTTTTTGCGGAAAGTTTAATGAAATTAGGGTAGAGTTATTCATAGGATTAACTTTTTCAAACGAAAGAGGAAACTATTACTATAAGAAGAATGAAATTGGCTGTAAAAATGTTACAATTAGATTGTAAAAAAGTTACACAATTTAATATAGCGGAGGAAAATCCTATGAAACTTACAAAAATAATAAGTCTTATTGCACTAGTTGTTATCATATTTATAGGCGGGTATTTTACAGGTTACATAAACAATAACGAAGCTTCCAGAGAAATTAGGATTGGATACAAAAACAATGTAAATCCAAACCAAGTTGATGATAAAAATATATTTACTGATACTGAAAACCAAACAATCATAGATAATTTTATGATGATTTATTTACATAAAGAGAAGGTAACAGATACTCAAATGGATTTAGAAAACCCTGACATTTACTTAAATGTAATAAATCCAAAAAGGTCAATCGGCTTAATTGAGTCTCGGCTGTGGTTTAACGATCGAGGAGCAATCATAGGCGAACGTGTTGGAGAAAGTTGGGATGAAGTAGAATTTTTTCAAATCGATAATAGTGATGCTACCTACATCAAGGAAACGATAGATTATCAGGAAGAGAATACAGGAGATTAAACAACGCCCGATTGGTTAACAAGAATGGACCCTTTTACGATAGTACAAATGATTAAATATAATCTTAATGTACCTTCTAAAAGGAGTCGTGAGGTTATTTAATCTAATATTTTTTAGAATCCTAGAATTATGGAATAAATAAAAACATCCAGCATAAGGAGAACTTCATGAAAGACTTGGCTGTGTTAAAATCGGAACGAATCGCAAAGGAGTTCTTACAAAAAAGAGTCAAAAACTGCTATCAAATAAACGGAAAAGGAACTGTCAATCAAGTTTGCGTAGCGGAGACAGATAACAATAAAGTTGTCATTCGCATGAATGATCTGGGTGCATATTTAAGTTTTATTAAAGAAAAATGGTGTATCGAGCAAGCGCGAGTAATTGGCATAGTCCTGAAGTGTTATCTATAGGGAAGTTTGAAAAAACTGCATACATGATCCAAACCTTCGTAGCTGGAGAGAATGGTTTAGATAGTGTGAAACCAAAGCCGGAAATATGGAGGCAACTTGGTATGTATGCCAGCCGTATTCATACAATTCCGGTAAAAGGCTATGGCGAGAATCTTGCCGATCCAACTCAAGGTCTTTTTCAATCTCCTCCACATGCTGGGTCAGATGGTAGCTGGTTGGGGTATGTAAATTATAATATTAATAGCTTAACAACTGATGACCGATTACTAGCTCTTGACGTCATCACACACTCGGAATCAAATAAAATCAGAAAACTATTCGAGGCTTTGAAAACAGAGAGGTTCCGTTTCGCTTTAAATCATGGGGATCTTTCATTAAAAAATACAATTGTCAATAAGAAAGGAAAGGTGATTTTGCTAGATTGGGGCAGTGCAGAAGTAACTGTGGCACCATATGGAGACATAATTGGGATGATGTCTCAAACTCTAGATGATAGACCAAATGATGAATATGAAGCATTTTTAAAAGGGTATGGGTTATTGGAAACTGAAATTGCCAGCTTGAGGCCTTTGTTGCTTTTAAGAGCCTTCGACAAACTCAGATGGGCTATCGATAAAAGCCCTGATTTAATTGTACCGTATTCAACATTTGCGAGACGCGCTGTTGATTTGGCCTTGAACTAGAAAGGTCTTTCTTTTTGTCAAAACGTACATAATACTATATAGATCAAATTGGTAGCATTCTGGAGTTATCATTAAATTAAAAAGCGATCAGATTATGTTAGAGACGAGGTTAAGGTGAAAAATAGAGAAGAAGCTATCAGCTATTGTTTGGAAATAGGTAATACATATGAAGATTACCCTTTTCGTGATAAAAATTGGACATTAATGTTGCATAAACACAACAAAAAAGTGTTTGCATGGATATTTGAAAAAGAGCGCCATATATGGATGAATGTAAAATGCGAACCAGGATTTTTAGATTATTGGCGTCAGCTTTACAAGTCGGTAGTACCGGCATTTCATCTGAATAAAGACCATTGGAATTCGATTATTCTTGACGGCACTGTTCCTAATGAAGAAATATATGACATGATCCAGCATAGCTATATGTTAACAAAAAATTGATGGCATTGATTCAGCAAAAAGAATCAATGCCTTTTTGTCTTACCCATTTTAATAACGGCTGTTCATTTAAAATGTAAAGTCAGCTTGACATAAATAGTAATGTAAAGTAAACTTGACTTATCAATAAATGTATAGTGTGCTTTACATTTACAAAGGGAGGCATTATGGAAAACAGAATTCGTGATTTGCGGAAAATGAATAAATTAACGCAGGAAGAATTGTCTAAACAAGTTGGCGTCTCACGGCAATCAATCATTGCAATTGAATCAGGCAAATTCAATCCATCACTAGAGCTTGCCTATTATATTTCAAAGGTTTTCAATTGCACGATTGAAGAAGTGTTTATATTCGAAGAGAGGGGAATGGAATAATGGAGATTTCTATCGGTGGAATGATCGGATTGTATGGGGGAATGCTTTGCGGATTACTTGGCTGGTGGTTTGGCCGCAAAAAGGCGAGGAAAAACAGAGGGTTAGATGAAGTCTACTACCATATTTGGCAAAAGGCGAGGTCTTATTCATGGTATGTCACATTAGGAGCGATTTATGTACTCTTTTCGTTCATTATGTTTGGGATTGAATTAAGCCCTGCACTCGTTTTAGGTGTCTTGCTTTTAGCGCATTTAGGGAGTTGGGGTATCATTGGAACCGTTTTATCCATCAACATGTCCAGTCCAGTCCCGTTGCAGCCATCTCGTGTAAAGTTTGGCATTAGCGTAGTTGCGGTATCGATTATTGTTTTTACGACAATCTCGATAGTAACGAATAATTGGAAGTTTTTATTATTCAGTATTCTGCCTAATTTAGTTGGACTATTTAGTGCGCTTACACCAATTAGAAAAGATGCAGATTCAGAGTAATCCTACTGTTATTTGAGAAGATACCTTAACTTTTTTTCTCCTTTGGAAATGCTTATCAAAGGGGAAGGTGCCAAGTAACATTTAAATAGAAAAAAGTCACATTCAATTATGGATTCAGCGTAATTGAGCAATGGGAAAAGTGTAAATCCCTTACAATTAATTGTCAAATACTGTTTGACGAAATCATTTATTCATGTTAAATTAAACTCATCATAGTAAAAGGTGTGGTGAAGTATGTCCGTAGTAGGTATCAACTAATTTTAGTTGAATAAGGTGCTTTTTTTCTGGTCACTACCAGTTTATTAAGGTTGCCTTTTTTCGAATATGTTACTAAACATGTTTGAATACCTGCTATCAGACTGCTTCCATTTCATATATTCGCTTAGCTTGAATGTAAGAGAAAAAGCTTTAAGGGTGGACTATATCCTTTCATGCTTACTTTACGTCTTATTTATTCATGCCTATTCGAGATAAACCCTTGTTTGTGACAAGAGGGTGCCCGCGGAAGCTTTCTGTCCAGTTTAGTTGTCTAAATTGGAAAGCAGAAAAGGCTTTTGCGGGCTTATTTTATTTGGAATGAGGACGATAACATGAATAAAATGACCTTTGAAAAATTACAATACAACGAATTGAAACATAAAGTGAAAACCCATTGTGTCAGCAGTTTAGGAAAACAGCTAATCGAAACATTACAGCCAAGCACGAACATAAAAGTTGTTCGTCATCGCTTAAACGAAACGAGTGAGGCCCGAAAGTTATTGGACGCAGAAAAACACTTGCCATTAACCGGCATTTCTAATATTACTAGCCATATTGAAAAAGTAGAAAAAGGTATGGTGTTAACTCCAGGAGAATTACTTGCAATTTCTGATTTTTTAAGAGGCTGCAGAAAAATCAAAAAGTTTATGGCAGATAAAGAATTTTTTGCACCTGTCCTTTACACCTATGCAATTTCGATGACGGAATTGCGAGGTATTGAAGAGGAAATCTTGTTTGCCATTAAAGGCAATCGCGTCGATTCAGGAGCAAGTAAAGAGCTAAAACGAATTCGAAATCAAATAGCTAAAAACGAGGAGAAAATCGAAGAACGGTTAAATAAGTTTTTAAAAAGCGGTGTTAATAAAGAATATCTCCAAGAGTCCTATATTAGTAAGAAAAATGACCGGTTCACAATTCCGATTAAAGCATCGTTTAAAAATCATGTACCTGGAACAATTATAGAAACATCCTCTAAAGGATCGACCGTATTCATAGAACCTGAAGCTGTCTCAAAGCTAAATGTGGAATTATTAAGTTTGAAATCGGAGGAATCCGTTGAGGAATATCAAATACTAGCAACGTTAACTGGAGCAATTTATGAATCCCTTCATGAAATAACGGTGAATATTGAATGCATCAGCCAGTACGACATGATTTTTGCGAAAGCCAAGTACAGCAAAAGTAATGATGCTATCGAACCGAAAATCAACGACTATGGATATATCAAATTAATTCAAAGTAAACACCCATTACTAGAAGGCAATATTGTCCCATTGGATTTTGAAATTGGTGAAAATTATCGAAGTTTAGTTATAACAGGTCCGAATGCAGGTGGGAAAACCGTCGTTTTAAAGACAATTGGTATGTTAACTTTAGCGGTCATGTCAGGGTTTCATATTAGTGCAAAACGAGGAACGGAATTGGCCATCTTTGACCACGTGTTTGTAGATATTGGTGATAATCAAAGCATCGAGAATGCCCTAAGTACGTTTTCCTCCCATATGAAAAATATCGCCGAGATTATGAGTGCTGCCAATAATAATACTTTGCTCCTATTCGATGAAATTGGCAGTGGAACAGAACCGAATGAAGGTGCTGCATTAGCAATCGCAATACTAGAAGAGTTTTATCATATCGGGTGTATCACAGTCGCAACAACTCATTATGGAGAAATTAAACGGTATTCCGAAATGCACGATGACTTTATGAATGCAGCGATGTTATTTAATAGTGCTGAATTGAAGCCGATGTATAAGCTATTAATAGGTAAATCAGGTGACAGTAACGCCCTTTGGATTTCAAGCAGAATGAAAATCCGTAAACATGTTTTGGAACGGGCACAATTATATATCGATAATAAAAATTATAATCTCAAAATAATGCAAGAAAACAAACGGAAAAAACCAGTCCATGAAGAGGAACAGCCGCTAGAGACATATCAATATGAAACCGGTGACCGGGTCAGGTTAATCAACCAGGATGATTTTGCAATCGTCTATGAGCCAAAAGATACATTCAATAACATTAAACTGTTCTATAACGGTGAAATAGTAGAAGTGAATAGTAAGCGAATTGAATTAGACATTAAAGCTACACAATTATATCCTGAAGGCTATGATGTCAACACCTTATTTACCAGTTACGAAGACAGAAAACTCCAGCATGATTTGGAAAGAGGTTCGAAAAAGGCGCTACGAAAGGTTCAAAAGGAGATTAGAAATCGAAATCAAGAATAGTTGTTTAAACTTAATGAAGTCATTTCGGAATTGGCAGAGTACATCTGATACTTAAGTCAAAAAGCCGAACACTCAAGAAACGGGCACATTTTCTGTAAATAGGAAAGTGCCCGTTTCTATTTTTATTTATACATGAGAATTTGAAATTGCAGCTCTGAGGGGCGAAGTTTTCCCCACATAATTTTTACCCACTATTTTCTTGCTTCTTTCGATACCGATTCACAACAGTATCACCAATTAACCCAATCCATGTTGAGACTAAGAAAAAATGAAAGTATGGATATAAAAAATCCCTCCCAATATTAAAAAATGTCAAAGTGATTGCCACAACACCGATAAACGTTAACGTTTGAAACAGCAAAGTTAATTTTCTTAACATAATTACTCACACCTCATACTTTTAAGTAATTTCGTAGAACATAAATGTAAGAATAGAAGTTTCTCAGAATATTAGAACCAATTATAAGAAAGAACCACCAAATTGTAAATATATACAAAGGAAAATATTTCATATCCAATTGTTGACAAATTAGACTGAGCATCATATATTATAAATAGACCGACCGTCAGTCGATATATAAAGCGAGGTATAAAATGAGAATATCAAAGGACTACGAAGAACGGAGAAATGAAATCTTAGATACGGCAGAGAAACTTTTTACTAAAAAGGGATATGAGAAATGTACAGTTAACGATATTTTGAGAGAAATCTCAATTGCGAAAGGAACATTTTATTACTATTTCAAATCGAAGCAAGAAGTGTTAGAGGCAATCGTGACAAGATATACAGATTTCATGATGACTAAAGTGCAAGCTGTGATGAATCAGGACCTTCAACCTGAACAAAAATTCATGCAAGTCTTTTTAGCAATGCGAATAAACAACGAGGTGGGAGAAGAGGTGCTTAATGAAATGCATCAACCTGATAACGCATTATTGCACCAAAAAACGTTACAAGAAATTGTTGAAAAGATAGCACCTGTACTTGTTGAAATCATCGAGGAAGGAATCGATAAAAACGTTTGGCAATGCAAATATCCGCTACAATACATGCAAATATTTTTAGCATCATCATTGACGTTAACAGATGAAGGGATATTTGAAATGGATGCCGATGCACAAATGAACCTCGGTGCATTAATCTCATTGTTAGAAAAAATGTTAGAAGTAAAAGAAGACTTTTTCATGACGATGTTTTTAGAAAACTGGGGTTAATCGCAAATCATAAAAACTATTAGGGGGACACGATGAAAAAATTTATGGTCATCTGGGCTGGAGAACTCATTTCAATGATTGGCAGTGGGATGACAGCATTTGCTGTTGCCGTGTATGTTTATCAGCTATCCGGAAGTGCCGCAGCCGTGTCGCTTGCCACATTGTGCGCCTATCTTCCAGCAATTCTCTTCAACCCAATTGGTGGTGTGCTTGCTGACCGTTATGATCGCAGGCTGATGATGATTCTTGGCGATTCTTTATCGATTATTGGACTTCTCATCATATTAATAAGCATTCAAACCGGTATTGTTGGCATCTTCCCGATTCTAATTGGAGTTGCGATTAACTCGATATTTATAGGGTTACTTGAACCTGCATACAAAGCAACGATAACAGACCTCTTAACAGAAGAACAATACGCAAAGGGGAGCGCATTACTGCAAATGGCCGGTGCCTCAAAGTATTTAATCTCACCGTTTGTTGCCGGACTACTCCTTTCTATTGCCGACATTCGACTCATCCTCATCTTAGATATCGCAACAATTTTCATCACTGTAATTACAATTCAGCTTGTCCGCAAAAACATACCATATGTTAAACCAATTAAGAAGCAACGTCATTTTCTTCATGAAATCAAAGAAGGATTCAAAGTTCTATCCTTCAATAAGACCGTGAGCCAATTAATTTTTCTCATGGCGTGTGTATGTTTTTTTGTAGGAATTATTCAAACGATGATTGCCCCAATGATACTTGCCTTTGCAAATGCCAAAACACTCGGAACGATAGAATCTGTCAGTGCAGTAGGCATGCTTATTGGCAGTATCATTATCAGTAGTGTAAAAATGAAAGGTGGCTATGTGAAAACACTGATTCTTTCTTTCATGACAACTGGTTTGTTTATGGCACTTGTCGGTACAACGACGAATGTCCTGTTGCTAATCGGCTATTGTTTTATGTTCTTTCTCACATTGCCATTCATCAATACTTGCGCAGACGTATTACTTCGGATGAACATTCCAAATGACGTTCAAGGAAGAGCGTGGGGGATGATTAGCATTCTGACACAGGCAGGGTATGTTGTCGCATATTCGATCTCAGGACTGCTTGCTGAATTTCTATTCGAGCCACTGCTTGGAAAAGAAGGGGTTCTTGCAAGTACTGTCGGACAGTGGATTGGTACCGGACAAGGACGAGGTATTGCCTTCATGCTTATCATCACAGGGCTTACCATGGTCATATGTGCGTGTCTGTTCGGCTTCAAAAAAACAATCAAAAAGATGGGAAGTATGAGCGATGAAGTGGTTACTCGTTAAAAACGATTTTAAAAGAAATAAACTTATTAATCTTGCATTGTTTATGTTTATCATGTTTTCAAGCGTTTTAGCGATTCTATCTGTCATCGTCGCATCGCAAACAATGATTTCCATTTCAGAGTTATATAAAAAAGCAGAGCCAGCACATTTTTTACAAATGCACAAAGGAGACATAAACGAGTCTGAAATTGATACTTTTATGTCCGAGCACGAGCTAGTTACCTATTGGCAGACAGTTACAATGCTTACAGTATATGGCGAATCGCTAACAATAATCAGTGAAGAAACATACAACCTTTCCGATTCCCGTCTAGACATTGGCTTAGTTAAACAAAATGAAACGAAAGACTTACTATTGAACGCGAATCATGAAAAAGTAACCCTTCAAAAAGGTGAAATCGGCATGCCCATTCTCTTAAAGGACATGTACGGCATGGAAATCGGTGACCATGTCCAACTATCTAGTCAAGGTGTTTCAAAAGAATTTATTATTACAGAATTCATACTCGATTCAATGATGAATTCGCCAATGGCCTCTTCGACTAGAATTCTTTTAAGTGACGACGACTTTGAAGCTTTATCTAACCAAGTCGGTGAAAGGGAATATTTAATTGAAGCTTATTTTCATGATGCAAATGAAGCATCAGACTTTCAAACGGCATATGAAAACAGTGGCCTTCCCCAAAACGGTCAAGCAATCACTTATACGATCATTTTTATTCTAAGTGCATTAACCGATATTACAACGGTCTTTATGCTGTTATTAGTAAGTATCCTCTTAATCATCGTTTCATTTATCTGTGTGAAATTTACACTCATGGCAACGTTGGAGGAAGAACTAACAGAAATCGGGACGATGAAAGCAATTGGTATTCAATTTTCAGATATAAGAAACCTATATCTCTATAAATATCGATTTATCGCAACCACAGCAATTATGACCGGATATTTCGCGGCACTCCACCTAAGCACAATTTTCACAAAACATATCAGCGCCACTTTTGGAGATCAAGGTATGTACACAATAACAATTCTTATATCAATTACTGCAGGGTTACTCGTCTTTGTATTCACTAACTATTATTGTAGCAAACTATTGAAAAAGTTAAAAAAGCTCTCTGTTGTCACAGCACTGCTTCACGGCGAGGGCCTAGACAAAAAAAAACGGAAAACCAAGTCGGGACTTTCTAAATCGAAAGTATTACCGGTTAACTGGTTAGTAAGCATTCGAGACGTTTACCAAGAGCGGAGAAATTGGAGCATGATGTTTGTCGTCGTCCTCATAGCCGTCTTGTTAATCTTAATCCCCGTAAATTTAATGAATACATTAAAAGAACCAAGATTGATAACATACATGGGTAGTTCACTCGAAGACATTTTAATTGAGGTAGAAAATGGAGAAAACCTTGAAAATGACGCAGCCGATGTAAAATTACTTGTTAAAAATGACACTAATCTCAAGTCATACCAGGAATACCGCCGCGTACGTGTTCAAACGTCCGATGCTGAAGGGGAAAAAATGAACCTTCATATTGATTATGGAGAAAAAGCTGGAAGCGGCTTGCAATATGTTAGCGGAAAAGCCCCGGAAACCGAAAATGAAATCGCCATCTCCTACCTAAATGCCGAAAAAATCGGTAAAACGACAGGTGATAACATCGTCCTTTTCACAAACGGGAAAGAACAGCCATTTCTCATCTCAGGTGTCTATCAAGATGTGACTAGCGGCGGCTATACAGCAAAAGCAACACACAATTTTTCAACACTGCAACCAGTAAAGGTTACATTCTCGACTCATCTAAAAGAAGGTATAGACCCAGAAAAGAAAGCAAGTGAATGGTCTGAGATCCTCGGTGCAGGTGTCTCAGTCAACTCGATGTCACAATTCATCGACCAAACATTAGGCGGCGTTGTTCACCAACTGCAAACAATTGTACTAGCGATAACATTGATAGGCGCCTCCCTCGTCATGCTCGTTACGGGCTTATATTTAAAACTGCGTCTAGCAAAGGATCGCTCAGCAATCGCCGTATTAAAAGCAATCGGATTTTCTGAGCAGGATATCAAGAAGCAATACATGATAAAAATCGGCACCGTTTCACTAGCAGGTATTCTAACAGGCACGATTTTAACTGAGGTTTTAGACGAACCAATCATCAATGTCGGCTTAAGTATAGCTGGTCTAGGAATCAAAAACGTGGAGCTATTTACCAATCCAGTCATTACCTATCTCATCTGTCCGTTTTGCCTATTGCTGTTAACACTTTTTATCACAAAGCGTTCAATGAGATCGATTCAAAATTATCACATAATGAAAATGATAAAGGAATAAAGAAAGACGGAGGTGCAAGGTGAACAAAATCATCGAAATTGAAAACATATCGAAAACCTTTGAAACAACAAAAGTCTTAAATGACATTAGCTTCCACATCGAACAAGGTTCATTTTTCGCGATTATGGGACCATCCGGCTCAGGAAAATCAACACTACTATACAATATTAGCGGCATGGACCGCCCTGATACAGGCCGCGTCACATTTAACAGAAAAGAGCTTACAAACCTTGACGATGAAAAATTAAGTCAAATTAGACTCACGCAAATGGGTTTTATTTTCCAACATTCGTATCTATTAAAAAATCTATCAATTCGCGACAATATAATTCTCCCAGGAATAAAATCGCGTAAACAATCTCGCAAACAAGTCAACGACTATGCAGATATTCTTTTCGGAAAAACGGGAATCAAAAGTGTTGCCGACCACGACATCAAAGAGGTCTCCGGCGGCCAATTACAACGTGCAGCCATCTGTCGGGCACTCATTAACAAACCAGATATTCTTTTTGGCGACGAACCAACCGGGGCACTAAACAGCAGCGCATCACGCGATGTCATGGACATTATCGGAAATGTTAACCGAGAAGGAACTACCATCATCATCGTAACCCATGACGCCAAAGTAGCCGCTAGAGCCGACAAAGTCATCTTCCTCATCGACGGGTCCATTCATAATGAGCTCACGTTAGGTAAATATGAAGAAGTGATGAAATCTAATCGTGAGAAGAAATTGTTAGGGTGGTTAGAAAAACAGGGGTTCTAAACCAAAATTATACGACTCCATGAACGTTTTTCTCTCTAAAGTCCCCATTGTGGTGCATTAATTGCCCACTAGGGGGACTGTCCCCATAAAAATCTGTCAACTTTTCATGTTTATTTGTCAAGAATCTAAAATAATCTGTCAACTTCGGAAAAAAATCTCTCAACTTTTCAATAAAATCTGTCATTCGACAAAATTTGCACTCTCGAACCATGTCACAATATAAATTATATTCCCCTATGAGGCAAGCATAATCGTAACTGTGGCTTTGTTCAGTGAACTAGTATTAAGTTTCTGTAAAAAATGCATACTTCATAAAGAAATAGACTCAAAGCTTGCTATAATAGAAGCATAGAACAATGGAGTGAGGGTTGCTTTGAAGAATGAAACATGTTGACCACGACCGTTTATTTAAAGAGTTAATCCGTACATTTTTCGAAGAGTTCATGCTATTATTTTTTCCAGAGATCCATGAATCAATGGATTATCGCCATACGACCTTCTTGTCAGAAGAGCTATATCGAGATATCCTTAAAGGAGAGAAAAACAGAGTTGATTTGTTAATTGAGACAAAATTGAAAGGAGAAGACGGCCTAATCATCGTCCATATCGAACCTCAATCATACGAGCAGGATGCTTTTCGTGAACGAATGTTTATTTACTTCAGTCGCCTCTATGAAAAATACCGCAAACGTATACTACCAATTGCAATCTTTAGTTATAATAAAATAAAGGATGAACCGAATCAATTTATCGTGGAGTTTCCTTTTCATCAAGTATTAAACTTTGAATTTTTAAAAGTAGAACTAAAAAAACAAAACTGGCGTGACTACATAAAACAAGACAATCCTGTTGCGTGCGCATTATTAAGTAAAATGGGCTATGCAAAGAATGAGAAAATACAGGTTAAGCTAGAGTTTTTAAGAATGCTAACACGCTTAGAACTAGACCCAGCAAGGATCGATTTAATAGCAGGTATCTTTCACACCTACCTTAAACTTAATAAAAACGAAGAAAACCAACTGCAAGACGAAATCCGTAAATTAAACCCAGAAGAGGAGGCAAAGGTCATGGAAATCACAACCTCTTGGCATGAAAAAGGAAGAGAGGAAGGAAGAGTTGAAGGAAGAGTCGAAGGAAGAGAAGAGGGTTTAAAAGAAGGAAAAAAAGAAGGGAAAAAAGAAGGAAAAAAGGAATTAAGATTGGAAATTTCCAGAAAAATGTTAGAAGCAAATGTCGAAATTGAACAAATTACAAAGTTTACTGGACTCTCAGTTGAAGAAATAAAGAAAATTATGAATTAATAACATCCAACGCAGTCAACAAAAACTGAGCTGCGTTTTATTTATATTGTTATAAATTTTAGGATGACCAATGCTAACGTAAAAAAATAAAATGGAGAGAGGGAGAAATGGTTATGAAATACACGAATCCTTGGTATGAAAAAGGAAGAGAACAAGGCAGAGAAGAAGGAAGAATAGAGGGTATGAAAGAAAGCATTAAAGTGGTTAAAAGGATTGAACAAATTAACATTGCGAGGAAAATGATAGAAGCAAATCTTGAAATTGAGCAAATTTCAAAATTTACTGGACTCTCGATTGAAGAAATAAAAGAGATTATGGATTAATTTTATATGAGATATGTGAAAAAAGTATACGACGCAGCCTTGAAAGCTGTTTTTTTTCATATAATAATTTGTAAATAGTAATTACTTAAATGTGCTTAGTGGCCTTAGGTTGAGTGTATACAATTCAAAGGATAACCAAATCTTGAAATCTAACAGAAACCTTAATGTCTTCCTTCACGGTGGCCCGATTTTAAAGTAACACTTAATTCTTTTTTAACTTTCACCAATTTATTTTTCAAATGATTAACTAAGAATTTCACTAAACTCATCCAAACCCTCTATTACCCAATGTCCAGCCTGTTCATAAAGAAAGTATGCTAATATAATTGGAAGTGAAAGGAGTAGTTGTAATTGTCTAATCAATATTGCCCACTATGTCATAATGAAAATCAATGTATGGTCGGTGGAGATAAGGATTGCTGGTGTACCACTGAAACATTTCCGGAAAGATTATTACTGTCAGTACCATTGATAAGTAGAAGAAAGCAGTGTATTTGTAAAAAGTGCTTAGAAAACTATAAAGAGAAGCATATCGAAAAAAATGAACGTTTCGACAACATCAATTAAAAACTAGCATGCTAGTAGCTAATCCATTTTGAAAATGCTTTGTTTCATACACATTGATCTATTCACTTCATCCTAAGAGACTTGCTTAGCAATAAAATGTTCAAAAAATCTACTACATAAATAGGCAACACTACACTCGGTTATCGTTTCCTTTTCAAGTTTTCAGTAGGGAGCCTCTAAAGCACTAACAATTGTGAGCCTCCCCTTAACCGTAAAGCCACTTTTAATTACAATTCATTGAGCTCTTATTATGCTATATCAGTTTTAATACAAGCATTATAGATACTCAACCCCCACAATCGCATGAAACTTTATGTACATTACATTTCCATCACTCCCAATAATCTGTATCTGTTTATTAAAAGGATCAATCTTCGATACAATTCCAGGTACTGATACCATATAGCCTTTGTTGTATAGTTTAAACTTCAAAGGTTGATTTTGTTCTAGTGAAGAACGAAGAGAGTCGTTAATTGCCTCCATTTCATACTCATCTAATATTGGTTTTTCCATTTTATTTTCAGCTTCAAAAACGTTAGAAACTGCTTCCCACTGTTGTGGCAAGCTTTTAAAAGGAGCCCATTTCTTCATGTTTCGATCTTTGATTGTCATTTCCTTTAACTCCTTTAATTCTTGATTAAAAAGCTCCATCTTCCACGTGCGAACATCATAATATCCACTATCAATTCGTTCTTTCTCAGAATGCAAATGTTCAATTAAATCGTTAGGATAGTGAGCTGTATTATAGTCTAGCTGAATCGAATCTTGAGGACTATGCAAGACGACGGTAAATAGACAGCCGTTGTGAAAATCAACCCCTGTCACAAGGAGCATGCTTATATCGGATGGCATTCTTAATACAAACATCACCTGAAATCGTTGGTTATCATTCATGAAATCCCCCTCGTGATTAACTGCTACCCATATTTTATACAAACATATGTTCGATTTCAAGAGGAAAGTTTCGAATGAATCATTGAAAAAGTGTCGGATAGAAATAACACAAAATTATGCCCTATTGAATTCAAAAGCTTCTCAAATTTTCTTTATAATTCTAATTAATATAGAATAGAATAATATAAAGGTATCTTAATCATTTGTATAAGTTTACTCTACTTTTTTAAAAGAAAATTTTATAATTGACTCAAGAGGTGATAATGATGAAGAAAGATTTTGGTGACTCGATATCAAATAAGGTGTATGAATATCGTGTACTTGCCAGAATGACTCAGCAAGAATTAGCAGAGAAAGTCGGGGTTTCCAAGCAAACCATTTTCGTCATGGAAAAAGGAAATTACGTTCCAACTTTGTTGTTAGCTTTTCGAATTGCTGATTTTTTTAATGCGGATGTAAATGAGATGTTTACTTATGTGAAAGGCAGTGATCAAAATGATTAATTTCTCAGATATTTCTAACGCTATGTTTAACCCCATAAAGTCTTGGGCTGAACAATCTCAGGGGAATTGGAATATTCTCATCGTTAGCGGTTTTATATTGGTTTTTGTCGGTGCGATTCTAACTTATGTAATACAGAAAAAAATGGGGGAAGCTGACGAAAGAACAAACCAAATCAAATTAAAAAGTGCGCTCATCATGTTAAGTGTCATCGTGTTGTTCGATATCATCTTCCCGAAAGAATATATGTGGGAAATTTTCTTCTTATTTAAATATGCTTTTGCATTCGTGGCTTCTACTATTTATCTAGCTGTTCGGTTTAAAAAAGATTTTTATAATTAAACATGGGAAAATCCAATCAATCACGATGAAAAGGTGATTCTAAAGTTTGTAAAACCTATCATTAGATTTTAGGCAAGGTGAAAATGCCCGTTTAATTGCTCGGTACTGTACTTGGGAAAGTACTCTCATGAGGATTTTTACGCAAAGCATCCAAACCTATGATGGATAGTAGGTTACAACAACAACGAAGGATACTTAATTGGAAACGAAGCATATAAATCATAGGGACTATACCACTTAACTTATCCTACAGGGTTTTCATGGGAACAGTTTCAAACTTGATAAAAACTAGGAATACTCCATGATAGAAGTGTGATGAAATTCTTTAATGTTTCAAGAAAATTGAACGTAATATTTGCAAAATAAGAGCCCTCAATCACGGAGCTTGAACGATGATTTGAGGGTTTTTTTGTGCCTAGGTTCATTTCGTAATTTTCAATCAAAATTTATATTAAATCCTTCTTAACTTTACTGTACACTTATGCATTTTAAAAACGAATATTCATTTACCAATTATATTATTTCCGGAATCTATACAATTCTATATGGTAAAATTAGTTAAGCAGTAAGAAAGGTTGTCACATGTGGAAAAGGGGTGTTTAACTAATGAATCGGATTTCTTTTACAAAAATTAAAAAACTTCTAACATTTATACCCATTATTGCTCTCATAATATGTATCTCATACCTCATCGTTTATAAAGCTTCAATTTTACCAAACGGATATGAAGTCATTGACAGGCAGGAAGAAAGTATATCAATAAAATCTTACAATTTACTAGGGTTTGAAAAAAATGAGTCCACGGTAACATTTTCAGATGAGGATACTTGGAAGATCAGTGAAATTGTCTACAACGTTGATAGACAAAAAGAAACTTACTGGCTGCTTTACTCTGCGGTGAGTGTATCAATTGTATTATTTGTCTATAAAGTACGTCAGGGCACTAATCTTTGGCATGCAATTTTTGGAAGTAATATTATTTTCACCGTATTAATAGCACTAATTTTAGCTTATCAAACAATAAGGGGCATTCAGGATTTGATTTCTTAATATTTCTAACATTGATAAAGAACTTGTAAGGGATAAAAACTTTTTAGGGGAGAAAAAAGAGGTTAATTGAAAGGGTGCATGATGAAATTTTACAAAAACATGTCTAAATTAGAAATGGCCAATTGGAAAACAGGTACATTCTTTGGCTTTTATACATATATGATTCTATTATTTATTAACTATATATTTCTTCATATCAACGGAAAAGAGCCGATGCCATCCATTTTAATTTTTTGGGCGGGGCTAATTGTTGCTTTTGGATACGAATTTATTTTAAATCGAAGGGCTAAAAATAAAGCGAAGAAATAAGTTTAGTATAAGAAATAACACATCAATAGTAAAGAGCCTCTTTTCATGAGATTTTTAACTTAAATAACATGTAAGAACGCGATACTTCACGAAGAGGTATTGCTTTTTATTTTCAATTTTGGTGTAAATTAATAAAAGTATATTCCATTATTAACCAACTGTAGTATAATTAACTAGTAAATAAGTCTTAATGTTATTAGTAAATACAAGATTCTTTAGAGACTGGGGATTACTAGATGAAAAACAAACGTAAGATGGCCTTTGCCTCCATTATTTTAGTATTCCTATTCATATTCGGCTACATCACAACACTCCCAGAATGGTTGTTTCCGAATGTATATCCAACCTATATAGAAACCATTGAAACAAATTGGAATGTAACGTTACCAATGCCTGATCATGAAAAAATTCTCTATAATACAAGAGTCAACTCATTCCATGGAGACGGGGAGTCAATCACAGAGCTACATTACGAAAATCCTACAACCCTACAAGCGATTGAGAAATTAGCAGAAAGTTGGCACCGTGTTGATGAAACAACACTGAAGGCATTTCCAGAAGGGGTACAAGAACTAATAAAAAAGAGAGACAAAAGTGCGAGCTACTTTTACCTAGAAGAGGATGGTTTTGACTATATCATTTTTGGCATTAAAGGGAATAAAGTTACAATTTATGAATCATATATTTGAGGTGAGGTCTTGGCATATCGAAATAGAGATTCAGACATTTTTAAACAAATTGTAAAGAAAGTCTGTAAAATAAAGAATCTATCCCCCCAGAATCCTAAATTTGAAACGATTGATAATAGTGTAGTGATTAGTGTTAAAAACCATTTGAAAGATGGGATAGATTTAGATTGTTTCCATATTCTTAACATCATTTATCAACTTATCACACCTCTAGGAGTGAAATTCACTCAACAATTGTATCTCTATCCAAATTCAAATAGAGTGGCTAGAGTAACGATACAATTTACAAAAGAAGAGTATGATGCCTTGAATAATTATTTGCATAGTTTTGATATAGGAAGCTAAAAAATTAGTATATTTCATCTTCTGCTATGCTGATTATTGGTGGTCCATAGGTTTAACCATTCACTATACCGATAACGGATGGGAAATTATAGAAAGTTATACATGATTAATTTATTATCATCATTTTGAATGGGGATGTAAAATGACAAAAAGGATCATAACCGCAGCACTATCCGTAATAATATTTGCGCTTATTTTTTCATGGTTTACGATTACCCCGAGTTCTCAACGGGAACCAAATGTATACTATTTTCGTTTTGATGAAATGTATAGCATAGTCCTAATTTACGCTGCACCCGTGTATTTTCTAGTTGGTTTACCTTTCTCTATCTTTATTGATAAGTTCATCGCAAAAATAAATACATCCTTAGAATGGACACGTTATTTTTTCGGATTAGGGCTATATACATTTGCTGGTCTACTTGTTGGTGCTATTATTTTAATTATACTTAAAAAGCTGATAATTCCAATCTTCATACTATGTTTATTCGCATCAAATATATACTATCACTTACATTTATTGGTTTCACAAATAAAGCGAGAGAGTGAAGCGCAAAATTAAGTATTAAAATCTTTTAAACTACAAATATAGAGTAAGTTTGTAATAGGCTTATAAATGAGGGAATTAGATGGAATTAAAATTTAATCAATGGTCATTTTATTTAACTTTTTTATGTGTAGGGCTATCCTTCTATTCATTTTATTCTTATCTGGAAAGTTTTTGGTTACTCGCACCTCCAAGCTACATATTACTTGGAATAAGTGTCATAGCCTTAGTATTTGGGATTTTAGGATTAAAAGCTCACCGTTATCGGTGGGCAAAATTAAGAAGTGGGATAACTTTGAGTTTATCATTATTGTTGTCGATTATTCTTTCCTTGACGATTATTTTAACATGGCTTTTTTCGATATTAGAGCCTGATAATCCTACAAAAACTACCCATTCTCCAAACGGAGACTATACGATTAATTTTTATAAATGGAACGAGGGAGCTACAGGTGGTTTTGGGATTAGAGGTGAATTGGACGGTCCACTTTGGTTTAAAAAGAAAATCTATTTCCAAGAATACGCAGAAGATGTACAAGTAGTGTGGGAAAGTAATGATAAAGTATCAATAAACAATCAGATTCTTGATTTAGGTAATGGAGATACGTTTGGTTATGATTGGTTACGGTGATAATCAAATGTTCTACAGTGGTTTGTTGTGTGAATTAAGAGGATGAAGCAATCAATAGTAAAAAAGATATTCTACTCGTAGAATTAGGCTTAGATTTTTTAAACAGTATTGCTCGCGTGAAAAAAGTTAATAGAATAAAAAATTTCATCTAATTCACATGCAAACCAATATTAGAGAAATGTAATTAAGTAGTTACCATTTTGTTGAAAAAACTAGAATGATTAGGATGATAACAGTTGGAGAAAATTCAAAGAATCTTGACTATTTTAGGTTTTACCTTTATGTTTTCATATGTTTTTATTTATGTAGGAGAAATATCAACATCTCCAATCTTTAAGTATTTATTGGTCATTGGATTCTTATTTTTAACTGTAGATTTTATACTTTTTCTAATAATTAAATTTAAAAGTAAGAAATAATACGAAACCAATAAAAAAGCATCTCTTCTGAAGAAACATTATTAACGATGTGATGCGATACTTCAATAAGGGGAATCGTATTTTTTATTAAGCTAACGATCCAAAATAATTTTATTGAAGTTGACAAAAATTGTTATTAACTATAAAATAGAAAAAATTTCAAACAATAGGTAAACAATATACGACTATATTTGTAGCTTTTTAGAAAGTGTTTGCCTAAAAATTTATTAATTAATTTTAGACAGATTATAAATCCTTGACTTCCCATAACTGGAATGGATAAATACCTTGACATTAACTTCCGTCATTAGTGTGAGAGAGTAAAAAACATTTGAACACCCAGTAGATACAACCTGTCGTCCATTAGTGATGATAGGTTTTTTCATAAATACATATAAAGGGGAGAACAAAATGGCAACCACCAACTGGCAAAGACAAGATGTTACTCAGCATTATTTGGAACAAGTTCGCGGCGGAATTCCATTCGGAGCGGAACAGGCAAAAATTATGCTTCAAGTGATTAATCATTTCAATCCTAATCCTAAAAGAATTATCGACTTAGGCTGTGGTAATGGGTTTTTAGCTGAACTATTGCTTAAAACCTATCCGGAAGCCACTGCACTCTTAATCGACCATTCCGGGCCAATGGTTCAAGCTGCTCGTGAGCATATGAGTGAATACAAACATCGTTGTGAAATTATCCACGGTGATATTAGTCAGTTTATAAAAGAACTTGCTGAACCTCACTCGATTGATTGTATTGTTTCCGGTTTTGCTATTCATCATCTGACACACGATAAGAAAAAGGAACTCTATCATGAAATCTATAATCTTTTAACAGATGGTGGGATATTCATAAACATTGAACATACAGCATCGGCTACTCCAGAGATTGAAAGATTGTATAATGAGCTTTTTATTGAACATCTTTCAACACATAACAATCGAGACAGACAAGAAGTTGCCAAGGAATATTACAACCGCCTTGATAAAGAAGATAATATTCTTGAAAGGGTAGATATACAGGTAAATTGGCTTAAAGATATAGGGTTTAAACATACAGATTGTTATTTTAAGTGGATGGAACTTGCTGTTTTTGGTGGAGTGAAATAAATTACAAGAAGATAACTATGTAGAGATAAGTAAGATGATGTAAGTTATTGCACCTGCAATATTCTTTTTGTTAACTAGGAGTTGTTGTAACAGCTCCTCTTTTGTGCGCTTGGCAGCGTATCGGGCTAACGGGTGAAAGTCCCGAACACACCGTAGTGGCGGAAGTGTATAGCTGACAGGTAGTGCATTGTC
>NZ_JAUSUD010000035.1 GCF_030813355.1 Metabacillus malikii
TTTGGTCATTATTCGCTATCATATAGAGGACACCTCTTCTGTATGGAATTTTGATTCTCGACAAATCAACTATACCAAACGGATAGGTGTTTTTTCATGCATTTTTATTGTGTCAATGATCGTACTTGAATGACATTAGCAACTACTGTTGGTTGAACCTATCGCTCATTTTTCGATGCGAAAGTTGAGTAACTTATAAATGGAAGAATTGTTAGGAGGGTTTCAAACATGAAACTCATTGTTGGTCTTGGGAATCCAGGTAAACAATATGAGCTAACTAGACATAATGTTGGCTTTATGGTAATAGATGAACTTTCTAAAGAATTATCAATTCCTTTAGACCGCCAAAAATTTAACGGTGTGTATGGAATGGGTCATATTGCAGGTGAGAAAGTCATATTATTAAAACCACTGACATACATGAACTTATCTGGTGAATGTATTCGTCCATTAATGGACTATTATGAAATAAGTGATGATGAGTTGGTTGTCATTTATGATGATTTAGATTTACCGGTAGGGAAAATCCGCCTTAGAACAAAAGGGAGTGCTGGTGGACATAATGGAATAAAGTCTATTATCCTACATTTAGCTACACAACAATTTAATCGTGTCCGAGTAGGGATTGACCGTCCAAAAAATGGAATGAAGATAACTGATTATGTTTTAGGACGTTTTCTTGATGAAGAACAAGTAGAAATAAGTCATGCTATTAAGCGTTCAACTCTTGCTTGTGAGAAGTGGGTAACTACTGACTTTTTACAAGTTATGAATGAGTTTAATTAATCAGGAATACTTTAGGATACCTCTACATATGAGATATTTATAACCCATGTATATTCTTCCTGAAATAGGTTCATACTATATGCAAATAATCCTTTTTCAGGAGGTATATATGGCTCTGCATTATCATTGTAGACATTGTGGTGTGAAAGTAGGAAGCATTGATAATATTTCCGTTACTAGTGAACAATTAGGCTTTCATCATTTAAATAATGAAGAGAGACAAGAAATGATAAATTACCAGCAAAATGGAGATATACATGTAAAGACAATATGTGAGGACTGTCAGGATGCATTAAATAGAAACCCTGAATTCCACCAATATGAAAGTTTTATTCAGTAAGAGCTTTGGGCAAACCCAAAGCATTTTTCTGTTTGGATTTCCAGCTTATTACAACTCATGTATGCAGGTTAAATTTGTGTGACTCATTACAGTAAGCGTATTCTCATGTAATTTGAGGAGATGACATTAAGTTTGCTTGTGCGTTCGTAACAACACTACTCCACCTAAACTGAATATGCTATTGGAAAAGTCAATGCAGACGATAAAGCTAGTAAAGCCAAATATGAATACTAACCAATTAAAAATGGTATTTATAAAGAATTTAACAACAAAGTAAATCTATGAATATACCTGAAAGGGGGGCTAACCTTGGATAATTTACAAACTTATTTTAATGAAACAGATGATTTCAATACAGTTGTTTCAGGCGTAAAGGAAGGGTTAAAGGAACAGTTAGTAGCAGGTTTATCGGGGTCAGCTAGAACCGTATTTACCTCAGCACTATATAATGATTTAAATAAGTCATTGTTAGTGGTCACTCACAATCTATACCAGGCTCAAAAGATTTATGAAGACCTTGTTAATCTGTTAGGTGATATTGTATACCTGTATCCAGTCAATGATTTGATTGCCTCAGAAATTGCTGTTGCAAGCCCTGAGCTTAAGGCGCAGAGAATTGAAGTCTTGAATCGTTTGACAGAAGAGAAACAAACAGTTGTTGTAACACCTGTTGCAGGAATCCGTAGGATGTTACCACCCAAAAAACTGTGGCAGACAAAGCAAGTTAGCTTGTCTTTAGGACAAGATATTAATTTAGATGAGCTCATAAATAAGCTTCATTCACTAGGCTATGAAAGAGCAGATATGGTTAGTTCACCAGGAGAGTTTAGTGTACGTGGTGGAATTGTTGATATATACCCGTTAACAGAGGAAACAGCAGTCAGAATTGAGTTGTTTGATACGGAAATTGATTCAATAAGGACCTTTAATATAGAGGATCAGCGGTCACTTAATATGTTGAAGGAAATCTTAATCGGTCCTGCAAATGAATTATTTATTAACGGTGAGGCAAAGACTCGTGCAATAGATGCGATTGAAGCGGGTTTATCTAGAAGCTTAAAGAAAGTAAAAGATGAAAAACATAAGGAGCTTCTATTTGAAAATATTCAGTATGACCTGGAGAGACTACGAAATGACCAAGTAGATCAAGATATTTTTAAATATTCTTCGCTCTTCTATGATGCAGCTAGTAGTCTACTAGACTATTTTCCAAGTAACTCGATTGTTGTTCTTGACGAAATAGGCAGAATACATGAAACATATGACCAGTTAGATCGAGAAGAGGCTGAATGGTATACGAGCTTACTTGAGGATGGAAAAATAATTCATGACATAAAGCTCTCGCACTCATATGTTGATGTTATCCAAAAATCGAGGCATTCACTTATTTATTTATCATTGTTTTTACGTCATGTTCCTCATACAAGCCCACAAAACATTTTAAATTTGTCATGTAAACAAATGCAAAACTTTCATGGACAAATGAATGTGTTGAAAAATGAGTTAGAACGATGGAAAAAATCAAACTATGCGATTGTTTTTCTAGGTGTTAATGAAGAACGAACGAAAAAGCTAGAACAAGTTTTAGACGATTACGAAATAAATTCTACTATTAAGCATAGAGAAGATAAACTTATCAACGGAAAAGTTATCATTATGGAAGGTGATTTACAAACTGGTTTTGAACTTCCGATGCAAAAGCTAGCCGTAATAACTGAGGAAGAGCTCTTTAAAAAGCGTGTTAAAAAACAGGTGAGAAGGCAGAAGCTTTCAAATGCAGAGAGAATTAAAAGTTATTCAGAGCTTGAAATAGGTGACTATGTTGTCCATGTTAATCACGGTATAGGTAAATACCTCGGTATTGAAACGTTAGAGATAAATGGCATACATAAAGATTATTTAAATATCCGTTATCAAGGTAGCGACCAATTATATGTACCAGTTGAACAAATAGATCAAGTTCAAAAATATGTAGGGTCTGAAGGTAAAGAACCGAAGATTTACAAATTGGGTGGGAACGATTGGAAGAAAGTTAAAAGAAAGGTCGAATCATCTGTTCAAGATATTGCCGATGATTTAATAAAATTGTATGCAGAGAGGGAAGCAAGCGAAGGATATGCTTTCTCACCGGATGGAGAAATGCAAAAAGAATTTGAGTTAGCCTTCCCTTATCAAGAAACTGAGGATCAACTACGTTCAATACAAGAAATTAAGAAAGATATGGAACGAATCCGCCCAATGGATAGGCTTCTATGTGGAGATGTTGGATATGGTAAGACAGAAGTGGCTATTAGGGCTGCCTTTAAGGCGATTGCGGATGGGAAACAAGTAGCACTGCTAGTCCCAACAACCATTTTAGCACAACAGCATTATGAGACCATAAGAGAAAGGTTTCAAGATTACCCAATAGAAATAGGGTTATTAAGCAGGTTTAGAACGAGAAAGGAAATAACCGAAACAAAAAAAGGTTTAGCTAATGGTACCGTTGATATTGTAATAGGAACGCATCGCCTCTTATCAAAGGATGTAACATATAAAGACTTAGGATTACTAATTATTGATGAAGAGCAACGATTTGGTGTTACTCATAAAGAAAAAATTAAACAGTTAAAAACAAATGTTGATGTACTTACATTAACAGCGACTCCAATTCCAAGAACATTGCATATGTCAATGCTTGGCGTTCGTGATTTATCAGTCATCGAAACACCACCAGAGAATCGATTCCCGGTTCAAACTTATGTTGTGGAGTATAATGGTGCACTTGTTAGAGAAGCGATTGAAAGGGAGTTAGCTCGTGGTGGTCAAGTATTTTTCTTATATAATCGTGTAGAGGATATAGAGAGAAAGGCTGAAGAAATTTCGATGCTTGTACCTGATGCAAGGGTGACGTATGCTCATGGAAGGATGACTGAAAATGAATTAGAGTCTGTCATGCTAAACTTTCTAGAGGGTGAATTTGATGTCCTTGTTAGTACGACGATTATTGAAACCGGTGTTGATATCCCAAATGTCAATACGCTAATCGTAAATGATGCAGATAAAATGGGATTATCTCAACTTTACCAATTAAGAGGTCGAGTAGGTCGTTCAAATCGTATTGCATATGCGTACTTTACACATAGAAAAGATAAAGTCTTAACAGAGGTTGCAGAGAAAAGGCTACAGGCAATTAAAGAGTTTACCGAATTAGGATCCGGATTTAAGATTGCAATGCGGGACTTATCGATTAGAGGCGCTGGAAATTTATTGGGTGCACAACAGCATGGCTTTATTGACTCAGTCGGGTTTGATTTATATTCACAGATGTTAAAAGAGGCAATTGAGGAACGAAGAACTGATAAACCGAAAGAAAAGCAAATTAATGTAGAGATCGATTTACAACTTGATGCTTACTTACCACAGGATTATATTACTGATGGCCGTCAAAAAATCGACATGTATAAGCGATTTAGGACGATTACATCTCTGACAGAATTAGAAGAATTACAGGAAGAGATGATTGACAGGTTTGGAGAATATCCAATCGAGGTGGACTATTTATTCCAGGTTGCTGCAATAAAAGTTTATTCGATTCAAGAACGTGTCGAGATGATTAAACAAGAAAAAGACCAAATAAATATTTACTTAGAAGAGGAAGCTAGTAATAAAATTGATGGTGCTCTGTTATTCGAACTAAGTTCTAAATATAATCGTACTGTCAGTCTGGGTATGGATGGGGGACGACTTAAAATCGCCATTTTAACAAAAGGATTAACTGAGCAGAGATGGCTAGCGATCATAAAAGAGCTATTAAATGGGCTAGTTAATGTTAAAAAGGAAAATTTAAGTATTAATTGACCGTTTATAACTAATTATTCATGGCCATGATGAATAGTTGCTCAAATGATGAAATTTAGAAAAAATCACTTTCTGGATGTATATTACATCCCATGTGTAGGATACTAATTTCAACAAATGGTGATTGTTACATATAGAAAAAAGCACCTGTTAAACCTTTTAAGCAATGCCTTGTTAACTACCTACAGTTTTTATTAATTTCTATTAGGCCTAATATAGAACTATGCTGAGGAGATTCTTGCAAATGGTGAAAGTGTTAACCTATATTGACAAGGCTTGCAGAAAAGACTTCAATTATTTTGGGAATAAATAAAATTCTCTAATTGACAGGGGAAAAACAATCATCCTTTCCAATCATCCGATGAAAGTGAGGCAACATAAGATGAAAGCAACTGGTATTGTTCGTCGCATTGATGATTTAGGTCGTGTAGTGATTCCGAAGGAAATTAGAAGAACACTACGAATCCGTGAAGGAGACCCTCTAGAAATATTTGTAGACCGTGATGGTGAAGTGATTTTGAAGAAATACTCACCAATAAGTGAGTTAAGCGACTTTTCTAAGGAGTATGCAGATGCTCTATACGATAGTTTAGGTCATCCAGTACTAATATGTGATAGAGACACATATATTGCCGTTTCGGGTGGCTCTAAAAAGGATTATCTTAATAAAAGTATAGGAGAAGTAGTCGAACGTGTCATGGATGATAGAACATCTGTATTAAAAACAGATACTGGAGAGACTCAAATAGTTGAAGGGTTAAATGAGGATATAAAATCCTATACCATAGGTCCGATTGTTGCAAATGGAGACCCAATTGGTGCAGTGCTTATATACTCAAAGGACCAATCAATTGGTGAAGTTGAGCATAAAGCTGTCGAAACAGCAGCAGGTTTCTTAGCGCGACAGATGGAACAGTAAAAGGGAGGTGGCCTACGATGTAGGCTGCCTTTTTTTCTGTAACTACTGTTTAGTTATATAACATATTTGCTATTTACTTATTTACTACTTATCGTTCTAAGTTCAGTGTAAGTACTCTCTGTAAAAGGGTAGTGCGCATTGGAATTTGAAATATATTGAACAAGCTCATTATGCCCAAATCTTGTAAAATGAATATGCTATAATAAAGTTTAGAATGAGAGGGGCTAACATGAACGTTCAGAAGAACAATAGTATTCAAATGGCCATGCAAGGGGCTTTTATCCTTACTGTTGCAGGTATAATAACAAAGATATTAAGCGCAATATATCGTGTCCCGTATCAAAATATTGTCGGAGACATAGGCTTTTATATTTATCAGCAGGTTTATCCTTTATATGGCATGAGTGTTATATTGGCCACGTCAGGATTTCCGGTCATGGTGTCGAAAGTAATGATGGAATATGGTTATGGAAAATCAAATCAAGTACGTTCAAAGATATTAACGGTATCATTCTTTTATATTTTTATTAGTAGTTTTATACTAAGTGTCATACTCTTCTTTTGTGCAGATGAAATTGCTATGATTATGGGGGACTATCAATTAACCCCACTTATTCAAATTACATCATTGGCTTTTATCTTCACCCCGTTTATCTCAACTTTACGAGGCTATTTTCAAGCTGATCAAAGCATGCACCCTACTGCCATTTCGCAAGTTATTGAACAAGGGATAAGAGTATCTGTTATCTTGATTAGCTCTTACTTTCTAATACGTGCAGGTTATAATTTTTATGAAGCTGGATTTGGTGCGTTAGTAGGTTCAATAGTTGGTAGTATAGCTGCGTTTTGTTGTTTATTTTACATATGGTGGAAAAGAGGAGAGTCAAAAAATATAAAGTGGACGTTTACTCGAAGTCCAAGCATATCATCAAAAAAGATTATTATTTCTTTACTAAAGTACAGTTGGACGATTTGTATAAGTAGCTTATTACTAATATTGATACAGCTCATTGATTCGTTAAATCTATATACACTATTGGTGGAAAACGGTATGGATAGTAATGTGGCTAAGGAGACGAAGGGGATATATGACAGAGGTCAACCCCTTATTCAACTAGGTACAGTTGTGGCTACCTCGTTAGCACTATCATTAGTTCCATTAATTGCGACTGCTAAGGTGAGAAATGATTATAAATTAATTAAAGAAAAGCTAAATCTATCGATAAAATTATGTGTATTTATTGGAGCAGGAGCAGCAGCGGGATTAATTGCAATTATAAAGCCTGCAAATGTAATGCTCTTTACAAATTATTCAGGTTCGTCCGTACTAATGATATTAAGTAGTTCCATTTTGTTTACATCGTTATCATTAACACTATTTGCCGTGTTACAAGGATTGGGACTTGTTTATATGCCTGCTTTAGCTGTGATAATTGGTGTAATCAGTAAATATTACCTAAATGAATTTTTAATTACTCACTATGGTATAAATGGTGCTGCAGTATCAAGTGTTTTATCTTATATGATTGTGACGTTTATTACTTTTTTATATTTAGTGAAAAAAGGATACTTATTTCAAGAATACAAAGAAATTTTAAAGATTAGTTTATCGTGTGTTTTAATGGTAAGTGTTGTGACAGGTGTATATTATGTGTTTGATTTATTTCTAAACCTTGAAAATCGTCTCCAAGCTACATATGTGACATTTATATTAGTATTTATCGGTGCGATTATATACATTGCAACTTGTCTAAAGATAGCAGTTTTTACAAAGGAAGAGCTTCGATATATCCCAATCATAAAAAAGTTTGCAAATATGAAATGAGGTAAGTAAATGGGAAAGAAAATAACAATAATTGGACTTGGTGCAGGTGATCTAAATCAGTTACCCTTTGGTGTATACAAGATGATAACAGAAACGGAGCATTTATATTTACGTACTGAAAAGCATCCAGTCATTGATGAACTAAAACAAGAGATATCATATGAGTCCTTTGATACAGTATATGAACAAAGCAGTCAATTTGAAGAAGTGTATCGTACGATAACGGAATCTTTATTACAAAAGGCAGAGTATAATGATATTGTCTATGCTGTGCCTGGTCACCCGTTAGTAGCTGAAAAAACTGTTCAATTACTACTAAATGAAGGTAGGGGAAAAGGTTATACAATCGTTGTACAAGGTGGGCAAAGCTTTTTGGATGCGATGTTCCAAGCATTAGAAATTGACCCAGTTGAAGGGTTTCAGTTAGTTGATGCTATAAGTATGGAAAGCAATAAATTAGACCTACAAGGGCATCTTATCATTACACAAGTATATGACCAAATCGTCGCTTCCGAAGTGAAATTATCTTTAATGGAACAATTGCCGGATGATTATAAAGTAAAAATTGTAACTGCAGCAGGCAGTGAAGACCAGCTAATCAAGGAAGTTCCATTATATGAAATTGATCGGGAAATTAACGTAAACAATTTAACAAGTATCTATGTACCGCCAGTAGATAACAGGGAGCAGTTACATCATCAGTTTAATGTGCTTCGTCAAATCATTGCTCAGTTAAGGGGGCCAAATGGTTGCCCGTGGGATATAGAACAAACTCATCAGTCATTAAAAAAATATCTAATTGAAGAATGCTATGAATTAATAGAAGCAATTGACGAAGAGGATATTGATCATATTATTGAAGAACTGGGAGACGTACTGTTGCAGGTCGTGCTCCATGCACAGATCGGTGAAGATGATGGTATGTTTTCAATTGATGAAGTGATAAAAGGAATATCAGATAAAATGGTGCGCCGACACCCACATGTTTTTGGTGACATAAAGGTTTCCGGGACAGATGATGTATTGAAGAATTGGAATGATATTAAGCAAGCAGAAAAGACAGAGGGTAGAGTATTATCTATTTTAGATAAAGTTACAACATCATTACCAGCATTATCAAAGGCGTACCATCTTCAAAAAGAGGCAGCTAAAGTAGGTTTTGATTGGACTTCGATAGATGACGTATGGGATAAGGTAAAGGAAGAAATCAAGGAGCTTGAAGTTGAGCTAACGATAAAAGATAATAATCACAAAATATTGCAAGAGTTTGGCGATGTAATATTTGCATTAGTTAATGTTGGTAGGCATTATAAAATTGAACCAGAGGAAGCACTAATTGTTACAAACAAGAAGTTTTATAACCGCTTCCGTTACATTGAAGAAATGGCTAGAAATCAACACCAAGATTTAACAGAACTCTCGTTAGAAGAGATGGATGCTTATTGGAATGAAGCGAAGAAGTTAGAAAAAGAGGGGGAGTAAAAATGAGATTAGATAAATTTCTTAAAGTATCAAGGTTAATCAAAAGAAGAACATTGGCAAAAGAGATTGCAGATCAGGGGAGAATATCGATTAATGGCGTTCCTGGTAAAGCAAGCTCAAACGTAAAAATAGGAGATGAGTTACTTGTTCGTTTTGGACAAAAGCTTGTCACCGTCGAGATTTTAGATATTAAAGAAACGACAAGAAAGGAAGAGGCTGCAAATCTTTATAAAATTGTTAAGGAAGAAAAAATTAGTCAGGAGTTTTAAACATATGACGGTACATTGTTCTTTGTAATTCATGGGAGCTTGTTCTAAAGTGTTTTCTTCATACATAACATGTAGAAGAAAATCCTTTATAAGAATGTGGAGGTAGCCATGAATCAATATTATGAGAACAATTCATCTGTTAATAAAGGTACAATTCCAGAACATGATGTTATCATGCGAGGCAGGAAGTTATTAGAAATTACTGGTGTCAAACAAGTAGAAAGCTTCGATAATGAAGAATTCCTATTAGATACGGTAATGGGCGCATTAGCTATCCGTGGCCAGAACTTACAAATGAAAAATCTTGATGTAGATAAAGGAATAGTATCGATAAAGGGTTCAAGAATTTTTGATTTAATTTACTTAGATGAGCAGCATGGGGAGAAAGCTAAAGGACTCTTTAGCAAGTTATTTAAATGAGTTTATCTACACAATTTTATACGATGCTGGCAATGGTAGGTATGGGAAGCTGGCTCGGTGCTGCCCTTGATACATATGGTCGCTTTTTAAAGCGGCCAATGAGGGCGAGATGGGTCGTCTTTATAAATGATTTTATGTTCTGGCTCGTACAGGGACTCATCCTATTTTATATATTATTGCTAGTGAATGAAGGTGAACTTCGAGTCTATATCTTCCTTGCTGTATTGTGTGGTTATGCGACTTATCAAAGTCTTTTGAAACAACTTTATCTACGTTTCCTCGAATTGTTAATTCAGACAAGCTTAGCTATATATCGCTTTTTAATAAAAATTGGCCATGTTATGCTAGTCAAACCAATTATTGGTTTATTTCAGCTTGTTACAACAATTTTACTAGGTTTATTGCATTTACTATTGAATATTATTAAATGGGGCTATAAGATTTTAATAACAATCATTAAATTTCTATTCATGCCTGTTTTATATATTCTAAAGTTATTTTGGAAACTGGTTCCGAAAAGGATAAGAGTGCTTATTGGGAAGAATCTAAAATATATAGCAGGATTTAAGAGAAAAATCAAGAATATATATAACAAACTTAAGTCCTGGTGGCGTCATGTGAAGAAAAAGTAGGAGGATTTATCTGTATGAGTTTTGAGAGATCAAAGAAAATTACTGAGTTACAATCTCAATATATGCAGCAACAAGAAAAGCAGCAGCAACTAGCAAAAAGACGCAAAAAAGGTTTGTTTCGTAGACTAGTAATGTTATTTTCTTTAGTCATCATATGCTCTGCAATCATGATAACCACCCTTTATAATCAATCAAATGCGATTGATGAAAAAAGAGAAGAACAGAAGGAACTAGATGAGAAGTTAACTAGTCTTGAAAAAGAGGAAAAGTTATTAAGAGAAGAAATTGTAAAGCTTAACGATGACGAGTATATTGCGAAGATAGCTAGAAGGGATTATTTTTTATCTGATGATAATGAAATCATCTTCAATATAAAAGACTAGCCTTGTTGACACTAGATTTTTTATTTATGTATAATATAATAAAGATTCGAATGATTTTTTATCTGTTTAAGGAGGAGCATTATTTTTATGTCGATTGAAGTTGGCAGCAAGTTACAGGGTAAAGTGACGGGCATTACTAATTTTGGAGCGTTTGTTGAGCTACCAGGAGGCGCAACAGGTCTCGTACACATCAGTGAAGTTGCCGATAATTATGTGAAGGATATCAATGATCACTTAAAAGTCGGAGACGAAGTTACAGTTAAAGTAATTAATGTAGAAAAAGATGGCAAAATTGGCTTATCAATCAAGAAAGCAATTGACAGACCAGAACGCCCAGAACGTCCAGAACGCCCAAGAAACTCAGATCGTCCAAGGCAGTCAGATCGCCCAAGACAAAGAGGGAATGACTTTCGTACAAATACGAAGGAAAGCTTTGAGCAAAAAATGAACCGTTTCTTAAAGGATAGTGAAGACAGATTATCTTCATTAAAACGTAACACAGAATCAAAACGTGGTGGTCGTGGAGCTAGAAGAGGATAGCTTGCTGCTTTCATATATTTAAAAGGGGTGAATCTTCTATTTTGAGTCACCCCTTTTGTATTTCTGTAAATAATCACCTATCATTCAGGTAGTGCAAAGCAAACACGTTTAAATTACTAAATTTTTATTGACTGATAAGAGGAACGGTTGTATTATATAACTTGTGTCTCATTAATGATTATGGCGGTGTAGCTCAGCTGGCTAGAGCGACGAGCAAAGCTTCCATGAATCATCTACGAGTTGTACCCATCGAGAAGCTCCTTTGAATTAACGTACTGAGATGGGGACATATAACTAGGGGCGTTTTATATCTATGGCGGTGTAGCTCAGCTGGCTAGAGCGTACGGTTCATACCCGTGAGGTCGTGGGTTCGATCCCCTCCGCCGCTACCATAGTAAAAAAAAGTAAATCGGCCCGTTGGTCAAGCGGTTAAGACACCGCCCTTTCACGGCGGTAACACGGGTTCGAATCCCGTACGGGTCATAAAAAAAGGCTAGTTGCATATATGCAGCTAGCTTTTTTTGTTTTTACTAAGATATCCAGCGTATAAAGATTATATATGAATTTATCATGAGATAGTACAAAAGATATTTATCTTATTTCATGAAATTAGACATTATTTTAAGCCGAATATCTGTTAGGACTAAAATTTTGGCGAATTATTATATGTAAAATTTTCATATCCATGGAGGTTTTGTCGCATTGCTCAAAAACAGTCGAACTGTTTTTAGATTAGCCCTCCTTCGTTTGACAAATTCTTGTCCCACTATCCGATATAATTACAACCAATATGAATAAGTGGGGGAATGAACATGGAAAAAGTGGAAAGAAGGTTAATGGAGCCGATATCTGATTTGGGCATGCAAAAAACCCAACTAGTAGTCAATCGATTCTTACATAAATTTTCATCTCGACTACAATTATTCCTCTTACATAAGGGATTAATATATGCGATTATTGGGTTTTTGTTGGGACGAGCAATTATATTAGCAGAAATTATACCTTTTGCTTTGCCGTTTTTTGGAGCGATATTCCTCATGAAAAGGGATAAAGCATTACTTGCTGCTGTTGCATTAACAGCTGGTGGTTTTACAGTGAAGATTGATGTTGCAGTCATGATTATGATGTCTATTGTTGCTTTTCTTGTCTTAAATCGGTTGTGTGGATATATATTTAAAGATAAGCTCAAGGCATTACCTTTTGTCGTATTTGGAACGGTAGCTATAACAAGACTAGCATATACAATGCTTATTAAGTCATCATTAACTATGTATGATTATATGATGGCTGGTGTTGAATCGGGCTTATCATTTATTTTAACGTTAATATTTCTCCAAAGTATACCGCTTATATCCGCACGAAAATACAAACATTCATTAAAAGTTGAAGAAATTATCTGCATTATGATATTACTTGCTTCGGTCATGACAGGTTTAGTTGGTGTATCGTATCAAAATCTTCAAGCAGAACATATCTTTTCTAGATACATTGTCTTATTATTTGCCTTTATTGGTGGTTCCAGTATTGGGAGTACTGTAGGTGTTGTCACAGGGTTAATTTTAAGTTTAGCTAATGTTGGTAATTTATATCATATGAGTTTACTGGCATTTTCTGGATTATTAGGAGGACTACTAAGGGAAGGTCAAAAGATTGGAACAGCAATCGGTTTATTGATAGGGACTTTGCTAATTTCTCTGTATGGGCAAGGTTCAACGGAATTAATGACAACTATGATTGAATCACTGATTGCTATCCTATTGTTTTTTATCACACCAAAAATAATAACAGCACGTTTAGCTAAGCATATACCGGGTACAAATGAACATTCACAGGAACAGCAACAATATGTTAGAAAGATAAGAGATGTTACAGCACATAGAGTGGACCAATTTTCACAAGTTTTCCAAGCTTTGTCCGAGAGTTTTGCAACTTTTTATGAAAAAAATGAGCCAGAAGAAGAACAAAGAGAAACCGACTTATTTTTAAGTAATATAACAGAGAGTACTTGTCAAAATTGTTTCAAAAAGGAAAAGTGCTGGGTTAATAACTTTGATACAACTTATGATTTAATGCAACGAATTATGCACGAAAGCAAACAAAATACGTACCAAAATAATTTGAAATTGAAAAAGGACTTTCAAAGGCATTGCTCAAAGTCTAATAAAGTAGAGGAGGCAATTGAACAAGAGATTAATTATTTTCAAGCAAACCAGAAATTAAAGCGGGAGGTCCAAGAGAGTCGTAGGTTAGTTGCTGAGCAGTTATTAGGTGTTTCACATGTAATGGAAGATTTATCAAATGAAATTAAGAGAGAAAGGGAAAACCACTTTGTTCAGGAAGAGCAAATATTAGATGCGTTACAAAACTTTGGGATAGAAATTGTTAATGTCGATATATTTAACCTAGAGCAGGGCAATGTCGATATCGAAATGAGTATACCATTCTGTAATGGCCATGGAGAGTGTGAAAAAATTATTGCACCAATGCTATCAGATATCTTGGAAGAATCAATTATTGTAAAACATGAAGAATGTGCAAATTATCCTAATGGATATTGTCATGTCTCATTTGGCTCTGCAAAAAAATATAAAATTGATACAGGAGTGGCACATGCTGCAAAAGGAGGAGGTTTAGTTTCTGGAGACAGTTATTCTATGATTGATTTAGGTGTAGGCAAATTTGCAGTTGCAATTAGTGATGGAATGGGGAATGGTGTAAGAGCTCATTTTGAGAGTAATGAAACAATTAAACTTCTACAGAAAATTCTCCAAACAGGGATTGAAGAGAAGGTTGCAATAAAGACGATTAATTCGATTTTATCGTTAAGGACAACTGACGAGATATTCTCTACGCTAGACCTTGCTGTTGTTGATTTACAAGATGGAAATAGTAAATTTTTAAAAATCGGCTCAACACCAAGTTATATAAAAAGAGGAGATAAAATCATCCGAATTCAAGCAAGTAATTTACCAATGGGAATCATAGATGATTTTGATGTTGATGTCGTAGGTGAAAAGTTAAAGGCAGGAGATTTATTAATTATGATGAGTGATGGTATTTTCGAGGGGCCAAAGCATGTAGAGAACTATGATTTATGGATGAAGAGAAAGATAAGTGAAATTAAAACAACTAATCCGCAAGAAGTGGCTGACCTCATCATGGAAGAAGTGATACGAACAAGAGCGGGTAAAATTGAAGATGATATGACAGTAGTAGTATCATCAATTGACCATAATACACCGAAATGGGCGAGCATACCTGTGACAGGTAAGTCAAAGAAGACGGGGTGACGATAGTATAAAAAAAAAACCTTCTGGCGAAGATGATAAAAATAAATCTATGTCCACTTTTTATGAGCGGCCACAGAATATTATCGTCTCTTAGGAGGGTAAATGATGAAAAAAGGACACTTAAAGCAAATCTTGTTAATAACAGATGGTTGTTCGAACCAAGGTGAAGATCCTATAGCAATGGCAGCTTTAGCAAAGGAACAAGGAATAACAGTTAATGTTATCGGTGTATTGGAAGAGAATGTAATTGACCATGAGGCAATACAGGAAATTGAGGGAATTGCAATGTCAGGTGGAGGTGTCCATCAAATTGTCTATGCCCATCAATTATCACAAACTGTACAGATGGTTACAAGACAGGCAATGACACAAACCCTTCAAGGTGTAGTAAATAAAGAACTCCAACAAATATTAGGGAAAAATACTTCTATTGAGGAGTTACCGCCAGAAAAACGAGGAGAAGTGATGGAGGTCGTAGATGAATTAGGAGAAACATCAAGCCTAGATATCCTTATCTTAGTAGATACAAGTGCAAGTATGAAACCTAAACTTCCTACAGTCAAGGAAGCATTATTAGACCTATCAATTAGTCTAAATTCTCGTATTGGCGAAAACCAATTTTCGGTTTCAGTATTTCCTGGGAAAAAGAATGATGTTGAAAAGGTATTAGATTGGACCCCAAAACTAGAATCGTTATCATCAATCTTCCCTAAACTATCAACTGGAGGAATAACTCCTACTGGTCCAGCAATTAGAGATGCCGTTCAAAGTTTTAAAAAGAAACATTCCTTAAGGAGCTTTTTAAGAAATGATGAAGAGTACTACGATGAATCAGGCTTTTAATGTATCACCTGGAAAAGTCATCAAAGGTAAATGGAATGGCAAAACTTACAAGATAATAAAATTGCTTGGGCAAGGTGCAACGGGAAGTGTTTATTTAGCGATTGGTCATGAGGGCCAAGTTGCAATAAAACTTAGTAAAAATAGTATGGCAATTACATCAGAGGTTAATGTGCTAAAAAGGTTTGCTACGGTCCAAGGTACGTCTCTTGGGCCTTCTTTGCTTGATGTTGATGACTGGGTGTTAAACAATAATAAAATTGCTCCATTTTATGTTATGGAATATATAGAGGGGAATAATTTCCTTGAATTTGTTCAACAAAAAGGGACAGAATGGGCTGATGTGCTTATCCTCCAACTGCTAGGGAATATTGAGAAACTTCATAGACAAGGCTGGGTTTTTGGGGATTTAAAGCCTGAAAATCTATTAATTAGTGGACCCCCACCGCAAATTAGGTGTATTGATGTTGGTGGAACAACCCAACAAGGGCGTTCAATAAAAGAGTTCACTGAGTTTTTTGATAGAGGCTATTGGGGATTAGGAACTCGTAAGGCAGAACCATCCTATGATTTATTTGCAATTGCAATGATCCTAATTAATGCAGCATACCCGAAACGCTTTACAAAAAAAGATAGTAATGGGAAAAGTCAATTGTTTGAGGCTATAAACCAAAATTCATTTTTAAGAAAACATAAGTTAATCCTGCATCGGGCATTGCTCGGGGAATATCATGATGCTATTGAAATGAAAAGTGACTTTGTCCAAATGATATCTGAAGGAACACATAAAGCAAATAGTAATTCAACTGTAAGTAAGAAAAATGTACATATAAAAAATAATAAGCCTAGTCAATCACAATATTCAAAACCAAAGCAAAGATACAATTCTAGAAGGCAAGTAAAAAAGGGTAAAAAAGTATCTGGCTTTATTGAAACAATTATTATCTTAATTAGTGTATTTATTATTTATTCTTTATATGTTTACCATACCTTAATGTAAAGGTTTTTTTACATAATTGATATATATGTTAAGACAGACAGATACTTACAAAATAGCGAGACTTAATTACAGGTGTACAAAGTTAATAATAATCAATTTACATAGATATTGGGAAAATATTCATATAATATGTTTATTATGTGAACGAAAAACTTCACTTTTGTTTTTGGATTTGAAATAATGATAGGATAGTAAGTGAAGGGCGCATAGTGGAAACTATTTAAATGTAGTTAAGGACTTAATAATAAGTGTAAACAAAGAGGGAGAATTGTGAAAAAATTTTATAACCTTATTCAAAGTTATCAACTCATTGAAGAAGGTTCAACAATTGTTGTAGGTGTATCTGGAGGTCCAGATTCATTGGCCTTACTACATTTGTTAAATCAGATAAAAGATAAGCTAAGTCTAAAACTAGTTGTTGCACATGTTGACCATATGTTTAGAGGTGAACAATCTAAGAAGGAACTCGAATATGTGGTTTCACTTTGTAAAGAGCTCGAAATAGCTTGTGAAGCAATACAAATAAACGTGCAAGAATACGCAAGTAGACATCAAAAAAGCTCCCAAGTAGCAAGTAGGGAGTGTCGTTATCAATTTTATAAAGACGTAATGGACAAATATCAATCGCGTTATTTGGCATTAGGGCACCATGGGGATGACCAAATTGAAACAATTTTAATGCGATTAGTAAGAGGCAGTACAGGATTATCCCTAGCAGGAATTAGAATGAAGCGAAAATTCCATAGCGGCTTCATTATTAGGCCATTACTTAAAGTGACAAAAGAAGAAATCTTAAATTATTGTAGTGAACATCAGATTGTCCCTATGTTCGATCCAAGTAATGAGAAGTCAATTTATACAAGAAATCGATTTAGGAAATATATCTTACCTTATTTGAAAAAGGAAAACCCTCTTGTTCATGAAAGATTTCAGTATTTTAGTGAAACCTTATTAGAGGATGAAACGTATTTACAGGAATTAACGAGGGAAGAATTGAATAAAGTATTGAAAAGAAAAGAAAAGACAAATATAGAAATTGATATCATAGGCTTTTTAAAGCTACCTTTGCCTTTACAAAGAAGAGGGATTAAACTAATATTAAACTATCTATATGGAACTATTCCAGCTTCTCTTTCTTCAATACATATTGAAAGTTTATTGACTTTTATGTCAAAAAAACATCCTTCAGGTTCACTTGATTTCCCAGAGGGTCTTAAAGTGATTAAATCGTACCAGTATTGTTTGTTTACATTTGAACATAAAAAAACAAGCAAATATTATTATGAGCTTGAAATCCCTTCAGATATTAAACTTCCTAATGGGTTTTTAATCACATGTGAAATGACAAGGAATGCTTCACAATTGAGGTGTGATAACAGAACATTCATAATAGATGATCTTGCGTTAGTAAAGCCTCTTATAGTACGTACACGAGAGCCGGGAGATAAAATTTCACTAAAAGGCATGAATGGACGAAAAAAAGTAAAAGATATATTTATTAATGAGAAAGTACCTTTACAAAATCGCGATTCATGGCCAATTGTATTAGATGGAAATGGAAACATACTATGGTTGCCTGGTTTGAAAAAATCAACGTATGAAGCAAAGTCAGTAAATAAGGGTGTATATGTAGTATTGCATTATAAGGAGCAATGATCTTCTAGGGGGCAAACATTTAATGAGACAAGATATCGAAGAAGTTTTAGTAACGGAAGAACAAATTCAACAAAAAGTAAAAGAGTTAGGCAAAGTTCTCACTGAAGAATACAAGGATGAATTTCCACTTGCAATTGGTGTGTTAAAAGGTGCAATGCCTTTTATGGGTGACCTTTTAAAGAACATCGATACATATTTAGAGATGGACTTTATGGATGTATCTAGTTATGGTACTTCAACAGTATCTTCCGGTGAGGTTAAAATTATAAAAGACCTTGATACATCTGTTGAAGGTAGAAATATTTTAATTATTGAAGATATTATTGATAGTGGTTTAACATTGAGTTATTTAGTTAAGTTATTCCGTTATCGAAAAGCAAAATCAATTAAAATTGTGACTTTGCTTGATAAGCCAACAGGACGAAAAGCAGATATTGAAGCTGATTATGTAGGATTTAAAGTTCCAGATGAATTTGTCGTAGGGTACGGTCTTGATTATATGGAAAAGTATCGAAATTTACCTTACATAGGCGTTTTAAAACCGGAAATTTACAAGTAATAAACTAAATTAAAACACAGAATTGCTCAACTGCTTAATTTATTGTGTTACCATGATTTACTATGATACTATTTAAAATAGTTGTGTTGACTGTGGGAGGAGGTAAGGAATGAATCGGATCTTCCGTAATACCATATTTTATTTACTTATATTTTTAGTTATTATTGGGGTAGTTAGCTTTTTTACTGGCACTAACCCGAAAACAGAGCAAATTACGTATAATGAATTCATTTCTGACTTAAATAATGGGAAAGTTGAAGAAATGACTATTCAGCCTGTTCGTGGTGTATTCGAAGTTAGAGGACAGATGAAGGATGCAAAAGAAGATGAATCCTTCCTAACTTATATACCAACAGAACAAGGACTCAATCGTGTTGATGAAGCAGCTGAAGCAAATAATGTAAATAGGTTAAATATTGCACCAGCTGAAGAAACAAGTGGATGGGTTACATTCTTTACATCAATTATTCCGTTTATTATTATCTTTATTTTATTCTTCTTCTTATTAAACCAAGCTCAAGGCGGCGGAAGTCGTGTTATGAACTTTGGAAAAAGTAAAGCTAAGCTTTATAGCGAAGAAAAGAAGAAAGTTAAATTTAAAGATGTAGCTGGTGCTGATGAAGAGAAGCAAGAGCTTGTTGAAGTTGTAGAGTTCTTGAAAGACCCTCGAAAGTTTGCCGAACTAGGTGCAAGAATACCTAAAGGTGTTCTATTAAACGGACCTCCAGGTACAGGTAAAACATTACTAGCAAGAGCTGTAGCGGGAGAGGCTGGAGTACCATTCTTCTCGATAAGTGGTTCTGATTTCGTTGAAATGTTTGTCGGTGTCGGTGCATCGCGTGTTCGTGATTTATTTGAAAATGCAAAGAAGAATGCACCATGTATTATATTCATTGACGAAATTGATGCTGTTGGTCGTCAACGTGGAGCAGGTCTAGGTGGCGGTCATGATGAGCGTGAACAAACACTTAACCAACTCTTAGTTGAAATGGATGGTTTTGGTGCAAATGAAGGTATTATCATCATTGCAGCTACAAATAGACCAGATATTCTTGACCCTGCATTATTAAGACCAGGTCGTTTTGACCGTCAAATTACTGTAGATAGACCAGACGTTACAGGTCGTGAAGCTGTTCTAAAAGTACACTCTCGTAATAAACCGTTAGATGAAAGTGTTGATTTAAAGGCAATTGCAGCACGTACACCAGGGTTCTCTGGCGCAGATTTAGAAAACTTACTTAATGAGGCAGCTCTAGTTGCTGCAAGACAAGATAAGAAGAAAATAGATAATTCAGACCTTGATGAGGCGACAGACCGAGTTATTGCTGGTCCTGCCAAAAAGAGCCGCGTCATATCTAAGAAGGAAAGAAATATTGTTGCTTATCATGAAGCTGGGCACACAATTATAGGTGTAGTTTTAGACGAGGCTGATATGGTACATAAGGTAACGATTGTTCCTCGTGGTCAGGCTGGTGGATATGCGGTTATGCTGCCAAAAGAAGACCGCTACTTCATGACGAAACCTGAGCTCTTAGATAAAATCACTGGGTTACTTGGTGGTCGCGTAGCAGAAGAAATCGTATTTGGAGAAGTAAGTACTGGAGCTCATAATGACTTCCAAAGAGCAACTGGTATTGCGAGAAAAATGGTAACCGAATACGGTATGAGTGAAAAGCTAGGACCATTACAATTTGGCCAATCACAAGGTGGTCAAGTGTTCCTTGGTCGTGACATTCATAATGAACAAAACTATAGTGATGCTATTGCGCATGAAATTGATATGGAAATTCAACGATTTATTAAAGAAAGTTATGAGCGTGCTAGACAAATTCTAACTGAAAATCGTGATAAGTTAGAATTGGTTGCACAAACATTACTTGAAGTTGAAACACTTGATGCAGCACAAATTCAAAGTCTTGTTGAAAAAGGCAAATTGCCAGATCGTCCTGTGAAATCAGATAGTGACGAAGTGACAAGTGCTGAGAAATCTGACGATGTTAAAGTAAATATTCAATCAAAAAAGGACGAAGAAGGGCCGACTGAACAGTCCTAATAGTTCTTTAATAAGCCTGAATAAATCGATGACATAATAATTGTCATCGGTTTTTTTCGTTATTCAGGAATCGTTCAACTTTCCATAGACAAGAAACTTTGTGATAAAATGTAACGGAATATAAATACTACATATGACAAATATAAAGTGGTGATAAAATGATTCTAGTTTTAGATGTTGGAAATACTAATACAGTATTAGGTGTATATGAGGCAACTGATTTAAAGCATCATTGGAGAATAGAAACTAGCAGAAATAAAACAGAAGATGAATTTGGAATGGTTATTAAAGGTCTTTTCGAACACGTAGGGATAACTTTTGATGATATAGAAGGAATTATCATCTCTTCAGTCGTCCCACCTATCATGTTTGCATTAGAAAGAATGTGCAATAAATATTTCAAGTTAAAGCCTTTAGTAGTCGGACCGGGTATAAAGACAGGACTTAATATTAAATATGACAATCCTCGTGAAGTAGGGGCAGACCGAATCGTTAATGCGGTTGCTGGCATTTATGAATATGGTGGTCCGTTAATAATCGTTGATTTTGGAACTGCTACTACTTATTGTTACATAAACGAGGATTTGCAATATATGGGGGGCGCAATCGCACCTGGTATCAATATTTCAACTGAAGCTCTTTATTCAAGAGCTGCCAAGCTACCTCGTATTGAAATTACAAGACCAGATAATATTATAGGTAAAAATACAGTGAGTGCCATGCAGTCAGGTATACTTTATGGATACGTTGGACAAGTTGAAGGAATCGTAAAACGGATTAAAGATCAAGCGAATGTTATTCCGACGGTAATTGCGACTGGAGGATTAGCTTCACTAATTGCAAAGGAGTCAGATTGTATAGATGTTGTTGACCCATTTTTAACTTTACGGGGTTTACAACTTATCTATGACCGTAATACCTTAAATGATTAAAAAGATATATATCGGCAATATGAGAGGGTGCAACTACAAAGTCCGAAGGCTTTAAATAGGGCTAATAGAAACATTGGTCGAGTGAGGCCTTTTACTAGTTACGAGGCGAATTACTTTATTATAATCAAATTGTCGAGAAGGTCTCTATGAGAAGCATTAAAAATTGAAGGGAGTAAGTACATGGATTATTTAATTAAGGCTTTAGCATTTGATAATCAAGTGCGTGCCTACGCAGCAAGAACAACAGACACGATTTCGGAAGCCCAAAGGAGGCACCAAACTTGGCCTACAGCCTCTGCTGCTTTAGGACGCTCGATGACTTTTGGAGTTATGATGGGCTCTATGATGAAGGGCGATGCTAAGATAACAATAAAAATAGAGGGAAAAGGACCAATAGGTGCAATTCTTGTAGATAGTAATGCAAATGGCGAAGTACGAGGGTATGTCACAAATCCACAAGTGCATTTTGATTTGAATGAACAAGGTAAGTTAGATGTAGCTCGTGCAGTAGGTACAGATGGAAATTTAACAGTTGTTAAAGACCTTGGATTAAGAGACCAATTTTCTGGACAAGTTCCGATTGTATCTGGAGAGCTAGGAGAAGATTTTACATACTATTTAGTTACTTCAGAACAGGTTCCATCATCTGTAGGTGTCGGAGTATTAGTAAATCCAGATAATACAATTTTGGCATCAGGTGGGTTTATTATTCAATTAATGCCTGGTACAAGCGATGAAACAATTACTAAAATCGAGGATAGGTTAAATAAGATTGACCCGATTTCTAAGTTAATTCAACGTGGATTGACACCTGAGGAGATATTAGAGGAAGTGCTTGGTAAAGGGAATGTTAAATTTTTAGAAAAGCAGCCTTTACAATTTAAGTGCCAATGCTCAAAAGAAAGAATCGAAAATGCGATTATTAGTTTAGGTACAGAAGAGATACAAGCAATGATTGATGAAGATGGTCAAGCTGAGGCACAATGCCATTTTTGTAATGAAAAATATTTTTTATCAAAGGATGACCTAGAAAATCTCAAAAATGAAGCAAAGTAAAAATTGTAGCCCTTAGTAAACAGGAGTTGAATAGATGAGTGGGAAAGTATTATGGGGAGTTATTTTTGGTTTAGTAGTCTTAAACTGTTTCACATTAGCTTACTTTACAAAAACTAAAGATGTGTATACACCCACAACATCAGAAGAATCTATTGCAACAGTTGGAGAAGAGAGCATAACAAAGCAAGAGTGGTTGGATATACTTGAAGAGAGATATGGTAAGGAAATATTAACAGAGCTAATAAATAAGGAAGTTGTTATGCAATTAGCTGAAGAACACCAAATTAAGGTTTCTGAGGAAGATATAGAAAGAGAATTTGCAGTTTATCAAGCAATGAATAATTCCAAAGGTGAAGGACAACTTGATGTAGATGAAATACATGAACAAATACGCTATAGTATCCTACTTGAGGAATTATTAACAAAAGATGTATCTGTTTCTGAACAAGAACTAAAAGAATTTTATGAAATGAATAAAGACTCATATTCTATAGAGGACTCTTACCATTTAGCTCATATTGTTGTTGAAACAAAGGAAGCTGCAAATCATATCATTAAGGAACTTGAGAATGGATCTAGTTTTGATGTTCTTGCACTTGAGAAATCAACAGATGAATTCACTGCCCACTCTGGTGGTGATATTGGTTTTGTATCTGAAAAAAATGACTTCATACCAAAAGCATATATAGATAGCGCACATGAATTAAGTAGTGGGGAATGGTCTAAGCCAATACGGGTTGATACAGGTTATGCCATTCTCTTCCTTCATAAAAAACAAGAAGGAAAATCGTATAGTTATGGAGAAGTTAAAAGTCAAATACGTAGGCAAATTGCACTTGAACAAATGCAAGGGAATGTCACTGTGGAACCACTATGGAATGAAGTGGGTGTTAAATGGATTTATGGTGATTAGTAAATTGTTTGTAACAGATAAAATGTTTTGACAATTTATCAAGGAATTGATATATTACTTATAAATCCAATAAATTTACTCGGGATAGAGGAGGAAACAATATGGCACGTGTAGCAAACTCTATACATGAATTAATCGGCGAAACACCGATCGTAAAATTAAACAGATTAGTTGATGACAACAGTGCAGATGTATACTTAAAACTTGAGTACTTCAACCCAGGTAGTAGTGTTAAAGATAGAATTGGTTTGGCGATGATTGAAGCTGCTGAAAAGAGTGGAGAGTTAAAAGCTGGAGATACTCTTATTGAACCTACTAGTGGTAACACTGGAATCGGTTTAGCAATGGTTGCAGCAGCAAAAGGATTGAAAGCGATTTTAGTAATGCCTGATACAATGAGTTTAGAGCGTAGAAACTTATTACGTGCGTACGGTGCAGAATTAGTATTAACTCCAGGCGCTGAAGGAATGAATGGTGCAATTCGTAAAGCTGAAGAATTAGCAAAAGAAAATGGATATTTCTTAGCTCAACAGTTCAAAAATGAAGCAAATCCAGAAATTCACCGCCTAACAACAGGTAAGGAAATCGTTGAACAAATGGGTGACCAATTAGATGCATTTATTTCTGGAATTGGAACAGGCGGTACAATTACAGGTGCAGGTTCTGTGTTGAGAGAGAATTATCCGGAAATTAAAATATATGCAGTAGAACCAACTGACTCACCAGTACTATCAGGTGGAAAACCTGGTCCACACAAAATTCAAGGTATTGGTGCAGGTTTTGTTCCTGACGTCTTAAATACAAATGTATATGATGAAGTAATAACTGTAAAAAATGAAGAGGCTTTTGAGACATCAAGAAGAGCAGGAAGAGAAGAAGGGATCCTCGGCGGAATTTCTTCAGGAGCTGCAATTTTTGCAGCATTAAAAGTAGCTAAAGAACTTGGTAAAGGTAAGAAAGTTCTAGCTGTAATTCCTGATAACGGTGAACGTTATTTAAGTACTCCATTATATCAATACGATTGATTCTTCAAAATATCATATCTTATAAAAGAAGGGTGACAATAGTCTCCCTTTTTTGGTTTGGCTTTATGCTGAGTAAATTGTAGTACCTTAATTTGGGTTGTAGGATCTAATTAAGGCACTACTGAACGAAGACAAATTGCTTGTTAACTTAAAGGTAAAGGACTCATATTGAAACCCTTGGGCGGATTAATTATGACTCTGTAGAGGGATACTTGAAGTTTGTTAGTGAAAAATTGTTGCCGAAGCTCTGAAGTTCAAAAACCTTAAAGATACAAACGGGTAGTCGCGCAATATTAACTGAGAACGAAATAAAGCTTAAGTCTTAGAAAAATTGCAGTGTTCAGGAAATATATTAACAAAAAGTAAAATTCCTTATAGCTTCTCCCAGACAATTATGTAAAATATAAATAAGAGTTTTAAAGGAGAGGTTGAATATGCAGCAAAGATCATCTATAGGCATGAGTTTTGAATATAAAGGTGACTTCTTTGAACAGTACAAGTTTTTATGTAAAGATGAAGAGTTGCATGCTTTCCTTGAAAGTGGTCGTGGAGGGAAATATAGTATAGCTGGAATAAATCCAATTGCGACAATAATGGGTAAGGATAATAAATTGGTTATTCATGATGTGAATGGTAAGACAGAACGAAATGGACAACCACTTGAGTTATTCCAGGAGTGGCTCAATCTATATAAAACCGAAACAAATACTAGTCTACCAGATTTTCAAGGTGGAGCGATTGGGTTTATCAGTTATGATTGTGTTAGGTATTTTGAAAAACTGCCTAATCACGCATCTGATGATCTGGATACCCCGGATTTATACTTTTTGATTTTTGACGATATAGCAGTATATGACCACGAAACATCTAAACTCTGGTTAATAACTCATTATTATCAAAATCAACATGTAACAATAGCTGAAAAGAAGTTAGAGAAGTTAAAGGAAAAATGGACACAAAATCCAAAGTCTTACAATGACCTGGAAAATCCAATTAAAAAACCTTCTGATAAGGAGCCCATCTCGTTTACTAAAAACTCATTTGTTGCTGCAGTTGAAACGATTAAAGAGTATATCTCACAAGGCGATGTCTTCCAAGTAAACTTATCAGTGAGACAACATTTCCCCTTGGAGCAACAACCACTATTTATTTACGAACAGTTAAGAAAAGTGAACCCATCACCATATATGGCTTACTTACATTTTCCTGAGCTACAAGTCATAAGTGGGTCACCAGAATTATTAGTAAAAAAGCAAGGGCTAACTGTAAGTACACGACCGATAGCAGGAACTAGGTCGAGAGGGAAGACAGAAGTAGAGGATATCAAGTTGGCGCAGGAGCTAATAGAAAATGAGAAGGAACGGGCAGAACATGTTATGCTTGTAGACCTTGAAAGAAATGATTTAGGTAGAGTGTGTGAGTATGGTACTGTTCATGTAGATGAATTCATGGTTATCGAAAAATACTCTCACGTAATGCACATAGTTTCCAATGTAAAAGGAACGTTACGAAGTGACTCGGATTTTGTAGATATTATTAAGGCAACATTTCCAGGTGGTACAATTACAGGAGCACCAAAAGTAAGAACGATGGAAATTATTGAGGAATTAGAACCGACTCGGCGAGGTCTTTATACGGGATCTATTGGCTGGATAGGTTTTGATGGGAATATGGAGCTTAATATTGTCATTAGAACATTATTAAGTAAAGATGGGTACGGTTATGTTCAATCAGGTGCTGGAATTGTGATTGATTCTAATCCTGAATATGAGTATAAAGAGTCGTTAAAAAAGGCTCATGCAATAATGAAGGCATATGAGATGAGTAAAGAAGAGAAAATAATAGGTTGAGGTGAGTTTAGTGATATTAATGATTGATAACTATGATTCATTTACTTTTAATTTAGTTCAGTACTTAGGAGAATTAGGTGAAGAGTTAATTGTAAAGCGTAATGATGAAATAACAATTCCGGAAATTGAAGCATTAAATCCGCAGTTTCTCATGATATCTCCTGGGCCGTGTAGTCCAAATGAGGCTGGTATTAGTATGGAGGCAATTAAACACTTCGCAAATAAAATCCCAATATTCGGAGTTTGTCTTGGGCATCAATCAATCGCACAAGTATTCGGTGGAGATGTTATAAGAGCTGAGCGTATGATGCATGGTAAAACATCAGAAATAAACCATAATGGTGAAACGATATTTAAGGGATTGCAAAATCCATTTACAGCAACTCGCTATCATTCACTTATTGTGAAAAATGAAACATTGCCAGACTGTTTTGACGTAACTGCATGGACAGATGAAGATGAAATAATGGCAATACGTCATAAAGAATATCCAATTGAAGGTGTTCAATTCCACCCTGAATCAATTATGACATCTTTCGGAAAAGATTTGTTAGCCAATTTCATTAATCATTATCGCGTAGCGGAAAAGAGTTCATAATATGTATATCTATTGTAATTCTAAGTTCATAAAAGATACTGAAGCCACGATTTCTCCATTCGATCATGGCTTTCTTTATGGGTTAGGAGCCTTTGAGACATTTAGGGTGTATCAAGGATTCCCGTTTCTATTGTATGACCACTTAGAGAGACTTCAACTAGCAATTAGGGAATTAGGTATAACATATGAAATATGTATAGAAGAGATAATGGATATTATCAAGCGCCTTTTAGCATTAAATGACTGTGAAAATAGTGATGTAACAGTGCGTTTAAATATATCTGCAGGTATAGGAGAAGTAGGGAAATTAGCTCAGCAATATGAGCAACCTACTATCCTTTGTTTCTTGAGGAAAGCTCCAACAAATCTATTTCAAGAAAAGAATGCAGAAATCTTGGAGTTGAGGAGAAATACCCCTGAAGGAAAAGTACGCTTAAAATCACATCATTATTTAAACAATATATTAGGGAAAAGAGAGTTAAAACATGCCCCTGATTATGAAGGGATATTTCTCACTGAACAGGGTTATGTAGCTGAAGGAATTGTCTCAAACGTATTTTGGAGGAACGATGACATTGTGTACACACCTTCACTAGAAACAGGTATTTTAAATGGAATAACAAGAGAATTTGTAAAAAAGTGCCTAAAAAAATTGAATATTTGTTATTTCGAAGGGATGTATAGAAAAGAAGAAATGTTAAGCGCGACTGAAATCTTTGTCACAAATTCTTCGCAACAGATCATTCCAATAAAAAGAATTGGAAGTCAAGAGTTCTTAGGGAATGATGGCGAGATTACCCTAAAATTACATGAGTTATATACCAATTATCGGACCAAACTATTAAAAATAGATGAGATGTAAAGGAATGTGTAAAAGATGAAGGCTGAACTTAATGAGCAAGTATTATCATGTGGAAAATTCACGCTTGATTATAGTAACAAAACACTTATTATGGGAATTTTGAATATAACACCCGATTCATTTTCAGATGGCGGCAGTTATACAGATTTAAACAGAGCTATTGAACATGCAAAAAAAATGGTAGAATGCGGAGCGCATATTATAGATATTGGTGGAGAATCTACACGTCCTGGTTTTGCGCCTGTCTCAGTTGAAGAGGAGCTGGAACGTGTTATACCAGTGATAAGTAAGCTTTCAAATGAAATAGATGTTCCAATCTCTATTGATACATATAAAGCTGAAGTAGCTAAACAAGCAGTTGAGGCAGGAGCAACAATTATTAACGATATTTGGGGAGCTAAGGCAGATCCTGAGATGGCTAAGGTAGCTGCAGCTTGCAATGTACCGATTATTCTCATGCATAATCGAGATAACATGAATTATACAGATTTAATAACTGATATGGTTCAAGACTTAATGGAGTCTGTAGATATTGTAAAAGGTGCAGGCGTGAGTGACGAGAATATTATTCTTGATCCAGGAGTCGGCTTTGCTAAAACAATGGATGATAATTTAACGGTTATGAATCATTTGAACGTGTTTACAAGTCTTGGTTATCCGGTTCTACTAGGCACATCACGTAAAAGGTTTATCGGACATGTGCTTGATCTTCCTCCACAAGAACGGGTTGAAGGAACTGGTGCAACGGTTTGTTTAGGTATTGAGCGGGGATGTCAAATTGTTAGGGTCCATGATGTGTTGGAGATCTCTAGAATGGCACGAATGATGGATGCAATGCTTAAGGGGAGGTAATCATTATTGATAAAATTTATGTAAATGGCATGGAATTTTACGGGTACCACGGTGTTCTCGCTGAGGAGACTAAATTAGGACAACGATTTAAAGTCGACTTAACAGTGGAAGTAGATTTAAGTAGAGCGGGACAGACGGATGACTTAAATCATACAGTAAACTATGCACAACTATATTCAATTTGTAAGGATATAGTTGAAGGACGACCATATAAACTTATTGAATCTGTAGCGGAACAAATTGCCAAGGAAATATTAAGTCATTTCTCGATCGTGAGTAGTTGCAAGATAAAATTAATAAAACCGGACCCGCCGATACCAGGTCATTACAGTAATGTTGCTATTGAAATTATTCGAGGTAGAAGCTAATGGTGAAGTCTTATATCTCGTTAGGCTCTAATATGGGGAATAAAGAAGAATATTTATTAAAGGCTATAAGAGAAATACATTTGCATACTAATATTCAAGTATTGGATATTTCCTCTATTTATGAAACAGAACCAGTGGGCTTTACAAATCAAGATCATTTCTTAAACATGGTTATTGAAGTAAAAACTGACTTAGCTCCAATAGAAATGTTAGAAGTACTTCAATCAATTGAAAATGATTTTGACCGAAAACGTATTGTGAGATGGGGACCTCGTACATTGGACCTTGACATTTTGCTTTATAATCATGAAAATATTGTAACAGAGCAGTTAATTATTCCACATCCAAGAATGCACGAGCGATCATTTGTTCTTATACCTTTATATGAGATACAAAAAGATATATATATTCCTGGTATAGATAAACCAATTGCTGATATTATTAATCAATTACAGGATAAAGAAGGAGTTCGAATATGGAAGCAGAAAAATGGGGTAGACGTATTCGCGCTTTTCGAAAGTTAAAGGGCTTTACCCAAGAAGGCTTTGCTAATAACTTAGGGGTATCTGTTTCAGTTTTAGGAGAAATTGAAAGAGGAAATCGCGAACCAAGTGAAAAGTTTATTGAAGATGTTGCTAATGCGTTAAACATTACAGTGGATGAATTAAATCCAAGATGATGGCTAATAGGGGTTTATAAGCATGTAAAACTGGTGATATTGGATTAATAGATGAATTCATAGACACCAAAGAGAATATGTTATAGTTATTCTAAGTGAGTATGTGCTTGTTGTCGTCGGTTGGTTTGTTTTACTGCCAGTAAACCTGGCAGTTTTCTGTTTTTGTAAAGGAAATGAAAATTTTCTATATAGTATGGTAAACTAGGTTTGAATCACGTTTAAGAAATTAGGATAGATTTATCAATTTAAAAACTAGATATTCTAAATTACTATAAGTTATACAGGGTAACGTTAATTAGATGTTGTTAATTCAATTTATTTCTAAAGTTATGTATACACAATTGTTGAATATAGACAGATGTATCATATATTATCAAAACCATAAGGTGACAATGGACTCTTTGACATTAACAATAAATTAACAGTACCGGAAAATTTAAATTTAGGAGTTGTAACTATGAGTTCAGAAGAAATGAATCATGAAGAATTAAATGACCAATTACGGGTCAGACGAGAAAAGTTACATAATTTAAGAGAGAGTGGACTAGATCCATTTGGTAAGCGGTTTGAAAGGACCCATCAGTCCCAAGAAATAGTAAAACGATACAATGAAATGAGTAAAGATGATTTAGATAGTCAAGAAATCCAAGTTACAATTGCTGGACGTATTATGACCAAACGTGGCAAAGGAAAAGCGGGTTTTGCGCATATCCAAGATTTATCGGGTCAAATCCAAATCTATGTACGAAAAGATGCGGTAGGCGAAGAGGCATATGAACTATTCACCACAGCAGATCTTGGCGATATTGTTGGTGTAACAGGTAACGTATTTAAAACAAAGGTTGGGGAACTATCTATTAAGGTTAGTACATTTGAGCTCTTAACGAAGTCATTAAGACCTTTACCGGACAAATTCCATGGATTAAAAGACATTGAACAACGATATCGTCAAAGATATGTAGATTTAATTATGAGTCCTGAAAGTAAAAGTACATTTATCTCAAGAAGTAAAATAATTCAAGCGATGCGAAGATACCTCGATGATCACGGATATCTTGAGGTAGAAACACCAACAATGCATGTAATCCCTGGTGGAGCATCTGCGCGACCATTTATTACACATCATAATGCTTTGGATATGCCTCTTTATATGAGAATTGCAATTGAACTCCATTTAAAACGATTAATCGTAGGTGGAATGGAAAAGGTATATGAAATTGGCCGAGTGTTTAGAAATGAAGGTATATCTACTAGACATAATCCTGAATTTACGATGATTGAATTATATGAAGCATATGCAGACTATCAAGATATTATGGAACTAACAGAAAACTTAATAGCTCATATTGCAAAGGAAGTATTAGGAACGACAACTGTACAATATGGTGATTATGAAGTGAATTTAGAGCCAAAATGGACAAGACTTCACATGGTAGATGCAATAAAAGAATATACTGGAGCAGACTTCTGGAAGGAAATGACTATAGAAGAAGCGAGAACACTTGCTAAACAACATGGAGTTGAAATTGGAGAACATATGTTGTATGGCCATATAGTAAATGAATTCTTTGAGCAAAAAGTTGAAGAAAAGCTTATACAACCAACATTTATTTATGGTCACCCAGTAGAAATCTCACCACTTGCAAAGAAAAATGATGAGGATCCTCGTTTTACTGATCGGTTTGAATTATTCATTGTGGCAAGAGAACACGCGAACGCATTTACAGAGTTAAATGATCCGATCGACCAAAAAGAACGTTTTGAGGCTCAGTTAAAAGAGCGTGAGCAAGGAAATGATGAAGCTCATATGATGGATGAAGATTTCATTGAGGCACTTGAATATGGTATGCCTCCTACAGGTGGATTAGGAATCGGTATTGACCGATTAGTAATGTTATTAACAAACTCACCTTCAATAAGAGATGTTTTACTGTTCCCGCATATGAGACAGAAATAGGATATATGAATAGGTATCTTTTTCAATATGGTAATGTTACTTTTATTCCTAACCCCTTTGTATAAATAATACAAAGGGGTTTAATGCTATTATCCTATTGTATTTGATTGGTTCATGTATTGTACGCATTCATATAGTGACTTTTAATAATCCAAGGTTAAGGGATAGTAATTAATAATAGTTCGGCTTCATTAACAGATGATAAAGGAATGGATTGAGCATAATGGGGTCGTTTGAACGTTCTAACTATTTATAGACACCCGCATACTTCTGCATCTAGAATTTATTGAGGAGAATCTAATTATTTAGTTATGTTTATAGTAGTTTATAGAGACAAAACTAATATAAATCTAATCTAATGTTTCTATTAAAATGATAAATTTATTATTCTTTTAAAAAAACCTTGCACTAATCCGGGTTCGGTGTTATATTTGAATACGTTGCTTGTTGAGCAACAAAACAACTCGAAAAAAGTTGTTGACTAAATAACATCAAATGTGTTATTCTAATATAGTTGCTTTAACAAATGTTCTTTGAAAACTAAACAAAACCAAGCGTGCCAACGTTAATTTTTATTAACAACAATCGTACATTATATGTACAAAAACTATTGAGCAATCAAACACTTTATTGGAGAGTTTGATCCTGGCTCAGGACGAACGCTGGCGGCGTGCCTAATACATGCAAGTCGAGCGAA
>NZ_JAUSUD010000036.1 GCF_030813355.1 Metabacillus malikii
TCTCCAAAGGGGATAAACATGGAGGAGCCGTATGCGAAGACCCGCACGTACGGATCTGTGAGAGGCGCATGAGTAATTCATGCGCCTACTCTATTCTTAAACTAAAGATTAAAATTAGTTCAAAAAAGATGAATATTACGTTTTCTTAAGAAAATCAGTTAAATTAATAGAATGTAGGTGAGTTCATGAGTAACATCATTAATTATTACAATACATTCGATGAATGGGGACGACTTGATAGAGAACCAATTGAATTCAAAGTAAATTGGCACTTTATAAAAAAACACTTACCGGAGACGGGAACGATTTTAGATAATGGTTCAGGACCAGGTAGATATTCGATGGAACTGGCTAAAGAAGGATATCAGGTAACATTGACTGATTTAACACCAAAACTTGTTGAGTTAGCTGAAAATAGAGCAAAAGAACTTGGTGTGGTGGGACAATTTAACGATTTTTTTGCTGCTGATGCAAGAGAACTTACTATGCTTAATGATGACCAATTTGATGCTACATTAATGCTTGGTCCGATGTATCATTTGCAGGAAGAACTTGACCGTATCAAGGCTGTAAAAGAGCTACATAGGGTTACGAAAACAAATGGACTTGTTTTCGTGGCGTTTATGCCTAGAATCAGACATATCTTAACTTCCCTTTTATATCCCGAAAAGTGGAAACCAAATAATAATCTAGATACTATTAATCAATTTTCACAAACAGGATGTTTTAACCATCAGGACGAAGGTCGTTTTACCGGTGCTTATTACTTCGATATAGAAGAAATCAAACCATTTATGGAAGCACAAGGTTTTGAAAGCCTAGAATTAATTGGTTCAAATATTGGGGCTATTTTAAATGATGAGAATTGGGATTACTGGAGAAACAAGGGAGAAAAAGAATTTGATAAAATTATAAAATTGCTTATTGAAAAGGCAAATGACCCCTATATTCTTGGAATATCCTCTCACTTACTTTACATTGGAAGGAAAAGAGGTTAATTTATGTTTTTTAAACTATCTGTTAGTATTAATAGAAGTGACAATTGAACTATCGGGTGAAGAGCAAGAATTGACTTTTCCTTTTGAGGCTTTTTAAATAAGGTTGACGTGTTAGGATTAAAGGGTTTATCACGATTAATTACTACTATCTTTTGCTCCCTTTACTCTAATAAATACACCATTTACCATAAATAGTACTCCTGAAACAGTTGATAAATAGAAGCTAGTACTTATACCTTCAAAATAGACAATGATGAGATTACCAAAGATTAAACATCCACCTATTATTAAATAGATAAGAGATAGTTGCTTAGACTCTACATGAGCAGATTTTTTTCTTGTAAACATATGAAATTCCACCACCTTGTTGCGATTAGCTTATATTTATACCTTTCATAAAAATATGAATTTCCGTATATTTCTATTATAAAGTAACTTATCACAAAAACAAGAAAGATATTGAAAACAGCATCACTATAACCGTTATAAATGTATAAAGATATGTTTATTGTATGAAAAGCAACTAAGGACTGATAAGAATCAGTTCTTTTTTAAATTAGGGATTGACCTGAAACGCGTTTCATCAATTATATTCTAAACAAATAGGAGAAAGCGAGGAGATCATCCATGTTGGCAATCCTTTTCCTTTGCCTTGTTATCTATATCTCAGCTTATGTTTGTTTGAAGGCTTCAGGGCAATCACTGGATGTTAGAAAATTTCAAACCTTTGAAGACTATTTCATCGGGTCTAATGGTAAAGTAAGATAGAATGATCGTTCACAGAACAAAATTGAAAAAAGATATAATAAGGTGAGAGTATGACCAATATTAAAGACCTTGCAAAAATGGCGGGTGTGTCAGTCACGACGGTTTCCCGTGTATTAAATCATCATCCATACGTCAGTGAAGAAAAGAAAAATGCTGTCTTAGCAGCGATAAAAGCGAGTAATTATCAACAAAATATCAATGCCGTACATTTAAGTAAGGGAAAAACGCAACTAATTGGAGTGGTTCTCCCTTACTCAGACCATCCTTATTTTTCAAAATTATTAAAGGGAATCGCCCAGCAAGCGTTGGAACAAAACTACCATTTGGTGTTATTTCAGACCGATTATAAGGAATGCAGAGAATTAGGAGCATTACGTATGCTAAAACAAAAGCAGATTGATTCATTAATCATATGCTCTAGATCATCTGATTGGTCTACCATCGAGGAATATTTACCGTATGGATCAATTGTTTTATGTGAAGATGTAAAAGATCGTCAAGTGTCATCCACATATGTGAATCACTATAAAATCTTCTATAACGCACTGGAATACTTATATAAAAAAGGCCATCAAAGAATTGGTTATGTTATTGCTCGTAAATCTGGTACTAATAGCCAGTATCGGGAGAAGGCCTACCGAGACTTTCATACGAAATATCAATTGTCATATCAACCCGATTATATCATTGATGAATGTCTATATTTTGAGGATGGCGAAAAAGCGATTAACCGCCTAAAAAAAATGAAGACACCACCTACAGCGTTGTTAGTTACAAGTGATCAAGTTGCAGCAGGAATCGTGGTCAGTTGCCAAACTCATGGGATTTCCATACCGAATCAACTGTCCATTATCGGTTTTGACAATCAGCCAATCGCTAAAATGATGAACATAACAACGATTGAAATTCCTCTTTTAGAAATGGGGAGAAGCCTTTTTCTACAGGCGGTACAAAGTGATTTAACTAATAAGGAATTATCTTCTCGATTAATTGAAAGAGATACAGTTAGTTACAAAGAGAAAAACAAATAATTAATACAAGAAAATCGACATCTTTAATATTGTAAGATTGTATGTGATACTTAAAGTTCTAAACAAATAAATAGAGGTGCAATAATGAAGTATGATGAGTTTACAATTGGACAGGTGTTTCAAACGAAAACATTGAAATTAACAAAAGAGGATATTTTAAGGTTTGCAGGAGAATTTGACCCGCAGTATATGCATTTGGATGAGGCAAAAGCGAATGAGGGAAGATTTAATGGAATCATCGCTTCTGGTATCCATACGCTAGCGGTTTCATTCAAGCTTTGGGTGGAAGAGGGCGTGTATGGTAATGATGTAATCGCTGGAACACAAATGAACAACATTAAATTTATGAAGCCAGTTTACCCTGGAGATGAATTATCGATTAAAGTTGAAGTCATTGATAAGAAAACTACAAAGAAAGAATCAGGAATCGTCACCGTCTTATTATCTACTTTCAATAATAAAGAAGAAAGAGTTTTTGAGGGAGAGTTATCCGTATTGGTAAAGCGATAAGGGGGGATGTATTAAGTACTAATCTGACGGTGTTTAATTGATTCAAAGTAGAATAACTAAAAAAAGACCCCAAATGGGTCAATTTGCTAATGATATTTACTTGTTTCATTTTTTCATAGAAACGTATAACTAGTCATTCAAATATCTGTTGGCTTTTAAAATGTAAAAGCTTCACCATCATTTGGTACTAACACATTGGATGTTATTTGTTTTTCGCTAATAAAACCTTTTAATTCTTCTCTAGACAAGGCCCAATGGTTAACGGCTTCCATGTGTACGCACATAATTTTTGCTTCTGGAGCAGCCTTGTAAACTTCATAGACGTCGTCCTTTCCCATGACAAGCGAACCACCTTGTAAAAATTGATTATCTCCAGCATTTACAACGATGACTTCTGGTTTGTTCGTCTCAATTACTGTTTGGACCTCTTCATACCAAACAGTATCTCCTGCAACATATAACGTTTTCTCTGTTGGATGTTTCAATACTACCCCACATACAGACCCAGCGAGTTTTAAGATTTCTCCTCTACCGTGCTCGCCTTTTGTTTTGATTAACTGTATTCCTTCAAATACTGTGTCCTCATGTAAAATCTCTACATTACTGAAACCAGCTTGACGAATTTCTGTTGCATCTTCTTCATTTTGCGTAAACACTTTGATTTCTTTTGGCAGAGCTTCCTTGGCAGCTTCATCCCAATGGTCATAATGGAGGTGCGTTACGATAACTGCATCAATACCATTAATAATCGTATCAATCGTAGTTGGCAGCTCTACCAAGGGATTATGTTGATCTTGCCTTGGAGAGTTTGGAAAAGGAGGGTACGTACCTTTAGCTGATAGCATTGGGTCGATTAGAAACCTTTTCCCGGCATACTCTAGAACAATTGTTGCATTACGAATGTGATTTATTTTCATTATCATGAACTCCTTCTTAGAAATATCTTTTGAACAATTTATAGTGTATATTATGTTCTATAACCGATACATAGATTAAATAAAGTCTTTTAGCCGTTTTACTTTACATTTGAAAGGAGTTTAAAAATGTTAGATAAAACAGATATGCAAATTTTAGATATTCTTACGAAGAACAGTCGGATTACAATGAAAGAATTAGGCGAGAAAGTCCATCTAACAGGACCAGCTACTTCAGCAAGAGTAGCGAAGTTAGAAGATAATGGCATTATCGAGGGATACACAATAAACGTAAATCAAGAAAAAGTGGGGCTTGTTGTTCACGCCATCATACATATTTATACGAAAAATACAAATCACCAACCTTATCTATCGTTCGTTAAAGACCAGGGGAAATACGTCATAAATAACTACAAAATCAGTGGTGAAAGTTGTTATCTTCTTGAATGCAAATTCCCATCCAATGAAGTATTAGATGAATTTTTGAAGGGCTTAAGTCATTATGTTAGCTATAAATTGTCGATTGTTATTAATAAATAGGTTTTAACCTATATTTTTACAGTAAAGATTTTATAGAGCTTTTAAAATGCTATTATATAAGATTTGAAGAATGATTGAGATGACTTCCAATTTTAAGTACGGTATTTATAGTTGTGTTACCCAACTATAAATAATAGGATAACTTGTAGTTTACAGAAAAATAAGTCCTTTTTATGGCTCTAAGGAATATACATATCACAAAAAGTGGAAATAGGTGTCAGAATGGACTTACAAGGGAGAGTTCGTTTAACTGTTGGTTGGCTAACGTTGTTTCTTATTGGTACGGATTTATTTGTAGTGTCTCCATTACTACCGTTCATTTCGGAAGCATATCATGTTAATTCTGCGACAACAGGGTGGATGGTAACTGTTTTTGCTGTAACATATGCTCTTGTAGCACCGTTCATCGGTTGGTTGTCAGATAAAAATGGAAGAGGGATTTTTATTACGTTTGGGTTATTGTTATTTTCCTTCTCTAATATCTTAACTGCTTTTTCACCCTCATTTACCTGGTTAATCATTAGTCGAATTTTAGCTGGTGTGTCGGTTGCTGCGATTACCCCAGTAATCTATGCGATTATTGGGGATATTGCACCAACAAATCGGAGGGGAACTTGGCTTTCAATTGTTGTTTCAGGGCATTTAACAGCTCTCTGGGCAGGGGCATCAGTCGGGACGTTACTAGAGCAGTTCCTTGGTTGGCGTTCTGTATTTGTTGTAATGGCTATTTTAGGGACTATATTGGCAGTAGTAAATTTCAAAACGTGGAAATATGTTCCTAAACGTGTTACGTCTAGCAATCGATTAAAAGGAAAACTGGTAAGAATACTTGGTTCAGTTAGTGTTACCACCGTTTGGGCGATTTCAATGTATGCTCTTTATGTTTACTTAGGTGCGGCTCTTTATTCTGAAAATAGATTCTCATCATTAGAAAATGCATTAGCTGTTACTTTTTATGGTATTGGTGCTGTTTTTGGAAGTCTACTAAGTGGACGATTTACAGACAGGTTTGGAGCACGGAAGATTTCGAATTCGATGCTAATGATTTTGTCTCTCATCTTCTTTTGTTTAGGAATATTCTTCTCATCTGGAGATTGGATTTATTTCTTTCTGTTCATATGGGCTTTGGTTGGATATGCAGGCTTTACATCATACCAAGCACGATTAGCAGATGAATACCCTAAGGAGCGAGGGGTCGTAATGGCCTGGAATAATACCGCTCTGTATATTGGTATTACGATTGGTTCAATCATTGGTGGTTATGTTATATATAATTGGGGATACCCTTTCCTTCCGTATGTTTGTAGTATTGCAGCCATCATTAGTTATGTCCTGAGTACGCAAAAGGTAAAAGAAACAAAAAACAAGTAAGCTGTTTCATCACATAGATAACCTCAATATTAAGTCTTTTTATTGAACTAATGGATAGATGAACAAAAACAACACCTTTCCGACTTATTAGACTAGGTGGTGTTTTTTAATTGTTTAACCAGATAAAGGGAGTAGTTAGTTGACTCTCTGCTTTCTCTTGATGATATATAAGTGTTATCATCATAATAGAAGGAGGGCTATGAGAATGGATACAATAATTTTTGATGTCGATGATACACTATACGACCAAGCACAATCTTTTCATAAAACAGTGCGAAAGCTTTTTCAAGAGCCATTTTCAGACGAAGAAATCGATCAATTATATAAAGCTAGTCGTAAGCATAGCGAGATTTTATTTGATCAAAGTGAAGCAGGTGATATAACTCAATTTGAATGGCAAACCGGACGAATTATTGCTGCCTGTAACGATTTAAATATCCCAATAGATATCGAAAAAGCAACTATTTTTCATGAAACATATGTAACTGAACAAAACAACATTACCTTGTTTCCGGAAGTCGAACAACTACTACATATCCTTTATAAAGAGGAGAAAAGGCTTGGAATTCTTACAAATGGGGAAGAAAAACATCAGGCAATGAAAATAAAACAGCTAGGCCTAAGTCGTTGGATTCCGGAAGAGATGACGTTCATTTCTGGTACGATAGGTCATGCAAAACCGAAAAGAGAAGTATTTGATTATATTGAACAGAAACTGGACCTTGACCAAGCTAAAACTGTTTATATCGGGGATAACTTTGAAAAGGATATAATCGGAGCAAAACAAGCAGGCTGGCAAGCGATCTGGATGAACCATCGTAAGAAAGCTATACCGGAACATGCTACTTATAAACCTGATAAAGAAGTACATAGTGCCCAGGATTTATTAGAATTATTTACGAATAAGGCTTAGGCCGTATGATAGGAATCAGCGAAAGTCATCCTGGTTCCTATTATAGTTTTATAGAAATCTTCTTTTTGCTTAATGAATAGCATATTGCGTGTTTTTAGGAATACGAAAGTATAGTTTTCAAGAAATTCATCTAAAGAAGACTCTCTGCTGAACAGTACAAAAATAAAGTTTCATAATCGCGCGCAATACTCGAACAAGATAGCGCTCGTTTTCTATTTCACATCCAAATAGTTGAATAGCCTATTTATCCAATCCTCATTATATAATGAACAGGAGGTGATTACGTGGTAAAAAAACGAATAGTTGCATATGTACTTGATTCCTTAATAACATTAGCAATCTGTACCGTTCTTTCAATCCTACCATTTCTCTTTGTAGCCGTAATCGCGTTACTATTCTTACCTTTCGTTGCAAGTTACGAAGATACATGGAATCTAATTTTAATAGGAATCATGAATGGAATACTTCTATTGGGTGCTTTCGTGTTTTTTGTGATATCACTAGGAACAATATTCAAATCAACCTTTACAAGGGGTTACAAAATGAATGGTCTACAAATAGAAAGTACCAATAAATTTCGATTATTCATATGGTGGTTTATAAGAAACGGACTAGCAGGTCTATTTATATTTATATATGCTTATCATTTAGCAAATCAAATCGACTATAAGTACTTATCTATACTTATTTTCATTTACATAATCTACCTATGTATAGATGGGATATTGTTTTTCTTTACAAAGGGGAAGAGAAGTTTTACAGATAGGTGGACAGGGATAGACGTATTAGAAACTACGAAAGGCACCACTAAGAAGTAGATTATAATGCCTAAAATGTTTGGAACCCAATTGACGAAATTTGTCAAATGAGAGATTTTCTTCGAAAGTTGAGAGATTTTTTTAGAAAGTTGACAAATTATCCTTAAAAGTTGACAGATTTCCCATTACATAGTATCAAGAAACGAAATGCATTATGAAGAAAACGATAAATAAATACAATTTTCATATGATTAGTGCAATACTATTTCTATTTTTGAGATTTAACAGTCTAATCAAATCATTTTCCAATAGCTATACAGCTGAGTAGGACTATCTTTCCAAAATTTCTAAAATACAGTTTTAATCAGGTGATACTATAAAATGAAAAAAATCAAGTTACAGGTACAAGATAGAAATATAGAAATTGAAGAAAACGAAAGATATTATATTGAAGTTGAGGATAGAACCTTTATCGGTACAATCCTTGAGAATATGGATTTTAAGTATGAAGACAAGGTATTCTTTTACATCCTAACAGATAAAGAAAACGAAGAGTATCAAATTGTAGAGGATGAAATCGTAAATATAAAAAAACTTTAAGTAGATTATATATTTTGAATTCTCATAGAAGATATATAGATAAAACATAGATAATTGTAAATCATCAACTTTTCTTCAACTTAAATAAAGAGTAGTAAAGAAGTTCAAGTCAGAAACAATAACTGGAGGAAAATATGATTAATTATAACGGACGTCACTTTGTTTCAATTGAAAATACAGACAATGGAGAGGTATCCTCAAAAACAATTTTCGAATACAAGCAAGAAGGCACCATCATCTCAGCTACATACAGTGGCGGAGAAATTATCAAAGGGACATTAATTGGACTTGTTGAGGAAAATGGTCACTTAAAATTTAGATACAACCACGTGAATATTAAGCATGAGATTAGAGGAGGAAAATGTGTTTCCATACCTGAAATCTTACTAGACGGAAGAATTAGACTTCATGAAAAGTGGCAATGGTTAGATGCTGAAGGAACTGAAGGAAGCTCCATTATTGAAGAAGTCCGTATATAACACTATGTAGCTTTTATAGAAAAGTTTGTTCTACTCAACAGGCCTCGTTACTATACAAAGTTGGTACCGCCTTATTATATACAAGTAGAGAGCAGGTAACTTGAACAAAAATAGTGATGATTAATAGATATCATCGTAAAATCTAGGGGGGAACGGGATTGCACCATACTGTAAAAATCATGATAACAGATGCCGAAATCAAATCCACTTTTCACGTATTTAAACAACTGCGACCACACTTAACCGAAGAACTATTTATTGAAAAAGTACAGCGCATGCAGGATACTCATGGGTATAACATAGTGGCAATTATTGAAGATAAAACAGTCAAAGCAGCAGCTGGATATCGAATTACTGAATCATTAGCATGGGGGAAATATTTCTATGTCGATGATTTAATTACAGACGAAACAAGCCGCCGACAAGGATATGCAAACATTTTATGGGAATGGCTACTAAATAAAGCAAAGGAATACCATTGTGAGCAATTTCATCTAGATTCAGGTGTACATCGACATGATGCACATCGCTTTTACCTGAAAAGCGGACTAGATATTACGTGCCACCATTTCCAAATGTCTCTCTAATTTACAATTCCCTTCGCTATATTAGAATAGAACAATCTCTTATATGGTGGGATGATAATGCAAAAACCGACCGTTCATCTTCATGATTATAACCCTAAATGGGAAGTACAATATGAATATGAGAAAGATAGAATTGTAGAAGTAATTGGTGATAAGGTTATTGCAATTCAACATATTGGCAGCACCTCTATAAGAGGTATGCAAGCTAAACCGATTATTGACATCATGATAGGTGTACACGAATTAGCTGAAGTTACACACTTCATTGCCCCATTAAGCAAAATCGAATATGAATATGTACCAAAACCTGAGTTTACAGAGAGAAAGTTTTTTCGAAAAGGAAGATGGGGAAAGGGGACTTGTCATCTTCATATATGTAAGTTTAATAGCAATGAATGGATGGAAAAACTACTATTTCGTGATTATCTCAGAACACACTCACAAGTCGCCGATGAGTATGCAACATTAAAACAGGAACTTGCCTCTAACTATCAGTTTGATAGAGCAACATACACAAAGAAAAAAGAACCTTTTATACAGGCAATTATCAAAAAAGCTAAGTTGGAGCTACGAAGAGAATAGGTTCGCTTAGAAACAGAAGATATAAATTGAGTTTTGATGGTAATGTTATATTGAAGGAGGCATTAAATTGATTAAAGAACTAAAAGCAATCATTAAAGACACGACTGAGGAAGAAGCAAAATCACTTCTATTTCTCATTTTGCTACGAACGAGTATGCTTGAAGAGAAGACGCATTATACTGAAGTTGAATTTGTCAGCGATTTAAGACAAACATACCATGACTTTGTGAATTATAAACAAAGCCAAGCTAATGAGAAAATTAATGAACCATATAAAGTTTTACATATCCTTTTCGGTGATTCTGCAGCAGGTAGCCTAAAACAAGCATTAAAAGAAATGAAATTAGAGAATGAGGAAAAGGTCATTTCATTCTCAGATAAGTTTTCGACTGGTCCAATCTCACAATTACACGATGACGCGGGTCTGAACAAACGGTACCAATGGATAAAAAACCACCTGAATTATGAAGGTGATGACCTCGATGAATACATACAACATTTCAAGCAGACAACCTCAATGATTGACTCAATTCCTACACGAACACCAATTATCATTTGGGTTGGAGAAAACGCTCACGAACAGACCGCGTTAAGATATGTTCTTTATTTACTAAAGGAAAAAGAGTTTGATATTTCGATAATCAATACAACGAAGCAATTTAAAAACAAATACAATATTCCAGACACCGATTGTTACCCATTACATACTGGCGAAATTGCATCTGAAAGATTAACAGTCATTTATGAAGAAGCGAGGAAAAACCCACCAATAAGCCAAGAGCAACGAAAAGAGCTTGAAGAGGATTGGAACGAACTATCTTCTACAGACGAGGTACTAAGAATATGGGAAAATAATAAAATTAAGAGTGTATCTGATGACTATTACGATGACTATATAATCAATAAAGCGAAAAAGCTATATAAATCGCGAAACAAACAAGAATTTTTAAAGTCCGCACGCCTAATAGGTGAGGTCATTGGTTATTTAGACCAGTATATTGGTGATGTATATATTGAGTATCGAGTTCGTCATCTAATCACAAGTGGCGTTTTTGAAATTGAAGGTGTCCCAAAGGCAATGAGATTTTATAGTGTAAGATTTAAAGACTGATTACAGAATGTAAACAAATAATACAATAAATTGGCAATTCTTTGAGCTCATAACGAGGTGAAAAAGATGCAATTACTTGATTATAACAAGGTTGCACCAATAACATAGGTTTCTCATTAAAAAGGTAGGTTGCTAAGGCAGCCTTTTTTAATTCCCTTAAGTAAATTAACGAAATACTGTAAAGAACTATCATTCATGACACTAGCCAAGCTGAGTTGTTGATTATAATTAACCTAATGTTTTAACTATTCCATGATGCGCAAAATGGCCACTTATTACAGTGACCTGTCCTGTGTAGCTAAATGAAGTGGATGCTTAAAAAAGGTTATGTACGCCATCAGTTTATTTTTGAAGGTTGTTAAATAGCAGAACGTTAAAATTTTAATCCCCTTTTCATAAACATTGCAGACGGCTTATCAAACAACTTTTGATAACCGTATAACAATAATGACTCAAACATTGTAAGAATGATATGATGAAAGCCAGTAAATTTTACATACCTTAAATAATTTGCTTTTTCAAGTAGAGGAATTATTCCTAAAGCGTAAAGAAGATTGTTTAGCAGGTTAATCAATATATACAATCCAAATCTACCGTAAGAAAAGTGGAATATCCAAATGTTTCCTACTGCGAATGGCCCGAGAACAAGGGCTAAATGGTTCCACATTCTTTTTTTTGATATACCCGTTTCATCCCAAAAATGATAATGGGTACCAATAAGGACATTTAGTACTGTAAATAATCCTGCTACAACTGTCACTGGAAAGAATCTCTTCAAGGATTTCTTTGGTAATAGATAAACGGTAGACCAGCTTAGTATACACACCATCCGAATTAGTATATTTAACATGTTTAGCTCCTTACTTCTTTTTCTATATATTTTACTTTTAACTAAGAAAATATGTATTGAATTGCATACAATTGTCTAGATGAAATCGTTTTACTAGTTTCCGTGACAATGAGTGAACATTTTTTGGTGAACATTTATAGATTCATCCGGTTTCACTATTCTAAACTCGCATAGTAGCAACTTCACCATAACACTAGTTATCATAATATGTTCAAAAGTTGTAATCCACGTAAAATACAAACATAAATAAGACGTAGAAACCAATTTTGTAGGAGGGATCGAAAATGATTGAAAAAAGGGTTCAATCAGCAAATGGACCAGTCTATTACTGGACGAACGACTTTAAATCACAACAAGATTTTGCGATAGTCTTTTGTCATGGATTAACAGCAGATCACACCCTGTTTACAAAACAAATTGAACACCTATCGACTGAATATAAGTTAATAACATGGGACATTCCTTTACACGGTAAATCAAGACCATATAAGAATTTTTCTTTTGCAAATGTAAATAGAGAGCTGCTAACTATCCTTGAACAAGAGAATCTAAACAGGATCGTAGTAGTAGGGCAGTCAGCAGGAGGCTATATCGCACAGTCTTTTATCGAAGAAAATGGTAACAAAGTAATAGGGTTTATAGGTGTAGGCACTACCCCGTTCGGTAAGTATTATTACAAAAAATCGGAGTTGTTTTGGCTAAAACATTACTCCACTATTGCACGGCTATACCCTTATCGGTTCTATTGCAGGGCAGGTGCAAAAGCGATAACTGAAACAAAAGAAGCAAGAGCAAGTATGTACAAATCATTAATTAATTTAGGAAAAAAAGATATGTTAAAAGCAACTAGTGCCGTATATGAAGAGTTTTTAAAAATCAACAATGAAGTTCATTTTACTTGTCCAGTCTTAATTACTTTTGGAGAAAATGACCGTACAGGATATGTGAAGCAATACTGTCAGGCCTGGGCTGCAAAGACAGGGTTCAGGTTAGAAATTATTCCTAATGCATCTCATAACGCGAATTATGATAACTATGAAGAATTCAACAATTTACTCAATTCTTTTATACATCAAGTTATTTAGAACGTAATTGTGTTGTACCCATACAAGTACATTTCATTTCAAGACGTAGGATAGAGACAATAAATCGATCGAATTTATTATTCAGTTTATGATAATAGAGTTATGTTAACTAAATGTAATGATTTAACGAATGGTTCCTTCAAGATTGTCAGTTTGAAAAAAAAAATTACTTATAATCGCATTTTCGAATTCAATGAGTAAAGACAGGGCTACCGCAAAAGATTCTGCATATATATGGAAAGGAAGTGGAAATGAGGAGGAGAAAAAATGCTTAATCATAATATGGCAAACCCAAACCCAATCGTCACGAGATCATTGGATGAAATTCGGTTTTGGTCAAGAATTATGAAGGAACACGCTCTATTTTTAAGCCTCGGTTTTACACATGAACAATCACAATTAATTGCAGAAGCGCAACAGTTTATTGACCTCTTTGAACGTATCGAAGAGAAGTTGTCGAAGTATAGTGTCAACACAGACATACGTCAAATTCAAGCTTTTAACAATGAAGTTTACCAAGCAGCAGTTGCGATTTGGAGCTACAAAAGAAAAGTATTAGGCTTAACGTTACGCTGTGAAATACGTACGAATAACTATGCGCTACTCATTGACCATGTTAGTAGAGAAGCAGCCTACTTTGCAAATCGTTTAAAAGACCTCAACGAAGGTAGACTTGCACCCGAACCAGACACGATCATTCAAGAGAATCTATTTTTTCTAAGAATTATGGCTGACCATGCCAAGTTTATAGGACACCTATTAGATCCTTCCGAACGAAAGCTAGTCGAGCAGGCGAGAGAATTTAGTCATGATTTCGACCAATTAGTTTTCCAAGCAATTGATTTGGATTCAATGCGCCCACAATCACAAACGGAACCAATCCTTGACCAGTTCCTCGATCAAAATAGAGTTTCAGTCGCCTCATTAAGAGACTTTAAGAAAACAGCAAGAGATTTAATAGAGGCATGCCGTATCAAGAGCAATATTCACCCTCTTCTGGCCGATCATACCTTTAGAGAGGCAGAAAGATTTTTAGAAATAATTGATTTATTTGAATCCCATCTTTCTAATAATAATAGATAGAGTAAAGGCATATCTTTCTACACGAATATGTATCTCTTATAATAGTATAGGAGTATAAAAAGTAGCTTCGGGTGCGATACTTCATTAGAGGGTATCGCTTTTTTATTATGCATTAAACGTAGACTATGTTACCGTAGTATTTATTTTAGAAAAATGTGACAATTTATCAACTAATTACAAAATATATTCATTTAATCTGTTAATTAATCTATCATAAAATCAGAACAATCGAAATTTGCTCAAAATTAAAGGTATTTGATGTTATATGCAAATTACGAGCACTATGAAATGATAAGGTTTTCATCGATTGTTTGAATTATGTCTCTAGCAACGAAACAAGGGAGGGAATTATCATAAAAATTGGACTAATTGGTGATAGTTTAACAGAAGGCCGTCCAGGAGTATCCTTTGCTACAATACTTCAAAAGAAATACTCATCTATATCATTTGTAAATCTAGGAAAGCCAGGAGAAACAGTGAAAAGTCTATATTCTCGGTTAACTAAAACTAAATTAGACATGGATTATGACGTACTATTCCTGCGGATAGGGGTAAATGATGTTTATACAAAATTATTAAAAGTGAAAGCTCAACCGATCGCCGAAGACCACCAAGAATTTAGTGATTACTTCATTAAAGTGCTAGACATTGTCATTCCTGCAGCTAAGCATATTGTAATTGTGTCACCGGCAATCGTAGGCGAGAATCTATCGAATTCTTCAAATTGTGAAATTAAGAGTTTGTCTGCATTAATTGAGTCCATATCGATGAAACATGAACATATTACCTTCTTACATATGCAGTCTGTATTTGAGAAGCACCTAACGCAAGTCACTAGTTCTGAATACATCAGTACCAGTATATTCACTGTCATGAAGGATGTACTGTTTTATAAAAGCCAAACTAGCATCGACCGCTTATCTAGAAAACGAGGACTTCACTTGACGTTAGATGGGATTCATTTAAATAGTCGTGGTGCTATGTTAGTTGCTAAAAAATATTCAGTATTGATTAATCACTATAAACAATAATCACTTTTTTACGTAATTGTAATACAAAGTAAATCTCTTATGGAACTTTTTCGTTTTCTTATCGTCGAGTAATATGAAGGGGGCTATTACTATTTGGTAGGCTATTCTATTTTCTTTGCAAGCCTTTATCAACATCTTCTTGCCTTGAATACAAGTGAAAGTTGTTAAACATAAGATATACATAGAGAGGAAATAATTAATTGAAATGGTTAATTGCAATTATACTCATATTAATCGGGTCTTTATTATATGCATTAACGATTGATAATTTAGGGAATTTAGGTCATATAATCATTAAAATTATAGGTATTGCGTGCTTTTTTCTTGCTGGTTATATAGTTAGAAGTAAAAAGAAAAATGATAAAATAAAAAAAGCAATTGATAAATAAATGAAGGGTAAATGATATGCTTAAACCAAAATTCTTTATTAGTATGATTCTAATATTTAGCCTAATAACAATCTTCATCATTCAAAAAAAAGACGTAATCTTTCAAGAAGGGAACCCTATTCCATTAGCCATCGCTATTTCAAAAATGATTATACAAGATCATGATATAGCAGAAGTTAAGGAAGCAGGTACGAATGATAAAACTTACGGATATTTAGTTAAACTCGAGGAAATGGAACCATTCATTAACTTAATGGAGGATGAAGGATGACGTTTTGTCGAGAGGAACGAAATCTCAAATTCATTAATATTTGAAAAAGGGAAACATACACTGAGTGCAGGCTATCAATATTATACAAGGTGGTATACGGTTATCTATTCCTCCGATATAACCGACCTTCCAATCGAGAACCTCTGAAAAATAAAATTTTTTTAATAAGATTTTTATGCATATTCATAACCTTTATTCTAAACAGTGATAATTACAATTTCACAGCAAAAAGGAACTTCTCCTCGAAGCTCCTTTATTACAACTATTATTGAAACTTTTGCAATAAAATCACATAACTAATATCATTAAAATCAGCAGCAGGTTTAACTTTTGCTATTTTCGTAAGCCCATAGTTATCGGCAGTTACTTCAATAACCTCGCCGATTTTTAAGTTAGGGGGAAAAAATGAATTTAGATTCGATGTCGTGACAATACTACCGACCTCGATTTCTTTTTTTAAGTCAATTTTCGTAAATAATAGATGATCATTCTCTAAATCATAATTTTCAATCATACCTGAGACTGATTGGTCATTTTCTAAAGTTGCTGTTATTAAATTTCTTCTAGTCGTACTTGTTAACAATTTGACGGTCGCCGTCTTATCATATACTTTATGTACTTGACCAATAAGTCCTTCGGTCGTGGTAACAGGTGTGTTTTTCTTAATATTATCCTCTGCACCCTTATCAATAACTAGCGTGTTATACCATTCTTGAGGTTGTTTCGAATCTAGCCCTCTTGAATACACGGTCGCAACGATTGGCTGATATTCAGCATACTCTTTTACCTTATTTTTCATTTCCGTTAATAATTCATTTTCAGATTCTATTAAATGTTTTTCAACTTTTAATTGTTCATAATCTCTTATACTATTTTTTAAAACATGATTTTCATCATACCTCGCCTTCAAATCATTTATATTTAAAATAAATTCATGTTCGCTTATATAATCTTTTATACCAAATAGATTATTTCGAACTAATAGTATTGAGCTGATAGTAACTAATAATATTGTGATAATTAGTAAGATAATTTTTAATTTCAAGTTAAACACCTTTTTGCTTTATTTATAACAGTTTTATCCAATTATATCATATAATTCCTATTAGACTATATAAATCTATTTATTAGACAATAAAAAGGTAATGAGGTGATTACACTTCCATATTACAATATGGATAATTGGAGATGTCTGTACGGTTTCCATATAAAAAGGAAGCATTTATAATTGAAGTAAATTACATTACAATGATTCTGAATAGCTTTTAAAAATGTAAGGGTATACATTTATACGGTACAAAACCAATTTTTGATAAGAAGCAACACTTTTCCTCCAACTAAAGCCTGTTAGTCGTATCGAAAAGGAAGGGGTTTATCAGGATGACAAATTCTTGGAATAAAACGAAAATACACATTGATAAAACAAAGATTGAATGGGTTTGGGATATCATCGGGTTTTCATTTTATTTAGGCTCGTTAGGCTTTTTAATCTACCATTGGAACGGACTTCCTGACAAAGTTCCGGCACATTTTAATGCGCTAGGGGAAGTAGACCGTTGGGGTTCAAAGGTGGAACTGATTATCTTACCAATAATCGGTGCATTTCTTGCGATTATGATGCAATTATTTGAACGTTTTCCAGAAACACACAATTATCCACAACGGATAAATAAAGATAATGCGAAAGAGTTCTACTTAGTAAGTCGAAAACTTATCAATCAATTAAAAAATATCTGCCTCATCATCTTTGCATTCATTTCATTTGAAACTGTGTCAATTGCATTAGGTATAGGAAATGGATTTGGAATATGGTTTCTTCCTATTACCTTAGCAGGAACCCTTATCCCAATCGTATTAGGGTTCATTAAACAAAGAAAGATTAGATAAAACGCGGAGTACACAGTATTTTATCCTTTCTTTATAGAAGGTGCACTTTACTTTCATATAAAGTGTAGTGTGTTTTAAATTTAGCGAGCTGGGGAATCATCTTTTATTTTCTCTTATATATCACTGGGTATTACTTTTTTTCAAGAAAACAAATAAGGGTATTTGTCCGTAAAATAGGCTATCTGTCTGGTATTTTAAGTATCCTTAGCTCAGCTATATATTTATACTGGGTACTGTTCTATGGTTTTCCGGAGGATGTATCCATCAGTTGGGCAATATTCATGATTATTCGTGTCGTTATAGTATGGAACATGCTATTCTTTACCCTATTCTTGGGAAACAAGTACATGAATAAATCTAATCGAATACTAAAATATACGAGTGAAGCATCTATGCCGTTCTATATCCTTCATCAACCTATTATTATTCTATTAGGATTTTTTATCTATACTTTAGATTGGGTGGTTCCTTTAAAATTATTTTTACTTGTAATAACAGCATTTGCTGCCATCATGTGTTTGTACCATTATGCGATTCGTCAAGTTAACTTTCTCCGGATACTTTTCGGCTTAAAGCAAATACGCAAAGAAACATTAGAACAAGAGAAAGTTGTGATTAGTAAATAGAGTTGTTCCCCTATTTATTGATAATGTAGACGGCTTAAAGCTGTCTTTTTTAATTATCTTCGTCGGTTTTCAATTTTTAAGCCGCCAAGAACGTGCTCTCGAGTCCCGCTTACAGGTAGTTCTAATTTCTCATTAGAAATAAAAAGTTCTTTACCCAATGAACATTAGAAGTTAATTCACTTATTAAAAAAGAAAAATTGTGAATGGGGGAGGAAAGGTTACGATGTCTATAGATTCATTTCCTGTAATTGAGACAAAAAGATTAATATTAAGAAAAATTACTAAGGATGATGCAAAAAGTATTTTAATCTACCTTTCTGATAAAGAAGTAATGAAGTACTATGGTTTAGCACCTTTTACATCAATAAACGATGCCTTAGATGAGATTTCATGGTATCAATCTATAGAATCCAACAAAACAGGTATTAGATGGGGGATCACCATAAAAGAACGAGGAATTGTAATCGGCAGCTGCGGTTTTCATAACAATGTTTCTCAGCATTTTCGCACTGAAATTGGTTTTGAATTAAGCAGGGACCATTGGGGGAAGGGGATAGCTTATGAGGCACTAGAAGCTATCATAAGCTATGGATTTGAACATATGAATATTCATAGAATTGAAGCCTTAATAGAACCACCAAATCTGCGATCATTAAGGCTAATCGAAAAGCTCGGTTTTATTAGAGAAGGTCTATTAAGACACTATGAATATACAAACGGTAAATTTGATGATTTATATATGTATTCATTGTTGAAGCAAGAATTTTTGAAGGAATAGATACAAAAAGGTGATTATATAGACTTAGCGATACTTCATAAAGAGGTATCGCATTTTCTTTTTTGTATGAAAGAAGAATAGAAGGAAGGGAAAACATACATAATTCGAAAAAAGGGCGCTTTTGTGGATAAAATTATTTGACGTTTACTGCTAATTAGTAATACTATATACTGGTAGTTAGTAATACTGAATACCTAAACTTTAAATGGAGGTAACAAATGGAGAACATCACAGAAATGCTGAAAGGGGTGCTTGAGGGGTGTGTGCTAGAAATCATCAGCCGTGGTGAAACTTATGGCTATGAAATCACGCAGCAACTTAGAAATCTTGGGTTCACGGATGTCGTTGAAGGAACTGTTTATACGATTACGATGCGACTAGAGAAAAACAATCTCGTGAATATCGAGAAAAAGCCATCTACTATGGGGCCACCGAGAAAATTTTACACACTCAACAGTGCAGGTCAAGAGAAACTCATGTCTTTTTGGGAAAAATGGGAATTTATCGCAAGCAAAATGAATGAACTAAAGATGAATGAAAACAAAAAGGAGAATGTAAAATGAGTATATTTGAAAAAGTTATCGGAAGTTTTGATGATAAGCGAGAGTGGAAACAGATGGAAGCACGAGCGAAGGCACTTCCAAGTGAATACAACAATGCATACAAAGCAATCCAAAAATATTTGTGGAATACTGGAGCTGGTCCCACAGACTGGAAGGACAACAGCCGTATCTTTGGCGGCATTCTAGATTTATTTGAGGAAGGTGCAGCTGAAGGTAAGGAAGTCACTTCACTTACAGGTGAGGACGTGGCTACTTTCTGCGACGAATTAGTGAAAGATGAGAAAACTTGGAAAGATAAATACCGTAAGAAGTTGAACGATTCTATTTCTCGTGACAAACGATAACATTCTAACATTGGGCAGTTTATTGTTTGTACGTTTCTTATTTATCAGCATGTAACGACTGACATAAAAGCAAATATGAGATGACTGGGATATCATTTAAAATCGCTAATGTTGGAGGAGGGGCATATTGGTTAAAGTGAGTCCGTTTATTCTAAGGTCAATATGGTTGAGAATTTTAGTTGTATTAGCTTTAAGTATTGTAATCTGGTGGTTTATCGCATACCTTAATGGTCTGCTTATCGGTGAAGAGTATAGTCGAGCAAGTCATTTTATAATTGCTGTCATGACGACGATATTAACCATGTTCCTCTTACAAACAACATTAAAAATCGATAAAATTCAATGGAAACATCTCGGACATAGAACGTTTAAAAAGAATATCTCTTCGTTCTCTTTAGGCTTTTCTCTCTGGCTAATACCCGCAGCTATGGGGACAATTATTTGCTTAGTACTCGGGTGGAGTGAAATAATTCTGAATACAACTATCAATAACTTGTTGTTCAGTATCTTAATCTTATTTATCACAGTATTTTTGATTGAAGCATTACCTGAAGAATTTATTTTTAGAGGATATATATACCGCTACTTAAATGGAGTCTTCCCTCATTGGGTAACAATCCTATTACAGTCACTAATGTTTTCGCTTTTTGCCTTTTCTATTGGCGCCATGTATTCTGTAGAACAGCTTCAATTTACTCCCGGTTTTGCCATCATCTTAGGTGTGTTTAGATCGATATCAGGAACAATGTGGATATCAATTGGATTTCATGTTGGCATGATGACAGCAACCCAAATTCTAGGACCGGTCCATGGCCATTTCGAAGTGAATGGAATGATGACACTCCAATTTTTTGCTTTCATACTACTACCAAGTATTGTTGGAGCAACTGTATTGTCATTCATTTATCACAACCACAATTGGGGGAAAATAGAACCTCTGGAGCTGCATAAATAAGATGAATCATCGTGGGAAGTATTCTTACCTAAAGCATCAATCCTATCATAATTTTTCCATATAAAGAGCCGATAGGTCATAAAAAAACCAATCGGCTATACTTTTTCTTAAAGATTCAATGCCTTTGCTTTCCTAGCCTGACGAGCATGTAATGAATTCATTGCAAATCTCGCAATCGGCTCCAAAAAAACAATTTAAATATATTTAATCTTGCATTCCAAAAACCAATCTGCTAAAATCGTTTCATAGCTAACGATTATGAAAATTCACCGAGGTGGTTAACATTCATATCTTTAATGAAGATGGGGAGCTCCTTCCTGAAGAAATCGACACAATTAATCACTTAACAAAAACGTCCCATTCACTAAATCTAGATGCAATCGCCATTGTCACAAATATTTACCGAATTGCCCAAGGCTTACGAAATAAAATGGAACGAGAAGTTTTATCTGAATACGGCTTATCATGGACAGCCTTTTCAATTATTTATGACCTATGGATTTGGGAGTCAGTCGAGACAAAAAAACTAGCAGAATCAGCAGGTGTCTCCAAAGCAACGATTAGCAATATAACGAAAACATTAGAGCAAAAAGACTTATGCTTTCGTAAAACAGACCCTCGAGACCGAAGAATGACATATGTTGTATTAACTGAAAAGGGGAGAAAAGTGATAGAAGAACTTTACCCACACTTCCACGAAGGCGAGGTAAACGTTGTATCAGGACTATCAAATGATGAACAAAAGCTTATTTCAAGCTTACTAAGAAAAGTCATAAGAGATAACCAGTTCTAATGACAACTGAATAAAATGCGATGATAGGAAATCGAGTAGTCGTTATCTCCCTGGGTTCAGAGAGTCGATGGTTGGTGCAAATCGATACAAAGATAACACGAATTACATTCCTTGAGCTTTCTTTGCCAAAAAGTAATGGCAACGAACGGATAAACCGTTATTCATTGAGTGGAAGGCTATTGACCTTCAACAAGGGTGGTACCGCGTGTAACGAAAAGACCACGTCCCTTTTTTGGAGGGATGTGGTCTTTTTTATATCCATTTATCCGAAATAAATCAACTTTAGGAGGAAGTTAAATGAATCAATTAATTGAACAACTAACAAAGGAACAACAATCGGAAGTGAAACGACAAATGGCGATTTACAGCCAAGGAGTACAAGAAATTATTCCCACAGAAGAGCTAGAACAAAAACTTGCAACGTCAATACTAGAAAACAGACCGTTAAAAATAAAACTAGGCTTAGACCCATCAGCACCTGATGTCCACCTTGGACACACGGTAGTCCTTAATAAAATGAGACAATTTCAAGAAAATGGTCACCTCATCCAATTAATCATAGGTGATTTTACAGGTAAAATTGGTGACCCAACTGGAAAATCAGTCGCAAGAAAGCAATTAACAGACGAAGAAGTAAAATTTAATGCAAAAACGTACTTCGAACAGTTTGCTAAAGTCATTGACATGGAAAAGGTAGAATTACACTACAATTCAAAATGGCTATCAAAGCTAAACTTCGAGGACGTCATCCAATTGGCCGGGAAAATAACTGTCGCGAGGCTATTAGAACGTGATGACTTTGAGGAACGAATCGCCTTTAAAAAACCAATTTCTTTACATGAATTCTTTTACCCATTAATGCAAGGCTATGATTCCGTCATGTTAGAATGTGATATCGAACTAGGTGGAACCGACCAGCATTTTAACATTTTAATGGGCAGACATTTTCAAGAAAAGTTTAACAAAGAAAAACAAGTCGCTTTGTTGATGCCGTTACTAGAAGGCCTTGACGGAGTCGAAAAAATGTCAAAGTCAAAGAAAAACTACATCGGAATTGATGAAAGCCCACAAGAAATGTACGGAAAAGCGATGTCCATACCAGACCAATTAATGATAAAATACTTTGAATTAGTCACAAACTTTACACCAGACCAACTGAAAACACTCAAACAACAAATTGAAATAGGTGAATTGCACCCAAGAGATGCAAAAATGCTGTTAGGAAAGACAATTGTCACGATGTACCATGGAGAAGAAGCTGCTGAAGCGGCACAACAACACTTCATTACCGTTTTCCAACAACGTAACTTACCAACGGACATTCCCGAAATAACATGGAATGGTGATACAGAAATATTAGTAACAGATTTACTAGTCGAGCTGCAGTTATTAACCTCAAAAAGTGAAGCACGTAGAATGATTAATAACAGGGGCATCAAACTAAATGAAATCAAGGTTGAAGATCCAGCATTAGTCGTTTCAGTGACTGATGGTTTAATCGTACAAGTTGGAAAACGGAAAATAGTTAAAATATTATTGTAATAGATGAAAATGCTAAACAATAGCTTGGTTAATCTTACCAAGCTATTGTTTTTAATATTTAGGCATCTGGTTATATATGGATAATCACAGCAAGCCACCATTTTATATAAGTTAGAGTTTGCGAGTAAAACTAATAAGTTCAATTTTAAACCTGAAACAGTAAAAAAGAATATAAATTTATGTACCAATAATCTTCAGGTTAGCAAATTTAAAGAGTGTGTTATGAAAGCTATTGCTGTATCATGAGGAAATAGAGGAAAAGGGTTTAGAATGCGTATGCTTTTATATTATTTGGTTTCTTGAAAAAATGTTTAGGTTAGTCATAAAAGTGTAAAACGATTTATGTGAAATAAGTATTAACCCAAAGCAACTATGTTTAAGACGATATACAAATGTTTTAGAAGGATACAAGTGGATGAAAATATTTGGTTAATAACCAATAAAAAGAATAAAACTAACAAATAGGTAATTGAGAATATAATGGGGTGAATTTATGAGTAAAGCTAAAGGAAAAGGCGGGACAGGGAGAGGCACAGACAAGAAAGGCTGGAATCGTTGGCAAGCTAGTGCAAACAAGAAAAGAAGTGCAAAACCTTATATTAGCAAAGGTAAAAAGACAACAATTGATGAAAATAACTCTACTAGCAATAGGTAAATATCACATTTATGAAAATGAATAATTGTTCTTCATATTCTAGTACCTGTGCCTGTGCACTAAAAATCAATAAGAAAAATTATCTGTTATAAAAACACCCGAATATTTAGGAGGTCGATAAAAATGGGCAAGATTACACCATTTTTAATGTTCCAAGATGGAAATGCAGAAGAAGCGATGAACTTTTATACATCATTATTTGAGGACTCTGAAATTACAAGTATTGTAAGATATGGGGCTAATGAAGCTGGACCAGAAGGAACTGTACTACAAGCTACTTTTACTTTAAAGGGGCAAGAATACATGTGTATTGACAGTTACGTCAAGCACAAATTCGATTTTACACCTTCTTTCTCAAGCTTTGTTACTTGTGATAGTGAACAAGAACTTAACAATCTTTATCACACACTAGTTGAAGGTGGACAAGAACTAATGCCTTTGGACAATTATGGTTTCAGTAAAAAGTTTGGTTGGGTAAATGACCGCTTTGGAGTTTCATGGCAACTAAATCTTCCTTTGTAATGTTTTTGACATTCTAAATAATCTGTAGGAAACTCTATGTAAAAGAGTAGAATATAAAAAAGGTTGCTTTCCAGTAAAAGCAACCTTTTAATATGTATGTATTAACTCTTCACCAAATCGTTAGCAAAACGCTCTGCTGCACTAACCGCATTTTCAATAGCATCATGTTTAATTTTTTCAGCTAATTCTGGCTGATACGCGTGTCCCTCGGCAACAATCGTTTCCAATTCAACACCAATCAAATCTAGTGCTGTTCGTAATAAGCTGTCTCCATGTTCAGCATCCTTCATAGGTCCAACAGTATAAATACCACCACGTGCTTGAAGGTGAACGGCTCTTTTTCCAGTCATTAGGCCAACAGACCCATTTTCTGTATATTTAAACGTTTTTCTCGCGATAAGAAACGTATCGATGTATGCTTTAAATCTAGCAGGTATCGTATAATTCCAAAGTGGTGAAACAAAGACGTACTTATCAGCATCAATAAATTGATCAGTTAATTCATTAATTCTTGCAATTTTTGTTTGCTGTTCACTGCGAAGCTCTCCAAAGCTACCACCAGCACCTAGATGTGCCCAGCCCTCTAATATATCGGCATCAATTTCAGGAATATACTCTTTATAAAGATTTAATTCGACAATCTCATCCTCTGGAGAAACTTTCTTGTACGAATCAATAAAGGCTCTTCCCATCGATAAAGAATACGACCTTTCTTCATCTAATGGATGCGCTACAACGTATAATACTTTTGCCATTACAAACAACCCCCATTTTCTATATCTATTTAAATTAGGACTAAAGAATTATATCAAACAACCATAAATAATTCAATCTATTCAGTAAATTTAAACTAATTATCTTTGGTGCAAGAATAACTTTTTTGTGTAGAGCTATCTAGTTTCTACCTAACTCTTCAAGAACTACTATCCGTACGTATTTTAGAGCTCCAAATTGAAATTATAAATACAAGATATTCAGTAGACCCTTTCACATTGCAAATTCCACAATATGTAAAAGTAGTGATAAAACATAATAAAACCATAATTTTGAAACCAAACCTATAGGAATCCGTCTATATAGTAAAGGAGGTAAAAAATTTGAAATTCAAATACATAAGTTTACTATTGATATTTCCTCTTTTTCTAATGTCTTGCAGTATAGAAGTTAAGCCAAAGGAACATATGCGTGATATATACATTGTTGCATTGGAGACGATAATGGAACAGGATGAGTCATTAAATAAAGACGTAAAATTCATTGCAATTGATATGGGGAATTTTGAAAAAATAAATCAACATGATAAAGAGTACATCTTAACGTCATTAAAGGAAACTTACAATGTAGATGTTTTCGAAGCTACATTCGAACAGTTAAAAGAAAAGGGATTATATGACGAGGATACGATGAGTCTCGATGGAGTTCTACTCACAATAGATAACATTCAATATACGTTTAACAATCAAGTTCAACTTGAGGGCTCAAAATACCGTTCTAGTTTAGGTGCAGTTGGAATTGAGGTTAAAGTACATTACAATGATGATAAATGGCAAACGAAAGATATGAAAGATTTGTGGATTAGTTAACGAATGCTATTTAAAGAGTATCTTCGCGTGAATGCTACTTTAAAAATTCAACTAAAGATACGTCAAAACTAAATCTAACAATATAGTAAAGGTGAGGTGAATAAATTGACTATATTTATTGGGCTATTACTTATTTTCTGGGGGATCTTTGTCCTTTATTCATCAACTTTCAGACTAAAAAAAGGGGATTATCATGACACAGGCCCAATCGGGGTAAGCGGATATATTGAGTTTGAATTTTTATTTAAATTTTTAAATAGATTTCCAGCTAATGTAATGAAGGGATTCACATTTTTTATTGGGATTGCCCTGGTTACTTTCGGAACAATCATCATCGTTTGAATAAGGACTATCAATTCATTGTAAATTTCAAGTGTTCAATCATCTTTTACTTAATAAAACAGGTAAAAAACAAAGTCTGTGACATTTGTGGAAGACTTTGTTTTTACTTGTTTATTCACCTATAAGCCTTCACTAAAGCATCATACTCATCCAACGTAATCGTCATCACACCACCATGCTTAGACTTAACAAGTATATCCAAATCTACTTCACCCTTTGTGAATTGAGCTGATTTTAAATGACTCGTATAGTAGGGAACATATTTTTTATCAGTAGCATAATGGTCGAGTAATAGACACCACCGTTCTTCACCTTTTAGTTTAAAGCATGCAGGGCCTTCAACACCGATAATCTCTTTTAGGTTCGTTTCCAATGGTGTGAACCCTTCAAGTAGGTGTTCAGAAACTTCAACAGTAATACTTTTCACAGTCTCGTCCTTAGAAAAGCGATAATAGATTCCATCTTCTTCATATATCGTTGTGTCGATAATATGATTCTCACGCTCAATATAAATTTTTGGCTCCGTAAAATCTATAAAATCGTTTGTTTTAGAATAATAGATTTTATGTTTTTCAGTACCGAAGTTTTCACGTGAAGCCCAAAACACAAGGAAATCATCAGCTTCTTTATCATATATGGCCTCTGGCGCCCAAACACAGCCAGCAGTTTCTGGTCCAACCTTTACTAATCGTTGCTCAGACCAGTTCACCAAGTCTTCAGACTCCCAAACGACAATATGCTGACTGCCCGTTTTCTGTACCTCATCCCAATCCTCACGAAAATACATTGATAAATCAGTGCCTATTAAATAAAATTTCTTTTCTTTAGGAGAACGAATGATAAAAGGGTCCCGAACACCTAAGTCTCCTAATGTTGATTTCAAAATTGGCTTGTGATTATTAAGAGTTTTCCAGTGTAATCCATCGGTACTAACGGAAAAATAGACTTGTTCTGAATCTGCACTCGCGATATCTTCATGGATAAAATGGACAAATAAATATGCATCATAATGGTCTTCTGTATATCTTTTAAAAGTCACTTTGTTCGCTCCTTTCAATTGAAGTTTACCTAAATGTTCTCATTAACAATAAAGATTATCAATATATAAATCAGACTACCATACTGAAAAATCAGATGAATGATAAGAAAATAATCTATTGTAATGAAAAGTTCTTGGTTAAATATGGTACGATAGAGCATGGAAAGCTAAAACGATGCTTAAACAAGAACAATAAGAGAGAGAGAATTTGTAAATGGACATAGAGAACTACCTAAAGCTAAAATTTCCGAGGCTAGAACTAGTCCCAAGCATTTATTATCAATGGGAAATCGGCATTCACTTTTCACTCGGTGGAGATATATACCAACTAACAGAAACTGGAGAACTCAACCTTGAAAGGTTTAAGCTTGTTTATAAGCAAATCACAACATTATTCGATGAATTGTTTCAAAATGATGATGAACTATTGCTTGTGACGAATTTATATAAGGACAAAACCGTAGCAGCAAGGAAACTAAAGGTGTACCAATCGTTTCTAAAGTGTAAAAAAGATTTATATCGTATTAAAGTTAAAACATATCCTTATCCATTCGAGTCAGATGACGCGGAACAACTCGAAATGCAACAATTTTCAGTGCCATGTAAACGGGAGGACTTAATCATAAGCGGACTCCTTAAAGCAGCAAGCCATGAAGATTTCCCATTAACACCGAAGTTTGGCAAAACCTTAAATAGTTATCCAGATGTATTCATTGTCAACATGACGAAGGACATTATTTTCTTTATCTATGATGACAGAGGCTGTGAAATTATCGCCAATCAACGAGACTTGCTAAGTCCACTTTATGAGAAGTATTATGATTGGGTAGAAGAGGTTGATAGGAAAAGAATAGAGAAGGGGTTGGGGGTAAAAGGGTAAAAGGTTTTTTCTTCGGCTCTTGATGTTATCTCCTGTGAACCTTTAAGAGAAGATAAAAATAATTATCAAAAGGAGCAGGTTCGTGCAAAAGCTACTCATTCTCGTTTCATTAATGATGATTTTCAGTTTATTCATTATAAACTACTATTATGAAAATCATCAAAATTTGAAAAAACCAAGGCTACAACACTCGATAAATGAACAATCATATACAAACAAACCAAACAAAAGTCAAACACTAAACCGAGCAACTAGTGACAAGATAAGTTACTCCTTACAAAATAACAAGCTGCACATAACCTATGACGGTGGTGGAGAGTGGAAAAAAGTACCGATTGAAAAAGAGCGATTATTTGCAGGTGAATATAATGGCAACAAAGAACAGTTAATCACCGGCAGTTATCTCTTATCAGAAAATCGAGTTGGATTTTTATACTCAATAGAAAAGGGAAATTCAACAGAAGTCGTCTTCACATCATCAGTTGACAAAGGAAAGACATGGGAAGACAGCATGATCACAGATACATTTCCATTCCTTCGCTTTCGAAAAATTGAATTTTTAAATGACCAATTTGGTTATGCGATTCTTTCCGGTGATCGCACAATGTCACAAGAATACTCAAATGCCTATACAACACACGATGGCGGAGCAACTTGGAATCAGGCAACGAATACCGGAGTCACTAGATTATTAGCAGATGGTGGATTTATTAATGAAAAAACAGGTTTTATGTCATATGGAACAATTAATCCAGTAGAACCCGATTTATATGTCACCGAAGATGGAGGCAACACTTGGACGAAGTCGATTGTCAATATTCCGGAAAAATATGACCAAATCTTCGTGCAGGCAGAAATACCATTCAAAGATGAGAGCCAACTATCCGTTCTCATCAATCAAGGTCCTAATGGCGATTATCTAGGTGGAAAAGTAAAAGGCAAATTCACATCAGTCGACAATGGCAAAACATGGAGTTTTTCTACGGAGGTACAACCAAATGAAACCGAATAAACCGAAATCGCTAAAGATGATTGGTTGGGGACTATTTTTTCTAGCAGTAGCTTTGTTTTGCTTACAACTAGGATATTTATTCGTTCAAAAAAAGTATCAGCTAGAATATATTGATGACCGGTTATTTTACATCATAAATATCCTCTTCATCATTAGTTTATCACTTGCAAACCTGCTCATTTTAGCAATGATAAAAAGAAAGCGATTAATCATTGCAGGTATCGCACTCATTCTTATGTCTGTACAGGTGGGACAATTAATCTCGAATACCAAAGAAGTCCAGCAAATCATAAGCATCTCACCTGATTTTAAACAAATACTCTCGATTAAAAGACATATAGATGAAGGAGAGGCTACTTACTACAGAACACATTACGGTATCCTCGCTCGCCCAAAAGAGCAATTACCCGGAGAAATAGTCGAAAACCCAAAAATAAAATGGTTAGCCGACGACATTGCAACTATTACCTATAAATCAAAAGCAAATACCACCCAACAATTCATCGCCACATACGGAGATCGGGGAGACGGAGTGAGCTATTATAACGTTGGTCCAGAGACACAAGGGGAATGGCAAGGAGAAAATATTACATTGGTCAGCAACCCAGAAGGAATTACGATTACAGACACCCATACAACAGAACAATTCACATGGGAAAACACCAAACAATACGGTACCCTCGCGATCGTATTACTAAAAGACAACGAAGCAGCCTGGACACTCGCACTAAACAAAAACTTCAAAGCCAACTCAAACACACCAACAACCATCAAAGGAAATATAACCTTATACAAAGCAACACTAAAAGCAAATGAACCCATCACACTGCAACAAAGGTAAAGGAAGCAGGGGGACGGTTCGAGACCACTGAAAAACACCACCTAAATAATGGGAAATGAACAAAAATATAAAATAAAAACAGAAAAACCCCCGTAATTTGGTATAATATAGTCG
>NZ_JAUSUD010000037.1 GCF_030813355.1 Metabacillus malikii
AAAAATTAATTCAATGTCAACTACAACACTGGATTGCAGGCTTACCTAATTACATCAAGGTCTACCTGCCTATTTCAGTGTGCGAAAGTTGAGTAAGTTAATAATCTATTTAGAGCATCTTCTACTATTATATAACAATAGCACAGATTTTCGTGACAATAAATGAAAGGTTCAGCTTCCTCACAATAAAGACAAGTAAGGTATATTTAAATTCCTACATAAAAAGTTAAATCGTTGATAATCTTGGTTTGCATGCACGAGAAGTGCACAAAAAACAATTTAAATCGACTTAAAGCTAAGTAATAAAATGATAGCAATCCTTTTTAAAGATAAGGCCTTTTTTTCATAAAGTAACAAAAATAACAGAACGTGGGCGATGAACCTCATTAGCGTAAACGCCTGCTGGATATTTACCTTACACCGCATCCTGCAGGCGTCTCACAATATGCTCCAAACAGACCCTCTTAGTTGAGTTTGACCTAAAAGCAACAATTTTCTTGATAAGAGCCATTCAAATAAGTCTATGCTTTTAGCACGCATAAGTTTATATACGTTACGAGACTGTCACACTTGTTCATCGATACATTAGCATTTATATCTTGAAGTACAAGTGAGCATTAATATTATTCTTCACGGCCTTCTTCATTTTCAGGGGTGCCAGGCTCCTGCTCTTCACCGCTATCAATTTCTTCTTCTTGTTTAGGCGGTAATATTGATGCAATGACTAAATCTTCTTCCTGAACAAATTGAAAGTTTCCTGTTCTGTTAATATCCTTTAATTGAATTGTCTCATTTACTGCAAGATTTGATATATCCACATCGATAGTCTGTGGAATATTACCAGGTCTATCCTTAACAGTTATCTCATGGACAGATTGTTGAAGTACACCACCATCTTTAACCCCTTGAGCTTCTCCTACTAATTGTAAGGGCACTTCAACCTCTACATCCTCTTTCATGTTGACAACATGAAAATCTGCATGAATGATATTAGCCTTAAGCGAATCAGTTTGCATATCATATAACATGACATTATGTGATGTTTCTTCAATGTCTATTTTAATAATCGTGTTCTTACCTTCATCTCTGAGTGTTTTCATTAATTGTATACTGTCTACAGCTATAGGTTCACTTTGGATGGCCTTTCCATAGATAATTGCAGGTATTTGACCTGAATCGCGTATTGCCTTTTTGGCTGATCTTGAGAATTTAGTCCTTCTTACCGCTTGTAATGTAGTCATACTATTCCTCCTAATTTATGGTTCTCTATTTATGGTTTGCCCATAATTAGGAGAGGATAAACATAACTTACTTTACAAAGGGTTGAACTTATTAAAGTTTCACTATTTTACCGTACCTTCAATCAGTAGAACGGTATCAAAAATATGTTATAAAAATAACAGGCGATTATCGATAATCGCCTGCAATAAAATACGAATTTATTTTAATCAAATAATAAACTTACTGATTGTTTTTCATGTACTCGAATAATTGCTTCACTTATTAAAGGAGCTACAGAAAGTTCAACTAATTTTTCAATTCTTTTTTCTTCAGGTAATGCAATTGTATTAGTAACTACTAATTCCTTGATTTTTGAGTTTTGGATTCTTTCTATTGCTGGTCCTGATAATACAGGATGTGTACAGCAGGCATATACTTCTTTTGCACCATTTTCAACCAGTGCATTTGCAGCAAGTGTAATTGTACCAGCTGTATCAATGATATCGTCAATAAGAATTGCTGTTTTGCCTTCAATATTCCCTACAATATTCATTACTTCTACTACATTTGGTCTTGGTCGTCTCTTATCAATAATTGCAATCGGTGCTTTCAATTTATCTGCTAGCTTTCTAGCTCTAGTTACGCCACCATGGTCTGGAGAAACAATGACAATGTCCTCCAATTGCTTTTCAAGGAAATACTCACCCAAAATAGGGACACCCATCAAGTGATCAATTGGAATATCAAAGAACCCTTGAATTTGTGGAGCATGCATGTCTAATGTAATAACACGGGTTGATCCAGCTGTTTCAATGAGATTTGCTACTAGCTTTGCTGTAATAGGTTCCCGAGCTCTAGCCTCGCGATCTTGACGTGCATAACCATAATAAGGAATAACAATATTTATCGTTTTCGCAGATGCACGTTTTAAAGCATCAATCATAATTAATAGTTCCATCAGATGTTCATTAACAGGACCACTAGTTGATTGGATGATATAGACGTCACAACCTCTAATACTTTCTTCAATATTTATCTGAATCTCTCCATCACTAAATCGTGTTACTGAACTTTTGCCTAGTTCAACACCTATAATATCTGCAATTTCTTTAGCTAAAGCTGGATTTGAATTTAATGTAAAGATTTTTAAATTTGAATCTCCGTATCGATTAGACATGTTTAAAAGAAAACCTCCATTAGGAATTTTTATTATTTATACGGTCTACATAATTCTCTTTATTTACTTGTCGCGCACGAGCTACTGATAATGCTTTTTCAGGAACATCATTTGTTACAGTAGATCCTGCTGCAACGAAAGCACCTTTACCTACTATCACAGGTGCAACTAAATTAGCATTACATCCAATAAAAGCGCCGTCTTCTATTTTCGTTAAATATTTATTTTGTCCATCGTAGTTTACAGTAATTGAACCGCAACCAAGGTTTACATCTGCTCCAACTTCCGCATCACCAATATAACTTAGATGTGATGCTTTACTTCCTTTACCTATAGTCGACTTCTTAATCTCTACAAAATTTCCGATTTTTACATCATCGGCAATATTCGATAATGGACGAATATGAGCAAACGGTCCGATCATTACTTTACTTCCAATTTCACTATCATGAGCAACTGATTGGCGAATGTTCGTCTCATTTTGAATTTTACAATTGGTGATTTCACTATTCGGTCCAATGATACAATTTTCACCTATAACGGTTTCGCCAGTTATGATTGTCCCTGGATAAATAACGGTATCACGGCCAATAACAGCATCAGTTGAAATATACGTGTTATCTGGGTCAATGATTGTAACACCATTTCTCATGTGATCATGATTAATGCGTTTCTTCATAATATTCTCTGCTTGAGATAGTGCTATGCGGTCATTTACTCCTAAAGTTTCATCGAAAGAATCTGTTTGGTAAGCTGAAACAACCTTCCCTTCCTTTTTCAATATTTCAATGACATCTGGTAAATAATATTCTCCTTGCACATTGTCATTAGAAACATTATTAAGAGCATTAAACAACTCTTTATTATCAAAACAATATGTACCTGTATTAATCTCAGTAATTGTTCTTTCATCTTCAGTAGCATCTTTATGTTCAACGATTTTTTCAACCATACCTTCATTATTACGAACAATACGCCCATATCCGGTAGGATTATCTGCACTAGCAGTTAATATCGTCGCTTTAGCATTTAACTGTTTATGATGTTCTAGTAGTGCATGAATTGTTTCAGCAGTAATAAGAGGTGTATCGCCACAGATTACAATTGTTGTACCTTCTTCATTTTCTAAAAATGTCGAAGCCTGCATGACTGCATGTGCAGTTCCTAATTGTTCGCTTTGCAGAGCATATTCACTTATATCTCCTAGCTCAGCTTTTACTTTTTCAGCACCATGTCCAACAACAGTAACTACCTTAGATAAATCCAATTTTGTTACCTGATCTAATACATGTTGAACCATTGGCTTTCCACATACAGGGTGTAATACTTTATATAAAGAAGATTTCATTCGTGTACCTTGACCCGCAGCTAGTATAACAGCAAATCGTTTATCCATTTACCTGGCCTCCAATTAAGTGTATTCGAATAATTAAGTTTCTTAAATTTTTATTCATCATAAGTCTTGATATCCATAAAAAATATATCTTAAAATATCTATCATTTCAAGACAACATAATAATATCTGTCATGCAATCACTCTCATTTTAACATAGTTTTCTGAATCAATCGCAGATAAGTAATAGTATATACGCATTTGGGTATTTTAAGTATACCATTGGCAAGTTTCGAAAACATTGTTGTTCATTATTGCTTATAGTGCTCATAGGCCAAGCATACATCAGATTTGTTGGTGAATTGACTGCAATAACAAGCAATTAATAAGGAGACTAGTTAGGGAGTTTATTAGAAAAATAGGAAAACAAAAGGTTAGTTTCTTCTTGCAGTCTCACGGGGCAGTGTGGTTGCTTGCGAGCTTGTCTAGTTCCTGCGGCACGAACAAGCAAACTTCAGGTCATCTCCATAAGATAAGTCATCATCGATTCATCATACGGCTTATCGTGATTGCCTTTAGTCTTAGTCGATGTACGTCTCTAGTGTGTATGTCGATGGGCAAGCCGCCTTCTCTTGCGGTCACCTTATCGTTGGCGCCTGCTCACGTCTCACCTTTCCCATGCATCGCACAGTAATCTAGCAATCAGCTTCAACCAACCTTTAATAAAGTTTGTGCTTAAAGCAACATTTTTTAAAAAAGAGCTAAACAAAAAAAGACTCTGCAGGCTTACTGCAAAGTCTTTTTCATATTTTATGAAGCTCCAGCTTCTTCAAATTCTACTTCTAACTCACCTAGACGGTGATATTCTGCTAATACAGCATCTTGGATTTTTCCGCGTGTATTAGAATTAATAGGGTGTGCAATATCTCTGAACTCTCCATCCGGAGTACGCTTACTTGGCATCGCAACAAAGAGACCGTTATTACCATCAATTACACGAATATCATGAACAACAAATTCATGATCTAATGTGATAGATGCAATCGCTCTCATGCGACCTTCGGTATTTACGCGGCGCAATCTTACGTCTGTAACTTCCATTCTGTTCACCACCTTTTCCCCCATATGAAAAACCTTAGTTAATAATTCAACGTGTTTTTCCTTTTTCCTGCATAATTTGAAAAATTTTTTAAAAAATATGACAGTTTACTATTTTATTCATATATCAGTCAGTTGATTCTCTCATCACTCTATAGAAAAGTGCCTTTAAAAACAAAAAAAGCTAACCATCAAGTCCAGTTAGCTCCCTTTTACTAATTTATTTAACTAATCCGATTACTTCTATTTCGACTAATGCATCTTTCGGTAATCTTGCTACTTCCACACAAGATCTAGCCGGTTTATGGCTTGAAAAGTACTGTCCATACACCTCATTGAAATCTGCAAATGAATTCATATCTTTAAGAAATACTGTTGCTTTTATAACATTCTCAAGAGAAGAACCTGCTTCTTCAAGTACAGCCTTTAGGTTATTAAAAACTTGATGTGTTTGCTCAGCAATTCCACCTGTAATCATCTCTCCTTGAGCAGTTAATGGAATTTGACCTGAACTATAAAATAAATTATTTACAATAATTCCTTGAGAATATGGACCAATTGCTGCTGGTGCTTGTTTTGTACTAACTACCTTCATCATTCAATCTCTCCAATCTTCTTGTTTTCATTGATTTGAAAATAAGTTCCTGGCTTTACCTCAATATGTTTCTCACGTGTATCTACTTCAGTTAGTTTTGTAAGAGATATGTATTCATCAACTAATCTCTCCTCTACACCTTCCGTTTCTACTAGTACACCAATACCAGAAACATTTGCTTGAAATTCATCTAAAAGACTAATCATCCCATTAATCGTTCCGCCAGCTTTCATAAAGTCGTCAATAATTAGGACATTAGAACCTTCTGTTAAACTTCTTTTTGCTAATAACATAGTTTGTATACGTTTAGAAGAACCAGAAACATAATTTATGCTTACAGTAGATCCTTCCGTAACCTTACTATCCTTGCGTACGATTACGACGGGTACATCAAGTTGAGCTGCAACTGCATAAGCCAAGTTAATTCCCTTTGTTGCAACTGTCATAACTACATCAATTTTCCGATTACTAAATACTGTTGCAAATAAACGACCAATTTTATTTACAATTGATGGATTCCCTAATAAATCAGTTAAATATAAATAGCCACCTGGGAGTAGCCTTTCCGGTTTAGCCATTTTCTCGCAAAGTTCATCAATAAATAGCTTTGCCTCAGCTATGTCCACCTTTGGTATATATTTAACACCACCTGCTGCTCCAGGCACAGTAAGTAAAGTCCCGATCCCTTGTTGTTCAAATGTTTCTTTTATAATTGTCAAGTCTTCACTAATTGACGATTTAGCAGAATTGTACTTCTCTGAGAAATACGTTAATGGTACTAATGAATGTGGATGTTGAAGCATGTAGTATGTCATATCAACAAGACGGCCACTACGGCGAAATTTCATGAACGGTTAACCTCCAAAATCCGAATAATATTACTGTAAATATAACTTAATATCCGTATTTAATCAAGGATGTTTCGTTCACCTAGCATGCGTACTGCGTAGACTTGGTCACAAAAGCCACGAAGTCCATTATATACTCTCGGTAATCTCGATTCATATTGAACAAGTCCAAAAACGGTCGGCCCACTACCGCTCATAAGTACTGCATCTGCTCCAAACCTTTTCATTTGTTCTTTAATATTTGCTACCTCTGGATACATATGTAAAGTTACACTTTCAAGAACATTACCCATCAAATGACAAATTTCAGTATAGTCTCCGTTATATATTGCATCAACCATTCCATCGACATCTGGGTGATTAATCGAATTGATCCTTAAATTGCGGTATACATCTGCTGTTGAGACGCCTATTGTTGGTTTTGCCAACACTACCCAACAGTGTGGAGGTGGACTAATATGTTTAATGATTTCTCCTCTTCCAGTTGCTAACGCTGTACCACCGTATACACAAAATGCAACATCTGAACCAATCTCTGTTCCTAATTCTGCTAATTCATCTGAGGTTAATCCTAATTTCCACAAACGATTCAAACCTCTTAAGGTTGCTGCAGCATCACTGCTGCCACCTGCTAGTCCTGCAGCTACAGGTATTGTTTTAGTTATTGATATAGAAACTCCCTTTTTTATTTGGAAACGGTCCTTAAGTAACTTGGCTGCCTGATATGCTAAGTTTCTTTGGTCATCCGGAACAAACCGATTATGAGATACAATTCGAATTTCATTAAAAGGTAATTCCATCAGTTCCACACGATCTGCTAAATCTATTGTTGTCATAATCATTTTCACTTCATGGAAGCCATCATCTCGCTTACGGAGAACATCCAATGATAAATTTATTTTCGCTGGTGCTTTCTCTAAAACACGCATCGTTGTTTTCACCTACTTTGACGATCTGCAATTGTATCAACATTGTACCACAAAAGCAGGTAAAGTATTTTCTTTTTCGACATTTTCAGGTTTGCTTTCACTCTACTTTTACATACTTCCCCAAGGCGATATGACCTAATCAGTAAATAAGAAAAAGTCACATCAAAAAGACTGACTCTGTTAGTAACTTGTATGAAGTTACTAACAACAGTCAGCCTTGCCGCCTTATGATTGATTCTTATTTTGTTGGGCAAGCTGTTCTTCTGCCATTTCTATTGCACGTTTTACCATGTTTCCTGCATCACGTGCTCGAATGGCTCCCCAGCCCTCTTCTTTCACCGTTTCGTAAAAACCTAAGTCTTTAGCAAGTTCATACTTAAAACTTTCAGACATAACTCCACGACGTCTGCCCATTGCCGAAACACTTCCTTTCAGGAGGGTTCGTTTACTATAAGAAAGCTATACTGCGGCACTATTATTATTTGTCGCAACGCAAAATTTATGTAAGACCATATAATAATTTTGCTGAGTCATTATGGTAGGGTACGTCATAGAATACTCACGAGGTAATCTTTGGTATTCATGAAACACATACATATCATATGTGATATTTGTTCATCCTTTTATTTAAACACAAAAAAACAGTAAACAAATTGGTTGTCTACTGTCCACTAACTGCAAATGATCCTGTTGTATCTTCAAAAAATGTTAGTTGTACTGTTTCAGTAAGTACATCGGCATAGCTATAAGATACTCGCTCAAAAGAATTTTCATCTTGATCCAATTCAATAACAAAGACAGATGGATAGGTTTCTGCAAGTACACCACAGCGTTCTATCGTTTTTCTGCGACCACCGTTAGCTTTTAAAGTTAGTCGTCTGCCAAGATTTCCGTCCAAGGACTTTTTAATATCCGTTAGAGTTTTTCCCATTGCATCCACCTCACTAATATTTAGTATACAACAGACAGCAAGATAAGTCAAATAAAATTTAAATTATACCAATGTTATTTAACTACTGTCAATATAATATTTTCAACAAAATTCTCATTTTGCCTACATGTAGTTTGAGCTTACTTTACAGCTTTTATGTATAAAATGAATATTTTTTTCCTTAATGAGGATAACATTCATTTTTTTCACTGATTTCCTCTAGAAATAAGCTAAATCTGGAGATTATTTAAGCAAAAGCTTAATATCCAGATTTAGTAAGTTAGCTAAAAAATCTCCAAATAAAATTGGGCAGTCCAGTGAAGCTTTCATGTAAATCTCTTTCTTAATAATGTCTTCACTAAACAGCCCTCGTATATTACTGGTTGTCATGCTTTTTATACGGCATTCCTGTTCGTAATAACCCTTTCGTTTCTACTCCACCTAACCCCTTTTCACGTGTCAACGTATTCCTTAGGACTTCCCAAACATTTATTCTTTCTATAAATGGTGTAAAACTCACCTTTGCTACAATATATACAGGATCAAGTGCATGAATATTTACTCTTGAAGGTGAACTTGCAAAATTAGCTCCAGCTCGGATTAATGATTCGAAATGCGATTGACATGCACCAGCAAAAATGACAAGTTGGTCAAGATGTGGATTTTTTGAGCGTGCATTTCTCACGGTTTGAATAAAATGCTTGGAGTGTCGATATGCATTTAGGTCATCTATATCTCCTTTATGTTTTGAATAAGCATCATGCCCTGTCACAACGAGTATATCTGGTCGATATTTATCAAGTAATTCATTTATTTGATTTGGCATATCCTTTTCACTTACATGTACACCATTTACAGGCACACCAATCTTTGAATATAAATCCAGGCACTTTTCCAAAAAACTCGGGTCTCCATCAATATGAAGGACCCTCCCAGGAACATGAAAGAACTCTTCATTATGACTATAACTAGAAGTAGCATAAAACTCCTGCTTTTCTCTAAGCAGTTGATAATCTTGCTTTAATAAGTCGTATGATTTTTCAATCAATTGTTTCTCTTTAAGCTTACGATTATTTCTTTCATTATCATCAATGATGACTAAATCTTCATACTTTGCATCAGCTAATAAACGAAATTCATCCCCGTGCAAAATAGCAATCTTTTCACCATTTGTATTTTCGATAACATTTATGACCCTAAATATTAAATCTAGCTGATAAGACTTCCTTGCAACAATGTCTCCTATTTTCACCTGCACAAAATCACTCCTATTTGCCGTTTTAGCTATTTGGGCAAATAATCACCCTATAAGGGGAATAAATGGCTTTATTTTTTCAAGTAGAGTAAATCATATGAGAAAAACTCCTTTTCTAGCCTATGTAATTGCTAACATTTTGTGCTTGAATATTTTCTAACATTATTTCTATTTTAGAGGACCTGCTTAAAATATGAACACAACCACAATAACTCTCTAGAAGGAAGGGCTTTTTTGTAAACATTGTTGCGCTTCTTACTTAGTTGTCGTTAAGAGTGCGCCCCCTCTTGCAGTACTGGTTTTCCGCGGGGTGGGTGAGGCTCATATCCAAAAAACCTTAAGAAAAGAGCACAAAAAATATAGAAGGTGACTCATTGACGTAAGACCAGAGTTTGTTCAGTCTGGCATTTGGTTATGAGTACCTTCTATATAATTATTAATCATTATGATTGATAGATGTCTGCTAATGCGTCACTTACTTTTGCAAACTCCGGAATGGAAAGTGATTCCCCTCTTCTCCTACCATCAATTCCTATTGTACCAAGAACTTCTTCAATTTCCGTTTTTAATTCTTTACCATTTGGGAAAAAGTGAACCAAGTTGTTTATCAGCGTTTTTCGCCGTTGTGCAAAACTTGCACGGACTAGCTGAAAAAAGAATGCCTCATCTTTTACATTGACCAAAGGCTTATCCCTAACTAACAAACGAATAATAGCAGAATCAACATTTGGTTGTGGCATAAAGACTGTTTTTGGGACTGTCATAACAGTTTTAGCTTCTGTATAATATTGAATCGCAATCGACAATGAGCCATACTCTTTAGTAGATGGTATTGCTGAAATACGGTCTGCAACTTCCTTTTGCAGCATCACAACAATCCCTTTCAACGGAAGCTTGTCCTCAAGAAGCTTCATAATGATCGGCGTCGTGACATAGTAAGGAAGGTTTGCAACAACCATAATTTCCTCACAATCATCAAATTCACTAGCTATTGTATGATGTATATCAGCATCTAGTATATCCTGATGAATAACAGTTACATTTGGATATGGTTCTAACGTGTCTGCCAATATAGGAAGTAACCGTTGATCTATTTCAAATGCAACAACCTTCTTAGCTCTCTTAGCTAATTGCTCTGTTAATGCACCGATTCCTGGCCCTATTTCGATAACACCTGTTTTCTCTGTTACATTTGCATGATCTACAATTCGATTTAGTACGTTAGGTTCAATCAGAAAGTTTTGTCCTAAACTCTTCTTAAAGGAAAAGCCGTATTTTTCTAATATTGCCTTTGTTCGTATTGGTGTTGCAATATCCTTCATCATCTTATCTTTTCCTCCTGGATAATCTTGTTTACAACCTCTAGATAATCATGTTTACTAATTTGAAACATCTTTAGTCTTTTATATAGCTGTTTACCATTTGCATAGCCAATCTTTAAATGGAGCCCTAACTTCTCGCGCCTTTGTCTTGCATTCGGTCCTCCAAGTAGTCCAGCATCGATTAAATCCTCTTGTGTAATTTCACTAATATAATCTTCCATCTCTTCCTTTACTTCTCTTAACGCAGCCCTTATAGAATCAACCGATGCATGTTCAACACCAATCCCTTTTCCATTTTTCGGCCTTGCCTCATGTTTTGGTATAAATGCATGTTTACATCCAGGTACTTTTTCGGCAATTGTATGCCTAATCTTTTCTCCTGGGAAGTCTGGATCCGTGAATAAAATAACACCCCTTGTTTTTTGTGCAAGCTTTACTTGTTCAATTACCGCCTCACCAATTGAGGATCCATTCGTTTCAATCGTATCAGCATCAACTGCTCTTTTAATGGCAGTTGTATCATCTTTCCCTTCAACAACAATTATTTCTTTAATTTTCATTTTTTCCTCCAAATTTTGAAACTTTCCATCTATGCAATCCGTCATATATGGTGTAACATTAATTTTAGATTACAAAATTTATATTATTATTACATTTTTTAAAAAACTACTGAACAAATTCATTGTAACTAACATAGATTGTAATAGGTTGTTTCTTAAATAACCCTCGAGCCTATGTCAGTACTATTAAGTATACCCTTCTCACATAGGAAGAAAAAGAATATCTTTCAATTTATCGATAGTTCTATAAAGTTGTTGTCATTGCATTTTTCCGTCCCTTATAAGTCTGTTTAATTCATTTGACCACAAAAAAACAGAGGGAAATTTCCCCCTGTAATGTTTATTCTAATATTTTTATCTTAACCTTTTTCGATCCCCATCGATAGGCAGATGATTTTGACGTCATAAATACATCTATTTTATTTCCCTTAATAGCTGAACCAGTATCAGCAGCAACTGCATAACCGTAACCCTCAACGTACACTTTCGTACCAAGAGGAATAACGCTTGGATCAACTGCAATTACCTTTGCATTTGGATTAGCATGTAGATTGAGTCCTGTAGCTGTTGTGCCTGAACACCCATTACAATTAGCTGTATAAGCTGTTGAATGCACATAGAATTCCTTTGCTACAGCATCATTTCCACGTGATACGTTTTGAGTAGCACTCGCTGTCTGTGCTTCTATTGGTTTCGTTCCTAAGGCAACTACTTTGTCTTTACTATTTTCAACCGTTTCTGTTTTTAGAAGTTTCCTAGATACTTCTTTCCCGTTTTCCAAAACGACTTCATAATGCTTTTTTTGTTTACCTTCTTGACCAGGGTCAATTACTTTTTCTTTACCCTTTTCGATTGAATTATCGTTTTTCTTAACTACCTTAAAGGCGATTGGTTCTTCCACTACATCGGTGACTTTTTCTACTCGTGTAACAGTAATGATGCTTTCCTCATTAATCTCCTTCGTTAAATCTGGTTGAACCTTGTCTAATTCGTTTAATTTAACGTTATGCTCTTTTAAAAAGTCAGCGACAGTAGTCGAAGTGGTCCAAACTTGTTGCTTATCTTCGCCAACATTTAGTGTAAGCTGGATTGCTTTATCAATTTTTAATGACATCTCTTTCTCAATCTCAGTATCTAATGCTGGTTCAATCCGGTCGTGCTCAGTTACTTTTAAATTCTCACTTTGAATAAAATCCTTCACTGTATCCGCTGTTGTCCATATTGTCCTTCGTTCATCATCTACAACAAGATTAATAGGTTTTGAAGCTTCAAAGACAATTTCCATATTATTTTTTATTTTTTCCTTAGGAGCAGGTGATATATGATCCTCTGTCCTAACATTTATATCCTGTTCTTTTAATAACTCTTTTACTGTATCTGCATGTGTACGTATTTTCTCCTCTTTACCATTTATTGATAACGTAACAGATTCTTTTAACCCTTCGTATGTACCATATGCAGTACCCGATCCTATGACTAGTAAACTAGTAGTTGTAAGGACAATCTTGTTCTTTAAAACCTTTTCGGAAAACAGCTTTTTCATGTTTTGAATGAAAATGAAAAACGCCTCCTTCTTCCTCGTGGATTATATAGAGTATCTTTCATCTTGTCAACCCTTCCGACGTTGTCTCATTTTTCCAACGTATTCATAATTATGCGTAAAAACGAGCCAAATGTGAAGAAAGAGTTATCGACAAAGATATCCTATGAGGAAGATGAGACATGTAGAACTCTTTAGAAATAGATTATTCAGGACAAGCTTACTTATAAGTCGACAGATTTGGCTATCGAGTTATGCCGAAAAATTTCATAGCATTGTCGGAAGTTTTTAATGCAACTTCTTCAAATGTTATTCCTTTTATCTCTGCAATTTGTTCTGCAACATATTTTACATAACTTGGCTCATTTCTTTTCCCTCTAAATGGGTGTGGGGTTAAATATGGGCAATCTGTCTCAATTAATAAAGAATCCATTGGAATATCTTTCACTACTTCCTTTGGTTTTTTTGCATTTTTAAATGTTACTGGACCCCCGAATGAAATATAAAAGTTCATCTCCATACATTGCTTCGCGATTTCTAAACTTCCTGTAAAGCAGTGCATCACTCCCCCAACAACGCTTGCCTGTTCTTCTCTTAATATTTGAACAACATCTTCTGTAGCATCGCGATTATGAATGATTATTGGCAGATTCACTTCTTTAGCCAATTGAATTTGTTTTCTAAATACTTCTTTTTGTACATCCTTCGGTGATTTATCCCAATGATAATCTAGTCCCATTTCCCCTATTGCAACCACTTTTGGATGCGAAGATAATTCTTTAATCCAGTCTAAATCGGCATCAGTCATATCGATTGCATCAACTGGATGCCAGCCAATTGCAGCATAAATCATCTCATATTGTTCAATTAATTCCATAGCCCTCGTAATCGTCTCTCGATCAAAACCAACAACGACTATATGCGAGACATTTTCTTGTCGAGCACGCTCGATCACTTCTGCTACATCCTCATCATACTGGATAGCATTTAAATGTGCATGAGTGTCAAATAACATCATTATTCTTCCTTTCTTCGACAAATCTAAGGGGTGTTCTACAAATTGTTACACGTGGAACACCCCAGTTTTGGTCTATTTTCTTATAAATCAATTATTAAGGAAAATCACTATAAAATTAAAACCTAATATTATTTCACTTTTGAACCATTTGGTAGACTACTATCAACGGTCGCAACAGACAAATTGTCTCCGTTTGAACCTGCTAATATCATACCTTGAGAAAGCTCTCCTCGGAGTTTTACCGGTTTAAGATTGACTACACATATCACCTTTTTACCAATTAATTCTTCCGGCTTATAATATTTCGCAATACCTGATACAACTTGTCTCTTTTCATACCCTAAATCAAGCTGTAGTTTTAACAAACGGTCTGCTTTTTTTACTGGTTCAACATGAATAACCTCTGCCACTCTTAGGTCAACCTTCATAAATTCATCGATTGTTATCTCTGATTCTTCCTCTTCCGCTTCTACTGCTTTTTCCTCTATTTCTACAGTAGATGTTGGTCCCTTCATCTGTTCTTTTATATATTGAACCTCTTCCTCAGCATCTAAACGAGGGAAAATTGGACTTTGTTTATTAACAGTTGCATCCTTTATTTGTCCGAACTCTATAATACTCTCCCATGTTTGAAGTGTTTTATCATGAATACCAAGCTGCTGAAATACTTTCGTTGGAGCTTCAATTAAGAACGGTTTTAATAAAACAGCTGTGATACGTAATGACTCAGCTAAATGAACCATAACTGAGGCTAACTTATCTCGGTCCTCTTCATCTTTTGCTAGTACCCATGGTTGAGTTTCATCAATATATTTATTCGTACGGCTAATGAATTGCCATAAAGATGATAGAGCAACTGAAAATTCCATATTCTCCATTGCTACTTCATACTTTTTAATTGTATCGTCTGCTGTTGCAACTAACTGTTTATCATATTCTAATTTACTTCCTTGATAACTTGGAACACTGCCATCAAAATATTTGTCAATCATTGCGACTGTTCTATTTAATAAATTCCCTAAATCATTAGCTAGGTCAAAATTCACACGGTCAACAAAACCCTCAGGTGTGAACACGCCATCTGAGCCAAAAGGTACTTCTCTTAATAAATAATATCGTAATGCATCTAACCCATACTTATCGATTAATGTAACAGGGTCAACAACATTTCCCTTAGATTTGGACATCTTCCCATCTTTCATTAGAAGCCATCCATGTGCAAAAACTTTCTTCGGTAATGGCAAATCTAAGGCCATTAACATAATTGGCCAATAGATTGTATGGAAACGGACAATTTCTTTACCAACGATATGAACATCAGCTGGCCAATATTTTTTATATTTCTCGTCATTATCTGTTCCATATCCAAGTGCAGTAATATAATTTGAAAGAGCATCTATCCATACATATATAACATGTTTTGGATCTCCTGGAACCTTTACTCCCCAGTCGAAGGTAGTTCGTGAAACTGCTAAATCTTCTAAGCCCGGTTTAATGAAGTTATTAATCATTTCATTTTTTCTAGACTCTGGCTGGATAAACCCTGGATTTTCTTCATAATATGCTAAAAGTCTATCTACATATTTACCCATCTTAAAGAAATAGGACTCTTCTTTAACTAACTCAACCGGATGTCCACTATCAGGGCTTTTACCACCAACTACTTTCCCATTTTCAATTATTGGGTCAACTAATTGTAGTTCTGTATAATACGTCTCATCAGGAACTGAATACCAACCTTCGTACTCATCTAAATAAATATCTCCTTGTTCAACTAGTTGAGAAAAGATCTTTTCAACAACTACTTTATGGCGTTCTTGAGTAGTACGAATAAAATCGTCGTAAGATATCTCCATCTTCCCCCATAATTTTTCAATACCTGCCACTATTTCATCAACGTACTGTTGTGGTGTAATATTGTTTTCTTCTGCTTTTCTTTGGATTTTTTGCCCGTGCTCATCTGTACCCGTTAAGTACATGACATCAAACCCACGCATCCGCTTATATCGTGCCATTGCATCTCCTGCAACAGTCGTGTATGCATGTCCAATATGTAGTTTTCCACTTGGATAGTAAATTGGTGTTGTGATATAAAAAGTTTTTTTATTCGATTCCATTATGTACCCTCCTTAATCTTTGCAATGTTCCACGAATGTTAATATAGAACATAATAAGTAAAAATGCTCTCGCCCTAATGGACGAGAGCGTTATGTAGACTCAATAATTATAAAATGGATATTAGATAAGTAAATTCCTTATTAATCTATCCATTTAGATTGATTTCATACTCTTAATAATACCATCTTACCCCCTATTATCAAAGGTGTATACATAAAGAATTTCTTTTTATTAGGCTAATTTATTATACATTTTTGCTTTTTACGTTTTCGCGTCTTCGGTTGATAACAGTCCATTGTTACCTAGCTATTGCAGAGTAGTTGATAAGCATATCTAACTTCGACTATCATCCACTCTCTATAAAGTAAGTACAACTAAGGCCAATATTGTAAAAAGAGCCATTTTAATTAGCTAATAGTTACCTTCATTCGACAAACACGATAAATATTTGTCGAATGAGGGGTATGGAAATATCCTGAATATATTAGTAAATAAAGGTTTTAATTCATAATAAATGGGGTATATAACTAAGAAACCCTGATTCTCACATACTTTTAACCTAATCTATTTTTTTACAAAAATACAAACAAAATGATTGACGTTTATTGGAAATGTTGATATGCTTAAAAAGCAAATCAGTTTTTGTCGAATATTGACGAAGTATGAAAGCTAAAAATAGAGAATGTCGAATTTGAGAGGAGAAATACAATTATGAAATCTACTGGTATTGTACGTAAAGTTGATGAGTTAGGCCGTGTTGTAATTCCAATTGAATTACGCCGCACATTAGGTATCGCTGAGAAGGATGCTCTAGAAATTTATGTTGATGATGAAAAAATCATCTTAAAGAAATATAAACCAAATATGACTTGCCAAATCACTGGTGAAGTTTCTGATGATAACTTAGCATTAGCTAACGGTAAAATCGTTCTTAGCCGTGAAGGTGCAGAACAAGTTCTATCTGAAATCCAAAACTTACTTGTTCAAAAATAATCATAGTTCACTTCATTGATTGAAATTGAGGGTGACTCAAATCAGGGTTTTACTCCTAACATACACTAAATAGACGAGGAATTACTTCTAATCTATATATCTGTGTTTGTAGAGGAGTAGAGCCCTTTTGAGTCACCCAACATTTCGTATATTAATTTATATGGTAAGCTTGGTATACGTCTCTTTTGGATATTTTTCTCTCTACTGATACCTTCTTGATCGATTCTTTAGATGGAATATCCTGTTCAATATAGTATTCCACATGTTCCTTTACACTTAAATTAGTCCACCATGCTTCTAAGTCGTTATTACTAATATCTTCGGCACCTTCTACAATTACGCAAAACTCACCTCGAATTTCAGTACTTTCAGCCCATTCTATAATTTCATCCAATGTCCCTCTGATAAATTCTTCAAATCTTTTTGTTAATTCTCTAGATAAACATATTGTACGATTTCCAAGGTAATCTTTCATTAAAGATAAGGTCTCTTTTAACCTATGCGGTGATTCGTATAAGATAATTGTTTCTGTTCTATTTTTTAATAATTCCAATTGATTTTTTTTTACTTTTTTCTGTCTATCTAAAAATCCAAAAAAATAAAATGGCTGTGGCGTAATTCCTGAAGCAATTAGAGCGGTAATAGCAGCATTTGCACCTGGTAGCGGTATGACTTTGCCCCCTAAAGAAAGGACCTGCTTAACAAGTTCACTCCCTGGGTCGGATATAGTTGGCATTCCAGCATCACTCACGAGTGCAATATGTTTATTTTGTTTAAGTAACTCTACTACCCGGTAACCACTTGCCTCCTTATTATGTTCATGGTAGCTAAAAATCTGTGTATCAATAGAAAAATGATTACATAACTTCTTAGTTTGTCGAGTATCTTCTGCTGCTATGTAATCGACATCTTTTAAAATTGATATTGCTCGAAATGTCATATCCTCTAAATTTCCAATAGGTGTAGGAACTAAGTATAAATCTCCCATTTCCTTTGTATCTTGATTAAAACTCTTTTGTATTTGTAACATGCACCTTTTACCCTTCTTTCGCGAATTATGAATGGTTTAATATGTATTGTTCTTTCCCTTTTCTAGTTAACTTCTTAAACTCTCGCTCCATTTTCAAGGCAAGACTTTTCGAATCATATTCTTCATAATAAAGAAGCTTAACAGGTCCTCTTCCTCTTGTATACTTAGCACCTTTTCCTTCATTATGTTTTTTTATTCTTTGAGCTATCTCAACTGTATAGCCAGCATAATAACTGCCATCACTACATTCGAGGACATAGAAGTAATGTTTCTTATCCATTATCAACTCTCCTCTTTAAAAACTATTTTTAATTATTAATGATCAACTTAATGTAGCTGTATCCTATTTAAGGGCATATTTACATGCATTTCTCAGGGCTGTCTATCTCCCTTATCTCCATATAATATTTTCTTGATGTCCTCTGTATATTCATTTTCTCTATTATATACAAATATAGGGGGAAGTAACTTTAAATCTGAACGTCCCCCTTTTATACCTTCTATAAGAAGTGTATTAGCTTCTTTATTCTCCCTCGGGTAGACAAATTGAATCCTCTTAGGTTCTACTCCATATTTTCTCATTGCTTCGACTATATCTACTAGTCTACCTGGACGGTGAACAAGTGCTATCTTTCCTCCCTGTTTCACTAACTGACTACTTACCCTAATTACGTCATCTAAAGTACATAAAATTTCATGTCTAGCGATCGCCAGATGTTCATTTAAATTTTGTTTGTCCTTTTGTGGTGTTGAGAAATATGGTGGATTACATGTTACCACGTCATACTTACCAAATCCAAGTTGACTAGGCATATCTTTAAGGTCACCATGTATTAGTTGAATCCGGTTATGTAATTGATTATATGTTATACTCCTCACTGCCATATCATATAAACGCTCTTGTATTTCCACACCAGTGATTGTCCCTTTTGTTCTAGTACTTAAAATTAGTGGTACAATACCGTTTCCAGTACAAAGATCAATAATGTTCCCCTTTTGAATAGGCATATATGCAAATCTAGATAATAAGACAGCATCTAAAGAAAAGGAAAATACAGAAGGGCTTTGAATAATTCTCAAATCTTCAGCAAGCAAATAATCGAGTCGCTCATCCCCCACTAATTTCACCATGGTAAACTCTCCTTGTTTATGAAGTTGATATTTTGAACTATATGTAATATAGGAATCAATAATATAATTATATTTCCGCAAACATGTTAAGGAGATTTCACTAACAGCCTCCAATAATAATGATAAAGACTTGAATTACTGTCGGTAACTCCATGTTCAAATGCACGGACTATATCATTAAACTAATAAGTTTTATCTATGTATTTCCGAAGTGATAACAAAACAAAAAGTAAAAAAAGCTAGCTCGTTCAAATTGCTCTACAAATGTTATGCAAAGGCAATTATCCAGAGTTAGCCATTTATTTCTTATTTAAGAATGATAAACAAAATAGGCAATCCCCATCTTTTCTTAAGCTTCCATAATGTAAATTACAAATATGAAAACCTTCTTGATATAATCTAGCTAAGTTATCGTAACCCTCACCAATATCAATTTGCTGCTGTTTTGGATGCCTTTTCTTTTTTGCTTTCGCTTCACTTGTATGCGCGCTCGTTGTGTTTGCTAGTGTAGCATCTAATCTTCGGCGTAAATTCTCGTTTTCAATCTTCAGGTGATGGTTCTCCTCGATAATTTCCTCCAAATGATGCTTTAACTCACCGAGTTGAGTGAAAAGAGAACCTATTTGCTCTTCCATACTACTGACAGATTCAAATATTTCTTTTTTATCCACTTGTTCCACCTCATCAATCTGTGGATTGCATTGGAACTACGCCTTCTTTCTGCAATTCATCCCAAGTGTACTCTACCACACGTTCTTGTTCAACTAGATTAACCTGTATAATTTGCTCTAATATATTTAAACCTACAACTTTTCCTAGACCATTTGGTGTACCTATGATTTCTCCTATATCAGGGAGTAATTCCTTTGCCGTTTCATACTCATCATTCTCATATTTCAAACAGCACATCAACCGACCACATAAACCGGATATCTTTGTAGGATTTAGCGATAAATTTTGATCCTTTGCCATTTTGATTGATACTGGTTCAAAATCTCCTAGAAATGTTGAACAACATAGCATTCTTCCACATGGCCCTATCCCACCAAGCATTTTCGCTTCATCACGTACACCTATTTGCCTTAACTCAATTCTAGTTTTAAATATTGCTGCTAAGTCTTTGACAAGTTCCCTAAAATCGACACGTCCGTCAGCTGTAAAATAAAAGATTACTTTATTTCGGTCAAATGTATATTCGACATCAACTAACTTCATATCTAATCCATGTTCTGAAACTTTCTTTTGACATACAATATATGCATCTTCTGCAGCAGTTTTATTTTCCTGCACCATCAGTTTATCTTTTTCATCAGCAATTCGAATTACTTTTTTCAGTGGAAGTACAACATCATTTTCTTCAACCTTTTTATTATTTAAAACAACTTTACCATATTCAATTCCTCTAATTGTTTCTACAATGACAAAGTCGTCATCCTCTATATGAAGACCATTAGGGTCGAAATAATAAATTTTCCCCGCCTTTTTAAAGCGAACACCTACAACATCATACAAACTTATCCCTCCTGCAATGTTAAAACCAATTGTTCCATCAATAACTGTGGATTCACATTGGCATGAAGCCGATTTTTAGCTTCTAGAATCGAAGTCATTTTGTCCGTTACACTTCTTTGTGTCATTTGAAGGGCATGCTGTGTTAACTGCTGAACCATGTCATTAAATATTACTTGTTCTTTATTTCCCAATTGAACTGACAGTATATCTTTATATATATATAATAACAAGTCTAAACCTGTTTGTTGTTTCTCCTTATCACTGAAATGGTTCATCCATTCAGTATGAACATATATTGGTGCTTGTCCCTTCCTTGAAACAATCACTTCATATAATTTTATCATTTTCGTTCTAGCAGAAGCAAACCAATCGTCTTTTGCCATTTCTAATGCTTCTTCAGAATCATTTGTCATATTGGCTACGATTGCTGCTATATGTTTAGAAACTCCCGCTGCCTCTAGTTGATTTTGAATGGCTTCTGGAGGCAAAGGTTGAAATTGAACTAATTGACACCTTGAAAGAATTGTATTTAATATTTTATGGTATTGTTCAGTTACGAGTATTGCTATAGTAGAAGCATTTGGCTCTTCTAAAAATTTCAGTAAGCTATTTGCTGCATTCACAGTCATTTTATCAGCATGTATAATCATATATAGCTTCTTATTGGATTCTACGCCAGATTTAGAGAATTCAGCTTGCAAATCATGAATTTGCGACTTTTTTATAGAAAGACCATCAGGCTCAATTATATGAACATCTGGATGATTACCTGAATCAATTCTTTTACAATTTCGACATTTGTTACAAGGATTTACATGTATCGGGTCTTCGCAGAAATAACTTTTAGCAAAGAGCAAGCCTATATCTCTTTTACCAGTTCCTTTCTTCCCCTCAAATAAATAAGCATGAGCTAATCTCTGCTTCTGTATACTATTAGTCAATAACCTCATTACACGTGGCTGTAAAGACTCTAAGGTATGCCAATTATTAATCATTTTCCATCACTCTCTACGTATATAGGTTTATGAGTAACCCTTTAACTTCACCTATCTTAGCAAGGATATCAATTGTTCCTGCCTCTCTATTAACGACTTCATCTGTTAATTCTAATAGGGATTGATCCACTTGTTCAATAATCTTTAATGAACGGCTATTTCCATTATAATCCCAACTTCTTGACTGTTTTGTATTCATACCATATTCAACAGCTTCATGAATGAATTTCTTTACCAATAATTTATATTTAGACAGGTCACTAAAGTTACGCGACTTGGATAACCTGCGTCCAACATCTTCAATATTTGCTAACATCTTATTTAATTGGTCTACTTGGAGTTTATTACCTTGCTTCGTAACAATCTCATGAAAACCCTTATTTGCACTATGTGGAACCTTTTGGTCTAGCGTGCGATTATCAATAGTTGACCGTATATCTTGACTTATCTTCATGCTTTCCCTCCAGCACCAAGATTTTAAAATTGGTGAAATTGATCTACAGGGACAACAAATACTGTTGCACCACCTACCTCAACTTCAACAGGATATGGAATGAATGAATCCGCATTCCCTCCCATTGGCGAAACTGGAGCAACAAGCTGGTCTCTTGATTTGCAATTATCCCTTATTACTTGTAATGCCTTATCTACTCGTATATCTTCTGTACCTATCATAAATGTTGTATTTCCAGATTTAAGGAAACCTCCTGTACTAGACAACTTCGTTACCCGGAAGTTATGGTCCATTAAGGCATTTAATAGCTTATTACTATCTTGATCCTGAACAACAACAATAATTAATTTCATTAACCTACGCCCCCTTATATTGTAACATGTCCACTTATTTGAATCATTGCTAGTTTGATGGTAATTTCATTCATTACATAGAATATTTAGATGTTCATGTTCTTTTCTAAAATCGATAGAACATCTTGTAATACATCCTTGACTGACTTTGCAGCATCAACTACCGTAAACCGTTCCGGGAATTTCTCAATCACTTTCTCATAGCCAGTCTGAACCTTCTGATGGAATGATAATTGTTCTAAATCAAGACGATTCTTCTCACGATTAGCACTCGATTCTATTCTTTTAAGTCCTTCTTCAGGTTCAATTTGGAAGTAAATTGTTAAATCAGGCAATTGCCCATTAATTGCAAATTCATTTATACTATAAACCTCATTTATTCCTAATCCTCTAGCATACCCTTGATACGCTAACGAACTATCGATAAACCTGTCACATATAACTACTTCTCCTCTTTGAAGAGCTGGTATTACTTTTTCGACTAAATGTTGTCTTCTAGCAGCCGCATATAACAATGCTTCAGTTCGTGCATCCATATTTACATGATCCTTATTAAGTATTACTTCGCGGATTTTCTCTGCTATTTGAATTCCACCTGGTTCTCTTGTGAAGTTTGCTCTAATTCCCATTTTCTGAAAATGTTCTTTTACTAAATTAATGATTGTCGTTTTCCCAGCACCCTCAGGTCCTTCAAACGTAATAAATATACCTTTAGACATTTCTTACCTACTCTCGTTGTATACTAAAATATTACCTGTTCTAATATGTTTATCCCCTTGAATATTAATTCCTACTCTTACTAATTCAGTTAATTGTTCAATAAGTTGCTCTGTAATTCTCTCACCCTCCATGATAAGGGGGATTCCTGGTGGATATGGTACAATTGATTCCGCCGCAATAAGTCCGAGTGATTCTGATAGTGGTACCTGCTGTTTTTTGAATTCTTCTAGTTCTGAGTATGATTTTTCAAGTGACGAAATAAACTCAGTAAGTTGTATCGTATTGGCTTTCGCAATATGCTCACGTCGGCCTAATGACTTTACGTTGTTGAAATTTACATTTTTCAACTTATCTACTATGCTGTCCTCTGCACTGAGAGGTAAGACTAGCAGAAGCTTAGTGGGGTCAGATAACTCCCCATAGATGTTATGCTTTTCGAAAAAGTGTAGTAATTCAAGGCCAGTTAGACCTTCTGAAGATTTAATAGTAAGCTTTAGCGGATCCATATAAACATGCTTATCATTTGAATTCACTATAATAAATTTCCCTGTTGCGTGTAAATACTCCTTTATCACCGTAAGATTTTTGAGAATATTATCTTTATAGCCCTTCTCGACTATCTCTTGTAAGAAGGCTCTAGCTAAATCTAATGATGCCATAATAGGATAGGATGGGCTACTACTCTGTAGTACGGTTAAGTAATAAAAGAGCTTTTCTTTATTGACTAAGGTGCTGTTAAAGTGGAGATATGAGCCCATCGTCATTGCTGGTAATGTTTTATGCGCTGACTGTATAATGACATCTGCTCCTGCACTTATTGCTGATTTTGGAAAAGGTTTACCTAATAAAAAGTGTGCTCCATGTGCTTCATCAACTAATACAGGAATATCATAGCTATGTACAAGATTTACAATACTAGTTAAATCAATTGCTAATCCATAATAATTAGGGTTTGTTAAGATTATAGCCTTCGCAAAAGGAAATGTCTCTAAGGCTATCTTAATTGTTTCATAGTTTACATATGAAGGTACATCTAGTCTTTCATCGATGATTGGATTCAAAAAAACTGGACGAGCTCCTGCTAATTTAATTCCATTAATAATAGACTTGTGGGAATTACGTTGAACGAGTATAGTTTCTCCGGGTCGACAGCAAGCTAATATCATTGCTAAGTTTCCTACTGTAGAACCATTCACTAAAAACTTAGTATCTTTTACACCATATAGCTTTGCAGTTAATTGTTCCGCCTCATATATAATACCCTCTGCGTGATGTAAATCATCTAAGCCAGTAAGTTCTGTAAAATCAAATGACAATACATCTTTATATATCTTTATTGCGGGCCCAAAGAAAACTGAACCATTTTTATGGCCTGGAACATGTAAAGATAAGCTATTTTTCCTTTTATGTTCCATTAGTGAGGTGAAAAGAGGCGTTTTCATATATATCTCTTCCTTTATATTATATGGCATTATTATAACAGTACATGGAATATTATTAAATCGAATCTAATTATTATCAACTTTAATTTATGGTCTTGTCTAAATGCATGTTGCATTTTAGTACAATCTTTATCAAGGTTTGACTGAAGTTGCTTACAAGACCTTCTATGGGATGTATTCAAATTTTTAATAAATATTTTAATTAAACTTATAAAGATTGAGGTAATTGCACTATATTCTTGATTCTCATCCATATGCCAGTATATCTAATAAACTATCTATACCGTATAGTATCTACCTATACATTTAAGCCTCATCCAAATATAATGGGCTTAATCTAAACAAAAACAGACCCCTCAAGGACAAAAGGTAGGATATGATTATCTGTCTTATCCTATATTTTGTCCTTAAGGGGTCAACTCTTGTAAGTCGCCGTATAATTAACTAAAAACTCTATTAACATTATACTACATTAAGAGTATAATGGTGGTCTTTTTACTCTGCTTAACCGTTCTAGGAAAAATTGATACTTAGGATCTGACGTCTCTGTTCTCACAATTTCTTTCTCGCAATCTTCACAAATAAAACTAGTATATAGATGTATCCCTGTGTTTTTCTTCGTATCACATACGATACATAGTTTATCTGATAATTCATATAAACTATTAGAACTCATATTCTCCACCTCCGCACCTATAGCTTCACCATAATTATATATTTGTATACACAATTAAGAATTTTATTTAATTTATACCCTACTGTATGTTCTAATGCAGTTTCCGTGTATGTCTAAGCATTAAAATAGTTATTATTGCCCTACTAGTCCTTCACATACATAATAAAAATTATGTAATCAGTACTTGCAGCACGCAGATAGAAAACCTTTACAAGATACAAAAAAGCATACAAAGGTGACAAGTAATATTAAGTGATACATTCATGTAGGAAGGGGTTACTCATAGCGTAGTATGTTAGAAGAACGAAAATAAGAAATGCGGTTTGTCTATAGAACATTAAATTTTTTAGACAAATACAATAGGCACACGGGTTAGTTGATCATGTTTATCATAAGGTATTTATGAGTTAGACTATATATCTTCGAATTTTACCTAACATGTTAAATACTCTGTACAAATCAAAACAGATAATTTCACAATAAAAAAGACCAGTATCTCTACTGGTCTTTTTCTTAAGGTACCTGGCAACGTCCTACTCTCACAAGGGGAAGCCCCTAACTACCATCGGCGCTGAAGAGCTTAACTTCCGTGTTCGGCATGGGAACGGGT
>NZ_JAUSUD010000038.1 GCF_030813355.1 Metabacillus malikii
GCCGTGTGCGGTAATACTGCACGCACGGTTCTGTGAGGAGTGAGGCACAAATACAGAAAGACTGGATTTGTGTTCCCACTTACTCGACCGGGATGCGTGGGAGAGGTGAGACCCCACAGGCGTTGACGCCGAGGAGGCTCAGCACCCACCCCGCGGAAAGCGAGTACTGGAGCGGAAATCAACCAGAACGAAGACTATGTTAAAAGCAATATTGGTGAGCTATATATAGCTATTATCAGAAATAATACGTAGATTACATCGGTAGACCTCTGTCCCATCCATATATTGTCTAGATGATTCATGAACAAGGTTTTACTTAGTTCAACAATTAGTTAATTAAACGTTTGTTTAATACAAATAGACAGAATTTTAGTGCAAATTAAGTTACATGTAACTGACATTACACTTGAAACCATCTCTTTATTTTGGTAGTATATTAGCATATTAGCGAAGTAAAGGATTTTGAAAATTATTAGTATTCAATAACGGGGGTACAAACAACATGTTTATGTTTGAGAAACCACTTGGAATGGTGGATACATTACCAAATTTATATGAAGTCAAAAAGAATACACGTCAAGCGATGACAAAAACGATTGAACAATGGGGATTTCGATTTATTGAGACACCAACACTCGAATATTATGAAACAGTCGGCGTCCAATCAGCAATTTTAGATCAGCAGCTGTTTAAATTATTGGATCAGCAAGGACATACATTAGTGCTTAGACCTGATATGACAGCACCGATTGCTCGTGTAGCAGCGTCTAAGCTTTACAATAATCTTTATCCTTTAAGACTTGCATACTCTGCAAATGTTTACCGTGCACAACAGCGTGAAGGTGGACGTCCTGCTGAGTTTGAACAAGTCGGTGTTGAATTTATCGGCGACGGAACGACTAGTGCGGATGCAGAAGTGATTGCCTTAATGGTTTCAACATTAAAGGAAGCAGGCTTAGATAACTTTAAAATTGCAATCGGCCATATCGGTTATGCAAATGCGTTATTTAAAGAAGTGCTAGGTAATCAAGAACGTGCCGATGTTCTGCGAAGATTTTTATATGAGAAAAATTATGTAGGCTATCGTGAACATGTGAAAGGATTAAGCTTATCATCGATAGATAAAGATCGTCTTTTAAAGCTTCTATCTTTCCGCGGAGACATCGATAAGGTTGAGGAAGCGAATTCACTTGTTTCAACTAATGAAGCACAGCAGGCGTTACAAGAAATTAATCAGCTGTGGTCAACGCTAGAAGAGTTTGAAGTCACAAATTATGTAAAGCTTGATTTAAATATCGTCAGCCATATGAGCTACTACACGGGAATTTTATTTGAAGTATATGCCGAAAATGTCGGCTTTTTAATCGGCAATGGCGGTCGTTATGACCATCTGTTTGAAAAATTTAACCGGGCTGCACCTGCAACTGGCTTCGGACTGCGTATCGATAGATTAATTGAAGCGTTAAATGTAGAAGTAAATCCACAATTGCAATGTGTTATTTATAGCCCTGAGCGCCGTAAAGAGGCAATTGAACATGCAAATGAATTAAGAGAAGCTAACAAACGTGTTGTGATGCAAGAAATCTCAGGTGTTAAAGATGTTGATGCTTTTACGAGACAATTTGAAGAGGTTATCTATTTTATCGGTTCACGAAAGGAGGAGCTGTAAATGTCAGATGTATTAACGATTGCGATGCCGAAAGGGAGAATTTTTGAAGAAGCAGCAGATATGCTTCGCAAAGCAGGTTATCAGCTCCCACCTGAATTTGATGAATCGAGAAAACTCATTTTAGATGTACCAAATGAAAACATCCGGTTTATTTTAGCGAAGCCTATGGACGTTGTGACTTATGTAGAACATGGTGTAGCCGATGTTGGAATTGCTGGTAAAGACGTGATGCTTGAAGAAGACCGTGACGTATACGAAGTGCTTGATTTAAAAATTAGTGCTTGTTATTTAGCTGTCGCAGGTTTACCAGATGGGAAAATATCTGATGTTGCGCCAAAAATTGCAACAAAATATCCGAAGGTTGCTTCAAGCTATTTCCGAGAACAAGGCGAGCAGGTTGAGATTATTAAACTTAACGGTTCGATTGAGCTAGCACCACTAATAGGCTTAGCTGACCGAATTGTCGATATCGTTTCAACAGGGCAAACATTAAAGGAAAACGGACTAGTTGAGCTTGAACAAATCTGTCACATTACTTCACGATTAATCGTTAACCCTGTGAGCTATCGGATGAAGGATGAACCGATTGATCAATTAGTTGAACGACTCTCAACTGTCATTGGAGGTTCGTAACATGAAAATTACCCGAATTACTGATGAAAAAGTATCATTAAGACGAACGATTGATACAGGAACAGAGCAGCAGCGTAAAGATGTTCAAGAAATCATTGGTGCAGTACGTCAAGATGGCGACCAAGCACTTTTTGCTTATACTGAAAAGTTTGATAACGTGTCACTTTCAACACTTGCAGTTACAGAGGAAGAATATACAGCAGCATATCGTGAATTAGATGATGAATTGATTGAAATCATACGTGAAGCGGCAATAAATATCCGGACTTTTCACGAAAAACAAAAACGTGAATCATGGATTAGCTATGATGACGACGGGACGATGCTAGGTCAAAAAATGACAGCATTAGATGCAGTCGGAGTCTATGTCCCAGGTGGAACTGCAGCATATCCATCATCTGTGCTTATGAATGTTATCCCAGCACAAGTGGCCGGTGTGAAACGAATTGTCATTACGTCTCCACCAAATGAAAAAGGTACATTACCGGCAGGAGTTTTAGTTGCTGCAAAGGAACTTGGCGTTGCAGAGATTTATAAAGTCGGCGGAGCACAAGCGATCGCAGCATTGGCATATGGAACAGATACGATTGCAGCTGTAGATAAAATTATGGGACCGGGGAATATTTATGTTGCGCTTGCTAAACGTGAAGTATTTGGTATTGTTGACATCGATATGATTGCAGGTCCAAGTGAAATTGTTGTCCTTGCAGATGAAACGGCTCGTGCCAATGAAATTGCTGCAGACTTATTATCACAAGCCGAGCATGATAAAAATTCATCAAGCATTCTTGTGACAACATCACAGCAAGTTGCGGAACAAGTACAGGCAGAGGTTGAACGACAAGTGGCTCTCTTGCCAAGACATGAAATAGCAAAAGCATCTGTTGATACATTTGGTCATATTTATGTCGCTGATAATTTGGAGATTGCACTTGCAGTCGTGAATGAACTCGCACCGGAACATTTAGAAGTGATTACAGAAAATCCATTAGCATTATTGCCTAGCATCAAACATGCCGGAGCGATTTTCTTAGGTCGCTATAGCTCAGAACCAATTGGAGATTATTTCGCAGGACCGAACCACGTGTTACCGACAAATGGAACAGCACGTTTTTCAAGTCCGTTAAACGTCGATGACTTCATGAAAAAATCGAGCATTATCCAATATAGTCAGCAGTCATTTGAAAAGAACTTTGCGAAGGTTGCCAAGCTTGCTCGCCTTGAAGGCTTGGAAGCACACGCACGTGCTCTAGAGGAACGTTTAAAATAAGGAGGAACGATTCATGGTAAGAACCGCATCAATTGACCGAAAAACGAATGAAACAAAAATTGAATTAGCCTTTAATATAGACGGTGAAGGAAAATCATCGCTTAAGACAGATGTTCCGTTCATGGACCATATGCTTGACCTATTTACAAAGCACGGCCAGTTTGACTTAACGATTGACGCAGATGGTGATGTTGAAATCGATGACCACCATACAACAGAGGATATCGGAATTTGTTTAGGAAACGCATTGCGTGAAGCGCTTGGTGATAAAAAAGGTATTAAACGTTATGGGAATGCCTTTGTTCCAATGGATGAAGCACTCGCACAAGTCGTTGTTGATTTAAGTAATCGACCACATCTGGAATTCCGTGGGGAGTTGCCTAGTCAAAAGGTCGGTACATTTGATACAGAAAACGTCCACGAATTTTTATGGAAGCTGGCACTTGAAGCACGCATGAATCTTCATGTCATCGTCCATTATGGTCAAAATACTCATCATATCATCGAGGCTGTTTTCAAAGCGCTAGGTCGAGCATTGGATGAGGCGACAACCGTGGACCCACGTATTAAGGGGGTTCCTTCGACGAAAGGAATGTTATAAATGATCGCAATTATCGATTATGGGATGGGTAATCTCTACAGTGTGAGTAAAGCGTTAGAACGGATGGGTGTTGACTATATTCTCTCCAGTGACATCGCCGAACTGGAAAAAGCAGATGGTTATATTCTTCCTGGTGTTGGTTCCTTTAAGGATGCGATGGAAATCTTAGAGGAAACAAAACTAACGTCATTTATTAAAGAAGTGACAACAGCGGGTAAGCCACTACTAGGCATTTGCCTCGGTATGCAGCTGTTGTTTGAAGAAAGTGAAGAAAACGGCCTCTCGAAAGGACTCGGATTGCTTCCAGGTAAAGTCGTGAAAATTCCAGAAACAACGAATGGTACAACGTTAAAAGTGCCTCATATGGGGTGGAATGAGCTTGACATTAAGAACGAACGTACATTATTAAAAGGAATTGACAAAGGCTATGCCTACTTTGTTCACTCCTTTTATGTGGATACAGACGAAACCGATATTCTGTTAGCAACTGCTGAATACGGAGTAGATGTGCCTGCAGTTGTTGGCAGAGATAATGTGTACGGTACGCAATTCCATCCAGAAAAAAGTAGTGAGCATGGTCTTGCGATTTTGAAAAATTTCATTCAACTTGTAAATAGAGTGTGACACTTAAAATAGTTGAACGGGGGAAGTAACGATGATAACAAAGCGAATTATTCCTTGTCTTGATGTAAAGGATGGACGGGTCGTAAAAGGTGTTCAGTTTTTAGGTTTGAGAGATGCAGGCGACCCAGTAGAATTAGCTAAGTTTTATGACGAAGAAGGAGCAGATGAGCTTGTTTTTCTAGATATTTCAGCATCACATGAAGGACGGAAAACGATGGTCGATGTCGTCGAGCAAGTTGCTGGACAATTAGCGATTCCTTTTACTGTTGGTGGCGGAATTAACGCATTAGAGGATATGAAAAGAATTCTTCGTGCAGGTGCTGATAAAGTTTCTTTAAATACAGCCGCTGTTCTTAATCCCGAGCTAATAACCGAAGGAGCAAGCTTTTTCGGCTCCCAATGTATTGTCGTTGCGATTGATGCGAAGTATGATGAGTCTCTAGGTAGCTGGCGCGTCTATACACACGGTGGCAGAAAAGCAACAGATTGGGAAGTTGTCGCGTGGGCAAAAGAAGCAGTTACACGTGGTGCAGGTGAAATCTTGCTAACGAGCATGGATAGTGACGGAGAAAAGAACGGTTTTAACATCGCACTAAATAAAGCTGTAAGTGAAGCGGTTTCAGTTCCGGTTATCGCATCAGGTGGTGCAGGCAACGCCGAGCACTTTTTAGCAGCCTTTCAAGAAGGGAAAGCAGATGCTGCATTAGCGGCTTCCATTTTCCACTATAAAGAAACATCCGTAAAAGAAGTAAAAGAGTATTTACAATCACAGGGGGTGAACGTACGATGATTGACCAAATAAAATTCGATCAAAATGGACTCGTTCCAGCAATCGTACAAGATGCAGGAAGCAAAGAAGTATTAACATTAGCATATATGAATGAAGAATCATTAAAGAAAACCGTAGAAACAAACGAAACTTGGTTTTACAGCCGTTCTAGACAAGAGCTGTGGCATAAAGGTGCAACATCTGGAAACACACAAAAAGTCGTTGAACTTCGCTATGACTGTGACAAAGATGCTATTTTAGTACTAGTTGAACCAGCTGGACCAGCATGTCATACAGGTGATTACAGCTGCTTTACAAACGTATCAGAAGGACAAGCAAATGCAACCGAGAAATCAGACCGCTTTGCGATTTTTAATACGTTAGAAAAAGTCATCGCTGAACGTGAAGCAGAACGCCCAGAAGGTGCCTATACAACATACCTATTTAACGAAGGTGTCGACAAAATTCTTAAAAAAGTCGGAGAAGAAGCAGCAGAAGTCATTATTGCATCAAAAAATAGAGACCACGACGAACTAAAATGGGAAGTAGCCGACCTGCTATTCCATCTCATGGTCCTCCTCCGCGAACAAAAACTACCACTCGACACCGTCCTAAGTGTCCTAGAACAACGCCACACCGGCAAAAAATAAAAACCAAGGGGTCAGACCCCCAACCTGTACCACTACAACACCATTTTTAGTGTACAAAGGGTCTGACCCCTCCATCAAACTAAATCTATCAAACAATGAAATACCCCCAAAAATCCAAACCACAACCAACAATAGAGGGGTCAGACCCTCTCGTACAAATTTTCAACTATATAACAAGCACAATTTCAATCCTCTATTTTATAAACTTTGGATCTCATCTCGGCATGAATGAAGGACATATCATGCTTCTCTATCCTAAATTTTAGTCTTCATTCCAGCCATGAAGGACATTTCATGTTTCTCCATCCTAAATTTTGGTCTTCATCCCGTTCATGAAGGACATTTTATGTTTCCCCATCTTAAATTTTGGTCTTCATCCCAGCTATGAAGGACATTTCATGTTTCTCCATCCTGAATTTTGGTCTTCATCCCAGCTATGAAGGACATTTCATGTTTCTCCATCCTGAATTTTTGGTCTTCATCCCAGCTATGAAGGACATTTCATGTTTCTCCATCTTGAATTTTGGTCTTCATCCTCCCAGACAGCCACAACACAAAGTTAGCGCACGTAAACCACACACCCCCCATACAACTCCAACCCCAATTCAAACGCACAAAGAGGGTCTGACCCTCCCGTTCACCACCAAACCACAGTTTAGTACACAAAAACCTCCCCGCCCGTCCAATACAACTTCCACCCATTGTTTAATGAATAAACAAGGATATGCCTCACCACATATACAAAAACCTCTACTTCTAACCCCATACTTATGGTATACTAACCTACGGTGAAATGAATGAAATGGAGGATTTCAGTGGGAAAACAATTGAGCAAACAACAACATAAAGCACAGGTTGTCCCGTTTCTCCAAGATGGACAATATTACTATAATAAAGGCCTAAAGGCTTATCGAGAACAAAACTATCAAAAGGCGAGCAAATATTTGCAAAAGGCGGTTGAGTTAGATCCGAATGACTCAGTAAAGCTTTCCCAATTAGCAACAATTTATACCGATATGGGGAAGTATAGCCAAGCGAATGAACTGCTATCATATATACTTGATGAACTTGACGAGAATATGACGGAATGTCATTACTTTATGGCGAATAATTTCGCACATCTTGGGTTGTTTCAGGAAGCATATAAATGTGCAACTGAATATGCAAAGCAAGCACCATTTGGTGAATTTTTTGAAGAAAACGAGGACCTAATTGACCTTTTAACAATGGAAGGTGACGATGAGGAGCCTTTTTTAAAAGATCCTGATGATTTAATTTTAAAACAGGATGCGGCGAAGTCTCTTTTAGAAAATAGTCAATTTGAAGAAGCGATTCTTTTGTTAGAAGAAATCGTAAAGGAATATCCTGAATTTTGGTCAGCACATAATAACTTATCACTAGCTTATTTTTATATTGGTGAGGTTGAAAAGGCAAAGGATTATTTACAAACAGTACTAGAAAAAAATCCTGGTAACCTACATGCTTACTGCAATTTATTAGTATTTTATTATTATGAGCGCCAGGAAGATAAGGTTGATGAATTAGCAACTATGCTGTCAACAGTACACCCTTTACTTTTTGAGCATCGTTATAAGCTAGGTGCGACATTCGCATTAGTCGGTTACTACCCAGCTGCCTATAAATGGCTACGCTCCCTTTATAAACAAGGGTTTGAAGGTGATGATACTTTTTATTATTGGCTATCATATTCAGCGTATTTTACAGGCCATACAGTATTTGCCGAACAAACGTGGGAACGTGTCATAAAGGATAACAAAAGTAAAATTGGTTTAGAACCGTGGAATGCAAGCAATGAACAATCAGATATGCCTGTCGAGAGCATGTCACTTGAAGACCGTTTATACGGGATTTTCATGGCGATACAATCAAATAAGCTTTCAACGTTTAAAACAGGTCAATCGTTACAAACACAATTAGAGAAAGACTTCTTTGAAGCAGCATCAGCAAATAGCACAGATAGAAAAATTGCGATGCTTTATCAAATAACAGATAACTTATATCAGAAAAATAACCATGAAGAACTACTGTTGTTTGCGTTTCAAATATTAGTTAAAGCATATAAAATGGATATTCCATTAAAAAATAACCAAGCATGGGCTGCCGCGCTTGAATATGTGTGGATGCATGAGGAACAGCAGGAACATCAATCGCTGAGTCAAACCGATATTGCAAAAGTGTATGATATATCTGTTTCGACGGTTGCGAAATATGTGAAAATGGTGCGAGATGTATTTCATCAACAAGATTAAGGCTAACATATGAGCAAATAAATGGCATCTCCTTCAAATCTTTTATACGATTGATACAGGGTAAACTAATAAAAGTAAGAATTATAACGAATATTAGGATGAGAACTTACTCTCTAGCAATCAGAGTAATTTACTTGAGGAGTGAACAACTATGTCAGAAGAAAAAATTTATGACGTTATTATAGCAGGAGCAGGCCCAGCAGGAATGACGGCTGCTGTTTACACATCACGGGCAAATTTATCTACGTTAATGATTGAACGTGGAATTCCTGGTGGACAAATGGCAAATACAGAAGAGGTTGAGAATTATCCTGGATTTGACCATATTCTTGGACCAGAATTATCTACAAAAATGTTCGAGCATGCAAAAAAATTCGGTGCTGAATACGCATATGGAGATATTCAAGAAGTCATTGATGGTGAAGAATATAAAACCATTAAAGCAGGCAATAAAGAATACAAAGCGCGCGCGGTTATAATTACAACTGGTGCAGAATATAAGAAAATCGGAGTACCAGGTGAAAAAGAACTTGGCGGTCGTGGTGTTTCTTACTGTGCAGTTTGTGATGGAGCATTCTTTAAACAGAAAGAGCTTGTCGTAGTTGGCGGAGGAGACTCTGCTGTTGAAGAGGGTGTATATTTAACACGCTTCGCTTCAAAAGTTACAATCGTACATCGCCGTGATGAACTAAGAGCGCAAAAAATTCTTCAACAACGTGCATTTGATAATGAAAAAATTGATTTCATCTGGAACCATACTGTAAAAGAAATCCATGATGAAAACGGCAAGGTTGGTAAAGTTACTCTCGTTAATACAGTTAACGGTGAGGAAAAAGAATTTAAAACAGATGGTGTGTTTATTTACATTGGTATGGTTCCACTTTCAAAACCGTTTGAAAACTTAGGAATTACGAATGAAAATGGCTACATTGAGACGAATGAACAAATGGAAACAAGAGTAAAAGGTATTTTTGCAGCAGGAGATATTCGTGAAAAAATGCTTCGTCAAATCGTAACAGCTACTGGAGACGGAAGTATTGCTGCACAAAGTGCACAACATTATGTTGAAGAGCTTGTAGAAAAGCTTAAAACTGTTAATAAATAAGGGTACATTTACTAAGTGTAAGATAATTTAACAATTTCGTAATTCTGTTTTAACTCTCCTGTAACATGGGTGAAACAATTATGGGTTACTATATAGTTAGTAATTGACCCCCTTTTATAAATAGACTTATTTTCAGAGCATGGGCGCCCTTTTCCATGCTCCCTTTTTTTGTCCACAAACTGTTCTATAAATTCTCAAAAAAAAGTGAAACAGATCCTATCTGTCTTCCGTATATAAGTTATAACACCTACAATTTGTTACAACTCTGTTCATTGTTATGGCTGTTTTTAAATAGTATAATAAAAATAACTACTTTTTAGGCTGGGTTGGAGGAAAGTGCGAGATTGTTTTGAAGGGCACAAGTCACCTAGCGGAAAGATGTACTGCAATGGAAACCAATCCAAAAGCAAGAAAAAGTTCTTTAAATTAAAGCTTCTATAGAAAATAGCCTATTATCATAATGATTGAAAGTCACACAATAGATTCACAGGTCCATCTTTTTAGAAGGTTGATTAAAACACACACCAAGATTTTAAACGACCACGATGCATAATCAACCAAAACCTCGATTGAGTAAAAATAATAGAATAGCTGTCAATCAATACTTATGTAGCAAGTGGTTTAAATCAGAGAATGTTCGTTCTCCTGTAATCGTTTCCTAACAGGTAATTAACTCACTCTACATAAAAAGTTAACATGACTAAATGGGGTGATGATTAGTGCAACGAGTAACAAACTGTGTCTTAATGGATGGCGACAACATTCTTCTTTTGCAAAAACCTAAAAGAGGCTGGTGGGTAGCACCTGGCGGGAAAATGGAGCTAGGGGAATCGATTAAAGACACTGTCACACGCGAATATCGTGAAGAAACAGGCATATATATTAGAAACCCTCAATTAAAGGGAGTTTTTACCTTTTTAATTCAGGACGGAAAAGATATTATTTCTGAATGGATGATGTTTACGTTTTTGGCAACTGACTATCAAGGTACGAATGTATTAGAGTCAGAAGAGGGGAAAATTAAGTGGCATAGCAAGGAAGAAGTACAACATTTGCCAATGGCACCAGGTGACCATCACATCCTCGATTATGTCATGAAGGGCACAGGCATGCTATACGGAACGTTTACGTACACACCAGAATATAAACTATTATCCTATAGGCTTGACCCACAATAAAGTTATCTTTCCATACAACTGAGTAGGTAATATGTTTGGTTAAAGGGGATAAATAGGAAATTATTTAGTACTTATATGGTAATCATCTCTAAGATGAGCGATAATAAACATAGGACTTTGACCAATAAGTTCCATCATGGAGAAAGGAGGAATCATTATGTCAGTTGAAGATTCAAATGAAGTAGAAACGGTACCACAGGATATTCAAATGGTGATTATTACAGGTATGTCAGGTGCGGGGAAAACTGTAGCGATTCAAAGTTTCGAAGATTTAGGTTACTTCTGTGTCGATAACCTACCGCCAACATTATTACCGAAGTTTCTAGAGTTAATGAAAGAATCTGGTTCGAAAATGAATAAAGTTGCACTTGTGATGGATTTACGGGGGCGTGAGTTTTTTGACCATCTTTTCCAAGCACTAGATGACTTATCTGAAAGCACTTGGCTTACACCACAGATTTTATTTCTAGATGCAAAAGATGCAACATTAGTAACAAGATATAAAGAAACACGCCGTTCTCATCCTCTTGCCTCAAAAGGGCTTCCATTAGAAGGGATTGGTCTCGAACGTGAGTTATTGGAGGAACTAAAGGGTAGGGCGCAACTGATTTATGATACATCAGGGCTAAAACCGAGGGAATTGCGCGAAAAAATCTTGAAACAATTCTCATCAAGTGTTGAGCATACATTTACTGTCAATGTCACATCATTCGGGTTTAAATACGGTGTACCGATTGATGCAGATTTAATGTTTGATGTACGCTTCTTACCAAATCCTCATTATATAGATAGTATGCGGCCGATGACCGGATTACAAGAAGAAGTATCATCATATGTGTTAAAATGGAGTGAGACGCAAAAGTTTCTAGAAAAGCTAATTGATTTACTCACCTTTATTCTTCCGTACTACAAGCGGGAAGGAAAGAGCCAAATTGTCATTGCGATTGGATGTACTGGAGGACAGCATCGCTCAGTCACATTAGCAGAGTATTTAGCAAACCATTATAAAAACGATTACCACACTCAAGTGTCTCATCGAGATATTGAGAAGCGGAAGAAACATTAATATGGAGAAACAACATTTACCAAAGGTTGTCATCATCGGTGGCGGAACTGGCTTATCTGTTCTATTAAGAGGGCTAAAACAATATCCTGTTGATATAACAGCGATTGTAACAGTTGCAGATGATGGCGGCAGCTCAGGTAGACTTCGAAATGAATTAAATATTCCTCCTCCAGGAGATATTCGCAATGTTCTAGCGGCGCTTTCTGATGTTGAGCCCCTTGTAGAGGAATTGTTTCAGCATCGATTTAATAAAGGCAATAACTTAACAGGACATTCATTAGGGAATTTAATTTTAGCAGCGATGACCACTATTACCGGTGACTTTGTTCATGCTATAAAAGAAATGAGTACTGTTTTGAATGTTCGCGGAAAAGTACTTCCTGCAGCAAACACGAGCGTTGTCTTACATGCTGAAATGGAAGATGGAACAATTGTCTCAGGCGAATCGAAAATACCGTTTTCCGGTAAAAAGATTAAACGAGTTTATCTTACTCCAGAGCAGATTGAACCTCTCCAAGAAACACTAGATGTCATTCGAAATGCAGATTTAATTATTCTTGGTCCTGGCAGCCTATACACAAGTATTTTACCGAATCTTCTTGTTCCTAAAATAGGTGAAGAGGTATCGAAGGCAAAAGCGAAAAAGGTGTATATTTGTAATGTGATGACACAGGCTGGGGAAACGTTAAACTATTCAGCAAGTGACCATGTAAAAGCCTTATATGAACATATGAATGAATCATTCATTGACACAATACTCGTCAACGAGGAAGAAATACCGGAGCATATAAAGTCATTATACGAAGAAGAACTTGCTAAACCTGTCCATTACGACATTGACGCCTTAAAAGAATTAGGTCTCGAAGTGATAACAGATCATATTGTTTGCTACGAAAATAGTGTAATACGCCACGATACAAATAAAGTGGCAAAGCTATTGTATGGAATTCTTCAACAAAAATGACTTTAGTTATGCATCCAATAGAGAGGGGGTGCAGAAGTTGTCATTTGCATCAGAAACGAAAAAAGAACTTACTAACTTAGAATTAAAGCCTTGCTGTTTAAAGGCTGAACTATCTGCACTCATCCGCATGAATGGGTCGTTATCGTTTTCTAACCGGGCAATTCTAGTCGACATTCAAACTGAAAATGCAGCAATCGCAAGGCGTATCTATACACTTATTAAAAAACAGTATGATGTATCTGTTGAATTACTCGTAAGAAAAAAGATGCGTTTAAAAAAGAACAATGTTTATATTGTCCGCTTAAAGGAAATGGCAAAAGAAATTCTAGAAGATTTAAGTATTCTAGAAGAGGGATTTTCGATTGTCCGAACTATTTCAACAAGCTTAGTGAAAAAGAAATGTTGCAAACGTTCTTATATACGCGGTGCATTTTTAGCTGGGGGTTCTGTGAATAATCCTGAAACATCTTCCTATCATCTTGAAATATTCTCACTCTATAAAGAGCATAATGATTCTCTATGTGAGTTAATGAATACCTTTGATTTAAATAGTAAAACGTTAGAACGTAAAAAAGGTTTTATTACTTACTTAAAAGAAGCAGAGAAAATAACCGAGTTTTTGAATGTTGTAGGCGCGCATCAAGCACTTATGAGATTTGAGGATGTTCGAATTGTTCGCGATATGCGGAACTCAGTTAATCGGCTCGTCAATTGTGAAACTGCAAATTTGAATAAAACAATCGGTGCTGCATTGCGGCAGGTTGAAAATATAAAATATATCGATGAAAAAATTGGCATTGAAGCATTACCTGATAAGTTACGGGAAATAGCAAAACTTCGCGTCGAATATCAGGACGTAACGTTGAAAGAGCTTGGGGAAATGGTCTCTAGCGGAACGATTAGTAAATCCGGCATTAATCATCGTTTACGGAAATTAGACCAAATTGCCGAACAACTTAAATTAGGGCAAAACGTTTCATTAAAATAAATAGATTAAAGGAAAGAGGAGATAATTATGGTTGAAAAGCAAGTAGAAGTTCAACTTAAATCAGGATTACAAGCACGTCCAGCAGCACTATTCGTTCAAGAAGCAAATCGCTTTGCAGCAGACGTATTTTTAGAGAAAGACGGTAAAAAGGTAAATGCAAAAAGCATTATGGGATTAATGAGCTTAGCGATTAACAAAGGCTCAGTCATCAATCTTATCGCTGAAGGAAATGACGAGCAAGAAGCTATTGAGGCATTAGTTCACTACGTATCACAAGAAGGCTAATCAATCAGCTGTGTTGAATTTCATAATCAAATTTTAAGCACACTGATGGCTACGAGCAGTGTGCTTTTTAATGTAAAGGACTCTTTTTGAAGTGATTGTTGCTTTTTTACTAACCCCTTTTTATGGTCAGTAAAAAGCCGATGTTTACAAAAACAGCCATATAAAAAGAGGATGCCTCGAAAGGTCAACCCTTTTGAGACATCCTCATTATCTTTATTGTTTTGGTAATTCGTTACGAGTTAGAACTTTGTCAATTAAGCCGTATTCTAATGCACGTTCAGCAGTCATAAAGTTATCACGCTCTGTGTCGCGTTCGATAACCTCTAGTGGCTGACCAGTGCGTTCAGATAAGATGTTGTTTAATTTATCACGTAAGAACAAAATACGTTTAGCAGCAATTTCGATTTCAGTTGCTTGACCTTGTGCTCCACCTAATGGTTGGTGAATCATCACTTCACTGTTTGGTAATGCATAACGTTTCCCTTTATCACCAGCTGCTAATAAGAAGGCACCCATAGATGCTGCCATACCGATACAAATTGTTGAAACGCTAGGTTTAATGTATTGAATTGTATCATAGATTGCCATACCAGCAGTGATTGATCCACCAGGGCTATTAATATAAATCGAGATGTCCTTTTCTGGATCCTCAGCTTCTAAGAATAGTAGTTGTGATACGATAGAGTTTGCCACGTTATCGTCAATACCACTACCTAGCATGATAATACGGTCTTTTAATAAGCGGGAGTAAATGTCATAAGCACGTTCACCGCGGTTCGTTTGTTCAATAACTGTAGGGATTAAATTCATTGTGAATATTCCTCCTTTAATTTTCGTTTTGTACAGTAAACTTAAGTAATGCTATGTATTTCCATCATACAACTAAGGTCAATAAAGGTCAAACAAAAAGCCTGAATTGTTTAGGAAAGTTAACTTCAACTAGTATATGCATCAAAAAACAAATCATGAGACTATCATAACCAAATTTTTTTAAACCTAAACGATTTATTTTTACACTAATATAGTCGAATGTCACACTCTTATTGAGAAGATTCATATCATTTAGTCATATCAGGTATTGAAATCTTTACTCGATATGTCGTATAATAATCTAGCTGACTAATTTAATCATGCGCTCGTAGCTCAGTTGGATAGAGCGGTGGTTTCCGGTACCACGTCTGCCGGGGGTTCGAATCCCTCCGAGCGCGTCAAAATAGCAAGTGCTTGAGATTAACTCGAGTACTTGCTATTTTTTATTAGTATTTAAGTTCCGAAATGAATGGTTGCTAATTTAGAAATAATATTATTTACGAAACGTGCCGTCTATAAGATTAGTTACATGAAAAGAGGAAAAAGATGAATACTTTCGACCAATTGAAGCACATTGATTTGTTCTTTCAAATCTTCAATGGTATGTCAGACATGGTGTTTTTATCTGAGGTTGAAAAAATAGGAGAGTACCGTTATATTTTAGCGAATCGTCCAGCAATCGAATTATTAGGGATTGAATCGATTCCGAGTGGTAAGCTCCTTCATGACGTTGTTCCGGTAGATTCATACCGATTATTAAATGAAAAATATATAGAAGCCATTACTCTTAAACAGCCAGTTACCTATGAAGATAAAATAATAATACAAGGCAATTTTATATATTATGAATCAACGGTTACACCAATTTATGACGATGCTGGAACATGCACTCACATATTGGCAATAGTAAGAGACATTACAGACCGGAAAGTTAAAGACAAAGAAATAAAGCGAATGAAAGATAGATTAGAACTTATTTTTAAAAATGCTGCAGATGCGATTTATACATTTGATCGGGATCTTCAATATGTCAGTGTGAATAATGCATTTGTGGCAATGCTTGGCTGGACGTTGAAGGAATTATTAGCTGACAAATCAATTTCAATCTTTCCTGTAGATGAACGTGAAGATATAGAAAATATTATTGAAAAGTTACAAAATGGAGAAACGATCCAATTACATGAGGTTCAATGTGTCACGAAAAATGGTCAAACCATTGATGTACTAGCATCTTATTCACCAATATTTGACCTTGATGGCAATTTTGATGGTGGTGTTGTCATGTACAAAGATGTGACTGAACGAAACAACATCTTTCGTGAGCTGAAAAACAATGAATACAAATATCGTTTAATTGCCGAGCATTCGACTGATTTGATTAAAGTAATCGATACTGAGGGAATCGTTCAGTATGCGTCACCTTCTCATTTTCATATACTTGGTGTAGAACCAGAGTATTATTTAAATAAGTCTATACTCTCTTTTTTACATTCTGAAGACATGCATACATTGAAGCATGTCATAACTAAGATTATGAATCAAAAGGAAAAGGAAGCTGTTGAATTTAGAAGACTAACAAAGTCTGGAGAATGGGTCTGGTTTAATGCAATTGGAACACCTGTAGTAAATGAAGCAGGTGATGTATACCAGATTATTTTTGAAGCAAGGGATATGACAGAACGAAAAAACTACGAGGAAAAGCTGAAACAGCTTGCATATCATGATGCGTTAACAGGCTTGCCGAATAGAATCTTATTTACTAAAAAGTTAATAGAAGAAATGAAACGTGCAGAGCGATCCCAAAAAATGATTGCAGTTATGTTTCTTGATTTAGACAGGTTTAAACAGATAAATGATACGATGGGTCATGATATTGGAGATGAATTGCTCGTCTGTTTCGCGGAACGTGTCAGTCGTTGTTTAGGTGAAAAAGATATGATGGCGCGCTTCGGAGGCGATGAATTTGTTATCATGTTAACCGATTTTACACAAGGGGACCACGCAATCAATATAGCCGACCAAATTATCCAAGCTTTACAACAAGAGTGGGTAATAGAGGAATATCGGTTTAAGTCTACATCTAGTGTTGGAATGTCTTTTTATCCTCCGTATGAACAAACCGATAAAATGCTCATCAAACATGCAGACTTAGCATTATATGAAGCAAAAGAAAAGGGAAGAAATAATATTCAAATTTATGAGTATGAATAAAAATAATGAGGTGGTAGTTCCGCCTCTTTAAACCAATTCAAAACAATGGATTACAGGTATAAAAGAAATTAAAATATAAGAATACATCATCAGGTACATGCAGAGAAATGATGGATAGAAAAACGTAGATTGGAAGTGGATCCGAACGATGGAAAAAGTCATCCTCTATTCAAAAGAAAACTGCTCATTATGTGATAAGGGCCTCGCCGTGTTAAAGGAGCTTCAGCAAGAAGTATTATTTACCTATGAAGTCATCGACATCTATCAAGATGATAAGCTATTAGAGCTATATCAAATTATGATTCCAGTCGTGAAAATAGGCGAAGAAATCGTATCATATGGGATTTTAGAAAAAGATTTGATAAGAAAGCGGTTACTTCGACAAAATTGACGAAACATTCCTTGAATAAGTATTTTTACCCTGTTAAAATAAAGATGTAGCAGGGGAGATTTTTTTTTGAGCAGGTGGGACATAATAAGTCATAGTGGGACTTTTTTGGTCCATACCAACTCAGAAAGGGATAGCTCATAATGATATCATTAATAGAAGTACAAAAGAAATTATTGCCTGACCTGTTGTTGGTTATGCAAAAGCGCTATCAAATTCTTCAATATATTCGATTGATGCAGCCGATTGGTCGCAGAAGTCTCTCAACAAGTCTTGGACTTAGTGAGCGAATCCTAAGGAATGAAGTCCAATTTTTAAAGGACCAAAACTTAATTGACATTCAAGTGTCTGGAATGAGCTTAACAAAAGAAGGTACATCACTATTAAAGTCACTGGAAGAAATGATGAAGGATGTGTTAGGGTTAACGGTTCTTGAAGCAACATTGAAGGAAAAGTTTAACCTTGACAAAGTAATCGTTGTTTCAGGGAATAGTGATAGCTCACCGTGGGTGAAAAAGGAAATGGGAAGAGCGTGTGTTTCATGTATTAAAAAGCGGCTCGAAGCTAAAAATATCGTCGCTGTTACTGGAGGAACGACCCTTGCTGCGGTTGCTGAAATGATGACTCCAGATAGCAAAAATCGTGAAATCCTCTTTATACCAGCTCGTGGTGGTTTAGGAGAGACGGTTGAGAATCAAGCGAATACAATCTGTGCGAAGATGGCCGAGCGTGCAAGCGGTAACTATCGTTTGTTACACGTACCTGACCAACTGAGCAAGGATGCATATCAATCAATCATTGAGGAGCCCTCAATCAAAGAGCTTTTAGCGATAATGAAATCTTCTAGTATGGTTATCCATGGAATTGGTGACGCTAAAACAATGGCAGAACGCCGTCGAACTCCTGAAAAGGATTTTAAGAAGATTGAAGACGGGCATGCAGTTGCAGAAGCATTTGGTTATTATTTCGACCAAGAAGGTAAAATCGTACATAAAGTTCAAACGGTTGGGATGCAGTTAGACGACATTAGCGAAATATCTAATGTAATCGCTGTTGCAGGTGGTGCCTCAAAAGCAAAAGCAATCATTGCTTATATGAAACAATCCTTAGCATCGGTTTTAGTTACTGATGAAGGGGCAGCAAATGAGTTAATAAGGGAATAATTATCCCTCATTATAAAACGTTCATTTTTTATGTAAGTTTTACTGTAAAAATGAACACACTAAGTAATAAAGCGTTCAAATTCAAAAAATAAGTTTGGACATATTTAAAGGAGGAAATTTATTATGGCAGTAAAAATCGGTATTAATGGTTTTGGTCGTATTGGACGTAATGTATTCCGTGCAGCTTTAAAAAATCCTAACGTTGAGGTTGTTGCAGTTAACGACTTAACAGATGCTAACATGTTAGCTCATCTTTTAAAATATGATTCTGTACACGGAAAAGTAGATGCAGAAGTTTCTGTAGACGGTACTAACTTAGTAGTAGACGGTAAAACAATCCAAGTTTCTGCTGAGCGTGACCCAGCACAATTATCATGGGGAGCACAAGGCGTTGAAATCGTTGTTGAATCTACTGGTTTCTTCACTAAACGTGCAGATGCAGCAAAACACTTAGAAGCAGGCGCTAAAAAAGTTATCATCTCTGCTCCAGCAAGTGACGAAGACATTACAATCGTTATGGGTGTTAACGAAGACAAATACGATGCAGCTAGCCACGATGTTATTTCTAACGCATCTTGTACTACTAACTGCTTAGCACCATTCGCGAAAGTATTAAACGATAAATTCGGTATCAACCGTGGTATGATGACAACTATTCACTCATACACAAATGACCAACAAATCTTAGATTTACCACATAAAGACTACCGTCGTGCTCGTGCGGCAGCTGAAAACATGATTCCAACTTCAACTGGTGCAGCTAAAGCAGTTTCTCTAGTATTACCTGAATTAAAAGGTAAATTAAACGGTGGAGCTGTACGTGTTCCAACTCCTAACGTTTCTCTAGTTGACTTAGTTGCTGAGTTAGATAAAGAAGTAACTGTTGAAGAAGTAAATGCAGCTCTTAAAGAAGCAGCAGAAGGCGATTTAAACGGAGTTCTTGGTTACAGCGAAGAGCCACTAGTATCTGGTGACTACAACGGTAACACAAACTCTTCAACTATCGATGCATTATCTACAATGGTAATGGAAGGTAAAATGGTTAAAGTTATCTCTTGGTACGATAACGAAACTGGTTACTCTAACCGTGTAGTAGACTTAGCAGCATATGTTGCATCAAAAGGTCTTTAATCGATAACGATAACTGAATTGAATAGATTCAAAAACGGGGAAAGGGGATCATCCCCTTTCCCTGTTCCTGTTTTTCAGGATTATCTCGTTGGGCAGTAGCGCCTATGTACTTCAATGACACAGCATCTCTAGCAAAGTGATTAGGGCTACCACAACACAAAAATGGAGGGCTTTTCATGAATAAAAAATCAGTGAAAGACATTGATGTAAAAGGAAAAGTCGTCTTTTGTCGCGTTGACTTTAACGTACCGATGAAGGATGGACAAGTGACAGACGATACACGTATTCGTGCAGCTTTACCAACAATTGAATACCTTACAGAACAAGGTGCTAAAGTTGTATTAGCGAGCCATTTAGGCCGTCCAAAAGGTCAAGTTGTTGAAGAATTACGCTTAAATGCAGTTGCTGAAAGATTACAATCTCTATCAGGCAAAAACGTTGTCAAAACAGACGAAGCATATGGTGACACTGTAAAAGCTGAGATTGCTAAATTAGAAGAAGGTGGCGTTCTATTATTAGAAAACGTTCGCTTCTACCCTGGTGAAGAAAAAAATGACCCGGAATTAGCAAAAGCATTCGCAGATTTAGCAGATATTTATGTTAACGATGCATTCGGTGCTGCACACCGTGCCCATGCCTCTACTGAAGGAATTGCAAAACATATCCCTGCAGTTGCTGGATTCTTAATGGAGAAAGAGCTAGAAGTTTTAGGAAAAGCACTTTCAAATCCTGAACGACCATTTACAGCAATTATCGGTGGAGCGAAAGTAAAAGATAAAATCGGTGTTATCCAAAACCTTCTTGATAAAGTAGATAACTTAATCATCGGTGGCGGACTAGCTTATACATTCATCAAATCTCTAGGACATGATGTAGGTAAATCACTTCTTGAAGAAGATAAAATTGACCTAGCTAAGTCATTTATTGACCAAGCGAAGGAAAAAGGTGTTAATCTATATATGCCTGTAGATATTGTTGTAGCTGATGATTTCTCAAATGATGCGAATATCAAAGTTGTTCCTATTGACAGCATTCCAAGTGATTGGGAAGGTCTTGATGCAGGTCCTAAATCCCGTGAAATCTATGCTGATGTTATCAAAAATTCTAAATTAGTTATTTGGAATGGACCAATGGGTGTATTTGAACTTGACGCATTTTCAGGCGGAACGAAAGCAGTTGCGGAAGCACTTGCTGATGCAAAAGACACATATTCAGTCATTGGAGGAGGAGATTCTGCAGCCGCTGTAGAAAAGTTTGAGTTGGCAGATAAAATGAGCCATATCTCTACTGGTGGTGGAGCTTCTCTAGAATTCATGGAAGGTAAAGAACTTCCAGGTGTCGTAGCTTTAAATGACAAATAAAAACCGATGAAATAAGCAGATAAAATTGAGATTTGTCGCGACATCTTAATTAGTTCTGCTATTCATCTGTAAAGGATGGTGTAACATGAGAAAACCTATTATCGCAGGTAACTGGAAAATGAACAAAGTTGCTTCTGAAGCAAAAAGCTTTGTTGAAGAAGTAAAAGGACTAGTACCGAACGCAGCAAATGTTGACTCTGTTGTATGTGCGCCTGCATTATTTTTAGAAAGCCTTGTACAACAAGTTCAAGGTAGTGACTTAAAAATCGGTGCTCAAAACATGCATTTCGAGGAAAACGGTGCTTTTACTGGCGAAATTAGTCCAGTAGCATTAAAAGATTTAGATGTAAGCTATGTTATTTTAGGACACTCTGAGCGTCGTGAAATGTTTGCTGAAACAGATGAAACAGTAAACAAAAAGACGTTAGCTGCATTCAAACACGGTTTAACTCCAATCGTTTGTTGTGGTGAAACGCTTGAAGAGCGTGAAGCTGGTAAAACGAATGACTTAGTAGGTGACCAAGTGAAAAAGGCGCTTCAAGGTTTATCTGATGACCAAGTGAAGCAAACAGTTATCGCTTATGAGCCAATTTGGGCAATTGGAACAGGTAAATCTTCATCTGCTCAAGATGCAAATGAAGTATGTTCACATATTCGTCAAGTTGTTGCAGAACAATTTTCAACAGATGTTGCTGAAGCTGTTCGCATTCAATATGGCGGAAGTGTAAAGCCTGAGAACATTAAAGAATACATGGCACAGTCTGATATCGATGGTGCATTAGTAGGTGGCGCAAGCTTAGAAGCTCAATCTTTCCTTCAACTTTTGGAGGCAAGTAACAATGAGTAAATCACCTGTTGCATTAATTATCCTTGACGGATTCGCTTGTCGTGATGAAGTGAAAGGTAATGCTGTTGCACAAGCGAAAAAACCAAACTTTGACCGCTTATGGAATCAATACCCTCATGCGCAATTAACAGCATCTGGAGAAGCAGTTGGATTACCAGAAGGTCAAATGGGAAACTCTGAAGTAGGTCACTTAAATATCGGGGCTGGACGTGTTGTTTATCAAAGCTTAACACGTGTAAATGTTGCTATCCGTGAAGGCGAATTTGAAAAAAATGAAACTTTTACTGACGCAATCAATCATGTGAAGCAAAATGGCACAAACCTTCATATTTTTGGTTTACTATCAGATGGAGGCGTACATAGTCATATTCAACATTTATATGCTCTTTTACAGTTAGCTGCAAAAGAAGGCGTAAAAAATGTGTATATTCATGGCTTCCTAGATGGACGTGATGTTGGTCCAAAAACAGCAAAAACTTATTTGAATGAGTTACAAGAAAAAATCAAAGAATATGGTGTCGGAGAAATTGCAACGATTTCTGGACGTTATTATTCAATGGACCGTGACAAGCGTTGGGACCGTGTAGAAAAGTCTTATCGCGCAATGGTTTACGGTGAAGGACCTGCTTACACATCCGCAATGGAATGTGTAGAGGATTCTTATAACAACAGCATTTATGATGAATTCGTTCTTCCTTCTGTGATTACAAAAGAAGACGGTTCACCTGTTGCAACAATTGCTGATAACGATGCTGTTATTTTCTATAATTTCCGACCAGACCGTGCAATTCAAATCTCAAATACATTTACAAATGAAGATTTCCGTTCATTTGACCGTGGTGAGAAACATCCGAAGAACTTACATTTCGTTTGTCTGACTCACTTCAGTGAAACAGTAGATGGATATGTTGCATTTAAACCAACAAACCTCGATAATACAATTGGTGAAGTGTTAGCACAAAATAACCTTACTCAATTACGTATTGCTGAGACGGAAAAATATCCTCACGTTACCTTCTTTATGAGTGGCGGCCGTGAAGAGAAATTCCCTGGTGAAGAACGAATCTTAATCGATTCACCTAAGGTTGCAACATATGACTTGAAACCGGAAATGAGTGCTTACGAAGTAACGGACGCGTTACTTGAAGCAATCGCTTCTGACAAGTTTGATGCCATTTTACTTAACTTTGCAAATCCAGATATGGTTGGGCACTCCGGAATGCTCGAACCAACGATTAAAGCGATTGAAACAGTTGATGAGTGCCTAGGTAAAGTTGTTGATGCGATTCTTGCAAAAGGCGGAAAAGCAATTATTACAGCAGACCATGGTAACTCAGATGAAGTTATCACCCTTGAAGGTGAGCCAATGACAGCTCATACAACAAATCCTGTTCCTGTTATCGTAACAGAAGAGGGCGTTTCCCTTCGTGACGGTGGAATTTTAGGTGATTTAGCACCAACGATGCTAGATTTACTAAATGTTGAAAAACCAGTTGAAATGACTGGAACAACCCTTATTAAAAAGTAAGTACAAACACTATAAAAAAATTTAGATAAAAAAGGAGATTAATAAACATGCCATACATTGTAGACGTATATGCTCGTGAAGTATTAGACTCTCGTGGTAACCCAACAGTTGAAGTTGAAGTACACACTGAATCAGGCGCTTTTGGTCGCGCATTAGTACCATCTGGTGCATCAACTGGTGAATATGAAGCAGTTGAGCTTCGTGACGGTGACAAAAGCCGTTATTTAGGAAAAGGTGTTTTAACAGCTGTTAAAAACGTAAATGAATTAATCGCTCCAGAATTAATCGGTTTCGAAGTAACAGAACAAAACGCAATCGACCAAGCTTTAATCGAGCTTGACGGTACAGAAAACAAAGGTAAATTAGGTGCTAACGCAATCCTTGGTGTGTCTATGGCTGCTGCACGTGCTGCTGCTGACTACCTACAAGTACCTTTATACCAATACCTTGGTGGTTTCAACTCAAAAACTCTTCCAGTTCCAATGATGAACATCGTTAACGGCGGAGAGCATGCTGATAACAACGTTGATATCCAAGAATTCATGGTAATGCCAGTAGGTGCTGAAAACTTCCGTGAAGCACTACGTATGGGAGCAGAAATCTTCCATAGCTTAAAAGCAGTTCTTCAAGGTAAAGGCCTAAACACTGCTGTAGGTGACGAAGGTGGATTTGCACCAAACTTAGGTTCTAACGAAGAAGCACTACAAACAATTATCGAAGCAATCGAAAAAGCTGGCTACAAACCAGGTGAGCAAGTAATGTTAGCAATGGATGCTGCATCTTCTGAGTTCTACAACAAAGAAGACGGTAAATACCATCTTTCAGGTGAAGGCGTTGTTAAAACTTCTGCTGAAATGGTTGACTGGTACGAAGAAATGGCAAACAAATACCCAATCATCTCGATCGAAGACGGCTTAGACGAAAACGACTGGGATGGTCACAAATTATTAACAGAACGCCTTGGCGGAAAAGTACAACTTGTTGGTGACGACTTATTCGTTACAAACACGAAAAAACTTTCTGAAGGTATCGAAAAAGGAATTGGTAACTCAATCCTAATCAAAGTGAACCAAATCGGTACACTTACTGAAACATTCGATGCAATCGAAATGGCGAAACGCGCTGGCTACACAGCAGTTATCTCTCACCGTTCTGGTGAAACTGAAGACAGCACAATCGCTGACATCGCTGTAGCAACTAACGCTGGCCAAATCAAAACTGGTGCACCATCACGTACAGACCGTGTTGCAAAATACAACCAACTTCTACGTATCGAAGATCAATTAGCTGATTCTTCTAAATATGATGGAATTAAAACATTCTACAACTTAAAAAAATAAGCTAGTAATAGAAAACGGAGCTACCTCAATGATGGTGGCTCCGTTTTTTTATACCCACCACAGCAGGAAAAACGAAGCTAAGGTAAAATAGAATCGTTATAAAAGCCCGTCAGAGAAAGAAAAAGTAGCATTAGGTAAAATAGAATCGTATTAAATGCCCGCCGGAGTGGGAAAAAGCATCGAGAGGTAAAATAGAATCGTATTAAAAGCCTGCCGGAGTGAGAAAAAGCATCGGAAGGTAAATTAGAATCATCTTAAAAGCCCGTCGGAGTAGGAAAAAGCATCGAAAGGTAAAATAGAATCGTCATAAAAGCCTCCCGGAGTGAGAAAAAGAAACGAGAGGTAAAATAGAACCGTTTTAAAAGCCCGTCGGAGTAGGAAAAAGCATCGAAAGGTAAAATAGAATCATCTTAAAAGCCCGCCGGAGTGGGAATAAGCATCCAAAGGTAAAATAGAATCGTCATAAAAGCCCCCCCGGAGTGAGAAAAAGCAACGAGAGGTAAAATAGAACCGTTTTAAAAGCCCGTCGTAGCGTGAAAAAGCATCGAAAGGTAAAATAGAACCGTTTTAAAAACCCGCCGGAGTGGGAAAAAGCATCGAAAGGTAAAATAGAATCATCTTAAAAGCCCGCCGGAGTGGGAAAAAGCATCGAGAGGTAAAATAGAATTGTATTAAAAGCCCGTCGTAGCGTGAAAAAGCATCCAAAGGTAAAATAGAACCGTTTTAAAAGCCCGTCGGAGTGGG
>NZ_JAUSUD010000039.1 GCF_030813355.1 Metabacillus malikii
AATTTAACACATTATTTCAGAGAAGTATATATTGAATTCCGGAGGAATTTGGAAATGTTTGCGGTAATTGTGAGGGTACAAAGTGACTGTTTACACACAAAGGAAAATAAGATTCAATTGCAAGGAGATAGCTATAAAGAACATATTCAAAAATCAATACAATTGTTAAATGATACTATTGATAATATCGAAGTAATACCAAAACAAGGAAGACTATTGTTTTTTAGAGAAAATGAAATAGAAGCAGTATTGGTTAATGTTAATGAAGTATTTAGTCACTTAAATGAAATTATTGAGTTAACAAAGTTTTCAGTTGGATATGGAGATTTTATTTTAGTTGCAGAGGATTTTAATTTTGGATTGTGTATTGAACGAACAGAATATTTTTATGAGTTAAGTGTTTGGGGACTATCATAAGGAAAAATATGAGAGCCTTGATTGGCTAGAAGCCTTTCAAGGTTTTTACTTTACTTTAATTAATTAAAGTAATATTTTTGATAAATAAAATTGAAACAACTCCATAAGGAAAATAGAAAACAACGATACAATCCAACATGTAATTGTAGTATTTAAAATAGACATCCGCCCGAATAAACAGGATAGCCCTTATACTAGTTTTACAAATAACAAAAATGTGATTGGAAATTATGGAGAAAATTCAATTGAACTAGATATATCAGCCTTAAGGAAAGATATACAGTCTGGCAAGGTAAAAGATGTTGTTATACTTTCTCCAAAACAAATTCAAAAGATAATTGAAAGAGATGTTATTTCTTCTGACTTTTGGAAGAATAGAGCAATTAACTGGACTAAAAGGGATAATGTGTATTTGATTAAAGGGGAAGTTCCTAGCCAATATATAAAGGTTTCGTCTAAGGAGTGAGAATTTTGAAATTATACTTTCTAAACGAGTTTTTAGGAGATATACGTAATATTAATGTTGATGGTATGTGGATTAATGCTGAGATTACACCTTCAAAAAATATAGACAAATTCAACGATTTTTTTCTAGCGATTGTTGATGAGGAAAATGATTTTGAAGAAACTAATTATAACGAAGAATGGTTAGATGATAGCAATTGGTATATTATTGATGATGAAAATAGGAGAAAGGGTATATACATACCTGCAGTTTATCCTGATAGGGAAATTAACTGGAGGTGGAGATGATTTATAGATAGACAGTATTGATTATATTTATAGAGTATAAAAACCTTGAGTGGCAATACGCCTTTCAAGGTTTTCCTTTTTTGTGGGCTACCTAGTGTCGAATGAACTACTAATTAATTACAGAATAGAGATAACGCTTTTAAACACTATATGATGTTTTAACAAATTCTTTAGTACGTACAACACCCTTAAAAATGTAAGCTCTATCTACTCTTTATTATGTTAAGTAAATAATCATAATATCATCAGATACTACCATTTCTATTCTTCAAAAGCCATACCTTTGCTTTCTCCCTGCCTTTTAAATTTTTTTTCGCAACTTTTACGTACAACAGAACGATTACTTTAACGAGATGACTACTCCACCTCGAATAACTCCTGAATGTCGATGTCTAACACTTTACAAACTGTATCTAATCTAACCAGATACTGATAATGATTTACACCTGTTAAAAAAGTATCTGGCAGAAATAACGGGCATGTTTCAATCTAAGTAAATATCGATACCGTCATCTCCGCAAGACAACTAGCAAACAACGATACATACAAAGACGTAATAGGCGAAATTAAAGCGAACACCCGTCCGAGTATTAAGGAGTTAATAGGGGTCGCTTCAATCATACCTGCAAGCTATGCAGCAATGAGATATCCGGGGCCATGGCAACACCTAACCTATTTAAGGTGGAATAAACACAAGAATACTTTAACAACCAAATATGCGGAATGGAAAACGGCAATTGGTTTTACAAGAAAGGTCATTACCAAAGAGGAATTTGATAGTTTAGAAGGACGAATTGTTTATGTTGTCGAAATTATTGACGATTACGAAGGAACTGTAACCGGTGATTACCATGTTTATGATAATGGACTGATTGTCAGGGTGTACGGAGGCGCTTATTATGAAATTGTGGACAGTGTTCCGAAGTCTGACAATATCGGTGGGGCAAAGGTACTGGGTTCATTCTTCGAGGATACTTCATTTGAATTTGTCGAATATGTGGTCAATCCATCGACGATAGTTAGTAAGGTTGTTAGAAGGAAGATTGATGATGTTACGGTTGGGTTTGTTGGGAAGAAGGGTGCTAAGGGTGCGGGTAATTTTGTTAAGAAGAATGGTGGTTCAAATGCTAATGACTTTATATCAGGTCATTCGCAAAAGCATATGTATAATCCAAATACAGTTTCAACTCCAAAGAAAACACAATATGGTAAGGATATAAATGTATCTGAATTAAGAAGAGATACTATGCTTAATCCTGATAGTGTTGATTACGATGATATTAGGAATACAATAGCATATAAAAAGAAATATGATTTTAATATCAGTACCCTTGAATCCCCAACGGGACAACACCGAGTATTTATAAATCTTAATAATCCTAGTAGACATTCGCAGTTTCCTTATTTTAGACTAAAATAATCGGAGGTTCTGAAAGTATGTATAAAAGAGTTGAAGAGCATTTAAATATAAAACTTCCAGTTGAATATGTAAATAATTATCAAAACAAGAAACTGAATAATTGTAACCAGCTGTTTCTACCTGATGATAAAGAAATCGTGGGAATCAGAGATTATTGTTCCTTAGAAAATGAAGAGGACGAAAATTATCTAATAAATGTATACGGTAAAGATAAGAATATGCTCTTAGATGATTTAATTCCTTTTGCTATTACAGAATATGATGATTATATCTGTTTTTATTACAATAAAGGAAGGAACTATGAGCCCTCTATTGTATATTTTAGCTATGATTTAGCGTATGAAGATAGACATGAGGCTATTTTTCATATTGCGGATAGCTTTAAAGATTTCGTTGGTTTGTTGAAGTAAGGGATTGTAAATAAAAAACTAGAATAGCGAGTTGAATTATTAAACCTTGATTGGCCATATGCCTTTTAAGGTTTCTTCTTATATATATGATAATACTGACTACTTACAATTAACATGTCTTGCAAAAGGAGAAAGTGGAAATATCATTTGTGTATTGCAAACAGAACCAAGTTCCAATTATTCACTAGGGCGAGAATTAAAAAGAATGATGGATGATGGTAAAGACTATGTGTTTGTAAATTTTACTCCTGAGTGTGTTGTAAAGTAACTTCTTTATATCATTGGTGATGGTGATAAAAACTGCATCAGCAGTTTGAAAGAAAATATGGATAACTTTTATAGTAGTTAAAATAGAAATGTTTCTAAATAACGATGGTTCAATAGCCACTGCCAATCCTTTATATAATAGCATAGAAGGTGATAAACAAGATGAGATATTCATATGAATTTAAGAAAGACCCATTTGGTATCACAAGAATTATACTACCTGAAAAATTAACTGTTTTCTCGGACGCTTTTGAGGATATTTCAACAAAAGAAGAAGCAGAAGATTATATTGGATACGTCAAGAAGGTTTTAACAGGAGAATATCAAGACTTTGAAATCACGTTGAATGCTACAAGTATTAATATTAAGAAAAACATGACAATTGCTGAGCATCATTACCGGGTTGATGAGCCTTTTGAAAGTATTATAGAAACTAATGAATTTCTAGAGTTAATGTTAATCTGGAAAGAGACCATAGCATAGATAATTGGGGATTGAAAATGTTTTAAGATTTAGTACTTAAGCACTTGTTTGTCTTATTAGGCAACAGGTGTTTTTGTTTTTGGTTAGAAATATAAACTTTGGTTAACATGGGAATAAGCTTTGGTGAAATTCATAACCCATGAAGGTATTACATCAAAGCACTCCGTAAGACAGCTAGCAAACAACGATACATACAAAGACGTAATAGGCGAAATTAAAGCGAACACCCGTCCGAGTATAAGGGACCTAATTGGATTTGCTTCAGATGTACCTTTAAGCTATGCCTCCATGAGATACCCAGGCCCATGGCAGCACCTAACCTATTTAAGATGGAATAAACATAAAGATACTATAACAACCAAATATGCGGAATGGAAAACGGCAAGTGATTTTACCAAAAAGGTCATTACCAAAGAGGAATTTGATAGTTTAGCAGGTCACATAGTTGATGTTATCGAAATTATTGAAGGTCACGAAGAAGGTGTAACTGGTGACTACCATGTTTATGATAATGGACTGATTGTCAGGGTGTTTGCAGGCGCTTATTATGAAATTGTGGACAGTGTTCCGACTGTTAAAAAGCCAACTAACGGAAAGGCGCTGGATTCATTCTTTGAGGATACACCATTTGAAATTGTCGAATATGTGGTCAATCCATCGACGATAGTTAGTAAGGTTTTCAGAAAGAAGATTGATGATGTTACGGTTGGGTTTGTTGGGAAGAAGGGTGCTAAGGGTACGGGTAATCCTAAAAAGGAAAAACCAAAACAAGTTCATCACTATGCGACAAATAAAAGTAAAACGTATACTCACCAGTTAGAAAATGTGACTAAAAAGTATGGCTTGGAATTAGATGACGCTTGGAATAAAGAATTATTGCCCCATCAAGGTAGACATCCGAACGCATACCATGAATATGTGTTAGACAGAATAAATGAATATGATGCTATTGCGCGTGGGAATAAAGAAATATTTTTAGAGCTATTTGAAGGTTTAAAGAAAGAAGTCAGGGAAAATCCAGATATGCTTTACAAAGAGTATTGGTTAAAGAAAAAATAGGTAGGGGATACAGATGAAATTTTATAAGTTAAGCATAGAAGTTTCAGGTGAAAATGATATAGTTTGTCATTATAAGGATGATTTAGGTATTCAACAATATGAATTTAAAACTGGGCAGACTTTTAATAGATGGGATGGAAGTTTTAAATTTTACTATGATAAAAGTGAAGGAGAAGTGCCTACAGACTATCTTGCAAATGATATGGGATGGTTTGTGGTATCTAGAAGATTGAAAACTATTATGGAAACCGTAAATACAAAAATTGAGTACTTTCCAGTTGACATTGTTGAGTTGAAAAGTGGAGATAGTTTAGAAGGATATTATATTGCTAATATTCTTAAAGTGGTTGATGCACTTTGTTTAGAAGAATCAGACTACCATGAAATACAGACTAAAAGTGTTGGGACAGTATATAATGTACGAAAATATGCAATTTATGAGAGTAAAGTAGAAAATAGTGATATTTTTAAATTAGGAAATAGACAGGAAATTCCTATTTTTGTTTCAGAAATATTTAAAAAAGAAATTGAAAATAATGAATTAACAGGTATGGAATTTTACGAAATTAAAGCTATCTAAATTTTAGAATAAGAATTTCTTACTAGAATATTCGAAAATAAAGACTCCATGAAGGTAATACCATCATGGAGTTTATGTTATATAGGAATAATAAGAGAAAAGTACGAGAAATGGTCGATTTGACATTTTACATGTTATCGGGATTTACTTGCAAACCTACAATCAAAAGACAATAAAAAGCTCGTAATGCTAAAGATGGTAACGCCACAGGTACATAAATCTAGTGAATATAAAGAAAGTGAGGATTTTTGAGTGAGACAAAAACAACATGACTTACTTGAAAATCGAAAGCTTATGAAGGTAGTACCATCATGTAGTTTGGTTTTATAAGTAGGATAAGATAACAAGTACGATAAATAGGCGAGATGACATTTTACATGGCAGGGGTACTTACGATATGTAATGGCTACAAACTAACGAGATCGTACATGCTCGTGGCGAAAAATAATGGGTAACTTATAAGAGTGTTTTTTATTTACTTTGGCTCATAAATATTGGGTTGTATTTTTACTAGGGATGGTCGTATAATACTCGCTATTCGTTTAAAAAGCGTTACACAAATTAAAATTTATGTAACGGGAGGGTGAAAAGTTGAATGTAGTAGGTTATATACGAGTCTCGACTCAAGGGCAAGCCAAAGATGGATATAGCTTGAAATATCAAGAAGATGAAATCAAAGCATATTGTGAAGAACAAGGCTTGAACTTGATACATATTTTTAGAGATGAAGGAATTAGCGGTGCAAAACTAAATGAAGAAGCATTAGAAATAGACAGGGTGGGCTTACAGGAAATGTTAGCTCAAAACACAGTATGTGGTGGTACTAAACACAAGTCGATTATGGCGCTCAGATATTGTGAAAGTGTTGATACAACGAGAGTTGAAGAAATATGGCTGCGATATTAAAAGTATTGAACAACCTTTTTATAGTATCCACAAGAAAGACCCAAATGACTTTTTGGTCAACGGATTAATGGAATTATTAGACCAATACCAACGGCTTGAAATTGCCCTCAAACTAACGGAGGGAAGAAATAAAAAGGCAAAGGAAGGTGGATATGCAGGAGGAAGGGCGACATTTGGCTATACCAAACAAAAGGGTGAAAAAGAACTAATAATACATAACGGGCATGCAGAAGTAGTGAAACGGTTATTTGAGTTGAAACACTTACATAGAAAATGGTCACTGTCTAGGTTGGCAGAAGCATTGAATAAAGAAGGCTATCAAACAACTCAAGGGAAAGCATTTACGAAAGTACAAGTGAAGCGAATATTAGATCGACAGAGCTTTTATCAAGGGATCTATACATACGGACAAATACAAGCAAATGGGAAACATGAAGCAATAATTTAAGAGGTTACTTAAAAAAGGGATTCATTTTCTAATAAGTTCTTATGAAGCGATGAAAATGGATAGGCTTTCGTACCAATGCGCACCAATTGGTGAACGCTCGAACTAAGGTTGCCGGCATTTTCATTCAATCATTGACAACTGAATAGGAGGATGAACCATGCATGAAAAACAGAAACACATTTATGTGGGTGTAGACTTACATAAACATCAGCATGTGGCAGTGATTATTAATTGTTGGCAGGAGAAGCTTGATGAAATAAAGGTTGAAAATAAACCGTCCGCTTTCTCAACATTTTTACTAGATATTGATAAACTGACAGAAGAAGGGTTGACACCTGTATTTGGTTTAGAAGATGTGGGTGGTTACGGTCGAGCACTGGCACAATATCTAACGGACCATGGACAAGTTGTAAAAGAGGTTAACCCAGCTCTTTCTTATGCTGAAAGAAAAAGCCATGTGACCGTACAAAAAGGTGATAGCTGGGATGCGGAATGTGTGGCTAGAATATTGGTAAGACAACTTAGCCAATTGCCTGACGCTAAACCACATGATTTATTTTGGTCGATACAACAATTGGTCACTAGAAGAAATGCATTGGTGAAGGCACAAGGTGCATTAAAGAACCAACTGCACATTCAATTGAGCCACCATTATCCAAGCTATAAGAAGTTTTTCTCTGAAGTAGATGGAAAAACAGCATTAGCATTTTGGAAACAATACCCTTCACCATCTTGTTTAGAAGGTGTAAGTGTGAAGAAACTGACCACTTTTTTATTAGCAGCCAGTAACAATACATGTTCAGTGAAAAAAGCAAATGAAATACTGAGGCTAGTGAAAGAAGATGGACATACAACAAAAGAACATCAAGAAACGCGAGACTTTCTAGTAAGAAGCATCGTTCGAGACATCACGTTTAAAAAGAAGGAAATGAACTATGTGGAAGGCGAATTAAAAGAGTTAATGAGCTTACTAAACTTTCAACTAGACTCCATGCCAGGCATTGACCTCGTAACAGCTTCCGCTTTAATTGCGGAGATTGGTGACGTTAGACGTTTTCCAAATGCCAACAAATTGGCACGATTTGCGGGGATTGCGCCTGTTTACTTTGGGTCTGGTGGGAAAGGAAAGGAACAAAAAAGTAAACAGGGAAATCGGGCGCTACACGCTTTATTTTACAACCTCGCAGTACAACAAGTGCAAGTAGCAAAGGGAAGTAAATTGCCACGAAACCCAGTGTTCCACGCTTATTACCAACGTAAGCTGAAAGAAGGCAAAACAAAGGGACAAGCATTGGTGTGCATAATGAGAAGGCTTGTGAACATTGTTTATGGCATGATGAAACATAAAACAGCCTATAAATTGCCGATCGTGCAAGAAAAAGAAGTAGTTTAATAGGGTGGTAAAATGGCTGATTTTTTTATTTTTAGCTTTTAAGATTACAACATAGGGTACAGGTAATGGTGTAGGTAATTTTGTAGGAAAAATTAATGCCGATAATATTCCTAACATGACTAAAAATGATATATTAGAGGGGTTACCAAGTAACTGGAAATACACTGAGAATAACGGTTTTGTTCATATTAGAGATGCTAATGGAAATGTACGGATGAAAATTGACCCTCCTGACAAAGTTACAAACTCTGAAAGGCAACAAGTGCTTTTTACTTTAAGATTACAACATAGGGTACGGGTGAAACTATCCAAGTTAAGAACATTAAAGATGAAGTAGATATTATCGCTGAAAGAGCTAAAGGCTTGGACTTAACTCTAAGAGAAACTCCATATAAAATCATGGGTAGTAAAAAAATGAAACAATTGAACGAAAAGGTAAAAAATAGAACTATCACAAAAGAAGAATGGCAACAATTGATGTGGAACAAGAGATTTAAACGCAGAAGAGATAACGGTGTAGATGACTTCTGGGAACAAGAAAGAGAACGCTTGTTAAAGGGGGAAGCGACAAGGGTATGGACGGAGAAACAAGCAAAAGACATAATAAATGGTAAGGCACCAAAATATGAAGGTAAAACTATGATTGGTCACCATACTTATAGCGCAATTAAATATCCACAAATTGCCAATAAAGGCGAAATTATATATCCTGTAACATTTAGAGAACATTTGTATCGATGGCATGGTGGTAGCTATAAGAAAAGCCTACCTGGTAAACCACTAAATGATTCAGTTGATAATGAATTTTAAGGAGGATATAAATATGTCGGTAATACTTTTAGTGGTAGAACATGATGAAAATCAAATGAAATATTTACCTACAATAAGAAAAAGTACAAATTTAGGTATTTCTGAGATAAAAAAAAGAATTGGAAATGGTAGTCCAATAATGGAATGTAATCTGTTTGAAGATGATGAGGACGATACAAAACTTAAAAAATTAATAAATGAATTGATAAATGTTGGTGCGAAGATAAGACTGTTTGATGGTGAATTAGTTAGAAATAAAGAAGTATCTGTTGAATACTTGATGAATAGATTTGATAGATATAAAGAAATACAACGACAAAATGAAATGTTAGATGATTTAATGTATGGCGAAGATTAATTAGTGGGGATGATATATAGAGTTGAGAAAATTCAGCTACAATATTTTGTCGTGATGACTTTTTAAACTTATGAAGTATTGTTCAGGTAGCACGCCAAAAACTTACGAAATTAAACAGGCTCGTTGGTTTAAAGATAGAAATAGTAATGAGTAACTTAATATAGCTAATTATAAAGCACTTGATTGCCTTTTAGGCAACAGGTGTTTTTGTTTTTGGGTTAGAAATATTAACTTTGGTTAACATGGGAATAAGCTTTGGTGAAATTCATAACTTATGAAGGTAGTACATCAAAGCACTCCGCAAGACAACTAGCAAACAACGATACATACAAAGATGTAATAGGCGAAATTAAAGCGAACACCCGTCCGAGTATAAGAGACATAATAGCGATTGCTTCAGATGTACCTGTAAGCTATGCCTCGATGAGGTATCCAGGCCCATGGCAGCACCTAACCTATTTAAGATGGAATAAACATAAGGATACTTTAACGACCAAATATGCGGAATGGAAAACGGCAATTGATTTTACAAGAAAGGTCATTACCAAAGAGGAATTTGATAGTTTAGCAGGTCACATAGTTGATGTTGTCGAAATTATTGACGACCACGAAGCAGCTGTAACTGGTGACTACCATGTTTATGATAATGGACTGATTGTCAGAGTGTATGGAGGCGCTTATTATGAAATTGTGGACAGTGTTCCGACTGTTGAAAATTCAGGGAATGTAAAGGCGCAGGATTCATTCTTTGAGGATACACCATTTGAATTTGTCGAATATGTGGTCAATCCATCGACGATAGTTAGTAAGGTTGTTAGAAAGAAGATTGTTGATGTTACGGTTGGGTTTGTTGGGAAGAAGTTTACGGGAGAAGATAAATATAAAACTGATACGATGAAACACATTTATCACGGAACGTGGCAAAGCTGTTGGGTATCATCATGAGAGTATGATGGGTGGTAAGATTATTCCAGGTACAGAAAAGAGACCTGATAAAAATGGAGTTTATATGGCGAAGGTTGAGATAGAAGGTGTAAAAAAAATAGCAGATTCAAGTTTCTTTCCAAAGACTTGGAACCGAGTTGATGTGTTAAAAGCTATTGACGAAGCTTATCAAACAAAGCAACAAATTGGTCCAAATAAGTATAAAGGTATTACTAATTCAGGTATTAAAATAGAAATTTACTTAAATAAAGATGGATCAATAGCTACAGCCTATCCATTATACAAGAAGTAACCAAAAAGGAGATGAAAGTATGAGATTTTTATATAGATTTAAGGAGGATCCATTTGGAGATTTAAGTATAGTATTACCGGATGAGATAAGTATTTTCTCCGACTTTATAGAAAATATTGCAACAGAAGAACAAGTGGATGAATATATAGAATACGCCGAGAAAGTTTTAGAAGGGAGTTATGACCATTTTGAAATTGAATTGAACGCTACGAGTGTATTTATAAAGAAAGATGTAACAATTGTAGAAAATCCATATAGATTTGAAGAGCCTTTTGAAAATTCAATACAAACTGAGGAATTTATAAAATTGTTGCTAGTATGGAAAAAAAAGATTCCGGAAATCTTTAAAGGATAACTACAAAAGAAGATATGGTAAATAGGTTTGAGGAATTTTTAAAATTAGAGAGAGTGAGATTTAGTTAGCTATTTTACTTGATTCAGCAAAAAGTCCCATTTTTAGCTGAGTACTCCACAACATATAGCTAGGGGTAAACCGCTAAATATTGGTGGTATGGGAGATAAAAGAATAAACACATGAATTAGAACACGATGGAAATATAGAATATATTTTGTAGATGGACAATTAGGTGAGCTAGCTAGATTTAGGATGCCTGTCACTTCCCGACTTTTGTAGCGAAGTGACAGGCCTTTTATTTTTTGAACAATTTTATTCTATCAATAACGGCTTCTCTAGATGCATATGAATTGTATAAAAGTACCTTAGTAAAACTTAACCGGGACAGTTAAATTCAGTAGCAGAAGCACATATATTGGAATGAACGAAATAAAAGTTGTTTATAAATGCTACTATTGTTAAAAATTCAAAATGACTTATCCTAATTATACTCAATTCATAAAAAACAAAATCTTCAAACATTATTAATAGCCATTCTAACGATGCTACAGAGATGGTGTAGAAATTGATGTTATTAAAATAGGTGATACGGTTGTAGCGGCTACCCAACAGGACAAATTAATGCTCCATTACCAGGTGGTTTTAGCAAATAGAGGAGGAAAGTGAATGTACGAAAAAGTAGATGCAGTATTATCTGAAAATAGTTCAGATAACTATTTTTATGACGATGAATTTATGTATGTGCAAGAATTGCTGAGTGAGTTTACTAATATTGATTGGGAGAATTTAATTCGAGGATTAAAAGATAAAGATGATAAATATAAAATTAGATTAGCCTACTGTATAGATGAAGATAACGGAGTATATGGATTTAATTTATTATTAGATTTACTTAATGAGAGTGATGAAGTGGCTGAATATGCAATAGATTCTTTACGTTCTTTTGATGGTGAAGAGTATAAAAAAATAATCGCTTCTAATAAGCAAATAAAGGACAAAGTAGAGAAATTACTAAAAAAGGCTAGTTTACCTATTGAAAGGATTTTAGAAGCATTTTTACAACAAAACAAATTATAAAAATTCGTAAATATTATTAAACTTAAAAAATGTACAAAATCACTTGTTTCCATAAAATTTGGGGTGAATTGATAGAGTAGCTTTATGGTGAAATGTCTCATATCTTGTGAAAGCTAAAAAGTCAAAGTATAGTATTGAAAAATTAGATGATTATATAGTGAAATTAATTGATAAGCATTATGAAAAAGTAGACATAGGTGACTAGTATATGATTCGATAAATCTTAATACAATTCTTAAACCTTGACTGGCTAAATGTCTTTCAAGGTTTTCTACTTTAATTTATATTAATTTAGATGATATTTTTGAGAGAAATTGAAGTGATTTCCACAAGACAGGTACTGACGATGACTTACAGTTGCAATATAAGTACCTAACAGAAATAACAGGCATGTTTCAATCTAAGGAAATATCGATACCGTCATTCTCCACAAGACAATTAGCAAACAACGATACATACAAAGATGTAATAGGCGAAATTAAAGCGAACACCCGACCGAGTATTAAGGAGTTAATAGGGGTCGCTTCAATCGTACCTGCAACTATGCAGCAATGAGATATCCGGGGCCATGGCAGCACCTAACCTATTTAAGATGGAATAAACATAAGGATACTTTAACGACCAAATATGCGGAATGGAAAACGGCAATTGATTTTACTAGAAAGGTCATTACCAAAGAGGAATTAGATAGTTTAGAAGGTCACATAGTTGATGTTGTCGAAATTATTGACGATTACGAAGGAACTGTAACTGGTGATTATCATGTTTATGATAATGGACTGATTGTCAGGGTGTACGGAGGCGCTTATTATGAAATTGTGGACAGTGTTCCGACTGTTGAAAATTCAGGAAATGTAAAGGCGCAGGATTCATTCTTTGAGGATACACCATTTGAATTTGTCGAATATGTGGTCAATCCATCGACGATAGTTAGTAAGGTTGTTAGAAAGAAGATTGATGATGTTACGGTTGGGTTTGTTGGTAAGAAGGGTACTAAGGGTATAGATAAAACTGTTAAACCTAATGATGTAGTACCATATAGACCTAGTAATTCACCTTTAGAAAATCATCATGGTGTTATGGATGTATGGGCTAAACATAATGTTCCAAACTATGTAAGTAGAGGTGGGAATACCCCAACATTAGCACTAACAAAAGAACAACACGATGCTACAAAAGCTGTTTATAGACAATGGTTATATGAAAAAACAGGTAAGAAGGTTGGGGGAAAAATTGATTGGCAATCTGTCTCGCCAAGAGAAATACAAGAACTGACAGAAAGAATGTTTGATGCTGCAAATGTTCCCAAATCTGCCAGACAAGAATATTATAATTCCTTTAATAAATATAATTTTAGGAAGTGAAGCTAATGGAAAAGATAAAGCAGTTACTCACACAAATAAAAACTTTACCAAATTGTCGTATCTTTGAACCTACTGGGTTACCCATTATTGACGAAACAAAGCATATTTTACCTAATGATTTAAAAGAATTTTATAGTCTCTGTGGTGGCTTAGTTCTATTTGAAAATGAGGACTATCCAATCTATTTCGTGTCTCCTGAAAAGTTTATATTAGCTAATCCAATAATTGTGGGAGAATTATGCGAAGAAGATATTTCATCTAATTGGTATATTATCTGTAATGATGGAACGGATGAATACTTAACTATTGACCTCAATAAAGACAGGTTAGGTAAATGCTATGATAGTTTTTTTGACCGTCATGGACTTATAGGCGAGTCTCAAATAATAGCCACATCCTTTACTGATTTACTAGAGCGACTATTAAATAATAAAGGTCAGTATTGGTATTGGTTAAAAGATGATTTTATTTCTCTAGGTGATGCATATGATGAAATTGATAGCTAAGTTATATTATTAGAAAAAATTGACCTTGGTTGGCTCCATGCCACTCAAGGTTTCTTTTTTATTGGTGGGTGGGGCTACCCAGTGACGAATAGTTCATTTTTTATTCAGAGAATATGAGTAACTCTTGTAAGCCCTATATTATGTTCTTACGAATTATATAGTACGTACAATACCTATAAAACGTATAACCTATTTAATGTATTCTACCTCTTAAAAGTAGTCACAAAATCATCAGCTACCATCATCCATAGTCTCCAATACTATACCTTTGCTTTCCCCTACTTTTTAAAATTTTTCGCAACTATGACGTACATATAACGATTACTAGAGTGATACTTTAACAACCAAATATAGCGAATGGAAAACAGCAATTGGTTTTACAAGGAAGGCCATTACCAAAGAGGAAATTGATAGTTTAGAAGGTCACATAGTTGATGTTGTCGAAATTATTGACGATTACGAAGGAACTGTAACCGGTGATTACCATGTTTATGATAATGGACTGATTGTCAGGGTGCTCGGAGGCACTTATTATGAAATTGTTGACTGTGTTCCGAAGTCTGACAATATAGGTGAAGTAAGGGTAACTGATTCATTCTTTGAGGATACACCATTTGAATTTGTCGAATATGTGGTCAATCCATCGAGTTAGTAAGGTTGTTAGAAGGAAGGAAGATTGATGATGTTACGGTTGGGTATGTACCTATCGCACCTAATAGAGAAGGTAATGGATTCCAAGAAAGAAGTAGCGGATGTTATTTTAGAAGCAATGATGTTTGCTCCTAAAAAAACAAAGTTTCACTAGTGCAAGTAGATGAAAATCGAAATGTAGGAGGATTAACCCTTGACTCTGCTGGAAAAAAGGAAATTAAAGGAGATACTGTTATGAGAGATACATTTCAGGACAGAGGATATTTTAATCGGTACTTAGACTATCAAAATAAGAGAATAATTAGATTTGAAGAATTATTAAAACAATTGATTATTGAAAAGGGTACAGAATATAAAGGAGTAAGAACTGGCAAGATAGCACTAGTGAATTTTTATCTCGATAAATTGAATGCATTATATTCTATCGGTGCGCCAATTGAAGAAATAGAAGAATTATTTCCTACGGTTGTTAAATACTTTACCGGTATATGGTATAAAGAAGCTAGTTATTCAAACCTATTAAAGGTAGTTTCTCTTGCAGTTTTATTAAACGTTTCAAAAGAACAGTTAAAAGATTTATTACATGTAATGAAAAGTGAAGAGTTCAATGATAGATTAATCGACTATTTATTAAAATATATCGATTCAGACTGGGAATGTAAATGCTCGGAACACCGAATAATTTATCCATACGGCTATCTACAAAACATTATAGATGCAAAAGAAGAAAATGAAGCCTTGGAAATGTTAGAAGTGTATTTAGAAAAGCATTGGTATAAAGGGCATAGCGACACAGGATGGTATGAGTCTCATAAAGGTAATAAAGATATCTATAGTGGCTATTGGAGTTTTGAAAGTGGTGCAATTGCAAAAATCCTCCAATTAGATGATGAGCAGTTAAAGGAAGTACCATATTATCCTTATGATTTGGTTCATTATATATAAGAATAAATTTCATAGAATCACAATAATACAATATAATTCTATCTATACAGATTTGGGTCATAATCTTCAGGATGTTGATTCTTCTGATTTTTGGAAGTGCAGAGCAATTACCTGGACTAAAAGGGATTATGATTAGTTGATTATAGGGGAAGTTCCAAGCCAATATATAAGGGTGGAAGAATTTTGAAACCTACTATTTAAACGTAGGGTCGATTAGTTGATGCTGTTAGGTTTGACGAATGACTACGGGTCAACGTTAAAAGATTGACTGTCAGAGTACAGAGGGCAACTTTTTATGAGAAGGTAAATAGTGTACAGAAACCTGACAATCTTCACTAATACCACTATTGAATTTACCGACTGCGATGAGAGGAGGATACGCTAATGGAAAAGCAAGGATGGGTATCGATTTGGTTAGGTAATAGCAGCAATGAGGAAGCAATAAGTGAGTATGTTGATTTAACGTATAATGAAGATGGTGAGGCTGTTCCTTCCCGATTCTACATCGACTTTAATATTGATATGGCTGAAATAGATGAAGATACTATCGAAAAAGCGGTCTATATAAATAGTTGCAGTGATATTTCGCAATTATTAGAAGGTTGTTCGTATGAAGAAATTATAATTCCAAGTATCCAGGGTATAAATCTAAAGAAATCATATAATGCTGTAATTTTAATATATAACTTTGAATATAACAATGAAATGAGTTCAAATGGTGCTTTTGATTTTATAGCTGCTACTAATTATGAATAAGTACTATAAATAGTTATGGAGATTGTTATAGATGAAGGTAAACTCAGAGAATACTTATTTAGCAAGGTTGCTTTATAGTACAGATAAAGATTATATAATAAGTCAATTAAAAAATATAGACAACCCCTTATTACTTCATTATTTCGCTGCCAACTATAATTGGAATAGTGGGTTTGATGTACCAACAGTCATCTTAGAAAATGAGGCTTGTGATTTAGGGACAGGTTTACTAATGTTCCATTATGCAGATGGCTATCGTTTGTTAGAGAGTTCAGATGAAATTTCAAGTTCTTCATTAGAGGAATGGAAAGTTTTTTTGAGAAAGATTTATAATAAACTATTAAGCTTAGACTTTAAATCACAAGACATTTCCTTTGACCCTGAATTAACAAAAATTCAAAAGTATAAGTTAAAAAAGAATAATCCAGACCTTCCTGATGTTTTAATTAGTAAGTCTCCAGGCAAAGAGATTAATATACCTAAGATTTAATGGAAACCTTGATTGGCGAAGTGCCCTTCAAGGTTCTTTTATTTAAGACAAACTTAGTGATAAATGAACTATAATTACTTGCTGGATAACCTTTGCAATCAAAAGAGGAAAAACATAAGGAGAATCCAAATGACCTTTTACATAAACATTTTATTGAAAGTACAAGGAAGGTGTACCAGTTAAATGGGAGGCGAGAGAATGGAGAATGGGATAGTAAAATATAAGTTTTAGAACAAACAACCAATATGGCTCAGTTGGATTGGAGAAGATAAAATGATAATGAAGATACTAGAAGAGATTTAGAAGAAGGATTCAATATCCAAAATCATTGAGTTGAATTTAGTTGACTTTGACTACTAATATTTTATGAATAGAGAACAAGTCTTAAAGTTAATAGCAGGTTTAAGGCAAAGATATTCAGAACGATAAGCATTATTATTTATCTAAACAAACTTAGGGCGAACATATCTCTATGTTGTTTTTAAGAAAATTAAACAAAAAATGAACATGTTGCAGATTTATTCTTAAAAATGGATGAGAGGTGGATTTAGATGGCGGTAGGAATATTAGTCGATTGTTTTTTCTATGAATTAGGTCATGGTCATTTTGTACAGTCATTCTTTTCAACTATATCTTATCATTTCGAAAAAGAAGGAGGGGGCTCAAAATACCCTTTATTGATGAATGCGTTATATGGTGAAGAATTAAAAGGGGAAGATGTTTCAATTGTTATGGAAAGTTTAACAGAAATTAAACAGGAATTATCAAAAATGTCTCCAGAACAAGTAATATGGGATTTTAATGACTTGTCACAAAGACCTCCATGGGGAAATAAATTAAGTTCAAAGGTGACTAACTTAGAGAATTATTTTTCAACAACTGATGGGAAGACATTCATCGATAAGATACGTATAGCAATTGAAGTAGCAGAAGAAAATAAGTGTGATTTGTAGATTCATAAACTATAACTGAAGAATTCAAATGTCCTTGGTATCCACTAGGAGAGGAGAATAATTATTGGCTTCATATGTTTTATTATTAAAGGAATATGAAGATGATGAAACGGTAGTTTACAAATTTGGACCTAATGAAGAGATTATGGGGAAAATTGAGTTAAATAAAGTAACCAGGAAGTTTTCAGAGTTAGAAAGTTTACCAGAGCATCTTTCTACTAGGTTTTACTTTAATCGAGCTGCTCAAAGATTGGCAGTTTGTCTTGTTAGAGAAGACTGTATTTTTCCAGAAAAAACAACTTTTGAATCATAGCAGTTTAATCCTTGATGAGTAAGATTTTACACATTAAATGTCTGAAAGGAATTGAATAAATATGAAAAAATTAAGTTTAACCATCGCAATCGTATTCATACTCGTAGGTTGCAGTCATTTCCCTTCATCAGTGAAGATAACGGTTGGGGAACAGGAAGATTCAACTTCAAACAGCGAATTAACATACAAAGATAAACAAAAAGAGATTGTAGACTTTATTAATGAAGATATGAACGAAATTGCTAGCTATGAAAAAAAGGCAAATGAAGCACTAGCCAAAGTTTCCGGTGAAAATTTTAGAAATGATAAGGAATTACATACCGTTTTGACAAATGAAGTCCTACCAGAGTATGAAAAGGCAATTGAAAAAGCTAAATCTCTTGAAGTAACCACTGATGAACTCAATCCAATAAAGGAAGAAATCCTAGGAGTATTAGATATCTATTACAAAGCACTCTTACTTGAGAAAGAAGCCCTAGAGAAAAACGACGCAAAGCTAATCGAACAATCAAATGCCATGGTTGATGATTACTTAAATGCACTATCAGACTATCACAAAAACATGGAAACCCTCGCAGAAAAATATGGAATCGATTATCAGAGAGAGTAGGAAGCGGGGGGACGGTTCTTCTGCTTCCATAATAGTGAATATTCATTAGTTGAAAAATACTCAATGACACTCAAAAGTGTTGGGATGACCGGGATGTCTCATTCTGTTTCTTTATGTAATCTTTTTACTATTAACGATATGTGCCGATATGTTGAGGTTATTATTTCTTAGAATGAGAGAGTAGAATGACGTATATTGTGGTTGAATGTATATTTACATTTAGGAGCTACCCCATCACCTTGTGCATATTGGATAATCATATTTTGTTCTGAGATAGGTATGTACTTTGTCTCTTAGGCTGAATTCTACTGAAACTTAAGCTATAACTACAGATTGCGGAAATGCGCCTTTTAAATAAATTACATTGGAAACTTAACTATTCAACTTGCAATTACCACTTGCATGGTAAAGAAATGCCTAAAATATAACAAGTTATTTTCCTTACATGGTGGTAAGAAAATAGAATGAAGCAGAAGAACCGTCCCCTTGCTTTCCCCTTGCTTTCTGAAGGGTTGTTCTTTATAGGGAACGGTGTAGAAATTTGTCAAACGTTTTTTCTTTATTGTTAACAGAATAAACAGTACAATAGAACTAGGTGCAAACTACCTATATGAAAAGGCAAACCTTTTGAAAAAAAGGGACGCAAAGCTCCAGGTCTAAGGCTATTTAGCTATGATGGCTGTGCTGCCAAGATATATTTATATATTTTGGAGGGGGCAAAAGCAATGTCAGATTCATTAAAGAAAGATATCTTCCTGGACGAAGAATGGGTGGAACTCATTACATATGCACTAAATGCAGGCATGTCAGCCAAGGAGATAAGAGAGTTCTTTGAGAAGCAGAGGGAGAAGCAGAGGGACGGTTCTTCCGCTTCCTAACAATAATTTGCACTGTGAATTTCTCATTCCGGCTGTTGAAGCAGTAGAATGCGTTGAAATATTTCGAACTACTAATAATAGCAATCGATAGATAAAAAAATCATAAGAACAATAAGAACACACCTCCGAACATGTATGACATACGGAGGTGTTTTTGTTGTGTATTAAGCTCGTATGATATACGGACAATATTGTCAGTTGTTTACAGATATGTTCTCCGTAGATTGGTTATTGTACGGACTAAGTTAGTAACTTAAAACGTTACTTCCTTATAAAAATGATAAATATTACCTTGTATTATCAGAGCTTAGTACATACAACCAATGTGCAGACCTCATGGCAGAAATCTATGTAATAACAAAACATATCCTTAATTGAATTTAGTACGTCTCCTGCAAAAAAAGTAGTATTCCTCCTTAGAATAGAGACTCAAATTCCGTATCAAGCTACCTTTTTAGAGAACAACTTTAAATAATTTTTGATTAAACATCATTTAATGTACAATCCCCCACCCGCCACAACTATCAACAAGTAGTAAACACAAATGGAAGCAGAAGAAGCAGGAAATTTGATTGAGGATGTCGAATATCTTGATTAAAAAAACTTCCTGCTTACTCAGGCAATCAAAAATTTTGCGATTAGTTATATAAATAGTTTCTACTTATCTTATTTTCAGTTAATATTAAAATTTATTCTCTACTCGCTTAGCAAAACTTCCGATTGCCTATATTAGAACCGTCCCCCTGCTCCCGCCCCGCTTCCTGTTCACTTCTAAATTTAAATGTACATACATATGATGTAGTAATCGTACGGCCAATTGCAGGTTATGTGAGTTGGTATTGTACGGATTAGTTTAATTGGGGTGGGATTTTTGCACCTGTCTGTAAGCGTCATCACAAGTCGGACAAGGAAGCAAAAGAACCGTCCCCATGCTTCCAGGGGGGAAATGAAATGAAGAGAAGGTTGTTTGCGGTTTTTTGTGTTTTGTTGATGTTGGTTCTTACTGCTTGTAGTGGTGGTGGGGATTCGGGTGGGGAGGATAATCCGAATGCGCCGGATGAGAATGCGAAAACGACTGTTGGTGAGGATCTTGAGAATGCAACTGAATTAACTTTTTGGACTTTTAATGAACTTCATATGGAGATTTATGAGGATGCTGCCAAGAGATGGAATGAGGAGCATGCGGATCGGCCTATTAAACTTGTAGCGGAAACGTATCCGTACGAGCAGATGCATAATAATTTACTGCTTTCGCTTCAATCAGGCGATGGTGCGCCAGACATTGTTGACATTGAGGTTGGCCGTTTTTCAAGCTTTTTGCAAGGTGATGTGCAGCTTGAACCTATGAATGAGTATACAGAGCCATTGAAAGATGTCATTATTGATACTCGTTTTGATTTATATGCGAAGGATGGTAAGCATTATGGGATTCCGACACATCTAGGAGCAACGGTTGTTTATTACAACAAAGAAATTATGGATGAAGCAGGAGTCGATATTGATTCAATTGAGACGTGGGATGATTATGTTGAGGCTGGGAAAAAAGTAGTCGAGGCGACAGGGAAACCGATGACAACGGTTGAAACGGATGAGCATTGGAGCTATTGGCCGTTAGTCAGTCAAAGCGGTTCAGCCTTTTTCGATGAGAATGGTGAGTTAATTTTAGATAATGAGAAAAATGTCGAAACATTGCAATTTTTGCAGGACATGGTACATAAGCATAAAATTGCAGAACCAACACCAGGTGGTTTCCATCATAGTGAGGAATACTATGGATTTATGAATGATGGCGGTGCAGCTTCGTTAACGATGCCGATGTGGTATATGGGTAGATTCATTGATTACATGCCAGACCTTAAAGGAAAAATGGTGATGAAACCAATGCCGCTTTGGCCAGGATCAGATGCAAGAACGACTGGAATGGGTGGTACAGGAACAGCGGTTACGTCTCAATCTGAGCATGTCGAACTTGCCAAAGAATTTTTAGCATATGCAAAATTATCTGAAGAAGGCAGCATCCAGCTTTGGAAACTATTAGGATTTACACCTGTTCGGACAGATGTATGGGATGCTCCGGAATTACAAGAGGACAACAAATACTTTGATTATTTTGGAGATTACATTTGGGATATGTTACATGAGATAAAAGACCAAGTAAATGGTGTGGAACTAACACCTTATACTACAGAGGTCATTACACAGCTGCAAACAAATGTGATGCATAAGGTTATTAGAGAAAACTCACAATCACCGGAAGAAGCACTTACAGAAGCAGCTGATACGATTCGTGCAAAAATGAAAGCGACTGAACAATGATGACATGTTCAAGGGCAGTGTAATAGCTGTCCTTGAATATAATCTGCATGTAAGGAGGAGCACAATTTGTCAGAAACAACAGTAGACCGTGAAAAGAGCGTACCTAGGCAAAGAAAAAGCTTCATGCAAATGGTCAATTCTAAAAAAGTAGCACCATATATTTTTGTTGCACCATTTCTTCTCTCTTTTTTACTATTAACCTTATATCCTGCTGTTCAAGCATTTATCATGAGTTTTCAACGGATTTTACCTGGTAATAGCCAGTTCATTGGGTGGAGTAATTATGAACGAATTTTCAACCCAACTTTTTATGATGCGTTAAAAAATACGACGATATATGTCATATTAACGGTCCTTATTTTAACGATTTTTCCGATAATCTTTTCCGTTTTTTTAAATTCGAGGTTGGTTAAATTTAAAACGTTATTTCGGGCATCGTTATTTATTCCGTCATTAACATCCGTTATTGTCGCGGGTACAATTTTTCGGATGATGTTCGGCGAGTCAGATGTCGCGGTGGCGAATCAAATTGTTGGCTTCTTTGGGCTAGATAAAATAGATTGGCGCTATCATTCATGGTCAGCGATGTTTCTAATGGTCATTTTGTGTACCTGGCGATGGATGGGTGTAAATATTTTATACTTTTTAGCAGCGCTGCAAAATGTTCCGAAAGAATTATACGAGGCTGCTGATATCGATGGAGCGAATGTTTTTCAAAAATTCTTCTATGTCACGCTACCTTTCTTAAAGCCAATTACGATTTTTGTTGTGACGATTTCTATTATTAACGGCTTCCGTATGTTCGAGGAGAGCTTTGTATTTTGGGAGACAAGTTCACCGGGAAATATTGGCTTAACGGTTGTTGGGTATATTTATCAACAGGGCATTCAAATGAACGACATGGGATTCGGTGCAGCAGTTGGAGTTGTGTTAATGTTAATTATCTTCGTTGTTAGCTTTATTCAGCTACTATTAACTGGGGCTTTTAAAAGAGGTGATGCGTAAATGAAACAGCAAAAAGTTACAACTTGGGTCGGAACAGTGTTCTTTGGAATTGTCTCGATTATCGCCTTATTTCCGATTTTCAGTTTGATTATCTCTTCATTTCGGCCGTCATCAGAATTGATGAGAAATGGGATGAGCTTAACGTTTAATCTAAGTGAACTCAATCTAAATAACTATGTTTATATTTTTACAGAGGCTAGTAAGTACTGGCAATGGTACGGAAATAGCTTGATTATTTCTGGCTTGACGATCGTGCTGTCATTGTTCTTTTCATCAATGGTAGGCTATGCGTTAGCTGCGTACGACTTTAGGGGGCGGAATTTCATCTTCGTCTTGGTGCTATTTATTATTATGGTCCCGTTTGAAATCCTCATGCTGCCGCTATATAAGCTAATGATTAGTATGGGGTTAATTGATACTTACACGTCAGTCATGCTGCCGTTAATCGTGGCGCCAATCGCGGTATTTTTCTTCAGACAATATGCGTTAGGATTGCCAAAAGAGCTTATGGATGCTGCAAGAATAGACGGAGCAACGGAATATGGGATTTTCTTTAAAATTATGATGCCATTAATGCTGCCATCCTTCGCAGCCATGGCGATACTCCAAGGGCTAAACAGCTGGAACAACTTCTTATGGCCATTGCTCGTGCTAAGATCAAACGACATGTTTACATTACCAATCGGACTCGCAACACTTCTAACACCATACGGCAATAACTACGACGTCCTCATCGCAGGATCCGTCATGACAATCATCCCGATCGTCATCCTATTCATCTTCTTCCAACGCTACTTCGTCTCCGGCCTAACCGTAGGCGGCGTAAAAGGCTAGGAAGCAGGGGGACGGTTCTTTTGCTTCCTTTTTTGCAAAAGGCAGCAAAAAAACGGAAGCGGAGGGACGGTTCCTCTGCTTCCAAAAAGACAAAAAAAGAGAACCCACACCCCAAACTCTTCAATGCGCCGGCAGCAAATCATGAAAAAAGTCATATTTCTCAACCATCGCTTGAAACGTATCAACGTCCTTCTTCTCAAATAAATAATCATAACAATCAGGGTGATATAGTGTGTTCATCGTATCTAGGATGACACGATCGTGCAAATTGAAAACCGTGTGACATATAGGACAATGTACTTGCTTTATCACTTGTAACAACTCCTTTTAATATCTCAAATCATTCATTTGTTTACAGAAGGTAATCTCTGTATGTAGGCATCGCATTTAACTATCTATGACAACTTCGTAGTTGGTAAGCAAAAAATCGAAGCAGTCATTTATAGAAAACTAGTCTTTCTCCCAAGGACTCTGTGATTTTATTAGGTTTATATTTCCATTTTATTAGATGTGCTTCTGCCTGTAAATATAGATGAAGTCATGTAATTGTAATAGGTAGAAGGGGAAAATTGTATGTGGAAAATTCAGAATAGAGACCTTTATTTTAAATTTTGGTAGGAAGGACTTATTTTAACAATTTAGTCTGAACGACATATGACGACATTCAAGTCTAAATTGGACAAAAGAAAAAGGTGAGAATGTCTAGTGCAGCAACCTTTTAATTGAAAATGAATAATGAGAATACGTGATAAGCTCTATTCCAATCTATGAAAAATGGTTTAGATTCCAGAGTTAGAAATGTAGAAATTGTAGTTCAATTGTATCGATTGAGATGTTGAGTGTTGAGAAAAATGTAGAACCTTGTCAAGTTGTATTCGTTTACTACTAATTAATGGCACATTAAACTAAATATAGGAGATATTTATTACTGAAAGGGCAAACCTTTTGAAAAAAGGGGACGCAAAGCACCAGGTCTAAGGCTTTTAAGCTATGATGGCTGTGTTGCCAAGATATAGTTCTATATTTTGGAAGGGGTAAGATTATTCATGTCAGTACCAGAATCGTTAAGTAATGATGGATATTTAGATAAGGAATGGGTCGATTTGATTACATATGCATTAAACGTAGGAATTCCGGCAGAGGAGATAAGGGAGTTTCTCGAAAAAAGTTCAACTTTAAAAAAATTTAATGTTGGTTGACTAACGCGGTTAGAGGACATCGTAAAACATTTACATTGAAAGAGCGGAGAAAAATGATCTATCCTATTCTATAATAAACCCGGAAATGCTGTGAAAATAGTACTCTCGGGTTTATTGTTGTTTAGCGTACAATGTCAAATACTTTTTTCAAGTTTTTGGGCAACTCAAACACACTTACTGTAGTTTCCTAATTCTACCAGTAACAATTAACC
>NZ_JAUSUD010000040.1 GCF_030813355.1 Metabacillus malikii
GAAACCCTGGCTGAATTATCCCAAGATCCTAAATTTCTTGGTGCTCAGATCGGCTTTTTCTCAGTTTTGCATACGTGGGGCCAAGACTTACATTTCCACCCACACATTCATACCGTTGTATTAGCTGGAGGTCTTAATAAACAGAACCTTTGGAGAAGCACGAGTCAAAAATTCTTTATACCTGTAAAAATACTGTCTAAGAAATTTCGTGGTAAATTCTTGTATTATCTAAAGCAGTATTATCAGAAAAAACAACTAACGTTTTATAACGAAACTAGATATTATGATAATCCGAAACACTTTCAAAAATTACTAGACGAGTGTTACTCAATTGATTGGTATAGCTACACAAAAAGAACGTTTTCGGGTCCTTTAGCTGTCGTAAAATATCTTGGTCGTTACACTCATCGAATCGCAATATCGAATAACCGAATTGTATCTGTTAATCAAGATACAGTAACCATTGGGGTAAAAGATTATCGTGATCATAATAAACAAAAGCTTATTACGATGAAGGGTATTGAATTTATTCGAAGGTTTCTCATGCATATCCTTCCAAAGGGATTTGTGAAAATCAGGCACTACGGTTTATTGGCGAACCGCAATAAAAAAACAAAACTTACTTTATGTAGAAGATTGACAAATAGTTCTACATATAAACCGATTTATAAAGGATTAAGCACGACTGAAATAGTATCGCTTTTAGTAGGAAAAGATATTACACTTTGTCCAGAATGTAATAAATCTCATCTGAAAGAAAAACCTGATTCAATACCGTAAGGGATATGAACTGAAGACTTATTTGAAAATGCCTCTTTATTGGGGAGGGGGAACTTGCATCTAAAACAGTGTTTATTTTGTGTTTATACAGTCACAACCCCTTATAAAAGACCCTATAGTCCAAAAAATGTGGAGAAATCAAAGATTGAAACCCCACAGGCCATGACGCGACTTCATTCTTCTCTGGCAATCAAAAATTTTGCAGATAGTCCATGACATAAATACAGAAAAAACCCAACTAGCTAAAATCTGCTAGTTGGGTTTTTTGAACGCAAAACTTCCGATTGTCCGCTATAAGAACCGTCCCTCTGCTTCCACAAAAAAATACCGGTGCAGCAGAGAAAAAGGCACCGGATATATATTTTAGTATATTTATTGAATTGGAGTTGCCTCAAGGGTGCTAATTAATGCATCATCATTTCGTGTGCGATTTCTTCGCCGCTTAAATCGGACGGATAATATGTCGGCCAATTTACTACTTCTTCAAGCAACGCTTCCCGGTCATCTCCCCAATATAGGTGATAGTGATGTGAATCGGTTGGTTCGATGCTGTGATCGCTGAACTGGATATAAGCTGGCATACTGCCTTCTTGTTTTTCAGTAAGTTTGAAAATGTATCGTACCCCGCGGTTTCCTGCTTCATAGGTCAGCACTTCATACCCGTCATAGGTGTAGCTTCCTGTTGATTTTTTGCCATTTTCAAAGAAAGTAAACGTATTTCCCTCAATAATAATACGTTCCACGCCTGTTTTATAGCCTACTGTATAGTATTCTTTGTATTCTTCAGCAGTCTTATCACCTTCTTCGGCCTTATGAGCGAATACTTCGTCTAGTGTGCCATCTAGTAAGTAAGGATAAACAGATTGCCAGTCACCTTCCCAGTCGGATAAATCCCGATCTTTAATTTGGTCATCTTCGAAATAGCCATCATAAATTTTTTGTGCCTCTTCATCCAACTCATGCTCATGACTATCATGATGTCCATGGTCATCTTTATCAACTTCCACAGCAGTGGAATCTGCCAATGCAGTCGTCAATTGCTCAAGGTTGTGACGCATTAATGTAAAGTAATCTTCTTCATTCTTGATGTCATCGTCAGTTAAAACTGAAAGATTATGAAGTCGAAGGGCTTCTGCGCCAATTTCTTTTCTGACTAATTCTGCTACTTTAGGTGTGATATTCTGTTCAAAGAAGACGTGCTTTAATCCATATTGGTCGGCTGTTTTAATTATATTCTGCAACTCTTTTTGTGAAGGCTCATTGGTCGAGCTTATGCCAGAAACAGCAATTTGATGTATATCGTATGCTTCTTCCCAGTAGCCGTATGCTGCATGAGAAACAATAAAGTGGTTGCCGGGCGTCTCTTTTAATCCAGTTGCGAATTCCTCATTTAGGACCTCAAGTTTCTCTTTTAAAGTTTCGAAATTCTTATTAAATAATTGTTCTTTTTCAGGTCTTAAATCTACTAACATATTTTTAATATTCTCGGCTAGTTTAATAGAACGGATTGGATCTAGCCAAACGTGCGGGTCCACATCTCCGTGATCATGTCCGTGATCGTGTTCATGGTCATGATGACTTTCATTCAATTCAATACCGTTGGCAGCTTCGACGATTTCTACATCTTCTGATTCGAGAGATTTTGCAATTTTCTCTGCATAAGCCTCTAAGCCTGAGCCGTTAAGTATGAAAGCATCTGCTTCTGCAATGCTCATCATTTCTTTCGATGTCGGCTCGTATGTATGGGAGTCTGAGCCGGGTGGCAAAATCGATTCAACCAAAGCTTCTTCGCCTGCAATCTGTTCTGTAAAGAATTGCAGTGGGTATATCGTTGTGTAAATTTCTAACGGTTCCGTTGAAGTTGAAGGGGCTTCCTTCTCCTCACTGTTAGTTGCATTGTTTCCACATGCAGCAAGGGATAAGACAAATAGTAAACTAGTTAACACCATCCATTTTTTTCTCATAGTATAGTATCCTCCTCTTTCATTTACATAAACAATATATCGTAACGATTACGGTTTGTAAATAGGAACCATTCCTTTTTATAAACTTATTTTAAGGTATGAGAGTTCTCTAGGATTGGAGAAGTGTTTCATTTTTTCCCAAATCTTTAATTTAATCAATATATATTGAGAGAAAAGCCAGTACATAGTAAACAGTAAGGTTTATTCTATCATCAGTCGTTTTGGGGCTATTATTATACGTATTTAGTAAAGAGAGTAGATACTGTCTTGATGAAGGGAACGTTTGATGTAAATGATTAAGGGGACTTTAATGTTAATAAGTTTCTCAAAGCTTTAAGGAAGCAGGAGAACCGTCCGAAGCCACTGAAAAAGTATACTGATTTCAGATAAGTATAAACTCTTAAACAATTTATTGTACATTTAATGTGCTTATCCTCCGTATAGTTTGGTTGGAGCGGAAGTGCGAGACTCCTGCGGGATGAGTGGGAGAGCTGAGACCCCGCAGGCGTTTGCGCTGAGGAGGCTCAGCACCCACCCCGCGGAAAGCGAGTACTCGTGCTGCAATCAAACTGAACGTCAACTTTGTGCGATAAATTCTATTTTTCTAATAAGAATACTTTTTCAATGGTCTCGAACCGTCCCTCTGCTTCCATAATCAATATGTTAGGGTGAAGATTTTTGAGTGAATGGATTGTCATATATAAATGGTACCTAACGTTTCAGGTTAAGAGTCTTACACAACTGATTACGTAGGTTCGATATAGGGAGAAACTACGATGTTTAGCATAAAAGTAAGCAAACGATAGTTAATTCTTCCTTATATTTACAACAAGTGATGTAATGATTATTTTATGAAAACGTTTACGTGCTATGATTTTAGTAATCTTGCAGAAGGGGAGGGTAGAGGTAGTTAACGGTTGTCTTTACAAAAAATAAACTAAAGGACGTGAAGGTAAAAATGAAAAAAAGATTGATGAAATTACTAGTTGCATGTGTATTTATTACAATCATCGTTGGAACTTCACTGACATCTGTATCTGCAGCTACGCCTGATTTTAGTATGAAGGGCTTTGCTACTTCAAGTGGCGGTACGACTGGTGGAGCCGGTGGAGATACTGTAACAGTTAAAACTGGGGACGAAATAATCCAAGCTTTAAAGAACAAAGATGACAATACACCATTGACGATTTATGTAAATGGTACAATTACGCCAAATAATACATCTGATAGCAAAATTAATCTAAAAGATGTATCCGATGTCTCATTATTAGGTGTTGGAACAAAAGGTCGATTTGATGGAATTGGTATTAAAGTGTGGAGAGCAGATAATATTATTATTCGTAACCTTACTATACATGAGGTTAGAGCGGGTGATAAAGATGCTGTAACAATCGAAGGTCCTTCAAGTAACATTTGGGTCGACCATAATGAAATTTATGCGAGCCTAAATGTTGATAAAGATTACTATGATGGCTTGTTCGATGTGAAGCGTAATGCTTATAACATAACATTCTCTTGGAACTATGTACATGATGGCTGGAAGGCGATGTTGATGGGCTCATCGGATAGCGATAATGCTGATAGAAATATCACATTCCATCACAACCACTTCAAAGACTTAAACTCCCGAGTACCTAGCTTCCGTTATGGAAAAGGACATTTATACAATAACTACTTTGAGGGCATTGAAAGCTCAGGTATAAATGCAAGAATGGGTGCGGAGCTCCTTGTCGAGAACAACGTATTTGAAAACTCACATAATCCACTAGGCTATTGGTATAGCAATTCAACAGGTTACTGGAATGTGTCTAATAATTTATATATTAACAGCACAGGTAGCCAACCGACTACTTCAACAACGAATTATACGGTCCCTTATTCATATACGTTAACACCAGTTGGTGACGTAAAAGCAATTGTTACTCAATATGCAGGTGTAGGGGTTGTTCAACCTTAAAAGCAAACTGACATATGTTAAAAGTAAGACTCCACAGAACAATCTTTTGTGGAGTCTTTAATATAATATATTTTTCAAATTGACTAATAGCGAAAAACTCTAATTAAATCCCTATGAAATACCTGAACAGGTTTTAATGAAGGGATTGCTCTTAATAGTGCGCTGGTCTACATAATTAGGAGTTAAAGTGGCATTTATGCTGTTGTTCCAAAAGTTTAATGTGTGCAGTTAAATCTATCTTTGACTTGTATCAATTCAGAAAATAATACTTAACCTAGACTGTTTTCGTTTGCTTAATTGAATTAGTAAAAGCTTCATTATCATTTTTTAGAAACATCCTTAGAAAAAATAAAGGATAGATTAATAAGTATAGATTGAAAGCCCACCAGGTAATATCAAAGTCATTGCTATAAAACCAAAAAGCAATTGCTTGCAATCCAGATGTAAAAGTTAATACAAGAGAGATAAGTGCTAGAGTTCTCCAAGCATCATTTCTTTTTTTATGCAAGTACAAACTAGTAAGTCCAGTAAATGAAATCAATAAATCTAACGGAAAGAATGACCAATTCCATGCAATAATAATCGAATTATCATAATCCTTAAATGCCCAAGTCTTTGGAATTAATTGAAAATAGGTAACGATCCAGTAAATGATAAACCCTATATCTGTTACTAAAAAGAAAGGTTTTAAATATTTCATCGTAGTACCTCCGGATTTTTTTACAGCTGTCTTGTCTCATATCGCTAAAATAATTAATGCACGGTTACTAGGTATAGATTTGAGGTATGTATTTTCTTATTCAACTATCCTTTCTGTATTCTGTTTAATTTGTCCCTGTTCATGTTCAGCAGTAAAGTTAAGTAATGTGACACCAATAATAATGAGGAGAATTGCTAATACCTTAGTTAAACTGAATGTTTCACCAAAGTAAAAGATACCGATGAAGGTGATAATTAAAATCCCGAGTCCTGACCAAATCGCATAAGCAACTGAAACATCTATCGTTTTTAGTGTTAAAGTTAGAAAAATGAGGCTGCCAATATAGAAGACGATCAGAAAAATACTAGGCAGTGGCTTTGTAAATCCTTCAGATAATTTCATACTTGTTGTTCCAGCCACTTCTAAAAGGATAGCTAGACATAAAAAAATCCAAGGCATCATGCTCCCTCCCTACTGTCTGCAAGTAATGCCGTTTAGTAAAATGTCCATAATAGCATGAAGTTTTTCCCTAAAGGTTTGACGACTCTGACTTGTAATTGGTTCATATATTTGATTGATTGCCCCTAAATAGAGGTCGATAAATACTTGTAAATTAATTGGACGAATTAATCCATCGTCAATTCCCTGTTCCATTAACTGCATGACAACAGACCATTCCTTTTTTAAGAAGTAATCTAAAGTTTCCCATTGCTTATAATAATGCTTTTTTAACTCTGATAATAACCGCATATCCATGACCTCAAATTGTTCTGGTGTGCAGCAAAGGATTTGACGGACTTTTTCAATTAAATGTAGGTTCTCATTTTGGGCAATGTCCTTTTCCTTTTCTTTTATTTCCATTATGAGTTGGTTAATAATCACCTCGATTATTTGTTCTTTTGATGAAAAGTACTCGTAAATTTTTCTCTTGCTCACACCAAGGTTTGTTGCTAATTCAGAAGTGGTAAATGTGAAACCTTTTTTCTGAATGAGAAAGATAGATTCATTGATAATTCTTGCTTTCACCTTTTCGCCTCCTTCTGGTACTGTTAGAACTAAGCTGGTACCGTTAGTATTTTACTGGATAATTTAGGGAAGAACAATAGGATATATAGCCTAATTCCCCTTTGGGGATTAGATGTTTGAAGGGTTTGAGGGGGGTAGTAGGGATAGTGAAGAAGATAGCAAAGATACAAGGCATTTGCTATCTAAACTGTTGGTATTTAAAACTAATAACTTCTAGTCATCCATAAAGACATCTGATGTGAAATATACTCCGAGCTATAGCGTTTGCCGTCACGAATCCACCACATTAAGATACCTAGTATTGAGGATGCAATAATATCCTTAGCGACAGTATCTTCTTTCTCAATTCCTCGCATATCACGCCTAGCTTGAATGAAATCTACGATAAAGTTATGAAGCTTTTTTTGAAAAGCCTTCTCCTCGAATAAAACAGTTAAGTATTTACGATTCTGGTAAAAATAGTCCAAAAAGGACAGTAGCTGGTTATCTAAGTCCGCGTTTTTTAGTTGTAGAAACGGTGACAAGCTGCTAGAAAGGTCATCAAAGATATCATTTACAACATGCTTCAGTAAATCATGCAGATCTACATAATGTAGGTAGAAAGTTTCTCGATTTAATTCTGCTTTTGCTGTTACATTCCGGACTGTTAATTCATGTAAGCTTTGTGTTTCCATTAATAGTGACTTGACTGATTCAAATTTCACCCCTTTATTAATCGGGAGAATGATTCAAGCTGCTGGTGCAGGAATCATTATGCCACTTATGATGAGTGTCGTTATGTTTATTTTCCCAGCAGATAAAAGAGGAAGTGCTATGGGTCTGATTGGCCTTGCGATGATATTTGCACCAGCGATAGCACCAACTTTATCTGGCTTTGTTATTGAATATGTATCTTGGCGTTGGTTATTTATCGGATTAATCCCACTTGTTGGTGTGGTTATATTATTGGCATACAAGTTTTTAATAAATGTATCAGAAGGTTCGGAAGCAAAATTGGATGTAGTAAGTGTCATTTTATCAACGGTTAGCTTTGGCCTTATCTTATATGGATTTAGTCATGCTGGTGGTCATGGTTGGGATGATACACTGGTTTTGATATCAGTTATCGTGGGGATATCCGTATTAGTATTATTCACTATGCGTCAAATTCGAGCATCAGACCCATTCCTAGATGTGCGTGTTTTCCAGAATAAGACGTTCACGATGACATCTCTCATAAACATTATCGTCACGATGATGCTATATGCTGATATGATTTTATTACCGATTTATTTGCAAGACGGACGTGGTTTTACAGCGTTAGATGCAGGGTTATTATTGTTACCTGGTGCACTCGTTAATGCTTTCTTGTCTCCTATAACAGGAAAAATGTATGACCGATATGGGGCGAGACCATTGTTCATCATCGGGCTGATATTTGTCATCCCATCAATGTGGGCTGTTACTGATTTAACGGAGGCAACAACGTATACGTTCTTAATGGTTCGGACGATATTTTTACGTATCGGATTGAGCTTTATTACAATGCCTTTGAACACGGCTGGTTTAAATGCATTACCGAAAGAGCTTATTACACATGGTACAGCAGTAAATAATACTGTTCGCCAAATTGCAGGGGCAGTTGGTACGGCGGTGGTTGTAACGATTTATACAGCGCAATCAACTGACTATACGAGTCAACTAGCTTCACAAGGTGTAACAGAAAAGGTTAGGGAATTAGCGTCTATCTTTGCTTCATGCCAATCGTATTACTTCATGATGGTTCTAGCAATTATTGCACTTGTAATAACTTTATTTACTCCGTTAAAAAGCTCTGTGCCTTTAGAAGGAGAAGAAGGTGTACACTAGATGTACCATGTCTATCGTGTATTTAAAAAAAGCGACAAAAAAGCGGCTGCTAGTCGCTTTTTTTAAAAGTCTAGGAAATTATAAAATTCTTCTACTGTGGATAAGCGCTTTGACATCCAGCTCCAGCGCCTAGCCCCTCTAGGGTCTGGCCACTAATGAATTGAAGACAAAGAACGTCTTCTATTCATTAGCGTCTTAATTGTGCCCTAGGCTGAACAGGCGCCCTGAGCTTTTGTTCATATGCATCTGTAGAAATGAAGCAAAAGAACCGTCCCCCTGCTTCTTTTTTAAAGGGTTATGCGAATATTTATCGAAATAGCTTAAATGGAAAATAGATTTTAAAGCAGGTGGAACTTAAATGTTATTTTTTAAAAGAAGGCCAAAGGTTACGGAGCAGAGAATTAGGGAGCTTGTTCAAGAAATAGAAAATTCTTATACAGCTAAAGAGATTGATTCATTAACAAAGCTATTCCATCCAGACAATCGACAAATATCCTTTTTAAATCATTTTAACTTAATGTTGACCTTCCAAATCTATCATATCGATTCTACTTTATTGGATTTGAAGATTTTGGAGCTTACTGACCAAGAAGCGACCTTTACATATACTCGCAAGCATCTGTATAAATGTTTAAATGAAAATGATGGGAATGGGGATAATCCGAATAATATTTCAAGCTATTACGTAAAAGTTTCAGTTGATAATAAGCAACTATGGATTTCGAGGTTTTCTAGATATAGTGAATTGTTTTTAGACTTAGATGGTAATGTGCGCCCTAATGAACAGGCTGTTGTCCCACCTCAGGCCATATTCTTTGATAAAATAAGAAGGTTTTTACATCCATTTCAACTCGGTGCTTTAATTCCGGCATCGTACTTTCTCTACAATGACAGTGAATCTATAGGATATTATCCAGCAACAGAACGATTTTCCTATTTTACTTCAGAAAAGTTTACAATTGATTACTTTGAGGAGATGGCTGCTGACTCAATCACTGAACATACTGATATTCTATTAAATGAGAATGAGTTAGAATATGGTCAGATAATTGAAGTGAAGGACGAGGCTTATTCTATTATTGAAATAAAATGTCAAGGCAATTCAGGCTTGATCCATGAATTAATATTAAGTATGACGGCCCCAGATGGATTTTTTATGATTCGGTATATGAAGAGTGATGGAAGTGAGATTGACGCAGATGCAAAGCAAAGCTGGTTTGAACAAATGAAGGCAGCTACTAAATATATTGATACAAAAGAATAGGAGAGGGATCTACCCTCTCTTTTACACGTATTCAATAATATCGTTTAGTGGAATTCGTGTCGTTTGATATGCTGGAGCCGCAGCTTTACCGATTGCGATTAAAACAACTGGCATATAGCGTTCACTAACATTAAAGCGTTCCATGAACTTTTGTTTATTAAAGCCACCCATAGGGACTGTGTCATATCCTTTTGCTTTTGCTAGAAGCATAAGTTGCATTGAAACTAAGCCTGTATCAAAAGATGCGATGTTTTTGCGGATTTCCTCAGGTGCTTGTTGGTACATTGCTGTTGATGATGAAATGATCCGTTCAACAGTTTCCAATTCCATAAAGCCAGCTTCGTAGTTACTTTTATATACCTTTTCAACGTTATGGTGCATTTCTTTATCGCCAAGGACGGCTATAATGGCCGAAGCTGTTTCGACTTGTTCTTGATTGTTCGCAATTTGTCGTAGTTCCTTTTTCACTTCTTGATCATCAATGACAATGAAACGCCACGGTTGAAGGTTACTTGATGATGGAGCTAATATGGCCTCATTTAAAATTTCTTCTATTTCTTCGCGTGGGATTTTTATATTTTCTTCATATTTTCTTACAGAGTGTCGTTCTTTAATGACCGTTGATAGGTCTTTGTTTTCTAATTTATTCAATGTTAAGCCTCCCTTGTTATATACTTACTTTTTGTAAGTCTTATATGTAACTTACAAAAAGTAAGTGGATATGTCAAGCAAGAAGACTTGGGGGGACTGTCCCCCCTAATTATTAATTTCGATGATAAAGGTGTCTGGTCCTGTTTGACTGTGACTGCCACCTTTTGGTTCGATACTTGCTTTAATTTGCTTTAGTTGGATTAAGTTTTTACTGCGGATAAATATTCGTGAAGAACCATTTTGTTCAATCGGCAAGATTTCATCTTTTACTTCATTATCATGGTAAATCATCCATAATTGATAATCACGATCGTTAAGTTTAGGTAAGCCGTATACCTCTAATAACAATTCGTCTGTAGTGTTGTTAATCCAAATGTTACCGTCAAGTTCACGACTTTCTCGATTATTAGTAATAGGTGTTATATTCATTTGCTGTGTATGTGGTTGTTCTTGGAAAGCTTGTACTTTCATTTCATTAGGATTAGGGAGTTTTGATTGGCTATTATTGAAAGAAAGTAATCCAAGCAATAGTACAGCAGCAATAGACCCAATTGTTATAAAGTAAACCTTTGCTGATGGAGACCTTTTTACCTTTTGTTTTTCTTCAATAGACTCCCAAATTCTTTCTTTAAGAAGTGGGGATGGCTTTGCTTGTTTTGCCCCTAGGAGACTTTGCCACTGCATTAGTGTTTGGCTGCATTTGTCGCATTGTTGTAAATGAATTTTTATAGTGAGTTCCTCGTCGTGCTGGAGACTCCCTTCTAAATAGTCAATCATATTTTGCTCTGTGACATGTAGATTAGAGCTCATTCTTCTTTTCACCTCCACTTGAATCCACCCAGTTTAAAAGTGTCTTTTGTTTCCTCATATTTGTTAAACCATAACGGATGAGTGACTTAATTGTTCCTAGTGGTTTGTTCATCTTAGTAGATATTTCTTTATGTGTTTCGTTTCGAAAATATGAACGAATAATTGCTTCGCGTTGTTGTATTGGTATCGAAAGTAAGGCATCCTTGAGGATGTGATGTTCGATCTGGGAAAGAAAAGCAATGTCTGCACCAGATTCTTCCTCTTTCAAAAGCTCTTGGAGTCGATTATGTAGTAACGGTTTCTTTTTACGTAGTCGATCCAATGACCTGCTTTTTGCTTTCACTGCTAACCATGCTTTCACACTCCCTTTTGACGGGTCATATTGTGAAGAATTTTGGTAGACTTCTAGAAACAGGTCATGGCACAGGTCCTCTGTCTCTGCATGATCTTTTATTATATGAAATGCAATTTGGTAAACAAATCCGATATATTTTTCATAAAACTGATTAAATGAGTGGCGTGAACCTCTAGAAATTTCCTGTAATAAGATGAGACTTCTCTGATTTTCATCCACTGCAAAACCCTCCTTATAAACAGAATCTCATAATTATTTTACAATTTTTTTTGAAAAAACAAATCCAAAATCTCTCCTCCAACGTACCAATTATGAAATGACCATGACGAGGAGGAAACAAACATGCTAAAAAGAAACGTTATAGCTATTTTTACAATTGCCATTTTAGTATGTTCGTTATTACATGTAAATCGAACATACGCGATTGAAGGTGTATCTCTATTTACTTCATATACTGGTATTTCTGCTACACCTGGGGAAACGATTAATTATCAAGTCGATGTCATAAATAGCAGTTCATCAATTAAAAGTATGACATTCGAATTGGAAGATTTACCAAAAGATTGGACCTATAAAATCAGTTCAAATGAAATGGATATAAAGGAATTATCGGTAAAGGGAAATAGTGAGACACCTATTTCAGTAGACATTACAGTTCCACAAAATGCGAAGATGGGGGACAATAACATAAAGTTAGTAGCGACTGACGGATCAAGTAAGTCTACTTTGAATCTAGCAGTGGCAGTAACCGAGCAAGGTTCCTATAAGACAGAACTCACAACCGAACAGGCAAATTTAGAAGGACATTCAGAATCTACCTTTTCTTACACAGTTACGTTAAATAATAAAACAGCTAAAAAACAAAATTATTCATTAAGCACTTCAGCAGATGATGGCTGGGTTGTAAGATTTTTATCAGATTCGAACTCTGTTACTTCGTTATCATTAGAGCCAAATACATCAAAAGATTTGACAGTAGAGGTAACGCCACCAAAAACAATTGAAAAGGGTACATATGAAATCCCGATTAAAGCATCTACTGCTGATTCAAAATCAGAACTTAAGCTAGAAGCGGTTGTAACAGGAACATTCGGATTAGAAATTAGTACGCCGTCTGGTGTTTTAAGTGATGATATGACAGCGGGTAGTGAAAAGTCAGTAGAATTAGTCGTTAAAAACACTGGAACAACATCATTAAATGATGTTTCCGTTTCTGCAAATGCACCAACAAACTGGGAAGTTAAATTTGATGAAGAAAAGATATCGGAACTTAAACCAGGGAAAACGAAAAAGGTAAAAGCAAAAATATCGGCACCAGATGATGCGATTGCCGGGGATTATGTTACGACATTTACAGCATCAGCGGATGAGGCTACATCTGAAGCAACATTTAGAATCTCTGTAGAGACATCAACATTATGGGGGATTGTGGCTGTACTTATTATCATTGCTGTCATAGCAGGTCTATTCTTCATCACAAGAAAATATGGGAGGAGATAATGTTGCAAGAGCCAATCATCAATCTAAATCAAGTGACGAAACAGTATGATAATCATTTTGCAGTAAAAGATTTATCTCTTTCTATTCATAAAGGGGAAGTATTCGGATTGTTAGGGCCTAATGGTGCGGGAAAGACGACAAGTATATTAATGATGCTTGGTTTAAGTGAGCCGACGTCAGGTAGTGTGCAAGTACTTGGTATAAATTCCACCAAGTATCCAATCGAAGTAAAACGGAAAGTTGGATACCTGCCCGATAATGTTGGGTTTTATGCAAATATGACTGGCATAGATAATCTTATTTTTACAGCAAGATTAAATGGAATACCAAAACATATTGCGAAGGAAAGAGCAGAAGCATTGTTAGAAAAAGTCGGGTTAAAACATGCCGCTTTAAAAAAGGCCGGTACTTATTCAAGGGGGATGAGACAGAGACTCGGACTTGCAGATGTATTAATCAAAAATCCTGATGTCATTATCCTCGATGAGCCTACGCTTGGCATTGACCCAGAAGGTGTGCGTGACTTTTTAAATCTCATCAATTCTTTAAATAAAGATGAGGGGATAACCGTCCTTTTATGTTCACATCACCTTCATCAAGTGCAGCAAGTATGTGATCGAGTTGGAATTTTTGTGGACGGAAAATTGTTAGCACATGGAAACATAGATGAACTAGTCAGACAACTTTTTCTGAAAGATACGTTTGTCATTCATGCAGTTGCCTCACCGGTTCATGATGTACTGCTTGAGAAAATAAAGGCAGTTCCAGGGGTGACGACTGTTGAACTATTACACGACAATTCAGTTGATATACATTGTGAGGAGGATGTCTCCTCATTAATTAGTAGATTAATCGTTGAATCTGGTTCTGACCTCTATCAAATCAATAAAAGGGATTTTGGATTAGATGAAATTTATCATCGTTATTTTGAAGGGCGTGAAATAAATGAGCCTCACTAATCTACAAAAATCTATTGGAGAGCTATCTGTTAAAAAGAGTTCAAACCGTTCCAGGGAAAAAGAGAAGGTAAACAGTAATATTTTTTGGGGCTTCGTTGGTAAGGAGTTCACTGATTACTTGTCTAGTTGGAGAATTATTATTTTGCTAGCAATCATTTTGTTAACATGTGTTGGCTCTTTATATACAGCCGTAACGACTATATCAGATGCTCTTAATTCTTATGAAGGTGCTAGTGAAATAGGAAGAGAATCTTATTTGTTTTTGCAAATTTTTACGATATCAGATGGGAACTTACCATCTTTTGTATCGTTTGTTAGCTTTTTAGGCCCATTGTTAGGTATTGCTCTAGGGTTTGATGCAATAAATGGGGAGAGAAGTAGGGGAACTCTTAGTCGATTAATGGCCCAGCCAATCCCAAGGGACTACGTTATTAATGCTAAGTTTGGAGCGGCGTTATTAATTAACGTTATCCTATTCTTTGCATTAGGTTTTCTTGTTATGGCATTTGGTATTTTAATGCTTGGGATTACCCCCAGCCTAGATGAGTTTCTCCGAATGATAAGCTTCATCTCGTTAATTATCGTCTATATTGCATTTTGGCTTAACTTAGCAATTCTCTTTTCAGTATTGTTTAGACAACAGGCGACATCAGCGTTATCAAGTATTGCGATTTGGTTATTTTATAATGTGTTTTTTTCAATTGTCGTCAATTTATTTACAAATACTTACTTGAGTAATGCTGCTAGTGAAGGGGAGTATGTAAATCGTTATAATGCGATTTTAAATGTTTATCGTTTCTCACCTAATTATCTCTTTCAAGAAATGACCAATGTATTATTATCCCCGACAACGAGAAGCACGAGCATATTGTCGATGGAACAGGTATCAGGGGCAATTGCCAGCCCTCTAAAGCTTAAGGAGAGTTTATTACTCGTTTGGCCACAGTTTACAGGATTAATTGCGGCAACGCTTCTTTGTTTTGCAATTGCATATATCGTCTTTACGAGACAGGAAATTCGTTCAAGTTAAACTAACAGACTGCAGAGCTGATTCAACTAATCATATCCTGGGAAATAATTTTAATTTACAACCCTTCTATGTTCAAACACCTGATGTAGAAGGGTTGTATTATTTCTGTCAGATTGTCACATAATGTGTTAAATCCTTCCCTGAAAGCACTGACACCTCTCCACATAAATTTCACTTTCCATACTTGATAATTTTTTTTACACTCAATAAGAAATAATGAGTAGAAAATTTCTATGCACTTCTAAACGAAAACACTTGCTAAACAATGAGTAATGATGATATATATGGGAAGAATAAAAGGAAATTTATAGCATTGCTATTTATTAATAGATTTAATGACTAGTAGGTATATCGGAATATTAACTTATGCTTATTAATTGGAAAAACAAAAGGGTTTTTGTCAGACTGTAAGAATACTATAATAGGAAGAGAAAGCCATTTAGGAGGAAGAACATGTCTCAAAATGACGTTATGCATACAAAACTCGGTCGAGTTATTGAAAATATAGAAAAAGTAATGATTGGAAAGAAAGATATTAGTATTTTAAGTCTTGTGGCAATTTTAGCCAATGGTCATGTTTTATTAGAGGATGTACCTGGAGTTGGGAAGACAATGATGGTACGAGCATTAGCTAAGTCTATTGGGGCAGAATTTAGAAGGATTCAATTCACACCAGATCTTCTTCCTTCAGATGTAACAGGGGTTTCGATTTATAATCCAAAAGATATGAAATTTGAATTTCAACAAGGACCTATATTTGGAAATATTATTTTAGCTGATGAAATCAATCGAACATCACCTAAAACACAGTCAGCGCTGTTAGAGGGAATGGAAGAAGGCAGTATCACAGTTGATGGTACAACAAGAATACTTGAGAAACCATTTTTTGTGATGGCAACGCAAAATCCAGTTGACTATGAAGGTACTTACCCTTTACCGGAGGCTCAACTGGATCGATTTTTATTTAAATTGAGAATGGGCTATCCGTCTAAAACGGAAGAATTTGCTGTACTTACTTTAGCGGAAAAGGAACGACCGATTCACCATATACAAAGTGTTATTACTACGGAAGAATTAGTTGAGCTACAAAATGAGATTCAAGATGTCTACGTAGATGAAACGATTAAGCATTTTATTATAGAAATGACTAGTAAAACAAGAACACATCCTTCAGTCTATTTAGGGGCAAGTCCGCGTGCTTCAATCGCGTTAATGAAGGCAGCTCAAGCGTATGCGTTTCTTTTAGGGAGAGATTATATCATTCCTGATGACATACAATACTTGGCACAATTTGCACTTCCACATCGAATCATTCTGAGGTCAGAGGCAAAATATGAGGGGAAAACGGTCGAACAAATCGTCGATGAAATCATTGACCAGACATCAGTACCTGTTCAAAGGACGTTAAGTCATTAAGATGAAGAGGCTAATGAAGAGACTTCGGACTGGATGGAAATTCATATCGCTTATATTGCTTACATTTGCAGCATTTTGTTATGCGATGTTTCAAGGTGGCTTCGTAAGCTGGTTTCTTTTCTATAGTTTTATTCCTTTTGCTATCTACTCATTTCTATTCATGATCTATCCTGTCCGTAATTTCCGAGTAGATAGGAAAGTAAATCAAGAACAATTTACAGTAGGACAAAACTTAGTCGCGACGATTACTATTTCACGAAAAATTCCGTTTCCACTATTTTATTTACTAGTAGAAGATGAACTTTCTGAGCGACTACGGGGCAGTCATACAAATGAACCTAAAAAGCTTATGTTTCCTTGGTTCAAGCGAAAAATTGAGTTTAGTTATGTTTTACAACATATTACACGTGGGGAGCACGAATTAAAATCAATTAGGATACGAACAGGTGATATGTTTGGACTTGTTGAAAAGGAAGTATCCTTTGAAATAGAGGACAAGTTTTTAGTATATCCATCTACCGTGAAATTATCGTATCAGCCACAGCAAAGACATTTTGAACAGGGCTCTGCATCAAAACACGCAAAATATTGGCAGGACTCAAATATTGCTGTGGGAGTTAGAGAGTATCAACCAGGTGATAAATTTGCTTGGATAGATTGGAAGGCTACTGCTAGAAGAGACATGTTAATGACAAAAGAGTTTGAACAGCTGCAAAGTCATGATGTTGTCATTATTATTGATAGAGAGCAATGCGATGTCTTCGAAGAAATGGTCACGTATACTGCTTCAATTGCACAAGCTATCATAAAAAGCGGTGCTCGTGCTGCATTGATATCAATAGGAATGAATAAACATATTTTTCCTTTGGAAAATGATGAGCAGCATGTAAGGAATATGCTTTTTCATCTTGCTAAAGTAGATTGTGATAGTCAAGTGCCTCTATCGTCTACATTAGAAAAGGGAATTTTGAATACTGAAATGAAACAAGTAACTAATTTAATAGTAACAAGTAAGATTACAGTTGATTTTGTCAGGAGAATTGAACAAGTTGTCGGTCATCATCAATCGTTTACGATATTTATGATAAAACAACAAACTGTCTCATCAGAAGAACTCATATTAATTGAGCGGTTGAATAGACGCCGTATAGATGTCAAGGTCATTACTTCATTAGAAATCGATAATGAGTTTAAAGGAGTGGTAAACTCATGAAAACTCAACGATCGTACGGTGAGAAATCAATTGCGTATGTATATTATATTTTTGCGTTTTTATTGCTATGGGAGTGGTTACGACCGTTAGAGGTATTTACAGATACCGAGAACACATTTGTATTTATTTTCTTCATAGCCGTTTGTTTTATTCTTATACTTTTAAAAGCACGGTGGTTTATTGCATTTCCTGTGAAATCAATCATTATCTTGTTTGTATTGCATGGGATGTATTACAGTGGGGTATTCTTAAGTTTTCTTTGGTTAAATGAGCTTGTGCAGGATACCATGTATAATCTCAAGCTAATTCCGACTGCGAACTGGATGAGTATGACCGCTTCATATCGAACATTGCTGTTTTTTATTTTGCTTTGGCTGCTCGTATATTTAATTCATTATTGGGTGCTTATCCAAAAAAGAATTCTCATATTCTTTATTCTTACCTTGCTGTATATTACAGTATTAGATACGTTCACACCTTATGATGCAACATATGCAATCGTTCGGACAGTGTTAATCGGGTTTTTTATGTTAGGAATGTTATATTTTGACCGCATTCAAAAGCTAGAAAAAATAAAGGTGAAAAAGTTTACATTCATTAGTTGGATGCTACCGTTATTTGTTTTCATCCTTCTTTCTGGTGTAGTAGCAGGTATAGCTCCAAAAGCTTCGCCACAATGGCCTGATCCGGTTCCGTTTATTACTGCGATTGGTAATGAAGGGAATGGTATCGGTGGGACGAAAAAAATTGGATATAGTGAAAGTGATGATAATCTAGGTGGCGGGTTTGTAGAAGATGATACCGAGGTATTTACTCATATATCAAGCGAGCGTCATTATTGGCGTGTCGAAACAAAAGATATATACACGGGTAAAGGCTGGGTTACTAGTGAGCCAGATAATCAGTTTCATGAGATTGGTAACATAAGAGATGAACTTCAATGGACGGAAGAGACTGTTGCGACAACGCCTTATGAATCTACGATTACATTTAATGAGGAATATCAGCATTTTCATGTTTTATATCCAATTGGGTTAAAAGAAGTAGAAACTGATAGAAATCTCAGTATGTTTCTTAATCGAAATAGTGAATTACTAACTCCCTTTCCGAACGGAGAAGGAAATAGAGAGCAATTTTCTTCCTATAAAATAAAGTATGATTTGCCTACCTATCCGCTAAACGAGATGAAGAGAGAACAAAGTTCTACGAGTCTATCGAATGAATTCATGGAGCGGTATACCCAGTTGCCTGAGTCATTACCAAGTCGTGTCGTAGATTTAGCCCGACAAATTACAGCAAACGAAACAAACCAATACGACCGTGCAAAGGCTATTGAGGAGTATTTAGGTACATCTGAGTTCACATATGATAAGGAAGACGTTGCGATCCCAAACGGTAATCAAGATTATGTAGACCAATTTCTTTTTGAAACGTTAAAAGGATATTGCGATAATTTCTCGACATCAATGATTGTGTTGTTAAGGTCTATTGATATACCAGCAAGATGGGTCAAGGGGTATACGGAAGGTAACTTTGTTGAAATCGTCAATGGAGAAGATAGACTCTATGAAGTGACAAATAATAATGCTCATTCATGGGTTGAGGTCTACTTTGAAGGTGTAGGATGGGTTCCGTTTGAACCAACAAAAGGATTCGTCAATCCATATTCTGTTACAAACGAACTAGAGGCGACAGAGGATGAAGAAGTGAAAGAAGAACATGAACAACAGGAAGAAGAAAAGCCTGAAAAGCCTGAGGATGAAGACACATCAGTAGAAGAAGAGGAAGAAGAAACGAAGGCTGCTTCAAGTCAAGTTAATGGTTCATCGAATAGTAACTTCGGCATTGGTAGTACATTTTTATATAGCTTACTATCAGTTATCGTTATTCTTAGTATTATCCTTTATGTGACGAGAATGAGATGGATGGCGGTTCTTATTATTAATAAATATAAAAAACGAAGTGACCAAGATGTGTTTTTCCAAGCATATGATTCCTTACTGAAACAGTTAAGAAGATCTGGATTTAAGAGAGAAAGTAGTCAAACGTTAAGAGGCTTCGCAGAAACAATCGATGCGTATTATCAGAATAATACAATGACAAAACTTACTGCAAGTTATGAGCGTGCCTTATACCGACGTGATAATGCTGTGGATGAATGGTTAAAGTCTGTTGAATTGTGGGAAAATTTAATTAAAAAAACTTCGTCTTGATTATTATGTAAGAGATTGATAGAATAAGAAAAATTACATGTACCTTCATATATACTCGGGAAATATGGTCCTGAGCGTCTCTACCGGGTAACCATAAATCTCCCGACTATGAAGGCAGAATAAGTGCACGTTTACGAACTAGAATTCTGCCTTTCTATTAAATGGGATGGCAAGTTCTAGTTTTTTACTTATCAAATGGACGTTTTTGTTTTGTTCCAGGCACAAGCTTATAATAGCTTGTGTTTAAATGATTAAGGAGTAATAAAATGCTTGATACTACGGATGAGGTGAAGAGATTTTGACAAACATTCATGAAATGGTCGTTGTTTTAGATTTTGGAAGTCAATACAATCAATTAATTACTAGACGAATTCGAGAATTTGGTGTTTATAGTGAGTTACATCCACATACGCTTACTGCAGAGGAAATAAAGAAGTTAAATCCAAAGGGTATAATCCTCTCTGGTGGCCCAAACAGTGTGTATGGTGAAAATGCATTTACTTGCGATGAAGCGATATTTGATTTAAATATACCTGTGTTAGGGATTTGCTACGGCATGCAACTAATGACACATAAGCTCGGTGGTGTTGTTGAAGCAGCAGATCATCGTGAATATGGGAAGGCGACAATTGATGTCCAAAAGCAACAAGGGTTATTTAAAGATTTACCTAACCAACAAGTGGTGTGGATGAGTCATGGTGACCTTGTAAAAGAAATACCTGAAGGATTCACTGTAGATGCAACAAGCACATCTTGCCCTTATGCAGCAATGAGTAATGAAGACTGTAAGTTTTACGGTGTGCAATTCCACCCGGAAGTACGCCATTCAGAATATGGAAATGAATTATTGAAAAACTTTGTGTTCGAAATTTGCCAATGTACAGGTAACTGGTCAATGGAGAACTTCATTGAAATGGAAACTGATAAATTAAAACAAAAGGTTGGTAATCGTAAAGTGCTTTGTGCATTAAGTGGCGGTGTTGACTCTTCAGTTGTTGCTGTCTTAATTCATAAAGCGATTGGTGACCAGTTAACATGTATCTTCGTTGATCATGGCTTGTTGAGAAAAAATGAAGCGGAAAGTGTTATGAAAACATTTACTGAAGGCTTCAATATGAACGTTATAAAAGTTGATGCGAAGGACCGCTTTTTAGATAAACTTAAAGGTGTATCAGATCCTGAGCAAAAACGTAAAATCATTGGAAATGAATTCATTTATGTTTTCGATGACGAATCAGCAAAGCTTGAAGGAATCGATTTTTTAGCACAAGGAACTCTATATACGGATATCATTGAAAGTGGTACAGCTACAGCTCAAACAATTAAATCCCACCATAATGTTGGTGGACTTCCTGAAGACATGGAATTTGAACTAATAGAGCCTCTTAGCACTTTGTTCAAAGATGAAGTTCGAGCACTTGGAACTGAATTGGGTATCCCTGATGAAATTGTCTGGAGACAACCTTTCCCAGGTCCTGGACTTGGAATTCGCGTATTAGGTGAAATAACAGAAGAAAAGTTAGAGATTGTTCGGGAATCTGATTATATTCTTCGAGAAGAAATTAGAAAAGCTGGACTCGAACGAGATATATGGCAGTACTTTACAGTGTTACCTGATATCCGAAGTGTTGGGGTAATGGGTGATGCAAGGACATATGATTATACAATTGGAATCCGTGCAGTGACTTCAATTGATGGAATGACATCTGACTGGGCGAGAATCCCTTGGGAAGTATTAGAAGTCATTTCAACACGTATTGTGAATGAAGTAAAACATATTAATCGCGTAGTGTATGACATTACAAGTAAGCCGCCAGCAACAATTGAATGGGAATAAAACACGAACAAAACGAACATTATTTAATTTAATGTTCGTTTTTTTGTTGACTCTATGTCTTTTGACTGATACAATAAAAGAGAATTAAATAAGTCGAAATACGTCGTATAATCTTGGGAATATGGCCCAAAAGTATCTACCGAGCTACCGTAAATGGCTTGACTACGAGGTATTAGTATATAGGGATATGGTCCCGTATATTAATATTTAGTCAGTCAAGTGCTCAGTTTCAATGTGAGCACTTTTTATTTTGGGGAAAATAAATAGATAGTCTACTCGGATTTCTTGTTATACGGTTTATAAAAGTTTGAGGAGGAAACAGGCAAATGAAAAAGTATTTTCAGTTTGATGAATTAGGAACTTCATACCGCAAGGAGATTATTGGCGGACTCACAACATTTCTATCAATGGCCTATATTTTATTTGTAAACCCAGATACATTATCTATGAGTTCGATACCTGATTTACCAGCTGAAATGAGAATGGACGCAAATGCAATATTTGTAGCTACTGCCATTGCTGCAGCTATCGGTTCGATATTAATGGGGGTTATTGCTAAGTATCCTATTGCATTAGCACCAGGTATGGGATTAAATGCATTTTTCTCTTATACAGTTGTACTAACAATGGGTGTACCATGGCAAACAGCATTATCTGGTGTATTAGTTTCAGGAATTATTTTTATCTTATTAACGTTAACAGGCTTACGAGAAAAAATTATCAATTCAATACCAGCACAATTGAAACTTGCTGTAGGAGCGGGTATTGGACTATTCATCACGTTTGTTGGTTTACAAAGTGCAGATATTATTGTAGGTAATGAAGCGACGTTGGTTGGTTTAGGTGACCTTACTAATCCACAAACTCTCCTAGCGATTTTTGGGATTATTGTAACTGTCATTTTAATGGTTCGTGGCGTAAAGGGTGGAATTTTTTACGGTATGGTAATTACAGCGGTAGTAGGGATGATATTCAGTCAAATTCCTTTACCTGAAAAAGTCGTTGGTGCCGTTCCAAGTATTGCTCCAACCTTCGGACAAGCATTTATGAACTTAGACCAAATTTTCACTATTCAGATGCTGGTTGTTATTTTAACATTCTTATTCGTCGATTTCTTTGATACTGCAGGTACATTAGTGGCTGTTGCAAATCAAGCTGGATTAATGAAAGATAACAAATTACCACGTGCTGGTAAAGCATTATTTGCTGACTCAGCTGCAACGGTTGTTGGCTCAGTACTTGGCACATCAACAACTACTTCATATGTAGAATCAACAGCAGGAGTGGCTGCGGGTGCCCGTTCAGGTTTTGCATCTGTTGTGACAGGAATTTTATTCTTACTTGCATTATTCTTTTCTCCATTATTAGGGGTTGTTACACCTGCTGTCACTGCACCAGCACTAATTATTGTAGGGGCATTGATGGTAGCTACACTAGGAAATATTGAATGGAATCGTTTTGAAATTGCTGTACCGGCATTTCTAACAATTATTACAATGCCATTAGCTTATAGTATTGCAACAGGGATAGCGATTGGGTTTATTTTCTACCCTATAACAATGATTGTTAAAGGAAAGGCGAGAGAAATTCACCCGATAATGTACGGATTGTTTGTTATCTTTGTTCTGTATTTTATATTCTTAGTTTAAAAGTTGAAGTAACATATAAAAACAAGGGCTGTTCTGGGAATGTCTAATTACATTTCTAGAACAGCTTTTTTATTGGAAGATAAATGTTCATTAATTAGTAAAACGAGGTATGAGGAATATCATGATGGAGGTTTACCTATTTTGCTATTTCTAAAGTCGAGTAGAAAGTTCTGAGTCACTTTCGTTTAATCACCAGCTGCTGTTAATATAGAATGTTTAATGTGATATAGGATAAAACAATGTTTAAAAACCATTCAAATAGGGAATTTGTAAGACTATATCATAATGTTAACTATAGATGGATGAATGTGAGAGATTTCATAAAAGTATAGGTAACAAGGAGAATGAACAAGGATTCATCATGACAAAATGATAATTTAAGTGTTTTGTTATATCTTTAATGGAGTGTTTAATCGTTATACTAAAATAAGTTTAACTCCTGTGATGTGCTATAACATCCTTAAAGAGAAAATGATAATTACAAGGAAAAATTATTTCGAAATAGGTGTTGACTTAAAAGTTCAATGCTGATATAGTTATACAAGTCGACAAGAGAGTTGTTCGAAATTAACATTTTGAAAAAAACTGTTGACGAAGTTGATTATAAATGTTATATTAATAAAGTCGCTTCTGAGAGAAGATGGCAATGAATGTTCTTTGAAAACTAAACAAAACCAAGCGTGCCAACGTTAATTTTTATTAACACAATCGTACATTATATGTACACAAAACAATTGAGCAATCA
>NZ_JAUSUD010000041.1 GCF_030813355.1 Metabacillus malikii
TATTCAACAGGCATCAACTAAAAAAAATTTAAGTAGCTAATATTCTGTGGTTCTGTGTTTCTTTAAAATAATGAATTATGAAATTGATTCAAGTAACAAAAAATAATAATATTCCACTTGGTATGACATTTGAAAATGCAATCGTACTCGGAGGTACTGGCATTGTTGAGTAGGTCTCAGTGAAGTAAATCACGAACCATGAAACAACAAGCATTATCCAATATATATACCATCTCGGTATAATGGAAAGAAGAATTAATGTCCCTAGATATATTATATTTAGAACTTCGGGAGGGCCATTGAATACTAATCGTAATAATACAGGTAATGCGATGGATATAATCACCAAGACTAATTGTATGAAAACTCTCGTTGTGAATTTTTTTTTCAATATTATCCCTCTATTATATTTTATTAAACAATATGATAATCGCTATTGTTATATCAATTAATATTATACACATCCTAAAATTAAATAACTATTATCCTTAATACTAAGTAACTTAAAAAGTTATTCAAAGAAAATATTATTCAATATAAAAGCATGGTATTTTCCGTTTAGTTTATACATTACGGCATATCACAGTTTAGAGCCTCCTATATTAGGAGGCCTTTAATCCAACACCTTCAATTTTAACATTTGCTTTTACATGTACCTTCAAATCTTTATAAAGCTCCTTCCACTTTGCAGTTGTTTTTATCTCTTGATCCCAGTAGGCAGGTAACTCTCCTCTAACATACTCACCAAAGCCAAAAATATCCGAACGCTTTTCCTTTGTTTCCTCTATAAGGCGTCTATATTCTTTTTCTAACTGGGCAGTCGCAACCTTTTCAATATGCGCTAATGTTTTTTCATCATCTATTTTCAGCTTATTTGTATTTTTCTCACGGATGATTCCTTTAATTCTAACGTTTACATTAAACTCTGGACGGCCATTTTTTAAAGACACCTCATATTTTGCTGAACGGTTTGTTGATTGAAACATAATTGCTTTCTCTTCATCGAGCTTAATTAATCCAACAGCACCCCCTGGATTATTCCCTATTAATTCGTTTGCGTAAGCAATTTGATATGGCTGTGTTTTTCCAGCCATTTTACTATTACTGAAAAAGGCAAGTCCGCTTATTTCAATGTTCTCCTTACTTTTTACTGTAATATAAGGTAAAAAACCATCTTGCCCTATATTAGATGTCCCTACCCAAAAAGTACCTAAATCACAGTTCGGTAATTTTCCCATTCTGACCGCTTCCTCAAAGACTGTTGATAAGTAAATCGCTGGGATACGTTCTAGTTTCGGTGCCGCTCGCATCGTTTTGGCTGCATTATTCTCATTGACAGCCATCCATGCTGTTCTACGAATTTCCGGACGTCTTCTTAAAAATTCATTAATATGATTAATCCCTTTCTCAGCTACATTTTCTGATAAAATAACTACTTGCAGCTGACCAAAAAACACTTTATGTGCTAATTGTTGTTGGAGAGCTTGAATTGCATCATCCATCGTATGTCCTACTCCCTCTACAACCCACACCTTATCCTGTGAAGAGCTGCCACTCTCACCTTGTGATGGCCCTAATGGAATTTGCCCCGGAACGGCAAGCTGCGCTGTTACTTTTATATTACCAATATTAGATGTTGGGATTTGGATATCATCAGGATGTGTAATACTTGATTGTTCTTCTTCGTCCTCTGCTATATCAATAGCCAATCCTAAAATCGTTGCCCGTTCTTCAATTTCTTTCCGATCCCAGCAGCCAGTTAAAAAAAACATGCTACAGATAATAAATAGTAACCATTTATTCACGTACGTCGTCTCCCTTCTTTCTCCATAGTGCAATAAGCGATAGAAATAGCGGGTAGCCAACAGTTAGAACGATGCTCCATTTTGCAAAGTTCACCATTATCTCAGATAAGTGAATGATATTTTTTGGAATGATGGAAAGAACATATACGACCGGTATCGCTAATAGAGCGATACTGCGATGGCTACGGAAATTGAACAACTGACTGCTTAATTCAATGGTAATTAAGTATCCAGATAAAAGAGTTGTAAAGGCGGAAATAATCCAGACAACAAGAAAGACAATATCTAGCCTCTCTAATATCGAACTCGGTAACTCTGTCATTCTCGTTAACACGAGAACTGGCCATAGTGACTTTTTCATCTCCTCAGCACCGAACACCGCTAACGTAATAAAAGTCGCAAGTACTATCATCATGCCTGAAATGACTGCTCCCCATAGTGCCCCTTTAAGACTTTTAGATGGCTTGAGCATATGCGGGGCAATAATCACAATAATAAACATCCCGATTTGGATAAACGGAAGACCAAATATCGTGACACTACCTGATAAAAAGTCCATAAACGTTGTATCATTTCCGAGCAATGGTTTGACGTGTATCCACTCAATATCACGATAAGCAATAATAACTAATATAATTAATGGCCCAATAATAAACGGTAAATAATACGTGTGCATAAATGAAATGGTCGTGATATTATTTCTCGCAGACATAGCGATGACATAAAGCATGAATAGAAGCGTGACAGAAATTGGCGTTTCTTGCATAAGTGTCGTTCTCATCACTTCACCAAATTCTCTTAGGACAATTGATGTGTTAATAAAGAAAATGCAGATAAAGAAAAAGAGCATTACTCTGCTTATATGCTTTCCTACAAGCAATTTACTATAGGTTAAAAAATTTTCTCCTGGAAATCTTCTTGATAAATTAGCTAGGATCAGCACACTTATTAGAAGATACAAAATAGCCATAAGTACAACGATAAGGCTACCTGTTCCAGTTTTCTCACTCGCAATACGTGGCAATGCCAGCAGGCTAATTCCAATTGTACTGTTAATGACGATCGCCGCGGTCTGGAAGGTCGTAATTTGTCTAGGTTCATTCATTATCTTTTTGACCTCCTCTAGACTGCTTTATGTTTTCTGGTGATAGGGCATTTGAAGGTCCCAAATCATTTGGATTAATTCTCCTTTTATTTCTTGTATGAAGCTCCTCAGGTCTATCTAGCAGCCAGTTTAATGGAGCACGGATGATTGTATCCTTTAATCCAGCAACATTTAATGGTGCCATTGGGCTAAAATACGGAACACCGAATGACCTTAACGAAAGAACATGATTGTTTACGAAAAGTAGACCTAATACTAGACCGTAAAAGCCTAATAGTCCTGTCATAATTAGTAGTGGAAACCTCATCATCCGAAAACCAATTGCCATATTATACGCAGGTGTCGCAAATGACCCAATCGTTGTGAGTGCAATGACTACTACCGTAATTGGGCTCACAAATCCTGCTGAAACGGCTGCTTGACCAATAACAAGCACACCGACAATCGACAATGCCCCACCTACTTGCTTTGGCATCCTTACTGTCGCTTCTCGCAATATTTCCATTGCTGCTTCCATAAGAAACACTTCGATAACAGCTGGGAACGGAACCCCCGCTCTCCCACTCGTAATCGCTACTGCAAAGGAAGTCGGGATAAGCTCTGGATGATAAGATAAAATGGCTACATATAATGATGGCATAATTAATGAGAATAATAAGGCAAAAACACGGATAATTCGGACCATGCTTACCATAATAAAACGCTCATTATAATCTTCACTCGTTTGATAAAACTGTGCAAATGTTGCAGGTACGATTAAAGCAAAGGGAGAACCATCGACTAAAATACTTACTCTTCCTTCAACTAAATTTCCGACAACAACATCAGGTCTTTCTGTGCTTTTCACTTGTGGAAATGGAGAACGGGGATTGTCTTGGATAAACTGTTCAACATAACCTGCATCAATGATCCGGTCGACATCAATGTTCGCTAACCTTTCCTCTACGTCTTTCACAAGTGCTTCATTTACAATTCCATCGATATAACAATATGCTACATTTGTTTGTGTCAAGGTCCCAAGTGTTACAGACTTCACCCTTAAATCCGGGATCGGCAATTTTGCCCGCAATAAAGCAGTGTTACTTTGAATATTTTCTATAAAGCCTTCTCTTGAACCACGGATTACTTGTTCAGTTTCCGGTTGAGAAATACTGCGCTTTTCACCTTTATATGTATCGATTAAAAAAGCAGCTTTAATCCCTTCTACTAATAATACAGTTTGCCCACGCAATAGCCCCTCTACTATTCTCGTTAGCTTCGTTTCGGTTTTCACATCTGCATGAAACAAAATATTTTTACAAACTCGCTCCATCGCTGCTTCCACTTCTACAATAATCAGGTTACTCTCTGTAAGCGGCTTAATAATTTCTTTGCTAATCGTCTCTTTATCCGAAATGCTATTTAAATAAAATACATTTGCTGGAATATCATTTGATACAATGAAACCACGTTGTGTAAAATCATTGTCTTCTCCAAAAATATCACATATTTTCCGAACTGTTTCCTGTTGCTGCTGACTTGTTTCCATATGACGTATTTCTTCCATCACAACACTTGATGGCTGAAGAACGGATGATTTAGGCTGTTTCTTTTTCGTATTTTTTTGCTTAAAAAGGAACAATTCACCGTCTCCTCCTTTTCACAGCTTGTATAGCTTTTATCACTTCATTATTAATTACGAACTCTACTGCTGCTGTAAAATTAATGTTAGTTCACTTAAAGCGAACTATGTCGTTTAGTATGTCAGAATTCTAATGAATCATACAAAATCTAAATCTATTGTTTGAGAGGAAATAAGACAACAAAAAAAGGACCCCTAGGCGGATTCCTTCTAAATGAACTTATACTGTTTGTGTATTCTGTTTATTATTATGCACTGCACGGTCGAGAATACTTTCTAGGATTAAAAACAAATCTTCAGGAATGTCTAAGCTTTCCCAATCAAGTCCTCTTTTTAAGCATAGTTCCTTCAACTTCATTCTAATAAATTCCTCATTATTTCGTTCATTAGAAAGGCCAAGTATGTAATCTACTGATACACCGTATAGTTGAGAGAAACCTTTTAGTTTTTCTAATGGAGGCTGGCGGTATCTTGATTCATAGGAAGCATAGCTTGATTTCTTTAACCCAACCCTTTTCCCTACTTCTTCCATCGTATAGCCATGTGCGATGCGTAACTCCTTTAGTCGATTCGCATACATGTGTACACCCTCATTCGTTATCGTTTTTTTGACTAATCACAACTAAGTTTACACGTTTTAGAATCAAAACATTCATCTAAGGGGGGTTTTTGGTTTTTTTGAGTCTCAATTAATTCGTAAAGACCCTAAATCGAGTAATAAAAGAATAATAATCATAATTCCACCAATTTACAGTTATTACTAATCTCTGTAAGGTACAGTAATAATCGATTACAACTATTTTGACTTGAACAAATAAAAACATCCCCATGTAGTCGTTACAGGGGACCGTTTATTCTTGAAGGGTTACAATATTAACAGTAAGGTTGTTGTGTTGTTTCTTCTCTAATACATTTTCAGGTGATTTTAGATACGGATAACCCTAAAATGTAATGCACAAACTCCTGTATTTTCGAAACCGATCTAAATGAATTCTTTAACGTAGTAATCGAAAATAGTATCTCCGATTTTCCGCAAACCATTGTGCTCCATACAATATAAACGCTTTATAAAAAATATAGACGAAAAACTGAAGCTTATTTAACTTGTTAAGACGAATGATTTTTATCTTTTTTAGCAAATCCATGATGACAAAGGCAAAAACACCATCAAATAGGACATTCGCTAATAAAAACTTCTTAAAGTTACCGTATGTAAATTTTAAAATCCACATTGATAAAGGCATATATGGCCCAATACTAAATGGCAGTTCATTTATTAAAAAGTTATTTTTTCTACCATAGAACGTCCACCATTTTTTCTTCTGGCCTATTTTGTGATTAATGATTTCAAAAATGATGATGACAAACCCCGCAAAAGAGTATCGTCTTATATTGTTTCTGCCAAGAAAAATCACTGATAACCATGGTAAAACAACTAAGGCAATTTTAAATAGTATACGCCTAGTAGATAATTTCATGCTCAAGACCACCTAACCTCCATTATCAATTCAATAATTATAAATTACCCCATTCGGTAAGTTGTATGCTAAAAATGTCATACATTAATAAAAACTACACATGATAAATAGTCCAAACACACATATGAATAAAAAGCTATTTTTATCCACTTTTGTTATGATAAATGTACGACGGAAAGAAAATGAGGTGATTATCATTCAAGAACTTGCTTTATTTAGTATTGTTATCGTCATTTCTCTCGGAGTTTTCTCGCAATGGCTCGCATGGCGTATTCAGTGGCCGTCAATTGTCATTATGTCAATAGCTGGATTGTTAATTGGACCGATTTTTGGATTGATTAATCCTCAAGAGGCACTCGGCAATCTGTATAGTCCAATCATTTCCCTTGCAGTAGCCATCATTTTATTCGAAGGAAGTACAAGCCTTGATATACGTGAACTAAAAGGAATTTCAAAATCTGTTTTTCGAGTTGTCACTTTCGGGGCATTCATTGCTTGGATTGCCGGAGCTCTTGCTGCTCATTATATCGCAGGTCTTACAATCGAAGTATCCTTTATTATCGGAGGTTTGTTTGTTGTAACCGGTCCTACTGTTATCATCCCACTTCTGAGACAAGCAAAACTAAAGCCACGGGTTTCATCTGTATTGAAATGGGAAGGAATTATCGTTGACCCAGTTGGCCCGTTATTAGCTTTATTCGCTTATGAAATTATTAAAATTACATCTGATGAAGCCTTTCATCTATTACACTTCATCCCTTTTTTTATTGATTCTCTCTCAGCAGTTATCGTTGGATATGTCATTGGACTATTTGTAAGTTGGCTTATCAGTAAAGGGTTATTGCCTGAGTATCTAAAGTCTCCTATCGTTTTCTGTTTTGTGCTCTTTACTTTCTCAGTAGGAGAAGTGATTATGCATGAGACAGGTATGCTTGCAGTTACTGTAATGGGATTAACGTTAGCTCGAACAAAAAAACATGTTCATTCAATTAGCAGCATTGGTCATTTTATGGAAAATATTTCAGTGATGTTAACATCCACGATATTTATTTTACTTACCGCATCATTAGCTAGGGAAACGATTTACGAAATTTTCACTTGGCCGATTATCAGTTTTGTTGTTGTGATGCTATTCCTTGTCAGACCTTTGTCAATATGGCTTTCAACAATCGGTACTGAGCTTACTTTTCAGGAGAGGGCACTTGTCAGTTGGGTAGCCCCTAGAGGTATTGTTGCATTAACTGTTTCTGGTTATTTTGCTGAACTGCTTATGAATGATGGTTATTTTAATGCCTCGTTATTAACATCACTTACGTTGGCATTAGTATTTATTACAGTTTGTGCGCACGGATTTTCAATCGGTCCATTTGCTAAGAAACTCGGTTTAGCTAATACTGAATCTACCGGTGTATTAATTGTTGGAGCAAGCAGCTTTTCAATTGCACTTGCCAACTATCTGCAAAATAGCGGTACACCCGTCCTTATAACAGATACATCTAATGACCGATTATATAAAGCTAAAATGCTTGGGATTTCTACCTATAATGGAGAAATCCTCTCTGAACAAAGTCATTTTGATATTGATATGACACCTTACGAGGTCATTCTCACATTAACAGGCGATGCAGCCTACAATGCGTTAGTTTGTCAATCATTCATCCCTGAGTTCGGCTACCATCATACATATATATTACCTGCGGGTGTAAACAAAGATGAACATACGAAGCTACCACCTTCGATAAAATCAAATATTTTATTTGGTGAGAATGAAACCTTTATCGAATTAAATAAGAAGGTGAATATCGGTTATCAATTCCAAACAGTCAGCTTCACTGAAAAAACATCAATTCAAAAAGAAAAATTGACTTCTTATGGAATACCTCTATGTTTGAAGAAAAAGAGCGGCAAAGTTGAATTCATGACGTTAAAAGGCAAACTTGTGATTGATGAAGGAGACAAGCTGATTGTGTTAAATAATATCGAATAATATGTTAGTTCAAAGGGTCTGACCCCTAGTTGAGGGGTCAGACCCTAAGTTAGTAGCACTCAATAAATTTTTCACAAAAAAAAAGGAACCCATTTATTGGGTCCTACCTGTTATGAAAACAAATCAAACAACCGTGTCCAAAATCCCTTTTCTTTCTCTTCCTTTACTTCTTTTGTTTCTTGTTCTTCTAGTTTAATGCTTTCTGTTTTAATCACAAATTGTACAGAATTTACGTTTTCATTATTTGGTGATACAAACGATACAGCTTCAAAATCAGACTTGTCGAAATCATCTAGCATTGCGTCGATTTCTTCTTGCATCTGATCAGGCAGATTGCTTGTTTCAGTATACAATTCATTTGTTCCGTCATGAAGTTCACTTACACCCTTCGCTAATTCGCCTGTCCCGCCTGCTAATTCATTAATACCAGCATGCAGTTCCTGATAGGAGGTTGAAAGTTGACCAACCCCTTCAGTATAGCTTACTAGGCCGGTGTGGAACTTTTCATAATTAGTAGAGAGTGTTGTCATTCCTTCTTGTAATGCTGTGAGAGATTCCGTAATATCCATCGATTCTAATGATGTTGAGAGACCACTTGAAATTGATGTAAGTGATGTAGCCATTTCTGTTAATGGGACACTGAGTTCCTTTAATGTAGTATCCACCGCTTGGAAACCTTCATTTACTTTTGTATAGGTTCCTTTCGCCGTCAATGCCGCTTTATAAGTTGCCGTTAACTTATCGAGGACTGCTTTATCAGCACCACTTTGATATAGTCCTGTAAGCTCCTCTTCTGAAATCTCGTACTCCGGAATCGCCTTCATTGCTTTGTCTAATGCATTTAATGCGGTCGTATAGTTCTTTCTTAAAGCAGATAATCCATTTACAGTTTCAGTAAGTCCATCAGCAATCTGTGTTAATCCTTTAGGTAAATTTTGCAGCTCACTTATATTTATTTCATCGGAATTTTTCAGGTTGTTACTAATATCCGTTAAGCCTTTGTTAATAGATTGTGATGCAGTAACTATCTCTGCCGATGCACCGCTAATTTCATTGAGCCCATTTTTGTATTGTGTGGATCCGTCTCGTAAAGTAACGACACCTGTATTTAAATCGCCTACACCTGTTTTTAATTTTCCAACACCATTGTTCACTTCACTGATTGCCTTAGTTAATGTCGACATTTCTTTTGTCATCTCATCAATATTAGGTGCATCGATCGGTGTTGATGATGGGACAGCCGCAATCTCTATTCCCTGGAATTCAAAATTAGCTACATCTGCTTTTAAACTAAGCTCTTTTTCTGTCTCAGGCATAACTGTAAAGGTCACTTGCTTATTTTTTCCTGCATTAGCAATCATACCATCTTGAGCATGAATGTTTAGAAATCGCTCTGAATCTAACGTTAATGATATTTGCAATAGATAGTTTTCATAAAAGATTTGATTCGCGTTTTCGTTTTTTGTTGTTGTAATCTTAATTTGAAAATGTCCATCTTTGCCTGCTAAGTCCTCTGGAGCTATTTCTTTACCATCTAACAAATAAGAAATCGAAATATCCCACGGTAGATCATTCTTTTCATCCATGTTACCTTGATAATAAAATTTCCCTTTAGGTGCATCGATTTGAACAGCTTCACCTTGTTGTTCAAGCGTAGAAAGGTCTGTTAAATTTTTCAAGCTATCATAGTTGCCATAGTCGAGAATCGTGCCTGCCTTTTTCACTTCTAAATTATTTACAACATATATATTATCTAGCTCTCCATTAGCATGTAATGTAGCATACACGACTTCATCTTTTGATGATAGTTCCCCTTCACTTGATTCAGTACTTGTTGACTCATTTGGTGCTGCGGTAACAAGTACTGAAGGTGTGAGCAAGAGAAATGCTAGAGGAACAATCAATAACTGTTTCTTTCTCATGATCATTTCTCCTCATAATAATCTGTTTTGTAAGTTGTTTTTCGTATGAATTTATCCAATACAACAAGCAACGCTGGCAAGAAGAATACAACCAAAATGAAAGCTAGTAAGGCTCCTCTTCCTAGTAATAAGCCAATTGACGAAACCATTGGATTTGAAGATGTAATCCATAAGATGAACCCGACACTTGATAAAATCGAAGCTGATATCGTAATCGAAAATAACTTTTCATCTAATGTTTTCTTAATTGCTGTTAACGCAGTCATTTCTTTACGGTTATGATTATAAGCTTCCATTAACAGAATTGCATAATCAACAGTAGCCGCCAGTTGTACTGTACTTATAATAAGATAGCCAACAAATGCCAACGGGGAATCTGTAAAGTATGGGACGGCTAAATTAACCCATACCGCTGATTGAATCGTGACAAGTAAAATAAGTGGTATTGATATTGACTTAAACGTCACGATAAGAACAAGTGCAACTGTAATCACTGTTAAGAAATTTACGAGAGTATTATCTTTTGTCACCGTGTTTTTTATATCATAAAGTGTAACACTTTCCCCGAGACTAAACGCTTTGTCACCATAAAATGAGTCAGCTGTTTCCTGCACCCTTTTTACAATTGAGAAAGGCACTTCACCTTCAGCTCCCGTACTTGTATTAACAATTATCCGGCTATAATGCTCTGAAAAGAATTCATTTGTAATCGATTCATCAAGATATTCAGGTGGGATCACTTCCCCAACAGAAGTGACGTAAGAAATAACATTTGTCACATAATCAATCTCTTCTAATTCTTGGACCAGCTCGGTCTCTTTTGCAACATCACCTTTTGGTACTAGTAGGACAATTGGTGTTGAGTCACCAAATGCTTCTTGTATCAAGATTAAATCTTTACCAGCACGAGTATTTTCTGGCTGCTCACCAAGACCGTAAATAAAGTTTGTATTGCTTTGGGCTAAAAACGCTGGAACAATCAGAATAAAAATGATGACAATACTAGGTATTTTAAATTTCATTAACCATTTGCCAACCCCATTAAAGCTAGGGACAAAGTTTTTATGTTTTGTTTTCTCTATCCATTTATAAAGTAGCAGTGTAAGTGCTGGTAAAAAGACCATGACACTAATAAAGCTGAGGAGTATTCCCTTTACTAGATTTAATCCAAGGTCTGCACCGATTTGAAAGTTCATTAGCATGAGCGCAGTGAATCCAAAAAATGTTGTTGCTGCACTTGCCGTAATTGCCGTAAATGACTTTTTCATCGCAAGTTGCATTGCTTCGTCTGGATTACTTGTCTTCTTCAAATAATCTGAAAAACTATGAAGCAGGAAGATTGCATAATCTAATGATACAGCCAACTGTAAAATTGGTGCGACCGACTGAGTAATAAAGGATACTTCTCCAAGGAAGATGTTTGTCCCTAAATTGATTATCACGGAAACACCAATAGCTGTTAAGAAAAATAACGGTTCAATCCAAGACGTTGTTGATAAAACTAGAATAATGATAATTATTGGGACTAATAGCATGGCTGCATAAAGTGATTCGTTCCCTGCCATTTTTTGAGAAGTAGCAGTATTTAATGCTTCACCAGCAATCGCACCATCTTCACCAATTAAGTCATATATTTCATCCGTAATCTCGACCTCTTTACCCGCTTCGATACTAATCGAGAAAAGTGCTTTGCTATCCTTATAGTAATCATCTACAATATCCGCATCCGCCATCTCTAACGGTGTCTTCAAATCAATAATATCGTCTAACCATATCACATCAGATACGCCTTCGATAGTGGTTAAGTCATCCTTAAATTTTAAAGCCTCTTGAACTGTCACATCATGAATCATGACTCGTGTATTCGGAACAGAACCTGTAAATTCTGTTTCCATTATTTCTAGTGCTTGTGTTGATTGCGCATCATCAGGTAAATAATCTACCATATTATAATTAACAGACACAAAAAATTGCGCCACAGATGATAGTACCGCAATGAGGACAAACAAGAATACTACAAGCCTTTTATGTTTTATAATCCGTGCTGCGATGCCAATAATCATTCACCCTTTCCTATATTTACGTTCATTGCACTTTATTATTATAATACAACCGGCACACTATTAACCAAACGTTTACTCCTATTAATGAGTATGTCTTTCATTCAAAATGATGTTATTTATCATTATTTTTTGGAGACAGGCAATATATTCAAATGGAGAATAATAGGTATGTAATTTTGATATAGTTATCGAGATAAGAGTCCGTGCACTATTAGCGCACTATAAATGAAAGATAATAACATTATAAATATAGTAATGTAAGATTAAGAGTGGGTAGACACGATAAATGGACGCACTCTATGTCTCCCACCCTTTTCCCTAATTGAATCTTACAGTTTTGATAATTTGAGGTATGTCTTCTTCAACCATTTTCGCGAATTGATTTCCTAATTCAATATATGGCTCTTCATATAACTGCTCTGGTAATTGACCTGGGCGGGAATAAATGAGCACAACATCATTGTCAGCTGCTAAGAAATCTTCAAAACCAGATCCTCCACGATAATAGGCTTTTACCTCTTCCTCTGAAACATCTTCAAGTACATTTATTGAAAACAATGACCCAACATACTTACCTTTCTCTACCATACTGAAGATAATCGATGGTGAAGATGTATCACTCGAAAAGGATGTAGGGCTTTCTTCCACTCTAACGTGATAACGACCTCTCCATGCTTTTGGAAGATTAAGTGAAAAACCATATTCTTTGTTCGTATAAGCTGTTGTCAGCATCGGCTTTAGTGGTGAGCCGAACTCATAAACTGTTGAAGAATTACCTGATTCAGTTTCTAGCTTTTCATCATTTGTTTTCATATACGCTTGAACTTCATCCCACGTTATTTCAATGTCAACGATTCCTGCTGCATTTGGAAAAATGCTATAGTATTGGTTATAAAAGATTATTGAATCACTTGTTAATGTAAAAGTTGAAAAATTCCCTTCTGTCGGCATTGTTTCCCCCTTCACTGATTGTTTATATTGTTCGGAAACAGGCTCATCACGGTAGTCAGCAAATTTTTCATCATGAATTAGCTTATCGGCAACTAATGCTGCTATTACTTCAAGATTAGTAGAATGCTTCTTCAATACATCGTGAATTGTTAAGAGACGTTCATTTTTCAAATCATAGTTAATTGCATTACTCCCTGGCGTTCCATGTGCACCGCCCATGTATATATAATCCTCAAAGTAGATAGAAACAAATTCATCTGTAATGACAGGATTATTAAATTCCCTAGTGAAAAAATACTTTAAATCACCAAGTCCTTCAACAGAAGTATACATTTCATCTAGTGAAGATTGTTGCGCATTGAACAATGCTTCATTTTCACTTTTCAGGATTTCATCAAGTGGACGATATGAAAACTTTGGATACTCAATCGTTACTTCTTTCTTATCATCAAGGTGCTCAAGCTTTATCGTTTCATAACCATTAAGTTTTGGTGTTGTTTTTTCTTCAATTTCCTCATGCTCATTGACAGCTGTTTTATCATCTGACTCAGCTTCTGTTGTTGTCTTCTCCTTATTGCACCCACTAATAAACAATAGAAGTAGAATTGATAGCATAATCGTAATTTTATACTTCATGTTGACCCCTCCAATTTCTCAACGCTTTTTTCAATGCTATTATCGGTAAACCGTACTACAATTTAGAGAGCAAATAGAAACAAAATCTAAATGCGTTTCACACACAATTGTTAAAAAGTTAAAGAATCGATGACGGATAACTATATTATAATAGAAGTTGTATTCTTATACATTTATTTATAAATTCACAACAAAAAGTAAGGTGATGACCATTAAGAAAATAAAAAATATCTTGTTCTTCATACTCGGTGTCATCTCACTTGGGATTGGGATTGCCGGGACCGTACTGCCTGTCTTACCAGGGGGACCGTTTTACTTGTTAGCATCATTCTTCTTTGCTAAAGGTTCAAAACGGGTCGAGGCATGGTTTAAAAGAAATCCATTATATATTAAATATGTTGAAGGATTTCGGAAAAAGCGAGGTATGACTCTTAAGGAAAAAATACGAATAAATGTAATTGCAGACACCTTTATTCTTTTTTCTATTATATATGTCGATATTCTTATTGTACAAATTATCTTAATTGCTTTGGCTCTTTATAAGCACTACTTTTTCATAAAAAAAATTAAGACAATACAGCCGCAAAAAAATGAAGCATAAAGGGTTATTCCCGGTATTAAATTTGGCATACAAAAAGACGGGTTCCCCCGTCTTTTTAGATATCAATGCCCTAATTCCCTTGTCATCTCTTCTTCCTTTTTCGTTTCTTCAATTAATGCTCTCAAATCACTTCCTGAAGGACTTTGGAAAATTTGAAGGCCGAACTCTGGTGCAACCGCAAAGATATGATCGAAAATATCCCCTTGAATTGACTCATATACGGCCCAGCGAATATCATTTGTAAAGCAATAAATTTCCAACGGTAATCCATGTTCAGTTGGTGCTAACTGTCTTACCATTAAAGTCATATCCTGATTAATTCCAGGATGGTGTTTTAAATAATTGTCAATGTATGCGCGGAAGACACCAATATTTGTGAGGGCCCTTCCATTGACACGATTACTTCGATCCACGTCATTACGACGGTTATATTCCGCTATTTCATTTTCTCTTTCAACAATATAATCTGAGAGATAATGGATATATTTAAACTTCTCCATCATTTCCGCTGTACAAAACGATATACTGCTGCTATCAATAAACACGGAACGCTTAATCCGACGTCCACCAGAGTTTTGCATGCCTCTCCAGTTTTTAAACGAATCAGATATCAGCGCGTAGCTTGGTATTGTGACAATTGTTTTATCCCAATTTTGGACCTTTACCGTATTCAATGAAATGTCAATAATATCTCCATCTGCTCCATACTTCGGCATTTCAATCCAATCACCCACTCTAACCATATCGTTTGATGTTAATTGGATGCCTGCAACAAGTCCTAGTAAAGAATCTTTAAAGACGAGCATAAAGACTGCTGAGAGGGCTCCAATCCCACTAAGTAACAGGAGTGGACTTTTACCGATAAGGTTCGCAATGATAAGGATTATCCCTAGTGTAACCGCAACAATTTCAATTACCTGCAAATATCCTTTAATCGGCCTAACTTTTGAAATATCATAAGTTTGATATATATCATTAATCGCATTAAAGACGTTATTCATCATCAGTAATGAAATAATGATAATGTACGTCACAGCACCTTTTTGAATCCAATCCTCGTATGCTGGGAATGTTTCAGCAAAGGAGTAGATAATGATGGCTGGCACAAAATGTGATAATCTGTGGAAGACCTTTCTTTCAAATAGTATATCATCCCATTGAAACTTATTTTTTCTAACAATTTGAGAAATAATTTTGATTACTATTTTCTTTGTCAAAAAATTAGCGATAATCGCAACTATCGCAATAAATACAATCATTAACACATTTGATAACACATTTACTACGGTTGGGTTCATGTTAGAGCTTTCTAACATGTTTTCTATGAATTTCATCATGGTTTATCTTCCTTTATTTCATAATCTATCTCGGGCATTATGAATCTATGAATTATTGCTTTTTTTATATTAAATCAATTAGAATGACTAGTAAATATTAATAACCATTCACATGCTGAAGACACTTTACATCTTATTATATTTGCAGCATCCATTTGTTCATACAATAGCAACATATTACATTTATTTTAAAATGTAAATCAATTTCAATCGTAAAATTGTCACAGCGCTCATTTCATATTATTCGGGATAAAGATAAAATTATTGGGGTGTTAAGTAATTAATCAATACAGTGAAGAATTTTGAAGGGAAATCTACGTGATCTCACCCACTCTTAATGCCTTTACTCACTTACTCACAATGTTATATTTTGGATTATGATAAGTAGGAAAGTTGAGTCTTTGGGACATTCAATATGGAGAGGGTGAGCATTATCATTATTACTGCTTCGACCTATCAGGGATACTGCTTTTGAGTATATTAAGAATATCCTATCCCCTATTCAAAGACTGAATGTAAAAGAAAATCGGCTTTTTCAAATAAAAATAGTGTTTTTAAATTCACTTTTTTGTATAAGTAGGATTTATTTATTTTTGTTGCTTTGAAAGCTCCTGTCTATTATCCGCTTGTGGTGGCTCTTCTAACCAGCCATGCTTGATAAGTATGTTTGCTCCATCCTCAGCATAGAGGGCAATTTCTGCTGAAAGGCGAGTATAAGTTGCACTTAAATCCATCCGATGACATGTCCCGGCTGCCGTGCCGTAATTTCCAATTCCAACAGCAATCATCGCTGTCGTATGAAACATCATTAATTTATCAGAAAAAGGAGCAACAGTGCTATCTGTAATATGCGAATCCCAAGCCATCGGAGCTGGAAGGTCTTCGTCACTTAAAATTTTACTAAATTTAGTAAGGTGTTTCGTCGAAATTCCTTTACCAGAAAGAAAATATTCCTTTACATCCTCATTTTTACAAACTTGTGCAAATGCCATCATCATTGCTTTCCCAAGGGCATTTGTTTGGACATTAATAAATAGATGTGTTATTTCGATCGCAGTTAACGGTCTTTTTTCTCGACCTAAAAAGTCAAATAAGAAATTTTGTTTATTAACAAAGTCAACTTTATCAGGCATATTTATGCGTGGTGGGCGAGTGTATATACCCTTATCTAACATTACTTTACGGCCGTCATCTAGTAGTTCTGTGACTGAATATAATAAATCCTTAAAGAAATGACAGACATCGGACCGTGCTGAGACACTAATCGCAACTGTGATACTTGCCATCGCAATCATCTCAAGCTTATGTAAATAAATTAGCATAAACGTATCTGTAAATAACTTTGGGGCATTAACATTAACATCCTCTTCCGTAAATCCAGTTGGTATTGGTACACCTTCATTTTTAAATATTGCCGTAATAATCTCAAGGTCTTTTTCCGCTAAACTTAATGATCTTTCAAGTAGCGGTAAAATTTCTTTGTCATCACATGTTTTGATAAAGTATTTCATTACGCACGTTGCTAATGAATCATTTAAATATTGTCCCCAAAGAAAGCCTAACTCTGCAGCGGTAAGCGGGATATGATGCTCGGAAAGATTCTTCCCATCTACATATTCTATTGTCATCTACATTTCCTCCTTATTAACTAACCACAATATCTTCCTACCGTTTAAAATGTATATATATTTCAAAATTATACATTCTCGTTATTTGTGATTTATGTCGTTAACAAGGAGGAAACGATTATACTTAACAGCCTGCCAATTATTGTCCCCAGTTATGCTTTTTCATTCGCTCGTATTCTTCCAGTGTAATTGTTAGGATGGTGCCATGTTTAAAACCATATGGGAATGAAAATGCTTGGTCAGAACGGACGAAATTCCCTTCAGACAGGCTATCTGCAATAAATGGAACATACCCTTGACCCGCTCCTGGTACACCGTAAAAGTCGAGGAAGAGGCTCCATTTTCCGTTTTCTAAACGGACGGCTGTTGGTGCTTCATATAGACCCGATTCCAGTGTTTCCATGCTTTTATCAAAGTTTTCAATCTTTGTGTATGGTCCTGCGACATGTTCTGATCTCATAAGGATAATTTTTTCCGGGTTGCCTTCACTTTTGATGAACATATAATAAAGTCCATCTTCTTCATAAATTGCGGAATCAATGACGCCACTGTCCTCTTTTTTGTATAAAAGTTCAGGCTCTGAAAAGGTAGCAAAATCCTTTGTGCGGCTGTAGTAAATTCCTTTTTGACCAAAGTCATTTTGTTTATGGGGAGAGGACCAGTGAATAACATAATCATCGTGTTCTTTATCAAAAATAATATCTGGCGCCCACATACAGCCAAAATCCTCATTCCCTATTTTCACAAGCCGCTGCTCAGTCCAGTCAACAAGATTTTCTGATTCCCAAACCGAAAAGCATTTGCTTCCTTTGCGAGCTATCTCTTCCCATGAATGGTTGTATTGATTTCGCATTCCGTATGCGAGGCTTAAGTCTGTGGCAAATATGTAAAACTTTTTGTCTTTAACTGAACGAACAATTGTAAAATCACGTACACCTTTATCACCATAATAAGCCCAGAGAATTGGATTACCGTTATTTACTTCTTCCCAATGATAGCCGTCTTTACTTAATCCAAAATGAACTTGCTCACCGTCAGGAGTTGATTTTTCACGAAAATGGACAAATAAATATGCTTGTTGCAATTGTTTTCATCCTTTCTATTTTGAAAATTGGCTGTTTGCGTAAATATTGTTGCTTTTAACTGAGTTGTCGTTTAGGCTTTGTCTCCTCTTGCAGTACTCACGGGCAGCGGGGTGGGTGGTGAGCCTCATAGCTCCAACAAACCCTTAAAAAGGTTAGTGCAAAAAGCCACAATCTTTTAGAGTAGAGCCTAAATATTAAGGGTGACTCGATATGAAGCTGGCTCCTAACAAACACACTGATATATAGATTTTAAGCTTTAAAACTATATGTTGTGTTTAAGGAGACAATTCACTAAAATGAGTCACCCTCTGCCTTTTCCTTATTGTAAATCTAATACAAGTATATTCACTGAGTTAGCTGCTAACGTCACGACTGCATCATTGTCATTAAGTTTAAGCGCTGTTTCAGAAGGTACTACTTGTTCAGCGTTCTTTTTATTCACGTTCGGTGTATGGACGATAGACTCATCGCCAGTAACCGTAATGATTTTACCTTCTGTTGAAACTGAAACATCTTTTAAAGAAATTCTCGTTGTTTTTTCAAATGGATCGGCATTCACTAATTTTACATAGATGTGTTTGTCGTCCTTCGTAACTGAATTGAAAATTTCTCGGTTGTACGCTTCGAGTTTATATTCTAATACTTTACTCGTGAACGCACCATCTGTATAAGAACAAATGAGGCGGTCACCTGTTTGTCCACCATAGTTAACAGTAATTGTGTATGGTGTATTATCTGCTAATTCCTCATAACAGCTTGAACGGAGGTTTCCTGCAGCGGTACTTGATGAGTAGTCACCTAGCATATAGCCTTGTACGCCTTCTTTGTAAACTTTAACACCTGTCGCGTTGCCGTTATAGCCTACTGCGTATTCATGTACATCTTTTTTCTCAGGTGAGATATCTGTTAAGCCAACACCAACGTAGAATCCGTCTGCACCAGATGTTTTTGATGCTACAACTTCAACACGGTAATTTGTCCAGCTATCGTTTAAGATGTACAGACCGTTTAGACCGCCGTTTTGCGCCTGTAAAACAAGTCCTTTTTCTTTGTCAATTGTATAACCAATCGAGCCAGGAATGACGTTCCATGCATCGTTTAATTGTTTCGTGAAGTCTTGCTCAAGTAAAATGCTATCAGTCGCATTGTCAATTACTTTTACGTGCTTTACATGAACTTCAGCATTACCAGCAGCAATCTCGATACCACCACGTGGCGCAAGTTCAGTAAGATGGCCATTGCGGTAAGTTGAGAAAGAAGTGTCTAATACTTTCTTTCCAAGGTATTTAGCAAATAAGCTTTGTACATAGTAGTTTGGTGTATACCAAACGGTTTCATCGTCAAACCAAATTAAGTCAGGTGTCCAACGGTACGTTCCATCTGTTAACACTTTGTTGAATAATGGTGCATACGCAGCAAGTCTCACGACATCGGAGTTGCGTTCAAATCCTGTCATAATTGCTGCCTCTGCAACAGCACCCGCTAATGTATTTTTATCTGTTGAAGCGAATTCACCGACGAAGACTTTTGATGTTTCCTTTTCATCTAAGCTGCCGTCCTGTTGATACGCTCTGTAATAATAATTATAACGGTCAACATTATTTAATAAATATTCATTTGAACGATAATAATGCTCGTCAGCAATTGTGTCCATGTAATTTGGTTGCTTTTCATACCATGTAACATCTTCTTCAATTACGTTTTTTCCGTCAGTAAAGCTCACCTTCTCCGAGCCTTTTAAATTCCCGCTTAAAAATTTCCAGCCTTCTTGATATGCGTCATCATCAGCTTGTGCTCCAACTGTTGAAATAATGTGCAAGACATATCCTGGATAATGTTTGTCCATATATTCATCGATTGCAGCCTTAAAGTATTCAAAGTTCGCGAAAAACTCTGTGCCCCAGTTTTCATTACCTACACCTAAGTAGTGGAGATCAAATGGTGCTTCGTGGCCCATTTTTTTACGCAAGGCTGCCCATTCATTTTGTTCAAAATCTGTGCTAATCGCAAAATCGATTAAATCTGTAAAGCTTTTAACATAGAAATCTCTTAGTTTTCCACCTGCAGGGTTGACATAATCAGATCGCGCCTGGCAAAGTACGCCACATGCCATAACAGGGAGCGGTGTTGCATTTAGGTCTTCTGCTAATTGGAAGTATTCCATGTAGCCTAGTCCCATCGTCATCATATAACCCCATACATTAAAGTTTTCTTTACGGAGTTCAACTTCACCGACAGAATCCTTCCACTCATAAACGTTCTCCCAAATATATGAACCTTCTGAAATACATCCGCCAGGGAAACGTAAGAAGGTCGGATGTAAATCCACTAAAGCATTCACTAAATCTTTTCTTAAGCGGTAGTTTGGATTTCCTTTATAGTTAGCATGAGCAGTTTCTGAACGCTCTTCTTCGTTTGCACCCCATACATCCTGTGGCATTAATGAAACCATATCAATGGAAATATCTCCGTTAAATGTTAGTGCAAGCTGTCCGAGTACTGTTTTTGTTCCCGTTAGGACAAGCTTTGTATCAACACCGTATTTTTTCCATGTGTTACCGCCTTCAATTTGAACGGTTACTTGATTACTTATTGGTGTTCCATCTTGGTCTTGCAGCTGCATAGTGATGCTTCCAGCAGCTTCAGCTTTTGCCCAAATCGTAAAATCATAACGGTTACCTTGCTTAATTGACATTGCACAATGAGCGTTTGAATCTGTAAATCCTTTATTTATTATCGTGCTGCCGTCGGGTGCAGTAATATAGTGTGAGTTGACGTCTTTGTCGGTTATACCGAAAAATTCATTCAATCCACCGGTATTGTGAACGGTTACTTTTTCTACATCGCCAAACCATGCATGTAGTGGTTCATGGTTTCTACCTGTTGAACAGCCGCAAGCACCGGAAGCATGTGAGTACGTATCAAATGCAAATGATTCAAATGAACGGTTTTGCACTAGCTCGGCATAAATTCCACCATCTGCTGCATTATTAATATCTTCATAGAATAATCCATAGAGGATGTCACTAATGTCGAGCACTTCTTCATTTCCGTCAATTGTTAAATGGTGAGAAGGTACTCCTTTTGGAAGAACTGAGACAGTGAACGCTTTTTCAGTTGTTTCATTTCCCTTGCTTAATGTTGCCGTTAAGGTTACGCCTTTTGGTGTTTCGATTTTACCAACGATACCATCGTTTGATAGTGCTGATGGGTCGCTTGATTCCCATGATACGGAAACCTTACCGCCCATAAGTGAGTTTGGAAGTGTAACGTCATTTGAAACTATTGTAATCGGGAAGGATAAATATTTATTTTTAGCAAGTGCAACGATTTCTGCATCTGTTAATGATTCACACATAACCTCGATTACTTCATCCTGTGTTAAGCCTGCTTCATAAACACGGAAATCTGCTAGTGAACCGTTAAAGTCAGCATCAACTTCGTGTTGTGATTTTCCGATATAGTTATTGCTATAATTTTCTTGATGCGTAAATGATTCAAACCAGCTCCGGAACTTTTTATACGTACCACTAGAGGTTTGGCTAATTGAACCGTCTGCAGCAACTTCTCCATTTACATAGATAACAGGTCCTGCACTGCTTAATGTACCACCTTCTGTTCCTGTTACAGACATTGCTACATGGAACCATTCACCTGCTGCGTATGTTCTACCGGCATCGGCAACAATATCTGCATCTGTAAAGCAGACGCCGCGTAGATTGCGCGATAAGAAGAGATAAGGGCCTGTTGGACCTTTTCCGAAATCGAAAATTCTTTCCCAAACATTTGTCCCTTTTCTTAAATATACCCATGAACTAATTGTAATTCCTGTATGGTCGCCAACATTTTTGAATATTCCTGATGGCAGTTTTAAATAAGACGTGCCATTCTGACCACCGGCAAGTGTAACTGCATTTCTGCCTCCAACTGTTTCTACTACAGGTTTTGTAATCCCCTCAGCCGTGGCATCATAGCCGTTTCCTGAACGATCTTTTCCAACATTGTTCGAATCATCAAAGCTGTAATGGGCAATGACGCTTTCCTTAAATGAACTGTTTCCATTGTTTCGTTTCATGAAAGTTCTCCTTTGCCAGATTAATAATATAATAGCGTAATAATGTCAGTACAACTTCCTGTTTATAATCACAAACTTGTATGTATTACACAAACAAAAAGATGGTGAACATATACTTACAAATATTATAAAGGCTATTCATGAATGAAGCAAGGGTGGAAGCATGGGGAAGCGCGGGGACGGTTCTTGCTTCTTTTTTTCGCAAAAAATGAAGCAGAGGAACCGTCCCTCTGCTTCCCTCATGTACGCACGACTTTGGCGTTTTTTGAAGATTTGTGTAAAGAACAAAGTGCAAATGCCTTAATTAGCCACGACAAGCATGAGACGATTTAGAATAGAATGGTGTTCTTTGCCTTAAATTTTTGAGAGTGGGGAGGCGCGGGGACGGTTCTCTTGCTTCATTTTTTCGCAGAAAAATGAAGCAGAGGAACCGTCCGAGACCACTGAAAAAGTCGGCTTTTTTTTCTCGGATTTTCTGAAACTTTGATTGTTCTATCAATTATTTGAATAAATTGGGAATGT
>NZ_JAUSUD010000042.1 GCF_030813355.1 Metabacillus malikii
ACTTATAAAACAGAAGTAAAAGTACATAATGTAGTAGGCTCGCAGGATGCAGCAACAGTGTTTGTGGAATCGGTGGGGGAACCGCATTTTTATACATACGCAGTTGTGCCGATAGATATACAAAAGAAAGAAGTAAAGCTTGATAATGTTTTTACACAGGAAGGGCAAGTTGAGCATGCGATAATGAGTGGCTTGTATCATCAAATATATATTAATGAGTTTGACCGCTTAGATTCTTATTTTATAGATTTAGAGAGTAAGGGAGAAGTAGTCGGGAAGACTAAGGAATCATTGGAGAATGTTGGTGGTATAGGTTATATGACACCTTATTACTATATTACAGTGTCTTCGTATGATGTTGCTTTGAAGAAAATGTATCAGTCATATATTGATAATCCAAATATTTCAGTAGCAGAATTAAGAAACACATTTGAGGAAAATGAATTTTCAACTAAATATTTAAAAATTACTATCCACTTATTTATGCGTGATAAGTATAAACAGCCTAGTACGGAACTTTTAAGTGAAGTAGCTCAAGATATTGAATCATTAGATAGTATACCGAAGGGCTCATATAGTGTTTATCTCCATGATAATTTCATAGATAAGATTACTGATACAGCTACAAAGGAAAATACAATAAAAAGAGCCCATCCAAATTATATTATAAGAGAGTAAGGTTGGTGAGTGGAAAGTTGAGAGATACGTTAAAAAATAAAGAATTGGTTAGGAAAGTTGATTTTACATTAGATACTGATTTAGTTGAACTTGCAGGGTATCATGCATATTTATATCCAGACGAAGAGACAATTATAACTGTTAACAGTAAGCAATTTGTTGTGGTAAACACCATATTTGAGCACGAAACAGGATTAGATGCTCTTACAGTGCAAAACTTGATTTCTAACGAATACACCATCATCTACGTCGGCACAGACATTGAGGCAGTAAACGGCATGCAAGACCTCATTACGGATGTTCAACTTCTTAGCAAATTAACACCGGAACAAATTAAAGCTGCTCGTAAATATTTTAATAATATGGAAAAGGAATATGGGGAAATCTCCTCTATTACGGGAAATTCTCTTGGCGGTGGTCTGACGAATTCGGTTGCAGTGGAACATCCTGACGTTAAAGCGGTAACGCTATCCAGCTATTTTACCAGGTGGTATGATTGATGAAACACAGAAATTTGAAAATATTACAAACTATTTTAGTGCTTACGATGTTTTGACAACAACAGAAACCTCATTAGGATTAGGAAATCGAATTCCTGGAGTGCAGCATCGTATTAATAACGGAATTCCTGAATTTGATAAGCTTTCAACAAACCATACAGGGTATTTACGAGAGAGTGATGGTCGGCAGTATTATCAAATTGGTGATGACGTAATCCATGTTGATGCAGATTCACATGTCATTACTAGTATTTGGACAGGGGAATCTCTTCATGGTGGGGGAAGCTCGAGGAAAATCATCATGGACAAAGATCATCTTTATATGTTAGCAAATGCATTGTCTGAGGATGTTGCTGTAAAAATACAAAGGTCAGGGAATTATTTAGAGAATTCGAATAATATTGTTGAGGAAGAAAGCCGGCAGTTTTATGAACGTGTTGATAAGCTACAGCAAATATTTGAAGACCTTTTTGACCAATTAGCAGGTAATCGATTATTCATGGGGTTAACTTCGGTTGGAAATCTATTAATCTTAGAAATACATGCACTCCAAGCGTTGCTAAATCAAGCAGAATCGAATTGTCAGTCATTAAATTCTATCTTGAATTCTCCTCCAGCAGAGCTGCTTGAACACATTCTTAATCAGGATATCAGTGTCGAATCTGTTTTCGTTACAGCACGAAATCATTTAGAGAATTTAAAGGAAGATGTGGGACAGCTTTCAAATACTCTAAAAACAATTATAACTGATGGGGTTACTGAATTATTTGTAGGTGGAACTAATAGTTGGGAAGATGCTGTCGTTAGAGAGCTTGAAGCACATTACCATATTCTTATGAAAAATAAAGACACGATGTTGGAGCAAGTAATTAATTTTGCTAAGGAAGTGAATAATACCGCAGACCATTTTGAACAAGCGGACAGATCGATTGCGCATGCAATAGAAAATGGGAAGTCAACTGAAACAACGATTGGGAAGGCTAACCAATCAAAACTATACACAATGGAAGAATCTGCGTACCTACCCGATGGAATGAAATTTAAGGAAATGCATCTGGACTTTGTTTATGGCATCTTCACGCATTCAGTACAACTAAAGCTTTTACCTCATCTAACTAACATAAAATTCACCCTTTCTTTAGTTGAAACTGCACTCGAACTAATCAACAAATCTGTAAAAGGATTGACCGTCTCACTACTTCATGGGAATCTCCCAGGCAAAATAGTAAGTTTGTTTACGAATTATGATGAAAAAATCAAAAGCTATGTAAACAGTGCATTAAGCCCTCTTGAAGAAGTTAGATTAACAATTGAAGGAATACACGATGGAATTAGTCGTCTGATTGTCAACTTTCCAACGCTAGCACATAATTTTAAGCCTTGTAGATAGTGCATTGTTTAAAGACTCTAATTATCATCACATTCACCTGTACAACTTAGCAGGAATGGCCATTCTTGAGGATATGGAATTACTATTTAAAGATATTACTAAACAATTAGAACATAATAATTCTTTATCAATTGATATGCTAGGTGAATTATCAAAAGGCATCTTGAAAAATATGAAAATACTCCATGACCAAGTTAATCGCAGTACAATCGTTTGATGAAATACATAGAGGTAGTGCTGGTTACGTACATAAAATGAAACTAAGAAATGCAAGACCTACACAATGTTAAATATGTAGGTCTTTTCGATCAATTCACTAAATATAGAGTGGGAGTTAGATCCTGAATTAGGAGAGAAAATCATCCCTTCATCATCAAAATGTTTTACAGAAAGTCGCAATTTTTTCTATATACTTACTGAATTAAACAGTAACCTCTGGCGAATCACCAAATTATATTTATTTCTCTTCAACAGTCTTTTCCTTCGATAAAAACCACCCTAATACAGCAATTGCTAGCAATACAGCCCAAAATGACAGCTTCCACCCAGTAGATTTAGGAAATTCCTTTGGTAGATAGCCTAAATCTGGATGAGCTAGAGTGTAGATTGCTAATTTAACCCCGACCCAACCTACGATTAGAAAGGCTGCTGTCTCAAGCCCAGGTTTTCTTTGCAGAATCCCAACAAACAAATTTGCAGCAAACCTCATAATGACCAATCCAATAATGCCACCTGCCAAAATAACTAAAAATTGGCCACCATCTAACCCTCCAATATGTGGTAATGGTGTTTCGGGTAGGGCAACTGCAAAGGCAACTGCTGCTAAGATTGCATCAACCGCAAATGCTAAGTCAGCCAATTCAACTTTAAGGACTGTTATCCAAAAGCCTGAGCCTTGCTCCGTTGCTCCGGTTTTTTTGTGTTCTCCTTTACGAAGCACAAACTTTTTCACAAGATGATTAATTGAAATGAAAAGTAAATACAAGGAACCGATCGCCTGTACTTGCCAAACATCAACGAGGAAGGAAATGATGAACAGTGAGCCAAATCGAAATACAAAAGCACCAGCTAGTCCATAAAAGAGTGCTTTCTTCCTTTGCTCATCTGGTAAATGTTTGACCATTATCGCCATAACTAAGGCATTGTCAGCAGCTAAAATCCCTTCAAGACCGATTAAAACAATTAAAACCCATAAATACTCTAATAAAAGCGCCGTATCCATTTATCCAACTCCTTAATTACCTTTATATAACCTAAGATTAATATGAGAAAGAAAAAGTAATCTTATACACATCTGGGCTTTGAACATTAATATTTGAAACTTGATCCTCATCAATTTTTCAAAGCAGAGTCGTTTATATAATAAAGATAACTTCTAGAACAAACTAGAAGCAAAGCAATAAATATAAAGGAGGAATTGAGTATGGCACAGGCAGTATTCCAGCTAGAACCTTTAACATGCCCGTCATGTATTAAAAAAATAGAAACAGGTCTTACAAAACTACATGGGGTTGAATCTACTAGAGTTTTATTTAATTCAAGTAAAGTGAAAACAGTCTATGACAATGAACATATTAGCGACAGCCAACTGAAGGAAACAATACAAAAGTTAGGTTACGATGTCCTCTCTTCTAAAGTAGCAAAATAAATGAGGGTTTCGATAATAGGCTTTTACTTTAAGCACTCCGAACTAAAATCTGCATCTAAGTTAAGAAGACGAATCTAATTCTGGCTTCATTACATTTTGTTTTTCATTTGACTTATGAAGCCGAATTAGTTTCAGTCTTCGCGAATTTTTGTTATTCATCGGTTCTATAAAGCCGATTATGAAATAAGCATAAGACTCTATCCTCTCCTACTCATCCCACAACAGTTTATTATTCACCCCTCATCAACATACGTACAACAAAGAACTCTGTCTAATAAACTTCTACATAAAGTTATTCATAATATGTTTTCCGCATATTACTGTTTTTTATTAAGGCTGTTTTCGTAAACATTGTTGCTTTTAACTGAGTTGTCGTTTAGGGTTTGTCTCCTCTTGCAGTACTCACGGGTAGCGGGGTGGGTGGTGAGCCTCATAGCTCCTTGCGGCACGAACAAGCAAACTTCAGGTCACCTCCCTACGATAAGTCATCATCGATTCGCCATCGGCTCATCGTGATTCCTTTGGTCTTAGTCGATGCCCCTCCAGTTTGTACGTCGATGGGCAAGCCGCCTACGCTTTTCGTATTCCTCAGCGTAAACGCCTGCTCACGTCTCACCTCTCCCACGCATCCCGCAGGAGTCTCGCACTTTAAGCTCCAACAAACCCTTAAAAAGGTTAGTGCAAAAAGCCACAATCTTTTAGAAAAGAGCCTTTATTAAATACTAGCATCTCATAACCTCTATGAGATTACTCCATAAAAAATAAATGATAAAACTTGATATCGGTCAATTTTTCCAAAGTGAATAGGAGATACAATGAACCTAACAAAGGAGGGATCACGATGAACCAACTAGTAAAAGAATATAAAAATAGACTTACTGCTATCTCATTTCTATTCATCATGGCGGGTATTAGTGCCGGATTTATAGGTCTCGATATACTGAAAGCTGTCACGCTTATTGCAGCAACGGTGATTGCCGGTGTGCCAATTGCGATTAAGGCTTTTCATTCATTACGACTGAGGATATTTAGCATTGAAGTTTTAGTTACAATCGCAGTCATTGGTGCATTATTTATTCATGAATATATCGAATCCTCTGTTGTCACATTTCTATTTTTATTCGGGGATTATCTCGAAGCACGTACACTTGCGAAAACTCGTTCTTCTTTAAAGGACCTAGTCGAATCAGCACCACAAGAAGCAACTGTCATCAGAGGTGGTGTAAAGGTTACGATACCAGTAGAAGAAGTGATTGTCGGTGACCATGTTATTGTTCATTCAGGTGGGAAAATACCAGTGGATGGCACGATAAGTTCAGGTGATGGAGCAATAAATGAAGCAACGATAACAGGGGAATCCATTCCCGTTATGAAAAAAATAAGTAGTCCAGTTTATAGTGGCACCGTTGTTGATAATGGTTATATTGAACTTGTCGCCGAAAAAGTTGGCGATGATACGACATTTGCGAAAATTATTGAATTAGTTGAAGAGGCACAGGAATCGAAAACGAAAACCGAGAAGTTTTTAACGAACTTTGCACAGTTTTATACACCAGCAGTTGTCTTGATTGCGATTATCGTATATTTCATGACGAAAAATTTCCACACAGCGATAACCTTTCTTGTGATTGCTTGTCCTGGTGCGCTAGTCATTGGTGCTCCCGTATCAAATGTTGCTGGTATTGGCAGTGCAGCAAAACATGGTGTCCTTTTAAAAGGTGGCGAGGTAATGGAGACCTTTTCAAAAGTAAATACGATTGTATTTGATAAAACAGGAACACTTACGAAAGGGCAACCGGCTATAACAAGTATTGACCTTTTCCAACCTATGGAAGAGTACGAGTTGTTAACAATTGTTGCACAAGCTGAACAAAGGTCAGAGCACCATCTCGGCCAAACAATTGTTAAAGAAGCAAAACGAAGAAATCTTCCGTTACAGCATAAACTTGAAGAAGGTGAAATCATCAAGGGATATGGACTTCGTGCAAACGTTGAAGGAAAAACACTCTTTATCGGTAATCGGAAACTAATGGAAGCCAATCATATTATGCTAACAGATCATATGAGTGAAATTGCCACTATGCGAGAAATGTTAGGAAATACAGCAATTTATATCGCAATTAATGGTAAAATAGCGGCAATCATTTCTATTGCTGATGAAATTCGAGAGGATGCTCAAGCAGCTATAAATACAATGAGGAAAATAGGAATTAAACGCTTTATTATGCTAACTGGTGATAATAAGCATACTGCGAAGCTCGTATCTGCAACATTAGGTATAGAGGAGTATTACGCGCAATTATTACCACATGAAAAGCTTGAATATATAAATAAATTCAAACAGGATGGACATATCGTCGCAATGGCAGGGGACGGAATTAACGATGCTCCAGCAATAGCAGCTGCACATATCGGAGTGGCGATGGGGAAAGGCGGCACGGACATCTCAATGGAAACTGCGGATGTTGTTCTCATGGCTGATAAACTTGAGCAATTAGCACATGCATATTTGATTTCAAAGGCAACGATTCGCAATATGAAGCAAAATACGTTCTTCGCTGTAGCAATAGTGATCATCCTACTAATTGGTGTTCTAAATGGGAACGTCCACCTTGCATCAGGTATGTTTATTCACGAGGCAAGTGTACTACTAGTTATCCTTAACGCAATGAGACTATTGAAGAGAAAAAAACAGCCTAAAGCTTAAAAATTCAGGACTAGGAGGGAAAGCAAGTTGACTCAACATCATATTTGTTCACATTCTGCATGTGTGACACATGTACCAATATTTAATCACTTAGAGCCGGAGCAAATGACAGACATGATGAAGCTCGTCCAATCAGGCACATATAAAAAAGGTGAACTCCTGTTTCATCCTGAAGAAAAAACAGAAGCATTATATATTGTAAATAAAGGGAAAATGAAAATCTATCACCTATCAGAAGCGGGTAAAGAACAGCTCGTACGGATTCTAGGTCGAGGTGATTTCACAGGGGAATTAGCATTATTTCAACATTCTACACAGAAAAACTATGCAGAAGCGATGGTTGATACCCAGGTTTGTTTCATTCATAAATCAGATTTACAAAACTTACTTTTGAAATACCCATCGATTTCAATAAAAATTCTAGAAGAGTTTGCTAATCGATTAGAAGTCTCTGAAAAACAAACAACACGCTTCACAACGGAAAAGGTTGAAACAAGACTTGCTCACTTCCTTACTGAATGCATCGAAGAAGATAATGAGGAGATAGAACTGCCAATCAGCAAAAAAGACATAGCATCCTATCTCGGTACAACCCCTGAAACAATTAGTCGAGCATTAAAAAATTTTGAAGAACAAGGCTTTATCATAAGAATAAGCAACAAAAGATTGAAGATACTTGATTTAGATGGACTACTGTTAATGTATTAAGGGAATAATTAATATGCTGTGTAAAATGACAGTATTACCTGAAGTTGTACAATTTTTGTCATATGTATACAAATTTTATCAATTTTCAACAATTTTTCATTGACCTTCCTTGTAACTGGAAATAAAATAATATGGAAGTTCTATTAGAAGGGGTTAGCGATGGAAAGAGATTATCTTCAAACAACACTAATTGAACCGACTCGGATGAAGTTATTTAAAGTAAGCAAAGATTATGGGTATCAATCAAAAGAAGCAATGCGTTTAAGCATGATATTAGATGTATTGATTAACCTGTACAATGAAGAAGCTTGCGAAGGAAAGAGAAAAAACAAATGTCAAACCCACATTACATAATTTGTATTTGTGGGAATTTTTTTGCCCTTTTTCAGGTGTTTCTCCTGGAAATTGTTGTTATTGATTGAGTATAAGGGGCAGTTTCTCGTTATAAGGAGTAATATAAATTTCCAATTAAATGAAACTTTTAAGACATTTCAAACGTATATCAAATAGTACTAAAAATGAAAAAATGCACCATAACACCGAGAATCTCATTGTAGGGATGAGTATCAGTCTACGCTCATATATATTTTAGAGGCACAATGAAGGAAATAAAAGATTACATGTGAGGAGACGGTTAAATGAAAGAACAGAGACAACGAATCTTAAAGCTTGTTGAAGAAGGAAAGTTATCTGCAGAAGAAGCGTTAACTTTAATAGAAGCACTTGAGAGTGATGAAAAAGCCAAAAACGAAAAGTATCAGGAAATTTCGTCAAAAGTATATGGAGACAAAGAATACGAAGAAAAAGCAAAGCAATTTCAAGAAAAGCAATCATCCATAGGCACAAAGCTCATGGATTGGGTTGACACGGCAGTAAAAAAAGTAAAGGAAATGGACCTTGACTTAAATTTCGGTAAATCGATTGATATTCAACATATTTATCAGTTACAAGAGGCAAATTTCACAGATATCGATATTAACATACCTAATGGAAGTGTGAACCTTCAACCATGGAGTGAACAAGATGTACGGATTGAATGTGATGCGAAGCTTTACAGAGCAGAGAATACGGAGCAAGCGAAAAATCAATTTATCCATGAAGTTGAATGCTTAATAGAAGGAAACAGACTAATCCTCCATACCGATAAAAAAACAATGAAAATCAACGTTCGTCTCTTTGTCCCAGAACAAAAGTATGAACAAATTAAAATCAAGCTGTTTAACGGGCCGATTCGCGGGGAAGATTTACAAGTAGAGAATGTAAAAGCAAAAACTGCAAACGGTGTTGTCTCGTTCTCAGCGGTTACTGCAAAAAATGGCGAGTTTGAAACGGCAAGTGGTCAAATAAAGCTTACAAATTCTCACTATGAAACAATCGAGGCTGAGTCAATTACAGGTTTAATACAATTTAATGGCACTGCTACAAAACTAGATGCTCAAAGCTTCAATGGCAATCTGCAATTAACAGTAACTGATTCAGAATCTGAAACGATTTATGCAAAAACAACAACCGGAAATATCGATATTTCAGTACCAGAACAAACAAAGGTTGTTGGAGAGTTGAAATCGAACTTAGGGACGTTAGCTGTAGAATTAAAAAATGCAGACATTACGTACGAAAAAAGCGATACGATTCAAAAAGAAGTAAAGTTTAGAACTGCAGAAGATACGAATTTAACCTTATTTGCAGATACGAAGGTTGGTTCAGTTACCATTCAAAATACGTAAGGATGATACTATGAAAGCTTCATTGTTTACAACAGAGGATATCGTTCAATGATTAAAAGATGGGTCTTAAGTATTCTTGTAAATGCGCTAATGCTAATCGTAGTAGCAGGATTTTTTGATTCCTTTTATTTAAGCGGGATCTGGGCGGCAATAGGAGCAAGTTTTATTCTATCAATTTTAAATGTACTAGTGAAACCATTTCTCATTTTATTAACGTTACCGGTCACTGTCCTCACACTAGGTTTCTTTCTGTTCGTCATCAATGCGATTACACTGATGATCACGGAAGGGTTGATGGGGGATGCATTTAACATTGATGGCTTTGGCTCAGCACTCCTAGCTGCCATCGTAATCGCATTACTCAATCTTATGATTCAAAAAGCAATTGTTGAACCATTGAAAAAGGATGAATGAAGAAGAGCGAAGTGAGAAGCTTGCTCTTTTTTTATTGGCATCGGCAGTGGTAGTGGCGAAATTTGTCGAATGACAGATTTTTTAATGAAGTTGGGAGATTTTCCGCAAAAGTTGGGAGATTTTCTTAAAAAGTTGAGAAATTATCCACGAAAGTTGAGAGATTTTTAAAAGTTAATAGATTTAATCGATTTACATCTCCTCCTTTTTAGTAAAAATACATCGCATTGTTCATACTAATAGTGGGTGATTATATGAAAAAACAATTCATACTTCGTTCAATTGTCTTCATCACACTATTTTTTATGACTGCTCAAGTAAGTTATGCAGCAGATGTACCCTCACACTCAAATGATTACTACCAAATTGACCATATTACTTCACAATCTAATCGCTTAAAGGTAAGTGAACAGATTACCGAAAGAGAACCGCCAAAGCGATACCACCCAAAAGGGGAGCGCGAATTTTCAAAAGAAAAGTACTTCTCTTTATTGCAAAAAAATAGTACAGCAAACGAGCTTCGTTCATTAACAAAGCATCCATATCATCGCTTCGATATCCCAATTCATAAGCAAATATACGGTACAGACAGAATAACATTCACATGGCAAGGAAACTCATTACCTGGCCGCCAAGTGACGATGTATGCCTGGAACCATAAGAAAAAACAATGGCTTGATTTAACTAGTACGATCGCACAGTCATCTGAAATACAGTTGCAAGCTTCTGTTAAAGTAGGGGAATTTCTTCATAAAAATAAAATTAGTGTTTTAGTACAGGACCAAGTAAATGTACCGACAAAGACCTATGACTATTCATTTGTTTGGATGTCTGATACGCAATATTACGCTCAAAATTATCCGGCTATATTTAAATCGATTACCGAATGGATTGCACAAAATAAAGCAGAAATGAAGATAAAATATGTGTTTCATACAGGTGATATTGTTCATAAAGGACATCATGAAAAGCAGTGGCGCAATGCAGATACGTATATGAACATTCTCGATGTAGCAAATGTCCCATACGGTGTTCTCCCTGGGAACCATGATGAAGGGGATAAGTTTAAGCTTTATAAAAAGTATTTCGGTGTACAACGGTTTGCTAAAAAGCGTTACTATGGAGAACCGTATGATGAAAACCGAGGACATTATGATTTACTATCGGTTAATGGGAAAGACTATCTTTTTATATATATGGGCGGAGACATGAATAAAGAGGAAATAACTTGGATGAACAACGTATTGGCACGCTATGCAGACCGGACTGCGTTTCTATCTTTTCACGAATATTTGCAGCCTAATGGAACACGAACACATAAAGGGAATCAAATCTTCCAAGAGGTTGTTGTTCCTAATCAAAATGTAGCTGCCGTCTTGTCTGGACATTTTCACGGTAGTGCAATGCTTGTCGATGAGCTTGATGATAATGCAGATGGACTTGCCGACAGGAAAGTTTATCAATTGTTAGCAGATTATCAAAAGGCAGCAAATGGGGGAAATGGGTTCATCCGAATTCTCCATATCGATGAGGAGACAAACTCAATCGATGTGCAAACCTATTCTCCATATTTGGACGAATATTATTATTACAATCCGAGTGAATATCCGAATAAGGATCTTTTTAATATGGATATAGATGTAAGCAGGACTGAAAAAATGATTGCAACTTCGTACTTTGAGGCAGCGATATACCGAAAGTTGCCGAAACAAAAGGTAGGGGTGAATAAATAAGTTTAGGTGTTAAATGGAACGATTGAAGGCAAGGCAGAAACCTTGCTGAACACTAGCTCTTTAATAACTCAGGCCACCCACGCCAGGCGAATGAAGTTAAACTGTGAAAAAAACTTAATTCCGATATTAATAAAAAAGAAGGGTGACTCAAAAATTATCACCTCTCTAACGTGTGTAGTAGAGACTGATAATTAGTTGAAGTCACCCAATTTTCTCAATTTGACGAAACAATAAATGCTTCATAGCCTTGCTTCCTTAACTTACTCACAAGTTTTTCAGCATTTTCCTTTTTCAAAAAGGCACCAAGTTGTACGCGATAAACGGTTTTTGCAGAAGGTTGATGTGACTGCTTTTTCTTTAGCTTGTAGTATGTGGCAAGTCCGTTGACGATTGCGAGTGCACACAGGTTTCGATAGCCAGGGGTTCGTAATAAGCTAGCCTCAAATTTATTCGTCATAAAGCCGCATTCACAAAGGATGGCAGTCATTTTCGTTGCTTTTAAAACGTGAAAGCTGGCAGTTTTTACACCACGGTCCTTCCGTCCAGTGAGCTTGATGAGCTCTGCTTGGACTGCTTTCGCAAGACCTAGTGCCTCTTTAGGTTTTGACTCGTACACAAATGTTTCGATTCCTTCGGCTGAAGTCCATTCCTTCCCGTTACCATGTGCATTCGCATGAATTGAAATAAATACATCAACATTTGCTTGATTTGCCTTCCTTGTTCGTTCTAAAAGTGGAACATCCTTTTGGTCAGAATGAGAAAACATTGTTGTAACATTCTCATAACCAGCCAATAACCTCTTCATTTCATTTGCGACTGCCCGGTTAAATTCATATTCCCTCATACCATCGACAGTACGTTTTCCAGGTGTTTCAAAGCCATGACCTGCATCAATCATCATTTTCATTGTTAACATCCTCCCTAAATGTGTTTTCACCTTTTATATAGGGAGAAAGCGTTAGGAAAGTAGCGGTGAATTTTTCATTCTTACTATTTAATTTCTAAGGCATCCTTTGCCATTTGTTCATACTCTTTTACACCGGAAATAATTGCAAATTCAGCAATGGCGACTGCATATGCGGCATCCTGCTCGATAATATGCTCCTTCATTCCAGGCCAATATAGCCCGTCTGCTTGATGATAATAATGAATAAGCTTATCAAGTGCATCTTCACCAAAAGCCTTATAATAAAAGACGAAATCGACAGAGACGTCAGTTAGCTTCGCTTCAGTCCAATCAATTAAGCCGATTGCTTTTTCATCTGTGTCAATCATAATGTGGCCGGCATGAACGTCGCCGTGAATGAGACCTGTTTGTGCAGGCCAAAGGGAGTCATTTTGTAACCAAGTTTCCCATCTGTTCCATAAAGAATCACCTACCCCAAATGTTTGCTTTACCTTTTCCATTCGGGTTTTCATTGATTGTCTTGCTTCTTCAGCAGTATGTACGGTGAGACCGGCATTTTTTATCTCTTCGCTTGAAAAGGTATGAAGTGAAGCAAGGATGTTCGCTAAACTTTGGTGAAATTGTTCAGGTATCTGTTCATGGTTTAATTCCCAAACATAGTTTTGGATGCTATGGTCAATTGTGCCGGCTGGGACACCGCTTAATTTTTTATAAGCGATTAAATCCTCTTCGTAAATTTCCCAATATGGCGTTTCAAAGGGGACTTTCTTGTAAATGAGGTTAAGCACATTTTTCTCTACTCCTGTACGTTCAAAAACGTCTGGGCGCCGCGGAATTCTCAGTGTCCATTCGACATCATTCGTATCATGGGCGAACGCAACAAGAAAATCTAAACCAGATTCATTGAAATGGATTGACTCTTCTTTAATTGTTAACCCATATTTGCTCGTTAACGAGATCAATTCGTTTATTTCCATGCTATCCCTCATTTCAGTTTGTTGATATATATGAAGAAAGCAGCTGGAAGGAAAGGGACCATCACATCCCTTTCCTATAGGGATTGGCTAAAAATATTAAAATGCTACCAGAAACGTTTCTTCATTACAGTTATTGTAGCATCAAATAATAATAGTTTTGATAACGCATTACCAAATAGTAACTTCCCACTATTCAGTCAACTCGATTTCAATTGTTTCCATAGGTAATTGTTCATGGCCTTTGCCTGATAATTTACTAAGAATCGCGATCGGTTCAACAAACAGCTTTGTTGCCCTTTCGTCAACTTTGTTAATTGTAAGCGTACCGTTGTAGGTGATGCCGTGATCCTTTGAAGATGCCCCACCACCATCTGCTCCATAATGATTCCCTAAATCATCTGTAATTGTAAAAATCGGAGATACATCTTCCCACTTCTTATTTACAGCTTCATTAATTGTTTGTTCGTACTTAATGACAGTGGATAAACCGGTTTGTTCAACTGATTGAATGACGAGTGTAACCCCATCTTTAGAAATTGCTTCATTCACTAATTGTGTTTCGCCAGTAATTCGTGATAGTGAAAATTCAAATGACCAATCTCCTTCAAGTTGAGGAGTGTTATTGTAATCGATTAATGTTGTTGGCTTCCAGCTTACTTGCACCTGCTCTGGAGACGTACCACTTTCAAAAATTGGTGTATAACTTGCGATTCCGACATAGCGTGTATCGCTAATTTTTTCGATATTTGTGTAGCCGCCTAGTCCTGATGCATTACCAATATCTAGTCTGTGAGGCATTCGGAATTTTACTTGTTCACCAAGATTTTTCTCTGATTCAATTGCAAAAGAAATCGTTACGGTTGTGCCGTCATAAACTGCATCGTCAATCATCATTGTAACTCCATTGCTCGTTTGAACTAGACCAATATCGGTCGAGAATTGCTCAAAACCAACATATTTGTTGTCGTCATTAAAATAACTAATAACATGTTCCATAAAGGGGATTTGTGAAGCTACAGATGGAAAAGCGAAGCCAGCCGTCGCTGTACAACCAATTGTAATGATTGCTGCTGCAGTTAGAGAGCGCCACAAATTCATATGTTTCTTTCTACTATTTTGCATTACATGTTTTTTCAGTTTTGCTTTTTCAAATGGTGTAACGTCAACAGGCTCAATCGTCTCGATGTCTAAATTGAGTAAGTCATTGATTTTTCTCATACAAATCTCTCCTTTAAGGTAATAGCCGATGCTAATTTTTTCTTGCCACGGTACAGGCGGTTATCGACTGCAGCTTTTGTTAATTCTAGTGATTCGGCAATTTCGAGGTTTGAAAGCTCTAAAAAATACTTCATTATCATAATCTCGCGGTCTAGTTCATCAAGCTTACTAATTTCAAATAAAAGTTCGTTTTTTTGCTCAGCAAGAATGAGCTTCGTTTGAATATCTTGGTCACCGGAAAGCTTTTCAAGTGCGCGATCATCTTGTTGGCGGGCCTGCTGTTTCTCTAATTGTCGGTACAGGTCAATAGCTTTAGATTTTGTTATCATACCGATCCACTTTTTAAAGTCTTGTCCATCTCCTGTAAATTTGTTAGCGTTTTGCCATACGGATAAAAAGACATCATTGACACATTCATCTAATGCCGACCTGTTCTTTCCTGATAGGATGTTCTCTGCGATTGCTTTTACAAAAGGCATATACGTATCAACAATTGCCTCTAAGCCGTCTTCCTTCTGTTTTTTTAGTCGTTTAATATAGTATTCTATCGGTTCTCGCATGTTTGTCGCTCCTTTTATAGTAGGAAGGTTTCCTTGTAGTATGGCGCCTTCAATTAATACAACGAGATGGATAAGGAAATATTCTCAAAAATTTATATCGTTTTTAACGAAGGCTCTCTTCTAAAAGATTGTGGCTTTTTGCACTAACCTTTTTAAGGGTTTGTTGGAGCTTAAAGTGCGAGACTCCTGCGGGATGCGTGGGAGAGGTGAGACCCCGCAGGCGTTTACGCTGAGGAATACGAAAGGCGTAGGCGGCTTGCCCATCGACGTACAAACTGGAGGGGCATCGACTAAAGATTTAGGAATCACGATGAGCCGAATGGCGAATCGATGATGACTTATCGTAGGGAGGTGACCTGAAGTTTGCTTGTTCGTGCCGCAAGGAGCTATGAGGCTCACCACCCACCCCGCTATTGCTGAGTACTGTAGCGGAGACAAACTCTAAACGACAACTCAGTTAAAAGCAACAATGTTTACGAAAACAGCCTTAACGAATAATAGTGAACAGTACGAATCCATTGTTATTCTTAATTTAGTTGTCGGTTGCGGTTGATTTCCACTCCAGTATTCAGAGCAACAGCGGGGGAGGCGGTGAGTCTGTATCGTAACGGGGCTGTCGATTAATAAACATTAGGTTAACAGCGTCTGATAAATCTGTCAGCGGACTCAACGTAATTCCCTTTTCTTTGCCTTTCAGAGCTAGTACTCAAGGCAGAGGTAGCTTACTATTTTAATACCGATGTATACAACTGCATGATTCATACCTCTCCCAAAATCTCACTATTAACTCGAATCAATCCAATATAGTAAGTATAGAACAATACTCTCTTAGAAAAGAATCTAAATGTAGCGAATCGATTTTAAAAATTTCATAGTACATAACTAACTTAATATGACTTAAATCAATTTAGTATTTTGGATTGTCCATGACAAATGCTAAAATATAGAGGGAGTCTTCTATATGATGAAAAATGGGAATATAATAACAAGGACATGCCTTGTTTAAAAGGAGGATATAACGTGCCTACAGTTCGCACAAAGGATTTAATTGAAAAGTTTAAACTTGAAGTCGTTAGTGGTGAAGAAGGGATTAACCGTCCGATTGTGACGAGTGATATTTCACGTCCTGGAATTGAAATGGCTGGTTTTTTTACATATTACCCTAAAGAACGGGTACAACTGCTTGGTAAGACGGAGGTTTCGTTCTTTTTGCAATTAAGTGAACAAGAGAGACGGCACCGTATGGATGAGCTTTGTACAGACATCACTCCTGCAATTATTATCACGAGAGAGATGGAAGCACCTCCTGAATTAATCGATGCTTCTAATCGTTTCGGTGTCCCTGTGTTACGTTCACCTATGAAGACGACGAGACTATCAAGTCATCTCACCAATTTCCTAGAAGGGAAGCTTGCACCAACAACAGCTGTACATGGTGTATTAGTTGATATTTATGGTGTTGGTGTCTTAATTATTGGGAAAAGCGGTGTCGGAAAGAGTGAGACAGCTCTTGAACTTGTCAAGCGTGGTCATCGACTCGTTGCCGATGACTGTGTAGAAATCAGACAAGAGGACCAGGATACACTTATTGGTAGTGCACCTGAGCTTATTGAACATCTGTTAGAAATCCGTGGTCTTGGAATTATAAATGTCATGACCCTATTCGGTGCAGGTGCGGTACGTAGCTTTAAACGTATTACGCTTGTCATTAACCTTGAATTATGGGATCAAAATAAACAATATGATCGCTTAGGACTTGAAGAGGAAAAAATGAGAATTATTGATACAGATGTCACGAAGCTAACCGTCCCTGTTCGTCCTGGTCGAAATTTATCAGTCATCATTGAAGTGGCTGCGATGAACCATCGTCTAAAACGGATGGGTGTAAATGCAGCAGAGCAGTTTACGAATAAACTTGCTGGTGTGATTGAAGATGGCGACAGGGAAGAGGAATAGAAACAGTTAATGACCCTGAGTTTTAGTTCAAGTAAAAGATAAATCCGGTCTATCTTTTATACCAGAATTATCTAAAATATTTTATAAAAAGTCTGTTTTTGTAAACAATGTTGCTTATTATGTAATTGTCGACTTGGGTTGATTTCTGCTCAGTACTTAGCAACAGCGGGGTTGGTGGTGAGCCTCTACTGCTTTATCGCCTGTGGTGTCTCACCTCTCCCACGTATCCCGCAGGAGTCCCCTTTATAAAGTTAGTACAATTAAGCTGCAATCTTTTAAAAAGAGCCATAAAAACAGATAGACCTTTGTATTACTTTGGTGTTTGATGACATCTGTAGCTGGATGCTTCTTACGGGGGAGTTATCTTAGTTTTCAATCTAAGAATCTCATCCCGCCTATCGTGCAGAGATTTACACATTTATTCCGATCAACCAATGTAGAGGAAGTGTGTGTAAAGCATCAATCTTCCCAAGTAGTACCTCATACATAAAAAGTTTGACCTTGGCAGAAGGGGTTAAAATAGAAGTCCTAATAAGGGAGATGATGAAATGGAAGAAAAATTAACACCGTTAAATCCAATTTTTCTTGAGTTGGGGCCAATCCAGATTCATTGGTATGGTGTCATTATTGGTGTAGGTGCTTTACTAGGATTATTACTAGTTATCCGTGAAGGGGAACGACGTGGATTGCATAAGGATACATTTGTCGATTTAGTCTTATTTGCCATCCCAGCAGCAATCGTCGGTGCAAGACTATATTATGTTATTTTCCAATGGGACTACTATTCTCAAAATCCCGGAGACATTATAAAAATATGGAATGGCGGATTAGCTATTCACGGTGGGCTTATCGCAGCCTTTATTACAGGGGCAATTTACGCACGAGTAAAAAACCTTTCGTTTTGGAAGCTTGCGGATATCGCAGCACCTTCTATTATCCTTGCTCAAGGTATCGGACGCTGGGGAAACTTTATGAACCAGGAAGCACATGGTGCGTCTGTAACGAGAGAGTTTCTAGAAGGGTTATATTTACCGGATTTCATTGTGAACCAAATGTACATTAACGGTGAATACTACCATCCAACCTTCTTATATGAATCAGTTTGGAATATTGTCGGTTTTATTGTGTTAGTTCTACTTAGAAAAGTTAACTTTAGACGTGGAGAATTGTTTTTAACATATGTTATTTGGTATTCGGTCGGCCGCTACTTTATTGAAGGTATGCGGACTGATAGTCTCATGCTGACAGAAAGTCTTCGGATCGCACAGGTAATCTCGATTGTATTAATTGTCATAGCAGTCGGTGTCTTAATATACCGTCGTATGAAAGGATTATCAAAAGATAGATATTTAGATGTTAGTCAGTAAAAAACAATTGCAACATGTAACAACTAGAGGAGCGAGAACATCCAGTGAAAAATAGTATTAAAACGGGTCTTAAAGCAGGACTTCATACAACATGGACATTAGGAAAGGTTATCTTCCCAATTACGTTAATTGTCAGCTTGCTACAGCATACACCAGTTTTAGATTGGCTAGCTAAGCTCATTTCACCTGTTATGGGGGTGTTCGGTCTTTCTGGTGAAGCAGCAATTCCGTTAGTAATTGGGAATATCCTTAACCTTTATGCAGGTATAGGGGCAATTTTATCTCTTGATTTAACTGTCAAAGAGGTTTTTATTTTAGCGTTAATGCTATCCTTTTCACATAATCTGCTGATTGAGTCTTCAGTAGCGGTAAAGGTTGGTCTGAAGCTCTGGATAATCCTTATCGTAAGACTCGGTCTAGCCTTAAGCTCTGCTGTTATCGTTAACCTTGTATGGCAAGGCGGTAGTGAACAAGCACAATATGGACTTGTTGCAACAGAGACCGCAACACCAGATAATTGGCTCGAAATTACCTTGTTTGCCATTCAAAAGGCAAGCCTAGGTGTGTTCCAGCTAGCATTAATTGTTATACCACTTATGATAATTATTCAGTTTTTAAAAGACTTCGGATTATTGAAAACATTTACGAAATGGATGGCACCTGTTACGAGAATGCTAGGGATGAAAGAAAATACTTCAATGACATTAGTTGCCGGCTTAACAATTGGTTTAGCGTTTGGTGCAGGTGTGATGATTCAAGCTGTTAAAGAGGATAATGTAAGCTATAAAGACTTAACATTAGCTTTTATCTTTTTAGTTGCCTGTCATGCAGTTGTCGAGGATACGTTGATTTTTATTCCACTGGGCATTCCAGTTCTTCCCCTGCTCATCATCCGTTTAACCGTCGCAGTACTGTTAACGATAACAGTTGCCACGATTTGGCGTAAGGTTGAAGAAGTATCGCATAGAAAGGAAGCAACTTATGAAAATTAATACACTATTATTTGACTTAGATGGAACATTAATTAATACAAACGAATTAATTATTGAATCGTTTCTTCACACACTTCATCAATACTATCCGAGTAAATATAAGCGAGAAGATGTGCTGCCATTTATCGGTCCAACATTATACGAGACATTTGAGAGTATTAATCCCGAGAAGATGGATGAAATGGTACAAGTATACCGTACATTTAACCATGAACAGCACGACAAGCTCGTAACTGAGTTTGAAACGGTATTCGAGACGATTCAAACGCTTAAAGAAAAAGGGTTTAAGCTTGGGATTGTCACAACAAAAATCCGTTCAACCGTTAATATGGGGCTAAAGCTAACAAAACTGGACCAATTTTTCGATGTTGTTGTCACGTTAGATGATGTTGAGAAAGCAAAGCCAGATCCTGAGCCGATTTTGAAAGCGTTGGAACAGCTTGATTCAACTCCGGAAGAGGCAATCATGGTTGGGGATAACCATCATGATATAGAAGCAGGAAAAAACGCTGGAACACAAACAGCAGGTGTTGCTTGGAGCATAAAAGGTAGAGAATATATTGCAAGCCATAAACCTGATTATTTATTAGAAAAGATGAGTGATCTACTCGCAATCGTTGGAGCTGAATAATGTCACGCAGAACGACAAGATATCCTGTTGAAGGAGCGAATTCATTATGGCATGTGTACAAAACAGTGCCATTTTGGAAGGTTGTTCGTAATTTTATCGTCATTCAGCTCGCCCGTTATACACCATTTCTAGCAATGAAAAATTGGCTGTATCGGACATTTTTACGAATGAAGGTTGGTGAGCAGGCATCGTTTGCCCTAATGGTCATGCTCGATGTCATGTTTCCAGAAAAAATATCCGTTGGCAAAAATACAGTCATTGGCTATAACACAACGATTCTTGCTCATGAATATTTAATTAAGGAATATCGCCTTGGTGAAGTTCAAATCGGAAATGAAGTTATGATTGGAGCGAATTCAACGATATTACCAGGCGTCCACATTGGTGATGGAGCGATTGTATCTGCCGGTACACTCGTCCATAAAGATGTCCCTGCTGGTTCATTTGTCGGGGGAAACCCGATGCGATTAATTTATACAAAAGAAGAACGTGAAGAACGGGAAAAGCAATCTGTTTAACGAAAATAACTAGGAAGAGGGTGACTCAAATCGCAAGTGTCACTCTCTTTTTTTATGGGTATTACTGCGTAAGATGATTGCTAGGTAGTGTTATATATTGAGTAGATTCTTTATAACTATTGCTTTAAATGCAGGATGGGAATAGGCTATACTTGTTAAGAGATGTAAAAAAGTGGATCTTGTAGTTTGGAGTGTCAATAAAATTGATTATGAGTGAATCGACAATTGGTCATCATAAAGTCAAACTATTTACTAGTCTTCTTTTTACCGGTAACAATGATTGTATGTTTAGAGCTATAATTGCGAGACTTCAACGGAAAGCGAATACTCGTGCTGTAATCAACATAAAACAACAACTAAGTAAAAAGCACCGATGCTTAGAAACAGCTTAAAAAATTCTAACTAAAAAGGTGTAAATATGAAACATAACCCTTATCAACTATTATGGCTGCTACCTATCGTGTTTACCTTTCATAATCTTGAAGAGCTGCTTGTCATGGAGTTTACAAGTTTTAGTTTTAGCAAAATGCCCGAATTCTTGGAAAGTCTATATCAATTTAACACAGTTGCACTTGCGATGATTTTGCTTACATTAGCAGTAACTATGGTCATTTATTTAGACTATCGGCTAAAAACGAAAGCAACCTTATACTTATCGATTTTATGTTGCGGGTTACTTTTTATAAACAGTCTAAGTCATATCGGTCAGTTTATCGTCTTGAAGGAATATGTACCAGGTTTCATCACAGCATTACTTTTGATGATGCCTTTTACACTTTACGTTCTAATATTGTATGTTACAAACGGTTTCATCTCTATTAAACGGTTATTTATTATCCTAGCAATAAGCATCGTTACGATGGGACCACTCATTATCCTTTTCTTGGTAATATCGCGTATACTCACTTAACTAACAAAGTGATATACCCTGCCAACAATATTTTATACCATATTTGTATTACAGTTTTGAAACTAATGTACTGTTTTAATTTAGATGTAAATTGTTTAGTGAATAAGACAAGCTGGATTACGTAATACCTCCTAGTTAATAATAATATTTCAGGTTTTTAATGATATAAACAGTTTTTCTTTAGAAAATCTTTTATGCAAATTTTATCAGGGTTGATTGGAGCGGAAGTGCGAGACTCCTGGAGCGACCGAGCCTAGGTCGTAACATATAGCGGGTGGGATTCCCGCCGAGAAAGAACTAGCCATTCACTCGTAGCGAGT
>NZ_JAUSUD010000043.1 GCF_030813355.1 Metabacillus malikii
CTCCAAAGGGGATAAACATGGAGGAGCCGTATGCGAAGACCCGCACGTACGGATCTGTGAGAGGCGCATGAGTAATTCATGCGCCTACTCTATTCGTCTTATTTGCTCGAGGCTGTTCAAGGTGCCCTGAGCTTTTGTACGTTTATTAACCTTGTAAATCAGCTGCACCTTTGGCAATTAAATCAAAAAGCTCTTCAATATCTGAAGCTTCAACACATGAGAACGCGATACGGAGATCTGTATCATTTATTGAAATCGTTCCGACGCCATACTGATTTAATAAGTGAACGCGAAGCTGCTCGGCATTAATGTCATGTAGCTTAATGCACATAAAATAGCCTGAATTGAATGGGTATGGTGTCCAATACTTGGCGTATTCTGCTTTTGTAAGCACTTCTTTCGTTTTATCTGCACGTGCCTTCATTAAAGCAAATTTTTGTTTTTTCTCAACCTGGAATTCTTCTGATTGTAACGATTGTAAAATGATTGATTGAGAAGGGTGAGAGCTACTTGAGATCGTTCCCCGAATAATCCCTTTTGTTTTTTGCTCAAGCGCATTTAAGATTGCAGGGCTGTTACTTGCATACGTAATAAAGCCGACACGGAAGCCCCATACATAGTTCTCTTTTGTCGCACCATCGATTTTAATTGGTAAAATACGTGGATGTGCAGTTGCTAAAAAGCTGAAAATCGACTCTTTAATTGAATCTTCATAAAATAAGCCGAAGTATGCATCATCAATTAACGCAATAATGTTTAAACCTTCTTCTGCTGCTTCAGTAAGAACTGCCGCTATTTCTTGTGCTTCTGATTCAAGTGGAGTATAACCTGTTGGATTATTAGGAAAGTTTAATAATACAACAATTTTTCCAGACGATTTTTGAGATTGAATCGCTGCTTTTAAGCCTTCAACATTAAAACCGTTAGCTTCATTGAAAAGAGGATATGTGACAGTCGTTCCACCTCTACGTGTTTTAAATGTGATGTTATAATTGCCCCAATATTTATCAGGTAGAATGATCGGTGTGCCTTCATCTACAAATAAATCAGCAACAATGCTTAGTCCGTGTGTTAAAGCATTTGTCACAATTGGATTTCCGAGAATTTCCTCGTTTAATTGTGGGTTATCCGCTAAAATTTTCTTCTTCCACACTGAACGTAGCTCTTCTTTTCCTTGTGGAGCAGCGTAAGGGAAAAGGTCTTTTGGAGCGATACTGTTACCGAATAGGTTTTGAATATGCTCAAAGTGCATCGGTTCATTGTTTTCAGTTGCAATCCCAATTGTTGCATTAAAACGGTGTGCCTTTTTTCCTGCCTCTGCAGACTGACTTAAAATCCCTTTTGGATAAAATAATTCCTTGCCGAGCTGTGACAACATGTCGTATACATGTTCATTGTCCTGGATAATTGCCTGGTTTAAAGCTTGCGCTAATTCGTTCATTAGTATATTTTCACCTCTAGAAAATAGATAAAATTTTGAAAATCATTATGAGATATTTTATCACACTAAAGGCTGAACTCACAGTGTATTCAGAAAAAATTTCTCACTATCTATAAAGGGTTTGTTCGCTTTGGTAGCCAAACCTGTGGATTTGGAGATTAAGTGATATACTTAGTGTACAGACTCATGCCAATTCAAGAGGATTTATATGAAAGGCAGTTTTCGTAAACATTGTTGCTTTTAACTTAGTTGTCGTTTAGGGTTTGCCTCGACTACAGTACTCAGCAATAGCGGGGTGGGTGGTGAGCTGTCTAGCTCCGGCGGTTACCCGTTATCAAACTTCAGGTCATCTCCCTACGATAAGTCATCATCGATTTGCCATTCAGCTCATCGTGATTCCTTTATCTCAGTCGATGCCCCTCCAGTTTGTACATCGATGGGCAAGCCGCCTACGCTTTTCATGCTCCTCAGCGTAAATGCCTGCGGGGTTTCACCTCTCCCACGCATCCCGCAGGAGTCTCACACTTACGCTCCAACAAGCCCTTAAAAAAGTAAGTGCAAAAAGCCACAATCTTCTAGAAAAGAGCCTTATGAAAAGAGTTAAAACATTGAGAATGTCATGTAAAGTGAGGAATGTTTATGAATATTGTAACGATTTTACTAGGCATTATTATTTTCTTAAACATCTTTTTTGCTGTTATCGTTATTTTTAGGGAACGGAAGGATGCGTCAGCTTCATGGGCCTGGTTGCTAGTTCTCTTTTTTATCCCGTTATTAGGATTTTTGCTGTACATGTTGTTTGGGCAAAATTTAAGCCGATACCATCTGTTTCAATGGGAAGATCGCAAAAAGCTGGGAATTGAAAAGCTACTAACAAATCAAGTTGAACAACTTAGATATGATACATTTGAATACCAAAACGAAGTGGAACGGAATTATAAGCAGCTTATTTATATGCATCTCATCAATAACGATGCTGTGTTGATGAAGGATAATCATATCGATATTTTCACAGATGGCAATGCAAAATTTGACCAGCTGATAGCAGATATTGAAGCCGCAGAAGACCATATTCATTTACAATATTATATTTTACATAATGATCAGCTAGGAAAAAGGCTAATTGATGCATTAGCAAAAAAGGCGAAGCAAGGTGTAAAAGTAAGAGTGCTCTATGATGACCTCGGTTCTAGAGGGTTAAGAAAATCGTTTTTTGCGGAGCTCCGGAAAGCTGAAGGGGAAGTAGAACGCTTTTTCCCGTCTAAGCTACGTTGGATTAATTTACGTCTAAACTACCGAAATCATCGTAAGCTTGTCATTATAGATGGTAAAATCGGCTATGTTGGCGGCTTTAATGTTGGAGATGAATATTTAGGACTAGACCCTAAGTTTGGCTATTGGAGAGATACACATTTACGGATTCAAGGCACTGCGGTTTATGCGATCCAGACGAGGTTTATTTTAGACTGGAACCAAGCAACACATAAAAAGAAAATCCCGTATATACCGAATCACTTTCCAGAACAACATGTTAGTGGAAAAAGCAGTATGCAAATCGTTACGAGTGGACCTGATTCGGAATGGGAGCAAATCAAAAATGGCTATATTAAAATGATCGCGACGGCGAAAAAGTCAATTTTTATTCAAACTCCTTACTTCATTCCAGATGCAAGTGTCCTTGATGCGTTAAAAATTGCATGCTTGTCTGGTATCGAAGTTAAAATTATGATTCCAAATAAACCAGATCACCCCTTTGTTTATTGGGCTACGATGTCTTATATCGGTGAAATGCTTCATTCGGGTGCAAAAGTTTATATCTATGATAACGGGTTTATTCACGCGAAAACGATTGTTGTCGATAATGAAATTTCCTCTGTCGGAACTGCGAATATCGATATGAGAAGTTTTAAATTGAATTTTGAAGTGAATGCCTTCATCTATGACCCGAACATTGCAATGCGTCTATATGATGTTTTTTTAAATGATCAGAAGGTATCACGCGAACTGACACTTGGCGGCTATGAGCAGCGTTCACGAATGATACGCTTAAAGGAATCCGTTTCAAGACTATTATCACCCATTTTATAGAAGCATGGTAAAGCTGCAACACTTGTAGTAACAATGTGCAGCTTTTTCGATCGTTACAGTCCTAATCTAACGTGGTATACTAATACAGAATCGAATGAATCTTAATAGAGCATTTAGTCGTAAATTACTTTATAATAGGTAGTAAGAAATTATTAAATATGTATAGAAGATTGTTGCTATCTAATTGGTTTTAGTAGCAACGAAAGTATATGATAAATAATTGTGTTAGCGTTTCCCTGGAATTGCTTGTAGAAACGCACTATGAAATGTATAGAAAGAAAAGTGTTGAGAGGTGGGTATTTTGGGAAATAACGTAACGATGCGAGATATTGCTGAAAGACTTGGTGTAAGTAGTGTGACCATTTCTAAAGCATTAAATGATAAAGAGGGCGTCAGCGATGAGCTCAAACAAAAAATTAAACAAGTAGCTGAAGAGATGGGCTACCGTTTTAATACATTAGCAAAATCAATGAAGGAAGGACAGGCGTATAATATCGGCGTCATTATACCTGAGCGTTTTACCGGTGAAATTCAATCATTCTATTTGAAATTTTACCAGCATATCGCTAGAGTGCTTGATCACCATCAATATAGTGGGATTTTGCATATTTTAAGTGCAGATGATGAAGAACAAAAAGTCCTGCCGCGAATCTATTATGATAAAAAAGTTGATGGCTTATTAATTCTTGGGCAGATTAGCAATGATTACATCCAACTATTAAATGGAATTGAAATCCCGATCGCCTATATTGACTTCTACAATGAAGATGCTGAAGCTGATACGGTTATTACAGATAACTTTTATGGCATGTATGAAATGACTAACTATTTAATCAAAAATGGCCATCAAGAGATAGGTTTTGTAGGAAATATCTATTCAACTAGTAGTATCCAAGACCGTTTCTTAGGCTTTTATAAGTCGCTATTAGAGCATAAACTGCCACTTAAGCAGGAATATATTATTAAAGACCGTGATGAACGAGGAAAATATATCGAAATTGAGCTACCTGACAAAATTCCAACCGCATTTGTATGTAACTGTGACCAAATAGCCTATAACTTAATTACGAAACTGCAATCACTAGGCTACCGTGTCCCAGAAGATTGCTCGGTAGTTGGCTTTGATAATGACATTTACGCACAAATTGCCGAACCAAAACTCACAACAGTCGAGGTCGACATCGAGGAAATGTCCAGAACAGCCGTCCAACTAATGATTTCGAAACTTAAAAGCAAAAAAAGAAAATGGGAACAAGTATCCGTCAAAGGAAAACTCGTCCTACGCGACTCAGTCAAAAAAATAACTGACGAATTGCAAACAACAGATTAAATAAAAAAGGCTGTCGAGTGTTCTCGACAGCTTTTTTTTCTATTAGTGGGGGGCCAGTCCCGCAGTGAGTTACCACGTTAAAGGATTGGGGGCCAGTCCCGCAGTAAGTTACCACGTTAAAGGATTGGGGGCCAGTCCCGCAGTAAGTTACCACGTTAAAGGATTGGGGGCCAGTCCCGCAATAAATTACCGCGTTAAAGAGAAGAGGGACAGTCCCCATATAAGAACTGTCCCCGTTTGCTTAGTTGCCGCCTTGATTAAGGCGACGGTTTTCGTCACCATTAATAAAACCTGAATTTAATAGGTTATTCATCGCGTTGTTGTTATTATTTCGATTATTGTTCATACCGTTTTGGTTCATTTGGTTTCTGCCTGCTTGAACATTATTGTTGTTGTTTGCGTTGTTATTATTTCGATTATTGTTGTTCATTTGCTGACCTGCAAACTGGTTCATACCAGCACCTTGGTTTCCGTTATTCATACGATTATCGTCTGCTGCCATGGCAACAGGTCCATTCATTTGATTTAAATAAAAAGCTCCACCAACAATAATGAGTAATATGAAAAGGACTACGATTAGGGCAAAGTTATTTTTGTTTTTATGATAATGATGGTGGTATGACTGCTCATGCTCTTTATATGACATACGAATCATCTCCCTTTATTGTATTGTCTTTTATGACCAAGGCGATTCTCATAATCTTTGTTGTTTATCACAAACTATATTTTGAGTGATTCCTCTTATCAGTAAACTCACTATTAGAAGCTGGGCGGTGAACCTCCCCGATGTAAACACATGCCCATGCCTCATTCATTTCATAGAAGTCACACGCTTATTGCTAGTCGATTTTTAAAAGTTTGCTATAAAAACAACCTTCTCTATGAGAAATGCCATTAACTAGACATAGATACTCCAACGATAATTAACAAGATGAACAATACAACAATGAGAGAGAAACTGGAAAAAGCTCCGTAACTCATCCTTGCAAAACCTCCCCAAATGTCTCTAGTTAATTTGTCGTAATAGAGTTAATTGATTGAACTTTGATTCTAGTAACGCCAGTAAGAGTAGTGTTAGTAGCAGGGTTGAATAGATTATAGAACATGACGTTACCGTTTTGATCTGTGCCTTGGTATGTTCCTTCCCAGACACCGAAAGCCCCGCCACCGTCAAATTGTACGCGAACAAATTGACCGATTGAAAGGCCATTTAGAAATTCTATCGTTGAGTGACACTGTTGATAGTGATGATAATTCCCCATTCTGATACACCTCAGTCTTAGTTAGTTGTAATAGAATTAATAGATTGGACTTTTACTCTTGTAACACCAGTGAGAGTAGTGTTTGATGCAGGGTTAAATAGATTATAGAATAGCACGTTTCCGTTTCGATCTAAGCCTTGATAAGTGCCTTCCCAAACACCAAAAGCACCTCCACCGTCATACTGAACGCGAACAAACTGCCCTAATGCAATTCCATTTAAGAATTCTACCGTTGAATGATAGTTCTGGTAACCATGTTGTCTAAACATCCGATACACCTCCCTTTTGTTTATACGATAATGTATGAAAAAGTAGTCTTCTAAGATTGGACAAAACATTCAGTGTAATCACCTCTTTTTAATAGAGTTGGGGACAGTCCCCCAATACTTTACCGCGGTGAACAACTGGGGGACTGTCCCCACAAAAAAAATATAATTGACAAGTAAGCGTTTACACATTACAATCAAATTACTTAAACGATTACTTTATAAAGGGGAGATTTACTTGAAAAAGCTATTGAAATTACTCACTTTTAGCCTAATGATTTTTGCCCTATTAACAGCTTGCTCACAAGGTAACGACAACAACAAAGCAGAAAATGATGAAAAACAAAATAGTGATGGACCATCAGGTGAAATACTTGTCCTTACTAACCGTACAGATATTGTTGATACAGTCTTTAAAGAATACGCAGAAAAATTCAATGAGAAGTATCCAGATGTGAAGGTTGAATTTGAAGCTATTACTGATTATGAAGGTCAAGTGAAGGTTCGCATGAACTCAACAGAATATGGTGACGCATTACTCATACCAAACGATGTTCCCCTTCAAGACTTAGAAAACTACTTTGAACCACTTGGAACAATTGACGAACTAAGTCAAAAGTATTTACATGTGGATGAAGATGCATATGAAAACAATGTTTATGGGATACCGATTGTCGTAAACGCACAAGGGCTTGTATACAACAAAAAGGTTTTTGAAGAAGCAGGCATCACAGACATTCCGACGTCTCCAGAAGCATTCCTAGAAGCAATGAAAAAAGTAAAAGATAGTACAAAAGCAATACCTTATTACACAAATTATGCTGCGGGCTGGCCGCTCACACAATGGGAGCCAAACCGACTTTCGATTTCTGGTGAAGAGGACTATGTAAACGTACAAATGGCTAATATGGATGACCCATTCGCAAAAGGAAAACCACATTATATCCTATACAAGATGATGTATGACCTTGCAAAAGAAGGCTTAATTGAGAATGACCCGTTAACAACTGATTGGGAAAGTTCAAAAGAAATGCTAGCAAAAGGTGAAATTGCGACAATGGTATTAGGCTCATGGGCGATTACACAAGTTCAAGACCTGGCTGAAAATCGAGATGATATTGGCTACATGCCATTCCCTTACAACCATGATGGTAAACAATTTTCTGAAAGCAGTGGAGACTACAAAATTGGTATTAACAAAAATAGTGAAAACAAAGAAGCAGCAAAAGCATGGGTTGAATGGTTTATTAACGAATCAAATTATGCTCAAGATAACGGTGGAATCTCACCAGTCATTGGAGATGAGCTTCCAGACACATTAGCATCCTTCGAAGAGTTAGGTGTAGAACTTATTAAAAATGCACCTGCAAAAGAAGGTCAAGAAGGCTTAGTTGATGCAATAGATAATGAAGGTGAAATCGGCTTGTTCCAACCTGAATTTAAACAACGTATAATCGAAGCAGCAATTGGGAACAAAAAGGAAAGCTTTGATGAGATTATGAATGATTTGAATAAAGATTGGAAAGAAGCACGTGCAAAAGTAGCTAAGTAAATCGAAAAAGGTACTTGGATAAGGAATCTAATCCAAGTACCTTTTTTGTTCGTTAACAAATCATTTTTTATAAAACTCAAATCAAAAATAGGTGAAATGTCCTTAAGATTTCTAAGTTAGTGTCGATAATAATATTGAATTAACTTATCGTTAACTTCATTTTTTATAAAATTACTTTGGTGGAAAAAGAAACGCTTGTTAAAAATGGCCAGACAAAGTCGTTACAACCTATGTCTCGACTTTAGAAACAGCTACATATTGAAAAGTGGAGGAGATAATTACCTTTAAGCATAAATCCATTTTTAGATTTCGTGGACTTCACGATGAGATTTTTCAAAAAAGCAGAAATAAGTTGATGTCCATTGCCAATCATGATTACTCGATTAGCCAACATGTCTACTAAGTAGATAGAAACAGCCAAAAATGAAAAAGGAGTTTTTTTATGAAAGCATCAGTTGGTAAGAAAATTTTACTTATCTTTTCAATCGTTATCGCCATTAACCTTGTCTTGAGTACGGTGAACTTAGTAAGTATGGATCAAATGAGAGAAAAGGCGTCAGAGGTATCTGACAAGCGTCTCCCTTCAATTATTTATGTATCAGAAATGCGCCATTTAATGGATAGCCTTGTTACGCAGGAATTAAATTATGTAAACTCAACTAACGCTAGTAATCGAACTGAATATGCTTTGGCGATGGAAACAATTTTACAGCAATACCACGAGGTTACAAAAAGGTATGAAGCACATCTATCGATAAAAGAAGAAAAGGAACTTTTTAAGCAAGTAACGAACGAATGGAATGATTATCTCGCACTTCATGAAGATATTATGGCTGAGGGTGAAGCGAATAATCTTGAAAAGGCAGAATCAATTTTACGAAAGGCAAGCTGGAATTTATCAAGCATTAATATCAATATGAATAAACTTGTAGAGCTCAGTGAAAAAAGAACGGAGGAGCTTAGTAAGGAAAGTGATACATTATTTTCAACAGCAAAAATCACTAATCATTTTTCTTGCGCTCGCATTAATTATTTCTGCAACACTCGGCTACTTGTTATCTCGCAATCTATCTAGACCTATACGCAAAATGGCTGCCCAAGTCAAACAGGTTGCGGCTGGAAACTTAGCTACCGAGGAAATGAACATCCGTAACAAAGATGAAATCGGTCAATTGGCAACAGATTTTAACGAAATGACGAAAAATCTACGTACGGTCATTTCAACAGTTTCAGCCCACTCTGAACATGTTGCGGCTACTTCTGAACAATTAACGGCTACAGCTGAGCAATCAACAAAAGCGTCAGAGCAAATAACGGAATCGATTCAAGAAGTTGCCAACGGATCAGAGTCACAATTAACACAAGCAGTGGATGCCAACAACGCTGTCGAGGAAATCGCAAACGGAATGAATCAAGCGGCAACATCGATACAAGTAGTGGCAGATTTAGCGACAGATGCAACAGCGCAGACTACAGTTGGAAACAAAGTTGTCAATGAGACGATTGAACAAATGAATGTTGTTCAATCACAAGTGAGCACAACAGCAGCTGTAGTAAATGCATTAGGTGAAAAGTCAAATCAAATTCACTCAATCGTTACATTAATTACGGAGGTCGCGGAGCAAACAAATCTCCTTGCATTAAATGCAGCTATCGAAGCAGCTCGAGCGGGTGAACAGGGACGAGGCTTTGCAGTCGTTGCTGACGAGGTGAGGAAGCTAGCTGAGCAATCTCGTACCGCCGCGGATGATATTCGTCATCTTATTGGTGAAATTACAACAGAAGCAACAAATGCCGTAAACTCAATGCAAGAAGGTTCAGCAGCAGTTGACAAAGGGATCGTAAAAGTTGAGGAGACAGGGAAGTCATTTAAAGACATTGCCGCAAAAATTGAAGAAGTTGCCGCCCATTCCCAAGATGTTTCGGCTGTTGTCGAACAGGTAACAGCTAGCTCAGCAACAATGGTTTCATTAATAAATGGTGTCGCAGCTTTATCAGAACAAGCAGCAAACAATACCCAAACCGTTGCTGCATCTGCTGAGGAACAAAGTGTATCAATGGAAGACATTACAAAATCTGCGGCGAATCTCGAAAGTATGGCAAATGAACTTCAAGAAATCGTGAAACAATTCAATGTGACAAATCAAATCGTCCCACAAACCGAGCAACCGGCTAAGCGAAAAAAAACGTCTCGGAAAAAAACGAAATAAGTAATGAATGATTAGGATACTGTGAAAAATCCAACATTATTTTATATAATGTCTTTATTAGGAAGAAATGAAGGGGAGACAGTATGCTAATTTCAGAACGACATCGCTTAATCATCGACTTGTTAAATGAAAAAGAACATGTGAAAATTCAAGAATTAGTTGAGCTTACAAATACATCTGAGTCGACTTTAAGACGTGATTTGGATCAGCTTGAAAAAGAAAACGTCTTAAAACGTGTCCATGGTGGCGCAGCACTTTTACAACGAAAACGTACTGAACAAAGCGTGATTGAAAAAGCAACGCAGAACCTGGTGGAAAAAAAGAAGGTTGCGAAATATGCAGCAGAATTTATTCGTGATGACGAGTGTATTTATCTTGATGCCGGGACAACGACGTATCAGATGATTCACTATTTAAATCAAAAAAATCTAGTTGTTGTCACAAACGGTGTCGACCATCTCGAAGCATTGCTAGAAAAGGACATTACCACCTATTTAATCGGAGGCTATGTGAAAAAGGTGACAAAAGCGCTTATTGGCAGAAGTGCTTACGATAGTATCCAACAATATCGCTTCGATAAATGTTTTATCGGTACGAATGCAATTCATCAAGAGTTAGGGTTTACAACTCCTGATCCTGAGGAAGCACATATAAAAGAAAAGGCAATATCTCTATCGCGTGAATCCTATATCCTCGCCGACCATACAAAATTCGGTGAGGTATCTTTTGCGAAATTTGCAGACCTGGATCAAGCGCGGATTATCACCACTGAAGATGAACCAGGCCGTTTTCAGAAGTATGCCGAAAAGACAAAGCTATATATAGTGTGAAGATAAAATTACCATTTTAGGGCTTGGACAAAATGTTTTAAATATAGGCTGTTTTTGTAAACGTTGTTGCTTTTTACTTAATAGTCGTTTAGGGTTGTCTCAGCTCCAACCAACCCTTAATAAAGTTAGTGCTAAAACGCCACAATCTCTTGGAAAAGTAAACATCATTTGTCACTTTCTCTCGTCATAATTGTATAAGCAGTGCATATACATGCTACAAGGAAGAATGGGGGAACTGTAATGAATGAAATCCTATTTCTAATTGTAGCACTGCTTATTTTATGTTTTATTACTGGGATGAGGATGCTGATCAATGCTTGGGGAAAAAAATACCGATATAAAAGCTCGTGGGACTTGCTGTATACTGATGATAAATCAGTCGAAAAGCGTAAACAAAGAGGATTACGGTGAGGCGGATTCTAGATATAAGAATCCGCTTTTTATATGGTCCGAATGACTGTTAGTTGATATTTTTTTCTGTAACTGCTTCTTTAAACGACTAAAATGTTCAACAATGTAAATACCAATACATAACATGGAAAGATACAATGTGTACCATGAAACTCTTAGAAATTATTTTATAGCCGGGAAATTGTTCTTTCGAGTCGTTTGTAGTATATTTAGAACACGAATTTAATTAGCGAGAGGTTAGTGAACATGAGCTTACAAGATGAAATAAATAAACGGCGGACGTTTGCGATTATTTCCCATCCGGATGCTGGGAAAACGACGTTAACAGAAAAGCTTTTATACTTTGGACAGGTTATTCGTTCAACAGGAACGGTTAAAGGGAAAAAAACAGGGAAATATGCAGCATCTGACTGGATGGAAATTGAAAAGAAACGTGGAATTTCCGTTACATCGAGTGTGATGAGCTTTCCATATCATGAATTTCACGTCAACATTTTAGATACGCCTGGACATGAAGATTTTAGTGAGGATACGTATCGTACATTAACAGCTGTTGACAGTGTTGTCATGATTATCGACTCAACAAAAGGTGTCGAGCCACAAACGATTAAGTTATTTAAAGTATGTCGGATGCGCGGAATACCGATTTTTACATTTATAAACAAGCTGGACCGTGAAGGACGTGAACCGCTTGAACTTCTTTCAGAAATTGAAGAAGTACTTGGAATAGAGTCATATCCTATGAACTGGCCGATCGGGATGGGGAAACGCTTTTTAGGAATTTACGACCGCTTTAAAGATGAGATTGTTCAATTTAAAGGGGATGAAGAAGAAGAAATCATTCCTATCGCAGAAGTGTCAAAACATGGCTTTGAAGATAATCCGACTTATCAAGATACTTTAGGCGAGATTGAGCTTCTTGAAGAGGCTGGAAATGAATTTACGCGTGAACGTGTAGAGAATGGCGAGCTAACACCAGTATTTTTCGGAAGTGCGTTAGCAAATTTTGGTGTGCAAACATTTTTTGATACGTTCCTACAGTTTGCCGCTAAGCCACAGCCACGGAAAACAAATGAAGGATTAGTAGAACCTGAAAAAGACCAATTTTCCGGCTACATTTTTAAAATCCAAGCAAATATGAACCCAGCTCACCGTGACCGGATTGCCTTCTTACGTGTTTGCTCCGGAAAATTCGAACGTGGGATGAGCGTCAATTTAAGTCGTACAAATAAAACAATTAAACTAAATCAAACGCAAGCATTCATGGCGAAGGACCGGGATACGGTTGATGAGGCATATCCAGGCGATATCATCGGTATTTACGACCCGAACATTTATCAAATAGGTGATACGTTAATCGGCGGGAAAGCACAATATCAATACGAAGAACTTCCACAATTCCCACCTGAGTTATTTAAACGAGTACAAGCGAAAAACGTCATGAAATCGAAGCAATTCCGCAAAGGGATCGAACAACTAGTTCAAGAAGGTGCGATTCAATTATTTAGACAGGAACTAAATGACTCGATGATTCTTGGTGCAGTAGGTCAGCTTCAGTTTGAAGTATTTGAGTATCGGATGAAGGCTGAATACAATGTCGACATCGAATTTACTTCTTTAGGTGAACGAATCCCACGCTGGATTAAAAGCGAGAAGTTCGACAAACGCTTTTTCGATTCACGGAGCATGTTAGTTCGTGACCGTTATGGTGCTTATGCAGTCCTATTTGAAAATGAATTCACATTGCGGTACTTCCTAGAAAATCAAAAAGATATCGAGCTTGTTGATTTATTAGAAGAGAACGACTATCAAGGTGTCACGTCACAAAAATAACAATGTTTGAACACATGAAAATAGAGTCATACTTATAAAGAGCTACCCATGTGGTGCTCTTTTCTTTTGGTTGTGAAAAAATGAATCATTCTTAAAAGATTGTGGCTTATTAGCATTGACTTTATTAGGGTTGGTTGGATCGGAAGTACGAGACTCCTGCGGGATGCGTGGGAGAGGTGAGACCCCACAGGCGTTACGCGCCGAGGAGTACGAAAAGCGTAGGCGGCTTGCCCATCGACGTACAAACTGGAGGGGCATCGACTGAGATAAAGGAATCACGATGAGCCGAATGGCGAATCGATGATGACTTATCGTAGGGAGGTGACCTGAAGTTTGCTAGTTGATAGCCGCCGGAGCTAGACATGCTCACCACCCACCCCGCGGAAAGCGAGTACTGTAGCGGAAATCAACCCAAAACGGCAACTAAGTAAAAAGTAATATGTTTGCGAAAACAGCCAAAAAATTGACCGTGAAGTGGGGTCGGACGGTTTCTCCTAGAAATGGGCAATTTTCTTGAAAAGTTGACAAATAAATCATAAAAGTTGACAGATTTTAAGCTGAACTTGACAAATAATCATGTAAAGGTGACAGATTTTCACCCCACACCCGTAAAAAGCGAGTACTCATGCTAAAATCAACCAAAACAACTACAAATTTAAAGCAGCTCTGAGACGAACTAGCAATAAATTATGCCATATGAACTAAATGCGAACTAAAGTTCGTACTTTTAGTGATTTTTCTATAAAATGTGATAAACTATTACTATTGAAACATTCTGAATGGAGGCTTATATGTGAGTGAACAATTTGAATTAGTCTCGAAATATACGCCACAAGGTGATCAGCCGGCGGCAATTCAGGCATTAGTCGAAGGAATCAATCAAGGACAACGATTCCAGACACTATTAGGTGCAACAGGAACAGGTAAAACATTTACTGTCTCAAATTTAATTAAAGAAGTGAACAAACCAACATTAGTGATTGCACATAATAAAACATTAGCAGGACAGCTATATAGCGAATTCAAAGAGTTTTTTCCAAATAATGCAGTTGAATATTTCGTAAGTTACTACGATTATTATCAACCGGAAGCCTATGTCCCGCAAACAGATACGTTTATTGAAAAAGATGCGAGCATAAATGATGAAATTGACAAGCTCCGTCACTCGGCAACATCGTCTTTATTTGAACGGAAGGATGTAATTGTAATTGCCAGTGTATCATGCATCTATGGCCTCGGTTCGCCGGAAGAATATAAAGAGCTCGTTGTTGAATTACATACAGGCATGGAAATTGAGCGGAACCAATTGTTAAGACAAATGGTTGATGTGCAATATGAACGGAATGATATTGATTTCCGAAGAGGAACATTTCGTGTTCGTGGTGATGTCGTGGAAATATTTCCTGTCTCTAAAGACGAGCAATGTATTCGCGTGGAATTTTTCGGAGATGAAATTGACCGAATTCGTGAAATCGATGCATTAACAGGCGAAATCGTCGGTGAGCGAGAGCATATTGCGATTTTCCCGGCTTCCCACTTCGTAACGAGAGAAGAGAAGATGGAAAAGGCCATAAAAAATATTGAAGCAGAGCTAGCTGAACAATTAGAAAAAATGCGCGAAAACGGTAAGCTGCTCGAAGCACAGCGACTTGAACAACGGACGAATTATGATTTAGAAATGATGCGGGAAATGGGCTTTTGCTCAGGAATCGAGAACTACTCACGTCATTTAACACTTCGTCCGGCAGGTTCAACTCCATACACATTACTAGACTTCTTCCCAGACGATTTTATGATTGTCGTTGATGAGTCTCACGTGACAATTCCGCAAATTAGAGGAATGTATAACGGTGACCAGGCCCGGAAGCAAGTGTTAGTTGACCATGGTTTCCGACTGCCTTCTGCATTAGATAACCGTCCATTACGTTTTGAGGAATTTGAGAAACACATTAAACATATCGTCTTCGTTTCAGCAACACCTGGACCATTTGAAATGGAGCATACTCCGAAGATGATTGAGCAAATTATTCGACCGACTGGACTGCTTGATCCAACAGTTGATGTACGCCCAATTGAAGGACAAATTGATGATTTAATTGGTGAAATCCAAGCACGAGTACAGAAAAACGAACGTGTTCTTATCACAACGTTAACGAAAAAAATGTCAGAAGACTTAACAGACTATTTAAAAGAAATCGGAATTAAAGTAAATTACCTGCATTCAGAGATAAAAACATTGGAACGGATCGAAATTATCCGTGAGCTGCGCTTAGGAAAATATGATGTCCTCGTCGGAATTAACCTTTTGCGAGAGGGTATAGATATTCCAGAAGTTTCATTAGTTGCAATTTTAGATGCAGATAAAGAAGGATTCCTTCGTTCAGAACGGTCACTCATTCAAACAATCGGCCGTGCAGCGCGTAATGCGAATGGTCATGTCATTATGTATGCAGATAAGATTACAAACTCAATGGAATTAGCACTTAACGAAACGAAGCGTCGTCGTGAAATACAAGAAGAGTACAATAAAAAGCATGGCATTACACCGCAAACAATTCAAAAGGCAATCCGCGATGTGATTCGTGCGACAGTGGCAGAGGAAGAGGGCGAATACGAAGCAACGATTTCAAAATCACTGACAAACTTGTCAAAAAAGGAACGCGACAAAGTTATTGCCGATATGGAAGCAGAAATGAAGGAAGCTGCAAAGGCATTGAACTTCGAACGTGCGGCTGAGCTACGTGATTTAATTTTAGAGTTAAAAGCGGAAGGGTGAAACGATTATGGCAATGGAACATATCGTTGTTAAGGGAGCACGGGCCCATAATTTAAAAAATATAGATATTACAATCCCAAGAGATAAGCTAGTCGTCCTAACAGGATTATCAGGTTCTGGTAAGTCTTCGCTGGCATTCGACACGATTTATGCAGAAGGCCAACGCCGTTATGTTGAATCACTTTCTGCTTATGCCCGGCAATTTCTTGGGCAAATGGACAAGCCGGATGTTGATTCGATCGAAGGGCTATCACCAGCGATTTCGATCGACCAAAAGACAACGAGTAAAAATCCGCGTTCAACAGTTGGAACCGTAACAGAGGTATATGATTATTTACGCTTACTTTTCGCAAGAGTCGGCCATCCGACATGTCCTAAGCACGGCATTGAGATTTCTTCACAAACGATTGAACAAATGGTCGACCGGATTTTAGAGTACCCGGAACGAACGAAAATTCAAATTTTAGCACCGCTTATTTCAGGACGTAAAGGCGCCCACGTCAAAGTTTTTGAAGATGTTAAAAAACAAGGCTATGTCAGAGTTCGTGTTGACGGTGAAATGCGTGAGCTTTCTGAAGAAATTGAATTAGAAAAAAATAAAAAGCACTCAATCGAAGTTGTCATTGACCGGATCGTTGTCAAAGAAGGCATTTCTTCACGATTAGCGGACTCACTCGAATCAGCATTACAGCTTGGTGAAGGTAAAGTTATTGTTGATGTAATGGGTGAGGAAGAGCTGTTGTTTAGTGAACACCATGCATGTCCACAATGTGGCTTTTCAATCGGTGAGCTCGAACCGAGAATGTTCTCATTTAATAGCCCATTCGGTGCCTGCCCTAGTTGTGATGGACTTGGTACGAAGCTTGAAGTCGACTTAGATTTAATCATTCCGGATAAAGGGTTAAGCTTTAATGAAGGGGCAATTGCACCGTGGGAGCCGACAAGCTCGCAATATTACCCGCAACTATTAAAGGCGATTTGTAACCATTATGGAATTGACATGGATACTCCTATTAAAGATATTCCGAAACACTTACTCGATAAAGTGCTATTCGGAAGTGATAGCGATGAGATTTACTTTCGTTATGAAAATGACTTCGGACAAGTGAGAGAAAACTACATCCAATTTGAAGGGGTCGTCCGAAATGTCGAGCGACGTTATAAAGATACGTCCTCTGACTACATCCGCGAGCAAATGGAAAAGTACATGGCAGTAAAACATTGTCCGACATGTAAAGGACAACGTTTAAAGCAAGAAACGCTCGCAGTCTTAATAGACGGCAAACATATTGGGCAAATCACACAGCTATCTGTAAAAGAATCTGTTCTGTTCTTTAAGGAGTTAACATTGTCTGACAAGGAGATGCAAATCTCTAACTTGATTTTAAAGGAGATTAACGAACGTTTAGGCTTTTTAAACAATGTTGGTCTTGAATATTTAACATTAAACAGAGCAGCGGGTACACTATCTGGCGGGGAAGCTCAGCGGATTCGCCTTGCAACACAGATCGGTTCACGATTAACAGGTGTTTTATACATATTAGATGAGCCATCAATCGGCTTGCATCAGCGTGATAATGACCGCCTCATCGAAACGATGAAAAATATGCGAGACATTGGCAACACATTAATCGTTGTTGAGCATGACGAAGATACGATGCTTGCGGCAGATTACTTAATTGACATCGGTCCAGGTGCAGGTGTTCATGGTGGTCAAGTGATTGCCTCAGGTACACCTGAAGAAGTTATTGCGAATGAGAACTCCGTTACAGGCCAATATTTATCAGGGAGAAAGTTCATCCCGTTGCCATACGAAAGAAGAAAGCCTGATGGCCGTTATATCGAAATAAAAGGTGCGAAAGAAAACAATTTAAAAAATGTGAATGTGAAATTCCCATTAGGGACCTTTATTGCGGTTACAGGAGTATCAGGTTCAGGAAAAAGTACGTTAGTAAATGAAATCCTCCATAAAACACTAGCGCAAAAGCTACATCGTGCAAAGGCTAAGCCGGGAGAATATAAGGAAATGAAAGGGATAGAAGAGCTGGAGAAAGTGATTGATATTGACCAATCACCGATCGGGCGAACACCTAGGTCAAATCCAGCAACATATACAGGTGTTTTCGATGATATCCGTGACGTATTCGCAACGACAAACGAAGCAAAGGTCCGTGGCTATAAAAAGGGCCGCTTCAGCTTTAATGTGAAAGGCGGACGTTGTGAAGCATGCCGTGGTGACGGAATTATTAAAATCGAAATGCACTTCCTACCAGATGTCTACGTGCCATGTGAAGTATGTCATGGAAAACGGTACAACAGAGAAACACTCGAGGTGACATATAAGGGTAAGAACATTTCGGATATTTTAGATATGACGGTTGAGGATGCAGTGAGCTTTTTTGAAAATCTTCCAAAAATAAAACGTAAGCTGCAAACGATATTAGATGTCGGTCTAGGCTATATCACATTAGGTCAGCCTGCGACAACACTATCTGGTGGGGAAGCACAACGGGTTAAGCTGGCATCTGAGTTACACCGTCGGTCAAATGGTAAAACAATGTACATTCTCGATGAGCCAACAACAGGACTCCATGTTGACGATATTGCGCGCCTCTTAAAAGTACTACAACGCCTCGTCGAAAATGGTGACACCGTTCTCGTCATAGAGCATAATTTAGATGTTATTAAAACAGCCGACTACCTCGTCGACCTCGGTCCAGAAGGTGGAGATAAAGGTGGAACAATCATCGCAACAGGAACACCAGAAGTGATTATGAAGACAGAAGGTTCGTACACTGGAAAGTATTTACGCCCAGTTATAGAACGTGACCGGGAACGGATGAAGCAAATGATAAAAGCGAAAGAGGAAGTTGTTCAATAACGTAAAAAGGGCATCGAAAGTATGATGCTCTTTTTGTTGTGAACTAAAAGAATACACCACCACTTACTTCGGCACAGACATTGAGACAAAGAACGGCATACAAGACATCATCACGGATGTCCAGCTTCTTAGCACCTACCTCATGACCTTACCACTAGTCAGAAGATTAATCTCTCCAGAATCCCACTAGTATTAAATCACTATATAAACATATTTTACACTACATTTGTACTGTTTTTTGGCAATATCACCATAATTAATAAGTATACAAAGAAATAGTAAATATTATCCTTTACAATAAAATTAGGTGATAACAATATGACTAACCCACGGTTCGTTCCAACAAGGAGGACTCAAAATTTGAAACATAAAAGAAAACTTGTCGTATATAGCATAAGTACAATGTTGTTAATGGGGGGATGTGGAAACTTGGGGGATATGAAAGAAAATACAAATTCAAGTACAAATACTCAAGCAACTGAAAAGAAAAATCATGATGATCGATATGTAAGTGTCCAAGACTATACTGGCGATGGTTACATGCCTCGACATGGGCAGGAAACAGATAAAATCGCGAAGGAACACCAAGACGAAATAACAAAAGCAGTACAAAAATTCTTTATCGAGACATATAAAACAGAAGTAAAAGTACATAATGTAGTAGGCTCGCAGGATGCTGCAACAGTGTTTGTCGAATCAGTCGGGGAACCTCATTTTTATACGTACGCAGTTGTGCCGATTGATAAACAAAAGAAAGAAGTAAAATTTGATAATGTTTTTACACAGGAAGGGCAAGTTGAGAATGCGATTAAGAGTGGATTATATCATTTACTATATGAAGAGGAATTTGCTCAACTGGATTCATACTTTACTGAGCTGCAAAAGAAAGAAGCAGTGGTTGGAAGAACTGTAGAATCATTGAAAAAGGTAGGGGGCGTTGGTTATATGACTCCAAACTATTTTATTTCACCCATAAAAGATGAAGCACTTGATACACTATATAATTCTTATATTGAGAATCCCAAAATGGATATTGTTCAGATGAGAGAAATATTTGAAAAGAGTAGTTTCTCACCTGAGAAACTGATAATTAGTATTCAATTATATATGAGTAAAAAGGGTAGCCCGCCCAGTGATAAGATATTCGACCAAGTATGTAAGGATATAAAATCGTTAGAAATTATCCCACCAGGCCTGTATAGTGTAACTCTTAATGATAATTTAATTGATAGTTTAACAGCAATTGGTATAAAAGATAATTCTTTAGAATTAATTTATCCTAATTATGTATTGAGAGAATGAATGAAGAGTGGATGAATATGAGAGGGATTGAAATTAGTGACAAGATTAATAGTCAAAATGAGAGTACATTAGATACTGATATAGTAGAGTTAACTGGTTATCAAGATTATCTATTCAGAATTCACTCACCAGTAATAAATCACTATATAAACAAATTTTCACACCACATTAGTCCTGTTTTTGGCAATAACAATAATCAATAATTATTCAAAGAAATAGTAAATATTATCCTTTACAATTAAATTAGATGATAACAATATGACTAACCCACGGTTCGTTCCAACAAGGAGGACTCAAAGTTGA
>NZ_JAUSUD010000044.1 GCF_030813355.1 Metabacillus malikii
TTGCTCAATTGTTTTGTGTACATATAATGTACGTTTGTTGTTAATAAAAATTAACGTTGGCACGCTTGGTTTTGTTTAGTTTTCAAAGAACATTTAAGGTCAGCTTATCTCGTAAGCGACTTTCTTATATTAACAAAAACTCAATAACTTGTCAAACACTTTTTTGAAGTTTTTATTTTTTATTTCCGCCGTTTATCAGCGGCGATTTATAATATATCACCATTTTAAATTAAAATCAACAATTTTTATAAACTTTTTTATCTCCTATATTTACTCTTTTCAATATTGATTGTAATATCTCTCTTTTCTCTAATAATGCCCTTTCCTTTATACAACTATCATGAACACCTAATCGTACATTTACCTCCTTAATTTCTTTACTAATTAACATGTATAGTTCCATGGCCTCTATCTCTGAAAAAGTAAAATATATCATAATATTTCCTCCTCTATTACGGTCTTACTCTATTTTCTCAAATTTTCATATTTCTAATCATGATTATTCATATTAAAGCATAAACTTGTACAAAGATTTTGGACGAGGAGGTAATACATAATGAATCAATTTCATGTCATTCATATGAAAAAAATAAAGCAATTTATCATTATCCTAGTAGCTGCATTTTTCACAGCTGGAATCCTATATGTAGAAAATGTACTCAATTATCCTGTTTTTTCTACAACTAGTGGACCGAAGGCAATTTATAAAGGGGACTCAGGGAAAAAGGAAATCGCATTAACGTTCGATATAAGCTGGGGAGATGTAAAGGCCGAACCAATATTAGATACATTAAAAAAGCACAACATCAACAATACCACTTTCTTCCTATCTGCATCCTGGGCGGAGAGGCACCCTGATATTGTCGAACGTATAAAAAAAGATGGCCATCAAATTGGAACAATGGGCTATGCCTATAAAAATTATAAAGAACTAGATGCAAGCGAAATTAATCATGATTTATCTAAATCAAAAGAAGTATTTAAAAAATTAGGTATTGATGATATTACATTATTAAGGCCTCCGAGTGGACAATTTAATAAAGAGGTCCTTTCAATTGCAGAAAAACATGGTTATACAATTGTTCACTATAGTATCGACACAAAAGACTGGCTAAACCCTGGCGTTGATGAAATCGTAAGAAAAGCCACTTCTTCAATTAAAGGTGGAGATATAGTACTCCTCCATGCTTCTGATAGTGCTAAGCAAACAAACGAGGCTCTACCAATCATCATTAATCATCTATCTAAAAACGGGTTAAAAAATGTCACAGTAGAAGATTTGATATCTAATGCTGAAACAAAATCTAACGAGGTAAAATAAGAAATATATAGATTTAATTACAGTAGGACCTGGAAAAGGCATTTGCTGTGAACTTACGCTGTACCAAATCTGATACTTGTATAGTTACATGCTCAACCCTAGCACCACTATAAATATTTAAACTAAAATTAATTCGTATAAATAAAGAGCTCGTCATTAAAGACTAGCTCTTTTTTGCATTAGTGAACTTTGGTAACATCAATAGTTGAAATGCATTACATACTTGTATCGGGATGAGCATAAGAAATAGCCAATCTTCCTCATTAACTCTTAAAGCCGGGAACCATTCTATTGTCGTTACAACAATCATGAAAAACATAGCAGGGATAAATGCTTCTTTATTTGTGCTTGTTCGTTTGAAATATGCAACTACAAGTCCAACTAATAATATGTATAATGCAACGATTACATAAGATGATATTCCTTCATTTTCGCTAGCGAAAAATTGGTGACGGAAATAAACGAGATCAAATAAAACAAAAACAATTAACACAATTTGTGCTAAATTCCAATTTGTGATTGAGCGAAATATACCTAATCCAAACCGATGCACCGTTAAATATGCGAAAAATCCCATTTGACTAATAACACTAAAAATTAAACCGACTCCAAATAACCAAAATAATATTGATAAGATTTCCATAATATCAAATTCACTAAATAAAACTTTATATTCTGACCATTTTAGGGCAAATCCTATAACCCCAGTTGTCAAACCACCAATAAGTAAATTACTAAGAAAAAAACGAACCCAATTTCGACTTTTCACTCCTGTATCCTCCAATAAGTTACTAATATAGATTTTACCAATCCTTTTTACAAATTGCTACAACATAGTTTTTTCCTCGTATAAATTGCCTCAACTCATTCAAAATATAAACGTATAGCTAAATAAGAAAGGAGCTTGGATTTATATGAAGAGATACTCGCTCCTCATAATTCTCACATTGGCACTTAATGTAGTGCTCTTTGGATGTGCACCAAGAGAAGAATCCGGGGCACAGATGGATTATGATGAAACGAAAAAGATGGTCATCGATATACTCGAAACAGAAGATGGTAAAAAAGCGATACAAGAAATGATGAAAAGCGAAGATATGCAACAAGTGCTTATTATGGATCAGAAGACAGTTACGGAAACTGTCCAAAAAACACTCGTCTCAGATGATGGTGTTAAATTTTGGCAGAAAGTTTTTGAAGACCCTAAATTTGTAGAAAGCTTCTCAACAAGTCTAAGGGATGAGCACGAAAAGGTTATTAAAGGTTTAATGAATGATCCTGAATATCAAAAATTACTTATAGAGGTACTTCAAGACCCAGAAATGGAAAAAAGTTTGCAAACCTCTCTCAAAAGTCAGGAATTCAGAAAACATATTCAAGAAATAGTACAAGAAACATTATCAAGTCCTCTGTACAAGGCTAAAATAGAGGAAACCTTGTTAAAGGCAGCTGAAGAAGCTGGGAAGCAAGAAGAAAAATCAAAATAATACGAAGTTAATTTAACATATAGCAAGGGTGTTATAGGCGTAATCATGCCTTAAAACATTATACACCAAACAAAAAAGGCGCATATTAGCGCCTTTTTGTCATGGTAGTGAAACCACTTTTTTTGCTATACTTTGATAAATTTCTGCTGTAGGATGGTTGCCCCTATAAACAGAAGGCGCAAAATCTTCCTCATCCCAATCTGGTTGTCCTAACGGAATCTTTCCAAGGAGTGGTGCCCTTAGCTCCTCTGCAAGTTTCTCTCCTCCGCCTCTTCCAAATACATATTCCTTTTCTTTTGTTAAAGCACTTTCAAAATAAGCCATATTTTCGATAACACCAATGATTTCATGGTCTGTTTGCAATGCCATCGCACCTGCCCTTGCCGCTACAAATGCAGCTGTTGGGTGTGGTGTAGATACTATGATTTCTTTACAAGCTGGTAGCATTGAATGAACATCAAGTGCTACATCTCCAGTACCAGGTGGTAAATCTAATAGTAGGTAATCAAGTTCTCCCCATTCAACTTCATCGAAGAAATTATTAAGCATCTTCCCTAACATTGGGCCTCTCCATATTACTGGTGCATTATCCTCAACAAAAAATCCCATAGAAATAACTTTGACTCCAAACCTTTCAACAGGGATAATCTTGTCTCCTCGAACTTCAGGTCGTTTTGTAATTCCCATCATGTCAGGAACGCTGAAGCCATAGATATCTGCATCAATTAACCCAACCTTTTTACCTAGCCTCGCAAGTGCAACTGCAAGATTGACAGATACAGTTGATTTACCAACTCCGCCTTTTCCACTAGCAATCGCTAAAAAAGTTGTATCATTCCCTGATTTCAATAAATTGTTGTCTTCTTCCTCAAAAGCAGAAAATGCAGCAATTGTGTCCTCAGATAATTGTTGAAATCTTAGACCGACTGTTTTGGCACCGCTTCCTTTTGCTAGCTCGACAATCTTTTGTTGTAATTGTAACTGTTCCGGTGTATTTAATTTAGAGATAGCTATTTTAAAGCTAACATGTGCTTTTTCCTCTTTGATATTTACCTCTTCAATCGCTTGTAATTCCTTTAATGTTTTATGTAAAAACGGGTCTTGTAGTTGTCCGATAATTTCTCGTAATTTCTCTTCCACTAACATGGTGCTCCCCCTTTTAGGCTTATTATTCATTAATTATAACATAACGGAAGCAGAGGGACGGTTCTTCCGCTTCAAAACGAACAAAAGCGCTAAATCATTGATTAGCCCCGAGAAGTATATGACGATTTATAATAGAAGTCGTTCTATGCCTACAATTCTAAATCGTCTTATTGACCTTGGGGGCTAAGACATTGGAGCTGAATATCAAGCAACCAACTTAACGAGAAGCAAAGGAACCGTCCCCTTGCTTCCTTAGTTAGGGGGATTCTTTTCACCGGAGAAGTATCTTAAGACGCCATTGTAGATGGAGGCTGCTACTTTTTCTTGGTATTCATCTGTAGCTAATAGCTTTTCTTCTTCCGGATTAGAAAGGAAGCCTACCTCTACTAGTGCACCTGGCTTTTCTATTTTCTTAATTAGGTAGACACCGTTAATTGGTTTTGCAACTCGTTCGGTATTTTCTAGATTTCTGCGTAGTTCATCCTGAATGAATTTTGCAATACTCTCATTTTCAGCAAACTTGCCATTATAAAAAGTTTGTGCACCACTCCATTTTGAAGATGGAATAGCATTTAGATGGATACTTAAATAAAGTTCAGCATTCGATTCATTAATCATTTTTACTCTATTTTTCAAATCCTCAACTTTTCTACGACTATATCCTTTTGTATCTTCATCAGCTAAGTCTACATCTTCTTCACGAGTTAGTATGACAAGAGCACCTTGTTCTTGTAGGAAGTCCCTAATTTTCAGTGAGATATCTAATGCAATGTCTTTTTCTAATTTTTCACTTCCAACTGCACCACCATCAGGTCCACCATGGCCTGGATCTAAGTAAATCACTTTACCTGATAACGGCAAATTCCACGAATCCCATGATTTATTATTTGAAAATTGCCACTGAAATAAAATAAGTAATAAGATAAATCCACCGATAAAACTTATCCATTTTATCTTCCTAACCATTTATTTCCCCCTCCCGCTCGTCCCTATCAATATATGGGACAAACAGGAGGAATATGTTCAATAATTAATGCAATCTTAGCTTATGTCTCAATTCACCCTTAATAAACCCTTGCTTCCAAAATGTATGGATAAAGTGCTCACTAGCTATAAATAACTCATCAAATGAAAGATTACTTAAATGTACCCTTCCCCAATTCGTAAAGTAATCAAATAATTCATTCACCAACCGTTTTTCTTCTCCCTTACATCTCTCATTAGCTACTTCGATCGGTTCACCATAATAACCAAATCGACTATATTTTGCTCCTAGTAAAAATGCTTCTATTGCAAAATCAATACAACTCTCTTCTATGACTACCTTTTTATTTTTATTTATAAAAGGGCTGAAATATTGATCAGTTCGTTTTTGTATTTCCGTTAAAGAAAGCTCTCTCAGCATTTTTTTCTCATAAATTAAATCTTTCTGGTGTCTTTTCTGTTTAATAGAAATGATTTCATTCATAGTTGAAAGCCTCCTTATATGTATTGTTTAAACCATCTCCTTTTATCATGCGTGTAATCTCTTCCATTTTTATTTCCTAAGAAATGAGACACGAAAGTAAAAAGAGAGATCCTGCTATGCAGTAATCTCTCTTCAAAGTGTTTATATAATTTACTACCATTAATGGTTAGCTACTTTGCTTATTCTACCCGGCTTATTATGAACTGTTATTTTTTCAAGTAATAAATTACTTTCCTTATTAAGTCCAATTAGATTAACTTTAGTTCCATTCTGATTATATTTCATAATCACTTTATCAATTGCCCCTACAGATGAGTCATCCCAGAGATGTGCTTGCGATAAGTCGAGGTCAATTTCTTTCACATTTTCTTTATAATTAAAGCTTTCAACAAATTCTGCAACAGATGCAAAAAACAACTGTCCATTCACTCTATAGACTTTCTTAGCTGCCCCATCGGAGCCTAGACTAGTTACTTTCACTTTAGAAATTTTCGCAGCAAAGAATACTGCACTCATTAAAATCCCTACAAGTACCCCTTTTGATAAATCGTGTGTAATTATGACAGTTATGACTGTAACGATCATGACAAGCGAATCTGTTAAAGGTACTTTATGAAGATTTCTAAGAGAAGACCAATCAAACGTTCCAATACAAACCATTATCATAACTCCGACTAAAGCTGCCATCGGAATTAATGCAAGTAAATCATTTAATAATAAAATTAGTACCATTAAGAACACACCTGCTACTAAAGCAGATAGCCTTCCTCTTCCACCTGACTTTACATTTATAACGGATTGACCTATCATCGCACAACCAGCCATACCGCCAAATAAGCCAGATACAATATTAGCAATCCCTTGTCCTCTAGCTTCCTTATTTTTATCACTATCGGTATCTGTCATATCATCGACAATAGAAGCAGTTAAAAGTGATTCTACTAACCCAACAATTGCAATTGAAAGAGAATAAGGAAAGATAATTTGTAACGTTTCAAAATTTAGTGGTACATCAGGCAATAAGAATACAGGCATTGTTTGAGTTAACTCACCCATATCTCCTACAGTACGTACACCACTTCCAGTCATTACTGCAATAATAGTCATCACAACAATAGCAACTAGTGGTGCAGGTACTACCTTTGTAAAACGTGGCAAAGTATAAATAATTACTAATGAACCAGCAACCATTGCATACATCTGCCATGATTCTCCTACAAAATGAGTTAGTTGAGCCATAAAAATAAGGATTGCTAAAGCATTGACGAAGCCAGTCATTACCGATCGTGGTACAAACTTCATTAACTTACCTAGTTTTAAAATGCCCATGATAATTTGCAGCACACCTGTTAAAATCGTTGCTGCCAATAAATATTGCAAACCGTATTCCGCTACTAATGTAACCATTAATAGTGCAGTCGCCCCAGTTGCAGCAGAAATCATCCCAGGACGTCCACCGACAAATGCAATCGTCACAGCTATACAAAACGAGGCATATAATCCTATCATTGGGTCAACTCCTGCAATTAGCGAAAAGGCGATAGCCTCTGGTATTAATGCTAGAGCTACTACTATTCCTGACAGGACATCACCTCTGATATTGCCAAACCATTGATATTTAATTGTATTTGATTCCAAATCGACACCTCTTCCAAAAGTTTTCATTTACAATGGTGACTTTCAACTCTCATGAAAGTCGGGTCCGTTAATAACAAGATGATTATATAGAGTTTTTGTCATTTTGTGAAACCCTATGTAAACGGAAACACGACCATTTTACTGAATAATACTTAACATAACTAGCATTTTCATTGATATTTATAAAGAATAGAAATACATAGTACCTATTTTTACTTATATAATTGGATTAAAAAATGAAGGATTTTGTGGGACTTTCAACAACTCTACAACGACTATTATGATTTTTTACGTGGCTTTATAAATGTACGAAGACATTATAGCAGCATAAGCAAACTGGTTAAATGCAAATTACCTTAATCAAGGATTAATTTATACAATTTATAGTACTCCCCATGCAAAGCGTTTCATTTATCATACTCCCCAGTCTATAGATGATATTAAACTAAAAAAAGAGAGGCTACTAAGTAACCTCTCAATACTAGAAAGTTATGCGTTTCTTCTTCTATTAATCGCAATGAAGCTAGCACCAGCTATAAGCATGATTGCACCTATGATAAGGAAATTAAATGTATTCGTTGCAGTATTAGGTAAAGTATTACCTTTACTTCCAGACTTATCATCGTTCGAATCTTTGTCTGTTGGTTCAACTACAACATTGTCTTTATCAGATGGAGCTGGCTTGTTAGGATCCGATTTTCCTGGAGATTCAGGTTGTTCTGGATTCTCTGGATTTGGTGTTCCTGGTGTTTCAGGTTGTTCTGGATTCTCCGGATTTGGAGTTCCTGGTGTTTCAGGGTCTTCTGGATTCTCCGGATTCGGTGTCTCTGGTGTTTCTGGATCTTCTGGTTGCTCTGTTTCATTTGCACCTAAAGTTAATTCACCAAATACAGATGTATCTTGGAACCCATTACCTGACAGGTCATTCCAAATAGCCGTACTTTCACGAGCGCCATCTTTCGCATCATTAATTTGTACGTCAAAACCAATTACGTTACCAGTCTCTGGTGAAATTGAGCTTAACGGAATTTTCACTTCCACTAAATAGTTTGTACCATCAAGCTTTGTTTCAGATTCAAAACCTTCTTTAATTTTATCAGAACTAAACGATGCTTCGTTGTCAAAATTCACACGATATTGGCCGTCGTCCTCTTCATATGAAGTTGATTTTGCATTGTTTTGGTCAACAAAAATTTCAACGGAATCATGTTCATATGCATTTGCACTTGTTTTATCAAGTTCACTATTGTTATCAACTTGAACTAACACATACAAGTTTTCATTATCCCAAAGAGTTTTTGCTACACCATTTGCTCCTTGCCAAGCCATTTGGTACTGGTCAATTGGAAGCTCTTGTACACCTTCCCACACACTATCAATTTCTCCATCTATTGTTGGAGTTCCAAATGAAGCGATACCTTGTCTTGCTGTTTCTTCATCTTCATCTGGTGTGTAGTTAGCAATATACGTTTCTGGGTCAATTACAGCTTTGTATGCCTCTTTAGCCTGTAAATCAGCATCAAAAATTAGTGGGCTTTGCTCGCCTCTCCAGCTTCTGCCATCATGTACTCCCCAGAAGGTTACACGTGCGATATCTTCTTTATACTCTTTATAAAGCTTAAATAGTTGCGCATAAAGGTATGCTTGATCTTTTTCTTCTTTTTCAGTAAGCGTACGATTGCTTCCTGCTGTAACATCAAGCTCGGTAACGCTTATTTCAACGCCAATTGATTTAAATTTCTCAAGAGATTTTCTAACATTTTCAGGGTCTGTATTACTTAAATGATAATGAGATTGCATACCCATACCATCAATTAAGTTACCACCGATTTCATCTCTATACTTATCATTGATTTCTTTAATCATATTTTTAATTGCTTCAGCTTTGTTTTGATTATCATCGTTATAATCATTGTAATAAAGCTTAACATCTTCCCAACCATTTTCAACAAGTACTTCATGTGCTGCTAAATATGCTTGCTCGATATAGTCTGGTCCAATTGCTTTAAGCCATCCTGAGTTACGTAGCGATCCTTTCCAATCTGCTGGATTTGGAGGATTATCATTCATTGCTTCATTTACTACGTCCCAAGAAATTACATCATCACCGAAATGCTCAACTGTTGTTTTAACATGTTCTCTTAAATTTTCAAGTGCTTCTTCACGAGACAATGGGTTACCATTAGCATCTGTGTGAAGAGCTTCTCTTGATTGTTGGTGCCATACAAGTACGTGTCCAACTAAATCAAGACCCTCACTTTTCACCTTAGCAACTAGCTCGTCCTCAGAAGCAAAATCAAATTCTCCTGAAGCATTATACGCATATTCAGGTTTCATTGCATTTTCAGCTGTTACAACTGTGTGATGATGTTTTAGAAGTTCAAGACTATCACCACTTAAATCAGAAATATCAATCGCGTTACCAATTAAGAAATCATTTTTATAAACTTCAGAAATTGGCTCTAAATCTAATTGGACAGGTGGTTTAGGCGCAACCTTCCCTACATGTGTTAATGTGAAATCATCAATATAGAAGAATATTGGTGAATCAGGCTTATCAGCTAACTCCACATAGGCATTTAAGATATCTGTTACATTTGAAACAGTAAATTGACCTTTTAACTCTACCCATTCTTGATCTGTCACTGTTACATTTGGTGAAAGATTTGTAAATGTTGTTTCACCTGATTGAACACTCATACGGATTACAGTATCAGGTTGTCCTTCTTGCAATTTTACCCATACTGATAAATCATAAATGTGTCCTGGGTGCATTTTTTCAACAACATTTAATAATGGTCCTTCATATTGGTTATTAGCATTTGTTAATAAACTTTTTGTACCAGATTTAGCTGCTTCATCCGTTACAACTGTGTCATAACCGATACCAGGGTTTCTTGGTCCCCAATTTTGTGTAGTACCATCTTCAAAGTCAGATTTCACACCTGATTGGTCTAAACTATCATCATCACCAAAATCTGGAGCTGATGCAGTTTGAACAACCTTTACATTATCAATAATGAATTCAGTAGTTCCATTTGTTGCCTCAAAATATAAACTTACTTCTGAAGCTGATAAATCATATGTGTATTCACCTTTGAATTGTACCCATTCAGCATCTGTAACGTTTTTAGGGCCTTCGATCGTTGGGTATTCATTGCCTCCGCCTGGTTGATTAGCAGAGAGCTTTACTTCCGTTGCTTCTTGGCCATCGACAAGCTTTACATACCCAGAAACTTCATATTTAGCTCCTTTTTCCATTAGCTCTGAAACATTGATGCTTGGTCCGTGCCAGTTCTCTGTACGACCAGTTGCTTTTAATGCTTTAGTTCCTTCATAAGCATCTTCAGTCAATTCAACTTTAGCCGTCCCTCTGCCTTCCCAGCCTTGAACACTGTCTTCAAAATCATATGAGCTGATTTCGTTTTCGTCAGCAGGTGGTGCATCTGGAGTTTCCTCTGGTGCAGGTCCGCCAATCATTTCTGCAATTTCTGCAACAGACTGTTCGGTAATATAGTGGCGACCCATTCCATAATTACCTTCATCATTCGGGTAGCCTACTTTAAACGCATATTTAATACCGTTTTCTTCATTTACTTGTTTTGTAATATCATTGTAGCTTCCATACGGATAAGCCATTAAAACAGGTGCTTGTCCTGTAAGCTCTTTCAAAAATTCGCTTGCTGTTGAAATTTCTTGCTGAGCATTTTCTTCTGTTATCTCACTGTTTCCCCCTACACCATTCCCCCAAACTCCTTCACCGTGAGTTTTTGAGTGGTTTTGCAGGCTAACGTTAGGCTCATCTACTAGAGTTTCTAACTGCTCTTTAGACATGCTATAGTCTCCGCCAACCCAACCGCTAATAACAAACAGTACAGCATTCATATCGTACTGCTTTAAAATAGGTAGTGCTGTCGTAATAAAATCAGGAGTTGCATCATCAAATGTTAATAAAATTGGATTTTCTGGTGCTTGTTCCTTACCTTCCATAATGTTTACATATTGTTCTGCAGACAATGCCGTGTAGTTATTATCTTGTAAATACTTCATTGTCTCCTTGAACGTTTCTGTATTAGTGTCGGTCCATTCATTCGAAGGATTATCGACGATACGATGATATAGAAGTACCGGAATATCATCGTTTGCTGCAGCTTTTGCAGTTGGGGTAATCCAGTTGAACGGAATTACCAAGCTAGCAACAAGTAACAACGATACAAATCTTTTTAACATCCTACTCATTTGCTTTACTCCCCCATTATAAATATTAGTGCGTTTATTAAACGCTTACATTAGAGAAAAAATAGTGACTATTCTCCTCTTGATTTATAATGATACTCCTTCATTTGAATACTTTTAACCCTAAAAACTATAGTTTTTACTTAGAAAACTATATATGTTTTTATGAGATGTCGACTTATAGTCCTTAATTTTCTAAAGAATTTGAACGTTGAGCAAGTAATCACTCATTAGGAATGATTCAAAGGGTATAATTTGGGGGTATAGTCTAAATTGGTAGTATTGCTATTATATATAATAAGACTTAAAAAGCCCGTTAAATATTGTAAATAGTTGTAAGTCTCTGTAGAATAATTGATGAGCATGTTGAATTGCCTTGAACCATAAATACCACGTAAAGCCCCCTTCTAATTCTTCATTGAAGCTTCCTATTTATTTTTTCATTCTCTTTTTCTGCGGTTATTTTAAAAAGGTTTATAGAAGCTGATGCAAGGGACTGACACCCACGACACGGTTAGTGAGTACTGGGGCGAAGATTAACCCAAGACAAGACAACAATTACGTAGCAATCTTATTTCCAATATTATAATAGGGGATGTAGTATGCAATGAAAATGAAGTCTCGAATATTATCAAATGAATTAAAAATTATGCGCTCATTAAATAATAGAATGAACTTGACAGAAAAGGATAAAAAATACTATTTGAATCTTGAAAAGGGTTATGAAGGTGAAATTGCCTTTGACCAATTAACAAAGAAACTTCAATGCGACGTATATATTTTGAATGATTTATGTCTTGAGTATCATAACTCAGTATGCCAACTCGATACGTTGCTCATTTTACCGAAGACAATTATTATATTTGAATTAAAAAATTATGCAGGTGATTATCATTACGAAGACGAAGAATTCCGTATGCTAAAATCTAATATCGAAATAACAAATCCAGTAAATCAATTAAAACGTAGTAAAACTTTACTCCGCTCTCTTCTAAAGGAAAATGGGATATATTTTCCTGTTGAAGGATATGTTACTTTTGTTAACCCAGAATTCACCTTGTACCAAGCCCCAATAGATGCTTCAATCATTCTGCCAACACAACTCAATCGCTTTATTAATAGAATAAATAATACACCCTCCAAGCTAAATCATCAGCATAAGCAAATATACGATCTTCTAATGGAAATGCATCTGCCAGAATCCCCATATAATCGATTGCCGTCTTATCAATTTGACCAATTAGAAAAAGGCATTCTTTGTGTATCTTGCTATTCCATTCAGACAATTATCAAGTTGCGGGGAATCTTTTGTGAAAAATGTGGATACGTGGAAACTATTGACCATGGAATTATGAGGAGTGTAGCGGAATTTAATCTCTTATTCCCAGATATGAAAATCACAACCAATCATATTCACAATTGGTGTAATATAGTTAATTCAAAAAAACGATTAGAAGAGTTCTATTCCAAAACTTAAAATCGATTGGAGGTCGGAGGCATACATATTTTGTGCGTTCAGATGTAAATACGGATCTTTTAAACTAGCACAGGATTGGATTCTATAAACTGATTAAAAGGCTCATTTTTTTGGATGATACTTTTCCACTATAGAGCAAACTTTACTTATATGGGTAATAATTATGCTATTCACTTACTTTAACGTTGGGTATGATTACCTTGAATCATCTTTGAAACAATCCCTCTTTTACCGCAAATAAGATTTTCACTGTTAAATAGACGATAGGATAATGCTATCTTACCTTTCACCTCGGTTTTTCGCTTCAATGGGCTATTAAAACATTTCTATTTTACCTTGGTCAACGGTTTATCGCTTTAACGGGTTTTTAAATCATTTCTTTTTTACCTTGGTCAACGGTTTATCGCTTTAACGGGTTTTTAAATCATTCTATTTTACCTGAGACTTCGTTTTTACGCTTCAACGGGTTTTTAAATCGTTTCTATATTTACCTTACTCAATGGTTTTACACTTTATCGGGGTATTAAATCGTTTCTATTTTACCTTGGTTAACGGTTTTACCCTTCAACGGGATTTTAGCACAATACTATCTTACCTTGACCAACGTTTTTGAGCTTTAACGTAGTTTTAGATCAATTCTATTTTACCTTGAGTAACGTTTTTGAGCGTCAACGGGTTTTTATATCATTTCTATTTTACCTTGAGCAACGTTTTCGCACTTTAACGGGATTTTAAGTCCATTCTATTTTACCTTGAGCAACGATTTTGATCTTCAATGGGCTTTTAAATCAATACTATTTTACTTTGGACAACGTCTTTACGCTTTAACAGGCTATTAAACCAATTTTATTTTACTTTAAACAATCGTTTTCGTTTCAATGGGATATAAGGAGTAAATAGACTAATTTTTCATGCTGACGATATCCTATTTCCCCTTATAATCGCAAGAACATAAGCGCTGGAGCTAGATGTCAAAGCGCTTATCACAATAGAAGATTTCCTAGACTATAAAAAAGACTCTTCCCACATAAGTGAAAAGAGTCTTTGAAACGTAAATAGAATTAACGTTTTGAGAACTGAGGTGCACGACGCGCGCCTTTAAGACCGTATTTTTTACGCTCTTTCATACGAGAGTCACGAGTTAATAGACCTGCACGCTTAAGTGATGCACGGTATTCTGGGTCTGCTTCTAATAAAGCACGTGAGATACCGTGACGGATAGCGCCTGCTTGGCCTGCATATCCACCACCTGAAACATTAACAAGAACATCGTAGCTACCTGCAGTTTCAGTTAAGTTTAATGGTTGTTTAATATCTTCGATTAATGCTGCTGATGGGATGTAATCTTTTACATCGCGATTATTTACAACGATACGGCCTTCACCTGGTACTAAACGTACACGAGCTACTGAGCTTTTACGACGACCTGTACCGTAATATTGAACCTGTGCCAAATTAATAACCTCCTTTTAAATTATCCGCGAAGTTCGTAAACTTCTGGTTGTTGTGCTTGGTGTGGATGCTCACTACCAGCGTAAACATGTAATTTTTTAACCATTTGACGTCCTAATGAACCTTTTGGAAGCATTCCTTTGATTGCTAATTCAAGCATTTTCGTAGGATAGTTTGTACGCATTTCCAAAGCAGTTCTAGTTTTTAAACCACCTGGGTACATGCTGTGACGGTAATAAATTTTATCAGTTAATTTTTTACCTGTTAATTCGATTTTTTCAGCATTGATAATGATCACGTTATCACCAGTGTCAACGTGTGGTGTAAAAGTTGGTTTGTGTTTACCACGTAAGATAGATGCAACTTCACTTGAAAGACGTCCTAGAGTCTTACCCTCAGCATCTATTACGTACCATTTACGTTCGATATTTGCAGCGTTTGCCATAAACGTTGTACGCATATTGTTTCCCTCCAATTTAATTGTCTAATAATAGTTCCTATTCTATTTCATAACACGATAAGTTTCCGGGGCTTATTCGTGGGGTTGAAATACATACCATCAAATATAATATAACGTATACAGGATAATGTCAAGAAAATATTACACACCTGGTTTAGTTGTCATAAGATACTTTATACAAAAATAACCCATGTCCTGGAACCGTCTTACCACTCAAATTTCGATTACGTCCTGCAATAATATTCGGTATTTCGTCTGTCTTTATTTTCCCACGACCAACATCTAACAATGTTCCCACTAAAATCCTAACCATATTATATAAAAAGCCATTACCCTTAAATGAAAAGATAAGTTCTTGTCCTTGCTTTTTCAAGTCAATCGTATAAATTGTTCTTACTTTATCCTCAACGTCTGTACGGGCAACACAGAAACTTGAGAAATCATGTGTACCACATAAATGCTCACTAGCCTTTTTTATAGCATCTAAATCTAGGGGATACGGATAATGATAGCAATAATTTCTTCTAAAAACATCAATTATTTCTTGTTGACTAATAATATAGCGATACTCTTTTGAGGTTGTATCAAATCTTGCATGAAAGTTAGCATCTACATATTGTGACTGTTGAATGACAATATCATCTGGTAAAAACCGATTTAGGGCATATGGCCATTTTTCTTCTGGGATTGTTAAGTCTGTATCAAAATGGAAAACCTGTCCTACAGCATGGACTCCGGCGTCAGTTCTTCCGGATGCATGAATTCGAACAAATTGATTTTTATGAAGCCTTGATAATGCAGCTTCAATCTCCTGTTGTACAGTTCGCTTCCCAGGCTGAACTTGATATCCACTAAAGTTAGTACCATCATAAGAAACGATGCATTTTAGTCTCATTGCTATCTACTCCTAAGTTCTTAAGTAATATAAAATGGCTCCTAATAATATAAGTGCAAGCATCATAATTGAATCAAATAGTCCCCATTTTAATTGCCTAAGTTTCGTTCTTCCCTCTCCGCCTTTATAACCCCTTGCTTCCATGGCTGTAGCAAGCTCCTCAGCACGTTTAAACGCACTAATAAACAGTGGGACTAATAAAGGGACAACCGATTTTAAGCGGTCTTTAAGAGGCCCATTTGTGAAATCAACACCACGTGCCATCTGTGCCTTTAATATTTTATCTGTTTCTTCCATAAGTGTAGGTATGAAACGTAATGATATAGACATCATGAGAGCAAGCTCATGAACAGGAAATTTCAATTTTTTTAAAGGAGATAATAGACTTTCCATACCATCAGTGATTTCGATAGGAGTCGTTGTTAATGTTAATATCGTTGTCATGACAATTAAAAATAGGAATCGAAGTGAGATGTAAATACCTTGTTTTAATCCTTCTTCATAAAGCTTAATTATACCTAAATCAACTAGAATTTGCCCTTCCTTTGTAACAATAATATGAAGAAAGAAAGTAAAAAGAATAATCCATAAAACAGGCTTCAACCCTTTAAGTAAAAAGTATAAAGGAAGTTTTGTTAACATTACAATAGCAAAAGTAAATATCCCAAGACATAAATAAGTGAAGAAATTATTGGCAAAGAAAACGATAAATATGAATAAAAACACCAGTAATAATTTTGCTCGAGCATCCATTCTGTGTATTAACGAATCACTTGGAACATATTTACCGATAATAATACTATCAAACATTAGGAACCACCACTTTCTAGCATTCCCTTAACTTGATTCACTATATCTTCCATTGTTAGTGCAACTTTAGGAAGCGTCATACCTTTTTCCATTAACATATGTTGAAATTTTACTGTTTCTGGCAAGTCTAATCCAAGCTTACGAAGTCTTTCTGTCTCACTAAATACTTCTAACGGCGTTCCGTGCATTTCAATCGTGCCTCTATGCATAACAATGACTTCATCAGAATAAGCAGCTGCATCCTCCATGCTATGCGTAACGAGAATAATTGTCATATTATGCTCTTTATGCAAATGATAGAATAAATCCATCATTTCCTTTCTTCCTCGTGGATCAAGCCCAGCTGTTGGCTCGTCTAGTACAAGCACTTCTGGTCCCATTGCAAGAACTCCTGCAATAGCTACTCTACGCATTTGCCCTCCACTTAAGTCAAAAGGAGATCGATTTAAGACTGTTTCAGGTAGTCCTACTAAAGCTAGTGCTTCCCTTGCCTTATCTATAGCCTCTTTTTCGCTCATCCCAAAATTCATTGGTCCAAATGCAATATCCTTTTCAACTGTTTCCTCAAATAACTGATGTTCCGGAAATTGAAAAACAATCCCTACTAGCCTTCTAACAGCTTTTAATTGCTTTTGCTTCTTACCAGCTTTTATTTGGTAGTCGCCAAGTTGAAGCGAGCCTTTTGTGGGCTTTAAAAGGCCATTTAAGTGTTGGAGTAACGTTGATTTACCTGATCCTGTATGACCTATTATCGTTAAGTACGTGCCTTCCTCAACTGTTAAGTTAATATCATAGAGAGCTAAACGTTCAAAGGGTGAATTTGCTTGGTAACGGTGTTCTAAGTTCGTAATTGTAATGTCCATAACTCGTTAACCAGCCCTTCCTCTGTCAAATGATTTTCTTTTAAAGGAATACCAGCAGCCTTTAATTTTTTGCTTAACTGAAAAGGGAATGGTAAGTCTAGTCCTATCTCTACAAGTTTATCATCTAACTGGAAAACTTCAGTAGGTGTTCCTTCTATGAACTTCTTACCACCATTCATTACGATAATTCTATCAGCTTTAGCTGCTTCTTCTAAATCATGTGTAATCGATATGACTGTTAATGAATTTTGTTTTTTTAATTCACGGACAGTTTCCATTACTTCTGTTCGTCCTTGGGGGTCTAACATTGAAGTCGCTTCATCTAAGATAATGATTCTTGGCTGTACAGCTAATACACCTGCTATTGCTACCCTTTGCTTCTGCCCACCTGAGAGGTGATGGGGTTCCTGGTCTAGATAGCTATCCATTTTTACCTTTCGTGTAGCCCAATCGATTCTTTTTTCCATTTCTTCACGTGGTATCGCAATGTTTTCTAAACCAAATGCAACATCATCTCGGACAGTTGAACCTACAAACTGATTATCAGGATTTTGGAACACCATTCCTACATTTTTTCTTATCTCCCAGATTGTTTCTTCGGATAGTTTATAGCCGCACACATCAACCTGACCTTCATTTGGTAAATAAAGACCATTTAAAATCCGTGCCAAAGTAGACTTACCTGAGCCATTATGACCGACAATCGCAAGCCATTCTCCCTTGTTCACGTGTAATGAAACATTCGATAGTGCCTTCGGGGAATCTTCCTGGTATTTAAATGTGACATCTCTTACCTCAATAATTGCTTGACACATAGTTTGTCTCTCCTAGTTTAGAAAAGTACCTACAAAAAAAGGGCATTGAACCAGTTATAAAACTGTCACGCCCTTTGAGAGTAAATTATTTATTAAACTAATTCAATGATGACCATTGGAGCACCGTCGCCACGACGAGGTCCAATTTTCATGATACGAGTATATCCGCCTTGACGTTCTTCATAACGTGGAGCAATATCACTGAATAGCTTTTCTAAAGCATATTTTGGTTTTTCCTTCTCTTTGCCTTCTTCAGTTGTTACTGTTACAACTTCCGCAACCTCGTTACGTACGTAAGAAGCAGCTTGACGGCGAGCATGAAGGTCTCCACGCTTTCCTAAAGTAATCATCTTTTCAACAACTGAACGTAATTCTTTAGCACGAGCTTCAGTTGTCTCAATACGCTCACTGATGATTAAATCAGTAGTTAAATCACGAAGCATCGCTTTACGTTGAGCACTCGTACGACCTAATTTTCTGTATGACATTAGTTGTCCCCTCCTTCGTTGTTAATGGTATGTTTATCTGTCTACTAATAAACAACTGTCTATTGAAACATACGAAAACGCTAGTTAACTCTCTAACTAGTCGTCTTTTCGAAGACCTAAACCTAGTTCTTCTAACTTTGCCTTAACTTCTTCAAGAGATTTACGACCTAGATTACGAACTTTCATCATATCTTCTTCTGTTTTGTGAGCAAGCTCTTGTACTGTATTAATGCCAGCACGTTTTAAACAGTTGTAAGAACGGACAGATAAGTCTAATTCTTCAATCGTCATCTCAAGAACTTTTTCTTTTTGATCCTCTTCTTTTTCCACCATAATTTCTGCATTTTGTGCTTCGTCTGTAAGACCTACAAAAATATTAAGGTGTTCAGTAAGGATTTTTGAACCTAAAGCGATCGCCTCTTTTGGTCCCGTACTACCATCAGTCCAAACATCAAGTGTCAGCTTATCATAGTTTGCAACTTGACCTACACGTGTATTCTCAACTTGGTAAGATACACGAGCAACTGGTGTGAAGATTGAATCAACTGGAATGACTCCTATTGGTTGATCCTCTCTTTTGTTTGATTCAGCAGGAGTGTAACCACGCCCACGTCTAGCAGTTAGTCTCATTCTAAAGCTAGCACCTGAAGCAAGTGTTGCAATATGAAGTTCTGGATTTAAAATCTCTACATCGCTATCATGAGTAATATCGGATGCAGTAACACTTCCTTCGCCTTGAACATCAATTTCAAGCGTCTTTTCTTCATCTGAATAGATTTTAAGAGCAATCTTTTTAATGTTTAAGATAATCGAAGTAACATCTTCAACAACACCTTCGATCGTTGAAAACTCATGAAGTACGCCATCTATTTGGATCGATGTTACAGCGGCACCAGGGAGT
>NZ_JAUSUD010000045.1 GCF_030813355.1 Metabacillus malikii
ATTTAACACATTATTTCAGAGAAGTATATATTGAATTCCGGAGGAATTTGGAAATGTTTGCGGTAATTGTGAGGGTACAAAGTGACTGTTTACAATATAATATAAAAGTTGAGTTAGGAGAGTAGTTATGTGGCCGTGATTAATGATGAATTATTTGGAAAGCTTGAATATAAAAACAATTTTTGGAGAGGGAAAACAACGATTAGAATGTTTGATTTGGAGAAAGATATACCTTTAAGTGTTGATGCACATGAAAATGCTGATTTTTCAAATGTGCAAAGAGAAGCATTTATAAAATTTAATCAAGATATGAAAAACATAATACATGAGGCTGAAAAGCAAGTTTACAATTACTATATTGAGAACTATGAAGAGTATAGAGAGATGTTAGGTAATAAATTAGAAGCAAATAAATTAGCACCAAAGGTTGATTCTATTTCAGATTTAAAGAGAATAGTGAAGCCAGTTGAATTAATTGTAAGAAGAGTAAGAAAGAATGGAAAAAGAAGATTAGGTTTACTTTGCGATGTATCCTGGGATATTGACAATGGAATGGGAATAAAAATTGAGGATGAAATAATAGAAGAAATGGGTTATCAAGATATTGTATTGTAACATTCATAATAGTATGAATGTTAACGTTAACTTTGAATGGATGAGTTCCTTCAAGGTTTTTTCTTATAATTAATAGATGAGAGGTGATATAAAAAGGCTATATGATATTCATACTCATGATGGCAGAACTATCAAGGCATTTTGTTTTAATATATGAGGTAGAGTTAATGGAGTTTGGTGACGAAAGTGAGTTTGTTAGTGAACTAGAAAGATAAAGGTATCGACAGAAATAGATGCAAATTTACAATATCATAGAGATACTTTATCTTTTGAAGTGAAAAACGGAATTACGGAAAATATGGTTAAAATAAGAAAATAAGTGGGGAATGTACGCGTGGATTTTATCAATAATCTTAACACAGAGGCTAAGATTGCACTAGGATTGGTAATAGCCGAAAAAATGTTTGATAACATTGGAGTGGAAGAACGTGGATATAATACTGGTAGAGAAGCGCTAAATTCCTGCTGGAAATGGCTTGAAGGTAAAAAAATTGATGCAGATGATTTATGTAACTATATAGACAGTGAAGATTATATCGATGTCGCTGAGTTTGCAAACAGAGAAAAGGATATAAAAAAGCGGTATGTATGGTATTCAGTGTTAGATGCTGTTTCATATACAATTTATCAAGCATATAAAAAGGAAAAAAGAAAATTCGTTCCTCAAGTGGTTGAAGTGATTGATGACGAAACGTTAAGAATATTAGGTGAAAATGCAATTGAATCTGGGTATATTAAGATTGAAAGTTTAAATGATGTAAAAAGATATCTTTTGGAAAACTACTCATTAAACGATACTGTTCAAGCTAATAATTTTATAAAAAAGGATAGTTTACCTTTAATCTTAGAAACAGAGGTGAAATTTAAATGGCGGTAGGTCTATTAGTAGATTGTTTTTATTTCGAATTAGGCCATAGCGATTTTGTACATTCATTTTTTTCAACAATCTCCTATCATTTTGAAAAAGAAGGATGGGGTACAAAATATCCTTTAATGATGAATGAGTTATATCATGACAAACTAAACTGGAATGATGTTTCTGTTGTAAAAGCTAATTTAATTGAAATTGAACAGGAATTATCAAAACTCTCGCCGAAACAAGTTATATGGGATATTGATGATTTATCACAAAAACCTCCGTGGGAAATAAGTTCCAAAGTGACTAATCTTGTGAATTATTTTGCAACAGCTGATGGGAAAACATTCTTTGAAGTGATACGGACAGCGATGGATGTGGCAGAAGAAGATAAATGTGACTTGAAAATTCATAAACTATAACTTTTTTAAACCATGAACGCTATCTCATGGTTTTTTACGATACGGAGTGCGAAATAGACTTAGAACTTGTAAGCCCTACACGATTTTTTTACCAATTCTTCAGAACGTACAATATCTTTAAAACGTATGCCCTATCTACTCTTTATTTTGAAAATTATATTGAAGAAAGGAACTTATTAACAACTCATTTAAGATAAGAAAAAGGAGCATAATCATGTATCCAGTAGATAAAATTAATACAGGAAATTGTTCGGTCGAAGAATTAGAAAATTTATTAGATAAAAATAACCCTATAATTCTATATCATGTTATGACAGCTATTGGTAATTATGGGGTACATAATGATAAGATAATGAAAAAACTATATGAGCTTTCTTTTAAACGGAATACAGAAGATAAATTATTAGGATATTATAAGATTGGTGATTTAGCAATTTTAACTCTACAAAAAATCGGAGAAAACATAGAGGATATATCCACGTATCAAACATTAGATGACTTTGATAGAAAAATGCTTTTACAATTAGCGACGGAAATAGGTTGGTGAAAATATATAATAGTACATATTATCGGAACTTATAAATAAAGTGAGGGATTATATTGAGGTAGTTTTTACTAGAAACGAACGTATAATATTCGCTATTCGTTAAAAAACAGAAGGTGAACAATAATATGAACTTAAAAGATTTAAAAAATAGAAATATTATATATGATTGGAAAACTATTTTTGTAGGTGTCCAAGAAAATTATTTTAGTAAAGACGTAATTTCTGACTATGCAGTAGAGTTAATGGAGTTTGGTGATGAAAGTGAGTTTGTCAGAGAGCTTGCATGGGGAGTATCTAGTGAAGATTTAGATAAAGTTATGTTGGAAATAAAAACTAAATATTTTCCTCAATTGGAAGAAGAAAGCGCAATCTTAGTAGAGGAGAATAGAAAACTCAGATTTGTTTGTTTATCTGAAATAAAAGAAAGATGTAAAGAAGATAATGAATTGTTAAATAAAATTGCAGAGTTTTATGGGAATCATCACTACCCAGAAGATATGGTGAGTTTTGTGAATTATATGCCTCAAGAAGTCCCAACTTCAAAAGAAGATATGGTAAATAGGTTAGAGGAATTTTTAAAATTGGAGAGGGTTAGATTTATTTGATTCAGTAAAAAGGCCATATAGCTGGGGTAGGTTACTGCATAAGTACTATAGATATACTACTGATTTATACTTTAACCAAGAGAATGAAAAAAATTGTGGAAATTTATCATAAATCGTCCCATAGCACTTATTTTTGAAACGGACAGGAAAAGTAGAAGATACGATTACATACTCATGATGGTGTTTTATATGATCAAGGAATATTGGAAAGCAAAATATGCAAACGAAATGATTAAAAGGGGGATTACTGAATGAAGATAGAAATATTCAATGCCATCGATGAAGAGTACGAAATGTGCCCAGAAGCCTTTGGAGGACCTCTAAATATTGAGGAAGTAATCCAAGCGGAAGATGAACTAAAAGTAAAATTGCCAGAGGATTTTAAAGAATTTCTTTTGAGATATGGTTCGGGAGCAGTTGGTGAGGCTATTATTTTGGGACTGAAAGAGGCAGAGTTTGTTGCGACACCGTCATTTGTAGATAAATCTCTACATTTTAGGAAAGCACTCCATAAGGGGTATGAGGATTTTATAGCAATTGGTATAGACGGTGCAGCAAATCCAATAGGCTTTAATTCCCCCAATCCAGAAATTATTACATTTGACATTAATTTTGGTGGGAAGGAAGTTATAGCAGAGAGTTTTGAGGAATACCTAGAAAAAGCAATTCGTGAAGAATTAAATATACATTTTTAATATCCAGGATACTAGTTGTAACAAGAGAAACTCAAAAATTGAAAAATAACTTTAAGCACTTGATGGCATTGTAGGAAACAAGTGCTTTTTTATGAGAATTTAACCCACTGAGGAATAACAAATTATGCTCCATTACCAGGTGGTTTTAGTAAAAAGAGGAGGAGAAGTGATTGTACGAAAAAGTAGATACATTATTATCTGAAAAAAGCGCAGATAATTATTTCTATGACGATGAATTTATGTATGTACAAAGATTGATGAGTGAGTTTACTAATATTGATTGGGAGAATTTAGTTCGGGGATTAACAGATAAAGATGATAAATATAAAATTAGATTAGCCTACTGTATAGATGAAGAGAACGGAGTATATGGATTTAATTTATTATTAGAATTACTTAATGAGAGTGATGAGGTGGCTGAATATGCAATAGATTCTTTACGTTCTTTTGTTGGTGAAGAGTATAAAAAAATAATTGCTTCTAATAAGCAAATAAAGGATAAAGTAGAGGAATTACTAAAAAATGCCAGTCTGCCTATTGAAAGAATTTTAGAAGCATTTCTACAACAAAACAAACTATAAAAATTCGCAAATATTATTAAACTTAAAAATTGTACAAAATCACTAGATTTGCAAAGTTTAGAGTGAATTGGAAGAGTAACTATATGGTGAAATGTCTTGAATCTTAAGATGTTGATAAAAAGGTGGAGTTAACTTTAATAAATACTTTTATTAATGAAGCTATTAATAAATAATCAAACAATCCTAATAACAAAAATGTATCATTATCTAGTAATCCAACTACACTTGTCATATAATGCTAGACTAAAAGGTAGACACAGATTTTCATAATAGCAATATCAACTATTACGAATAGATGTAGAATTTGTAAATACTTCCGGTCCTCATCGGAAACGGGAATTTACAATAATACATAATGAGAATATGTTAGAGAATTGAATGGATGGGCTAGTAAAAAATGAAAAATGATGTTTCTAGATTTACCAGAATGAATAAGGAGGTAAAAATATTGAAAAATGATGTTTCTTTGTGGTTGGGACATTTCAGTAATTTTGATGATGTCGAAAAATACACTGAATTAATTTATGATGAGGATGGAGATAGTATTCCTTCTGTTTTTGAGAGAGAATTTAAATTGGGTTATTATGATAGAGACATAATAGAAAAGGATTGGATACCAAATACTACAGATGATATAAAAGAGCTTCTAGTAGATTTTTCATATGATGAACAGTTAATAAAGCAGTTCATCAATGTCAAGTTAAGCTCTAAATATAATACCATTATTTTAATTTATAATTATAATTATGATAAAGATGGAAGGCCTGTATCTTCAGTAAATAAAAATGCATACAAATTAGATTATATAGGTACAGCAGAGTATATAGACTGAATGGTTATAGTTGAGTAGGTCACTGAAACATAGGGTAACATAAAAAGATGTTCGTATTCTATAATTGATTTTCGAAACGAAAGAAGGATATTAAATGAGTGAGGATTACCCATCGATCCCCCTTACAATTTGGTCTAATGTTTCACATAAACTTTTTTCATTCATCATTATATTTTTTAATCGTGTAATTTACTTAAAAATCAGTAAATGTATCTGCAATGTAATATACATTCTCTCTAGCACGGCTTCCATTGTTCTTCTGTTAATCCTTCTTCTGCATCAACATTTCTTCTTCACCAGCATTTTCATGTTCCCAAATAATACAACAGGGTTATTTTTTTCATTTTTATAGTCAAAACATATTAAATTTCCCGATGGGTCAAAGGCAAAAGGAACTAATTCTGCCGGTAGTGTAACCTTGTAAATCATGGGATGAGCACGCTAATAAATTTATTGATGTAGATGAAGATGATTACGGAGATATCGCTCGGAAACCAATAAAACACTCAGTTGCATGACTCTTTGAAAAATTCAAAGAAACATATAAAAGAATATCGTGAACAAATCGGGAATGTTACAAACGCAAAATAATAACTTAAAAATATAATAATGAAAGTTTTATTTTAACAGTACCCTGTTAAATAGAAAGAAGGGGTAGTTTATGGATGAGCCTTATGATTACTTAGAAGAGCTGGAAGATTTTTTAGGAGGAACATTTCATCAAGACATCAGTTCTCCAGATAAAGCATTAGATGAGTTTATAAACGAAGCTAGCATAGAATGTCTGCTCTCTACAATAGAGAATTGTGAGAAGTTTTTGAATAGTAATTTAACAAAACAGGAGAAAGAAATTATTATTCAAAATAATGCCGAAGTTTATTTTTCAGCTATTGAATTAAACCCTCTACAGTGGCTAAATAATTTAGTAGTGAAAATGAAAGAAGGAGTGAATATAAAATAAAAAATTCAAAGATAACCTTGATTGGCTAATGCCTTTCAAGGTTTTTTTATTGTTTAGGAAAGTAGGGGGACAGTCCCTCACTGTTTTACCGCATTAACGTAGTGAGGGACAGTCCCCACTAAATCACTTTCTTCATTTCCTTACATGATTTGTACAAGCATTACATATACTAAAAAAAGTCAAATAATAGTGATGTAAAACCTGTCTACATTGGAAATAGGAGGTATTGGATGAAGCAAAAAATTTCTGCATTGTTCATCGTATTAGCATTCGCTTTTGGAGCAGGTAGCATGTATGTTGGATTGGAGTTATCTGAGCGCGGCAAAACAGAAGAGGTGGCTGCCTTACCTGTTACCGCAAATGTTCTCAATACTGAAGATGAGGCCTCAGAAATCGAAGGCTTTGATAAGTTTAAACAGGCACTTGAGTTAATTTCAACTCGTTATGTTGAAGAAGTTGACGAGGAAAAGCTTCTTGAAGGGGCAATTCAAGGAATGCTATCCACGTTAGATGATCCGTATTCAGTTTATATGGATAAAGACACAGCAAAGCAATTTTCACAATCACTTGATTCATCGTTTGAAGGAATTGGTGCTGAGGTTGGGATGAAGAGTGGCAAAGTTACGATCATCTCACCATTTAAAGGTTCACCTGCCGAGAAAGCAGGGCTACAACCAAACGACCAAATTACGAAAATTGATGGGGAAGATGTTGAAGGACTTGACTTGCATGAAACAGTTCTAAAAATCCGTGGTAAAAAGGGAACAAAGGTTGCGATTGAAGTTGTCAGACCGAATTCACGTGAAAAACTGACGTTCGATGTCACTCGTGATGAAATCCCAGTCGAAACAGTATTTGGCTCAATGAAGGAGCACAAAGGGAAAAAGGTAGGCTACATCCAAATTACATCGTTTTCAGAGGACACAGCAAAAGATTTTGAAACGACATTAAAGGATTTAGAAAAGAAAAAGATTGAAGGGCTTGTTCTAGATGTACGCGGAAATCCAGGTGGATACCTACAAAGTGTTGAAGAAATTTTAAAACAATTCGTGACCAAGGACCATCCGTATATCCAAATTGAAGAACGTAACGGTGATAAGAAGCGATATTTCTCTACCCTCACGAAACCGAAGGAATACCCAGTGACGGTGCTTATTGATAAGGGCAGTGCCTCTGCATCAGAAATATTGGCAGGTGCATTAAATGAAGCATCTGGTTACAAACTTGTCGGTGAAACAACATTCGGCAAAGGTACAGTGCAGCAAGCAGTTCCAATGGGAGATGGCAGTAATATAAAATTAACGCTATATAAATGGCTAACTCCTGATGGTAACTGGATTCATAAAAAAGGTGTTGCGCCAACGATTAAAGTTGAACAGCCTGGTATCTATCAATTAAGTCCATTACAGCTAGAAAAACCACTTGTCGTTGACATGAATAATGAACAAGTGAAAGCTGTCCAAACAGCGTTAGAAGGTTTAGGCTTTAAGGTAGATCGAAAAGATGGTTATTTCAGTAAAGATACAGAAAAAGCGGTTAAGTCATTCCAAGAGAAACATGACTTGCCTATTAGTGGGAAGGTAGACTTGCAAACTGCAGATACGATGAATGAAAAGCTACTGGAATTAAAGGACCATGATGAATACGATGTACAATTAAAAAGAGCGATAAAAGCGCTGTTTGAATAGAAGCCGAGGGTGACTTAACATCAACTGTTAGTCCCTGCAAAATCGAAGTTTAGATAGACACTCAGGACTGCATTCTATCTATCTGTGTTTGTTGGAGGGGGCCGACCGTAGGAGTCGCCCTCTTTCAATGTTGATTAAACATACTGAATAAGAGATTTGGCACGGTAAAACGATATGTCTTTATCCGCTCGTTTTCCTAGAAAAGATTCTCTTCTACCCATACATAGGTCAGAACCCCCAATTTTTTATGAAAACGTCGTAAATTACGAAATTTAATCGAAAATTATAAGTAAACAAAATCGTTTTGCTAATACGTATGAATACGATAACGCTAAGAAAGCCGGGGGATTCATCATGAAAAAGTCTAGCTATCATCGAGAAAAGGTTTTTGAACATTTACTAAAGGAAATCAGTGAAAGAAACGCATACGGAGAAGGCGTTGCCCACACGAGTAAATGGATTCAACTGTTTTGCAGGTATTTAGCGAATTATACAACGGTAAAAGAAGTAACTGATATTGATTCAGAAGTAGTGCGTCTCTATTTTTCCTATCTCGTGCAAAATCATAAACGATTGCAGCTTAGCTTAACGGATATAAAACGTTCATTGCAGATGATTCACGATGTTTTACAAATCGAAATTGACCAAGACTTTTCCTTGTCGAATACGAGACTTTGGAACAACTTAAAATAAGCATACTCATTTAGATGTATAGGTGGTAAAATATGAGTAACCAATAGAGTAGAAACAGTAAGGTGGGATTCTGTTTTGGTAGAACAATGGTTACTAGAGTTGCTTTTTGCAATTGGTCGTTTCTTTCTGCACCCGCTCTTTTATTTATTCTTTCTTCTAACACTTGCACACGGGTATTTTCGGATTAAACGTGAACGGAAATCATTTCATATACGTGTACATGATATGTATGAAGAAATAAAGTTTACGTATACGAAAGGGATTATAATTGGTCTTATCGTTTCAGTTATCTTGTTCGGGCTAGGTGTTAGCCTGCCGTTTGGAACATTGGTGTTGCTTGCAATTGTGACAGCAGTATTAGCATTTACATTTAAACTGCGGTTCCTGTCTGCTTCATTTACAATTGGCATCACATTGTTTTTAACCGCACTGTTATCAAGTGGACAAGTTGTAAATGTTGATCAATTTTTCATTGGACTATCGGATACACCATTCTCTTCTTTAAGTATACTGGCAGGGCTTTTAATCATCGCTGAAGGTGTATTAATTTATCGGACTGCACATAAAAATACATCACCATTTGTTAAGACAAGTACAAGAGGGTTGCCAATTGGAACACATGAAGCAAATCGCACGTGGATGCTGCCATTGTTATTTTTAGTTCCTGGTGGCTCATTAACATCCACGTTGCCATGGTGGCCCGTGTTAACAATTAATGGCGAATCATTTTTACTGCTCTTTGTACCATTTTTCATTGGCTTTAATCAGCAAGTGCAAGGCTCATTACCGCTTGAAAGTATAAAAATTACAGGGACAAGAGTCATTTGGCTAGGTGTATTAACGTTAGGATTATCGATTGCTAGTGTTTGGTACCCTGTTGTTGCATTAGTTGTCCTATTTATTGCGTTAGTAGGTCGTGAATTTTTAACGATAAAACAAAGGCTTAATGACGACTCAGCAGCTTTTTACTTTTCAAAGCGTGACCGCGGCTTAATGGTACTAGGGATTTTACCAAATTCACCAGCTGAAAAAATGGCGTTGCAAGTCGGTGAACTTATTATTAAAGTAAATGGTCTCAATGTCCGTACAATTGAAGAATTTTATCAAGCGTTACAGAAGAATAGTGCTTACTGTAAGCTGGAAGTTATCGATATAAATGGTGAAATCCGTTTCACTCAACGTGCATTGTATGACGGAGAGCATCATGAGCTCGGCATCCTATTTGTAGAGGATGATAAGAAGTGGGAGAATGAAGCTGTGTAACGAACGAGGGTGACTCAATCAAAGGCTAAGATTCCTTCAACAAAATATATAGTGAGTAATCTATATATCGGTGTTTGTTGAGAGAATCGGACCTTATTGAGTCAGCCTCGTTTTGCATTTCCGTGCATGATGTTTCACCTATTGCATGAAATATAGTGATATGGTCTAATTAATTTATCAACATTTTGCCTAAATTAGATAAAATAATAGTAACATCAACATAAGGAGTTAACATGATGACAAATCATTCAATAATAGAAAAACGTTTATTAGAGGCTTTACCAGCAGAATTAGTGAAGTTTTCTGAACCAATTAAGCAGTACACGTATACAAAATTAGGTGGAGAGGCTGACATTTTTGTAACACCGAAAGATGCAAATCAGCTACAAACTGTTTTACAGTTGGCTAAACAATACGAAACACCAGTCACACTAATTGGAAATGGCTCAAACCTTATTGTAAAAGACGAAGGTATTCAAGGCATCACCATTAACTTGAACAAAATGGATTCCATTAAAACAGATGGTCAAACAATCTACGCCCAAGCTGGAGCAAAAATTATTGATGTTTCAAGACATGCGTTAGAAAGCAGACTCTCTGGACTTGAGTTTGCCTGTGGAATACCCGGAACAGTCGGCGGAGCCCTCTATATGAATGCCGGTGCCTACGGCGGTCAAATCTCTGACGTCTTAAAAAGTGCAACGGTTATGACAGAAGAAGGGGAGCTGCTCAACCTTAAGAGTGAAGACCTTGAATTAAGCTATAGAAAAAGTATCATTTCAGAAAAGAAATACATTGTCCTAGAAGCGGAATTTATCTTACAACCAGCTGAATATGAAGCGATTAAAGAAGTGATGGACAAAAATACCTTTTTACGAGAAAGCAAACAACCGTTAGAATACCCTTCATGCGGCAGTGTATTCAAACGTCCACAAGGCCACTACACAGGGAAACTCGTCCAAGACTGCGGCTTACAAGGCTACAGAATCGGCGGAGCAGAAGTCTCAACAAAACACGCCGGCTTCATCGTCAACGTCGACAACGCCACAGCAAAGGATTACATCGACTTAATTCACCATGTTCAAAAGACAGTAAAAGAACGTTATTCTGTTGATTTAGAACGTGAGGTTGTCATTATTGGTCGGGATAGTAAGGAGAAATAGTTCAAAGAGCGAAAGAGGAGAGCGCGGTGTCTCCTTTTTTGTTTTTATATAAATGAACAGGGTTAAAATTGGTCATTTATATAATGATAAAGGCGATGAAACCAATTCCTTTCTATTCAATGGTCAAAAAGATACTGCAATTTCCCCATAGCTGACTTTATCTGCACCGACGGTCAAAGAGGAACCCCATAGACAAAGTTTGTCCGATTTTACAGTAAAAAAAGCCGCTTCTAAATGGCCGACAGAGTTCTATTTCTAAATTAACGGTCAAATAGGCTTCCGCTATATAACCTTAGACAAAGATTTTCCGCTTTTACGGTAAATAAAACCCCAGCTAAATGCCCGACAGAGTTCTATTTCTAAATTAACGGTCAAATAGGCCTCCGTTATATAACCTTAGACAGAGTTTGTCCGCTCTTACGGTAAATAAAGCCCAGCTAAATGCCCGTCAAAGTTCTATTTCTAAATTAACGGTCAAATAGGCCTCTGTTATATAACCTTAGACAAAGTTTGTCTGCTCTTACGGTAAATAAAGCCCCTGCTAATTTCCCTGCGACAATATTAGTTCACTTTAACTGGATATTAAAGACCTTCATAAAATCAACGAAGACTACGGATTTAGCTATCTATTCTTCAGTATTTTCCTCCATTAGTATCCATAACCCAAATCTAACCAACCCCCTCAAACCAATCATCACCCCTACAAAAAAACAACCCTCTTCACTTAAAGAGAGTTGTCAAACCGACTAATATAGCAATTTCGGCAATGTCAGTTCATGAAAATGAGTAAATAAGAAATTGCCTTCCATATGTGAATGGTATAGCTTTAATGCGTCCATAGCATCGTTGTTTACTTGCTTGAGAGTACTAATTTCAAACAGGATATCTGCTTTTAACAAGCTTTCATCGACTTCGCCTAATATTTGGAGAGCCTGTTCAAAATAAGAGAGGGCGATGTTGTTGTCTTGTTTATATTGGATTTCGTATTTAGCCATTATATAGTAATTTTTTGCGAGTAAGTTTGCATCTTGGACTGTTTGAGCTAAATCAGCAGATTTGTCGATTAGGGATTTGATGATTTCTTGGTCAACGTTGTTTTTCAAGCAGACGTAAACACCTAGTTGGAGAAGCGCTAATGTTTGTTCTTGGTGGTCGTTACTAATCGATTCAATATCGGCGAAGAATTCATCTTTCCACTGTTTCATTAGTATTGATGATGGTTTGTCTGCTAAGTCTGAGTATGCTGTTAATGCCCAGCCTCTTAAAATGCCTTCTTTGTCATTCGTTTGTTGGAGCTTTTCTCTTAATTGAAATAGTTTTTCCTTCATTTCTTCGATTTCATTGTCTTCCGTGTATGAAATAAGTAGTTTCACATATTCAGTTTGCAGCGGAGAAATGAGGTAATGGTTCACTTTGTTTAAACTTCGAATGGCTTGTCCACTTAAACCGATGTATAAGTACAAAATGGCGCGGTTAAAGTAGATGTTGTCTCGTTCTTCTTTCGTAATTGTCGGACTATCTTTTGATAGTTTTAATGCTTCGTCTAGGAAGCTGATGCTTTTTGCACTTTTCTTTTGGTGAAAATAAATGGTTGCTAATAGATTGTAAGCTTTAATTTTTAAACGCAAATTGTAGTTGTTTTCTTCTGTATTGCTGATTACCTTTGTTGTAAAAGTTTCAGCAAGGATGTATTGCTTTGTTTCGTAATAATAGATAGCGCTTAAGAAATCATAGTCAATTTCCCTCGTTTGGATTTGGTACGTATAAATCTTATCTTGGAAAATCTCTAATTGCTGTTTCACAAATTTCCAATTTTTGAAGGTAATGTAGTCTAGTATTTTAAGCTTTAATGTATCTAGTTCTTTGATTTTTTCTTCTATATTAGGGTCTGCAAAGAAATTTGGAGGGATGTCTAGTTTTTCGCAGAACTTTTCGAGCTCTTTGCTAGTGACAGAGACATGGCCATTTTCAATGTTACTCATTTTTCCAAGTGAGCAAATTCCTTTAGCGAGTTCACCTAATGTTAATCCTTTGCTCTTTCTTGCTTCACGAATTTTTATTCCTAATTCATTATGGCGTGGTATTTGTTTTTTCATATGGTCTCCTATCAAAAATGTGTTTCTTAACTATATTTTACTGAAATTCTTCTCAAATTACTAGATATAGTTCTAATTAACTATAAAAATGAAGTTTTTAAGATTTTTATTTAAAAATTCCATTGAAATTTTCATAATACTTGATATAATTTAATACATATTTACTATTTATCATAATTGGATTAGGTGATTAGTATGACGAAAAGAAGAAATTGGTCGAATGATGATATTGAGTTTTTAAAAGACAATGTCGGTAAATTAAAGATATCAACATTATCTGAACGATTAGGTAGGACTGAAGAATCAATCAAAAACAAATTAAAACGATTAGGCATCTCGAATACAAAAGCACAAACAGGCTTTTTAACTACATATGAATTAGCGAAATTAGTTCAAAAAGATGCGACAACTGTTCGGGCATGGATTACGAAGCATGGATTAAATAGTACGAAAAAAGTAACCCGCTGTAGTAGAAGATTTTACTTTATTGAGCCTGAAGATTTTTGGAAATGGGCAGAGGACCATAAAGAAAAAATCGATTTTTCTAAAATTGAACCACATACCATTATTCCAGAACCGAACTGGGTTGAACATGAAAGAAAGTGTGAAAATCCTACTACATATAAAGTATGGAGCATTCGTGAAGAACGGCAATTACGACTACTTATGATGGAAGGATATTCAATCTATGAAGTTGCAAATAAGCTTGAGCGTTCAGTGATTAGTGTTAAGCGCAAGTATAGTAGATTAGAAGCAGTCAGATAAGTAGCACGTATCGTAGAAGGGGTATACAACATGCAATTTATTGAAATAACAGACTATGACCATGAAACAATGCAGCTTGCTAGACCTGTATATGACCGGATGAGACGGGTTTTATTGGCGTCAGGGAGAACGATTCATCCTAAATTAATTGAACGGATTAAAGAGTTAGGGATTTCAACATTAATGGTTGAGGATGCTGACACACAAGGGATTACGATGGATGAAATGCTTGATATGCCGACGTGGCTAGATGCAATTGAGGTTGTCCAAAAGGTGTACGAAAACGTACGAATGAAGCAACCAATTCCGTTAATTGACTTACAGCAAACAGCGTCGAAAATGATTCATGAGGTCACACAGCGAAAAACAATTTTTCTTATTCCTTCTTCATTTGTAGCTGACGAGTTAAAGGAATATGCACATGTCGTAAATGTCGCCTTACTTTCAATCCAAACAGGGAAGACACTTCAATACGCGCCGTCTAAGTTGAAGGAGCTTGCCATTGGTGCACTTTTGCACGATATCGGTAAAGCATTAACTAATGTCACGGCTGAACATCCGCAAAAAGGCTTTGAATTTATTAAATCAATTCGTGAAGTTAGTTTATTGTCTGCCCATATTGCGTATCAGCATCATGAATTATTAAATGGACAAGGGTACCCACGACAAATAGCTGGAAAAGAAATTCTTGAATACCCACAAATTTGTGCAGTTGCAAATGTATATGAACGGTTACTATCACAGGAGAAAGTATTGCCGCATGAAGCATTAGAAATGTTGATGACGAAATATGAGACGGAATATTCCGGTAATGTGATTTCAGCCTTTCTAACAAGTGTCCCTTCTTATATACCTGGGACAAAGGTGAGGTTGAGTAATGGTAAAGATGCTGTCGTAACAGGGATAAAATCTGATTTGCATCGCCCGCTTATCAAATATTTGGACAATCAACAAGAGATTCATTTAGCCGATCATCCTTCGATTATGATAAGTGGATTAATTGAATCGAACGTTAAAGAGAAAGTTAGTTAATATAGGTAGGCTCTTTTCTAAAAGATTATTGCTTTTTTGTATTGACTTATATCAAGGTTGGTTGGAGCGGAAGCGTGAGACTCCTGCGGGATGCGTGGGAGAGGTGAGACTCCACAGGCGTTTACGCACGACAACTAAGTAAAAAGCAACAATGTTTACGAAAACAGCCTATAGTTAAAAACGACTCATTATCAGGAGATGGTGAGTTTTTTTGTCCCTTATTACAGGGCTATTGCTTACAAAATCTTTTCAAACAACAAAATTGACATGAAAGCGCTATGTCAACTATAATTTAGCGGTCAAAGAAAAAACAATAATTTACAGGATAGCTTGTTTTTGGATGATAGGCAGAAAGGGGCTGCTTTAAACAAAATCTATTTAGCCGTTAGATTTTGGGAGAAATAGTATTGTTCTGTGTCAACATGAAAATTTGCTTTGAGAGGAGATTACATAATGGATGTAAGTGTTAGTGCAAGCGCAGCTGAGAGTCAAAGCACTGGAAAGACGTATAAAGTCGTACCAATTCTAGTTGCTTTTCTTATTAGTGGTTTTATCGGTCTCTTTAGTGAGACAGCTCTAAATATTGCGATAACTGAATTGATTCAAGTATTTCAGACGAATGCCGCGACAATTCAATGGTTAACAACTGGATATCTGTTAACACTAGGGATTTTAGTACCTGTTTCAGGGTTGCTGTTACAGTGGTTTACGACGAGACAATTATTTATCACGTCTTTATGCTTATCAATCATTGGAACGCTTATTGCAGCGTTAGCACCAAGCTTTGAAATCTTAATGATTGCCCGTGTATTTCAGGCGATGGGGACAGCGTTACTTTTACCATTAATGTTTAATACGATTTTAGTCATTATTCCGCCTGAAAAACGTGGTGGTGCAATGGGGATGATCGGATTAGTCATTATGTTTGCCCCAGCAGTTGGACCGACGTTTTCAGGGTTCGTGCTTGAGAATTTAACGTGGAATTGGATTTTTTGGTTGTCATTACCGTTCTTAGTAATCGGTTTACTTGCCGGGATTTTCTTTTTAGAAAATGTTTCTGAAGTAACAAAGCCAAAAATTGATATTTTATCTATTATCCTATCAACTATTGGTTTTGGTGGCATAGTATTTGGATTTAGTAGTGCAGGTGAAGGTTCTGGTGGTTGGTCAAATCCGGAAGTAATCGCGTTTATCGCTGCTGGTGCGATTTCACTGCTATTATTCTCAATTCGTCAGTTTAAAATGGAACATCCAATGATAAATTTACGGGCGTTCCGCTACCCGATGTTTACAATCGGTCTTATCTTAGTCTTCATCTGTATGATGGTCATTTTATCATCCATGCTGCTTTTACCAATGTATTTACAACGTGGTTTAGTTGTTTCAGCGGTAATTGCAGGCTTAGTCTTGCTCCCGGGTGGAATTTTGAACGGATTGCTCTCACCTGTTATGGGACGTCTTTTTGATAAATATGGCCCTAAATGGTTAGTCATCCCAGGCTTAGTAATTGTTTCTGTTGTGTTATGGTTCTTCTCTACTATCACGACTGAAACATCGATCGCCCTAATCGTGACGTTGCATATCGCACTTATGATTGGTGTGTCGATGGTCATGATGCCGGCACAAACAAATGGTTTAAATCAGCTGCCACCACAGTATTATCCTGATGGCACTGCAATTATGAATACATTACAGCAAGTGTCTGGAGCGATCGGTACAGCGGTTGCGGTTAGTATTTTATCAGCTGGAGAGAATCGTTACTTACAGTCTGTTAGCAATCCAGATGATCCGTCACACGGTCCAGTTGCGTTTACAGCAGGTGTTCAGGATGGATTCATTTTTGCTTTAATAGCTGCGGTGATTGCGTTAATTGTTGCATTCTTTATTAAGCGGGTTAAGGTGTCTAGCTAAGGAATGAGATGCTTAGCAAATCAAAAAAAACGGAGAACACGTTGAATAGTGTTTTCCGTTTTTTTTGTTTTTGTTTAGGAAATGATAAAATCTTGAAATGTGAATAAGCGCTGCGGCATCCAGCTTTAGCGCCTAGCCCAAAAGAATCGAAGACAAAAACGTCTTCGATTCTTTTGTGCGCTTGGCAGCGTATCGGACTAACGGGTGAAAGTCCCGAACACACCGTAGTGGCGGAAGTGTATAGCTGACAGGTAGTGCATTGTC
>NZ_JAUSUD010000046.1 GCF_030813355.1 Metabacillus malikii
CCACACCCGTTCCCATGCCGAACACGGAAGTTAAGCTCTTCAGCGCCGATGGTAGTTAGGGGCTTCCCCTTGTGAGAGTAGGACGTTGCCAGGTAATTTAAAAAGAGTCAGTAGAGATACTGACTCTTTTTTTGCTTAATATGAGGTAATATAGATAACTTCATTCGTAAGAATCAATTTAGAACTAGAAAAATGATTATTGCATGAAGATTATTTTTATATCGTCAACTTAATATAGAAAAAGTTTATATTGTATCTTTCAGAAATTCATAAACAAAAAAGGGAATCTTTCTTTTAACAATTTCAAGGTAACGCAATATAAATGGGTAATCACTATTAGGTGCAGTTAATAGTAGGTCATACCACCATTCAGTTTCATACCTTGATATCATACTTAAATTGTATAGTATTAAGTAATGGGAAAGTAACTCGGGAAGTAAGGATAACGAGTCACGATCCGATGGTAGATAGTACAACTGGTCACTCATGTTATATGAGAAAGGTTGAATATCATAATACATTCCTCCCTCTTTCGTAATATAAACTTCATTATTTATATTCTTAAAAATGCTAAATCCGTACTTATCACAAAGGTACTCCGCAAAACGATAAGCTGATAAATGATAATGTTGAGAAATTTGGTCAGTTAATATAAAGAAATTATCTTTGAACTCAACTTTATTAAAGCAAGACTTAGATGTATGGAATGTAATAATTTCATCCATTTCAGCTATATGTTTAAATAAGTACTCCATTGAGTACTTTTCTGTTTCTAAATGATTTATATTATAGAGTTTTTTTGCTATATGTGGGAACAATCCGTTTTTTTGAATTTTCACTTCATCCTTTAGGAAAGAATATTGTTGCTTTTTTCTCTTTCTACTAGAAACACCATGTGCTAGTACCGAGGATGTCTCTGGATAATTTGGATCTACTGTCAAGAGACAAGCTTTTATTAATTGCGATACACCATAAAAAAGTAACATTGGTTGAATTGAATATGGTGAATGTTCAGCTTGTTTGAAGAAATTTTCACCATGCTTTAAAAAGTAAATAAAACGATAGCAGTTATTATAAGAAGTCTCATTAATATTATCGATAGGTAACTCTTTATAACACTCAAAAAGTTTTTTCTGAATAAGCTCAGTTGAGTGATATGAAAGTAAGCGCCCCCAATATGATAAGGTCAAGAATTTCCACCTCGTTTTTTAATTTTCAAAATATTTAAATTCTTTTTCCCTCCTTGACAGTCCTCTTTACTGTTGATAATCTACTAATAATATTTTGCCGAAAAAAGGGGGATTTACTATGTGGGAACAAAAATTTTCTAAAGAAGGTTTAACTTTCGATGATGTATTGCTTGTACCAGCTAAATCAGAGGTACTACCTAGAGATGTTGATTTAAGTGTACAGCTTACACCTAGTTTAAAACTTAACATTCCAATCATAAGTGCTGGAATGGATACTGTAACTGAAGCAGAATTAGCAATTGCTATTGCTAGACAGGGTGGCTTAGGTGTTATTCATAAAAATATGTCAATTGAACAGCAAGCTGAGCAGGTAGATAAAGTAAAACGTTCTGAACGAGGTGTTATAACAGATCCATTTTACCTTACTCCTGATCATCAAGTGTTTGATGCGGAACATTTAATGGGTAAATATCGTATATCTGGTGTTCCAATTGTAAATAACCCCGAGGAACAAAAATTAGTTGGGATTATCACGAATCGTGACATGCGTTTTATTCAGGATTATTCCATAAAAATTAGTGATGTTATGACTAAAGAAAATCTTGTGACTGCAGGTGTTAATACGACACTAAAAGATGCGGAAAGCATACTACAGAAGCATAAGATAGAAAAGTTACCTTTAGTGGATGATAATGGTGTTCTAAAAGGATTAATAACAATTAAAGATATTGAAAAGGTTATTGAATTTCCTAATTCTGCAAAAGATGCTCATGGGCGGTTAATTGTAGCTGCAGCAGTCGGAGTTACAGCAGATACAATGGTACGCGTTGAAAAATTAGTTGAGAAAAATGTGGATGCAATCGTAGTAGATACAGCACATGGTCACTCAAAGGGTGTAATTGAAACTGTTAGTAAAATACGCTCTGAATACCCGAATTTAAACATAATTGCAGGAAATATTGCTACTGCTGAGGCGACTAAAGCGCTTATCGAAGCAGGTGCGAATGTTGTGAAAGTTGGAATTGGTCCAGGTTCTATCTGTACAACAAGAGTCGTAGCAGGTGTTGGTGTACCTCAAATTACAGCTGTATATGATTGTGCTACAGAGGCAAGAAAGCACGGTGTAGCTATTATTGCTGACGGAGGAATTAAATATTCAGGTGATATGGTTAAAGCTCTTGCAGCTGGTGGTCACGCTGTCATGCTGGGAAGTTTGCTTGCAGGGACTTCTGAGAGTCCAGGGGAAACTGAAATATATCAAGGTAGACGTTTTAAAGTCTATCGTGGTATGGGTTCAGTAGCAGCAATGGAGAAAGGTAGTAAGGACAGATACTTCCAAGAAGATAATAAAAAGTTTGTTCCAGAAGGCATTGAAGGTAGAACACCTTACAAAGGTCCATTATCTGAAACGATTTATCAGCTTGTTGGTGGAATTCGTTCTGGTATGGGGTATTGTGGTACAAAAAATCTTGGAGAGCTTAGAGAAAACACACAGTTTGTCCGTATGACAGGTGCTGGACTTAAGGAAAGCCATCCTCATGATGTACAGATAACAAAAGAAGCACCGAATTACTCGGTGTAAGATAATCACAATAATAATTAATTGCCAATAAAACAAATGACAGAGTTAATGCTCTGTCTATTTTTTTTGCTCTATCTATGTTAAAATCGATCTTGTTGTTTCTAAATACAACGAGCAAATTAATAGTATGTTCAATAAACCAAAAAAATAAACTAGGAAAATTTGATATAAATATAAATTTTATGGAGGTATTAAATTGAATAAGAAAGTTAGTAAAATCACTATACTATTTCTCATCCTTACTATTTTTATTTCAGCCTTATTTCCCTTTACTAAAGCAGAAGCAGCTGAAGCTTCACTTTCAATAAATGCAAGTTCTGCGATAATAATTGAAGAGTCTACAGGACAAGTATTATTTGGACAGAACATTGATGAAAAGCTTCCAGTTGCAAGTATGGCTAAAGTTATGACAGAGTACTTAGTATTAGAAGCAGAAAAGAACGGTAGTATAAAATGGGACCAAACATACACACCTAGTGAATATGTTTATAACATTTCCCAAAACACTGATTTTTCAAATGTGCCTTTAAGAAAAGATGGTTCCTACACAGTTCAAGAATTATATGAAGCTGTTGCTATCTATTCTGCTAACGGGGCTGCTATTGCACTCGCAGAAATTATTTCAGGTACGGAAGCAAATTTTGTTAAACTCATGAATGAAAAGGCGAAACAATTAGGATTAACTAATTACGAGTTTGTTAATGCAACTGGTCTAGAGAATAATGACTTGAACGGTTTACACCCAGAGGGAACTGATCCTAATGGTGAAAATAAATTATCAGCTCGTGATATGGCTTTACTTTCTCAAAGGTTAATACAGGACTTCCCTGAGGTAATTGATACTGCTAGCATTCCTGTTAAAACGTTTAAAGAAGGCACTAAAATGGAGAATTGGAATTGGATGTTACCAGGCTCCAATATTAAAGGCTATGAGTACGAAGGTGTAGATGGACTTAAAACAGGTTCAACAGATAAGGCTGGGTCTTGTTTTACAGCAACAGCTACTAAAAATGGTATGCGAGTAGTGGCTGTTGTCATGAATGCTCAAGGCGATTCTTTACATTCTGCTAGGTTTTTAGAAATGGAGAAAATGTTAAATCATGCATTTAATAATTTCTCTGTCAAAGAAGTTTATCCAGATAACTATACTGTGAAAAAGCAGTCTAGTCTTCCTGTTGTAAAAGGAAAAGAGAAAAGTGTATCAGTTCATACTAAAGATGCGGTAACTCTAGTAGTCAAAAATGGCGAAGAAAATGCTTATAAAGCAAAGGTTAACATTAATAAAGATAACTTAACAAAGAACGGTGAGCTTACTGCACCTATTAAAAAAGGTGATAAGGTAGGTACAATGGATATTATCTATGAAGGTAATGGTCAGGCGCTGGAATTTGCGGATAAAAATAAAAAGGCTCAGGTAGATATTGTAACAAAAGAAGCTGTTGATAAAGCAAACTGGTTCATTCTCGCAATGAGAGGGATAGGTAGTTTCTTTAGCGGCCTTTGGGGTACGATTACAGATACAGTAACAGGCTGGTTTTAATCTTATGTAAAAAAGGACTCATATCGAGTTCTTTTTTTACATTAACTATAAAAATTAGGAGAAAATAGTCTAGTATAAATCAATTATTTTCAAAGATTTATGAATTGTTTTATCAATTCTAATTATTTTGATAGGATTTTTCTAAAAGTTAGGATAAAATATAGCGTAGATGAAATTATAAAATCCAAACATTCCTATCAAATGGAAATTAAATAAGGGGGACTTTCAGAATGAGTAATACAACAGGTACAGACCGAGTAAAACGTGGTATGGCAGAAATGCAAAAGGGCGGCGTCATTATGGATGTTGTCAATGCTGAACAAGCTAAGATAGCCGAAGAGGCAGGTGCGGTTGCTGTCATGGCATTAGAACGTGTTCCTGCAGATATAAGAGCTGCTGGTGGCGTTGCTAGAATGGCAGACCCAACAATTGTTGAAGAAGTTATGAACGCTGTATCTATACCGGTAATGGCAAAGGCACGTATTGGACATATAGTTGAAGCACGTGTACTTGAAGCTATGGGTGTAGATTATATCGATGAGAGTGAAGTGCTTACTCCAGCAGATGAAGAGTATCATCTTCTGAAAAGTGATTTCACAGTACCATTTGTTTGTGGTTGCCGTGATTTAGGAGAGGCAACTCGTCGTATTGCTGAGGGTGCGTCTATGCTACGTACAAAAGGAGAGCCTGGTACAGGTAATATAGTCGAAGCTGTTCGCCATATGCGTAAAGTGAATGCTCAAATTCGCAAGGTTTCAGCAATGAGTGAAGATGAATTAATGACAGAAGCTAAAAATCTAGGAGCACCATTTGAATTATTACTTCAAATTAAAAGAGAAGGCAAGCTGCCAGTTGTAAACTTTGCAGCAGGTGGAGTTGCAACTCCAGCAGATGCTGCACTAATGATGCAATTAGGTGCTGATGGTGTTTTTGTTGGTTCAGGTATCTTCAAGTCAGAGAATCCTGCTAAATTTGCCCGTTCTATCGTTGAAGCTACTACACACTATCAAGACTATGAATTAATTGCGAAATTATCAAAGGGCCTTGGATCAGCGATGCAAGGAATTGAAATATCTAGCCTGTTACCAGAGCATAGAATGCAAGAGCGTGGTTGGTAATAAAAAGGAGTTTTATTTATGCTGAAAATAGGTGTTTTAGGGTTACAAGGAGCTGTTAGAGAGCATATCAGGTCAATTGAAGCATGCGGTGCTGAAGGGATTATTATAAAGAAAACCAATCAATTAAATGAAATTGATGGTTTAATTATTCCCGGTGGGGAAAGTACGACAATGCGTCGGTTAATTGACAAGTATAACTTTATGCAACCTTTAAAGGAATTTGCGTCTTCAGGTAAGCCGATGTTCGGAACATGTGCAGGATTAATTTTGCTAGCTAAACATATTGTAGACTATAATGAGCCACACTTAGGTCTATTAGATGTGAAAGTTGAAAGAAATTCATTCGGTCGTCAAAAGGATAGTTTTGAAGCTGAATTAACAATTACAGGTGTTGGTGAAGATTTTGTAGGTGTCTTTATACGTGCTCCTCATATCGTTGAGGTTGGGGAAGATGTTGAAATTTTATCTAAACATAATGGAAGAATTGTTGCAGCACGTCAGGGACAATTTCTAGGTTGTTCGTTTCACCCAGAATTGACAGATGACAATCGCATGACACAATTGTTTATTAATATGGTAAAGGAATCAAAATAACGTATAAAAAACTTGCGGATGTTATAAACTTATAGTAAATTATGTTTACAATGAAAATAAGTTAACGTGATGATAGGAAGTAGTAGTGAGATACTCTATTAACAGAGAGTCGATGGTTGGTGCAAATCGATGATAGAGCCTTGTGAATCCGTCCTTGAATGAATTACTGAACTTAGGAGTAAGTAATTCCGGTTATATGACCGTTATTCATTAAGAGGAATATACAGTATGTATGTTCAACTAGGGTGGCAACGCGGGTAACTCTCGTCCCTTTTGGGGATGAGGGTTTTTTGCGTTTTTTAGAGTTTTGAAGCTAACGTCATCTTAGTGATATTCAATAAAAATATTAAAAAAGGAGAGATAAAAATGTTAGATATTAAATACTTACGAAATAATCTAGATATGGTAAAGGAAAGACTATCAAAGCGGGGTGAGGATTTAACTGATTTCGGAAAGTTTGAGGAGTTAGACAAAAAAAGGAGAGTGTTAATCTCTTCTACAGAGGATTTGAAAAGCAAACGTAATGAAGTTTCTGCACAGATAGCGCAACTCAAACGTGAAAAGAAAGATGCAGATAGCTTAATTCTAGAAATGAAACAAGTAGGGGAAGAAATTAAGGCATTGGATAATCAACTACGTGATGTAGAAACTGAATTAGATAGTTTATTATTGTCAATTCCTAACATACCTCATGAAAGTGTACCTATTGGTGATACTGAAGACGATAATGTTGAAGTAAGAAACTGGGGTAAGCAACCTGAATTTACGTTTGAACCAAAACCACATTGGGAAATAGCGGATGAATTAAACATTCTCGATTTTGAAAGAGCAGCCAAGGTTACAGGGAGTCGATTTGTTTTCTACCGCGGTTTAGGTGCAAGATTAGAAAGAGCTCTCTTTAACTTTATGTTAGATTTACATGTTGATGAGCATGGTTATACAGAAATATTCCCTCCTTTTATTGTCAATCGTGATAGTATGACTGGGACAGGGCAATTACCTAAGTTCGAGGAGGATGCGTTTAAAATCGATGGTGAAGATTACTTTTTAATCCCGACAGCAGAGGTTCCAGTAACAAATCTTCATCGTGAGGAAATCTTAACAGTGGAGCAATTACCAATAAGTTATGTAGCTTTTAGTGCAAATTTCCGTTCTGAGGCTGGCTCTGCAGGAAGGGATACAAGAGGGTTGATTAGACAACACCAATTTAATAAGGTGGAATTAGTCCGTTTTGTAAAGCCAGAGGATTCTTATCAAGAGCTTGAAAAGCTTACTGGTCATGCAGAGAAAGTACTACAATTATTAGAATTACCGTACCGGGTGCTCAGCATGTGTACAGCAGATTTAGGATTTACAGCTGCGAAAAAGTATGATTTAGAAGTCTGGATTCCGAGTTATGGAACATACAGAGAAATTTCTTCTTGTAGTAACTTTGAGTCTTTTCAAGCAAGACGAGCAAATATCCGCTTTAGACGAGATGCAAAGGCGAAAGTTGAACATGTCCATACATTGAATGGATCAGGTCTTGCAATAGGAAGAACTGTAGCTGCAATATTAGAAAATTACCAACAAGAAGATGGTTCTGTTATTATCCCTAAAGTATTAAGGCCATATATGGGAAACAGGGAAAAAATTAGCCCAGTAGAATAAGAAGATATATAGACGGGAGCAAACAACGTATAATTTATTCTATACACATTATTTCTCCTATCCACGAATGAGTTTGTATCTTGTAGTGATTGAGTTTACAAGCATTATCAAGATGTTTTGGTGAATGGTGAGCCTCATCTACTTTTAACACAGTAGAGGCTCACACTCATCTTTTTTAAACAAAACCTCCGTAAGAAGAAATAGAGCACAGGGCAAAGTCAGTATCTATAAAATGATAGGAAACGATGTGAATAAAACCAAAAGCACAGGATAAAATAAGTTTGTAAAAAAATTATTTATTAAGGTTGACACCAATTTAAGACTTATGATATTATAATTCTTGTCAATACGGAGGAATACCCAAGTCCGGCTGAAGGGATCGGTCTTGAAAACCGACAGGGGTGTCAAAACCCGCGGGGGTTCGAATCCCCCTTCCTCCTCCATAAACTTAAAATTTTAAATCATATTACGCGCATAAAATATGGTAGATTGTAAAAGGATTAATCGATTATTAGATTAATCCTTTTTTGTTGTTGTTTTTAAAGGTGAAGGTATGCATAGTATAGATGATGAATAATCAATTTAGATTGAAGAAGATATGCTGGATAATTATATAATAAATGCGTGAAAGGGAGAGCGGAAGGATGTAAGACTCGTACAAAGTGTACTATCAAGTCTCCCATCCCTACTAGGGGAAATCAAAACAATTGCAATATTTTATTTTTGTACAATATGACCAATTTTCTCTATTACTGTTTCGATTGATTGTTGATTAGAAATTATGTCATAATCTTTTATGTTTATCTTTAATACAGGGCAAATATTAAAGTTATTTATCCAGTTTTCATAGCGTTGATACATTTCTTCCCAATATGATATAGGAGTTTGTTGTTCCATAGGACGCCCTCGTAGTTTTATTCTTTTTAAGATATCCTCTAAACTACCTTCTAAATAAATTAATACATCTGGATGTGGAAAAAACGGAGTCATTACCATTGCTTCGAAAAGGCTTGTATATGTTTCATAGTCTACTGTAGACATCGTTCCTTTTTCATAATGCATTTTTGCAAAAATCCCTGTATCTTCATATATTGAACGATCCTGGATATATCCTCCACCACTTTGCACGATTTTCTTTTGTTCTTTGAATCGTTCTGCTAAAAAGTAAATTTGCAGGTGGAAACTCCAACGTTCAAAATCAGCATAAAATTTATCAAGGTAAGGGTTATTATCTACCTTTTCAAAGGAAGTTTTGAACTGTAGTGCATTTGCTAATGCATTTGTCATCGTTGATTTTCCAACACCGACTGTTCCTGCAATTGTAATGACTGCATTTTGAGGGATATTATATTTCTCTCGTAGATTCATTGTTTCTTTTCTCCTTTAGTGAGGTGTTCTTGCAGCTGTTGAAAAATAAGCATTAAGTCTTCATCATTTTTTACAAAATCAAGAGAATCTCCATCAATTTTGATGACGGGTATTAAGGGATGTTCTTTTTCCCATCTATCTATAAAAATTTCATAATCATTGGATATATCATTAAGATATTGAGGGTCAATGTTATTTTCAATTGTGCGGGCTCTTTTTGATATTCTTTTTAGCAACGTATCAAGACTTGCATGTAAATAAATAACGAAGCTTGGTTCAGGCATGTCCTCAGTTAATATGTTGTATATTTTTAGATACTTATTATGTTTATTTCCATTTAAAGTTTTATTAGCGAAAATTAAGTTTTTAAATATATTGTAGTCTGCCACAACAGGTTTGCCATGTGAGAGGAAATTGTTATGAATGTCTTCTAATTGTTTGAATCGATTACAGAGGAAAAACATCTCTGTTTGAAAACTCCATTCATCAATATTATTATAAAATTTCCCTAGAAATGGATTTTCCTCGACGATTTCTTGCAAACAATGAAATTGATATCTTTTAGCAATCGCTTTAGCTAATGATGTTTTACCAACACCAATTGGCCCCTCTATTGTGATAAAGGGAGTTTTCATAATGTGGTGCCTCCTAATAAAATAAAATAACAAGATACATTTTAACATAGCAGAAACGGAAAGTTATATAGTATGTATCTTGGAACATTTTCTAGTTTTGGAATAATTGTAGCGATGTTTCTCATTGTGAATAGGCATATCCCTATTCATAAAATAAGGAACTCAATGCGTTGAAAACTTCTTTACAAATAAAAAAGGCCGATGTTCAACCATCAACCTTAAGAGATTCAATCTTATCACTACTTTTTTTCTACTTCAAAGTTATCTGTAATTAGTAACCAATTTTGTGGGAAGGATAAACCTAATTTCCAATAGCTAATACCCCGAATATTAAGCTCCTTAATGAGATTAAATTTTGCTTGTATGCTCCTTGCATCTTCAAACCATACTTTGTGTTCCTTACCATTTTCATCTGCATAATTGAAATGTGGCGCTTGTGCCGTTGTATCATATTGGATAGGTACATTGTATTTTGCAGCTAATTGAATCGCTTGCTGTGGGCTAACAGCTTTAGCGTATTGACCACCTTCAACAAATGGCAAGGTCCAATCATAACCGTATAAATTTTGCCCCATCATAATTTTTTGACTAGGCATCTCTGTTAGAGCGTACTCCAATACTTCTCGTACTGGATTTATTGGTGAAACTGCCATTGGAGGGCCACCGCTATATCCCCACTCATAAGTCATTATTACAACGAAATCAACTATTTCACCGTGCGCCTTGTAGTCGTGTGCCTCGTACCAGCGGCCTTTCTGTTCGGCACTGGTTTTTGGTGCTAAGGCAGTTGATAAGAGCCATCCCTCTTGTTTGAAGCGGTTTTTCGCCTTTCTTAAAAATTGATTATATGCTTCACGATCTTCTGGACGTAAATACTCCATATCAAAGTGGATATCACGGAATCCGTACTTTTTCGCTGTTTGAACAATATTTTCTAATAATCGATTTTGAATATTGGTATCATTTAATATGATACGACCAAGCTCATCACTAAATTGATCATTTTCTAGGTTTGTAATGGCCATCATTAAGGTAACCCCATGTTGACTAGCGATTTGTGGAAAATTATTAAGTAAAGGTTCCTTTAATGAGCCATCTCTTTGTATTTGAAAACTGAAGGGTCCTAAATAGGTTAAGTATGGGGCTGCATCTCTTGCTGCTTGTGTTAAATTTTCAGGTACACTTGTCCCTCTTGGCTCAATATAGGCGTTTGTTTCGATCGAGCGTTTAGTTCCCTCTGGTATATAGATTCTTAGACCAATGGATAATATTTGATTAAGTGGTATTTGATTAACCCTTGCTAATTCTTCAGCAGATACACCAAATCTCCTTCCGATACTGTATAAACTATCTCCAGCTTGAACCCAATAAAATTTCCCTAAAATCGGGATTACAATGGATTGGCCTACAACTAACTGAGTAGGATTAGGGATTTCATTTGTTCTAATGATTTCGTCTACTGTTGTATTATAGGCTTGAGCAATACCATATATCGTTTGACCTGGACTTACTATATGTATTTGCATAATTAGCCTCCTCTTCATCGATTTATTACATCATATGTAAAGAAGAGTGGGTGCATGTTAACTTCATCATATATTTTCACTTCTAGTAATATCAGCCTTTAATAAATTTTTCATTGTTTGTAATGCATATAAGTTGTCCTCTTCACTATTTGAGGCACAGCAATTAGCAGGAATTATTATATCAAAACCTCTCATATAAGCATCATTAGCAGTGAATTGAACACAAATATTTCCTGCAATACCGGTGATAATTAAAGTTCGAATGTCTAATGATAGAAGTAGGGAATTTAAAGATGTTTCAAAAAACGCAGAATAGTTTGGTTTAATTAAAAAGTAATCATCATGATTAGGATACATTTTGTGAATGATTCTTTCACTTAGACTGTTTTTGCATTTCTTTGCTATTTTTTGAAAATCAGCTTGCCATAGTTGATAATGGTCATTAACATAGATGATTGGATATCCTCGTTCCTTCATTTTCTGTTTCAAGCATAATATCGACTCTGATATATCTAAGGAACGTTTTGCTAAGATAGGTCCGTGCTGAAATTGAAAGTCATTAATCATATCGATAATAAGTAAAGCGTATTTATAGTTTTTTTGCATATGCATATCCTCCACTATAAGTTCTATCATTAGCGTGTTACAATGAAGCAAAATATATAAGAGGTATTAGAGATGGAACAGGATATATTTTTTATGAATTTAGCAATTAAAGAGGCATTGAGAGCTAGAGATATTGGTGAAGTACCAATTGGAGCGATAGTTGTAGTAGATGGTGAAGTAATATCGTCAGCATATAATTTACGTGAAACTAGTCAGCGTGCAATAGCTCATGCTGAAATTTTAGCTATAGATAAGGCGTGCCAACAATTAGGAACATGGCGTTTAGAGGATGCTACATTGTATGTAACGTTAGAGCCATGTCCAATGTGTGCTGGTGCAATTGTCTTATCAAGGGTTAAAAGGGTAGTGTATGGAGCTTCTGATCCAAAGGGTGGGTGTGCTGGAACTCTCATGAACTTGCTGGAAGAGGAACGTTTTAACCATCAAGTAGAACTTACTGTAGGTATACAAGATTCCATTTGTAGCTCATTACTCAGTGACTTTTTCAAAGCATTGAGGGAAAAGAAAAAAGGGAATAAAAAAACTTAGAAAAAGTTTACAATTGGTAAACGTTGATTTTTGTTTGAGAAGGATATATACTAGTAAATGCGCAACAGAAACAAGCGCAATTGAATATGGTATCAATTTTGCCGTGCTAAGCGGGGAGGTAGCGGTGCCCTGTACTCGCAATCCGCTCTAGCGAGGCCGAACTCCTTCTGGAGGTTAGTGTACTGTAGGGCTGCCTCAAGTAAGTGGTGTTGACGCCTGGGTCCTGCGCAATGGGAATCCATGAACCATGTCAGGTCCGGAAGGAAGCAGCATTAAGTGGAAGCTCCCATGTGCCGCAGGGTTGCCTGGGTCGAGCTAACTGCTTGAGTAACGCCTATGGTTACTAATCGAAGGAAGGTGCACGGCAGTTAAATAAAATATAACGACTCACTCTTTTTAGGGTGGGTTTTTGTTTTATTTTCGATAAAAATCAATGAACATCCTTTGTAAATCAATACAAGGTTGATATAATATAGTGAAGGTGAAGAACATAAAGGGGGCCGTTTTTGTGGGGTATCAAGCATTATATCGAGTCTATAGACCTCAAACATTCCATGATGTGGTTGGACAAGAACATATCACTAAAACGTTACAAAATGCCCTAGTACATAATAAATTTTCACATGCATATTTATTTTCTGGTCCAAGGGGAACAGGGAAAACTAGTGCTGCGAAAATTTTTGCTAAAGCTGTTAACTGTGAGAGAGCTCCGGTAGCTGAACCATGCAATGAATGTGCAGCATGCCTTGGTATAACGAATGGCTCTATCTCTGATGTTATCGAAATAGATGCTGCATCTAATAATGGAGTAGATGAAATTCGTGATATTCGAGATAAAGTTAAATATGCACCTTCTTCGGTAGCCTATAAAGTATATATAGTAGATGAAGTCCATATGTTATCAATTGGTGCATTTAACGCATTATTAAAAACGCTTGAAGAGCCACCAAAGCATGTTATATTTATTCTGGCTACTACTGAACCTCATAAAATCCCTTTAACAATAATATCTAGATGCCAAAGATTTGACTTTCGTAGAATAACATCTACTGCCATTGTAGGCAGAATGAAGGAAATCATAGATAAGCAAGAGATAGATGTTCAGGATAAAGCACTAGACGTAATCGCAAGGGCATCTGACGGTGGTATGCGTGACGCACTCAGTTTATTAGACCAAGCTATTTCATATAGTGATGAACAAATACGACTTGAAGAAGCTCTACTAATTACAGGTGCAGTATCCCAAGATACTATAGGGAATATAGCAGAGGCTATTTATGAGAAGGATATTACAGTTGCCTTGCAATCATTAGACCAATTGATGTATCAAGGTAAGGATCCTTCTAAATTTATAGAAGATTTTATATTTTACTACCGAGATATGCTCCTATATCAAACAGCTCCTGCTTTAGAGGACGTATTAGAACGTGTCAAAGTAGATGAACAATTTATCAGGCTAGCAAAAACAATTCCTACAAATGCTATTTATGAAACGATTGAAGTCCTTAGTAAGAGTCAACAAGATATGAAATTTACGAACCACCCTAGAATCTTTTTAGAGATAGCACTCGTGAAATTGTGTCAACATTCTACTAGTACAGGAAGTTCTGAAGAATATCAGACATTACTTGAAAAGGTGAGTAATTTACAAACGGAATTGACTCGTATTAAGCAGCAAGGTGTTGCAGTAGTTCAAAAGCAGCCTACTACACAAGAAACGAAACATAGGTCAATGAAAAGTGGCTATAAAACACCAGAAGGTAGAATACATGAAATTCTCAAGATTGCTACTAGAAAAGACTTAGAAGAGATAAAAGGCAGATGGGGAGAGCTTTTAGAACTGTTAAGACAGCAAAATAAAGTATCTCATGCAGCGTTATTAAACGATAGTGAGCCTGTTGCAGCTTCTGACTCAGCTTTTGTTCTGAAATTTAAATTTGAAATCCATTGTAAGATGGTAGCTGAAAATAATAATAATGTTCGAACCAATCTAGAAGGAATACTTCAACAATTAACAGGAAAAACGATGGAAATGGTTGGCGTTCCAGAGCAAGATTGGGGTAAAATAAGGAAGGAATTCCTAAAGGACAAAAAAGAAGATACAGATACTGAGCAGGAAACTGTCGAGGACCCACTTATCGCAGAGGCGAAAAAATTAGTAGGAAATGATTTAATCGAAATTAAAGATTAGACTACAGTAATTTAAAAGTACAGTTTGATTAAGTACTATTCGAAAGGTTAACAGTGTTAAATTAAAACAATTGGAGGAAAAGAATATGATGCGTGGCGGAATGGGTAATATGCAAAAAATGATGAAACAAATGCAAAAGATGCAAAAAGATATGGCGAAGGCACAAGAAGAACTAGCAGAAAAAACAGTAGAAGGTTCAGCTGGTGGCGGTATGGTTACAGTTATTGTGAATGGACAAAAAGAAATTGTTGATGTTTCAATAAAAGAAGAAGTGGTAGATCCTGAAGACATTGAAATGCTTCAAGATTTAGTATTAGCAGCCACAAATGATGCATTGAAGAAAATGGATGATTTAACAAATGAAACGATGGGTCAATTTACTAAAGGAATGAATTTACCTGGTATGTTTTAACTAGGAGGAAGAAATGATGCATTATCCCGAACCGATATCAAAGCTAATAGATAGCTTTACTAAATTGCCAGGAATCGGTCCAAAAACGGCCGTTCGTCTGGCTTTTTTTGTCTTAAACATGAAAGAAGACGTTGTTTTAGACTTTGCAAAGGCATTAGTTAATGCTAAGCGAAACTTATCTTATTGTTCAATTTGCGGGCATATAACGGATCAGGATCCTTGCTACATATGTGATGATGATAGACGTGATAAGAGTATCGTATGTGTAGTACAAGATCCGAAGGATGTCATTGCGATGGAAAAAATGAAGGATTACAACGGGCTTTATCATGTATTACATGGTTCAATTTCACCTATGGATGGAATTGGACCTGAGGATATAAAAATTCCTGAGTTATTAAAAAGACTTCAAGATGACATAATAAAAGAAGTAATTTTAGCAACTAATCCGAATATTGAAGGTGAAGCAACAGCAATGTATATTTCTAGATTACTAAAACCCTCAGGGATTAAATTAACAAGAATTGCACACGGATTACCTGTAGGTGGAGATTTAGAATATGCTGATGAAGTTACACTATCCAAGGCTCTCGAAGGAAGAAGAGAATTGTGACGAGAATTAAGGGGTGAACGTGATGCCTTTGCGACGAAAAGGATGGTTAAGAAAACACTATGATCAACAATTGCTAAAGGAATTACTTGAGATGAAGAAAGAGTGGAACAGACAAAAGCAATTAGTTGACAAGAGTTTTGAACCATCAGAATATATCTTGTATGATTTAAAAGTAGCCGAAGCAAAGTATTTCTTTCTGTTAAAAGAGGCAAAGAAAAGAAATATAAAAGTCGGGATAATCTAAAAAGTAGACATTGTTAGTATACAGTGCTCGATAATCGATCACGTAATTATTAGAACGACGAGCAGAAGAATTCTACAGGTTGACCGAGTGTGCATGTAATCAGACTCGGTCATCTACCTTATTTGAAGTAATCTGCGACTTGAACTCCATAACCATGGTTTAACATTAAAAATACATAGATTAAAAATGGCTAGTCTATTTATGATTTCTCTTTCATAGTAATTAATAAAGGAGTTTGAAAGAGAGTGGTGTAAATGGATCCAATTATTATTTTCTCTGCATTAGGTGGACTTGTGTTAATATTGCTATTTGTAGGCGCACCTTTACGGCCGCTTAAGTTGGTAGGTCAATTATTAATTAAGGTAGTAATAGGGGCTTTGTTACTCTTTTTTGTAAATGCATTTGGGACGAGTTTAGACATTCATATACCAATAAATTTTATTACTGCAAGTATATCGGGGATATTAGGTATTCCAGGATTAATTGCCTTAATAATAATTAAAACTATAATTATTGTCTGACAAATGGAGGTTCCATTTGTTTTTTTATGGAGTTAACTTATAGGCCATCCGTTTATTGTTCTATGTTTTTGAAATACTATGAAGAACAATAATTGCTTATATCACTAAGTGTTAATCTTCATTAGAAATAATAATTGATAAATATTGTTGACAACATTATAAGAAAAATGTTATATTGTAATACGTCGCCAAGAGATTAATAAAAACAATTTGACACAACAATTTAGAAGTGTTAATATTTATTAGTCGTCTTATTTTAGCGACGTAAGTGAAGTTCTTTGAAAACTAAACAAAACCAAGCGTGCCAACGTTAATTTATATTAACAACAATCGTACATTATATGTACACAAAACAATTGAGCAATCAAACACTTTATTGGAGAGTTTGATCCTGGCTCAGGACGAACGCTGGC
>NZ_JAUSUD010000047.1 GCF_030813355.1 Metabacillus malikii
CTAGTTCTTTCTCGGCGGGAATCCCACCCGCTATATGTTACGACCTAGGCTCGGTCGCTCCAGGAGTCTCGCACTTTAAGCTCCAACAAACCCTTAAAAAGGTTAGTGTAAAAAGCCACAATCTTTTAGAAATGAGCCTTTAGAAAAGAGCATTTTTTTATATGTAACCTCACAGAGGTATAATACGTCTAATAGACGTGAATACTTTGCATTCGTCTACACATATGTATGCCTTATATGCTGAATTACTCCATGAGATGACTCAGCCAAACACGAGTTGAATTGAAATAATCATTAGGAAAAGTTATAGGAGGTTTACCTTTGAAGAAAATAATCGTTAGTTTAATTCTATTAATTATGATAGCAATTCCATCAATAAGCTTTGCTGATGCGGCAGTTGGTGACATCATCATCACACTTGGTGAAGATTTAACCGACCAACAAAAGAAAACTTTATTATCTGAGATGAATGCAACTGAAGAAAACCAAATTATTTACGTGACAAACGAAGAAGAACATAAATATTTAGGGGACTATATTTCAAAAGCAACAATTGGTTCAAAAGCACTTTCCTCGACTAGTATTACTATTGAAAAGTCTGGTTCTGGACTTGAGGTCAATACGAAAAATATAAACTGGGTCACAGATGAAATGTACTTGAATGCTTTGATGACTGCAGGTGTAAAGGATGCAACAATCTATGTAACAGCACCGTTTGAAGTATCAGGAACTGCTGCTTTGACTGGATTAATTAAGGCATATGAAATTTCCTCAGATGAGGCAATCCCTGAAGATGTAAAGCAAGTTGCAAATGAAGAACTGGTTACTACCGCGAAGCTTGGAGATGAAGTTGGGACTGAAAATGCATCTGCGCTTATGGCTAAAATAAAAGATGAAGTTGCCAAAAATGGTATTCCTGAAACAGATGCAGAACTACGTTCATTAATTGAAAAATGTGCAAGTGATTTAGGAATTACATTATCAGAAACTGATTTAAACAACTTAATCGATTTATTTAATAAGATGAGAGATATTAATATTGATTGGAATCAAGTGGGGCAACAGCTTGATAAAGCAAAAGATAAAATCTCAAATTTCCTCAACTCAGAGGAAGGTCAATCTTTCTTACAGAGTATTAAGGAGTTTTTTATCGCACTATGGAATGCGATTATTTCCTTCTTTACAGGCAATGAACAATCAGCGCTTGGGGTACCTGCTAAAGGAAGTACAAGTTTAAATAATGCTACTTTTATTAAAGTAGGGTAATCGTTTATATGAAAAAAGAGGGTAACTCCACATTATGAGTTACCCTCTTTTTATTGCCAATAATTATTGATTAGATACTTTTGATTTTAATGGTAAGTCATTCACTACTAAGTCTTCGAAACTTTCCCGTTTAACAACTAGTTGTGCTTCTCCGTTTTCTACGAAAACTACCGCTGGACGGGGAATACGGTTGTAATTGTTTGCCATTGAATATCCATATGCTCCCGTACAGAAGACAGCTAATATATCATTCGGTTTTACTTCAGGTAAAGGTAAATCCCAAATTAACATATCTCCACTTTCGCAACACTTACCTGCAATTGAAACTGGTTGTTCGTGTTTGTCCGTTACACGATTTGCTAGAACAGCTTCATATTTTGCTTGATAAAGAGCTGGGCGAATATTATCTGTCATCCCTCCATCGATTGCTACGTATTCACGAATATTGGGAACAGTTTTCTTCGATCCAATTGTATAAAGTGTAGTACCTGCATCGCCGACTAGAGAACGACCTGGTTCAATCCATATTTCAGGCATGTTGATATTTAATTCATTCACTTGCTTTTTCACTGCTTCAACTATCTTCTCAACATAGTATGTTGCTGGTAGCGGCTCATCCTCGTCTGTATACCTGATTCCAAAACCTCCGCCTAAGTTAACAACTTCAGGAGTATAAGAGAATTGTAACTTCCACTCTTTTATCTTCTCGAACACTCTTTCAGCTGCAAGGACAAATCCAGCTGTGTCAAATATTTGTGATCCGATGTGACAATGGATACCTAATAAATGAATACCATCTGATTGTAGAACCGAATCAATCGCATCCTCAATTTGTCCATTCAATAAACCGAAGCCGAATTTTGAATCTTCCTGACCTGTCGTAATATAATCATGCGTATGTGCTTCAACACCTGGTGTCACTCGAAGCAATACTGGTATTTTTTTAGAATAATTGTGAGAAAGGTCTTTTAATAGCTCTATTTCATAAAAGTTATCAACTACAATACAGCCAATTTCATGGTCTAGCGCCATTTTTAATTCTGCTACACTTTTATTATTTCCATGAAGGTGAATTCGCGAAGCAGGAAATCCCGATTTAATAGCAGTATATAGTTCTCCCCCAGAAACTACATCCAATGAAAGACCTTCTTCATCAATCAATTGAAACATCGCAATTGATGAGAAGGCTTTGCTTGCATAAGCTACTTGTGCACGAACTCCCATGTTTTCAAAAGCATGCTTAAAGCTTCTTGCGCGTTCTCTTATAAGAGCCACATCATAAACATAAAGAGGTGTCCCAAATTCATTAGCTAAGGCAATAGTATCTACGCCTCCAATTTCTAAATGTCCGTTTTCATTTACTCTACTCGTACCATGTAAGAACAACTGTATCCCCTCTTCCTAGTCTCTTTCTACTATTAAGTAGCTTTTTCTATTATAAATGCAAACAGACAGTTAACACCAGCGGTTATTAACTGTCTGTTATGAAATTCACCATATCAAATTACACATACAATATCATAAAAAAGGGGTCTTTTCAATCATCCATTGACCTAACTTGGTTGTTTTTTCACATTTTGCGGATGGACGATGCTTGGTCTTAATTTTGCCCCTGGTACGGATGTTCTTATAATGATTTGCCATAATGCCTTTGCATTAAATGGGAGAAATGGCCACAAATATGGAGTTTGTAGAGAACGAATTCGCGCCATTAATATAATATAAACTGTACAGCCAATTACAAACCCTTCTAGTTTGAATATAGCAACAGCAATTAATAATATTAATCTAACCATTTTGTTTGCAACTCCGAGCTCATAACTTGGGGTTGCAAAAGTGCCGATTCCTGCAACAGCTACATATAAAATTACTTCTGGAACAAACAAACCAACATCTATAGCGATTTGACCAATTAATGCAGCGGCAATTAAACCCATTGCAGTGGACAGTGATGTTGGCGTATGTATTGCTGCCATCCTCAAGAATTCCAAACCAAAGTCTGCAAGAAAAATTTGAACAACTATTGGAATATTTGATTTTTCAGTTGGACCAATATAATCTATATTGTTTGGTAAAAGTGATGGCTCTAATACAAATAAGAACCATAGTGGTAATAAAAACATTGATGCTAAAATACCAAGAAAACGCACCCACCTTAGAAAGGTACCAATTGACGGTGCTTGACGGTACTCCTCTGCATGTTGCACATGATGGAAAAATGTTGTTGGTGTAATAATAACACTTGGTGATGTATCAACTAATACAAGAACATGACCTTCTAACAAATGATTGGCAGCTACATCGGGTCGTTCAGTGTAGCGTACAAGCGGATATGGATTATAACTTTGTTTCACTAAAAATTCCTCGATTGTTTTGTCTGCCATTGTAATACCATCTATGCTAATCTCTTCTAATTGTTTTTCTATTTTACCTACTAATCCCGGATCTGCCACATCCTCCACATAGGCGATACAAATATCTGTTTTAGATCGTTCACCTATTTGAATTAATTTATACCGTAACCGTTCATCCTTAATTCTTCTCCTAATAAGCCCAGTATTTACAATAATATTTTCAACAAATCCGTCTCTTGCACCACGAACAATTTTTTCAATGTCAGGTTCTTCAGGCTGACGGCCAGGGTAACTACGCACATCTACGATGAACCCTGTTTCCATACCTTCTATTATAAATATAATTAGACCAGCAAGAAGTTGGTCGACGGCTTTATCTAATGTTTTTATTTTTTCTACTGACTGATTAACAATCCGGTTTTCCAATATATCTTTAAATTTATCTTCGTTTACCTTTTCTTTTTCCGTAATAGATGTCAAATTTCTTAATATTTGCGTTATATAATTCGTATCACATAATCCATTAAGGAAGTACATGTCTACTTTATAATCTAAAATTAAGAGCTTTCTAACACCAATATCAAAGCTAGTCCCTAACCCAGCATGTAATTTAAAAAATTCCTCATTTTCTTTTAAATCTTTCTTAATTGGTGTCTCCCTCATCTGCTGTGTTACCATAATATCCACTCCTTTCTAAAATAAGTTGGACTGCTTTTAATGTAATTGGGCATCCTTCTTTGATATTATCTCTTCTAGACATTTTTCCAATATCACCTACTCCTACAACGATTGGTAAGTTTAATTCATCTAGACTATAAACAGTATCACCATTAATTCTGCCAATTTCATGCTCTCTTAGGCCACTCTTGTCAACTCCGTATTCTGTCAATTCACCGAATCGATCAACGCAAATATCTACCTTTGTCCATTCTGTCTGGTGCGACTTAGAAGCAACCGCAACTGCACCTAATACTTCAATATCGCGATGTTTCGCTACATATTTCAATGCCATTTCTCCCCAGCCCTCACCTAACATTCCGCTGTCATCAAACATGACAAAAACAGGGTCATTCTTTGCTTGAAGGATAAGTTGAACGATTTCCTGCCCGGTCAATGTCGTAGGATTACCTTGTGAGCGTGATATTACTCGTCCACCTACTTCGCGTGCAATATATTCAATCGTCCGTGCTGCATATTCGTCTCCATCAGTAACAAGTATGACCTGTCTTCTTGTCAACGTACATCTATCCTTTCGGTTTAAATATTAATGCAATGATGAAAGCAAAGAGAATTGCTGCTGATATACCAGCAGAGGTTAACTCAAATATCCCGATTCCGATTCCGATAAAACCATGTTCTTTCGCTTGATGCATAGCTCCGTGCAATAAAGAGTGCCCAAAACTAGTTATCGGAACCGTAGCCCCTGCCCCTGCAAATTCAATGAGCTTATCATACAGCCCAAAGCCATCTAATATTGCACCAGAAACGACAAATATGCTCATTACATGTGCAGGAGTAAACTTAAATACATCGAGAAGAATTTGACCGACAATACATATAGCTCCACCAATGACAAAAGCCCATACATACTCCATCAATTACCACTCCAATCGCTTCTCTCGAAAACAACTCCGTGTGCAATAGTTGGAATTGTTTCTTTTTGTTGAATCATGACCGGATTTAATAATGCACCTGTTGCAACAATTAAGACTCTATTTAAATTTCCTCTCCTTAATTCATCAAAAATATATCCATATGTTACAACTGCTGAACATGCACACCCACTACCCCCGGCAAACACTTTTTGATCAGGGCGATACACCATTAATCCACAGTCGTTATGATTTTCGTAAACATCATAACCTTCATCATTAAGTAAATCTTTTACTATTGGACTACCTACTCCTGACAAATCACCAGTTAGAATTAAATCATAATCTTCTGGGGTTCTATTTAAATCTTTAAAGTGACTTGCAATTGTCTCAGCAGCAGCTGGAGCCATAGCTGAACCCATATCAAATGGATTGTTAATACCTAGGTCAGCTACACGTCCAATTGTTGCGGCCGTAATACGAATATCACTTTTTTCTTGGCTAATTAGAACGGCTCCAGAACCAGTGACTGTAAATGTTGCTGTATCCGGCTTCTGTCCTCCATACTCGGTCGGGTAACGAAATTGTCGTTCAGCAGTAGCATTATGGCTACTAGTAGCAGCTATTGCGTTTTTTGCATAACCACCGTCTACCAATGCAGAACCAACAGCTAGCGTTTCCATTGATGTTGAACAGGCACCAAACATACATAAAAATGGTATATTCGCTTTACGGGCTACATAGTTTGCCGTTACATTTTGATTTAATAAATCTCCCGCTAATAACAAATCAATTTCATCTGTCGATTTATCCGCTTTTCTTAAGCATTCATCAATTGCTTCTCTCATTAATCTGCGTTCAGCAAGTTCCCAATTGTCTTCACCACAATGTAATTCGTCATGCTTTATATCAAAATATTGACCTAAAGGACCCTCTGACTCTTTAGGGCCAACAGCAGTACCACTTGCTTGCACATAAATCGGATTTTCAAATTGCCATGTTTGTTTTCCTTTAAGCTTCATCCAATTCACCCCATTAAAATGCTAATCCGTAAAAATATCTAATCATGCCGACGACATACGCAGCCACAACACCAAAAACAATAACACTGCCTGCCAGTTTAAACATATTTGTAGCAATACCTAAAACAATACCTTCGCTCCTATGTTCAATAGCAGCACTCGTCATAGAATTAGCGAACCCTGTTATCGGTACCGCTGAACCAGCTCCTGCAAATTGTCCTAGTTTGTCATAAACACCTAACCCTGTTAGTATTGCTGAAATTAGTATTAACGTTCCGGCCGTAGGATTACTTGCATCCTTTACTGAGAAGTGAAAGACGTGAATATAAAAATTTTGTATTGCTTGTCCTAATGTGCAAATTAAACCACCAATGATGAATGCCTTTAAACAATTGAGAAAATAAGCAGGTTTAGGCTGATAATTTTTCACATGCTTTTGGTAATCATCCTTAACTTTTGACTTTGCCATCTTTCTAGCCTCCATTAATGATTTACAAAATAAACCCAATGAAATAGTGAGCCAACAATTTTCCCTAAAACGATTGCCATTAATAAAATTAAAATTTTATCTCCTAATCCAACTCGTTTTGCAAGAATTGGGAATACGTTTAAAACTTCTGTTAGTGCTGCTGCAAGCATTCCCACAAAAACCCCACAAAATAGTCCAATTGGAATCAACCAATATTCTGACTGAAATAGAACCGTGTTTCTAAGGCTCATCCATCCGACGATTACGGTTCCTAAAATAATCGCTAATTCATAAACTTGAATAAATTTATATGTCTTCGTTAATTGAGTTAATCTAGGGATTATTCCTAGTACTGCTAAAAATGCTACATAGCCTGAGCCTACAACAAGACCTCCAGATAAACCGATTATAATAAGGATGAAGCTGTTAATGATCGTCAACTTCGTTAAGGTTCTCCTTGTTTTCGTTTAAGGCTACATATTGGTCTAAATCTAATTGATAATTAAATATCTCCACCTCTAGAGGACTTGGCTCTTCGTTAATTCTTTTCTTAAAAAGATGGTTAAAAAACAAAATCATCCCTAATCCTAAACCGATAGAATATGGAATTTGCAGAAGAAGGGGCTGTTCATTCTCTTCACCTGTGACGATCCGATATATCCGTTGATGTACCTGTTGCATACTTACATCTTCATGAAAATTCATAATCGCCAACCCAGCACCGATAAATAATAAGACCCAAACAACTGATATCAATAATGGTGATAGCTTCTTTTTCTCATATTGAACTTCAACAATAGTTTGTGTTGCACCTATTGTTTGCACATCAATGGAAGGATCAAACCTATGTATTTCCTTTATGACATGCATAACATCAATAACTACCATGTTTTTGTCTTTGGGTTGAATTTTATGAATGGAAATCTCACTAAGTTTGTTTCTCAACTCCTTATTAGTAACGATAAGGGCAATCTTACCGATCGTAATGACATCATATGGTTGGACTTGAATTCGATGACGAAGTCTTATATATACTGTCTTTTCCATCAAAATTCACTTCCTAATCATTTTTTCTCAATGCTTTTCTATTAATTAAGATTATGTTAAATCCGCTTATTAATTAAGGGACGATACCATTCACTGTCAACTGAATATTTGCTAATCAATTCTAAGTGCTTTTGGTCTCCCAAGGATTCTCAAACGGGTTACTAGAAAACATCAATAAACTTTAACATAATCATTAATAAAAATTGCTGAAGAGTTGTTACTATACATGGTTAAAGGTTAAAGTCTTTTAATAAAAATCCTGAAATTTAAATTCATAATCTAACTGTGCGTATATGTAGTATGCATATGTGAATTTTGTCTCATTCAGTTTTTAGCTGGCCAATAATTACCATAGATGAACAAAAAAAAGTTGGCTCCAGTAGAAGCCAACTTTTCATTGATTCATTTTATCTTTCATTTGTTTTAGTATCTTTTTTTCAAGTCGCGATACTTGCACCTGAGAAATGCCTAATCTTTCAGCAACCTCTGACTGTGTTTGGTCCTTGTAATAGCGCAAGTAAACAATTAATCGTTCGCGTTCATCCAGGTCTCGTATCGCATCTTTTAGAACGATTTTATCAAACCATTTCGTTTCTGTGCTATCTGCAATTTGATCTAACAATGTAATCGGGTCACCATCATTCTCGTACACCGTTTCATGAATCGATGACGGTGCTCTTACCGCCTCTTGAGCAAGAACTACATCTTCAGGAGAGATATCCAGATAATCAGCAATTTCTGCAACAGTCGGTACTTTCCCCATCGTTTTAGACAGTTCATCACGAGCTCTGCGAATTTTATTTCCCAGTTCTTTTAATGAACGGCTTACTTTAACAGTTCCATCATCTCTTATAAAGCGTTGAATTTCTCCAATTATCATTGGTACAGCATAAGTAGAGAAGCGGACATCATAGGATAAATCAAACTTATCAACAGATTTTAATAACCCTATACTACCTATTTGAAATAAATCATCTGGCTCGTAACCACGATTTAAGAATCGCTGAACAACTGACCATACAAGCCTCATATTTTTTTGGATAATTAAATCACGTGCACTTTGGTCCCCTTCTTGACTGCGACGAATTAATTCCTTCACTTCATGATCTTTTAACTGTGTTTTCGAATTATCGTTCTTGACCTCCACATCCATAGCATGTCTCCTCTAATTGCACAAAGCTTTACTTTTAGTTAAATGTTTTGTCAGTCTTATCGTCGTCCCTCTTGATTGCAATGATTCGATCTGTATTTCATCCATGAAATTTTCCATAATTGTAAAACCCATCCCCGATCTTTCTAATTCAGGCTTTGTGGTGTAAAGTGGTTGTCTTGCTTCATCAATATCGAGTATACCCATCCCTTCATCTCGAATTGTTAAGTGTACAACCCCGTCCTCTAAAGTAACTGAAATATATACGATACCTGTTGGGTCATTTTCATATCCGTGAATAATAGCGTTTGTCACCGCTTCTGAAACAACTGTTTTTATTTCCGTTAATTCATCCATTGTAGGGTCCAATTGTGCAATAAATGCAGCAACCGTTACCCTTGCAAAAGATTCATTTTGGCTTAATGCTGAGAACTGGAGGTTCATTTCATTTCTCATGATGCCACCCCCAATGTTTGTAATGCTTTATGTTCATCAGCTTCCAAACGAATGATCTTAAATAAACCTGACATATCAAATAAACGTTTAACTGCTGGTGAAATAGCACAAACGACCATTTCTCCATTAGCTGCCTTTATTTGCTTATATCTTCCTAATATGACTCCAAGTCCAGAACTATCCATAAATGATAGCTGTTCTAAATTTAAAACAATATGATTAATCTTCGTCGCAGCAAGTTTCTCCGTAACTTGCGTGCGTAATTCCTCTGCTGTATGGTGATCAAGCTCACCAGATAATCTAATACAAAGTACAGATTCTTTTACATCAAGCTCAATTGCTAGACTCAAGGTTTTACCCCTCCTTAATTTCTGGATAAAGAGTCTTTCTCGCTTTGAACTTTATTTTCCTGCTTGATGACAAAACTAGTGGTAATTCGTCATCTTTAGCTAGATTTTGTAAAATCACCCATTACCCGTTTAAACATATTCCACCAACTTGCTTCAGGTATATTCTTTTCTGCTAGTAATTTGCTTTCGGTTATTAATTTACCATCTTTCTTCAGCTGAAGGACTCCAAGTTCCTGTCCTTTCTTAATTGGTGCTTGTATATCTTTTTTCAATACAATTTCCTGTGCAACATCATCAATATTCTCTCCCTTTTTAGTTAAGACGGAAATCGGCTCAGATGTTACCAAGTTGGCTTCCTTTTGTTGGCCTTTACTTACCTTTAGTGATGTTAGTACTTCATCTTTTTTAAATAATGGATGTGTTTGATATTGACTAAATGCGTAGTCAAGCATTTTTGTTACTTGTGAATTTCTCTCTTTCGGTGTATCTGCTCCAAATACTACAGCAATTACACGCATATTATCTTTTTTTGCCGTAGCTGTTAAGCAATATTTCGCTTCATTTGTAAAACCTGTCTTAACACCGTCTACACCAGGGTAAAATTTCACTAGACGATTTGTATTCACAAGCCAAAACTTTTTATCTGTATTTTCTCGTAAATAATCCTCATACTTACCTGTAAACTTCGTAATTTCCTCATATTTCAATAACTCCTTGGCCATTAACGCCATATCATGAGCGGAACTATAGTGTCCATCTTCAGGTAGTCCTGTCGGATTTTTAAAATGTGTATTTTTTAAACCCAATTCTTTTACTTTCTTATTCATCATGTTCACAAACTGTTCTGTTGAACCAGCGATTTTTTCTGCCATTGCTACTGATGCATCATTACCTGAACCAATTGCAATGCCTTTCAACATTTGTTCTACTGACATTTCTTCTCCAGGTTCAAGGAAGATTTGTGAACCACCCATCGAAGCAGCATATTCACTTGTACGAACCATTTCATCCCATTTAATATGACCACTTTCGAGTGCTTCCATAATTAATAGCATTGTCATAATTTTTGTCATACTTGCTGGGGGCAGCTTCTCATCACTGTTTTTATCGTATAAAACCATTCCTGTATCACGTTCTATTAATACAGCTGATTTTGCTTTATCTGCAAGTTCGACAGTCGTGGATTCTTTGGCATAAGCCATTGGAGTAGTAAAAACTAGTATTGTAATAAGCATTAAACATGAAAATATCCGTTTCATTTCATAAGCCCTCCATTCTTTATACAACCATTTTTTCCAACTGGAGGGAAAATATACAAATGTTATGGAATATTATTATTTCGTGTAATTTAAATCTAATCCGAAATTACGATTTAGATTAAAAATAGGTGCGAGATTTTTTGGAGAGTGTGGCAACATATGTTGTTCTTCTAGAAGAGGAGTTTTAAAAGCGACAAGTACTTTACGAAAAGCTGTAAAACACGAAAAAGCGAATTCAAAGAATCCGCTTTTTCTCAATCGATTGTTGCATAAATTAATGTTGGTGCAGGTACACTGGTGGATGAAAGTACTATACTTTCATATAATTTCTGTTTTACACTTTCAACTTGTTCAGAATTACTGTGTATTGTTACTAACGATTCACCTTTTGTTACGCCATCACCAATTTTTTTATTTAATACAAGACCTACAGCTAAATCAATGGTCGATTCTTTCGTCGCACGACCAGCTCCTAATAACATTGCAGCTGTTCCAACAGAATCTGCAATAATTTCTGCTACATATCCATCTTCTTGTGCTTCCAATTCAAATGTGTAGGTGGCTTTCGGTAATTTATCAGGGTTATCTACAACAGTGCTATCACCACCCTGTGCCTCAAGAAACACTTTTAAAGTTTCAATCGCTTTACCGTTATGCATTACTTCTATCAATTTCGAACGAGCTTCATCTAAGGAGTCTGCTTTTTCTGCTAGAAGCACCATATAGCTACCAAGTGTTAAGCATAGCTCCTCTAAATCCTTTGGACCTTTACCATTTAGTGTATCAATAGCTTCCTTAACCTCTAAAGCATTTCCAATTGCATAACCTAAAGGCTGACTCATGTCAGAAATAATCGCCATCGTTCTCCGTCCTACTTGGTTGCCGATGTCGACCATTGCTTTTGCTAAATCCTTTGAATCATTTAAATCTTTCATAAATGCGCCTGCACCTGTTTTGACATCAAGTACAATTGCATCAGCACCTGCTGCAATTTTCTTACTCATAATTGAACTAGCAATGAGTGGGATACTATCTACAGTTGCTGTTACATCACGTAGAGCATATAGTTTTTTATCTGCCGGTGTCAGATTACCACTTTGTCCGACTACAGCTAGTTTATTTTTATTGACGAGTTCAATGAATTGTTTCGATTCTATTTCTACATGAAAACCTGGTATCGCTTCAAGTTTATCAATGGTCCCACCAGTATGACCTAATCCTCGGCCAGACATTTTTGCTACAGGTACTCCAACAGAAGCTACTAATGGCCCTAATACAAGTGTTGTTGTATCGCCAACTCCTCCTGTACTATGCTTATCAACCTTTATTCCTTCGATTGCTTTTAGGTCGATCGTATCTCCTGATTCCACCATAGCCATTGTTAATTCAGCGCGTTCAGCATCTGTCATCCCTTGAAAGTAGATGGCCATCATCAATGCACTCATTTGATAATCAGGGATTTCTCCATTCGTATAACCTTTTATCAAGTACTGTATTTCTTGTTTTGTTAGCTCCTTGCCGTTTCTTTTCTTCTCGATTAAGTCAACCATTCTCATTATTCATCATCACCCCAGCCTATTAAATTGATGTATGTATATTTGAAACGATGGTTTTAACTAAATTTAAAAAATTCATTTTTACTCTTTCTGTTGTTTCAATTACTTCTTCATGTGACAAAGGCTGGTCTAATATCCCCGCAGCCATATTTGATATACACGAGATGCCTAAAACGTTTAATCCGGTATGTCTGGCGACAATGACTTCAGGTACAGTTGACATTCCTACTGCATCTCCACCTAATATGCGTAATGCACGTACTTCTGCTGGTGTTTCATAAGAAGGCCCACTATTGCCAACATAAACACCTTCTTGTAATTTAATATTCAAATCACCTGCTACACGTATAGCAAGAGTTCTTAAATCTTTGTTATAGGCTTCGGACATATCAGGGAAACGAACACCTAAACGCTCGTCATTTCGCCCTATTAATGGGTTAGTTCCCATGTTATTAATATGGTCTCTTATCAACATTAAATCTCCGGCTTCGAAATTTTCATTAATACCACCAGCAGCATTCGTGACAATCAACGTCTCAATTCCAAGTTCTTTCATAACCCTTACCGGAAATGTCACTTCCTTTAAAGAATAGCCTTCATAATAATGAAATCTACCTTGCATCGCAACTACATTAACTCCTTGTAAAGAGCCAATTACTAATTGACCAGCATGACCTTCAACTGTTGATATTGGAAAATTAGGAATACTTTCATATGGAATTTTAACAGGAGATTCTATTTCATCTGCTAGAACTCCAAGGCCAGAACCCAAAATTAATCCAATTGTTGGCTTTTCGGAATATTTGTTTGATATTAAACTTGCCGCTTCTTTTATTTGCTCATAGCTCATCATAAGCCCTCCTGTTCTATCTCTAATAAAAAGCTTTTTCCATGTTCAGGTTTATTCACATTGAAATTTTCTGCAATTGTTGCAGCAATATCTGCAAATGTATTTCTAATTGGCAATTCTTCCCCTGATGTAAACCTTGGACTATATATTAATAAAGGTACGTATTCTCTCGTATGATCAGTGCCATGATGTACAGGGTCATTACCATGATCTGCAGTAATAATTAAAAGGTCTTCATCTGTTAGTTTTTCAAAAACCTCTGTTAACCTCATATCATATTCTTCAAGGGCTTTACCATAACCTATCGGGTCTCTTCTATGTCCATATAAAGCATCAAAATCAACTAAATTCAGAAAACTTAGACCGGTAAAATCCATTTCTAAAGTTTCGATTAATTTATCCATTCCATCCATATTTGATTTTGTACGGAAAGATTTCGTAATTCCTTCACCATCGTAAATATCTGCTATTTTACCTATTGATATAACATCAAAACCGCTATCTGCTAATTCATTCATTGTTGTTCTACCAAAGGGTTTTAAAGCATAGTCATGCCTGTTAGCAGTACGAGTGAAATTTCCTGGCTTACCGATGAATGGACGAGCAATAACTCTCCCAACCATATATTTTTCATCTAATGTTAGCTCGCGGGCAATTTCACATATTTTATATAATTCCTCAAGGGGAACAACTTCTTCGTGTGCGGCGATTTGTAATACTGAGTCTGCAGATGTATACACAATTAAATTTCCTGTATCTACATGCTCTTCACCAAGCTCAACTAATATTTCTGTTCCAGATGCTGGCTTATTACCTATAATCTTGCGACCTGTTTTTTGTTCAAGCTCACTTATTAACTCTGCTGGAAACCCTTCTGGGAACACTTTAAAAGGCTGTTCAATATGAAGACCCATAATCTCCCAATGACCTGTCATCGTATCTTTTCCATTAGATGCTTCCTGCATTTTTGTAAAATAAGCTAGCGGACGCTCTTGTTCTGGTATACCTTTAATCACTCTTATATTACTAAGACCTAGCTTAGCCATATTCGGCATGTTTAGACCACCCATTTGCTCAGCTATATGCCCCAAAGTATCCGAACCGATATCATCAAATTTCGCTGCATCTGGTGCTTCACCAATTCCAACTGAATCCATTACAATTAAAAATACACGTTTATACTTCTGGTTTGACATCCATTTACCTCCCATTACTCACATTTCCATCTATTCTTTACATAATGTTTTACATTCAATCGATTAAAAAACCTTTCAACATGTTAGATATTTAACAACTTTAAATTATTATACCCTCCTAATATTTCCATTGCCAACTATGATGTACTATAGTTTTCATAATACTAGCAACATTATTAGTTTTTTCGTAAATTAGACTCTTTCACCCCAGTACTGTAGTCCTGTATAATAGTTGGAATGTCTTCATTTGTTGCACAAATTCCCAAAAAATAAGTACAGAAATACTATTTTAAAAATAGAAACATATTTGCAAAAATCAAAAAACTAACGACCTTTATGTTAGGTAGTTAGTTTTTATTTTATTCCATATTATAGATGAGTCCATTGTAAAATTTATGCCCTCGGATGAAATTGATTATATACATCTTTAAGCCTTGTCTTCGTAACGTGTGTATAAATTTGAGTTGTTGATATATCGGCATGTCCCAACATTTCTTGCACGGCCCTTAAATCAGCACCATTTTCTAGTAAATGAGTAGCAAATGAATGTCGTAATGTATGTGGTGTTAGCTCCTTCTTTACATTAGCTTCTAAGGCGATTTTCTTTAAGTTCTTCCAAAATCCTTGTCTTGATATTCGTTTGCCATGATGATTTACAAATAACGCATCAGTTGGAGCCTTTCCTTTAATCAGTGCTGCTCTCCCTTTTTCTAAATAGGTCGTCAACACTTCTGAAGCAGTACGTCCAATTGGAATAATCCGTTCCTTATTTCCTTTTCCATAACAACGGATAAACCCCATTGTAAGATGAATATCTGCTACATTTAAATGAATCATCTCACTAACACGTATTCCAGTTGCATAAAGTAGCTCTAACATCGCTTTATCTCTATAACCGAATGGAGAAGTCAATTTTGGGGTTTCTAACAACCGTTCAACCTCATCTAAGGTAAGAATCTTCGGTAATTTTCGTTCTAATTGTGGTGATTCGATTAAAACTGTAGGATCTTGATCAGCCTGTTTTTCTCTTAATAGAAACTGATGAAATGAACGAATAGATGCAGTGTGTCTTGCGATTGTTTTACTAGACTTTCCTGCTTCTTTTAAAGACTTTAAAAATTGGATAATATGTAATCTCGTAACTATGTTAAATGAATCAATTTGATGAGAATTGATTAAATAATTCATATAGCTTTTTAAATCTCGCTCATAAGATATGATTGTATTATTTGATAAGCCACGTTCAACGATTAAATAGTGAATAAAATCTTTAATTTGATCCTTCAATACAAACTACTCCCCATTATCATAAAAAAACATTAAACGATTAAACCAATTTTCCTTTTCATTTTCCACCATATTTGTCACCTTTAATGCCGCGCCTTCTGGTTGATCATAACGGTGTAATTCTTGATACTCTAAGTTCACCCACATAATAGCATAATAGAATAGAATCGTAAATCCAGTGAACAAAATAAAAATTTTCAGCATATCTCTAACTGTTCTAAACCAACGAATCATATAAATCCCCACTTTTCACATATAAAGTTATGTAATGGTATAATTGTCAGGAAGGATCAAACTAGTATCATTAGAAGATATGCCAAAACGGACAAACTTTATACATGTTTTTTATAAAAGGCTGTTTTCGTAGACATTGTTGCTTTATACATAGTTACCTTTTTGGGTTGGTCTCCTCTTGAAGTACTCGCTTTCCGTGGGGTGGGTGGTGAGCCTCATAGCTCCTTGCGGCTACCCGTTATCAAACTTCAGGTCATCTCCCTACGGTAAGTCATCATCGATTCGCCATTCGGCTCATCGTGATTTCTTTGGTCTTAGTCGATGCCCGTCTCTAGTTTGTACGTCGATGGGCAAGCCGCCTACACTTTTCGTACTCCTCAGCGTCAACGCCTGCTCACGTCCCACCTCTCCCACGCATCCCGGTCGAGTAAGTGGGAACACAAATCCAGTCTTTTTTGTATTTGTGCCTCACTCCTCACAGAACCGTGCGTGCAGTATTACCGCACACGGCTCTTC
>NZ_JAUSUD010000048.1 GCF_030813355.1 Metabacillus malikii
AGAATTGGAGTGTTAATACGAAATATCAGGTTGAACGAATCAATCAGTTAATAAGAGGTTGGGTTAACTACTTTAAAGTCGGCTATATGAAGAAAATACTTCGGGCAATAGACGCCAATACCAGGTTTAGACTGCGAATGTGTATCTGGAAAAAATGGAAAACAGCGAAGAATCGTAGGAGAAACTTAATTAAACTAGGTATGGACAAATATAGTGCATACAAAAATAGCCACACAAGTAAAGGGGTAACCCGTATCGCTTACTCTTGGATACTCACTACAACAATAACCAATAAGAGACTAGCCCAATTTGGACTAATCTCCTGCACGAAACATTACAACAAAGTGCACGCTTAAGATAAAATTGAACCGCCGTATACGGATCCGTACGTACGGTGGTGTGAGAGGTCGGGAGTTAACCACTCCCTCCTACTCGATACTTCAATCAATTTTTCCTGTTAACAATAAGCTTTACTAAACGTCGAGCCCTCTTTTCTATGGTAAACTATTATGAGGGGAGGCGCATAAATGTGGAAACATTGAAGATTGGTGAGACAAAGATTACTTGGTTAAATGGTGGCTGCACAAATCTTGATGGCGGTGCAATGTTTGGTGTTGTACCGAAGCCATTATGGTCAAAGAAGTATCCAGCTAATGAACTAAATCAAATCGAATTGCGAACAGACCCGATATTAATTCAAAAAAACGGTTTAAACTTATTAATTGACAGTGGAATAGGGTGCGGTAAACTAACAGATAAACAGCTAAGAAATTATGGTGTGACGGAACAATCCTCATTAGAAGAATCATTAATGAGTTTAGGACTTACTGTCAGTGACATTGATAAAATAATAATGACTCATATGCATTTTGACCATGCATGTGGTTTAACAAAATGGGTCAACGATGAGCTGCAACCTGTCTTTCCACAAACACCGATTATTACTTCTACCATTGAATGGAATGAAATGAGAACTCCTAATATCAGATCGAAAAATACATATTGGCAAGAAAATTGGATGGCGATTGAACACCAGGTGACTACGTTTGAAGACGTTGTCACGATAACCGATGGAATCACAATGTATCATACTGGCGGTCATAGTAATGGGCATAGTATTGTTGTCATTGAGGATGGTGACGAAGTGGCGATCCATATGGCGGATATCATGCCAACACATGCACATTATCATCCATTATGGGTCCTAGCCTATGATAATTATCCAATGAAATCAATTGAAATGAAGCAAAAGTGGTTAAAATATGGAGAAAGTCATCAAGCATGGTACCTCTTTTATCATGATGCAAAATTACGAGCGGTGAAATGGAATAAAGAAGGTACGATAATTGATAAGCTAAAAAGAGAAGGGTGACGATAATAGTCACCCGTAGAAATTAGTTGATTTGTTCAACATGAACGATGAGGCCTGTATTTTTATCGACAAATGCTTCATATTGTTCTGACTCTCCATCAACTGTTCTGGAAATACCAGCTTTATAAACATCATATGTTACATATTCTGTACTATAGGCTTCGGGTATTGTATAAATCCATGAACCATCTATAGGCCCTTTCTCTTTGAAGGCCTGTTTGACAATATTCAATGCTTTTTCAGAAGAAATGGCACGCTGCATTACTTTGTCTTTTAGGAGATAGCCTGTAGCAACACCAAGGCCAAATCCAATATAAAAATATTTACCTTTCAATACATTTCACTCCTATTGTTAGGATTTGACGTACAAACCGTTTATAAACTATTTTATTATATCATTTTTTACGACCTACTGTTTAAGGTTACATAACATCATACGACTAGGTGAAATGATATATCCTATATTGAGATGAAAAAGATAACAAATATGATGCGCTAAGCGCGAATATGAGGGTGAAGCACAATGAATGAAGAATCGTTACAGCTTTTTAAGACATTGACAGAAATTCCGGGTGCACCAGGGAATGAGCATCAAGTGCGTGCATTTATGAAAAAAGAGTTAACGCCTTTATCTGACGAAATTGTTCAGGATAAACTAGGCAGTATTTTCGGTGTTAGACATGGAAAACAAGGTGACCCTGTCATTATGGTCGCAGGACACATGGATGAAGTTGGTTTTATGGTCACGCAAATAACGGAAAATGGGATGCTTCGTTTCCAACCACTTGGCGGATGGTGGAGTCAGGTTCTTTTAGCACAACAAGTTCAAATTATTACCGAGAAAGGTCCTGTTATAGGGGTAATCGGCTCAATCCCGCCTCATTTGCTTAGTGATGCACAACGTTCTAAACCAATGGATATAAAAAATATGCTGATTGATATCGGTGCGGATAATAAAGAAGATGCAAAGCAAATAGGGATTAGACCCGGTCAGCAAATCGTTCCGATTAGTCCATTCACTCCGATGGCAAATACGAAAAAAATTCTCGCGAAAGCATGGGATAATCGTTATGGCTGCGGACTTGCAATCGAGCTTCTAAAAGAATTAAAGGGAGAAACATTGCCTCATACTCTCTACTCAGGTGCAACTGTTCAAGAGGAAGTTGGTTTAAGAGGGGCTCAAACAGCAGCGACGATGATAAACCCTGACATTTTCTTCGCATTAGATGCAGGACCTGCGAACGATATGAGTGGTGATAAAAAACAATTTGGTCAACTTGGAAAAGGTGCAGTACTAAGAATTTATGACCGTTCAATGGTGACACACCGTGGACTGCGTGAATTTATTCTAGATATGGCGGAAACACATCAGATCCCGTATCAATATTTTGTTTCGCAAGGTGGTACAGATGCAGGGCGTGTCCACGTCTCAAATAAAGGAGTCCCATCAGCCGTTATTGGTATTTGTGCTCGCTATATCCACACATCTGGGTCCATTATGCATGTTGATGACTATGCTGCAGCTAAAGAGCTATTAGTAAGACTCGTGAAAGCTTGTGATGCAACGACCGTAAAAACGATTAAAGACAATGCCTAAAAGATTTAAAAGATATGAAAGAAGGAAACAAAAGTGATAATCGCAATCGGGACGAAAAACCCAACAAAGGTAAATGCCATTAAAACAGCATTTGCCCCACATCTATCAGCCGAATTTGCTGCACTACAGGTACAATCTAACGTCTCACCACAACCATTATCAGACGAGGAAACAGTAACTGGTGCAATCAATCGTGCGAAAAATGCTCTAAATGAGGCGACAGCACAACTTGGAGTAGGTTTAGAAGGTGGTGTTATAAAAAGTGAGCTAGGTTACTTTTTATGCAACTGGGGCGCAATGGTTGATAATGAGCTAAAACCAATCGTTGCCGGCGGGGCTCGAATTGTTCTACCGAATGAAATCGGCGACGAGGTTTTTTCAGGAAGAGAGCTTGGTGATGTAATGGATGAATATGTAAAATCACATCAAGTCGGCAAACATCAAGGGGCAATCGGAATTTTTACAAACGGGATTATAAATCGAACAACGATGTTCACACATCTCGCTGAACTGTTAATTGGTCAATATCTATATCAAAACAAACAGGAAAAATAAGCGGCTTCTGTCGCTTTTTTCTATGATGAAAAAGCTATACGAAGGATTTAAGCAAAATCATAATGGCTTGCTTAAGTATTTTGAAGAACGAATAAAAGCGGTGAATGAGTCTCGAAAGTGGAAAGTGATCGTTGTTTCATTTAAAATGAAACAATAATTATTTTTAAAACAAATGAGTTAACATTATTGGAGGAAATAAATATGCAGAAATTACAATCAATTGAAGAATATAAACAACTAGTTTCAGGAGATCGTACAATTTTCATGTTTTCAGCAGACTGGTGTCCTGATTGCAGAGTCATTGAACCTATTTTACCGGAAATTGAGGAACAAAACAGTACCTATACTTTTATTTATGTCGATCGTGATGAATATATTGATTTATGTGCAGAGCTTAATGTTTTCGGCATCCCTAGCTTTGTTGCTTACCACCAAGGTGAAGAAATTGGCAGATTCGTCAGCAAAGATCGTAAAACACAAGAACAAATTCAACAATTTATTGATAGCCTAAAAGCTTAATTAGAAATGATAAATAAATGAAGGAAGGAGGGGAAGGGATGAAAAAATTAACATCTAGAAAGTTAGTAGAAATGCTGAAGGAAAAAATCAATCAACCTGAGTGGCGTTTTGATTTTGACCGTGAAAAGGATAGTCTTAGAATTGAAGATGTCACGTTAGAAAAAGGGGTTACCTTATCATTACCAGGTATAATTGCCAAATGGGAGACATCGAAAGAAAAGGCTGTTGATGAAGTTGTTTATTACGTGAAAGAAGCACTCATCGCGATGAAAGATAATCAACAGCTTACCGGAAAAGAAAAGAATGTTTACCCAGTCATTCGTTCAACATCGTTTCCAGTGGAAAGTAGTGCAGGGGTACCGTTAATCTATTCCGAACACACGGCAGAGACACGTATTTACTATGCATTAGACTTAGGGAATACGTATCGATTAATTGATGAAACGATGATGAAAAAGGAAACCTGGACCTTAGACCAGATAAAAGAAGTAGCTTCATTTAATGTACGTTCCTTAGAAACAAAAGTTAAAGAAGACCATGTCGCAGGAAATGTTTTTTATTTTTTAAATGCGAATGATGGCTACGATGCTAGCCGAATTTTAAATGATAGCTTATTACAGTCATTTAAAGAAAAGGTTGAAGGTGAAATGGCTGTAGCTGTACCGCATCAGGATGTATTAATCATTGTTGATGTCCGAAATAATGCAGGATACGATATTCTAGCTCAATTAACGATGAGCTTCTTTGCTAGTGGAACTGTTCCAATTACAGCACTATCTTTCCTATATGAAAATAAAAAGCTAGAACCGATTTTTATTCTAGGGAAAAATAAACCACAAAATTAAATGGTTTTGGAAAACAACCCCACAAAAAGTTGAGTATTCTCGTATTTTTTTATGAAAAGGTCAGTATCAAACCTAGTTTTTTAAAAAAAAGAAAGAGGCCTGATAGAGAAGTTCTACACAAGAGCTTATGAAAATCAGACAACCTCTTTCTTTTCTTTTATCACGATTATTGTGTTGCAGAGGTCTAGACTTCAGCGTCAAGTTGATTTAAAGAACCATATTAAAAGATATAGTTAAATGCTAGAAAACAGTTGACGTTAAACTTGAAATAAGACAGATAATCATGGTAAACATAGTATAACTTTTAAAAAGAACAAAGAATCATCTTCAAATCTAGACAATTATTGATACAATAAAGTATACGATAGATTGAAATGTTGAAAGAGTGATTAATAATGAATTGGTTTAAAAAATTAGTAACATTCGTTTCGAGAGAGGAAGAAGACGAGGAAATAACTGAGCAACCTATGCCACCTATTCAAAACCATACACAAGCTAAACTTGACGAACCATCCAGCTATAAGAATGTAGAGGCAAAGGTATCATATCAATATCCAAAAGGAAATTTTCGCTTTCCTGTCATACCAGACGAAAAAATCATCCTTCGTCATGAACGACCACGAACGAGAAAACCACGAGAGACGTATCAAAATAAAGAGACTACTGCAACATATACTAGTAAACAGAATAAACCGGTGAAGGAAGAAAAAGAGGAATTAAAACCTCGAAAGCCATTCCAGCCTACATCAATTCCATCACCTGTACATGGCTTTCAAAAACGTAAGCCACGGCAAACAAAGCTAGAAGAGCTAAAAGATTCAAAGGTTGAGAACTTTGAGACGACGAGGAACTTAACGGAGTCTTCGATGACAAACCAGACTCAATCTCACCGAAGTCTGCAGATTGAAGACGCGTCAATACCAGTACATGATGAGATAGCTTACACGAAAGATAGAGAACATCTGAAAGCTGTCACGGCTGATGAGTCTCATGATTTTAAAATTACGAATTGGTCGTCACGACTTGAAGAAACTGAAATCGAGCATGAATATTCGAACGACGATGAATTACCTGTCGTTACATTTTTTAATGAGAAACCTGAACAAGATAGTAGCACAAGTTACTTAGATATACTTACTGAAAATCAAGAAGCGCAAGAAAAAGTGCACCCGATAAACCATTTGTCAGAAGAACCGCACCATCAGGAACTAGGTAACCAATTTGAACAAGAGGAAACTAGTGAGTTAGAATTCGATTCCAGAGTAGGGAATATAAAACCTGAATGGGCTATTGATGATGATGTGCAACTAGAGACAGACCTGACTGTACACATTGAACAAGCAACTGATGAAGAGTTGGATACTAAAATACCTGTACAGAAAGTAGCGGACGTTCAACAAGAAATTTATCAAACTGAACAGGTTGAAGAGGCAACTGATGAGGAGGTTCTGGACTCTGCGTTAAGGCATTTAATCACTGGTCAGATAGATGAACCAGATGAAGAACAGTTATTTGCAGCAGACACGGCTGAACAATGTAAACATGACTACCAAGAGCAGTTTGAAGCTAAAACAACTAGAGAGATTGAACATACAGAAGACGAATTGCCAGGGCATAGTCAGCAAGAGCAAGATATTCGTCAGTATAATGTGCAGGATGAAACAGTAACAAATCTATCTGAACAATCTCATCAGCTCGAATCCGAACCACAACAATCAGTTGCAGCTGTAAATCAAGAGGATACAACTATAAAGGACAAGCACGAACAAGACCAAATAAATTCGCAGCAACAGCGAAAGAAATCATTGCCATTTAATGTGATGATGTTAGGCCGCGATAAACAGCGCATGAGAGAAAAAGCGGAAAATGGGTATCAATTTCCATTGCTAAACTATTTAAATGTACCTGAACGCGAATTTGTCGAAGATGACACGTGGTTAACCGAGCAAACGGCGTTATTAAACAGTACGTTACATAACTTTAATGTGCGAGCAAATGTTGTCAATGTTACACAAGGACCATCTGTGACAAGATTTGAAGTCCATCCAGAACCAGGTGTCAAAGTAAATAAAATCACCAATTTAAGTGATGATATTAAACTGAGCCTGTCAGCAAGGGATATTCGAATTGAAGCGCCAATACCAGGGAAAAATACAATCGGGATTGAAGTGCCAAACAAAGTAAGTAAGATGGTCTACCTTCGCGAAATTGTTCGAAGTACGGAATTTAGAGCAAACAAATCGCCAATGACGGCTGTACTAGGCCTAGATATTTCAGGTCAGCCAGTTGTGACAGATTTAAAGAAAATGCCCCATGGCCTTATTGCTGGTGCAACTGGTTCAGGGAAAAGTGTATGTATAAATACCATATTGGTCAGTCTTTTATATAAGGCAAAACCAGAGGAAGTTAAGTTAATGCTCATTGACCCGAAAATGGTCGAATTAGCTCCATATAATAACATTCCACATTTAGTGAGCCCTGTTATTACGGATGTAAAAGCTGCTACAGCTGCATTGAAATGGGCTGTAGAGGAAATGGAACGCCGTTATGAGCTATTTGCTCATTCTGGAACGAGAGAGATTACTAGATATAATCAACTTGTCAATGAACATAAGCAAGGAGAGCATCTTCCATATTTAGTCATCGTCATTGATGAGTTAGCTGATTTAATGATGGTAGCACCTAATGATGTAGAAGAAGCGATTTGTCGTATTGCCCAAAAGGCTCGTGCATGTGGAATCCACTTAATTGTAGCGACACAGCGTCCATCTGTTGATGTTATCACAGGTCTTATTAAGGCAAACGTACCAACGAGAATTGCTTTTTCGGTCTCATCACAAGTTGACTCAAGAACAATTATTGATGTTGCAGGTGCAGAAAAACTCCTAGGTAAAGGGGACATGCTATTTTTAGAAAATGGTTCATCCAAAGCTGTCCGCCTCCAAGGTACTTTCGTATCAGATGAAGAAATTGAACGTGTTGTAGCACATGTACGGAAGCAAGCAAAGCCACAATATTTATTCCATCAGGAAGAACTAGTTAAAAAGGCGACGATTCAATCTGAAGAAGATGAACTTTTTGTTGAAGCTTGTGAATTTGTTGTTAACCAAGGTGGAGCTTCGACTTCATTGTTACAAAGACATTTTCGTATCGGCTATAATCGAGCAGCAAGACTCATCGACATGATGGAAGAACAAGGAATTGTATCTGAAACAAAAGGCAGCAAACCACGTGATATTTTAATTTCTGAAGAGGAATTAGAAGTGATTCATGGGGACTGATTTTAAGTAGCTCTACTTATAAAAAACTTTTCTTTTGAAAGTGAAAAAAATAGAAACAATTGCAAAAAGGAGTAAACATGGATAAGGTTGTGGAAATCGAAGCCATTCGTAAAGAAAAAGAGCAGCAATTTAAGCAGCTTACTTCTTTACATCTCGAATCATTTCAAACCTTTGTCGAACGAGTCAATATTCGAGAAAAGGTGAAAGCAAAACATGTATTTAAAGAAATGGTTGAACATAAACGTTCAACCATTTTTACGGAAAAGGAAGAACAATTGTTTAGCGAGTGGTTCAAATTTGATTACATGACGATTAATGGTCGCACATTGTATCAGGAATTCCTTGCTCAGTCGACTGTAGACAAACAACATCCTAGTAATGCCGTACTTCACGCTTTATTATTGGCTAGTGTACTTGAGCCGTTTAAAGTAATAAAATCTGAAAATGGACATATACATGCAATGAAATTACTTACAGGTGAGCATTGCAAATTCCATAGTGTTCCATCAAAGTTAAATAAAAATGCAATTGTCTTTATTCGTTCGATACCGCTATACAATGATTTGTTATGTGTAAGTGAGAAATTTGTAATAGAGGAAGAGCTAGCAATTAGTTTTCAAACTGTATATCAAAAGCAAGATGAAAGTTGGCGTGCATTTTTAAAACGAAATGCAATAAAATATATATGGAGCAAATTTCGCATAGATCAACCAGAATAGACTTTCATTTTACATGAATACATAGTCAAGTTTAGATTCAAGTGATATAATATACATTCGTAAGCAAATTACATACAGTGTACACATGAAAAGCAAAGTAATTTGACAAAAAATATCTAAATAAAAAGCTGTAAAAATACTGATGGTACGAAACATAATATTTATATGATAGGTGAAAATTAAAATAAAAATCTTTTGACGATAGTATAGTGGAAAAGGTTGTTATATAAAGTTGGATAACATTCTTTTTTTAGTGGTTTCATATAGATGGGTTGCAAATCTAGATGAACGTCATATACTGTCAAACAGATAGACGTTTGTTGGAGGTTCTATTATGACTGTTTATCATTTTGTTGGTATTAAAGGGACTGGAATGAGTGCCCTTGCTCAAATTTTACATGATATGAATTACGAAGTTCAAGGTTCGGATATCGAAAAGAAAGTGTTTACGCAAAAAGCCCTTGAAGCACGTAACATTAAAATATTTCCTTTTGCAGAAGAGAATATTCGAGAAGGTTTAACGGTTATCGCAGGTAATGCATTTCCTGATACGCATCCAGAGATAGAAGCAGCGAATCAGCTTGGCCTTCCTGTCATTCGTTATCACCGCTTCTTAGGTGATTTTATGAAAATGTATACAAGTGTTGCGATAACTGGTGTCCATGGGAAAACGTCAACTACCGGGTTATTGTCACATGTTATTCAAGGTGCAGAGCCAACTTCATTTCTAATTGGAGATGGAACAGGGAGCGGTATACCTAATAGTAAATACTTTGTCTTTGAAGCATGTGAATATCGCAGACATTTCTTGTCATACACTCCAGATTACGCAATTATGACAAACATTGACTTTGATCACCCTGATTATTTTGCAAATCTTGAAGATGTATTTAATGCTTTTCAGGAAATGGCTTTAAATGTCAAAAAGGGAATTATCGCATGGGGCGATGATGAACAATTACAACAGATTCAGGCAAAAGTACCAGTTGTATATTACGGTTTCGGTGAAGATAACGACTTCCAAGCAAGAAATATTGTGAAATCAACTGATGGTACGACTTTCGATGTTTTTGTCCGCAATACATTCTATGGTAATTTCCATATTACAACATATGGTGATCATAGTGTGTTAAATGCATTATCCGTTATTGCCTTATGTCACTATGAAGGCGTTGATATCGAAATTATTCAACAAAGATTGCAAACATTTGAAGGTGTCAAACGTCGTTTTAATGAAAAACGGTTAGGTGATCAAATCTTAATCGATGATTATGCACATCATCCGACCGAAATTAATGCAACGATTGATGCTGCACGACAAAAGTATCCTGATCGTGAAGTCGTTGCAGTCTTCCAACCACATACTTTTACTAGAACACAATCATTTCTAGAAGAGTTTGCGGCTAGTCTTCAAAAAGCAGATACAATTTATTTATGCGATATTTTCGGTTCAGCAAGAGAGAACACAGGTAAGCTTTCAATCGATAATTTATTAGAAAAAATCGATAATTCAAATTTGATTACAGAAGATGAAACATCTGTTTTAAAGAAACATGAACAGGCAGTAATCGTATTCATGGGTGCTGGAGATATTCAAAAATATCAGGAAGCTTATGAACAGGTTCTTGCGTAATTAAAAATTAATGAAAAAGCGAGGGTGACTCAAAACGAAAGTCTCAGACCCTTCAAACACGAATATATAAGTAAAAAGTAATGACTATTTATTGCTGCTTACATTCTATATTTTCGTGTTTGTTGGTCCTGTCAGGGATTTTTTGAGTCACTCTCTTTTCGTATAAAAGGTAGGTGCAGTCATGATAAATGCGGGACAAGCTGTTTTACACGTCACACATTTAAGCAAGTCTATTCGTAAAACGGAGATTATTAAAGATGTTAGCTTTCAACTAAAAAGAGGTGAAATTCTGGGTCTATTAGGTCCGAATGGCTCTGGGAAAACAACGATTTTAAAGATGCTCGTCGGCCTTATTAAACCGACAAGTGGCCAAATTGAAATTGAAAACACCTCACTATTAAAAAATCCACAACAAGCAATTCGCCATGTCGGCTCAATTATTGAAAATCCTGTTATGTATGATTTTTTATCAGGCTACGACAACCTTGTGCACTTTTTTAGAATGACGGACAAATTCAATGTTGAACGAATAGATGAAGTGATTGAACAGCTCCATATGGAGGAGTACATACATGATAAAGTGTATACATATTCGTTAGGTATGAAACAGCGAGTTGGTCTCGCCCAGGCTATCCTACATCAACCTTCGATTTTATTGTTAGATGAGCCAACAAATGGACTAGACCCTGAAGGCATTAAAAGTTTACGAGAAACATTACGCGATTTAGCAGAAACCCAACATGTATCAATTATAATTTCCAGTCATATTTTAGCGGAAATTGAGCTAATTTGTGATAGTGTCATGGTCATTGATAAAGGGAAGTGCATTGTAAAGGGTACAATGGCTGATTTACAAGGCGAGACCGATGGTAACTATACTTTTACTTTTAAAGTATTAGAAAGTTCAAAAGTCGAGCGTGTATTAAAACATAGCTACTCAGATAAGGAAATCCGATACGACGCATCAGGTTTCACGATTGAAGCAACTCTTCACGAAGTTGCACAAATAAACAAATTTTTAATTTCCTCGGGAATAAATGTTGTCGGAATTGAACGAAATAGTAGCCCATTAGAAGAGATATTTTTAACAAGGTTAGGAGGTGAACAAGACTAATGCAATTTGTAAACTTAATCAAAAATGAACATATGAAACAATTCAAACGTCCACGTGTATGGGTATTTATAACGATTATGGCGTTAATGAATCTTATTGTAGGCATCTTTTTTAAGTATTTATTTAAGGGTACAGAGTTCACGTTTTGGGATTACATCCATGTCAGTTCATACTTGCTTTTAGTCATTCAATTCATGTGTATCATTATTGCAGGAGATAGTGTTGCGAACGAGTTTGAAAAGGGAACAGTAAAGCAATTATTCACTAGACCAGTGAAAAAGTATAATATCTTAATTTCAAAATTTTTAATCGTTACATATTGTGTCCTATTACTGACGGTTCTTCAATTTGTTATGTCAGCTGTGTTCGGACTAGTCTTTTTTGCATCAACATTAATGAACCTTAGTGAACAAGTATTAATTGGATTAGGAAGCTATCTGTTTACGTTTATTGAAATCGTTATAATCTGTGCGCTTGCCTTTTGCTTATCAGCTATAACGAGAAGTAGTATCCTCTCAATTGCGATTTCAATCTTTTTAGTCTTTACATCAAACATCGTAATCACATTACTTAATCACTACCAATACTGTAAACAGTCACTTTGTATCCTCACAATTACCGCAAACATTTCCAAATTCCTCCGGAATTCAATATATACTTCTCTGAAATAATGTGCTAAATT
>NZ_JAUSUD010000049.1 GCF_030813355.1 Metabacillus malikii
TAGCTACGACGCCTAGCGCCTAGTGAACTTCACAATCCTCCTTACGATAAGTCAACATCGAATCGCTAACGCTCTTCGTGTTTCCTTTATCTCATACGGATTGCTCCAGTTCATACGTCGCTGACCAAGGCGTCTCCGCATTTCTAGGGAAAATGCTTTGCTTATTGGGTTATTAATGGTATTATTAAATTTGGAATGAATTATAGGATGGTTAGTTTTTGTGGAGGTGTATGTTTGTGTCTGAATCCAGCGCAACAACAGAAATCTTAGTGCAGTTACCTCAAGCATTAGTTTCAGAATTAGATGGACTGGTTAAACAGGAAAACGGAAACAGAAGCGAGCTTATTTACCAAGCAACAAAGATGTATATTAGAGAGCGCAAAATGCGCCAAATTCGTGAATCTATGAGACGTGGTTACATGGAGGTGGCGAAAATTAATTTAAATATTGCATCTGAAGCATTTCTGGCAGAATCTGAGGCTGATCATACCGTTGAACGCTTAGTAAGCGGGGGTTAATCATTTGATTGTTAAACGCGGTGACGTATACTTTGCTGATCTTTCCCCTGTTGTAGGCTCGGAACAAGGTGGCGTACGTCCTGTATTAATCATACAAAATGATATTGGAAACCGCTTCAGCCCTACAGTTATTATAGCGGCAATCACGGCCCAAATTCAAAAAGCAAAATTGCCAACTCATGTTGAGATTGATGCAAAGCGTTACGGATTTGAAAGGGATTCAGTAATCCTACTTGAACAAATTCGAACGATTGATAAGCAAAGGCTTACCGATAAAATCACTCATCTAGATGATGAAATGATGGATAAGGTAGACGAAGCCTTACAAATAAGCTTAGGACTTATTGATTTTTAATGATATAAAGTGAATATAATTATTGTAATGAGGTTGTCTAATAGGCAACCTTTTTCTTATATCGTACAGTACAATTTAGAAATGTTTCTAGAATGGGTATAAGTTGAAAGTTCTCATAAAGGCCCATTCATTATTGTGATGGTGGAACTGTTTGAGAGGAAGGTTACACACAAAGTAGTAAGAAAAGCTAGAGGTCGCTTTGCTTATCGACTTAGATGCAATAATCGCGATGAGAAAACTGGCAGAATTCAAATGTGTAAACTATCATGATAAAACAATTTAAAAAAAGTATGACTAGAAATGTAGACTGTGAATATTATGATTGAATAGTAGTCTAAAGAGTACTTCTTTTTTTTATATAATTTAGTCGTTATAATAAAAGAGGGTGTGTTTAGCGTAAAGAGAAGGGAGATAGGTATGCAACAATCATTAGAGCCGTTACATACATATATATTAGATAAACAAGATGTGATAAAGCAAAAGTGGATTGTGAAAACGCAATCTATGATTGAACTAGATAAAAGTGAAAAAGAAATTAGTACGGAAGAGATTACAACTACGTGCAATGAATATATGAAAATAGTAGAAATTCATTTACTTAAGACAGAAGAGGATATTACGAACAAGATACATGAATTTTCTCAAAGGATCGTCCAACGAGGCTGGTCTTTAAAAAACATTTCAACTGCATTAATGGAGTTAAACCGTATACTATTTGAAATGATATCTTTTGTTGAAGATCTAGAAGATAGGGCTAATTTAGTTCAATCTTTTGATAAATGGCTTATCTCACTAAGTAGTGAGGTTCTTAACCAATATGCTACATCTTGGGAAAGGGTTGTAACATTACAACGTCTGGCTCTTCAGGAATTATCAGCTCCCTTAATCCCGGTATTTGACAATATTACAGTTCTTCCGTTAATTGGTGTGATAGATACAGAGAGAGCAAAGAGAATGATGGAGAATTTACTGTTTGGTGTAGTGAAGCATCGAGCCGAAGTAGTGTTAATTGATATTACAGGTGTTCCCATCGTCGATACAATGGTTGCACATCATATTATTCAAGCAGCAGACGCTGTAAGGCTAGTGGGGGCTAAATGTTTAATAGTTGGGATACGTCCAGAAATCGCCCAAACAATTGTTAATCTAGGTATAGATTTAAGTCAAGTTTTAACAAAAAACAGTTTACAAAAGGGTATAGAGTATGCTCTGGAAATAACAAATCGTCAAATTGTAACAGTGGGGGAATAGCATATGAACGCTAGAATACCGATTTTAAAGTTAGGGAATTGCTTACTTATATCCATTCAATGGGAGTTAGATGATCAAACGGCACTACAATTTCAGGAAGACTTATTACATAAAATATATGAAACTGGTGCTAAAGGAGTAGTCATTGATTTAACTTCATTAGACGTAATTGATTCTTTTATTGCAAAAGTACTCGGTGATGTGATCAGTATGTCGAGATTAATGGGTGCGAAAGTGGTGTTAACAGGAATTCAGCCTGCAGTTGCCATTACTTTAATTGAGCTAGGCATTCAACTTGAGGATGTGCAAACAGCTCTCGATTTAGAAAAAGGTCTTGAAACATTACAGCAGGAGTTGGGGGAGTGAAACATGGAAAACCAATCCTGTGTTAAAATTGCAACAGAATGGGATATAGTTGCTGCAAGGCAACTTGGTCGGAATGCAGCTAAGGAGCTAGGTTTTGGTCAAGTGGACCAGGCTAGAATTACAACTGCAATTTCCGAACTAGCGCGAAATATATATTTATATGCAGGACAAGGTCAAATAGGGATTGATTTTTTAGAAGGTAATGGAAGAAAAGGTTTAAAGATAATTGCGGAAGATAATGGACTAGGTATTCAGGATATTCGAAAAGTGATGGAAGATGGCTTTTCGACATCAGGAGGTCTAGGTGCAGGTTTGCCTGGAGTGAAGCGCTTAATGGATAAGTTCGAGATAACTTCAGAAGTTGGAGTTGGGACGAAAATCCAAGCGGTGAAATGGCTCAGGTAGGAGGTAATAGATGGAATACCGTCATATATTAGAAGGTAAATATATAAAACTATTAAAAAGTTATATAGATGAACAAAATGAGATAAATTTATATCAGGGGCAGAAATTCAGTAGGAAAACAATTGAACTCCAGGTACCTCCTGAAGAGATTGTAAATGCACATAGAAAGGCTCTTCAGGAGATTTTCCCAGATATACAGGATGAAGTGTTGGCTTCATTAGACTTTCTATTAGAAGTTATGATGGGATATGGTCTGGCTTATCAAGAACATCAAAGTTTACGCGACCAACAATTGGAGATTAAGTCAGAAATTCAAATTGCTGCAAATGTACAGAAAACGCTCCTCGATACATCAGTTCCTGTTATTGATTACTTAGATATAGGTGTCATCAGTGTCCCTGCTAAACAGATGAATGGAGATTATCATCATTTCGTTCAAGATGATAATGGGATAAGTGTTGCAGTGGCAGATGTCATCGGTAAAGGAATTCCGGCCGCATTATGTATGTCGATGATTAAATATGCGATGGATAGCTTCCCTGAATCTCGTAAAAATCCTAACCAAATCTTAGAAAATTTAAATAGAGTTGTCGAACAAAATGTAGACCCGAGTATGTTCATTACGATGTTTTATGGAATGTATAACGAGGATAAACATAGATTTACTTATTCTTCTGCAGGCCATGAACCGGGATTTTATTATGACTCTGAACAAGATTCCTTTCATGATTTAAATGCAAAAGGACTTGTTTTAGGTGTCAATCATGATGTTTCATACGATCAATATGAGATGGACGTAAAACCTGGAGACATGATTATACTGCTTTCCGATGGTGTGACTGAATCACGAATCGATGGTGGATTTGTTGAACGATCCTTTATAACTGAATTAATCCACAAATATAAACACGAGGATGCTCAGTTGATAGTCGAAAGGATTTATCGTTACTTTGAAAAAAAGCAGGACTTTCATCTAAATGATGATTTCACATTAATAATCATTAAAAGAGTGGTTTAATACAATTACTTAACGGGTATGAAAATAAGACAAAAGCTCTTTTGAGGTGAGACATATGGACATAAAAGTTGAGATAAAGAGTCTTGATAATAAAAAACAGGTATTCATTGAGGGTGAAATCGATGTATACACCGCACAAAAATTAAAGGAAACATTACATCCGCTAGCTGAAGGGGAAAATCCTCATGTCATTATAAATCTAGAACATGTCTCTTACATGGATAGTACTGGTTTAGGTGTATTTATAGGATTTCTAAAATTGATTCGGAAAAAAGACGGTCAATTAAGTCTTGTTCAATTATCTGAACGATTAGAACGCTTATTTAGAATAACTGGACTAAATGACATCATCGACATATCTTCAAAATCAGAGGGTGAAGTGCAATGAATCAATTAGTTGATTATATTGAAATGAAGATTCCAGCAAAGCCAGAATATGTTGGTATTATTAGATTAACCCTTTCGGGGATTGCAAGTAGAATGGGATATTCATATGATGATATAGAAGATTTGAAGATAGCCACTAGTGAGGCATGTACAAATGCAGTCCAGCATGCCTATAAGAATAGTGATAATGGTGAAATAATCGTTGGGTTTGGATTGTTTGAAGACCGCTTAGAAGTCATTGTTGCTGATAATGGAAAAAGTTTTAATTTTGAAAAGGTCAAACATGAACTTGGTCCTTATTCCGCTGCAAGTCCTGTCGACCAGCTTCCTGAAGGAGGGTTAGGTCTTTACTTAATGGAGACACTCATGGATGAAGTACGTATCCTTGAAAATTCAGGAGTGACAGTCTTCATGATTAAGTACCTAAGTGGGGAGCGGATAGGCTATGGCACAACCACCACAAGCTATGAAGCTAACTAAGGAAGAAATTAATGAATTAATCGTCCAATACCAAAAAACAGAGGACGAGATGGCACAGTCTATTTTGGTTGAGTGCTACACTGGTTTAGTGGATACATTAGCTCGGAAGTACTCTAAAGGTAAAGGGTTTCATGAGGATATAAAACAAGTTGGAATATTGGGGTTGTTAGGTGCAATCCGCAGATATGATCCAGCAGTTGGTAAGCCGTTTGAAGCATTTGCTATTCCAACTATTATTGGGGAAATTAAAAGGTTTCTTCGAGATAAGACATGGAGTGTCCACGTACCTAGAAGAATTAAAGAGCTAGGACCAAAGATGAAGGCTGCTATAGATGTTCTTACTAATGAAAAGCAACGCTCGCCTAAAGTAGATGAAATTGCTAATTATTTAGGTGTTACAGAAGAAGAAGTGCTTGAAACGATGGAGATGAGTAAAAGCTATCAAGCATTATCGGTCGACCATCCAATTGAAGCAGATTCTGAAGGGAGCACTGTGACAATATTAGATATTGTCGGGGCAGAGGATCAGGGATACGAGAAGGTAAACCAGAAATTAATGCTTGAAAGCATACTACATGTGTTAACGGAACGTGAAAAGGAAGTAATAGACTATACTTTTATTATGAATAAAAGTCAAAAGGAGACAGGTGAAAAATTAGGTATTTCACAAATGCATGTCTCAAGATTACAGAGGAAGGCGATTCAAAAATTGAAAGAAGCAATCGATGCCGATACGATTAATTCGGAGATGAATAAATGATTATTCAAGAATCTAATGATTTTGTCCATACGCTAGCTTTTCAGATACCAAAACAAGGGAAAATATGCTGTGGAGATAGCTTTTATATAAATGCAACAGAGGATTACTTAATATGTGCTCTTGCTGATGGATTAGGAAGTGGCGAATATGCAAATGAATCCTCATCTGCAATCTGTACGCTTGTGGAAGAGAATCATCATGAAGATGTCGAAGTCTTAATTGATTTATGTAACAAAGTTTTACGTAACAAGCGGGGGGCTACGGTTTCAATTCTAAAGGTGGATTTTAAATCAAAAAAGTTTACGTATAGTTCTGTTGGTAACATCCGCTTTGTATTCAGCTTGCCGTCAGGATCATATATTTATCCGATTCCGATACTAGGGTACTTGTCAGGTAAACCGCAAAAATATCGCACGCAGACTTATTCTTATGAACGTGGATCAAAATTTATTATTCATACTGATGGATTAGTTTTACCTGCTGTTAAGGAGTTACTCAATCAAAGCCATTCTGTTGAAGAATTGTCTCAGTCGCTTAGTAAATATACAAAAGTAGGTAATGATGATTTAACATATATAGTCGGTCAACTATTTTAAGGTATAGAATAGTTGAACCGACTTTTATTATGGCTGTTTTGTATAGTAAAGAATGGTTAACTTAAGAGAGTATCTGCTATCTTGGATATCACCACGGAGGAAACCTTAAGAAGATTGCTTATTATATAGATAGAATCTCTTAGTTCACTATTAGAGTGATTAATTGAAAACCTGAATAATTTCCCTTGGTTGCTGTTGCATAATTTCACTGAACACCTATATTTTGATAAACTAAAAAAGGAAATGAAATAAGGAGTAAATGAAACTGGAGGGTTATGATGACTGATAGACAGGATTATATCATACAGCATATAAGTAAAGAATTATCGATAAATATAAAACAAATAAATAGTGTCATATCATTAATTGAGGAAGGAAACACTGTGCCTTTTATTGCCCGTTACCGTAAAGAGCAAACTGGGGCGCTTGACGAAGTACAAATTCGTGATATCTCTGAAAAATGGACATACATACAAAATCTAGAAAATAGAAAAGAAGAAGTTTTAAGATTAATTAATGAACAAGGAAAGCTTACAGAACAATTAGCAGCAGATATCCAAAAGGCGATGAAGCTACAGCAAGTAGAAGATTTATATCGCCCATATAAACAAAAAAGAAGAACAAAAGCAACAATCGCTAAGGAAAAGGGACTTCAACCATTAGCTGATTGGTTATTGCAATTACCTAATGTTGGTGATTTAAATCAAAAAGCATCCGAATTTATAGATGTAGAAAAGGACGTTTCGTCTGCAGAAGAAGCTATACAAGGTGCCAAAGATATTATTGCAGAGCAAATATCTGATGAACCTAAGTACCGTCAATGGATTCGAGATATTACGTTTAAAAGAGGAACTATTTCATCAATAGTAAAAGATGCAGAAAAAGACGAGAAGAATGTCTTTGAGATGTACTACGAATATGAAGAGCCAATCGCGAAGATTGTCCCACATCGAGTTCTTGCGATAAATCGAGGAGAAAAAGAAGATATTTTGAAAATTTCGATTCAGCCTCCTCTTGGCCAAATCCTTACCTATATCGAGAAGCAAGTACTAGGGCAAAAGCAAACAATTGTGAAAGAGTTGATTGTTGAGACAATTGAAGATGCCTTCAAAAGGTTAATACAACCATCAATCGAACGAGAGATTAGGAAAGAATTATCTGAGAAAGCGGAAGACCGTGCGATACATATATTTTCCGAAAATCTAAGGAACTTATTATTGCAGCCACCATTGAAGGGGAAGATGGTCCTTGGTGTAGACCCTGCTTTCCGAACAGGTTGTAAATTAGCAGTCGTCGACCAAACCGGTAAAATGCTTCATATTGGTGTCGTTTACCCTCATCAACCAGTGAATAAGTTAGCGCAAGCGAAAGAAATCGTTAAAGAAGTCATTGCAAAATATCATATAGAGATTATTGCGATAGGGAATGGCACAGCGTCTAGGGAAACAGAGCAATTCATTGTCGACATTTTAAAAGAAAGCAATAGCTCTGCAGCATACCTAATAGTTAATGAAGCAGGAGCGAGTGTGTATTCAGCATCAGATTTAGCAAGGGAGGAATTTCCTGATCTACAAGTTGAAGAGAGAAGTGCTGTTTCAATAGCAAGAAGACTTCAAGACCCATTAGCAGAACTGGTGAAAATTGACCCGAAATCAGTTGGAGTAGGTCAATATCAACATGATGTGTCCCAAAAGAAATTAAATGATTCCTTAACATTTGTTGTTGAAACTGTTGTAAACCAAGTAGGTGTTAATGTAAATACAGCATCACCATCATTATTACAATATGTAGCTGGACTAAGTAAAGCTGTAGCTAACAACATTGTGAAAAAAAGGGAAGAATTAGGGCGCTTTTCAAGTCGTAAACAATTAAAGGACATTCCTAGACTAGGTGCAAAAACTTATGAGCAATGTATTGGGTTTTTAAGAGTATTAGATGGAGAACAGCCATTAGATCGTACAAGCATTCACCCAGAAAGATACAAGGAAGTAGGTAAATTGCTTAAACAACTAGGTGTAACTGAAGCTGACTTGGGCAGCGAAGAGTTGCGAGAAAAAATCACAACACTTAATCTGGAAAGCTTATCAGAGATTCTCGGTATCGGTGAATTAACATTAAAGGATATTTGTGATGCTTTAGTTCGGCCGGAGAGGGACCCTCGTGATGATGTTGCCAAACCATTATTGAAAAAGGACGTATTAAAATTAGAGGATTTGCAACAAGGAATGGAACTTCAAGGTACAGTCCGTAATGTCGTTGACTTTGGTGCATTTGTCGATATAGGAGTTAAGCAAGATGGGCTTGTTCATATTTCTAAGTTACGTCATTCATTTGTAAAGCACCCGCTTGATGTTGTTTCAGTAGGTGATGTAGTAACAGTTTGGGTAGACGATGTTGATTTCAAAAAAGGAAGAGTAGCGCTGACGATGGTTAAAGATAAGCAGGATTAGTAATTACTTGTTATATTCTAAAAGGCTCAAGACTTCATAAAGATATTTTCTGAGCGAAAAGGGAATGTGTGAGGGGTAAGTGAAGAGAAGCGTTAATGCTTCTCTTCAATTGCAGTTTATGAACTTGAATATTAAGTATATAGATTTTATTTTTCATTATAGAATGACAGCAGTTTATGAACAGTGTTTTTCTCTATAGAAAAACCAACATTGATTAAGGAGTTTAATTTGATAGCGATTTTTTTCGAGAAATGCACGTTGCATTTGGTTCTGTAACCAAGATGGCATGGTCATACCTCCTTATTCAGTATAATGGAGTATGGGTGTTTATAATTTATGCAAAGGAAACGTAAAGTGTTACAAATAGACGGGGGAATAACTGTGGATGATAAAAAGTTACAACAATTAGTCGAGGATATTTCTATAAACGATTTTAAAAAGCCGTTTATCCACAAAGCTTTTTTTAATAAAAGGTTAAGAACAACAGGGGGTAGGTATAATTTAAGTACACATAATATAGATATTAACCCTAAATATTATCAAGAACATGGAATTAATGAAGTAGTAGGGATTATTAAGCACGAACTATGTCATTACCATTTACATCTTGAAGGTAAAGGATATAAACATGGAGATTATGATTTTAAAGAGTTAATGAAGAAAGTTGGTGCACCGAGATTTTGTTCACCATTATTAACTGAGAGAAAAGTGAATACTAAAGTATTTGTTTATGGTTGCAAACAATGTAATCAGAGATATAATCGTAAAAAAAGAGTAGATACGAAGAGGTATTTTTGTGGGAAATGTAAAGGAGAAATCTACTTGATGAATTAGGGTTGACTAATTAAGGGTTACTATGATAAATTATAAAAGCCGTCGCTGATGGCGAGGCATTTTTTACAGAGTCTTGACATATTATATTCAACTCATTATAATAAAAGAAGTCTTTTATTTTTCCGCAGTAGCTCAGTGGTAGAGCTATCGGCTGTTAACCGATCGGTCGTAGGTTCGAGTCCTACCTGCGGAGCCATATGGGGAAGTACTCAAGAGGCTGAAGAGGCGCCCCTGCTAAGGGTGTAGGTCGCGTAAGCGGCGCGAGGGTTCAAATCCCTCCTTCTCCGCCATATTTCATGGCCCGTTGGTCAAGCGGTTAAGACACCGCCCTTTCACGGCGGTAACACGGGTTCGAATCCCGTACGGGTCATTATAGATTCATTGGATGTAAGATTTTATTGCATCCCTTTGTTTTTTCATTAAGTAGGTCCGGTAGTTCAGTTGGTTAGAATGCCTGCCTGTCACGCAGGAGGTCGCGGGTTCGAGTCCCGTCCGGACCGCCATTAACACTTGGTAATGATTACATCTTGATATTAATCGTTGATACTGATATTATATAATTCTTGTTAATAACATTGGGCTATAGCCAAGCGGTAAGGCAACGGACTTTGACTCCGTCATGCGTTGGTTCGAATCCAGCTAGCCCAGCCATTTTTTATGTTAAACTTTCACCTTTCTGAATAATTACACATAAAATGTCGGGTGTCATAAACAAGATAATCAACTATCATTACACTCATTCTTGGAAATGAGCCATTAGCTCAGTTGGTAGAGCACGACCGAATAAGCTGCGAAGCAAAACAGCAGCACACAAATCGAGCTGCTCCTTGAAAGAACTAACTGAGATTTGGGTGTCGAAGACAAGTTGGTCAATTATCATTACAATCATTCATTAGAAATGAGCCATTAGCTCAGTTGGTAGAGCACGACCGAATAAGCTGCGAAGCAAAACAGCAGCACACAAATCGAGCTACTACTTGAAAGAACTAACTGAGATTTGGGTGTCGAAGACAAGTTGGTCAATTATCATTACAATCATTCATTAGAAATGAGCCATTAGCTCAGTTGGTA
>NZ_JAUSUD010000050.1 GCF_030813355.1 Metabacillus malikii
GAAGAGCCGTGTGCGGTAATACTGCACGCACGGTTCTGTGAGGAGTGAGGCACAAATACAAAAAAGACTGGATTTGTGTTCCCACTTACTCGACCTGATGCGTGGGATAGGTGAGACGTGAGCAGGAGTTTTACGCTGAGGAGTACGAAAATCGTAGGCGGCTTGCCCATTGACGTACAAACTCAGAGGGGCATCAACTAAGACCAAAGGAATCACGTTGAGCCGAATGGCGAATCGATGATAGCTTATCATAGGGAGATGACCTGAAGCTTGATAGCAGGTAGCTGCAAGGAGTTATGAGGTTCACCACCCAACCCGCTGCCCGTGAGTACTGTAGCGAAGACCAACCCAAAACGCCAACTATGTATAAAGCAACAATGTCTACGATAACAGCCTATATTTTTTAAACAGTGAGATGATAATGATTGTAAGAGCATTAAGATAGTTATAGGTTTTTGATATTAACGGGCGCTTTAGTTACAAACGTAATAAATACTTATGAATAGTTTCATAAATATTAATATTTGTTAAACAAATTATGACAAACTCCACCACGAATTTACAAAACCTTTACAATTACTTAAAACGTCATTAATACTCAAGAGTTATTCTATTACTCGTAGGACAAAACAAAAAACACTCTTTAGGGGGAATATGGTAATGAAAAAATTTAAGAGTTTAGTATTATTCTTGGTATTAGGATTTTTAGTAGTATTCTCAGCTGCATGTGGCAGTGGGGCATCTACACAAGAGGATACAAATACTGGTTCAGATGATAAGAAAACAGAAAAAGAAGAAGCTGCTTTAGAAGGAAGCGTAGTAATTGATGGCTCTGGTACAGTTTATCCTTTCATGTCAAAAATGGCGGAAAACTACATGACAGAAAATGAAGAGGTTTCTGTAGAAGTAAGCCGCGCAGGTACTTCTGCTGGTTTTGAAAAGTTCCTTGTAGAGGAAAACGGAACTGATTTTAATGATGCATCACGTGAAATTAAAGATGAAGAAGTTGCTAAAGCTGAAGAATTAGGTATTGAGTACAAAGAATTCCAAGTTGCACTTGATGGCTTAACATTCGTTATTAACAAAGATAATGACTGGGCAACTGAAATGACTCAAGAAGAAGTAGTAAAGATTTTCCTAGCTGAAGGCGGAGTAACAAAATGGTCTGATATTAACCCAGAATGGCCAGCTGAGGAAATTAAACCAATGGGTCCTAACGAAAACCATGGTACAAACGAATTTATGTTTGAAACAATTATGGAAGAAAAAGACTTTGTTGACAGTGTTAACTTACAACAAGAATACTCTACACTTGTAGATCTTGTTTCAAAGGATAAAAATGCAATTGCATTCTTTGGATATGGTTACTACGAAAGTAATAAAGATAAGCTAAATGCTGTAAGTGTTGATTTTGGTAATGGTCCAGTTGCTCCAAGTTTAGATACAATCGGTTTAGATGACGCTGCTGGTTATAAAGCATTCACTCGCCCAGTATTTACATATTTAAATGTTGGGATGGCAAAAGAAAAGCCACAAGTTCTTGATTATGCAATCTACACGATGGAAAACGCTCAAACTGTAGCATCTGAAACTGGATTTGCACCATTAAAAGATGATGTAATTCAAGAATCTATTAGCTACCTTGAAGGATTAAAATAATCATCCTAATTGCTTTTTTCAAAATGTAAGAAGATGAGGAGTAGATGAGAAGTTTAGCTTCTCATCTACTCTTATATTACCTCTAATATAAAATCTACTAAATTTTTCACCTCTAATAAACCTTGGAGGATGAAAGGGGTTTTCGATCTTGGATAATAAAGTAAGCATACGTGACATGATAGAAAAAAAGAGAAGCTCTACTAATCTAACTTCTGTCACAGAAAAAATTATTCCTAAATTTTTATTAACTATTGCCGCAATTTCGATTTTAACAACTCTCGGTATTGTTATTACACTTTTGACAGAAACAATTAATTTTTTCAAAGATGTTCCATTTCTAGATTTTTATTCAGGAACAATATTAAAACCATTAGGTGATGAGGCACAATTTGGAGTATTACCATTACTAATGGGGACAATTTATTCATCTGTTATTGCTATGTTTGTTGCCATACCTATAGGTTTAATGGCTGCTATATTTCTAAGTGAATATGCATCTGATAAAGTTCGGAGAATATTAAAGCCAATCCTTGAAATTTTGGCAGGTATTCCAACTATCGTATATGGTTTCTTTGCATATACATTTGTAACACCATTATTAAGATCATTTATTCCAGGCTTAGATCCAACAAATATTCTAAGTCCAGGAATTGTTATGGGTATCATGATAATACCAATGGTAGCTTCACTATCTGAGGATGCGATGAGTTCAGTTCCTAACTCAATGCGTGAAGGTGCTCTAGCTCTAGGTTCAACTAAACTTGAGGTTACTTGGAAAGTCGTTATTCCAGCAGCTATGTCTGGTGTAATTGCCTCATTTGTCTTAGGAATTTCACGTGCTATTGGTGAAACAATGATCGTTGCAATTGCAAGTGGTAGTAATAAGAACTTCACTTTTGACCTTACACAATCAATGCAAACGATGACTGCATACATCGTTGAAGTAACAGGAGGAGAAGCTCCAGCTGGTTCAACTATATACTACAGTCTATACGCTGTAGCAATGACATTATTTGTATTCACACTAATTATGAATCTCATTGCTCAGTATATTTCTCGTAAATATAGGGAGGAGTATTAATTATGAGATATGTAGATGTTGAACAAGTAGAGAAGAAGATGGGGTCACGGTTGTTAACAAATAATACAGCAAAAGCAATATTCTTTTTAGCGACGCTGTTTGGGATTGTTGTGTTATTAACATTAATTTATAGAGTATTTTCAGATAGTCTTGGCTGGATTGATTTTCAATTTATTACAAGTAAATTATCAACAACTGCAGAGCGAGCAGGAATCATGGGTGCAATTGCAGGTACATTATGGTTAATGGTAGTTGTTGCTCCTGTTACAATGTTCTTAGGGGTAGGTACAGCTATCTACTTGGAAGAGTATGCAAAGAATGGAAAATTAAAATCTATTATTCAAACGAATATTTCTAACTTAGCCGGTGTTCCATCTGTTGTTTTCGGTATCTTAGGATTGACTGTATTCGTACGTAGCTTCGAATTAGGAAATATTGTTTTAGCAGGTGGTCTAACCATGTCCTTACTAGTCCTACCGATCGTAGTAGTAGCAAGTCAGGAAGCTATTCGTGCTGTACCACAGTACCTAAGAGAGGCTTCATATGGTATGGGTGCAACTAAGTGGCAAACAATTAAAAACATTGTATTACCAGCAGCACTTCCTGGTATTTTAACAGGTCTAATCTTATCACTTTCCAGAGCTATAGGTGAAACAGCTCCACTTGTTGTTATTGGTATTCCAGCATTACTAATTCCACTTCCAGATGGAATTTTTGATAAGTTTACAGTTTTACCAATGCAAATTTATTATTGGACTGTTGACTCAGCACTTGTTGCGGAGTACGCAAACTTGGCTGCAGCTACAATTGTTGTTCTTTTAATTGTTCTATTCTTAATGAATTCAATTGCAATCTATATTAGAAATAAGTTTCAAAATAGATTTTAATTTCTGGGGGTTTTTAAACTATGGCAGTTATAACAGATAAAAAAAATATTAATGTAACGACTTTGAATAAAGAAGAAAAGCAAGTGTCAGCGAAAAGTGTTGTTTATAATACAAAAGACTTAAACCTATGGTACGGTGATGACCATGCATTAAAAAATATAAACCTTTCAATATATGAAAATGAAGTAACTGCAATCATCGGTCCATCTGGTTGTGGGAAATCTACTTTTATTAAAACGTTAAACAGAATGGTTGAATTAATCCCTGTCGTTCGTATTTCAGGTGATATCCGTTATAGGGAAAGCAGCATATTAGAAAAAAGTTATAAAGTAGAAGCTTTAAGAACACGTGTAGGCATGGTTTTCCAAAAACCAAATCCATTCCCTAAATCAATATATGATAATATTGCGTATGGACCTAAAATACATGGAATAAAAGATAAAAAGATTCTGGATGAAATTGTCGAGAGAAGTTTACGCGGTGCAGCAATTTGGGATGAGGTTAAAGACCGATTAAAGGAAAATGCGTACGGACTTTCTGGTGGACAACAACAGCGTTTATGTATTGCGCGATGCCTAGCTATAGAGCCGGATGTTATCTTAATGGATGAACCAACATCAGCACTTGACCCGATCTCAACATTAAAAGTAGAAGAGTTAATTCAAGACTTAAAAAAAGACTACAGTATTATTATCGTTACTCATAATATGCAACAAGCGGCTCGTATATCAGATAAAACAGCATTTTTCTTAAATGGGGAAGTTGTTGAATTTGATGAAACAGATAAAATTTTTGCAAATCCAAATGATAAAAGAACAGAAGATTATATAACTGGTCGATTCGGTTAATATACAAAAAATCGTGCATCTTGGACATGCACGATTTTTTGTATATATAATTTTTCGCTTTGCGGGCAGATAAAAATTAATTGAATTTAGGAGGTAATGAATATTAGTATTAGAGGGCGTTTCGAAATTGATCAAAAAAGATTGAGAGATAAGTTAATTGAAATAGGTAGTTTAACAGAGGCAGCTCTTAGTAAATCCATCCATGCATTAGAAAAGCAAAATATTGAAGAGGCATTGCGTGTTATTAGTGAGGACTCTAGAATTGATGATTTGGATGAGGAAATAAATGACTTAGCTATTATCCTTATTGCAAAACAACAACCTGTTGCGATTGACTTAAGGCGTATTATAGTGACAATAAGAATAGCTAGTGATATTGAAAGAATGGCAGATTTTGCTGTGAATATAGCGAAGTCTACAATTAGGATTGGAGATGAGCCTTTAGTTAAACCGATTATACATATTAAAAAAATGCATAAGATAGCTACAGAGATGCTTTCACTTTCTCTTAAAGCCTTTTGTGACGAAGATATTGTTTTAGCGAAGCAAGTCGCAGATATGGATGACCAGGTGGATGATTTATATGGTGAAACCATTATAGAAATCCTCGAACTAATGGAAACGAAAAAAAACTATTCACAACAATTAATTCAGCTATTATTTATTTGTCGATATATTGAGAGAACCGCTGACCATACAACGAATATTTCTGAAAGTATTATGTACCTTGTAAAAGGTCAACGGTATGATTTAAATAGCTAGAATAAATAAGTGTTATTATATTATTCATCAAAAAAATAAGCCAATCGTGTATATTACACGTTGGCTCAATTTTTGTTTCATTATTTTGTAATTGCTTGTGCAAGTTGATTATAATCCATACCTTTTTTCACTTCAAATGTACCTAATTGTACTCTTTGATGATAATTGTTTTTGATTAGGAATTGGGAGAATTCAAACGAATCTTCAATAATTCCGTTTTGTTCAAGTAAATCCGAAACTGCACTTGTTGTCATGCCTTCAGATATTGTTAATGTATATTTCTTCTCTTCTTCTTTTTTCTCCGGTGCTTCTTCTTGAGGAGGAGTTTCTTCCTTAGCTGGAGTTTCCGCTTGAGGAGGAGTCTCTTCCTTAGCAGGTGTACTATTTTCTTTTGGTGTTTCTGCTGGTTCCTTTTCTTGGTTAGCTGTATCTTTCGTTGCTAAGTATTCTTCATACTCTACAGTATCTATAGACATTTTTCCCTTTTCAGTTAAAAAGGTATCTACTTCTTTTTCAGTAATTTCTTTTTTAGTATTATCTGTTTGTTTATCTGATAGATAGTAAGTAACGCCAAGTAGTGAGGTAGCCACAATCATTCCTGCTGCAAATGCTTGAACACGTGCTTTACTCATGTTAATGCCCTCTCATTCTCATTAACAATTGCACGTACTTCTTTAACAGTAGTACTTTCAGATAATGCAATAGCTTCTAGAGACATACCTTGGCGATACTTAGCGAGAATACGTGACGAATTAACTTGATTGTCTTGATTGTCGGCTGTTGTGTCATCTTTTAATGGAGCGTCAGTTTGTAACAGCTCTTCTTCAACAACCCTCATTTTCTTCTTAAGTTTATAAATTTCCTGCATCGCTGACAATTGTAAATGGTCGAGTTCTTGTTCAAGTTCCTTTACGTTGTCACGTTGGAAAAACGAGATACCTAGGAGCACGATGCTTATGATAAATAAAATAATAATCATCACATTCATATATTATCACCTTCTTAGATTATTTCCCTTTAATCTTTATAACATAATTTTCGTTCTTTAAACAGTACTTTTTCACAATCTGTAGGTTTTTGCCGAAATTTAACGACTGGACAATCAAGTATTCATCTTTCGCACATGATATGATAGATATAATAGAAAAGGAGAGACTTAGAAATGAAACATACTGAACAACATCCATATATATTTCGAGGTAATTCTCCAAATTATGAGGATCATTTAGAAATAATTTCTTATCCAAATGCTCTTCTCATTTCCTGGAGTATCTCACCTAGCACATCGGAATTGCTATCTAGCTTATTAGAAGAAGATAAAGATGATTTATATAAAAGAATTATTATTAATTTTACTGACAATACCGAGTCTAAAATATATCCTATCAATAGAGCTAAAGGTGTACTGTCAATTAACTATTCAAATCATATTGCGAATTGTGAGTTTATCATATGTAATTCGCAAAATGTAGATATTGTTATAGCTAGAAAACTAGTTAGGAGAACGAAACAATCTAGTCAACAATTACTAAAGGATTGGCAGAGTATATTTTCTGCGTATACTGTCTATGAATAAAGTTGAGACTATAAGAAAGACAACTGAAATCACGGTTCTACTTTTAACAACTGAATATTCGGAATCTCTTATCGGCGGTTTAGGAAGACATGTGAGCGATTTAATTAATATAGGAAGTAATGCAGTCAAATATATTGTAGTTACACCGTCTTTAACAGGAACCGAGACATATACTTATCATCATGGCGCACATATATTTCGGCTCGTTTCGTACCATCAAAATTCATCTGATTTCTTTGAGCACTTGCTAAATTTAAACTTTCGATATATTAAATTTATAAGTAACGAACTAAACCTCCATTACGATATTATACACGTCCACGATTGGTTAACAGGAATTTCTGGAATTGAGATAAAGAAAATGGCAGGTAAACCATTACTTGCGACAATACACTCAACAGAAAAGGAGAGAAAGCTAGGAGAATGTTCGCCATTAATTGAAAAAATTACGAAGTATGAGAACAAACTAATAAGTCAGGCAGATTATATTATTGTTTGTAGTCACTATATGAAAGATTTAATAGAAAGCAGACACGATAATATTGAAGTAATCCCGAATGGAGTAATTCCTGCCAATTATAAAATAACGATAAATCAAATTAGTCATATAAAAAAGTTGCAGCTGCAGAAACCATATCTACTAGCAATGGGAAGGTTAGTAAAGGAAAAGGGATTTCATCTATTAATTGAAGCATATGCTGACCTTGCTAATGAATATATAGATTATAAACTTATTATAGCTGGAGACGGACCCTACTATAATCAGCTTGTTCAATTAACAAAAGATCTCCATATACAAGATAGGGTGATGTTCACTGGCTTTGTTAATGGGACAGAAAGAAATATTTTATTGAATAACTGTAAATTATTGGTTGTACCTAGCTTATATGAACCATTTGGTATAATCTCATTAGAAGGTATGGCTGTCTCAAAACCAGTTATGGCGTTTAACGTTGGTGGCCTATCAGAGGTCTTAAGTGAAAACAAAGGGATTTTAATAAATGATTTGTCTAAATATGCACTAAATGAAAAATTAAAAGATTTTCTAAAGAATCCTGATGCTTATAACGACATAATATTGAATGGATATGAGGCAGTACATAATGTATATCATATAAAACAAACTATTAAAAAAACAGTATTGGTATATAAAAAGCTGCTTAAATTATCATATCATTAGATGACATTGTTAAAATAAATGAAAATGATGTGGAATTTGTTCGATAAAAGTGATATTATATTAAAGTCTGATTTGTTATAAGTTTTTTATGTTTGGAGGGAAAGAAACATGCGTGTAAATATTACATTAGCTTGCACTGATTGTGGCGATCGTAACTATATTTCTAAAAAGAATAAACGTAATAATCCAGATCGTCTTGAGCTTAAAAAATATTGCTCAAGAGAGAAAAAAATGACTCTACATCGCGAAACAAAGTAACAGTAGGAGGTTATCCTACTGTTTTTTTATTGTTTAGCGTACAATGTCAAATACTTTTTTCAAGTTTTTGGGCAACTCAAACACACTTACTGTAGTTTCCTAATTCTACCAGTAACA
>NZ_JAUSUD010000051.1 GCF_030813355.1 Metabacillus malikii
ATCTCAAAACATTCCCAATTTATTCAAATAATTGATAGAACAATCAAAGTTTCAGAAAATCCGAGAAAAAAAAGCCGACTTTTTCAGTGGTCTCGAACCGTCCCTCTGCTTCCCTCTGCTTCTGAAGCATGAGAACCGTCCCCGTGCTTCCTGGGAGGTGTGGATTATGAGAGGGAGAGTTTGGTCTGTGTTGTTATTGGTGTTGTCGGTTGTGTTTATTATTTTGTTGACTCAGTTTGTGATGGCGGCTACTGGGTTGAATCGTTCCGTTGAGAAGTTAAAAGATGACCAGCAAAATAGTGAAAAATCGAAAGCTCACTTTGTATTAATTGCACAGGAGTACGGAAATCCGTATTGGACTTCAATTGAAAAAGGGGCGCTTAAGGCAGGAGAGGATTTACAAGTACAAGTGGAATATATTGGTCCGATACAGAGTAATATGGAGGAGCAATTGAAACTATTGGAAAAATCGATAGCATCTAATGTTGATGGCATCATTGTCCAAAGCTTAAACAATGAAAAATTCACCCCGCTCATTAATAAAGCAATTAATAAAGGTATACCTGTCATTACAATTGATACAGATGCCCCGTCAAGTAATCGTTTGTCATATGTAGGAACGGACAATTACTTTGCCGGCCAGCAGCTAGGCTTAAAAGTATTAGAAGAAACAGGTGGAAAAGGAAAGATTGGCGTCATCATTGGCGACATGACAGCAGAAAACCAGAAGTTACGTCTCAATGGTTTGAAAGCAATCATTGGAAAGCGGGCTAATATGGAAATTGTTGAAGTGTTACCATCGAATATATCGAGAATAAAGGCGGGCCAGCAGGCTGAAAAGATTTTACGAAGTTATCCCGAAGTCACGATTTTAGTTGGGACAAGCGCATTGGATGCAGTTGGAATGCTTCAAGCGAAGGAAAATCTTAATCGACATGATGTCAAAATTTTTGGGTTTGATGATGTTGATGAAACGATACAGGCAATTAAGGACGAAAAGGTAACAGCAACACTCGTCCAAAAGCCATATGAAATGGGCTATAAATCAATTAGACTTATGTATGATTATTTTAAAGGGAATTCGATTCCGAATCGAGCTTATACAGACATTACAATCGTTGATTCGACAGACTTGCAAACGGAGTGAGCGCCATGAGTATTCGAGTTAAGTTATTTATTTTCATCCCGATTTTAGTAATTCTGTTGAACATCGTTGCTTTTGTTATATTCCAGAGTGGTAAGTTAGTTCAAGATAGCTATCATATTATGATGGAAAGAGTCTTACTTTATAAACAAATTTCAACGGAAACAAAGGATAATTTACTAGTTTTGAACTCATATATTATTAATCAAGATGATCATAGTTATAAACAATATTATCTTCATAAAGAAAAGCTAGAAAAACTAAGGGCCAAGCTGGAAAAAGAAAAAACTACGAATATTGGTGATATACAAATTGAAAATTACGATCAGATGATTCAATCCTTTCTAGATTCAGAAATGGCAGTTGTTAGCTATTTAAAACTAGATGATTTTGATTCCTACTTATTGAGATACGAAGAGGCTGAAAAAATTGCCGGGTTTATTCAAGAAGAAGGTCAAAACATGGTAGACCGTGAGTTGAGTTACTACCAGCCAATATATCATGATATTATTAATTATTCACGTCAGATCAACCAACTAGGTATTGCCTTATTTTTAACAACGACGTTATTAAGTGTTGTCATCGCGATATGGATGTCGCGAAGTATCTCGATACCAATTAACAGATTAGTAGAGAAGGCACAGCAAATTTCAAAAGGGAATTTGAATATTGAAACCGAAGATGTTGCGAAAGCAAATGATGAAATTGGGATACTTGGAAAAGCGTTTCATCAGATGCTGAAGGATTTAAAGCATTATATCTCACAGCATTTTCAAGTGCTCGAAAGTAAACGACTTGTGAAGGAACTGGAGTTGAAGGCACTTCAAAGTCAAATTAATCCCCATTTTTTATTTAATACGCTAAATGTCATCTCTAAATTAGCGTATATCGAAGGTGCTGAGAAGACGAGTGATTTAACTGTTACCGCCTCTAATTTGATTCGCTATAATTTAAGAAAACTAGATCAACCTGTCACCTTAAGAGATGAATTACATCATATTAAGGAGTACCTGACAATTCAGAAGGCACGCTTCCAAGAACGCGTCCACTTCGAATATGACATTGATGAAAGCGTTTTAAACCAAATCATCCCTTGTTTAACACTACAACCAATATTAGAAAATGCATTTGTACACGGAATCGAAAATATGGAATCTGATGGGGAAATTAATATCGTCATGAAGGATGAGCAAGCCTATGTATATATTAAACTATCAGATAATGGCAATGGTATGGATGAAACGATTAAACAAAAGCTCTTAAACTATATGTCTGAAGGTGAGAACGGCTACTCTACACGAAAATCTACCGGACTTGGAACAATTAATGTATTTAAACGACTTTATTTATTTTACGGTGAAGAAATGAAAATCGAAATTGATAGTAATAAGGGTGTTGGAACATCAATTATATTTATGCTACCTAAGCTCTCTTAAGCTCTTATTGGAAACAAAATTGGGGGTCTGCTGGATGTATCGGATTTTAATAGCTGATGATGAAGCATTAGAAAGGCAAGGATTAGAGCTAATGATTACAAGAGCGATGCCTGGAGAATTTGAATTTTTCCATGCAGAAAATGGCCGAAAAGCCATTGAACTAGCAGAGCAGGAACGACCTGACATCATTTTCATGGATATTAAAATGCCTGGGATACAAGGCATTGAAGCTTTAAGAGAAATCAACAAGCTTTTACCACATGTCAAAACAGTGCTAGTTACAGCATATGACCAGTTTAGCTATGCAAAGGAAGCACTCGCACTAGGGGTTAGCGAATATTTATTAAAACCGAAGAAAAAGCAGGAAGTGATCGAGGTTGTTACGAAATTACTCGAGAAAATTGATGCTGAAAGACAGCAAAGAAAAGTAGAACTCATACAAAAAGAAACAATCTCACAATTACAGCCTTTAGTAGAAAGTGAAATCTGTTTAATGATTATGATGAAATTAGTTGCGGATACGGATTTTGATGAATTAAATGAACTGATGAAAATGAGAATAAACCGAGGCTATTCACTCGTTATTTCTCTGCAATTGTTAGAGAAAAGAACGAATAATGAAAAGCAATCTTTATATACTGCCATTAAAAACTATATTAAGCATCATGACAATGATTGTTTAGTCAGTCCGTTAATGGGAAATCGTATCACTCTCTTCTCAGCAGCTCAAAAACGAGGGATGTATATAGATGAAAGTAAAGTATTTGCAGAGAGTATTCAACAGTTCATGGCCAAGTACGAAATTGATACTGTCATTGGAATCGGCAACATTGGCGAAGGAATAGAAGGTTTGCGAAAATCGTATTATGAAGCAACAACGGCTTTATCGAGTTATCATAAAGCTGCTGCTATCCGGCATTATACAGAGTATAAGAACGATAACAAGAACGATACACAACTGGATATCGAAGCTGAGCTCTTAACCGTAATGAGTAAAGGGAATGTTAATGAGGCAATCACTATCTTTCACCAAGCTTTCGATTCGTATATTAATCGAACGAACGCTGACTTTCAACAATGTAGAAGTGAAGTAATCGGTTTGTTACTATCCTTAAAAAAACAATTGCTACGCCAAGGTGTAAAAGTTGAGGGAATTGGACATTTTGAAGATACTACAGACTTGGAGCAACTTAAACATATTGCTGAAATTACTTTGCATTTATTAGTAGAAGCACTCGATAAGGATAAGGAAAACGGTACTGAAGCATTAATTGAACGGGCAAAGTGTTTTATAGAAGAACATTATGCAACAGACCTCCATATGGAGAAAATTGCCGAACTGATAAACTTAAGTCCATATTATTTTAGCAAACTGTTTAAAAAGCAAGAAGGCATTACATTTATTGAATATGTTACACAAGTGAGAATTGAAAAGGCTAAATCACTTTTACTGGATGGCAGCCGAAGCTTAAAGGAAATCTGTTTTCTCGTAGGTTACAATGACCCTAATTACTTCAGTCGTGTTTTTAAAAAAGTAACAAACCTATCCCCAACTGAATATCGCAATCAATTAATGAAATCCTAATCGTCTGCGTATGATTAGGATTTTTTTGGTGTGGAAATGACAAGAAAATCCTATTTAATAGATGTATAATGCAAACGCTTACCATTTTGTTTAAAAAGTGAAGATTGAACACCATTGAGTGCAGATGATAGTAGCCATAGTCAATAGTTCCCCGTGCTATATTGTATTTGTAAGCGACAACAAAGTGTAATAGGGGGAGAAAAGATGAATGGCTTTTTAAAGAAACTTAGTATCGGTGCAGCAAGTTTATTATTCGCTTCTACTTTAGCGGGGTGTGGCATTGTCTCTACTGGTGAAGAGCCGGCAAACGAAAAGGCGAAGGAAGACGATGACAAAATCGTGATTGGTCTTTCAATGGATACGTTAAAGGAAGAGCGTTGGCAAAAGGACCGTGATTTATTTGAAGCAAAAGTAAAAGAGCTTGGCGCAGAGGTGAAAACATTATCGGCAAACGGTGATGATGCATTGCAATTAAGTCAATCGGAACAGCTTATTTCTGAAGGTGTCGATGTTTTAGTTGTCATTCCTCATAATGCTGAAGCTTCGTCAGCTATTGTGCAAAAGGCACATGATGAAGATGTAAAAGTTATCTCATATGACCGTTTAATTAAAAATTCAGAAGTGGATTACTATTTATCATTTGATAACGTCCGCGTAGGAGAAATGCAAGCAAAGGCAATTACTGAACAGGTTTCATCAGGTAACTTCGTTTATATTGGTGGTGCCGACACAGATAATAATGCACATATGTTTAAAGAAGGTGCGATGAACATTCTTCAACCATTAATTGATAGCGGTGATATCAACCTTGTCTATGACCAATTCTCAAAAGACTGGAAGCCTGAGGAAGCGCTGAAAAATATGGAAAATGCTTTAACAGCTAATGATAACAATATCCAAGCAGTAGTTGCAGCCAATGATGGAACTGCTGGTGGAGCAATTCAAGCTTTAAATGCTCAAGGACTAGCTGGTAAAATCCCTGTTTCAGGTCAGGATGCTGATATTGCTGCTTTACAACGAATTGTTGAAGGTACACAAACAATGACAGTTTATAAACCAATTCATGCAATTGCAACACAAGCAGCTGAAATGGCAGTGAAAGTGGCAAAAGGTGAAGAAATCACAACAGATACGACTGTAAACAACGGTCAAATTGATGTCCCATCCGTTTTATTAGACCCAATAGCCGTAACAAAGGACAATATTGTCGATACAGTCGTAAAAGATGAATTCCAAAAAATTGAGGAAATCTATAAAAATATTCCTAAAGACCAATGGCCAGAAGTTAACTAATGGGGGGACTTAATGGGGGGACTGTCCCCCATTTGAATATCAAGTAGGAGTGTTCTATATGGAATATATTTTGGAAATGGAGCAAATCACAAAGGAATTTCCCGGTGTTAAGGCATTGGATCAAGTTAGTTTTAAAGTGAAAAAGGGCGAAATCCACGCCCTTTGTGGAGAGAACGGTGCAGGAAAATCAACGCTAATGAAAGTTTTGAGCGGTTTGTATCCTGTTGGGTCGTACACCGGCAACATTGTCGTAGATGGCAAACGGGCTGAATTCCGTAAAATAAGAGATGCTGAAAACGCCGGGATTACGATTATTCATCAAGAGTTAGCGTTAGTGAAGGATATGACTGTCGGGGAGAATATTTTTTTAGGACGTGAACCAAAGAAATGGGGCACCATTCAATGGGATTCACTTTACTTTGAAGCTGCAAAGTGGCTAAAAATGGTTGGATTGAACATGAAGCCAGACACGATAACCGGTTCACTCGGGATTGGTCAGCAGCAGCTTGTGGAAATTGCGAAAGCATTGTCAAAAAATACAAAAATACTAATTTTAGATGAACCGACAGCCGCTCTTACCGAAAGTGAAGTAGAAATTTTAATGGGGATATTAAATGAGCTGCGCAGCAACGGGGTAAGCTGCATCTATATTTCTCATAAGATGCCAGAAGTATTTCGGTTAGCAGACCAAATCACCATTTTACGTGATGGACAAACAATTAAAACAGTGAATAAACATGAAGTAGTTGAAGATGATGTTATTGCCCTAATGGTAGGACGGGAATTAACAGAACGTTACCCACGAGTAGCACACGACCCGAAAGAAGTTGTTTTAGAAGTAAACAATTACTCGGTTTGGAAAGAAGATAACCCACAGCAAAAAGTAATTGATAATGTCAATTTCACATTACGAAGAGGCGAAATTCTTGGAATCGCCGGGTTAATGGGTGCGGGCCGTTCGGAGCTTGTCATGAGTATATTCGGTGCTTATGAAGGGAGATGGGAAGGAACCGTTAAGATTGAGGGTAAAACTGTACAACTAAAATCGATTAAACACGCAATAAAAGAAGGGTTAGCGTTAGTTACTGAAGATCGCAAACGTTTAGGACTAGTGCTCGATATGGATGTGAAGAAAAATACAACACTGCCTAATTTAAATAAAGTTAGTAGATTTGGAACCATTAATGAGAATGAGGAAATAAAGGCAAGCGACAAATTTGTAAAGGAGCTACGTACGAAAACAGCTTCATTAGAAACAACTGTTGGAACCCTTTCTGGTGGTAATCAACAAAAGGTTGTACTGGCAAAATGGCTCATGTCAAACCCAAAAGTCCTTATTCTTGATGAACCAACGCGAGGAATCGACGTAGGGGCGAAATATGAAATCTATAATCTTATGAATCAATTAGTAGAAAATGGTGTTGCAATTATTATGATTTCTTCTGAATTACCGGAAGTATTAGGAATGAGTGATCGAATATTAGTGATGCATGAAGGCTCTTTTGCAAGAGAGCTCCGTTACGAAGAGGCTACACAAGAAAACATCATGCTAGCAGCGACAGGGGGTAAATAACATGGCTGCGAATTTACAAGTAGAAGATAGCAAAGCACGTCCACAGCATCCGATTAAATCACTGTTAGGGACAATGGATGTTCGAGCATATACGATGATTGCGGCTGTCGTCTTAATTTGGATATTCTTTGGAGTATTAAATGAAACATTCTTTACAGCAAGAAACCTTTCCAACTTGTTTACACAAATGTCCGTAACTGCAATCCTTGCAATTGGTATGGTCCTTGTCATCGTTGCTGGTCATATCGATTTATCGGTCGGCTCAATTGTCGGACTGACAGGTGGAATTGCCGCAATCCTAAGTAACTGGTTAGGCTTACCGGTCGGAGTTGTTCTACTTTGTACGTTAGCTGCAGGCTTTCTACTTGGCTTAATACAAGGATGGCTTGTCGCCTACCGGGCAATACCTGCCTTTATTGTGACACTCGGCGGGATGATGATTTTTAGAGGTATACTATTAGGTGTTACAAATTCAACAACAATTTCTGTATCAGATCCAGTATTTATGGCGCTGGGGAATGCCTATTTTTCAAGAATCTTCGGATTAATTCTCTCTACAGCTGCTGTTGCGTTCATTGCTGTTGCAATTTTAAGAAAAAGAAGCTCTAGAAAAGCATATGGTTTCGATGTTTCACCATTTGGTGTAGATATAACGAAACTAGTCATTTATGGTGGGGCTGCATTTGCTTTTGTATTAACGATGAATAACTACAAAGGAATCCCGTTTCCAATTATTTTTGTCATGATCCTTGCGTTAATCTTTTCTTATATTTCAAATAAAACGACATTTGGCCGACATGTTTATGCCATTGGCGGCAATGCTGATGCGGCCAAGTTATCAGGGATTAACATTAAAAGCAGAACAATGATGGTATTTGTTTTTTCAGGCTTATTATCCTCTATCGCAGCGATTGTCTTAACATCGCGGTTAACTTCCGCAACGATTACAGCAGGGGAAATGTATGAGCTTGATGCCATTGCAGCATGTGTAATCGGAGGAACATCTCTAATGGGTGGTGTTGGCACAATTTTTGGTGCAATTATCGGTGCACTTGTCATGACATCATTAGATAACGGAATGTCCTTAATGGGAATGGAATCCTTCTGGCAATACATCGTAAAAGGAACAATCCTAGTCATCGCCGTCTGGCTAGACATCTCCAACAAAAACCGAAAAGCCAAGAAAGCATGAAGCAGAGGGACGGTTCGAGACCACTGAAAAACACCACCTAAATAATGGGAAATGAACAAAAATATAAAATAAAAACAGAAAAACCCCCGTAATTTGGTATA
>NZ_JAUSUD010000052.1 GCF_030813355.1 Metabacillus malikii
GCCATTTGACTCTGAAATAACTTCGACTGCAGTACCTTTCGACAACGATGTTAACACAGGTGCACTCGTCGTTGCCCCTGAACGCATGTTTAATGTCCCATTTGTGACTGATACGTATTTGGTTGTTCGTGAAGTTGAAGAAGTAGTCGTCGGTTTAGCAACAGCACTTACACTACTTTTCTCCTGTGTAGCAGTTAAGTACTTAGTGCTAACATACCCCTCCTTACCTAATACTTTAACTTTCGACCAGCCATTTGTCTCAGAAATGACTTCAACAGCAGTTCCTTTTGTCAGGGATGTTAATACACTTGCACTCGTTGACGCTTCCGACCTCATATTTAATTTACCACTTGAAACGGATACAAATTTCGTTATCTTTTTGCTAGCATTAACTATTGTTTTCTCTTTAGTATGTTCCGACAAATATCTTGTGCTTACATACCCTTCTTTCCCATTAACCTTTACTTTTGACCAACCATTATTCTCAGTGTAAACAATTACTTCAGTCCCTTTTATAAGGGTCGCGATTACGTTAGCTGTTGTCGAGGCTTGCTGTCTTAGATTCAAAAATCCTTCCTCGATGTTAACGTACTTTACAGTAGTGATGTAGGAATTTTCACTCTCTACCGCCTTATTTTGCGTTGCCAGTACAGTTTCTTCAAACGCAACAGTTGATAAAACTGCAAAACAAACACTAGGTAATAATGCCCTTTTCATATGCCCCTCCTAATAATCTATATGATCGAAGTTAAATATAGACCTATTAACCTATTAAATATATTTTTGAAAATTTTACGAAAAATAATAGGATAAAAGTATTGAATAATCTCATATTATCATAGATTAGGATCGGATATGCCGAAAGTTGTACAAATTAGGATAAATTATCTAATTTATTTACAAATTACTACATTAATAGTCGAAAAAGCTGCGGTTTTTAAGTAAATTGTCGTACTAGCAATATGATATTTTACCATTTCATTGTCATACTCAAATACTTTTGGTTAATAAACGTCAATGAATAGCATCACTCAACTGTAAAACCAAACTAAAATATGTGTATATTGTCTTGTGAATTTTCCTGACTAAACTTTCATAAAAGCAAAATATAACTTTTATCCTAGTACCCCTTCCCGTTATTCTACATGTATACACTCTTGAATCCTATTAAACTTTCACTAATTGAGCGACAACGTTCGATAGGGGGAGAAGCTTATCTAGACTGTAAACAGTTTCCAATCAATTCAAAAATATTCGCTAATATTTTATTGTTACAAATGTGTTTAATCTTTTGATGTGAGTACAATTCAAAAATAATAAAAAAAAGCAATGACAAATCAGAGAAACTACTCTCTTCCTTATCATTACTTTATAAATGATTATTGATTATTTTTCTTTAAACGTTGTCTTTGTTCATATAACTGGTCTAATTGTTCAATAAACTGCTCATCAAACTGCGTAATCAGCTGCTCCGATAATTGTTTAGATAACTTCGGACTGGCACCGCCAGTTGATATCGACAAAGTTAGCCTACCTTTTTTAACTGTTTTTGGTACTGTTACATTACCATTCTCTGCATTACTAGCATTATTAATGAGCTGGTATTCATTAATATTTTTTGCTAGCCAATCATTTATTGATGGATCATTTGTTGCAGCCACAATTAGAAAGGCATGTTTCACATCATTAAGGTCTACTTTCTTTTTGACCCATTTTATAAGGTTTAATCGCTGTAAATCTTCAATTTCCTTGACAGCTGTTGGACTAACTACTGTAATTAGTGCACCTTCGTTAAGAAATAAACATAAACGTCGATATGCAATACTACCACCACCGACAATAACGACCTCACGTTCATTAACATCAATATGTAGGGGGATCATTTCTTAAACTCCCTTTTGAAAGAGATATTCATCGCCATCATTACGGATTGCATCATTAACACGCTTAGTAAATAGTTCTAATAAAATTGGATGTGGTCCTAGGTAAGAACAGACATGTACTTGACGTTCTTTCCATTCATATTTTTTTATCGTATGGTCAATTTCTTGTTTCAACAACCCTGTAAAAATTAAATATGGAATAATAAATATCTTTGGTTCATTAGTTTGATATATTTCCTCAATAACTTGTTCAAACTTTGGTGTTGCTGCAGTTAGAAAACATGTCCTCACTTCTTTAATACTAGAATCGCGTTTTAGAAGGCTCGATATTTCAATTAAATCATTGACAGCATCCATATCACTACTACCCCGTCCTACTAGTATTGCAATTGAGGATGCATCAACATTAGATTGGTCATTCATCTTATCAATCAACATCGTTGCTAAACTTTCGTCAACCCCTATTGGCTTACCATAAGTTACAGTAATAGCAGGATACAAGGAACATATTTTCGTTATTTCTTCAGGGATGTCATGCTTCGCATGAGCTGCTGTCAATAAGAGCAATGGCACAACCGTAATATGAGTTGCACCTTTTTCTACACATGTTTCAAAGCCAATTTTAATTGATGGTTCTGCCAATTCCAAAAAACACACCTCTTGAATCGGTGCGTCAATTGTCGGGATTACCTTATTGATAAATTGTATTGCTTCTTCTCGAGCTTTCGGTACTCTACTACCATGACAAACATATAATACAGCTTGTTTCATATTGATAGAACCTCACCTTGGGATTTTATCTCTTCCCCGATTTCTTCATACCAACTAAGATTTTTTCTCAGGCTTACTACCTCTCCGACGATAATTATACTCGGGTTTGTTATATTCTTTTTCTGCACTAATTCATTTATATTTTCTAGTGTACCAGTAACCGTTTTTTGTTGCATTGTCGTGCCCCATTGAATAACCGCAACAGGTGTCGCAGGTAGCTTCCCGTATTTAATAAGCATTTCCTTTATAAAGAGAAGATTACTCACACCCATGTAAATAACAAGTGTATCAATCCCTTTAGCTAATGCATCCCACTTTATCGTATCCTCTTCGGTATTACTGCGATGACCTGTAACAAATGCAACACTACCGCTTAATTCCCGATGTGTTACAGGAATACCAGCATATGATGATGCTGCAATTCCTGATGTAACACCTGGTACTATTTCAAAGGGGATTTGATTAATAGCTAAGGCTTCTGCTTCTTCACCACCACGACCAAATACGAAAGGGTCGCCACCTTTTAGACGTACAACTATTTTACCCATATTAGCATATTTTACAAGGAAGTGATTGATTGTTTCTTGTTTCATTGTATGGTATTTCGGTAATTTGCCACAGTATACTTTTTCACATTCCTTTTTAGCATACTTTAAAATATCCTTATTCACTAACCTATCATAAAGTATGACATCAGCCTTTTGTATGCACTTTAGAGCTTTAATCGTTAATAATTCACAGTCTCCAGGTCCTGCGCCTACAAGAAAAACCTTCGCTATCTTCATCTCCCCCTTTCTCGCTTAAATATCAATATAACACTTTTCTATCAATCCATTATGCTGTTTTCGTAAACATTGATGCTTTTAACTTATCGTTAGGGTTTGTCTCCTCTTGAAGCACTCACGGGTAGAGGGATAGGTGGTGTGACTCACAGCTCCTTGTGCTACCTGTTAACAAACTTCAGGTCACCTCTAGTTTGTACGTCGATGGGCAAGCCTACGCTTTTCGAACTGCTCAGCGTAAACGCCTGCTCACGTCTCACCTCCCCCACGCATCCCGCAGGAGTCTCGCAACCAGCTCCAACAAACCTTAAAAAAGGCTAGTGCAACTTTTAGAAAAGAGCCTTTTGAAAAAAGACATCCATTAAGATACTTCTATGTCAATTAACCCTTTTGATTGAAGGAAATTCACAATCTGTTTAACTGATTCTTCTACTGATTGTGTTTCAGTATCAACAACGATAGCTGGATTTTCCGGCTCTTCATAAGGAGAGTCAATGCCTGTAAAATGCTTTATTTCATTATTTCTCGCCTTTTTATATAATCCCTTAGGGTCACGTACTTCACATTGGTCTAAAGAACATTTAACATAAACTTCAAAAAATTCATTATCAGATAATATATCTTTAACTTGTTGACGATCTTCCCGAAATGGAGAGATAAATGCTGTTAATACAATTTGACCACTATCAACGAATAGTTTTGATACTTCACCAATTCGACGAATATTTTCTTTCCGGTCTTCATCGGTAAATCCTAAATCACGATTTAAACCATGTCTAATATTATCCCCATCTAGTACGTACGTTTGAACATTTGCTTCAAATAAATATCTAGCTAATGCATTTGCAAGTGTTGACTTTCCTGAACCAGATAGTCCCGTAAACCAAAGGACATAGCTTTGATAGTTATTTTTGCTTCTTCGTTCCTCTTTCGTTACAGATGTATCGTGCCATACAATATTACTAGCCGCCATTATTCCCTTACCCCTTTATTAGTTATTCGCTGTCTCTTTCATGCCTTTAATTAATACTTCTACAACTTCTTTACGACTAAACGTGCTTGGTGGCAATTCTCCATTTCTTAGCATCGCACGAACTTTCGTACCTGATAAGATAACACGATCTTCTTTACCATGTGGGCAAGTTTTTGATGAAGCCATAGCCTCACATTTTGTGCAATAAAAGCTATGTTCAAAAAATAATGGTGTTATTCCAAGCTCATCAGCTGTAAAGTTAGAGAAGATTTTTTGAGCATCGTAAGTTCCATAATAATCGCCTACGCCAGCATGGTCGCGTCCAACGATAAAATGAGTACATCCGTAATTTTTGCGAACCATAGCATGGAATATTGCTTCACGCGGGCCTGCATAACGCATTGCAGCCGGGAATACTGCAAGATGTACACGGTCTTTCGGATAGTAATTGTCTAATAATACTTCATAGCTTTCCATACGGATGTGAGCTGGAATGTCGTCAGACTTTGTTTCACCAACTAGAGGATTTAAAAATAAACCATCCACAGTTTCTAGGGCTGTCTTTTGGATATATTCATGGGCTCTATGAACTGGATTACGAGTTTGGAACCCGACAATTGTTTTCCAATTTAGTTCTGCAAATCTTGCTCTTGTTTCTTTAGGGTCAAAATAATAATCGGCAAATTTCTTTTCCGGGCGTTTTACGAGGGATATTTCACCACCGATATATACATTGCCCCGTTCGAACATTTTTTTAACACCTGGATGGGCAAGCTCATCTGTCCGATATACATTTATCGCTTCCTTTTGTTTGTCAGGAGTAAAAATATCGGATATTGTTAGTGTTCCGTATGTAACTTCATTAGCTACAAGTCGGATTTCATCACCTACTGACAATGTTTCAGCCTTTTCCTCAGAGACTGGTAATGTAATAGGGATACTCCATACTGTTCCATTAGCTAATTTCATATTTTCAACCACAGATTCATAATCTTTTTGCGTGAAAAAACCTTCAATTGGACTATATGCACCAATTGCAATTAACTCTAAATCACTTAATGCAATTGCGTCTAGCTCAACTTCTTTTTTAATATGTGTAACGTCTGCACCTAATGCTAATTTTTGTATCAATGTTCCACCATGTGGTAATAAACTCATCTGTTAATCCTCCAATTTTATCATCATTATTTCATTTACATGGTAATAGAAATATAGGGGGACCCTATATTCCACCACCTTCTTCATGTACTGTGCGCTTTTCCTGTTTACTTGCTCGCATCAAATAGATGGCACCAATTGTAGCAAGAAACAGACTTGCCAGAACTACAATTGAATAAATATCATTTTCTATTAATAATTTGACTAGAAAATATGACATTGTTAAGGATATTAGTGGTGATATTAACCAAACCATCAACATATTTTTTACTATTTTCTTTTGGAACGTAATTTTCGAACCATTTTTCGCCATTCCGATACCTAGAATGGATGATGTGGTAATCTGTGTTAGTGGTACTGGTATACCGAAGATTGAAGCAATCGTTACAAGTGTTGCTCCTGTACCAGATATCATAATTCCTTCAATTTTAGAAAAACTTGTAATTTTCTTCCCATTTGTTTCTAGAACGCGACGTCCTAACAATAAGGCACCTATCGCAACAAATATGCCCCCGTATAATGTTCCTTTCGAAACCGTCAAAATATTCGCACTCACTAATGGCCCTACTGCATTAGCTACGTTATTCATTCCAGCGGAAAATGCTTCAAAAAATCCGGCAAAAATCAATAAATACGTCACAATTTTTCCTTCAAACGAATATTTTTCCTCTAATTTTAAAAATTTTAGTAGTTTAATAAATATATAGGCAATTCCAAATGCAATAATTGGAATAATAAACCAAAACATAACAATCCATAGTAAATTATTCACAAATAACACTTGATGTGCAATCCCAACCCCCACTACAGAGCCAACTGTAACTTCACTTGTAGAAAGGGGAATACCTAAAATATTTGCTAAAAAGAGTGAAAAAGTAGCTGAAAAAAGGATGATAACAACAATTTTTATCGAGATAAGCGAAGTTGGAATGATACCAGAGCTTATCGTTTTGACAACTTCTCCTCCACCAATAACTGCTCCTAATATAATACCTAACGCACATAGAAGTAGTGCATTTCTAGGGCGTAATATCGCCCCAGAACCATATGCTACACCCATTGAAGCAGCCGCACCACTTGCACCTATATTCATGGCAAAAAAGAAGCTGACAACAATTGCAATTATCTCTAACATCGATTTATCCCCCTATTGATGGAGGCCACATTCTGTTTTCATTTGCCCAGACCATCTACCTGACCGTAAATCATTTTCATCATAAGCAGGCTTTGTGCAATGAAAACAACCGATGCTTGGATATCCTCTATCATGTAAAGGATTATAGATTAAATCATTTTTATGAACATAACGCCATACGTCTTTCCAAGTCCAATGAATTAGTGGGCAAATCTTTACTGAATGAAAGCGATCATCCTTATTGATAAAGTTTACATTTCTTCTAGTCTCTGATTGTTCTCGTCTTAATCCAGAAATCCAAGCTGCTGCACCTTGTAATGTCTCGTTAAGTGGGACTATTTTTCGAATATTACAGCATTGATTTGGATTTGTTTCCCATAACTTATCTCCATATTGCTCTGCTTGCTCCTCAAGGGTAAGTTCAGGTTTTTTTAATTCAATGTTAAGCGATGGATACTTTTCCTTTACTTTATCAATTAATTCATACGTTTCTTTAAAGTGGACATCTGTATCAAGAAAGACTATTTTCGCATCTGGTTTTACTTTTGAGATTAAATCAATAAGCACGATTCCTTCTATCCCAAAACTACATGCATAGACCACCTCTTCACCATAGTGGTTATATGCCCATTCTAATGTATTAAGAGCCCCTTTGTATTTTTCATCGACCTCAAAATTTTCGCTAGCTTCTGTCCAATTATTATAAGTTAGCATTTTATCACCTCTTTCTCACTATATGCACCATGTTGAAAAACCATTTATTCATAGGTTAATAGTCGGAATTGTACGTAAAAATAAAGTATGTAATCAATTCCATTTTTGTCACAAATTTAGATAACTTTTAATTAACAAAATCCTTTCTATTCGTACTTAATTTGATTATTTTTGAAATTGTGCTATTGATTCAAAATTTTATCATAATTCAGCAAAATGTCAACCCGAGTTTTTCTATCGGATTAATTTTTTTAAATGGTTTTTTATTGTTAATCATGCTGAACTTATTGGTTTTATATTAATACTCAACTTTCGCACACTGAAATAGGCAGGTAGACCTTGATGTAATTAGGTAAGCCTGCAATCCAGTGTTGTAGTTGACATTGAATTAATTTTTGTATCTTTTTGTTGCTTTCTTTTAGGACATCATGAAGAAGCTCGAGTAACTGCCCTAGTGCGACAACCCAATCGAGATCACTAATTTCTTCGCAAAGATCATAAAATAAACCACCTAATGTCCGTTGGTCTGTGCTACAACGGTTCTGCCAAGAGAGGACAATATATCTAGTAAAGACAATTGT
>NZ_JAUSUD010000053.1 GCF_030813355.1 Metabacillus malikii
AGTGTAGTTTGAAGTCGTTTATGTCCGAGCATCTGTTGAATAAATACAGGTTCTACACCATCTTCTAAAGCATGTGTTGCGAAACAATGTCTTAACGTATGTGCAGATATTTTTGAATTCAGTCCTAGACCATCTCTAAGATTAATCATTGTATTTTTAATGGTCTTGACATTGATATGATTTTGTTTGGATCGTCCAGGAAACAGCCAATCAGAAGAGCAATATTCACCTGGTGTAAAATAGTGTCTAAAATAATCACGCAGTATTTCTAATGCGAATTTCGATAGTATAGTGTAACGATTAGTATTATGTTTGGCATTCTCAATACGGACTCGCATTGTTTTACTACAGATATCACTAATTTTAAGCCGTGCCACTTCACTAACGCGTAGGCCACTTCCGTACATTAATACTAATATAGCTTTATGCTTCAAATTTTTAGTGGCATCTAAAAGGGAGAAAATCTCATCCCTAGAGGGAACAATAGGAAACGTTTGAATTCGCTTCATTCTTGGTACTTTACGATTGTTCCAATCCTTTTCCAAAATGTAGGTATAGAAAAATTTAATCGATGAAATATAGTTATTAATCGTGCTAGCTGCAAGACCATTTTCTTTCTTAAGATGTAGAATGTATTGTTGAATATCATGTTCATTCATCTCAGATATGGGACGATTACATTTATTCATATAGCCTAAGAAGGCTAGTATTCTGCGACGATATGATTCTTGTGAGGAATCGGGAGTACCTTTGAGTTCAAAGAAAAGCTCTATCTTTCTTTCATAATGATCCATTGTATCTCCTCCTGAATAGTAAATATAAATACTAGAAAAGATTTAAATTCAGGAGGAGCACGACTCGAATTATTAATATGTATGTGTCTATGGAAAGCACTTCGTGATATAATGTTCATACGAAAAAGTATCTCTTTCTATTGTTTTCTTTGGCGATTAAACAATATCACGAAAAAGATACTTTTTCATTTTTTTATGCCTTTTTTTGATAGAAAGATGTTTTTAAAGCTATCGCTAGCGATTTCGTTCTTCTTCTGCTTCATTATTAAGGAGTTTTCAATAACTCACAAAATCAGCATTACTTCCCCAAAACTTTGATTACCCTCTTCACTAGCGACTTATTATATAAGCCCAAAACCCACCTTTGATAGAATAATACTTAGCGTATTCAATTCTCAATACTCACTTTAGTGACAATAATATAACTAACCATTTGAAAGCTAATAAAATATCAATTACACCATCGCTCTCGCCTATATGTAACTGCTTGTCTATTAAACTATAGTCAGCCAAAAATCAAACTAAAAATACGTTCATACGCATCATAAATCTTATCTGCCTCATCATGTTGTTTAAACTCATTTTGATATTGATACACATACAAATCGAGTTCATAGAAATCTTTGAATATGTTTACAATTCCTTTAGGAAGCAATTCCCATGAATAAATCTCTTTATATATTTCATTTAATACAACGTAAATTTTCTCTAATTGTTTTTCATCCAAGCCACTACCTTTTTGAAGTTTTTCAAAAAAGTTACCGTCTTCTTCAATAGACTCCGATAACCTAGCTATTACTTTTGCTTTCTCGTTATCAATTTCACCAGTCTCATTTGTACATCTTTGGATTATTATTTTTATATCCTCGGCAGCCTTTCTAATACGTTTTGATGCTTCACCATTATCATTTAATGAAAAATGATACATTTCACTATAAACTTCAACTATCGGAAGGAAGGCATCATTCGGTATATAATTTAGCCCTTCCCATCTATCTGCAAGAACGGTGAGTACCTCTACTAATGTTTCATATTCCTTTTCTTGAAAACCATTTCCCATTCGCAGCTCTACTAGTAAATTCGCCTCTGACTCCACCAAGATTTCGATTAGCTCCTTGTCGTTCAAAAATCCACTCTCCCATTAAGCGTAAAATTATTTAAATCAATTTATTTTAAATAAACTATAGTATTAATACTAATTATCCTTGTAGATAATGTAAATTAGTATTCAGTATTAATATGTATTAATTATGGATTAAGTATTGTAAAGATAAGCGTAAGTACCTGAATGTGATGGCATATATGGGAGCAAGAAAATTTGTTTTGTTTACATTTTCTGTGCGACACTTAACTATTGTCCAGCTATTTAAATAAACCCATAATACGGTTTCTGGCTATTCGCATGATGGGCCCAATTAATAAGTGAAATAAAGTCATATACAGGTAATTGAACTGCTTGTTGTATATCATAGGCATATGGAGGTAGGTCACTACATTCCAATAAAATAGCCCCAATTTCGGGATGCGCTTCTGTTATTTCCACAGCTTTTTGAACGACCTCATCTCTTAGCTTTTCATTATGAAAACTTCCTTTTCCATTATTGATGGCAGAAAATTCTTCACCTTTGCTTAAATCACCTATAATTAAACTTGAACGATTAAAAAAACCACAGCTTTCTAAAAGGTAATCTGTTAACCCTTGTTCATAAGCAGTCAGTATACCAATTTTTTGCTCTGGCTTTAGACCAACTTGTATCATCGGCAGTTGAACAAGGCTAGATAAAAAGACAGGAATTTCTAAACTTCTTGCTGTTTGTACCTGAAAGTTTCCAAAAAATCCACAGCTACTTGAAATGACTTTCGCCCCTTCACTTTGCAATTGCTTAGCTGCCCAGATTATCTCCTTCTCCAACGTTAAATCACCATTTAGTAAACGTTGACCTGTACAGCCAGGGACAACCTTATAATGTACAGGAAATGGAAAGGTCGAATAGTTTGCAACATTACCAGGTATGACTGGATAGTGACTTTCATCAAGGTATAATATTCCAACAGAAAACCCAGTTACATATCGGCCCTTTTTTTGTGCGAGCTGCCCTATATCTATACCTGGGCCAATGTATCCATATTTCATTTGTTTACCCCCTTCTCTTTTAGCATTTAGTCTTTTACATCGTTGGACCTAAATATTCATATATTTGGCTGCATGTTGGTAATTTTTCCACGTATTAACTAGATTGTGTAAAAAAATACGCGGATATAAAAAGACCCCGTAAGTTAAACTCACGAGAGACCTGGTATCTTTAATATTACAACTCAACTTTTCTCTTTTGCTTCAACCATTTCTTGCTGTTCTCTTGTTAAAAAGATATTATCCATGACATAGCTATTGTTTTTCCGGCTTCAATTCCTATGTTCTGACCAAAGAGCCCATCCCAACCAAATAAGTGCTAATCCCATCGGCACTGCTAAAATCCTATCGAATGGGTGAGGAATGATAGCAGCTGCAAATGTGACAACGGCTGCAAAGGAAAGTAAAGCACCTGCCATACGTGGGAAGACTCCCGCACGATATGTTGCAAGACCAAATAAGAGTCCACCAAGACCATACAGAATCGCTGCAAATGGGGCTAATAATGGGAAAACACCCAGATTTACTGTACTTGTGGTGCCAGCAAAAATCCCTACTAATCCCTCTACAAACTCTGGAGCATCAGTTGGTAGCAACGGCAATATAAAAGCCTCAATAAAACTAAAAATCATTGAAATTAACCAGAATAGACTAAATAAAATAAAACCAATCAGCCCAAGCCAGTTTGTTTCTTCCACTTGTCTTGTATAGATTCCGATAATTCCAATAAGGCTAAAAAGAGACATCATACAGGTAGTACATGCAATGATGACCCATAAGTCCGTGCTTACAGAGGATATATGATCTTTCGGATGAATAAACTGTATACATATATATATAACACCTGCCAATATCGCAAAACGACCTGTCCATCTCATTAAACTCTTCCCCGTAATGACTTGTTTTTTATCATTTTTATTATTCATGTGGTTCCCTCCAAGCTTTGATTTACCTCTATAGATAAATAAAAATTTTAAATATTCCTAGTATTGTAGAATCAAATGTCATATAGTAAGTTAGTTGAATAAATGTATGAAATTGGGTGACGAAATGGAACATTATGAAGTTATTGAAAAATCTTTATTGTATATTGAAAACAACTTGCACGAACGATTATCATTGGAGACTGTTTCAAATTCTTTCAATATGTCTAAATACTATTTTCATAGACTTTTCTCAGCAGTCATGGGCTGTTCATTAAATCAATACACATTGTCTAGAAGATTAAACGCATCTGTTCAATACATTCAAAATGAAAACTTATCATTAACAGATATTGCGTATCAACTAAACTTTGGCACTCCATCGTCCTTCACCCGTGCTTTTAAGAGTCAATATGGTATTTCTCCAAGCTTGTTAAGAAAAGGCAGTAAGAGTATAGCCCTAGAAGACATTCCTCCAGTCATTAAAAGACCACTTAAAAACATAAATGGGGATATCGTTACCGATTTTACTTTAACAAATTTTGAAACAACTCGAATAAGTGGTGTAGCATTTGAAGTTGACATCGCCAGCAATGATTTTAAAGAAGTGATCCGTTCTTATTCGAGAATGCTCGTAAACAGCATTGACGAATCAATCAAAAGTTCCTGTTATATCATCTACTCCAATTGCCAGCCAAACTCAACCAAGTTCAAAGCTTTAGTCGCAATACCGTTAGATTTAAAAATCAATCTACCTAATTATTTCACAGTAGATGTTCAGCAGTTTTTTTGCGCTAAGTTTAAATATTTTGGTGACTTACTAGACATAGGAGACGTGTTAATCACTGACTTTGCAAGGTTTTTAAAAATCTCAAAACAAGAAGCAGAGAATTCTGATATTGAACTTATTCAAGTATTTGAGAATATACATAATCTTGATTCCTTTCATATATTCGTACCGATTAAAAAACTTCCAAGTGACGACATTGATTAGCATCTAACTAGCTAGTTTGTTAATTCCTTAATAAAAAGATATCATCACAAGAATAAAGAAACTTTCCAAATCTTGCTTTAATCTTCTTAAATATGTCCTTTTTTAGTTACGAAAAAAGGTGCCTTCCAGTCAATTTGGAAAGCACCTTTTTTAAAGTTATTATCATAAAAAACAATTAAACAGATTTCTTCATAAACCTTATATAGAAAACCATATGTCATTTCATAAAGTATTGCTCTTAAAATATCCATGAAATCATAAATATTAAACCTAAATATAGGCAAAGTGGCGTGTACAGTGCTGTATCGTACTTAGAAAAGTTAGTATTTTTAATTTTTTTGGTGAATCCTAAATATTTGAAATCCCCAATTGCTCTAAGGAAAAAAATGAAGGTTATAATTGTAAACAGTCACTTTGTATCCTCACAATTACCGCAAACATTTCCAAATTCCTCCGGAATTCAATATATACTTCTCTGAAATAATGTGCTAAAT
>NZ_JAUSUD010000054.1 GCF_030813355.1 Metabacillus malikii
TTTAGCACATTATTTCAGAGAAGTATATATTGAATTCCGGAGGAATTTGGAAATGTTTGCGGTAATTGTGAGGATACAAAGTGACTGTTTACAGTGTAGGCCTTATAAATTGTATCTTGATAAATATCAAGGGCATCTTGCTCATTTTTTACGTACGAATAGGCCGTGCGATACAATTTATGGCGAACAGTACTAATCAATTGTTCGAATGCTTCATCATCACCTTTAGTTGCTTTTTGTACTAATTTAACTGTATCCATATAGATTTCCCCTCCTAATACACAATAAAGTCGAATGGGTAAGTGAAAACGTTGCAAACGATTAAAAAAATGCTGTAAAGGGACAATAACGTTTTTCCAATACCAACAACACAAGTAACCCCGTTCTAAAAATAACGGGGTTACTTTGTGTGTTCCGTATCGATTATTGTGTATATCTAGTATCCTTAGACTTGTAGCTCAATTAAAGGCCCGATTTTTAAACAAGTTAAACATCAATCTTAAACTAAACTTCGACGTTCCCAATTTTTAAAGCTCGTTTTATTTTTTGCTACCACCTATCATTCTATTTATAAAATCTATTTTACTAATATCTTTATTATTATTCTTATCTGCCCGATAACTATCCTTTGAAGAAGATTCGTAAACACGTAAATATTGACTAGCATTTAGTAAATAATAATTTGTTCCATCGAGTTGGTGTATCTCCAAGTCCTCTAATTGTATTCCTGAGAAACTTGGCAAAGTGTCAATAATTCCGAACTCTACTGATAATCCGTCTTTAGTGAATTCATGTTCATGCAAATCAATTAAGCTATATTCCATTGCATTCATTATGTTTACAATATCATCCCATTTATCTATATTAGATTCTGGCGGTACCTCCCATCCTCTTTTATCACCAGGGACATGAATATCTAAATCTTGTGCATCCCAACTCTTTCCTGTAACAATTTCTAATCCAACCGACCCCATTAACAATGGGATTATTTCTATTTTGTTTAGTTGTTTTGCAATGTTAATAAACTCTTTAAACTTGTGATTTTCCACTTATCTATGTAACCTCCAATTTTTTTATATCATCATACTCATTCTTAAACGATCATAAAGTACAATTAAAAATGCGATACTTCTTAATGGAGTATCGCACTCAATAGTAGTGTTTCTCACTATATACTGGGGAATTTCCCCTTTAACACATTAAACATTTATATATTTATTATTTTGAATATATTAAAGAGTTTCTAATTTTTAAAAATATAAGAAATAACCGATAACAATAAACAACACAATTGAAATGATTGACCTTATCCAAGTTACTTTTTTGCTAATATTTGCTTTTGATTCTAAATAGTTTATATAATTTATTATTAAAATAAATCCTAGAAAGGAAAAAATATATCCCTCTGTATCATTAGAGGCAAGATACCTAAGTGCCATTAATCCAACCAAGACACTACCTAACATACCAAATAACATACTTATATAAAGACCAGTTTTATTATTCTCCATCATCATATCCCCCCTGTTTCTCCTATCTAAATATAAATACGAAATATTGTAAGAAAAGTTTCATCTTCCTCAACTAAACCTTAATTACTTCAATATATCATTATACTCAATTTGCTTCAGTTGACTTTTGCACACCATCTATCATTCTATTTATTACCTTATATCTTTATTATTATGCTTATCTGCTCGATAACAACCTATGATGAAAATTCATAAACAAGTAAAAATTGGCTTGCATTTAATAAGTAGATAATACCTCTAATTGAAATCCTGCGAAATATGGTAAATTATCCATAATTCTAACTCAACAGATATTCCCAACCCATGTTCGTGCAAATCAATCAAACTATAATTCATTGAATTCATTACGTTCACAATTTCATTTATGTTTTAAAATTAATATAGGCGATATATATATCCTCATAAAGGGTAATATCAATTTTATACTGTAGTATGTATGAACTACCCATTATTTTTTAAAATAATCTATCACATACAACAAAACAAACCACAAAGGCGTCAACAACAACGCTACACGTGTCTCACTGGCAAACAGCATAATAATGAGAATCAAGCCAAACAGCGCTAACACTGCATAATTAATAAATGGAGTAAATGGTGCTTTAAATGTCGATTTTGCTTGTAATTCTGGTCTCGTTTTCTTATATATTATATGACAAATAAGAATAACTCCCCACACCCACATAAAGCAAATCGCACTGATCGTTGATACAATTCCAAATGCTTGTTCTGGAATCAGCTTGCTTAACAGTGCTCCAATTGATACGACAATTGTTGATACAAGCAACGCATGACTAGGAACATGATTTTTATTTAGCTTTTTAAAATTTGTTGGTGCTTGTTCACTTTTACTTAAATTAAATAGGATGCGACTTGTTGAGAATAATCCACTGTTACATGCAGAAGCAGCTGACGTTAAGACAACGAAATTAATGATTCCTGCAGCAATTGGGATCCCGACTAAGCTGAATGTTTTTACGAAGGGACTTTCCGTTCCATTTAGCTCTGTCCAAGGGTTAATACATAATAGGATGATGATAGACCCTACGTAGAAAAATAGGATTCGTAATGGAATCTTATTAATCGCTGATGGAATATTTTTCTTTGGATTTGCTGTTTCCGCGGCTGTTACACCGACTAACTCCACACCGACGAAAGCAAATAAGACCATTTGGAAGGATAGGAAGAAACCCGAAATACCGTTTGGAAAAAATCCTCCGTGCTCCCAAAGGTTACTTATCGTCACTGTTCCTGCATCGGTTTTAAACCCTATCACTAGCAAAACAACCCCAACGCCAATGAGAAACAGAATCGTGATGACCTTAATTAATGCAAACCAAAACTCTAATTCTCCAAAAAGCTTTACTGTTAAAAGATTGAACCCTAATAGAATCATTAAACAGATAATTGCTGGAATCCATTGTGGGATATCGAACCAATAACGGACATACACACCAACAGCAATAATATCTGCCATCGCGATCATGATCCAGCAAAACCAATACGTCCACCCTGTGATAAATGCTGCTCGAGGTCCAAGATAGTCCTCGGCAATGTCTGTAAATGATTGATAGCCTGCTTTAGACAGCAACAGCTCACCTAACGCTCTCATAATGAAAAAGACTGCAATCCCGACAATAAGATATGCAAAGATAATCGATGGTCCAGCCAATTGGATCGCTTTACCGGATCCTAAAAATAAACCAGTACCTATCGTACCTCCAATCGCTATAAGCTGCACATGGCGATTTGCTAAATCCCGCTTTAATTCTTGTTGTGCCAATTCTAACTCCTCCTAAAATACCAGCCAAGCCCATTTCATAACACAATGAGCAAAAAACTCCTCAAAAAAAGAGATCGGATGTCCTCCAAATCTCTTGGTCATAAGAATACTAAATACTATTTGTTTAGCTAACAAATAGCCAGATCACAAATAGAAATTCGATACTCTTCTGTCCTTTTGCCTGAGATTGTGAACCCTTCGGCGCCGCATCACTGCGGTCTCTCCAGAAGCTGCTCCTGCTATAGTTTTACCCATAGCATTCATAGCTGGTTATGATTTCATTTTACTTACAGAAAATTATTTTCAAATAATTTATAATTTTAATCCTCCTTCCATAGCTTGTCAATCTTTAGCTTGTAAAATTGTGTTGCACTGAGATTCTGATTTTCCATTGTTGTTCAATTCATAAGGAGAAGTGACCTGTATTTTTGCAATACTATTTGTGTTCTCCAATAGTAAAGCTTGAAATCAATTCATGTAAAACGGGAGTCTCGTCTACCTCATCATATTTGATTTATGATGCACCTTCCTTTCTCATGTAAATCAGATAATATCTAAGAAAATTCTACTTATTAAATGGAATATATTATTATTTCCCCCCTTTATAAAATCTACCCCATAATGTGAAGACCAAAATAGAGTAGGCGCATGAATTACTCATGCGCCTCTCACAGATCCGTACGTGCGGGTCTTCGCATACGGCTCCTCCATGTTTATCCCCTTTGG
>NZ_JAUSUD010000055.1 GCF_030813355.1 Metabacillus malikii
CACGGAAGTTAAGCTCTTCAGCGCCGATGGTAGTTAGGGGCTTCCCCTTGTGAGAGTAGGACGTTGCCAGGTACCTTGAGAAAAAGATCAGTAGAAATACTGGTCTTTTTTTTGTCAATTTCTCCTTATGCATCAATAAGCTCTTTAAAACAAAATAAACCTTAAAGTACGAAAACCTCTTTTATATGTGAAAAATCAAACAGAACTTATTAATTAACAAACAAAATGACATTAATGATTAAAAGTAAGTTTACATAAGTATTGCTGCGGTCACTAAGTAGGAATAATTGGTCTTTTTAAAATAAACTAAGAATTAAATGGAATTTTAGGTATTTTTCCCATGATTTTGCAGATGTTATAGAAAGGATAATAAATGTTAGTTAAATAATAGGAGTGTAAGTGTTGTTAATCAACTATTTAAAATCTGAAAAATGGTTAATAATTATTAGTTTTATTATAATTGCTATCTATTTGTCACCACTTTATATATTGGGAGAGGATGCACACATCCGTGTCCACGATAACTTGGATTCAAACTTAGCTTGGTATAAGGTACTAAGTGAAAGTGGCCAACTTACTGGTGCAATTGATGCTGTAGTCCCACAAGTGATTAATGGATTACCTAGAAATGCATATGGAACAGAGTTTAGTTTAATTGTCTGGTTATATGCTTTATTTCCAACTATGATAGCTTATGCATTAAGTCAAACAATTACAAGAGTATTTGCGTTTATTGGAATGTATTTTTTACTGAAAGACCATATAAACAAGGAAAAGGGTTTATGTTTTATTAATGTTGGAGTTGCATTGGCATTCTCATTAACTCCATTTTGGCCATCGGGTATGCTAAGTACATTAGGAATGCCTTTAGCTTTATGGGCATTGCTACATATAAGAAATGGGACAAAATCTTGGAAGTACTATTTGGTATTAACATTACTTCCGTTTTACTCAAGTATTGTCCTAGGCTTCTTCTTTTTTTTATTTGCAATGGGGGTTATATGGATAATTGATATTGTTAAGGGGAAACGGAGTTTTGCGTTTCTATTAGCTATTATTTATATGACTATTATCTTTATGGTAGTAGAATACCGATTAGTTTTCTCGTTTATATTTGATGATGAACCAAATAGTCGAGATGAGTACTTTCACGCAAGGTTATCTTTTTGGAGAGCTATACGGTTAACGTTTAAGAATTTTGTATTAGGCCATACCCATGTTATGACTGTACATGGACTTTTTATCTTAGTCCTTTTGTTTCTCTCACTTTATATAGTTTTTTCCAAAAGGGTTTGGAAGGAAGAACGTTTGTTCATCAAACTCTTAATCCTAAACTTTTTGCTATCTGCATGGTATGCCTTTTGGTTTTATAAAGGATGGCTACCATTAACAAAAAAGTTTCACTTTATGGATACTTTTAACTTTGCCAGGTTTCAATTTTTAAGACCGCTAGTTATATACGTAGGATTTGCTTTAGGATTAAAGATTGTTTGGACTCATTATAGAAGTTTAAGACCTTTGGCTATATTCTTATTGGTATCTCAACTCCTCTTGTTAATGTGTTTCAATGATGAAGTAATCTATCGTAATAAGCCAACCGTTAAAGAATTCTACTCAGTTGAGTTATTTGAAAATATTAAAGAATATATAGGAAAGCCACAACATGAATACAGAGTTGCAAGTATAGGTATACACCCTGCAATTGCTCAATATAACGGGTTTTATACAATCGATACGTATAATAACTTTTATCCACTTACTTATAAGTATGCATTTAGAAAAATTATAGCAAATGAATTAGATAAAAATAACACGATTAGAACTTACTTTGATGAGTGGGGAGGTCGATGTTATATATTTACTGATGAGTTAGGTAAGCATTATATGTTTAAAAAGAATACAAAAAAGACATTAAAGAACTTAGATTTGAATATTGACGCTTTTAAGAGTTTAGGGGGAACACATATATTCTCAGCTGTGAAAATAGAAAATGCAGCCGAAAATAAACTTGAGTTAGAAAAAACATTTGATTCTAAGTCATCAGCTTGGAAAATCTATTTATATAAAGCGATGGATATAACTAGGAGGTAATCATGTGTGTAAGCCAGTGCTAACAATCGTCGTTCCTTGCTATAACGAAGAAGAGGTACTTCCTGAATCAATGATACAAATTAGTGATATGTTAACAAATCTTATTGAAGAAAAGATTATCTCTGAGGACAGTAAAGTGTTATTTGTAGATGATGGTAGTAGAGATATGACATGGACGATGATTTATAAAGAGACTTTAAAAAACAAACATATCCACGGATTAAAATTATCTAGAAACGTTGGGCACCAGAATGCATTATTAGCAGGTCTATTTGCAGCAAAGACATCATCAGATTGTGTCATTTCAATTGATGCTGATCTTCAAGATGATATTTATAAATTTAAGGATTTTATTGATAAATATAATGAAGGTCATGATATTGTGTATGGTGTAAGAAGGAAACGTGATACTGATTCAATATTTAAAAAGAGAACAGCTGAAACATTTTATAAATTAATGGGTAAGTTAGGAGTAAATATCATTTATAATCATGCTGATTACAGGTTAATGAGTAAAAGAGCAATAAATGAACTTGAAAAATTTGAAGAAGTGAATTTATTTCTAAGGGGAATTGTCCCACTAATCGGATTTTCTTCTACTACTGTATACTACGATAGAAAAGAGAGACTTGCAGGAACAACTAAGTACCCGTTGAAAAGAATGTTGTCTTTTGCATTTGAGGGAATTACCTCTTTCTCAGTCACTCCGATACGATTTGTCTTAGTTGTTGGTCTAATATCATTTTTTATCAGCTTGATGTTTGGTGCATATTTTATAACTCTAAAGTTATTAGGAAACACTGAAACTGGATGGACGTCATTGATTACTTCGATTTGGCTAATAGGGGGCCTCCAATTGATAGCTATAGGACTGATTGGAGAATATGTAGGGAAAATATACAAAGAATCTAAACGTAGACCTAAGTATATAGTAGATATAGATACATTAAACTTAACCAATCAAATAAAAGAAAGGGAACTAGACGTTGATAATTTTGAGCCTGATTTTGGAAAACTACCTGAATCGAATTAGTATATTTAGTCGATTCTTATTAGTAGGGATATTAAATACTTGTATTGGTTTAAGTATTGTATTTTTAAGCTTACATGCATTGAACATGTCTTATTGGTCCTCTACATTATTAGGAAATAGTGTGGGGGCTTGTTTTAGTTATATTCTAAATAGAAACTTTACTTTTGGAAGTAACGTTAAAAATAGTAGAGCAATGGTATTATTCTTTTTTGTAGTATCTGCAAGCTATTTAATTGCATATCAAATTGGATACCATAGTTTATTAATTGTAGCTGAGAAATATAGTTTTATTACAGAAGATATATTGATTGTAATAGCTGCAATGCTATATACTTGCTTAAATTACTTCGGTCAAAAATTTATAGCTTTTAAAAGAGATAATTGAGGAGTTAAAGAGAAAATATAATAATTCATTAAAAAAGGTTGACTTATTTTAAAAAACAACGTAAAATATATTCTTGTCGGGTTGAGGACTTCCGAAAAATATTATTTCAGAAAAATAATTTTAAAAGTTGTTGACACGATAATTGATAAATGTTATATTAATAAAGTCGCTTCTGAGAGAAGATGACAATGAATGTTCTTTGAAAACTAAACAAAACCAAGCGTGCCAACGTTAATTTTTATTAACAACAAACGTACATTATATGTACACGAAACAATTGAG
>NZ_JAUSUD010000056.1 GCF_030813355.1 Metabacillus malikii
CAGCGCCGATGGTAGTTAGGGGCTTCCCCTTGTGAGAGTAGGACGTTGCCAGGTACCTTGAGAAAAAGATCAGTAGAGATACTGGTCTTTTTTGTGTTTAACTGGAGAGAAATATTCGGCCAAAGGCAAGGCATTATTTGAGTAATTTTTTATGGTTGATGAGTATATCAGGTACTTGATAGACAGAAAAATAAAAGTTTATTCATGATGAATATATATTAATCATTTAAAGTTACATATATGGTAAAAAATACAGATAAAAACTTTTAGAATATAATGTTAAAATGGGATAAATAATGAAATGGGCAAAAAGTATCATAGGATGATAACGAAAAAAGGGTACTAATACCTATTTTGAGAAAGAGTGTGAGTCAATGAAACTTAAGACAAAGAGTCTTCTAGTAGTTGGTTTTGTGATGTTTCTATTTCTAGTACTGCTTTTGACTACCATTCGACCTATCGTACTTGAGGGAGCTAAGAAGCTTGATGAGAATCAGGTACAAAAAGAATTAGATACAATATATAATCACCTACTTGCAGATATGGATATGATAAAAAGAACGAACTTAGATTGGGCTGTTTGGGATGATACTTACTATTTTATTGATGGGAAATATCAAAGTTATCCTGAGGTAAACCTACAGGATTTGACTTTTGTAAATACAAAGCTTAACTATATGATATTTTTAGATAAAGATAATAAACTAGTTTATCAAGACGGTTATGATTTTAATAATAATAGTTCTTTAAAATTAACAGAGGATTTTTATAAGGATTTTTTGCCAATAGTAAATTCAAAAAGCTCTGAAAGGTCGCGGATTTTAATAACGGATTATGGAATGACCATAACATCTGCAGAACCCGTTTTTTTAAGTAACCATGAGGGTGAATCAGTTGGCACGCTTATCGTAGGGAAGATTCTTGATAAGTCTGTTGTTATGGAAATAGGAAAAAGTCTTTCTCTGCAGCTATCTATGAGAGAGGTTGAATTACCCAAATTAGTTAGAAATAAAATAGAAGTCATTGACGAGAATTCAATTAAAGGAGCACTGTTCCTAAAAGATTTCACGAAAGAAGAGACCTATGAACTAAGTTTTATAGAGGAACGAGACCACTATACACAAAAGAAATCGAGTGTAAATCAGCTATCATTTTATCTATTAATAACTTGTATATCAATGATCATAGTTATCCTTGTATTACTTAACCGATTAATTGTGTCTAGGATTGCAAAGCTATCATTCCAATTAAAAGGAATACAAGAGAATCAGGAAGTAAAATCTAGAATACGTGTAAATAATGGTCAAAAAGATGAACTATCAAATTTGGAAGTCTCTATAAACCAGATGTTAGCTTCATTAGAAGAAAAGCATGATGAAGTAGCACAGTTAGCTTACTACGATTCTCTTACTTTATTGCCAAATCGTTTTTATTTAGAAAAGTATTTTTTTGAATTTATATCACAAAAACAAAATAGTAAGGCTGTTTTATTTTTGGATTTAGATGGATTTAAACGTGTAAATGATTCACTTGGTCATGATATAGGAGATAAATTACTTGTAAGTGTTACGGAAAGAATTAATCCGATTATTTCGAAACACTTTGGAATTATTTCTAGATTTGGTGGAGATGAATTTGTTATATTAATGTGTTTTGATGAAAAAGAGGGCTTAAGAAGAGTTGTTAATCAAATTTTGATTGAAGTTGGAAAGGAGAGTCATTTACGTAAATATAGAACAATGGTCACTGCTAGCATTGGAATAAGTATATACAAAAGTGATAGTACAAGCTTAGAAGAGTTATTGCAAAAGGCAGATATTGCGATGTATGAAGCAAAGCGAAAAGGTAAGAACCAATTTCATTTTTATGAAGACCTTGCAAAGGATAGTAACTATAAAGACATACTAGAATTAGAAAATGATTTGAAGTTTGCGTTAAAAAAGAATCAATTTCAATTGTACTATCAACCAATTATATGTAGTGTAACAAAACGTATTCTCGGAGTTGAGGCTCTATTACGTTGGAATCACCCAACAAAGGGGATGATCTCCCCTGTGAAGTTTATCCCAATCGCTGAAGAAACTGGTTTAATGCCATTGATTGGTGAATGGGTTTTAGTAGAGTCTATTAAACAAATTAGTTATTTACATCAAAAAGGATATAATAATTTAACATTGTCAATTAATGTATCAAAGTCACAGATGAAAGATAGTCATTTTATTAAAATGATTGATGAAGTATTAACTAAGTATAATTACCCTGCTTCTAGATTACAAATTGAAATAACAGAAAGTGATATCGGTTCATTTTTTAATGATATTCTAACTTTTACAACAGAATTAAAAAAGCGGAATGTATTAGTTGCGCTTGATGATTTTGGAGTTGGGACTTCTTCACTTTTATTCTTAAGGGAATTGCCGATAGATATAATAAAAATTGACCGGGGCTTTATTCGAAATGTCCCATGGGATTCTTTCGATACGACATTATTAACAGGTATTCTTGATATTATGAAGGGGCTTGATATCGAACTTGTGATAGAGGGGATTGAACATGAGGAGCAATTCAACTATATTACATCTCTAATAGAATCCAAGATTCAAGGTTATTATTTTAGTAAGCCATTGGCCTATACTGATTTAATAACAAAATATTTTTCAATAGAACAATGAGACAATGTTCGTGTTTTCCAGGTGCCTTTTGTTATGCTCAAGCCTTGTTTGAGAACGTGAACTAGGGTTTTTAAATACTATGGTACAAAATATAAGGTAACTAATTATGATATGTAAATAATGGTGGTGGCTAAATATTTCTTGAAAATAGCTTGCAATAAGCCTTATGCAATATGGAGAGTGGACTGGTGATGCTTTTAGAATAGTCGGCAAGAGGGTGAACTTTTAGATCTCTCCTAATAAGAATTAATACTAATAGAGTATGTTGAATATATTTGAAACAATTTTATGGGCAGCGCTTAGTTGTTTTGTGTGTAAAATTTAGTTAAAGAGGTAATCTGAAGTTGCTTCGAGATTGTGTGCAAAGGGGTCAGTCAATTTAGAGCCCCGATTATACATGGAGGATGATGACTCCTAAAGTACTTATCAAATTTTATGTGGAAAATTTTCAATTACAATAACTTGGTTGTTGAATACGTCTATCTATTAGATCGCATAATAGCAAACATCGTCAGTTCTTTCGATAATATATACTCGCCACTAGGTTTACGGTCATAACATTTTTTGTTCTCCAGTTTTTAGTAAAGGGCTATTTGTATGTAACTATAGTCGACTTTATATGTGATATTGTTTACCTTTATTACCCAGGGAATGAATAGCATATATATAAAGGGTTGTATGAGGATTTAATAAGTACAGATTGATGTGGGTGACCTGAGAACTATGGAGAAGAAGTTTGTAATAGATAATTTTGAAATTTTCTCTGGTTAAGGAGATGACAGTATACAGTAAAATACAAAGCACTCCTCAATGCTGCATCATATTATCAGCTGTTACTCTTATAATAAAAAAACACAAAATATTGTTGACTTTAGGATTATAACCATGTAATATAGTAAAAGTCGCTAAGACATTCCTAACTGCTTCTTGATAACTTTCAGCAGTGAAAATAAAAGGTGTTGACATGATTAACCTATCGTGTTATGATAATAACCTAGTCTTTAATAAGACATTAAATGTTCTTTGAAAACTAAACAAAACCAAGCGTGCCAACGTTAATTTTTATTAACAACAAACGTACATTATATGTACACAAAACAATTGAGC
>NZ_JAUSUD010000057.1 GCF_030813355.1 Metabacillus malikii
TACGGAGTTACAAAGGAACGGAGTAAATGAAGAGGTCTGGAAAGGCCCGTCAAAGAAGGTAACAACCCTGTAGTTGAAACTTCGTTCCCTCCAGAGTGGATCCTGAGTACGGCGGGACACGTGAAATCCCGTCGGAAGCAGGGAGGACCATCTCCCAAGGCTAAATACTCCCTAGTGACCGATAGTGAACCAGTACCGTGAGGGAAAGGTGAAAAGCACCCCGGAAGGGGAGTGAAAGAGATCCTGAAACCGTGTGCCTACAAGTAGTCAAAGCCCGTTAATGGGTAATGGCGTGCCTTTTGTAGAATGAACCGGCGAGTTACGATCCCGTGCAAGGTTAAGTTGATGAGACGGAGCCGCAGCGAAAGCGAGTCTGAATAGGGCGAAAGAGTACGTGGTCGTAGACCCGAAACCAGGTGATCTACCCATGTCCAGGGTGAAGTTCAGGTAACACTGAATGGAGGCCCGAACCCACGCACGTTGAAAAGTGCGGGGATGAGGTGTGGGTAGCGGAGAAATTCCAATCGAACTTGGAGATAGCTGGTTCTCTCCGAAATAGCTTTAGGGCTAGCCTTGAATTGAGAGTCTTGGAGGTAGAGCACTGATTGGACTAGGGGCCCCCATCGGGTTACCGAATTCAGTCAAACTCCGAATGCCAAAGACTTATATTCAGGAGTCAGACTGCGAGTGATAAGATCCGTAGTCAAGAGGGAAACAGCCCAGACCACCAGCTAAGGTCCCAAAGTATACGTTAAGTGGAAAAGGATGTGGAGTTGCTTAGACAACCAGGATGTTGGCTTAGAAGCAGCCACCATTTAAAGAGTGCGTAATAGCTCACTGGTCGAGTGACTCTGCGCCGAAAATGTACCGGGGCTAAACGTATCACCGAAGCTGTGGATTGACATCTTAGATGTCAGTGGTAGGAGAGCGTTCTAAGGGCTGTGAAGCTAGACCGTAAGGACTAGTGGAGCGCTTAGAAGTGAGAATGCCGGTATGAGTAGCGAAAGATGGGTGAGAATCCCATCCACCGAATGCCTAAGGTTTCCTGAGGAAGGCTCGTCCGCTCAGGGTTAGTCGGGACCTAAGCCGAGGCCGAAAGGCGTAGGCGATGGATAACAGGTTGATATTCCTGTACCACCTCCTCACCATTTGAGCAATGGGGGGACGCAGTAGGATAGGGTAAGCGCGCTGTTGGATTAGCGCGTCCAAGCAGTTAGGCTGGCAACGAGGCAAATCCCGTTGTCATAAGGCTGAGCTGTGATGGCGAGGGAACTATAGTACCGAAGTTCCTGATTCCACACTGCCTAGAAAAGCCTCTAGCGAGGTGAGAGGTGCCCGTACCGCAAACCGACACAGGTAGGCGAGGAGAGAATCCTAAGGTGAGCGAGAGAACTCTCGTTAAGGAACTCGGCAAAATGACCCCGTAACTTCGGGAGAAGGGGTGCTTTTTCAAGGTTTATCCTTGCGAAAAGCCGCAGTGAATAGGCCCAGGCGACTGTTTAGCAAAAACACAGGTCTCTGCGAAGCCGCAAGGCGAAGTATAGGGGCTGACGCCTGCCCGGTGCTGGAAGGTTAAGGGGAGAGGTTAGCGTAAGCGAAGCTTTGAACCGAAGCCCCAGTAAACGGCGGCCGTAACTATAACGGTCCTAAGGTAGCGAAATTCCTTGTCGGGTAAGTTCCGACCCGCACGAAAGGCGTAACGATCTGGGCACTGTCTCAACGAGAGACTCGGTGAAATTATAGTACCTGTGAAGATGCAGGTTACCCGCGACAGGACGGAAAGACCCCGTGGAGCTTTACTGTAGCCTGATATTGAATTTTGGTACAGCTTGTACAGGATAGGTAGGAGCCTTGGAAGCCGGAGCGCTAGCTTCGGTGGAGGCATTGGTGGGATACTACCCTGGCTGTATTGAAATTCTAACCCGCACCCGTTATCCGGGTGGGAGACAGTGTCAGGTGGGCAGTTTGACTGGGGCGGTCGCCTCCTAAAATGTAACGGAGGCGCCCAAAGGTTCCCTCAGAATGGTTGGAAATCATTCGCAGAGTGTAAAGGCACAAGGGAGCTTGACTGCGAGACCTACAAGTCGAGCAGGGACGAAAGTCGGGCTTAGTGATCCGGTGGTTCCGCATGGAAGGGCCATCGCTCAACGGATAAAAGCTACCCCGGGGATAACAGGCTTATCTCCCCCAAGAGTCCACATCGACGGGGAGGTTTGGCACCTCGATGTCGGCTCATCGCATCCTGGGGCTGTAGTCGGTCCCAAGGGTTGGGCTGTTCGCCCATTAAAGCGGTACGCGAGCTGGGTTCAGAACGTCGTGAGACAGTTCGGTCCCTATCCGTCGTGGGCGTAGGAAATTTGAGAGGAGCTGTCCTTAGTACGAGAGGACCGGGATGGACGCACCGCTGGTGTACCAGTTGTCTTGCCAAAGGCATAGCTGGGTAGCTATGTGCGGAAGGGATAAGTGCTGAAAGCATCTAAGCATGAAGCCCCCCTCAAGATGAGATTTCCCTGTTACTTTGTAACGTAAGAACCCTGGAAGATGACCAGGTTGATAGGTCTGAGGTGGAAGTGTGGTGACACATGGAGCTGACAGATACTAATCGTTCGAGGACTTAACC
>NZ_JAUSUD010000058.1 GCF_030813355.1 Metabacillus malikii
GTAAGCCCGAATTATAAAATAAGCGCATCCTTTCGGTACGCATTACAAATAGCCGTAAATCCCGACTTTTTTAATCGAATTACGGCTATTTCATTTATTTGCTACATTCTGCCTGAATCATTTTTGACCAGGGCATGTATTGATCTAATATTTCAGGGTTTTGTTGGATGCTGAGATTTGGTAGATCCGTAAAAAGCTTCTTTATATATTCATATAAATCAACGCCGTTACTTTTGGTAGTTTCAGCGATACTCAAACAGACGGCATTTGCTTTTGCACCAGCTTCACTTACACTAAAAAGCCAATTTTTTCTTCCTATAACGTTAGGGCGGATGGCGTTCTCGGCCGGATTATTATCTATTTCAATTCGTCCGTCATTCAGGAATGCTTTGAGTCCATTTGCCCTGTTCAATGTGTACTCTGCTGCTTTTGCTAACGCATTTTTTCCGTAGAATGGTGATGTTTCAACCCAATGAAGAAATTTCTTCACGATTGGCTTCGAGTATTTTTGACGTTTTTTTCTTCGTTTACTCGGTGATAAATGCTTAAATTGCCTTTCAAGCCGATATAAATCATCGCAAAATTTCACACCCATTCTACCATTTTTGCTATCAGCTTTCAGCCAATAACGACGAACATGCGCCCAACAATTCGCGAAACTGACGCCTTCCAATTTATCATAAGCAGAATAACCATCACACACAATCGTTCCAGAAAAACCTTCAATAAAGCTTTCAAGAACAGAGCGAGCTCGAGATAACGCACTTTGGAAGAGAGTTATTATTGGCCCTTGACTGGGCACACTTCGAAACACCCAATTATAGGCATTGGCTTGGCCAGATTTCCCATCTGAACGGTTGATAATTTGTCCGTATGTTTCATCGACATGCAAAACTGATTTAGACATCATCAACTCTTTCATTCGTTCATAAACAGGTAAAAGCCAATCATGTGCTACACGGATAACCCAATTCGAAAGATTTTTATCATTGGTATCCAATCCATAGCGATCCCATTCCTTTACTTGGCGGTAAAGAGGCAAGTATTGTACAAATTTATCATAGATAACTTTGGCAAGTACGCTAGGACCTGCGATGCTACGCTGAATCGCTGGTTGAGGTGCTTTCCCACGTTTGATTTGTGCTGTCTGTGCTGAATTCACTTTGCAGTCTTTACATTCATACGCATGTTCAATATGCTGTACTTTCATCATTTTGGCAGGAATAAATCTTGCTTCTTCACGTACGATTGTACTACCAATTTCAATCATTTGCTCTGAACAACAGTCACAGACCGTATTTTTCGGATGATGGTGAATAGCTTCTACTTCAATACCATCATGCAAGGAATCATTTCGTTTTTTTGATGTAACTTTTCGTACAACAGTATAAGAGATTGTCTGTTGGCTTTGTTCTTCTGTGTGCTCAGGTTCGCTAAAAGCCGGGTCATCATCAAATAATGAACCTTGCCCATCTGGTAGGTTATATTTTGATTTTTCGGTTTTTGATCCATATAAAAGCTTAGTTAAATGGCGAACTTGATCGGTTAACGCTTCAATCTGTTTAGTTGATTGATCTAGCTTTTTCGATAAATCTTTATTTTGTTGATTTGAATGAGCCAATTGTTCTTCGAGAAGCCGAATTAATTTCTCATTCAGGTTATTGTTATCGGAAGAAGCATTCACCATTTATTTCACCACTTTTCGTTCATATAAGTTAGTTATATTATACCATTTTGAACGAGCTAAGTGAAGGTAGAAACGGCTTCAAATCAACGTTTTTCAATTAATTCAGAACACTCCTTTTGGTGATTTTTGAATAGCCTTTGGTTGCTGAATCGATAACCCCTCAAGTAGCCACCGAATCTCCTGATGGGATAGTTTTCGCACCTCGTTTTCGTCTTTTGGCCATTGAAGTTTGCCTTTATCCAAACGTTTATATAGCATAGCGAAGCCATCACCATCGAAATACAAACATTTATACCGGTCCTTACTCCATCCTGAAAATAAGAAAATAGAATCACCATATGGGTCCAGTTCATATGAATCCTGAATCAATGTAGCTAATCCATCAATGCCTTTACGCATGTCAGTTTTCCCACAAATGATGTAAATATTTTTAACACTTGTATAGTCGTGTTTCACAGATGTTTCAGCTCCCTCATAATCGTTTGAATGATGTGCTGATCCACGCCGTTGTTGAAGGAGATTTCCATGCTTGCCGTTTTGATCGTACAAGCGTTACTGGAATAGGTTGTTGATGAGGTGGATGAATATGCAACTTTATTATCGGAGTGTAATGTAACGGGGACGATTGTTAGTTTTTGTTCTGGCATATGAAAAGCACCTCCTTAAATTGATACATTCATCGTACCAGGAGGCGCTGTGTGTTTATATGCGTTGTTTGATTGGGGGCTTAC
>NZ_JAUSUD010000059.1 GCF_030813355.1 Metabacillus malikii
GACGATGTACCAGGGATAACTAGGTTTCATGAGACCTTCATGAGACCTACTATTACTATATATCAGAGATATCTAGGTCTCATAGACACTTCATGCGACCTAATTTGAAGGTGCACCAGGGGTATCTAGGTCACACGAGCCCTTTATGAGACCTACTTTTACTATGTAGCAGGGAGATCTAGGTCTCATAGACACTTCATGTGACCTAATTTGACGATGTACCAGGGATAACTAGGTTTCATGAGACCTTCATGAGACCTACTATTACTATATATCAGAGATATCTAGGTCTCATAGACACTTCATGTGACCTAATTTGAAGGTGCACCAGGGATATCTAGGTCACATGAGCCCTTTATGCGACCTAGTTATACATTTTCTCATTAAGTGGACTTAATTACATAAATTGCTTGCTCAGCCCCAAACCTGTATACGGTTTTTTCTAGTTTCATACCTAACTTTTCAAGCAGCCTGCACGACGGCTCATTTGCAGTTTGTGTTTCTGCTACTATTGTTCCAAGGTTCAATATATTCAAAGCTGAGTCAATGATGACTTGAACAACTTCAGTTGCAAAGCCTTTTCCCCACCATTCAGGTAAAAATTGATAAGAGACTTCCATATTAACTCCATCATGATGAGGATCAAGTGAAACCAAACCAATAAATCTATCAGTCTTTTTTTCTCTTACTACCCAATAATAGGAGTTATCTGTAGGAGCTAGCATTTCATCTAATAAGGTTGAAATCGCAACTTCCTGACGAGGACCGCCTAAGTATTTTCTAACTTCATGGTTTACATATAGAGATCCCACATCGGAAACATCATTTGCATGGAGAGTTTTAATGCTACATCTTTCTGTTTCAATTAAGCTTAGCGATTCATTTAATTTTACCACGGGACTCACGACGCTTTCCTAGTTGATAACAAGCATATCTGTTTTTATGCCTTTCACTTTACCATAATAACCCATAAGCTAAGTAAAGTTAACAAATTTAACCATTCAATAGTGCTATGAAGTTACACTTTATTGAAAAGCAACTGGCTCTTGATACACACAAAAAGGTGCAGCTAATTAGCCGCACCTTTCCCATATTTCCTTCAGGATGCCTTTGCTCGTGGTGGTTCATTTGAAAATTTGTTCCCCAAACTAGCAGATAAGTACTTCCAGACTACTTGAATTGTGATGATTTGGATTGGAAGCATGATTAAACTTTTGATAATTCTAGCAGGAAGAAGTCCGATAATACCTTTCCCTGTTAGCATCCATAGCCATAGTGTGTCGAGACCCAAATGTACAAATACAGTAATAACGAGAACTGCTAGACTAATTCTCCAAAAACTTTTCGGCTTTTTATAGAGGAATAATCCGTAAATAAGCCCTGTTAGTAAAGCTGAAATCGTAAAGCCAGGAAAAAAGGGCCCACCTGTCGGAAATAGCATGATCCCTACAAAGTCAGCTAAAGCCGCTGTTAGTCCTGCAAATAGAGGACCAAACATAATACCCGATATTGCGATTGGGAGGAACGTAAATCCTATACGAACGATTGGCGTTTGAATGGATAAGAAACGAGTTAGTACAATTTCTATTGCAATAAATAATCCAATAAATGCTATTTTTCTAATATTCATGCTAAGTACCCCTTGAAAAGTATTGATAACATTTGCTATCCCTAAGGATTGATTTTAACTTACTATTAACAATTTTTCTACTGTTCCTGTGCTGAAAATTTTTTCTAAATAACTCACTTGATTAAAATAAAAACATGGCTAGCGCCTAAATCATAAGACTTAGCGCTAGCCATGTTTCTGTGTTTTAGTGTCCTACATCCATCGGTGAGCTTTGGCGTTGCTTCTCGCAATAATGTTATGCTGAGATACCTTCGTATGTCCATTGACCTGAGAACTCGCACGCTTTCGTCTCGTCCATTGATGGTGAAACATTTGAGAATGTGGATCTAAATGATCTTTGTAGCTCATTCGTCATCACCTCAAAGTTAGTATAGGCACCACTAAAAACAAGTGATATTACAGAGAATATCATATAAAGTATGTGATGTTGACTTAGGAAACATACATTTTCTAAAAAGATGAATCAATTTCATAATTCATTATTTTAAAGAAACACAGAACCACAGAATATTAGCTACTTAAATTTTTTTTAGTTGATGCCTGTTGAATAGGTG
>NZ_JAUSUD010000060.1 GCF_030813355.1 Metabacillus malikii
TCTTTTGTGCGCTTGGCAGCGTATCGGGCTAACGGGTGAAAGTCCCGAACACACCGTAGTGGCGGAAGTGTATAGCTGACAGGTAGTGCATTGTCGCGAGGGAATGTGCGGAGGACCTGAAGGCAAAACCTGGAACAGGCGACAATTCAACCGTGTTGGCTGGCAGAGTCGGATAACCCTGCAAAAGAAGGGAGTGTCCAAAGCCACAAGAGGGCTCTGTTAGTTAGGAGGACTGGATTCAGGAGAAAGCCCGATAACGTGACCCAAGGAGGTCTCATCGTTTCCATTAGTTTTGTGGTAAACCTTAAACAAGCTCGTGATGAGCAAGTTGAGATTATGAATGGTGAGAAGTCAGAACAGGGGATAGTAGTGAGGAAGCTTACCGGAAAAGTCGCAATGGTAAGTGACTTAATATAAATTATTAAGAAGAGCCCTAACCCAAAAGGTAGGGACTCTGTGCGAAGCCTGTCTGTCCATGAAAGAAGAACTGAGTTATCTTACAATACGTCATGTCCATACAGAAACCGAGAGGACAAATCCACAGAATCGGGGTCGAACAGAAGGGTAGACCGTATGGGGTGTAGTACTTTATGAAACTGCTGATATTGCCGAAGTTGGGCTAGTTAATCATCAGAATGAAAGGAAAGAAACAGAACATGAACGGAATAGAAGATAAACAAGGTTTTCGTGAGGGAGTAAATACCCCACAAAAGAGGAAGTGGTATAGTCTCATAGATAAAATATGGGCATTGCCAAACATGGAGGAAGCCTTTAAAGAGGTAAAAAGGAATCGTGGGGCCGCAGGAGTAGACGGAGTAACAATTAAGGCTTTTGAAATGAGCGTGGAGGATAATGTACAAATCCTTCAAGGAGAATTACGAGAAAAGACATACAAGCCAAGACCAGTGAAACGTGTATATATTCCAAAGGCTGATGGTTCAAGAAGACCTTTAGGTATCCCAACCGTGAGAGACCGAGTAGTGCAGGCTTCTGTACGAAGAATAATAGAACCAATATTCGAAACGAAATTTCTTGATTGTAGTTTTGGATTTCGACCGAACCGAAGTGCACATATGGCATTGGAGAAAATTAGAAAAGATTTACTCGATGGCTATGTGTATGTAATTGATGCAGACCTAAAATCATACTTTGATACAATTCCGCATGAGAAACTTATGTCATTGGTTAGAGAAGAAATAGTAGATGGAAGTGTCATTGGTTTACTTGAAAGTTTCCTCCAAGCAGGAATCATGGAGGGTGGAAGTTTCCATTTAAATGAAAAGGGTACTCCACAAGGCGGTGTCATCAGTCCGCTACTCGCCAACATATATCTGCATCCGTTAGATAAACTTATGACAGAAAGAGGTCATCGCATTACAAGGTATGCAGATGATTTCGTTATCTGTTGTAAATCAAAAAAGGGTGCCGAAAGAGTACTTAAATCAGTAACTCGATTTTTAGAACAAAAACTCGGATTAATCGTACATCCTGAAAAGACTAAGATTGTTGATAATATGAATGAATCATTTGTTTTTCTAGGGTATGAATTTAAACAAGCTTATTGGGTTAAACCTTCCGAGAAATCTATAAATAAGTTTAAAAGTAAAGTCAAGGAAATAACAAAGCGAAATCAAACGGTAAACATTGAAAAACTGATAAAGGAAAGACTCAACCCATATCTAAGAGGGTGGGGTAATTACTTTGGATATTGGCATTCAAAGACATTAATGACTGAGTTTGATAAATGGATAAGAAGAAGATTGCGGTCGGTACAATTAAGAAGTTGGAGGAAAGTAAGGAAACTACATAGGGAGTTACGAAGGCGAAAATGGAAGGGAGCACTTCCAAAGCTTCGTATGTATGCATGGAGGAATTCAAAATGCAAACCCGTAAACGTAGCTCTTCCGAATGAATGGTTCTACAAAGAGAAAGGTCTTGTTTCTCTTGTGGATATTTACAATGAACATCATCTCCAAAGGGGATAAACATGGAGGAGCCGTATGCGAAGACCCGCACGTACGGATCTGTGAGAGGCGCATGAGTAATTCATGCGCCTACTCTATT
>NZ_JAUSUD010000061.1 GCF_030813355.1 Metabacillus malikii
TTGTTTAGCGTACAATGTCAAATACTTTTTTCAAGTTTTTGGGCAACTCAAACACACTTACTGTAGTTTCCTAATTCTACCAGTAACAATTAACCAAGTTTTTAATGAAACAGGTGCCATCTTCTTGATTCAGAAATGGGCTTTTCACTCGCTTCTTGGTCTGCATTGATGCAATCTGGCATTGAGTGCAAAATTTAAAATAATAACGTACTGATTCGCATTTACAGGACGAGTGGGATTTAGCTAAACATCGAGGTCCGTGCCTCAGGAAACTTATTCCGATCTCCACTCGAACCAAAAGGATGACACCTATTTATTTAGTTTAATTATGCTGCTTTTGGTAATGATAGTTTTTTAGTCACTTCTTCTTCGTAATTAAAATTAGGGTTATTCCACTTAAACGGTTGTTGATTTTTAAGCATCGAAAAAGCAATTTTTAAGAACTTATTTCCCATAGCAATGTAGATGGAACCTGCTTTTTTCCCTTTTTCTTTTAAACGTGTACAGAAAGGTTTTAGTGCTTTATTGTGTACAGAAAGACTTTTTCCAGCAGAATAAACAGCTCTGCGTAAATTTGCATTTCCTTGTTTAGAAATCCGGCCACGGTAGCCTACTCCATTACCAGATTGCTTAATAACCGGGTTTGTTCCAGCCTTCTTAATGAGCTGATTTGCACTAGTATAGTGAGATAAATCGCCCATCTCACAATAGATTTCAGTAGCTGTAACTAATCCGATTCCTGGAACAGTAAGGAGAAGTAAGCCATTGGTCTTGATAAAAATACGCTCAATTTCCTGTTCATAAGCAAGGATGTTATTGGTATGCCATTCATAATCTTTTAACTTCTGTTTCAAGAGAAACAGCTCACTTGATAGTTCCTCCAAATCTTTAGAGACACTTTCATTAGCGGCATAGAGAAGCTTTTCAATAGCTGTCTTTCGAATCTTAAGGTTATGCTCCTTAGAGATTCTCCTTAAACCAATTTCTCCAAGTTTAAGAATATGAGAAGCATGTGGATAGTGGGAAAGTATGTGTAAACTTGCTTTACCCCAAAAGTCACTAAAGATCTTTCTTGTCTTAACTTTTCCGTCTATCAAAACGCTGTATCCTTGGTATTCACGCCAGATGTGGTCATGAATAGTACGAATCTCTGTTTTGACTCGTGACCGCTTATTAATTTCGCTTCGTCTAGCTCGGGTAAGATTTTGTAGCTTTCTGTATTGACCAGTAGAAAGCTTGGCATTTGTCGCTTTATTGCCCAACAACGCCTCGGCAATCAGATATAAATCGATATCATCCGTTTTGGTATATGTGAGGTGTTGTTTGCGCTCCTCATGGGTGGAGGCAGGATTAATTATATGAACAGAGTACCCTTTGGTTGTTAAAATACGAACAATATCTTCGTAATAATGACCAGTGGCTTCTATGCCCACAAAAATCCGCTCAGCCTGGAAGGTCTGTTTAGCCTCCTCAATCTTTTGAATTAGGAACTTCATACCAGTCCGATTAACCATAAAAGCAAATGGAGTATGCACTACATCGCCAAAGTAATTTAGGATCATTGCCTTCTGTATAACCTTTGATGCATCGATGGGAATAATTAAAACTTTTTCTAAGTTAGCACCTTTAAGTTCTTTTGCGAATTGACTTCTTCTTAATCCTTGTTTACCATTAAATAGTCTCATTGACTATGACCTCCTTTGGTTGGGTGGGTGATTGAGTAAACTTGGTTAAGTACTTCAATCGTAGCATAGTCATGGGACATTTTTGTGTCCAAAATTATTATTTCATACACCAG
>NZ_JAUSUD010000062.1 GCF_030813355.1 Metabacillus malikii
GAATCAATTTCGTAAATCTGAGCCCTACGGGCTCAAGGCTTTCAAGCACTAAAAAAAGGAGTACCTCCCCAAAATGTCGAATTTAGTAAGCACCACACAAACTAATAAGACTGGAGGAAGACTCCCTATGGCTATTATACGACAAGGAAGCCTATTTGACCTACAAGAATTATATAATTTAGAACCTACCCATCGATTTGAAGCTGTTTTTTCAGCTATCGACATTGAGCCAATCTTCGCAGTGGTAACGAAGAAATCTCGTTTTGGTAGACCTGTCGAACTGAATTATGCAGCTATGATTTACTCGCTAGTTGCCCGATTAACTGAACGAATTCCATTTATTAAAGATCTAGTGAAGCGATTAAAAAATGATATGATTTTCCGTCTAGACTGTGGATTTTTGGTATCTGATACAGTACCTTCAGAAGCAGCTTACTCAAGAATGGTGACCATCATTAGCGAATCAAACGTGCTAGAAGAAGTGAAAGAAATGATCCTTCATCAGGCTATCTCAGAAGGCTTTATTACTGATGATACAATAGCGATTGATGCGACACACTTTGAGGCCAAAAATCAAGCACCTCCAAAAGAAGAAAAACCAAAAATAGAACCTAAGAAACGTGGGCGCAAATCAAAGGAAGAAAGGGAACAATGGTTGATTGAAAAAACTGAGCGTGAAGCCAGCCTGCCTCTCTTTGAAAAGAAAATTGAAGAACAATTAGACGTTCCATTAGAACAACTTCGTGCTGAAATTCCCCAGAATCCAGAATGGGGAGTGAAGAAAAATAGTGAAGGAAAGAACGTTTTTTGGTATGGCTATAAAGCGCATTTAGCTGTTGGCACAAAAAGCCAATACATTCTTCAATCCCTGATTTCTTCTGGCAATTTGAATGACGGAAAAGCAGCGATACCTTTATTAAAAGGAATTCAAGAACGAGTCCCACTTTCCACTATACGTTACAACACCTTGGATGCTGGATATGATTACGAAGCGATTTATACACAGATTCACCGAATGGGTCTACAATCAGTAATTGCCTATAATAAGCGTAATGAGCCTGAGCCAGAAGGTTTTGATAAACATTTCGCACCCACATGTTTCCGAGAACACTCGTACCGTTATGATAGTTTCGATCCGAAATACGAAACACTCAAATATACACGACCAAAGGAATGTAAAGACTGTCCCTTAGCCGATGAAGGTCTTTGTCAAAAGATCTATAAAGTGAAAATCACAACGGATTTAAGAAAATATACCGCACCAGCACGAGGGTCAAAAGCTTGGAAAACCATCTTTAAACAGCGAACTGCGGTGGAACGTGTAAATGCTTATCTTAAATTATATTTTCAACTAAACAATGTACGTTATCGGACTGGAAAACGCGCTAAAGTTCACTTTGACCTAGTTACCTTAGTTTACAATGCTTCAAAATTGGCTGCTGATCGAATAAATGCCATGTTAAATCAACAACTAGCTGCCTAAAATATAGGCTGTGAGTGCCATTCTTAATTTCCAAACCTGTTGATTGGAGCGGAAGGCGGCGACTCCTGCGGGAAAAGCGTGGCCAGGTGAGACCCCGCAAGAGCGAAGCGATGAGGAGGCTCACGGACCGCCCGCGGAAAGCGTCCGCCTGTAGTGGAAATCAACACCTATTCAACAGGCATCAACTAAAAAAAATTTAAGTAGCTAATATTCTGTGGTTCTGTGTTTCTTTAAAATAATGAATTATGAAATTGATTCA
>NZ_JAUSUD010000063.1 GCF_030813355.1 Metabacillus malikii
CGAGAAATGTCCTTCATAAAGTGTATGAAGCCCAAAATGAGAAGAGAGCGCACGAGAAATGTCCTTCATAAAGTGTATGAAGCCCAAAATGAGAAAAGAGCGCACCCGAAATGTTCTTCATAAAGTGTATGAAGCCCAAAACGAGAAGAGAGCGCACCCGAAATGTTCTTCATAAAGTGTATGAAGCCCAAAATGAGAAGAGAGCAACCGCGAAATGTCCTTCATAAAGCGTATGAAGCCCAAAACGAGAAGAGAGCGCACCCGAAATGTTCTTCATAAAGTATATGAAGCCCAAAATGAGAAGAGTACGCATCCGAAATGTTCTTCATAAAGTGTATGAAGCCCAAAACGAGAAGAGAGCAGCCGCGAAATGTCCTTCATAATGCGTATGAAGCCCAAAGCACGCACCCGAAATGTTCTTCATAAGAGCATGAAGTTCATAATGAGAAGAGAACACACAGAATTATAAAAAATGAAACCAAAAACTATGCGAAGATACCACAAACGAATTCATCTCATATACCTATACACGGAAAATCATAACGACCGAAGCAAACAAACTCAATTTCATCAAAATCTGCCTAACAAAAATACTGTAAAATAAATTCCTCCAACTCTTAATCAAAAAGAACCCGCTCGACACACGCTACAAAAATCGCTTACCACCTAAAAAGCCTTGCACATAACAACTATTCGTGTTATCTTTTAAAACGATATTTAAATCGATAGAGGTGTCTTTCATGCGTTTACGACATAAGCCTTGGGCAAGTGACTTTCTTGCCGAGCATTCCCAATATGCGATAGCAAATCCGACATTATACAAAGGAAAATGGAATGAGCTATTCGGAAATGATAATCCGATTCATATAGAAGTTGGAACAGGTAAAGGGCAATTTATTGTTGGAATGGCCCAGCAAAATCCAGAAATCAATTATATTGGTATTGAGCTGTTTGACAGTGTGATTGTTGCGGCACTCCAAAAAGTTGTAGACTTACAGTTGCCAAATTTAAAATTGTTAAATGTGAATGCGAAGGATTTAGCAGAATTTTTCGATGTGGAAGAAATCGACCGTGTTTACTTGAATTTTTCAGACCCGTGGCCGAAAACAAGACATATAAAACGAAGACTGACGTATAAATCATTTTTAGCCCTTTATGAGAAGATTCTCAAAAAAGGCGGAGAAATTCATTTCAAAACGGATAACCAAGGTTTGTTTGAATATTCTCTCATTAGCTTTTCAGAATATGGACTAATGCTTAAGTATGTTAGCCTTGACCTTCATAATAGCAATTTCGAAGGAAATATTATGACGGAATATGAAGAAAAGTTTTCAGAAAAAGGTCAGCGTATTTATCGTGTAGAAGCTAAATATATGAACGAAGAGAAATGATCAAAATGGTCATTTCTCTTTTTGTTCGCCCAGCATGGGCGAACTCTAACGGGTGAAAGTCCCGAGTACAACCTGGTAGCGGTAAGTACATAGCTGAAAGCAAGGGTGTTCAT
>NZ_JAUSUD010000065.1 GCF_030813355.1 Metabacillus malikii
ATGGCAATATCCTGTAAAAACGCATCTTTAGCCATATGCATCTCATCCAAAATGAAAACAGGGGTAATCTTTCTTTCTCCTGCCATTCGTTCAATGCCTTGTTGAATTTGCCTAAAAAGATCAACTTTGCGGAATTTCGGTTCCTCTCCCAAGCCGTAAACTAATCCTCGATAAAAATCCATTACGCCACCAGTTGAAAGTGGAAAATAAACCACATGATATAATGATGGATTCAGTGACTCCTTAAAGGAGCGTAGGGTAAACGTTTTTCCTACACCAGGATCTCCAATAAGGAGACCCATTCCTTTTGATTTTTGTAGATAATTTAGTGCACTTAATGCCCCTTGATAATCATTGGAAGGAAACCCATCCGAAGGTCGTATATCTTTTGAAAAGGGGTCCCGAGATAAGGAGTAAAAGGATTTATACATGATCTATTCCCTCCTTTACTTCACCCTTATGAGATAATGAAAATGGCGACCGAACCCGTTTTGCATGTGCATTATCTTTCAAGGATACTGGAGCTGCTTCAGCCACTTTCTTATCATCCTCAAATATATAGACACCTGTTTCGTCTAGCCTCACATCAATAGATTGACCGATAAAACGTGAAGGTACTTCGTAGAGTTGTTTGTTTAAGGTTATCGTACTATCAGCCTTTACTTTCCGCTGCTCTCTTTTCAAAAAGATGGTATCAAGAATAGACAAGTCCTCCAAAAATGTTATATCCTTTAGTTGGGAGTGAAACACATCAAGAGGCGTTTTACCGTCTAAAGATGCATGAACTCTTCGATGATAATTTTCCTCTAGCCAGCGCCAAAACCTTTCATTCAACTCCTCTAATGATCGGGCAGGTTCAGCTAGTAATAATGGATAAAACCTTGTTTGAATCGTTTTAAAGAGCCTTTCAATTTTGCCCTTAGCACGGGGATCGTAGGGCTGAGTATGAGCCAAAGTAATTCCAAGTTGAGCACAAGCGTATTGAAGTGTTTCAGATCGATAGATTTTGCCATTATCTGCATAAATAATAGTTGGCTTTCCTCTCCGAATTAGTGCTTCCTTCGTAACCTCTCTTAAACCATCAAACTTCTCTGACGAGAAAAATTGCGCATATGGAACCAACCTAGAACAATCATCAATATAGGCAATTAAAAAGGTTTTTTTCCTTTTTCCATTGACTGGCACATACGGTCCATGGGATAAATCAGCCTGCCACAACACGTTTACCTTCTCGTGAGCAAACCGTTTTCTCTCTGGAGTTGCCACAATTTGTTTTCCTACAAGGTTGTGTTTTTTTAATAATCGATTTATAGTAGAGTAAGATATTTCATTTTTTTGTATCTCTCCATG
>NZ_JAUSUD010000066.1 GCF_030813355.1 Metabacillus malikii
TCGCAAAGATCATAAAATAAACCACCTAATGTCCGTTGGTCTGTGCTACAACGGTTCTGCCAAGAGAGGACAATATATCTAGTAAAGACAATTGTAGTATGGCAAATTAAGGAGTCATACGAACGACCTTGAAACTCCTTCTGTAGCTTTAGTAATGATTTTGTCGTTTTGAAAAAAACTTCAATGTCCCAACGAATTCCGTAGATTCGAATGATTTCTTGTTCACTTAAGCTGCAATCAGTGCTTAAAATGGCTAGCCATTCACTCTTTTTATTACGGTTACGGACAAATACAATTTTAACTGGTATACCATTAGCTTGTGTCGTTTGAATGGAGCGAAGAATTCCTTTCTTTCCTTGAATGGGGGAAGCCAACCGATAAAGCTCCTTCAGACTAACCTTTTGATCATGGATAAGATAACGTTGCTTTAAATTTTTCACCATGCCAATGACATCTAGACCTTGATCTTTGATCTCTTTAATAAGTGGTTGATGTGTAAACCAAGTATCCATCAGGACATAAGAAGCTTGGATACCTGTGTTCATTGCACGTTGAATCATCATTGGAATTTGTTCAGGTGCCGTTTGTAAAGCTTCTAAACGACGCTTATATCCAGAACTTCGTTTGTCAATGTGATGTGACATTCCATTGATGACACTGTTTTTAGAGCTCAATAAAGAAAAGTCTACAGGCATAAACGTTGTACCGTCAGACCAACCCAATGTAAGCATACGAAAGCCTTTGTAAAAGCGCATTTTTTGAGAAGCGTGGTCAAAACAACGCGCAAGAAGTTCAACCGATTTACTTCGATTCTTATCATAAGAAGAGTCATCAACAATAAGCACTTTTATACGCTCGTGATTCGTAAGCTTACTTACTTTTTCAATTGAATGTGCGCTTAATAGAAGGAGAAACCTTCTCCATGAATAAGTGGAACGATTTAAGAAACGGTAGACTGCGTCTTTAGCCGGAATATCGGCGGATTTCTTACTTTCAAGTGTTCGAAACCAGTTTTTGTTTTCAAAGATTAAACAGAAAATGAGCTGAAATAAATAAGCGCAGGTAAAACCATAAGACTTGGTAATTCCAGCTTTTCTAAGATATTTCAATACTTTTAATTCTTTAAAAGTAGATTTTATTTCATTTGGTAGTTGCTTAGTTTGGTCATTATTCGCTATCATATAGAGGACACCTCTTCTGTATGGAATTTTGATTCTCGACAAATCAACTATACCAAACGGATAGGTGTTTTTT
>NZ_JAUSUD010000067.1 GCF_030813355.1 Metabacillus malikii
ATAGAAATCGTGAATCAATGTGTTGAAAAGGGAATTATTAAAGATCGAGGAATTAGTATAGATTCTACCCATACAGAAGCCAATACGTTCAAAGCAACTCCTGAAAGAGTTATGAAACAGCTGGCAAAGAAGATATTTAAAGAAGTATCAGACGAAACAGGAGAAGTTCCTGAAGCTATTAATCAAGAGATTCCCGAATATCAAGAGATTGAAAATCATAAAGAAGCGAAAACAACTATGAAGGAATATCTAGAAGAAACGATTACAAAAATTGAAGAAAACATAGACCTTGATGTATGTCCAAAAACAAAGAGTATAATTGAAAACTCAAAAGAAATCATAAATGACCCTAAATTCATCGAACAAAAAGGTGTTCGTTCAATTGTAGACCAAGAAGCTCGAGTAGGACATAAAAGCAAAACAGAAAGTTTCTTTGGATATAAGACAGAATACATAATGACTACAGATGAACGTATTATTACAGCTGTTCGAGTAAATAACGGAGCTTACGTAGATGGAACTCAGTTCCAAGAGTTACTAGACCTTACACAAAAAAGTGGATTGTCTATTGAGGAAGTATTTGGTGATAAAGCATATTTTAGAAAACCAATATTAGATGAAATTAAACAATTTGGCGCAAAACCTTATATACCCGTAAGTGCAATGTCTTATCGAATAGATGAAGAGAGATTTAGCTACAACAAAGATTCAGACGAATGGTTTTGTGCACAAGGAAATAAAACAGAAAAGAAAAGATACTACAAAGATAAACGAGGAAAGGAGTACTATAAATACTCTTTCGAAAAAGAACAATGTAGAAATTGTCCTTTTAGGGAGAGCTGTATTAAGGAAAAACGAGTAGGCAAATTGTTAGTGGTTAGTATTAATACTCCGGAATTTTATGAATACAGCCAAGAACAAAAAACCGAAGTTTTTAAAGAGAAATACAAGGAAAGAGCTTGCCAAGAATGGAAAAATGGCGAGATGAAAAATTTTCACGGGCTAGATCGTGCCAGAGGGTACGGTCAATTAAGCATGTCCAAACAAGCCAAGTTAACTGCCATAGCAGTTAACCTAAAGAGGATAGCAAACATACTATCCTCAAAAAATCCCCTAATAACATCAAAATACACCTACAAAAGACCCTCAATCTCAAAACATTCCCAATTTATTCAAATAATTGATAGAACAATCAAAGTTTCAGAAAATCCGAGAAAAAAAAGCCGACTTTTTCAGTGGTCTCG
>NZ_JAUSUD010000068.1 GCF_030813355.1 Metabacillus malikii
GGAGTTGCCACAATTTGTTTTCCTACAAGGTTGTGTTTTTTTAATAATCGATTTATAGTAGAGTAAGATATTTCATTTTTTTGTATCTCTCCATGCTCAATTAGTTGTTCGTAGAAAACACTAACTGGCATATGGAGAGATTTTTTTCGTATTTCCAGGACAAGATCTTGATCATCCGGGGATAGCCGTCGAGAATTCCCCTTATCCATACGCTTCTTTGGCTTTAGAGCATCAAACCCATTCCTTCGATAATTAAGAAGCCACTCCTTCATTGTTTTCTCTGCAATTTTTCTTTCTCCATAATAGGGAACTGAATGAACTTTATCTTCCAACCCTTTTAAATATTCCTTCGGATCAACTTGGCCATTAAATAGGGGAGCTATTAGGCCATACCGAAATAAGGCCACTTGTTCACGTTCTTTTTCATTCATGGAATCTTCCTCCTTTTTTATAGAAGGACGACCGGTCATCCATGATTATTATTCTACTTTTTTCGATATATTCTGACTATGAAAAAGGTATGTGGGACAAAGAATATTTATAAAATCACCCAAATATGGTAGAATTAATTTGCCATAAAGTATTTTGATAAGTGACCCCGTGACCTTCGTAAGAAGGGTGATTCGCCAAAATCAAGGATCATTTTCATATATTTTGTGGCCTCTTTTTTTATATCCCCCGACATTCCGCAGATTTTCCCTATGCCAATAAAGAAGCTATGAATCCAATTTATACATTTAAGATAACGATTTAGATGAAATCTCAATAATTGACGGCTGCCTTTTGCCTTTTTCTTTTTTAGAATTTGATTTACCCGTTTCATAACTGTATGAATTGTATGTTGAAAATAAGGGATTAGAAAGTCTGGAAGGATAGAGATATTCACTTCACATTGTAAACATTTTAGGCGACAAATTGGGATCCGTAGAGTTACCACTTCAGTTATTCCATAACGCCAGTAATAGCCGTTACGATGTAGATTGCCATGCGCCGGGCATTTGCAGTTTGGGCAAGTATCAAACAAAGGAAATTCATTGTTTTTTCCCCTTTCTTCATATTCCACCACCCCAATACCAAAATCATGAGAAATAATCATAAAAAAACTCCCCCTTCTAATATGCAAAAAATTTA
>NZ_JAUSUD010000069.1 GCF_030813355.1 Metabacillus malikii
ACTTATAAAACAGAAGTAAAAGTACATAATGTAGTAGGCTCGCAGGATGCAGCAACAGTGTTTGTGGAATCGGTGGGGGAACCGCATTTTTATACGTACGCAGTTGTGCCGATTGAGAACAAAAGAAAGAAGTAAAACTTGATAATGTTTTTACACAGGAAGGGCAAGTTGAGAATGCGATTAAGTCAGGTGTATTTGCGATGCTATATAATCAAGAAATAGCTACATTAGATGCATATATAAATCAAGTAATTAACGAATATCCGGTAGTGGGAATAACTGAAGAGGCCCTTAGAAAGGTAAGAGCAAGCGGGTATAGTACACCTTATTACTATATACATACTTATGGAGACTCTTTTGATGAATTATTCTCTTTTTACATGCAAAACCCAAAAGTCGAAATAGATGAATTACAAAATAAATTCAATAACTTAAAGTATCCTACTGAGGCTATTACATATACAATTTATTTGTATATGAAAGAAGAAAGTTCTAAACCTGACAAAGCAATCTTCAATAAAATCGTTGAGGGTCTTGAAAATATGGAAGGTATTCCGAAAGGTAGTTATTCAGTTATATTGAATGACAATTTAATTGACAAGGTTACTTCGATTGGTATCAAGGATAACTCGTTAGAACGCTCAGATCCTGATCCAATAATAATAAAATAGAAAGGAGCATATCATTGGATTCGACACAAGAAATTAAAACGAAGATTAATATTGATATTTATTATACAAATGATAGAGATTTAGTTGAACTTGATCATCTACGTCGGCACTGATATTGAGGTAATAAATGGTATGCAAGACCTCATTACACATGACCAGCTTCTTAGCTATTATCTCATGACCTCATTAAATGCAAGAAAAAAATATTAACATTACCACTAGTCAGTAGATTAATCTCTCCAGAACAAATCCACTAGTATTAAATCACTATATAAACATATTTTACACTACATTTGTACTGTTTTTTGGCAATATCACCATAATTAATAAGTATACAAAGAAATA